>JBGAIX010000019.1:0-34338 GCA_044225235.1 Propionibacteriaceae bacterium | reverse complement strand
CAGAAGCCGCCCGCGCCCAAGCCATCGCCGTCTGGAACGTCCACTACAACTACCATCGGCCCCACACCGCCGTCGGGAACCAGCCACCCGCTGCCAGACTCGACCTCGGCATCACCAACGTCCTGCGCTCCTACATCTAGCCCCCTCCCGGCGCCGGCACGTCGTGCGCCGTCAGGCTGACCATTCAACGGCCCATGGGAGCACAGCGGACATCGAGCGTGTGCGCGCCGCGCGACGCCTTGGTGGCGAGGTAGCCGGCGTTGGACTCCGAGACGTGCACCCGGGTCGGCACCTGTTCGGCGACCTCGATGCCCAGCGCCGAGAGCTGGGCTGCCTTGTCCGGGTTGTTGGTCAGCAGGGCCACCCGGCTGACCGACAGCGCGGCGAGCATCTGCGCGGCAACGGTGTAGTCGCGCTCATCCGGCGCATGACCGAGCGCGAGATTGGCGTCGTAGGTGTCGAGCCCGGCGTCCTGCAGCCGGTAGGCGTCGAGCTTGTTGTACAGGCCGATGCCGCGGCCCTCCTGACGCAGGTACAGCAGGTAGCCGCCGACCTCGTCGATCCGCTGGACGGCCTCGCGCAGCTGGGCACCGCAGTCGCAGCGCGCGCTTCCGAACACGTCCCCGGTCAGGCACTCGCTGTGCGGGCGGACCAGCGGGGCCACGTTCCGCAGACCTGCACCGCCCGGAAGACCGAGCGCCAGAGCGAGATGCTCGCCGCCGTCGACGAGCCCGTCGAAACTGATCACCTGCGCTGTCGTCGCATAGCCGTCGCCGAAGCGGAGCGGGACGGCGACCTGGCTGCGGATCGTCGCCATCGGCAGCATCGCCACCATCAGCACTCCTCCCGGTCGTGCTCGCCGAAGCGCGGCGAGAGCGCGTAGCGCAGCAGCACCACATCCCCGAGCTGTCGCACCTCGGCGAGCCGAGCGCGCCGTCCGGGGTGCCACGGGAAGGCGCCTGAGTCGACGAAGCGCGTGCCGGCGCCGCTGCCGACGAAGAACGGCGCCACCACCAGGTGGAGCTCGTCGGCGAGGTCGGCGGTGAGGAACTGCGTGTGGATGCTGCGACCGCCCTCCACCAGGAGGCGCCTGATGCCACGCCCGTACAGGTCCTCGGTGACGAACCGCAGATCCACCGGCTCGCCACCGTCGACCACTGTCGCGCAGTCCCCGAGCCTGCTGCAGGCGGCGGCCGCCGAGCCGGATGCGCAGTAGACGAGCTTGACCCCCTCGGTGCGGAAGAACGCCGCCGACGCCTCAAGTGCGCCGGCAGAGGTCACCGTCACCTTCAGCGGGGTCGGCGGACGGCCGCTGGACGCGCGTTCGGCCTGTCGCTGCGGCGATCGGACCACCAGGCGCGGATCGTCCCCCCGTACCGTGCCGGCGCCCACCAGAATCGCATCGCAGCCGGCGCGGACCGCGTCCACGCGATCCAGGTCGGCCGCGTTGGACAGCGCCAGCGGCCGGCCGCGGCCGCCATCGAGGTACCCGTCCAGCGACATCGCGGCGCTCAGCAGGGTGTACGGGCGGTCAGTCATCGAGGTCCGCGACCTTCCTGCGCGCCGCGCCAGAGGGCAGTGTCGCGAGGAGGCGGTCGGCTCCAGGGACGGCAGCCTCCCGCGCTCCGCGGTCGCGACCCACCGCCGTCCACGCCTCAACGACCAGGACCGCTGCCCCGGGCAGACAGGCAACGAAGACCAGCACGCCGTACGCGGCCGCCGTCGTGACCCCCTGCGCCGCGCTCAGCCCTGCCGCACCGAATACCCAGGCGGCCATCCCCTCCCGGGGACCCCAGCCGCCGAGGTTCAACGGGATCGCCATCGCCGAGATGCAGAGCAGGCCGAGCGCGAAGGCGGTCCCGGCGGCCAGCGGCACCCCGGTCGCGTGCGCCGCGAGCCAGAACGTCGTGCCATGCGCAGCGGTGACCAGGGCCGACGAGAGCAGCACGCCCGGCCAGGCGTCCGGGGCGAACACGCCGCGCCGCAGGTCGTACCGAACGGCACTGGCTGCGCGTTGCAGCCGGGACTCCCCGGCCCAGGCCCGAGCCGACGACGCGAGGAACCCGAGGACGCCGACAGCGGCCACGGCTGCCGCCCCGGCGCCCACCGCTGCCGGGCGCAGCCCGGGGATCGCCCTCGCAGCGACTGCGACTGCCACGCCGGTCAGCGTGAAGAGCACGGCTTGCCCGGCAGCCCGTTCCCAGGCGACGGCGCGCAGACCCCGACCGACATCGCCAGCGCTGCGACCGTGCGCGACCCCTCGGTGGACATCGCCGAGCAGCCCCCCGGGGAGCACCGTGTTGAGGAACTGCGCCCGGTAGTACCCAGCGACCGCGGCGCCGAGGGGAACGGCGACCCCCACTCCGCGGGCCACGATCCGCCACCGCCAGGCGGCCGCGCTCGTGCTCGCCAGGCCGAGCGCCAGCGCCCCGACGACTCCCGATCCGGTGGTCGCCCGCACCCCGTCGATGAATGCCTGCGCGCCGACCTCGGCCACCACCAGCGCGAGGATCGCGGCCCCACCGATCAGTCGAGCGCCCGCGCGGACGCGCGCGCCGGACAGCCACCTCCGGACGCTCACCGCAACCCCCGCAGCAGTTCGTCGATGACGCCGATGGTCGAGCGCCAGTCGGCAAGCTCGGCCCTCCGTCGGGCGGCGTTGGCCCGCAGTCGATGCCGCAGGGGCGCGTCGGTGAGCCAGCGGCGCAACGCCGCGGCAAGCTCCTCGGCGTCGCCAGGCGGCACCAGCAGCCCTGGGTCGCCGCCGCGCCGCGGCGCACCCACGGCGCCTCGGAACGCCTCCGGCAAACCGCCGACGTCGGTCGCGATGACCGGGAGCCCGCGCGCCAGCGCCTCGACCACGACCATCCCGTACGTCTCGGCACGGGACGGCAGGACGAAGACGTCGGCGGATGCGTAGCTCGTCTTGAGTTCGACGCCCTGACGCGGCCCGGCTAGCCGCAGCCGGCCCTCGAGACCCGCACGCGCCGCGCATTGCCGCAGGTCGGCGACGTAGCCCGGGTCCCTGGTGAGTGAGCCGACCAGGGTGCACCGCCACGACAGGTCCGGCAGCTGCGCGAGCGCCGCGACGAGGTCGCGCTGGCCCTTCCCCGGGATCACCGCGGCCACGCAGAGCACTTCCGCTCCGGTCGCCGACCCCGGTGCGAGCGGTGCCGGGTCGACCCCGGGACGCGCCACCACCACCCGATCCGGACTCAGCGCGTAGCGGTCGATGAGGTGCTGCCGCGTCCAGTCGCTGGTGGTGAGCACTGCGGCGGCGCTCGCCAACACCGCACGCTCGCCCGCTCTCACTCGATGGTCGGCCGCAGGGTCGGCACGCGCAGGGTCGGCACGCGCAGGGTCGCCAAGCGCGGCGTCACCAAGCGGCATGTGGACCAGCGGCACCAGCCGCAGTCGGCGCGACGCGGCCAGCATCGGCTCGACTGCGGCAGACCCGATCAGGCCGTCCACGATCACCGGCATATCCGGGGGGACGGCGTTCAGCCGATCGGTGAGCCACCGTGCACCTGCGGCCCCGGCAGCCGGCCAGTCGCCGGGAGCGCGGTGCTCGACGACGTGCCAGCCTGACTGGGCGAGCCCGTCGAGCATCCGGCGGTCGTACCGATTGCCGCCACTCGGCTGCCGCGAGTCGTCGATGCCGGCTGGCACGACGACGTGCACGACGCCGAGGGCCGGCCTGCGCGCTGGGGCGGCGCCCCACCCTGGCCCTACCTCGATCGTCGGCGCCCCCGTCACAGCGGCCGCTCGTAGCTCGCCCACGCGACGTGGGATTCGTGCAGTGTCACCGTCAACGCGGCGAGCTGGCGGGCTCCAGCGCCGAGCGCACCCGCCTCGATCCTGCTGGCCAGCTGATCCGCCACGTAGCGAGCCAGCACCTCTGTGGTGGTGTTGAGCCCGGCGAAGGACGGGTGCTCGTCCAGGTTGCGGTACCGCAGGTCATCGAGCACCTCGCGCAACTGCTCGGTCGCCAGCCCGATGTCGACCACGATGCCGTGCTCGTCGAGTTCGGCTCGCCGGAAGCCGGCATCGACGACGAAGGTTGCGCCGTGCAGCGCTTGTGCCGGGCCGAAGACAGCACCCCGGAAGCTGTGGGCGACCATCACGTGGTCGCGGACCGTCACCGTGAACATCGCTCACACCTCGTCATAGACCACGACCTGACACAGTCCGGCGCCGACACCGGCGGCCTGGCGAGCCATCTCCGCCGGCAGGTCGGCCAGCCGCACGTCACCAGTGATCAGCGCGTCAAACGCCGGATCGGCGAGTAGGTCGAGGGCGAGCATCAGCCGGTCGCGGGTGGTTCGCCGGAGGCGACGACGCAATGCGACCTGACCCACCTGGCTGGCCCGGATCCCGAGCCGCCGGCTGTGGAAGTCCTGGCCGAGGGCCAGGGTCACGGCGCGATCGCCGTACCAGCTCAACTCCAGGACCTCGGAGTCCGGTGCCACCAGTTCCAGCGACCGCTGCAGCCCGGCGCTGGTCGCACTGGCATGCACCACCAGGTCCTGGTCGCCCGGCGCCGATTCGGGATCGGCGAAGTCCGCTCCGAGCGCATCCGCCACGCCGGCCCGGCTCGGGTCGACATCCACCAACGTGACGCGCACGCCCGGCATCAGCGCCAGCAGCCGGGCGACGCAGCATCCGATCATCCCCGCACCGACGACCGCGACCCGGTCGCCGAGCAGTGGAGCGGCGTCCCACAGCGCGTTGAGCGCCGTCTCGACGGTGCCGGCGAGGACCGCGCGCCGCGCCGGGACTCCCTCCGGGACCGGCACCACCGAAGCTGCCGGGACGACGTAGCGACTCTGGTGTGGGTAGAGACAGAACACGGTGCGGCCGACCAACGAGGCAGGGCCGCGCTCGACCACGCCGACGTTGAGGTAGCCGTATTTGACCGGCCCCGGGAACTCTCCCTCCTGAAATGGCGCCCGCATCCGTGCGTACTGGCCAGCGGGCACCTGACCGCGGTACACCAGGGATTCGGTGCCCCGGCTGATGCCGGACACCAGCGTCCGCACCTGGACGTCGTCGGCACCCGGAGGAGGAACCGTGACCGGTCGCAACTCGGCGGCGTCCGGCGGGCAGAACCAGAACGCGAGTGCCTGCTGGCACTCGCGTCGATCGTCCTCGGACGTCTCCCTGAACGGCATAGTCACGTCCCCCGTCCCAATGCGTACACCCTAGGAGACGGAGGGCTTGGTGCGAACGGTTCAGATCGGCCCGGCATCGGGTGCCCTCGGCATCGCGATACTGCTCACCGTGATCGCACTCGGCCCCGGTCTCGGTCGTGCAGGGTGGATTGCCGGACTGGTGTACGCCGTCGCGCTGTGGGTGCTGCTCGGGTCGGGTCTGGCGCGGAGCGGAGCCGCGCGGCTCGGGCCTGCCAACGGCGTCACCCTGGTCCGCGCCGTGCTCGTGGGCGCTGTGACCGCTCAGGTCGTCGACGGCTTCGGTGGCCCGATCCAACCTCCCTGGCTGCTGCTCCCCGTGACCGTGGCGCTCGTCCTCGACGGCGTGGACGGGCAGGTCGCGCGGCGTACCGGCACCGTCTCGCCGCTAGGCGCCCGATTCGACATGGAGATCGACGCGTTCCTGATCCTGGTGCTGAGCGTGCACGCCGGTAGCGAGCTGGGCTGGTGGGTGCTGGCGATCGGGGTGGCCTACTACGCGCACCTGGCGGTCGGACGCCTGGTGCCGTGGTTGGGCGCCCGGGTGCCGCCGCGCTACTGGCGCAAGCCGGTCGCGGCGACGCAGGGCATCGCCCTCGGTCTGGCTGCGGGGGATCTCCTCGGGTCGCCGTGGATCGACGTTGTTGTGGCCGGGGCCTTGGTCCTGCTCGCCGAGTCGTTCGGCCGGGACGATCTCTGGCTGTGGCGCCGCCATCGGCGGTTGCGAGCCGGGCTCTCCGGCGAACCCGAACTGGTCTGGATCCACCGGCGTGCGTAGCGTCTGGCTCGGCGCGGCCGTGCTGATCGTCTGGCTCGCCCTGGTGCTGCCGGATCAGCTGGGCCGGCTGACCCCGCTCGGGCTGCTCCGGCTCCCGCTCGAGCTGGCCGCGCTGCTTCTCATCGCGGCTCTGGTCGGCCGGCGCGCCGGACGGCTGGTCGGATGGCTCGCGGGAGTCGCGCTCAGCAGCGTGCTCTTGCTGAAGGCGACCAATGCCGCCTTCTTCGCCGTGCTGGACCGGCCGTTCAATCCGGTCACCGACCGGAGCTACCTGACCTCGGCGTACGCCGTGCTGCGGGACTCCCTCGGCGCGCCCCGAGCCCTGGCGGTGCTCGCCGGCGCAGTGGTCGTGATCGCTGCGGTGACGGCGCTTGTCACCGCGGCCGTCCTGGGCACCATGAAGGCAGCGACCCGGAACCGTGGGCGAGCCGGTGTCACGGCGGTAGCCCTGGCCCTCGCCTGGCTGCTCTGCGCGGCGACCGGTCTCCGGGTCGGCGGTGGCGCGGTGGCCAGCACGCTGCCGGACGGGTTCACCCCGGCCGCACCCGCCACCGCATTCGCCATCGCCGACGATCGGTACGCCGGTGCACCGGCGGCGAGTCTGCTGGCCGGGCTGCGCGGCAAGGACGTCCTCGTGGTCTTCGTCGAGAGCTACGGCAGGGTCGCCCTGGAGGATCCCGAGCATGGCCCGGCGACCCGCGCGCTGGTCCGGGCTGGCGAGCGTGACCTGGCAGCGCACGGGTTCGGCAGCCGTACGGCGTACCTGACCTCGCCGACCTACGGCGGGCTCAGTTGGCTGGCCCACTCGACGCTGCAGTCAGGCCTGTGGGTGAGCGATCAGGGGCGGTACGACCGGCTGCTCGCAACCTCACGGCGCACCCTCTCGCGGACGTTCGGGGAGGCGGGTTGGCGGACTGTTGCGGTGGTGCCGGCCAACACCCGGGACTGGCCCGAGGGTGCTGCGTTCTACGGCTACCGGCAGGTCTACGACAGCCGCACCCTCGGCTACCAGGGCCCCGGCTACGGGTACGCCACCATGCCGGATCAGTACACTCTCGCCGCGTTCTGGCGCCGCGAATTGGCACCGCAGGACCGCGGTCCGGTGATGGCCGAGATCGACCTGCTGTCCTCGCACGGTCCATGGGCGCCGCTGCCGCGACCCGTCGACTGGGACGCCGTCGGCGACGGCTCGATCTACCGGCGGCAACAGCCAGCGCTCGCGCTGCCGGACCGAGGCTGGACCACCTCGGCCCAGACCCGCGCCGCCTACGCGCAGTCGATCCGCTACTCGATGGAGACTCTCACCTCCTTCATCAGCCGCTACGGCGATGACGACCTGGTCGTCCTAGCGCTCGGCGACCACCAGCCCGCGGCCGTGGTCAGCGGCGAGGGCGCGAGTCGGGATGTCCCGGTGTCGTTGATCAGCCGGGACCGCGCTGTGCTCGCAGCAGCGAACGAGTGGGGCTGGTCCAGCGGCCTGCTGCCCGGCGCGGTCGCCCCGATCTGGCCGATGGACACGGTCCGCGACCGGCTCTTCGACGCGTGGGGAGGCGCGGCACCCGCAGCAAGTCCGACGCCTCGCGCACAGCGCTGATCCGCAACCGCTCCGGGACGGCCGCGGATCCCCAGGACCCGGCGGTGTCCGAGCCCTCGGCGAAACGTAATGTCCGATTATTCGGATCGCCGACGAAGAGCGGCGGCTACGGAAGGAGTCCAGATGCGACATCCCCGGTATACGGCAGCCTCTGCGGGGCTGATCGCCGCGATGGCGCTGGCGGCCGCGCCCGCTCACGCAGCGGTCGGGTACGACAGTGGGCCGCTACGCGACGCCGTCACCCTCGACGCAGTGCGCGCACACCAACACCGACCCCAGTTGATCGCCGACGCCAACAGCGGGACCCGCGTCGCGGGCGGGCCAGGCCACGTTGCCTCAGCCGAGTATGTCGTCGACACCTTGAGGGCGGCCGGATATCAGCCGGTCCGGCAAACGTTCTCCTTCCCCTTCTTCCAGGAGACGGCGACGCCGGTCTTCGAGCAGGTCTCGCCCAACGCCGACGCCTACGAGGTGGGCACCGACTTCGCGACGATGGAGTACTCGGGATCCGGCAACGTGACCGCAGCCGTTCAGGGGACGAGCGACATCGTGATCCCGCCAGGGGCCGCCGCCAACACCTCGACCAGCGGCTGCGAGGCTGCCGACTTCGCAGCCTTCACGGCCGGCAACGTCGCGCTGGTCCAACGCGGAACCTGCACCTTCGGCCAGAAGGCGATGAACGCGATCGCCGCCGGAGCGAGTGCGGTGATCATCTTCAATGAAGGCCAGGACGGCCGGACCGAGGCCATCAACGGGACCCTTGGTCAACCGGGAGATCCGACGGTGCCCGTGATCGGCGCCAGTTTCGCCGTTGGCGCGGATCTCTACGCGCTCGCCCAGGCGGGCCCGGTCACCGTGCATCTCTCGACCCAGACCACGAGCGAAATCCGGGAAACCTACAACGTGTACGCCGACACGTCCGGCCGGGCCGATCGCACGGTGGTCGTCGGTGCCCACCTCGACTCGGTTGCCGAGGGCCCCGGCATCAACGACAACGGCAGCGGCTCTGCGGGCATCCTCGAGGTTGCGGTGCAACTCAAGAAGCTCGGGATCAAGCCAGTGAACCGCGTCCGTTTCGCCTGGTGGAGCGCGGAGGAGTCCGGGTTGCTGGGCTCGCAGCACTACGTCGACCAGCTGGGCAGGTCCGAGATCAAGGACCACATGGCCAACCTGAACTTCGACATGATCGGCTCGCCGAACCCGGTGCGCTTCGTCTACGACGGTGACGGCTCGGGCACCGGCACCGCCGGCCCGAACGGGTCGAAGAACATCGAGACGTTGTTCACCAGCTACTTCGACTCGCAGGGCCTGGCGAGCGAGCCGACCGCGTTCGACGGGCGCTCGGACTATGGACCCTTCATCGCAGTCGGGATCCCGGCCGGCGGTCTGTTCACTGGCGCGGAAGAGGTCAAGACCGAGCAGCAGGCGGCTGTCTACGGCGGCACCGCCGGGACGGCGTACGACCGGTGCTACCACCAGGCCTGCGACACCGAGGCCAATGTCGACCTCGCCGCCCTCGACCAGATGGTCGATGCAGTGGCCGACTCGACGGCGCAACTGGCGATGACCACGTCAGCGGTCAACGGCACCGACAAGGCGTCTGGCAAGGCCAGGGCGAACGCTGCGGCGATGGATTTCGCAGGGGCACACGTGCGCAAGTAGCCGATCCACCCGTAGCTACGCGGTCACCGGGGTCGGGTCCATCCGGACCCGCCTCGCTGCGCGTCATCCCGACGTGCTGGGTAGTGCGTGGTGGTGAGTGGATGGCGCGGTCATCGGTCGCGTCCCGGCGTGCCCGTCGAGTGCCGATCGCTAGCATCGACCCCTGAGCATCCCGAGCGAAGGAGCGTCCGATGGGCACGATCGGCGAGCGGCACGTCGGCGTGATCGGCGGAGGCATCGTCGGAATGGCCATCGCCCGCGCCCTCACGCAGCGTGGCGTCACCGTGACGGTGCTGGAGAAGGAGGACAGGCTCGCCGCGCACCAGACCGGCCACAATTCCGGCGTCGCCCATGCCGGCCTCTACTACCCGCCTGGATCGCTGAAGGCGACGCTGTGCACTCGCGGTCGGGAGCTGCTCCGCGAGTACTGCGCGGAGCGTGGCCTGCCGTACCGAGAACTCGGGAAGCTGGTGGTGGCGACCAAGATTGAGGAGTTGCCCGGCCTGGACCGCATCGAGGAGCGGGCCCGCGCCAACGGCGTTCCCGGGCTGGTCCGGTTCGGCCCGGAGGCGATCCGGGAGATCGAACCACACGTCGCGGGGCTCGCCGCACTCCACTCACCGCGTACTGCTGTCGTCGATTTCGTGGCCGTGACCAATGCGATGGCCGACGATGTCCGCGCTGCCGGGGGCAGCGTGCTGGTGAACGCCGAAGTGACGTCGATTCGCCCGCAAGGGGACCGCGTCGAGGTCTCGACAGACGACCGCGACTTCCAGTTCGACTCGCTCGTGGTCTGCGCGGGGCTGCAGGCCGACCGGCTGGCCGTCGCGGCCGGCGCAAGCGCGGATCCGGCGATCCTGCCGTTCCGGGGCGAGTACCGGATCCTGAACCCGGCGCGCGCCTACCTGGTCCGCGGCATGGTGTACCCGGTCCCCGACCCGGCCTTCCCCTTCCTCGGCGTGCACTTCACTCGCGGTGTCGACGATTCGGTGCACGTCGGACCGAATGCGGTGCCCGCCCTGGCGCGCGAGGGCTACCGGTGGCGAACGGTCTCGGCCCGGGAAACCTGGGCGGCGATCAGGTGGCCCGGCTCGCGACCGCTGGCCCGGCGGCACTGGGCCACCGGGTCGCGCGAAATCGTCGCGTCCCTGGTCAAGCCGCTCTTCGTGACCGAGGCCCGACGGTTCATTCCGGAACTGAGGGTCGGCGACCTCGGTGGGCGCACCGATTCAGGGGTACGGGCGCAGGCCTGCGACCGCGCCGGGCGGCTACTCGACGACTTCGCGATCGACCGGGTCGGGCCGGTGACGCTGTTGCGGAACGCCCCGTCTCCGGCCGCCACGTCATCGTTGGCGATCGCCGATCACGTGGTCGACGAGGTCGTGCTGGCCTCCTGACCCTCGGCACCGCGCGGCCCGGGACGCCGACGAGCCACCGGTGGAGGCGCGCCACGCCGGGGCGGGCTGGACAACCCCGGCGCAGCGCACGTTGGGGCTCACGCGTACGCGAGCGGCAGTGTCGAAGGCGAGCCGTGGAACTGCGCGAAGGCGCCTTCGATGTGTTGGGCCAGTCGCGTGGCGCTGGCGTCGTCGTCGGCGATCCAGCGCTCGATCGCGGTGCGCAGCGCCAGTGCAGCGATGCCGGCAATCACCGGGACGAGCACCCCACGGTGCTCGGCGCTGCCCCGGCCCGCCACCGCCGCCCGCAGGTCCTGCTCGAGGAGTCGCTGCTCCTCCGCGACGGCCACGCGCAGCGACGGCGAACTGGCCAGACGCGCGAGTCGCCGGAGGAGGTCGACGTGGCGATCAGGGAGCGAGCGAACCAGGTCGACGGTCCCGCGTCGCACCGCCTGCATCGGCGTCTCCTCGGCCGGCCGCGCCGCGATCGCGTGCTGGAGCGCGGTGACCCGGGGCCGACGCGCTGCCAGAACTGCTTCGGCCGCCGAGCCGAAGACATTCCGGACGACGTCCGGCGAGACGCGGCCCACCCGCGCAATCTCGTCCACCGTCACCGCGCCCAGCCCGTTGCGCAGCGCCAGCCCGAGGGCGACGATGGCCAGGTGCTCGCGATTGAGCCGGGTGGGGAGCGGAATGATGTCGCGTTCGGTCGCCATAAGAGGAGGGTACGAACGAAATCTCGGCGAGAGAATTTATTCGAGAACAGCCAGATTGAGGGATTACTTGGAGGATCCTGAGGTGCTGTTCGATTCCTGCGGGTCGATCCGTCCTGTTCTCGCAGCGTCCGGGCACCACACGGGATAGCGATGAGCCGGCGCCGAGTACGTCGAGAGCCGAGGGCAAGCTGCGGCATCGCGGCAGGGCGTCGAAACTCACCAACTCCTGACCAGATCTTCGGCCTGGCGGCCGCGACGACTGGTCACCCGTCGCGCTGATGCACCGGATACCGAGAGCGCGGGCCGCCGCGACCCGATGGTGCCCGTCCACGACGAAGTACTGGCCGCGGGCGGCCCAGACCTCGATCGGCGGCAACGACTCGCCCTCGCGCATCGCGACCAGGATGTGCCCGAGCCGGGCACGTGAACGCTCGCTGATCGGGCGGAAGTCTCGGTCGAAGAGGTGGGATGCGCCGCCGACCGACCCCCGGATAGCGGCAACCGGGATGAATTGCTCGGTGGCCGCGCGTAGCTGGTGCCGGTCCCCGACCGGCTCCAGCACCGGCAGAGCAGCTGGCCCCCGGCGCAACAGGACGCTGCGCAGCCAGGTCCCGGCGTGGCGGCTGCGCAACCGGTCGAAGTCGAAGGCGCCGTCGATGCGGGAAAACCCGGTGCCCGCCCGGCTGTGGGACCCCGCCACGAGTCGCTCGATCAGGAGTAGGCCACCGACCAGCATCACGGTGGCCACCAGGTAGTAGCCGAGTTCGCGGATCATCGCCACCTCCCCGTCCGCGCCAAGCCGAGCCGACGTTGCAGAAGCCCTCGACTCGATAGCTCTGCAACGTCGTGCGACGTCCGCCGATTCCGTCGTCGCGACGTAGCCGACGGGCACGACATCGATCGCAGAAGAAGACTTTGATCAGGGCAAACAGCGCCGGCGCCGGGCTTGCTGGAGCGCTGGGCGGCCGCCGGCCGCTAGCCTGACGAGGGTGACGTCGGACACGGTTCGGGGGACGCGTCGTCGGTGGCGGAAGCTGCTCGGCATCCCTCTCGCGCTGATCGCACTGCTGGCGGTGTTCGCCCTGCTGCTCGCCGTCGTGCCGTATCGCGCGCCCGCCTACCAGCGCGGGTCGCGCACGGCGGAGGTCGCCGAGCGGGAATTCGCCGCGCTGATCGCCCGCGACCGCGCAGATCCGACCCTGTGGCCCGAGTGCGCTGCCGCGGACATCCCCGCGGTCGGCCGCCAGCGGGGCACCGTGCTGCTGTTCCACGGCTACACCAGTTGCCCGCACCAGTACTCCGCGCTGGCGGCGCAACTCGCGCAGCGCGGCTACCGCGTACTCATCCCGAGGATCCCCGGCCACGGCATCGCGCGCACCGACCGGGAACTCCAGCCGTTCGACCTCGACGAGCTGACGACGTTCGCGAGCAGCGTCACCGACCTGGCCGTCGCCATCGACCCGACAGTCGTGGTCGGCGGGCTGTCCGGGGGCGGCACCCTCGCCTTGTGGGTCAACGCGCACCGCACGGACCTGAGCCGGGTGGTGGCCGTCGCCCCGTTCCTCAGCCCCCATCTGGTGCCGACCGAGTTGAGCCATCCGGCGGGAAACCTCGTCCGCGCCGTTCCGAACCTGTACATCTGGTGGAACTCCGAGCTGAAGGACGCCGACCAGGTGCCTCGGTACAGCTACGCCAAGTTCTCCACCCACAGCATCGCGGCCTTGATGACGCTCGCGACGGCGACCGCGAGGCATTCCGGAACGTCGGCCGCCCACACCGTCTATGTGCTCAATGCCGCCGATACCGCCATCGACGAGCAGGTCATCCGCAACCTGATCGCCGAACAACGCGACGCTGGCGAGGACGTGGCCGCGTACGAGTTCCCGGCCGCGCTTGAGGCGCCGCACGAGTACATCGACGATCAGAATCCCGACAACAAGATCGCCGACACCTTCCCCACCCTGATCGACGTGCTGACAACGGGACAGACAGCCCGGCTGGCGGAAAGCTGAGCGATCGACGCCTGCGCCCATCGCTAGGTGGAAGATTCGGTCCTGAGTTCAGGACACGATCTTCCACTCAACGGTGGTCCTGACCCAGAGTGTCGGCCACCTGCGCGCCCGCGGCGCGCAGATAGCGCGCGGGATCCGCTCGAGCGGCGCCGCTGCTGCCCGCCAGCTCGGTCAGCGACACCGCCGAAAGCCCCTCGGCGTCGGTGGGGGCGGCGACCGCACCGGCCACCACCACCATCGGCACCGCGGACGCGCGGGCCAGGCCGTACAGATGGCCGACGAGCTTCCCGTGTAGCGAGGTCGCGTCGAAGCGACCCTCGCCTGTGATCAGCAGATCCGCGCCCGCCAGGACGTCGTTCAGCCCTGACAGCTCGGTCATTTCGCGGGCCCCGGGCCGCAGCGAGGCACCCCAGCCGACGCTGAGCCCGTACGCCGCCCCGCCGGCGGCGCCAGCTCCCGGCGCCTGCGGGTCTCCGCCCATCAGAGCGGCCCAGCGAACCAGCGCGGCCTCGAGTTCGGCGACCTGCTCCGGGCTGGCGCCCTTCTGCGGGCCGAAGACGGCCGCAGCACCTGCCGGACCAAGGAGCGGCGACGCCACGTCGACCAGGCATTCGACTCCGCCGCTCGGCGGCGGCAGCAGGCCGCTCAGGTCGATCTCGGCGAGCGATGCCAACGCCGCACCACCCCATTCCAGCGACCTGCCGGCACGGTCGGAGAGGCGAGCACCTAGCGCGGTCAGCGCTCCCGAGGCGCCATCGGTCGTCGCCGAGCCGCCCAGGCCGACCACCACCCGCCGGGCATCGGACGACGCAGCCGCGAGCACCTCACCGAGCCCGTACGTGGTCGCCCGCAGCGGATCCGGGCGCGCCATCAGCGGTAGCCCGCTGCTCTGAGCCAGTTCGACGACCGCCGTCCCGTCGGGCAGCAGGAGCCAGCGGGCGTCGACCGGCCGGCCGTCCGGTCCGGTGACCCGCCGACTGCGACGGGACGCAGCCGGCACGGCCGCCTGGATCGCGTCCAGGGTTCCCTCGCCGCCGTCGGCGAGCGGGATCGTGACGATCTCGTCGCCGGGTCGGACCGTGCGCCAGCCGTCGGCGAGCGCCGCCGCCGCGGCGACCGCGGACAGCGTCCCCTTGTAGGAGTCCGGTGCGATGACGACCCGACGGCGCATCGGTCAGCCCCGAGCCACCGGCGCCGACGCTGTCGCGAGCATCCGCTCACGCTAGCCGCCCAGCCCCGCGCCGGAAGGTGGACGTTCGTGTCCTGAGTTCAGGACCCGACCTTGGCCAGGGCCACCCCCGGGCCCGGATCCCCCTGAGGACGGCCGTCATGACCGAGATCGTGCGTTGCGTCATCCACCCCGCGATCGGGATCGCCCGCGTCGGCAACTCCCCCAGCGCCTACTTCATCGGGCCGGAGGCTCCCGGCCAGGCAATCGCGCCGAAGGACGGGTTCAAGGACGCCGACGGGCGGATCAAACGTCAGGCCGCGCGCTTCCGCGTGTACGGACTCGACAAGGCCGGGAAGGTGGTCGGCGAGGTCACCGCCGACGTCGGCACGGTGAGCTGGCGGGTGCACCTCGCGAACCGCAAGGCCGCCTGGTACCAGTTCCTGAACGCGATGGACCTGGGCGCGAAATACGCCAAGACCCCGGGCCGCCGGAACGCGACGATCGCCGGCTCCGCTCGGAAAGGCCTGGTGATCGACCCCGGCTCACGGACCATCTCCGGCCGCGACATCAAAGGCACGAAGTACCGCTTCGACTCGGGGAAGTTCATGGGCACCGCCGTGCCGCTGGGCGAAGTGCGCACCGACGCCGACGGTCGCCTGCTGGTGCTCGGTGGCTTCGGCTCCTCGGCGTCGTACCTGAAGAAGCCGGCGACGACCTTCGCCAACAACGACGGCTGGCACGACGACACCTCCGACGGCACTGTGCGCGCCACCGTGACGATCGGCGGCAAGACGTTCGAGGCCGAGCCCGCGGTGGTCGCCGTCACGCCGCCGAACTACGGCCAGGGGCTGTACGGGGTGGTGACGATGTACGACGTCGTCTACGACCTCTTCTGCCGCGATGACCGCTTCAAGATCAACCCGCCGGCGCGGCCATCGTTCTGGCGACACATCTATCCGATGCTCGCGCGGCTGGTCGACAGCGGTTGGGTCAACAGCGGCGTCGACGTCCTCTTTGGACCGGGCAGTCCCAGCCACCTCACCACTCCCGGCCTGCTCGACCAGCTCGCAAACCCGACGAGCGAGTTCCAGCCGCTGCGGTCGGCGTACGCCGGATGGTTCCGCGATCCGGCCGACGCGTGGGAGAAGCAGCAGCAGGTGAAGCTGCCACCGTTCTACGGCGACGCGTTCGGCGACTTCTCCCACCTCGGTGCCGACGACCTCGCCGTCACACCGACCCAGTTCCGCTGGCTGCAGCAGTGGGCCGCGGGCGACTTCGACCCCAACCCCGCCATGCGCACCCGCCCGGCCAAGCTCGACGGCTACCCGCTAGCCGATCAGCCGCGCGCGCTGGACGAGGCGAATCTGGAGAGCTGCCTCGGCGGCCCGTTCCATCCCGGGATCGAGCTGACCTGGCCGCTCCGCGTTGCCTCGATGTGGAAAGCACCCTTCCGACTCAACCTGCTCGCCGAGGGGACGCAGCCCAAGATGGACTACGGGGCGACGCTCACCCCGGCCGAGGCCCTGGGTATGGGCGGCGTCGTACAGACCACTGCGCCGGGAACCCTGACCTGGTGGCTCGGTGTGCCGTGGCAGACCGACGAGGCCAGTTGTCTCTCCGGCTACGAGATTGGCACCTACCTGCCGCTGCCGTCGTTCTGGGCGGCCCGAGTCCCCAACCAGGTCTTGAGCGACCGGTCGTATCAACGGCTGCTGGACACCGACCTGCCGACCACCCAGCGGCTGAAGCACCTGTTTCATCGGCTCGACTGGCTGCGCTTCTTCGGGCCCGACCGGTTGACCCGGTTGAACGACAACATCGCACGCTGGCACCAACTCGGCATCGTTGCGCCTCAGCGGGGCCCGACTGACCTGGCCGCCGAGGGCATCCCGGAGCGAGTCTGGGTCGAGACGGGACTGGCCGAGGCGCTGACGCGGGCCGATGCCACCTGGGAGCAGGTGCTGCTGGCCGAGCGGATCACCGGCGCGCCGGCCGCGGACGCGGTCGAGCTGCCGAAGCGCGCCGGCGTCCGGCTCGCCGCCGAGCGCGAGGACGTGCCGCCCGAGTCGCAGCGGCGCACCCTCGGCCGCGACGAACTCTGAGGACCCCGATCACCGGCGTCGACTCCGCGCAGGTCGTCATCGTCGGCGGCGGTCCGGCCGGCGCGGCGACCGCGATCTCGTTGGCCTTGCATGGCGTGCGCGCTGTCGTCTGGGAGGCCGCGGACGGACCGCAGCCAAAGGTGGGCGAGAGCGTGCCGCCGAGCGCCAACCCGGTGCTGGAGCGGCTCGGACTCCTTGCGGGGATGCGACGGTCCGGTGCGCCGTCGCACGGGAATCGCTCGGCCTGGGGCTCGGCGGTGGCAGCCGAACGGGACTTCGTCTTCGGCCCGGAGGGAGTCGGCTGGCGGCTGGATCGTCGTGCATTCGAGGCCGAACTGGCCGCCGCGGCCATCGGCGCCGGCGTGGACTGGCGGTACGACCATCGGCTCGTCGGCTGCACCGCAACGACGGGGGGCTGGCGGCTGACGGCCATGACGACCGACGGCCCGCGCACCCTGTCTGCGGACACCGTGGTCGACGCGTCCGGGCGGTCCGCGCGGCTGGCCCGGTTGCTCGGGGCGCGGCGCATTCGTCATGACCATCTGGTCGGCGCCGTCGCCTACCCATCGCTGCGGGCAGGACTCGGCAGCACGCAGCCGGACGGCGGCAGCGGGTCGGCCGCGCTCGACTCGACGACCCTGGTCGAGGCGGTCAGCGACGGGTGGTGGTACTCGCTGGTGCTGCCCGGAGATCGGCTCGCGGTCGCCTTTCTCACCGACGCCGACCTGCTCGACCGCTCCGCCGTGCGCAGCTCCGCCCACCTCGACGCGCTGCTGCAGCACGCCCCGTTGACGCGCGAACGCGTGTCGGCCGCCGGATCCGCGGCCTTGCCGACGGCACAGCTGCGGCCCGCGCACACCTCACGACTGACGGCAGTGATCGGCCCGCGCTGGCTCGCGGTGGGTGAGGCGGCGATCGCGTTCGACCCGCTGGCCTCGTACGGGATCACCGCGGCCCTGGGCGCCGGCTTCTACGCGGGCGCGGCGGTCGCCGACGCGCTGGCGGGTGACCGCCAGGCGTTCCACCTGTACGCCCGATTGGTGGATCGCACCTTCGCCCAGTACCTCGTGATGCTGCACGACCGGTACGCGGTGGAACGCCGCTGGCCGACGTCACCGTTCTGGCGACGCCGCCAGCAAACCTCGCCTGCAGCGCCGCCCGCCGAAAGCTAGCTGCCGGACAAACCCGCTTGCGCCTCCAGCGCGGCGACCGCGTCGACTGCTGTCGGCAGGGCGTCGAGTTCCGCGCCGATCGTCCGCGCGGCAGCTCGGTACGCCGGATCGGACATCACCTCAGCCAGCAGGGCACAGCCGGCGGCGACCGAACCAGGACCCGGGTCGACGGTCCGACCAGCACCGGATGCGGCCACGTGCCGTCCGTTGATCGCCTGGTCGGTGGTGAAGACCGGCACCACGACCTGGGGCAGCCCGGCGGCGATCGCGCCCAGGGTGGTGCCGAAGCCGCCGTGACCGAGCATCGCCGAGGCGTGCCGCAGCACGTCGGCCTGCGGCCACCACGCCTCGACGCGCGCGTTCGGCGGCACCAATCCGAGGCTGTCGATGGCGAACCGGCGGCCCACCGTCATCAGCACCCGTACCGGCTGGTCGGCAAGCGCGTCCAACGCCTCCCGGTAGACCCCGGAGAACGGCGGTAGCGAGCCGGTCACGGAGCCGAACGTGACGTACACCAACGGGGCGTCGCGGTCGCCCCACTCGGGTAACGCACCGACGGAAGCCGCCGCGGTGTTCGGCGGTTCGCCGAAACGGAACGCCACCGCGCCAGGGTCGAACTGATCGTCGCCGGCCCGGTCCAAGACGTCGGGTACCGCGCTGAACACCGGTTCGTGGCGAAACCGCTCCAGCGCCGCCTCCGGTGAGACTCCACCCGCCCTCGCGGTGTCCCTGAACGGCTCGGCGGCGACCTCCTGCATCCAGCGCACCGACTCCGTCATGCCGATCGACACATGCACCGACGGCACGTCCGCGCGGATGGCGGCGACGAGCGAGCCGAGCTCGCCGGACTCCCGGACCACCAGGTCGGGGCGCCACTCCTCGATCGTTTCCAGCAACCTTGGCAGCGCCGCCTGGGCGTCGATGCGCGCGAAGATCTCCCGAACGACCGTCGCGTCGGCCTCCTGCGGCGGCAGCGACGCCAGCCCACCCATCACCGGGCCGACCAGTTCGGCTGGGGAGTCGCTGAACGGCGCGTGCGCAAAGCCCGCTTGCTGCACCGTCCGCGCGAACGAGTCGGGCGCGGCAACCCGGATCTCATGGCCAGCGCTGACACAGGCCCGGGCCAGCGGCACCAGCGGCCCGAAATGGCCGTCGTTGGCGGTCGAGGACACCAGGATGCGCATGCGAGCAGGGTCTCATCGCCAGGCAGCCACGTCGACGCCGTGCCCACGCTGCTCAGGCGGCCCGTTCGGCTAGTGCGGAACGGACCCGCGGCGCGACCTCGCTGCCGTACAACTCGATGCAACGACGAAACAGGTCGTCGGGCATCCCGATGACGCCATACTTCAGCGAAAAGCGGGTCGCACCGAGACCGCCGAGGGTCCGCACGATCTTGCGGGCAACGGTGTCCGGCGAGCCGACGTAGTACGGCCCAGCGGGCCCGACGTCCTGCAGGAACCGCTCCCGGGTCGGCGTTGGTATGCCGCGCTTCGCCCGCAACTCCGGCAGGAAATCCCGGTAATGGGGCCAGAACTGGTCGATCGCCGCCGCATCGGTCTCGGCGACGTGGCCCGGCGAGTGCACGCCGATCAGTCGTCCCGCGTGACCGGCACGGCGATTGGCTTCGCGGAACAACTCGGCCAACGGCCGGAAGCGGAGCGGGTCGCCACCGATGATCGCCAGCATCAGGTGCATTCCGTAGCGGGACGCACGGAGCACCGACGCCGGCGTGCCGCCGACGCCTACCCAGGTGACGAGTCCCCCGGACGCTGTCTGGGGCACGACCTGGATGCCGGTCAGAGCGTTCCTGACCGATCCACTCCACGTCACGGGTTGCTCGGTGCGCAGCTGCGCGAACAGGTCGAGCTTCTCGTCGAAGAGCACGTCGTAGTCGCGCAGGTCATATCCGAAGACGTCGAACGATTCGGTACTGGACCCGCGGCCCAGGGTCACCTCGGCCCGGCCCCCCGACACCGCGTCCAGGGTGGCGTAGCGCTGATAGACCCGGACCGGATCATCGGTGCCGAGCACGGTCACGTTCGACCCGAGGCGGATCCGCGTCGTGCGCGCCGCGATCGCTGAGAGGACCACATCGGGTGCGCTGAGCGGCATCTCGTCGATGTGATGCTCGCCGATGCCGAAGGTGTCGATCCCGGCGGCATCGGCGAGCACCCCCTGGTCTACGAGGCTACGGATGCTGGCGGGATGGGAGAGCCGCCGACCCTCCTGGTCGGAACTCAGTTCACCGAAGCTGTCGAGCCCGAAGGTGATCGGGCCGAGGCTGCTCGAATTCGTCATGGCCACGTGCTCCGCCATCTCGCGCGCCGTCACGCAGCCAGCGTCGGATAGTCGATGTAGCCCGCGTCTCCGCCGCCGAACATGGTGGTCCGGTCGGGTTCGTTGAACGGGCCGCCGGTGCGCCACCGGTCGACGAAATCGGGATTCGCCAGTGCAAGCTTGCCGACCGGCACCAGGTCGGCCAGTCCGGAGTCGAGATCGTCGAGCAGTTGGGCAGGCTCGCGGCCGTCTCGGACCACCAGCAAGGGTCCGCTGAACGCGTCGCGGATTGCCGCGAGGATGTCGTCGCGGCCGAAGTGATAGACGTGCAGGTACGCGATGCCGAGCGCTTGGAACTCACTCGCCAGATAGCGGTAGAGCTCGGTTCCCTGCTCACCTTCGTCGACATCACCGAACGCGTTGAACGGCGACAGCCGGAAGCCGACGCGCTCCGGGCCGACCTCCTCGGCGAGAGCGCGCGCCACCTCGAGCGGGAACCGCGCGCGATTCTCGACGCTGCCGCCGTAGCGATCGGTGCGCTGGTTGGAGTTCACCCCCAGGAAGGAGTGCACCAGGTACCCGCCGGACCCGTGCACCTCGACGCCGTCCGCACCGGCCTCCATCGACCTCCGCGCAGCGCGCCGGAACTCCTCCACGATGCCGGCGACTTCCTCCGTGCTGAGCGCTCGCGGCTCCGGCGGCTGTTGCAACCCCTTGGCGGTGAAGATCGGCATGTTCGGGGCGACAGCCGACGGGGCAACCAGTTGCCGACCGTGCGGGGTGTTCCCTGGGTGCCCGTTGCGCCCGGCATGCATCAGCTGGATGAAGATGTGGCCGCCGGCCGCGTGCACGGCATCGGTGACCGCACGCCAGCCCGCGACGTGGGCGTCGGTGTAGATGCCGGGCGTCCAGGGATACCCCTGGCCGTCATCGGACGGCTGGGTGCCCTCCGAAATCAACAGCCCGAGGCCCGCACGCTGGGCGTAGTAGGTCGCCGCAGACGGGCCTGGTGTGCCGTCAGGGAGTGCACGGCTGCGCGTCATCGGCGAGAGCGCAAAGCGATGCTCCAGCTGGAGGGCGCCGATCTGGATCGGCTCCCACACCCGGGAGACGCCGGAGTCGGCGTTCGTGGTCGCGCTGGACGGTTCGGATGAGGTCATCGGTTGCTCCTATTCCTGCTCGTAGGCGAACAGCAACGCCAGCGTCGCCGTCCTACGTTCCCTGTTTGCGATGATCTGTCTCGCAACTCTTCGAGCCGGCACAGGCGCTCTTGACGCTCTCCCGAACCGCTCATCACAGTTGTTAGAAGAGATAATTGCGGATTGAGATCATCTATTCCACAGACCTTCCTGACGGAGGCGCTAGACTCGAGCTATGACATCGGAGCCGGCAACGGGCAGCGGTAGTAGTGAGCTCGGCCAGGCTCGGGTCACTCCGCTGGGCGGGGACCTGGGTTGGTCGCTCCGCGCGCTCTCGCTCCACTTCCAGGCGATGGGCGAGGACGCCGTCGCCGATATCCCCGGCGGTGCGCGCGGCTACCTCGTGCTGATTGCGGTGTCGGAGTCCGACGCGCCGTCACAGCTGACGTTGGCGACCCAGCTCACGATCGACAAGACGCAGATGACGACGCTGCTGGATCGTCTCCAGGCCGAGGGGCTCGTCGAGCGCAGACCGGATCCGGCGGACCGCCGAGCGCGGCTGATCGGGATCACCACCCGCGGACGGCGCCGGTTGGAGCAGGCGCGGTCGCTCCTGGCCACAGTCGAGGACCAGCTGCTGAGCCCACTGCCTGCCGACCAACGCACCGCGTTTCGCCGGATGATGTCCCAGATCGCGATCGGCCTGACCGACCCCGCCGCCGAGGCACGCTAGCCGCCGCCGCGACGGCGGGCTCCCGACGGCACCTGCCGGACGGCGCATCGGGCGGCCTCGACAGAATGCGCCCATGGCCCCTCGAACTGCCGTCGTGACCGGAGCGAGCAGCGGGATCGGCGCAGCCACCGCGCGCACCCTGGCTGCGGCCGGGTTCCGGGTGATCTGCGCGGCCCGACGCACCGACCGCATCGAGGCCTTGGCCGACGAGATCAACGGGCTGGCGGTCACCTGCGACGTCACCGACGCCGGCTCGGTCGCCGCGCTCGCCGACACGGTCGGCTCCCATTTGGACGTGTTGGTCAACAACGCGGGCGGGGCGTACGGCCTGGCGCCAGTCGCGGAGGCCGACTCCGAGGACTGGCGGCGGATGTTCGAGGTGAACGTCCTTGGGGTCATGCAGGTCACCAGGGCGCTGTTGCCGGCCCTGCTCGCCGCCGAGGACTCTGCCGGGATCATCGTCAACGTCGGCTCGACGGCCGGCCGGATCGCCTACGAGGGCGGCGCCGGCTACACGGCCGCCAAGCACGGCCTCCAAGTCCTCACCGAGTNGGTGCGCGCGGCTACCTCGTGCTGATTGCGGTGTCGGAGTCCGACGCGCCGTCACAGCTGACGTTGGCGACCCAGCTCACGATCGACAAGACGCAGATGACGACGCTGCTGGATCGTCTCCAGGCCGAGGGGCTCGTCGAGCGCAGACCGGATCCGGCGGACCGCCGAGCGCGGCTGATCGGGATCACCACCCGCGGACGGCGCCGGTTGGAGCAGGCGCGGTCGCTCCTGGCCACAGTCGAGGACCAGCTGCTGAGCCCACTGCCTGCCGACCAACGCACCGCGTTTCGCCGGATGATGTCCCAGATCGCGATCGGCCTGACCGACCCAGCCGCCGAGGCACGCTAGCCGCCGCCGCGACGGCTGGCTCCCGACGGCACCTGCCGGGCGGCACATCGGGCAGCTTCGACAGAATGCACCTATGGCCTCTCGAACTGCCGTCGTCACCGGAGCGAGCAGCGGGATCGGCGCCGCCACCGCGCGCACCCTGGCTGCGGCCGGGTTCCGGGTCATCTGCGCGGCCCGACGCACCGACCGCATCGAGGCCCTGGCCGACGAGATCAACGGGCTGGCAGTCACCTGCGATGTGACTGACGTCGTCTCGGTCGGCGCGCTCGCCGAAACGGTCGGCCCCCAGTTGGACGTGTTGGTCAACAACGCGGGCGGGGCGTACGGCCTGGCGCCAGTCGCGGAGGCCGACTCCGAGGACTGGCGGCGGATGTTCGAGGTGAACGTCCTAGGGGTCATGCAGGTCACCAGGGCGCTGTTGCCGGCCCTGCTCGCCGCCGAGGACTCTGCCGGGATCATCGTCAACGTCGGCTCGACGGCCGGCCGGATCGCCTACGAGGGCGGCGCCGGCTACACGGCCGCCAAGCACGGCCTCCAAGTCCTCACCGAGACCCTCCGACTCGAGCTGTACGACAAGCCGATCAGGGTCTGTGAGGTCGCTCCGGGAATGGTGCACACCGAGGAGTTCTCGCTCGTCCGCTTCGGCGGTGACCAGCAGAAGGCGGACGCGATCTACGCGGGGGTGGCCGAGCCGCTGGTCGCCGAGGACGTGGCCGACGCCATCACCTGGGTCGCCACCCGGCCGCGGCACGTGAACATCGACACCCTGGTGATCAAGCCTCGGGCGCAGGCTGCCCAACACAAGGTGCACCGGATCGGTTGACGCGGGGTTCGTTGCGCAGCCGACACCTGCCCGCCGAGATCAGCGCGGGCGCTCCGGAAGCCGCGAGTATCCAGAGGCGGCCCAGACGATGTCGGCGATCGCCGCGTAGCCGGGGTCGGACGGGTGGCCGTCGCGTGCCGTGCAGATGAGGGTCAGGGCGCAGATCGCCGCCGCTTCGGCGGCGGGGTCACCCTGGGGATTGAACTGCGGAAAGGGATTCGCGAAACGGGCGCGGTGCTCGGCCGCAACGGCCGCTTCCGCCTCGTTCAGGGCGACGAACAGCGGATCCGATACGGCGAACGCTCCGATGTTCGGGTTGTAGGAGCCGGTCAGGATGATCTCGGCGTCAGGCGCCGCCGAGCGCAGCTCGCCCACGATCGCGGTCATCCGCGCTCGGTACGCGGCGATCGCCGCAGGCGCTCCATTGGTGATACACGCAAGATCCCCGGGCGGGCACGAGCGCACGAAGTCGGTTGCGTCGTTTCCGTTCAAGGACAGCGTGATCGGGCTGACCTGACCTCGATGTGCGCGGAGGAAGGCCAGCGCTGCATCGGCCTGAGCGCCGGGATAGTCATCGTGCAGCGCGTGGCCGGTCGCCCTCCAGACACATGCGCTGCGGTAGCTCGCGCTCGACTCCCCCGGGCAGGAGTAGTTCACCGTCGCGATGCCCGGGCGCAGCGCCCCTAGACGCTCCGCGAAGTGGTCGACGAATCCGGTGTCGAAGGCCTGCGGCGGCAGTCCGGCCTTCGCCGTCTGGAACCCGTAGCTGATCGAGTCCCCGAGCGCGAGGTAGTAGCGCCTCGGCGGTGTCACACCGTCCCCGCCTTGATCCGCCGCCGCCGAAGAACCCAGCAGCACGACGAGCATCGCCGCCCCCGCTGAGACCGCCAGAAGTTTCCGCAGCATCGCTCTCACCTGCTCCTCGACGAGGGTTCGCCCTCAATGAGTTGTATCGCGCGGATGACTCCGCGCGATACAGCTGGCAGCAGTCGGGCGGCGGTCCGGCTCAGACTTGACCGCTGGTGACGACGACCTTGCCCTGCAGCGCCCCCGCAGCAGCACGCGTGTGGACGCTCACGAGTTCCTCCAGCGGCACCCGTTCGGCTATGTCGACGCGCAACTCACCGCGATCGATCAACGCTGCGAGGTGCGACAACTGATCCGCGTCGCTGCGGACGTACAGGTCGATCCCGCGCACGCCGCGATCAGCGTCCCTCGGCGCTGGCATCCACACGGTGGTGTTGACCACGACTCCCCCATCCCGGACCCGCGCCGCCAGCGCGACGAACTCGTCCGGGCTGATCGGCGCGAGGTTGAGCAGCACGTCGACCGGCTCGGTCACCGCATCGGGCACCGGCCCGGCGGTGTGGTCGATCACCGCGTCAGCGCCCCACCTCGTCACCTGCTCGGCACTGCGCGGGCTCGCGGTCGCAACCACGACGGCGCCTGCCGCTCTGGCCAGTTGCACCGCGTACCCACCGACCGCTCCGCCGGCGCCGTTGATCAGGATGCGCTGGCCGGCCTTCAGGTCGGCGTGCTCATGCAGCGCCTGCCACGCGGTCAGACCGACCACCGGGAGGGCCGCGGCGTCGGCGAGCGGGATGCTGCCGGGCGCTGGCGCCAGACTCTCCGCCTGAGTGAGGACGTACTCCGCCGACGCTCCGTCGACCACGAACGGGAGAAAGCCGATCACCTTCTCGCCGACGGCCGGGCTGACGACTCCCTCGCCGAGCGCATCCACGGTCCCCGCAAGGTCGACCCCCGGGATATGCGGAAGCGTCAGTGGCATCGGCCCCTGCATGAACCCCGCCCGGATGTTCCCGTCGACTCCGTTGAAGGTGGTCGCCGCGACGCGGACGCGCACCTGGCCGGGCCCGGGCTCCGGTATCTCGACATCCTCGACGCGGAGTACCTCCGGATCTCCGTACGCGTGGAATCGCACTGCCTTCATCTGACTCACCTGCTCCTTCCATCTGCTTCGCGTGCACCGGTCTAAACGGACGATATCGTCCGTTTAGTCCCGGGTGATCGCCCGGCCCAGGCCAGCTGTTCAATGAGGACATGAGCGGTGGCGCCGGCGCAGATGAGCGAGTGCTCCGTCGCGACGCCCTCGCGAACCGCGAGCGCCTCGTCACCGCCGCGATCGCCGCCATCCATCGGGAAGGTCCCGCGGTTCCGATGGCGACGATCGCCGACGCGGCCGGGGTGGGGGTGGGGACGCTGTACCGGCACTTCCCCACCAGGGACGACCTGATCGAGGAGCTCACCTATCGGTCGTTTCGGCTGATGGTGACGCGCATCGCGAACGCCGGGGACGTGCCGGGAACCGCCGCCGAGACTCTGCGCGTCTTCCTCACCGCGGTGATCGCGGATCGAGCCGACATGGTGCTGCGATCGACCGGCGGGCCGGGAGTCCAGAGCGCACGCACCCGCGCGGCGCAGGAGGAACTGCATACGGCGATCCGCGACCTCATCGCCCGCGGCGCTGCCGACGGCACGATTCTGCGGGACATCGACGTGTGGGACATCGCCTGGCTGGGGGCGGCACTGGCTCAGCCGGGACGTGCCGATCCGTCGTGGGAGGCCATCTGTGCGCGCCTGCTCGACACGTACGTCGCCGGACTGAGCGTCGCCGAACAGCCACCGACGCGTCAGCCTGCGGCGGACGTCACCGCGCCGCGCGCATTCGACGGCCAGCGGCGATCACGCTAGCGGGACGGCGTCGGGAAGCACGCCGCTGACCCGAAGCAGGTCCAGCTTGGATTCGTCCTCCGAGCCCGGCACGGTGGTCAGGACAACGATGCGCAGGTCGGTGCCGGGAGCGGTCAAGACATCGCAATCGATCTCGATCGGCCCGACGGGCGTGGCCGTCGCGGTCTTCCGGCTGCTGTGGTGACGCGCGACATGCGCCTTCCGCCATCGCCGGCCGAAGTCCTCCGAGACCTCCTGCAGCTGGCTGATCAGCTCCCCCAGCACAGGGTCGTTCGGATAGCGGCCCTGCGCCTCGCGCAGATCGGCGGCGAGGTCGTCGGAGAACTGCTCGGCGTGCTGATCGTCGAAGTCGATGACGCCGGGTGCCTTGGTGAAATGCCGCCACGCCAGATTGCGGTCTCGCCCCTGAAGGTGGGACGAATCACCCGTCAACGCGGCCCACAGTGGATTCCACCAGAGCAGATCCCAGGCGGCCGAGTGAACCGCGATCGGCAGGTCGCCCAGCCGGTCCAGCACGCGCTGCACGCCGGCCGTGATGTGGCGCGAGACCAGACCCGACGGCGGAGCGATGCCCGCCGCGCGATAGAGGTGGTCGCGCTCGCCATCCGCCAATCGAAGCGCCCGCGCGAGCGAGGCGACCAGTTGCGGCGACGGGTTCCTCGCCCGGCCCTGCTCCAGCCGGACCAGGTACTCGACGCTGATCCCGGCGAGGTTGGCCAACTCCTCTCGACGCAGGCCCGGCGCTCGACGGCGTGGTCCGGGAGGGAGGCCCACCTGCGCGGGCGTCAACCGATCCCGCCAGGCGCGTACGACGTCCGCGAACTCCTGCATGGAGCCAGCATGCATCCCTCGCTCGCGGCCAGCGTGGTACTGCCAGGGCCTACCCACCGCAGCGCGCGGTCACCGACGGTGGAATGCATGACGACAACACTCATCACCGGCGCCAATCGCAGCTTGGGCCTGGAGACCGCCCGCCGACTTATCGAGGCGGGCCACACGGTGTACGCCGCGATGCGGGACCCACGCGACGGCGACGCGGTGCGCGACCTCGGCGCGCACGTCGTGCAGCTGGACGTCACCGACAACGAGTCGATCCGCGCAGCCGTCACCGCCCTTCCCGAACTCGACGTGCTGGTCAACAACGCGGGGATCCTGGGCAGCGCCATGAGTCTGGACGACCTCGATGCCGACGCCGTGAACGCGGTGCTGGACACCAACGTCGTCGGCATCGTCAGGGTGACCCAGGCGGCTCTCCCGCTGTTGCGACGCTCCGCCAATCCCGTCATCGTGAACGTCGCATCGGGCGTCGGCTGGCCGCGCTACCTGGTCGATCCCTCTCAGGACGAATACCCAGTCAAGGGCGTGCCGTACGCAGCATCCAAGGCTGCCGTGATCGCCTTGACCGTCCAGTACGCCAAGAACCTGCCCGAGATGCGGGTGAACGCGTCCGATCCCGGCTACACCGCAACCGACTTCAACGCCCACAGCGGACACCAGACCGTCACCGAGGGCACCGACGCCACCGTTGCGCTTGCGACCCTCGGCCACGACGGCCCGACAGGCGAGTTCCACGATCGCAATGGCGCGATCAGCTACTGATCTTCGGTCTCCGAACCATCGCGCGCGGTCGTGTCGGTGAACAGGACGAGCAACTCGCCGATCCGCCGATCCGACTCCGCGGGGTGGCGGAATCGACCGGCCGGATTCACGACGTACTGGTTGCGGCGCCCCACCCGCTCTCGCTGCAGATATCCAGCACCTTCCAAGTCCCGCACGATTCCTTGCGCGGCGCGTTCGGTGATGCCAACCGAGTCCGCGACATCGCGCAGCCGCACGGTCGAATTGCGCGCGATGGCCAGCAGCACATGGGCGTGGTTGGTCAAGAACGTCCACCCCTTGGCGGCACCGCCGACCCCGGCTGGGGCCGGGGAGTGCGGGCCTTCGGGCTTGTGGGGGGCTGGATCGCGAGGTTGCAGCGTGCTCTCCTGAAGTCTGGGTGGCATCTTGTCGAAGATCAACCTAACGAAACCTTGACTCATGAACCAGAGTTCGTGAATAGTGGTACGTAGTTCAGCGGCCCCCCCGATGAACCTCCCCGCCAGCCCGCCGAGTGTGGCCCCGACCCACAGTTCGGCGCAGCTACCCTTTGGTGGCCCGGAAAGACCTCCGTTCCCTGGCCGAACCCACCCCCCGGTTCGGCTGAGGAACAGGGGTCCTCCGGCGGCCGGGATCTCGACGCGACTGAAGGACTTCCCCTCGCTCCGCCCGATTGCCCGGCGGCCGCACGAAGCGTCGAGACGACCAGGAGCCACGTGAGCGACACCAAGCCGCCCCGCCCGAAGCTGCCGCCAGCATGGTTCAAGCACGCCTTCTGGCGCGCGCATCGCTCCCTCAACCGCCTCAGCGGAGGACGACTCCTCTGGACTCCGTCTGCCCGACGCAGGTGGGGCGCACTCCGGTTGACAACCACCGGCCGCAAGTCCGGCCTGCAACGCAGTGTGATCGTCGCCTACATCGAGGACGGCGCCAATCTCGTCACTCTCGCCATGAACGGGTGGGACGAGGGCCACCCCGCCTGGTGGCTCAACCTACGAACAACCCCGGAAGCCGTCGTCCAGCTCGCTCGGCAGGAGCCTCGAGCCGTGCACGCCCGAGCCGCCACCGGCGAAGAACGCGATCGGCTGTGGCAACGATGGACTGGAATCGACGCCGCGCTCGACGGCTACGCCCAGAGCCGGCGGGTCACCACCCCCGTCGTCGTGCTCGAACCGCACCGACGACAACGGCCGCACCTCGGGCCTAGCCAGCACTAGCTGCGAGCCTGCCGAGGCACGGGTGGGTCGCCGGCACGACGCATTCGGGCCACCGCTACGACGCCCAGCGCCCCAGCGCATTCAGAGCGGCATCCACGACCGATGAACCGACCGCGCCGCGTTCGATCGTGCTCCGGTAGTAGAGGGGTCCGATCAGCAGCGCGGCGGCATCGCTGGCGGCCAGCGCGAGGCGCACCTCACCTCTCGCCTCGGCTGCGCTCAGCGCACGAGCGACGCGGTCAACCAGCACGGACGCCAGCCGCTCGCGACGCGCGTCGATCGCGGGATCCCACTGCGCTGCGGAGGCGAGTGTGGTGGTGACGGCGCGCACCTCATCGAGTTCGAGTTGCCGGCTGAGTTCCACCAGCTCGGCCCGAAGCCAGCCGCGGGTCGGCAATTCAGCCGCGGCGAAGAACGGCAGCGGCACGCCCGCCATGGCTTCGGTGAGGAGGTCTTCCCCTCGCGGCCAGTGCCGGTAGACCGTCGCGCGCCCCACCTGCGCCTCCTCCGCCACTCGGGCGTGGGTCACTGCCACCGGTCCGTGCTGCACCAGCAACCGCTGCGCCGCGGCGACGATCGCCGCGCGACTGCGCTGCGCCCTGGGATCGGTCGGCGACATGCTGGCGAGTCTACGAGACACCTTGCCTCACAAGTCGAGGCGACCTACGCTGGACTCTATGAGACAGATTGACTCAGAAGTGCCCACGATCGTCATCCTCGGCGCCACCGGGGCGACCGGCCGCCACGTGGTGACGACAGCACTCGCTGCGGGGCACCGCGTGCGAGCGCTTGTCCGGCGTCGTGGCGTTCTCGAACCTGACGAGCTGCTCACCGAGGTCGACTGGCCGGCCATCGACGATCCCCGTCCGATCCACGAGGCGCTGGCGGGTGCCGACGCTGTGATCAGCGCCCTCGGTGGAGCGTCGCGCGGCCCCACCACCGTCTGCACCCGGGCCATCCGCTCTACGGTCAGGGCGATGCAGGCGACCGGCGTCCGCCGCCTCGTCGTCGTCAGCGCCCACGGCACTGCAGATTCGCGCGACCACTCGCTCTATGCGAAAGCTGTCTGGGCCGGAGTACCCGATCGGATGCGCGACAAGGAGTCGATGGAGCGGGCCGTCACGGGATCCGCCCTCGACTGGACGGTGGTCAGACCACCCCGACTGAGCAACGCTCCGGCCAACGGGGGGTACGTCGTCGGGCCCGACCTTCCCATTCGCCTGTGGAGTGCCATCGGCAGGGCTGACCTGGCGCAGTTCTTGGTGGATGAGGCCGTCGCGGGCAACCACATCGGCCGCTTCGCGACGATCCGCCGGTGACGGGCACCGATCGCCGGGTGGTCGTCGTGACCGGCGCGACCGGCGGGATAGGACGTGCGCTGACGACCGCACTCGTCGGCCAGGGCGTGATCGTCGTGGCCGTCGCCCGCGACCGTCACCGCCTTGCGCAACTCAATACCGGCCTCGATGGCCCCGGCCGTATCGACACGATCGCCGCTGACCTGTCCACCGCCAGCGGCATCCGAGAGTGTGCGGCGACGATCGGTGGCCGCCATCCGACCCTGGACGCGCTGGTGAACAATGCAGGCGCACATTTCACCGAGCGACGCACCACAGCTGACGGTCTCGAACTGCACGTGGCGATCAATTTCCTCGCCGCGTTCGGCCTCACCCACTCCTTGGCTGGGCCGCTCGGCAAAGCCCGGGGCCGCGTGGTGATCGTTGCCTCAGACACCATCAACGACACCCGCCGGGTCAAACTCCTCCCTCGCCCGAGGCCCGCAACGCTCGACCTCAGCGATGTCCGGCAGCTCCGCGACGTCAACCCGCCTCGGGGCTTCTCCCCGTTCGAGGCGTACGCCCGAGCCAAGCTGATGGCGGTGACGGCTGGCTACGCGTTCGCCGAACGACTCGCGTCCACGGGAGTGACCGTGAATGCGGTGCATCCGGGCCTCGTCAACACCGATATCGTCCATGACCTCGTTCCGCCGCTGATGCGGCCGCTGGAGGGGGTCATCCGCAGGGCGCTGCTCGCGCCCCAGGAGGGCGCAGCCGCCGTCCAGAGGCTGGTCGACGATCCCCAACTCGCGGGCGTGAGCGGACGGTACTTCGTCCGGTCGGAGGCGGCCTCCACCCCACCGCAGAGCCACGACCGGGCGATGCGGCGGCGAGTGTGGGAACTCGGTGAGGCCGCTCTCGCGCCATGACGTGCGCACAACACCTACGCTGCTGCTCATGTCGGCCCCTGCCCAGGCAAAGCCCGGTACGCGCCGTCGTCTGATCGTCAAGACGGCCACGATCACCGCCGCCGGGACCTTCCTGCTCACCCAGACCGCAGGCTGGGTCTTTTCGCGCGTCGCAGACCAAGTCGCGACCGCGACCACTCCCGAGCTGACGATCGAATCTTCGGGTCCGGGAACTGACGCCTTGGGAATCATGGTTCCGCGGACCCCCGAGCAGCTCAGCAGCGTCCGGCTTCCCGATTCCGGCGTCTACCGGTGGGCCGTCGAGCAAGGCGGTGGGGCATCCAACAGGGTGGTCGTCGAGATCACGGTCTGGGGCAATCGGGACCGGTCGATCGTGGTCTCGGGCATCCGGGCCTCCGACGTGGAGTGCCGGCAACCCCCGCCGTGGACCGAGATCCGACCGGTCGGCGGCGGGGACTTGGGGGCACGCGGCGTGGCCATTGATCTCTCGGGGACGAATCACGACGGTCGCCCGACGACTGATCCAGTGACGGGAGAGGCCTCGTTCCGATTTCCGCTTCAGGTATCGCGGGTGGAAGCCGAACGATTCGTCGTCCTGCTCAGCAGCGACGGGGAGTGCAGCTCGCGTCTTGAAGTCCTCTACGAAAGTGGCGGGCAGGTGAAGGCTCAAGAAGTGGACGACGCCGGTCACCCGTTCCGCGCCATTTCCAGCGCCGCAGCAGCCGCAGCGATGGCGTGGACGAAGGAGAGCGGCAGCGACGGCCTGGTCCCGAGGCCGGTGACTCGGTAGGCCATTCCCCTGCCGGCAGCCGAGAGGAGTCGCGATCTCCCGGTCCGGCTGGGACATCGTCCCGTGACAACGGGACAGCCGCCGGGCGATCCTGCGAGCATGGATGGTCAGCCTCCCCGAGGCCCTCGGGGCAAGGGTCCGAGCGTCACTGAGCACGCTGTTCACACCGCGTCCGAAGATCGCCGCGTCGAATCCGCGGACCCGTGGGCAGGCCTCGCCCGCGCGACCGGAGCATTCGGCCTCGCGGCCGTGGCGCTCGTCTTCGCGCCGGTGATCGCGATCTCGACCCTGGGTGAGCCACCGTTCACAGCGACGGCGGCGGAAGCGCACGCCTTCCTGGTCAACGCCTCGGTCCCCTGGGCACGGACAGCGAGCGCGCTCCTGACGATGGCCGCGCTGCCGCTGATCTGGTTCGTCGTCGGGCTGGCCGCGCTGCTCGCCCGGGCCGAGGGCAACCCGCCCTGGCGGTCCACTGCCGCCGGCGCGACCGGTCTCATGCTTCCCGCATACCTGTTGCTCAACGCCACCTGGGGCGCCGCCGCCTACCGCGGGGCGGACACCGCGCCGGGCCTGGCGCTCTACGCCTTCGATCTCGGCAATCTCGGTTTCGCCAACGCATGGTTGACAATGGGGAGCTTTGCGGTCGGCTGCGGCTGGGTCGTGTTGCGGACCCGGGTGTTCGGGCGGTGGCTGGGCTGGTGGGCCATCGTCGCGGGGGTCGGGCTGATCGCTGTCCGGTTCGTCTGGACCAGCGAAGTCTGGTTCGCGCCCTACTTCCTGTTCTGGATCTGGGCGATCGTGGTCTCGGCCCGGCTCGTGACCCGCCCCGGCCGCCCTCGGGACCGGTCGTGACACCGCCGGCCGACCGTGGCCGCCGAACGGCCCGTGCCTACGCGGTCCTCACCTGGACCTACGCCGCCGGCTTCGGGCTGCCGGTCGGTCCGGTGTCGATCCACCTGCTGCGGCGCGGTTCACTGCCCTGGTTCGGGGACCTCTTTCCGATGTACGGCGGACCGTGGTCAGGCCGGCTCACGCCGGCCGGCTTGGTCCGCGTGCTCGCCGGGTATCTCGCCCTGCTCGTCCTCACTACCTGGCTGGCCGGCCGGGTCCGCCGTGGTTCGCGGCGCGCGACGGCGTTCAGCGCCGCGCTGCTGCCGGTCGAGGCGGTCTACTGGGTCGGCTTCGCCCTGCCGATCCCCTGGGCCCTCGGCGCGGCGCGAGCCGCCCTCCTGGCCGTGACCTGGCGGGCGAGATCCCGCGTTCCGGAGCGCACCGTTCGTCGACCAGCGGGCCCCACCCCGTCGAATCACTCGAACGTGTGATGTCGGCCGGTCGAGCGACTGGCAGCCTGATCCGGTCAGGCGCCCGGCGGTCAGCGCCGGGGCGAGGAAGCAACGGAGGTGGGCGGCATGCCCCGAGTCATCATCACTCACGACATCCGCGAGGTGGATCGCTGGTTGGCTGGCAAGGAAGAACGGGCCGCGGCGATGCCGGGAGCGACCGGCGTCACCGACCTCGTTGCCATGGACGGCGGCAAGCAGGCTGCGGTGACGTTCGAAACCGACGACCTGGACGCTCTCAAGGCCCTGCTCGAGTCAATGCCGCCGGAGATCGCCGCCCAGGCGGAGTCGCACGGGGTAATCCCCCCGTTCACGGTCTACGTCGAACGCTAGCTGGGACTGGTCGGGGGGTCCCTGCGCCGAACCACCCGGGTCAACCCCACCGCGTCCGCTGACCAAGCTCCGTCACCGGCCTAGACACCTGCACCCGCCCCACTCTGGACGCGGACCCCGGTGGCAGGGGACCCTGTTGACGTGTCCACTAACCGGGGGGTGGTTGGGCGCGAGGCCGAACTCGCGGTGGCGTACGCGTTGCTGAAGTCCGCCGCCGAGGGACATGCGTCGTCGCTGGTGATCGAAGGCGAGGCCGGAATCGGCAAGACCCATCTCGTGGCGGCGATCATCGAGGCGGCGCACGCGTTGGGGATGAACGTCCTGCGCGGGCACGCGCACCCGTTCGAGCGCACCCGACCGTTCGGAGTGGTCGCGTCCGCGCTGGGACTCGACCACCGCTCGGGCGACCCGCGCAGGGATGTCGTCGACGCCCTCCTCACCGATGACGGCGAGACGGCAGGTCAGAGCATCCCGTACCG
>JBGAIX010000018.1:0-47191 GCA_044225235.1 Propionibacteriaceae bacterium | reverse complement strand
AGCCCGCTGGACGAGGCGTTCTACCTCCTGGAGCATCTGCAGATCGACGAGGGGCAAGGCGCCCCCGACGGATGGCCCGAACCGGCCCCGGACGATGGCTGCCCCGTCCGGGAGAGCGTCCTCGTCCGGGACCTGGCGGCCACCACGATGCTGGACAGCTGCCGAGTGAATACAGGCACCTTGATCTGGGACCGCTACAGCGGCCGCGGCGAGCTGCCGTTCCGCCGCGAAGACAACCCGGCGACGATCACCGTGGACCCCATCGTGTCCTTCGACTACGCGTGGAGCCACGGACTCGGCCGGCAGAACCCCGCCGTGCAGCAGCGCTTCGTCCGCAACAACAGCGGAGGCGTGGCTACCCTGGCCGTCGTCAGCGTCGCCGGAGCCCGCGACCGCGCCGGCCGCCCTCCCAGCGAATGGCTACCCCCGTACAGGGACTGGTACAGCCTGTGCGGCGTCTACCTCCACGACTACCTGAACGTCCTCGACCAGTTCGGCCTCAGCATCTCCCGGGCCGACTACCAGGCGGTGCGGTCACAGCTCCGCAGCTGCCGCCACACCCTCTGAACGGCGCCTCGCCGGCGCCTACGACGCCGTCAGGCCTCCGCCTTCAATCGGGTACACCTGCCCGGCGTCGACAGCGCCTGCGGCAACATCGCCGCGACCGCACATCCCGGGCACGAAGCGCACGCCCTGGGACCGCATCGCCACACTCCGGTGCCCACCCACGTACAGCTGAGCGCGAAAGATCTGCAGCGGGAAGAGGAGCAGCGAGCCCATGCCCTGACGGTCCACCTTGGGCAGCTTCCGCTCCACCGGCCGCAGCTGCTCGGATAAACGCGAGGGTGACGCCGCGGCGTCGCGCTGCAGCACCTCCTCGATGGCGCTGATGACCAGAGGCCATCTGACCCTGTCGTACCAACTCGCACAGCGGTACCAGGGCAGTTGCTGCTGCCGCCAGCGCTGACCGGAGTACTCCTCGATCAGCGCCGCCACCTGCTCGTCGTCGAGGTCGATGCGGTACCAGATCTGCTCGTCCTCTGTATCAGTGGCTGTTGGTGATTCCAGTGGAATCAGCTCGCCCGGTGGTGGTAGCCGAGCGCCTTCCGGACGCCGTGCTCGGTCATGCCCGCGGCCGCTGCGATGGCACGCCATGTGGATCCCGAGGCCCGCGCCGCTGCCATGGCTTCCGCTCGGGCGGCTTTGGCCTTGGCTAGCTGTTCCTCGGCGGCCGCGACCTCGGCGGCCGCGGCGCGGACTGACCCCTCTGCGTCACTCACGCACAGATAGTACCAGAGGTACGTAACCTAGTTGCTTACGTAACCTAGTTCCTATACTGTGTGACGTATGTACCCAGTCCTCATTCGCCGCCTGGAAGACCTCCGGCCCGGCGACCGGCTGATCGCCCACAACGGGCAGCGCTACCGCGAACCCCTCCAGGTGCTGGCCACCCTCGGGCCGGTGCCCGGTCAGGCAGGCCGGGGAGTGCAGGTCAAGCCCGCGCATCCAGACGCCCCGGCGGTCGTGCTCGATCCCTCCCAGATGGACGGCCAGGTCCTCGAGGTCGACAGACCACTTCGCCGCGCGGTGCACGAGCACCACTGGATCGAGGCCAGAACGCCGCCGCCCGGCGACCTGCACCGGGCGTGGGTCTGCACCCTGTGCCCGGAACGCCTGACGACACTTGCCGAACAGGACACCGAGCCGTGACCGAGCCCGAGACCCCGCCTCTTCCGTTCTTCGGCGACCCCGAGCGCACCTGCCCTTACTGCGGCCGCGAGGAGCCGAACGAGTTCCTCCTGGCCAACAACCACGCCCACGAAAGCACCCGCGCCAAGCGCAGCGGCAGCTGCGTCGCGATGGACCTCACCCGGAACCACCTTCTCCACGATCTCCAGCAACTCCGTGGTGCCCGTGCCAGACTCGCCGACACCAAGGGGGACGAGAAGGCGGGCGAGGCGGCGAACCGCGTCTTCGCCGCTGAGGCTGCGCTCCGACGGAGCGTCGCCCACGCCAGCGCCGTCTGGCCCGACGTCGCCTGGATCACCGAGGCACTCCACGGAACTGCTCAGACCGAAGGACAGGCTGCCCACGGCGTCGGACCTGTCAGCGGCGGCTGACACACTCTTCCGCACCAACATCGCCGACTCGGAACTCCAACGGAGCAAACCTCGCCGCTTGCCTTTGGCGAAGGGGGTCGAGTGGGGTGATTCCACTGGAATCACACCCCCAGGTGTCGCCCAATCAGGACGTACTCCCCGCGGACCAGGAAAGTAGAGACAACCGTGACTGACAGTGATCCGACCCCGGCCAGCGACCACACGATCCCACTTCCCGCCGCTCCGACGGCCGAGGAATGGGAGCCGTTTCTGCGCGCCCGCCGTTCGACCGACAACAACCCGATCGTCCTGACCGAGCGCCAGGTGGCGCGGATGCTGTGGATCACCGGAACGGTCCTCGACGCCGACAGCCCCGACCATGCGGCGGCGCTCGATCAGCTGGCCGACGTGAGCACGTACCTCGGCGCCCTCCTGATCGACAGCCCCGCGCCTCGCGCCGAGGATCTGTGGAAGCGGCTCGAGGACAAGCCCCACTTCCTGCGTGGCAGTCACCAGCGACGGATCGCCGACCTCCGCCGCGAAGGCCTCGACCCGTACGGCCGGCAGCTACCCGAGTCGCAGTAGAGGAACCACCGGTTCGCATGCGTGCCGCCACCCTTCCCGTGATCGCCGTCTCTGTTGTCGTGCTGGCCTCGTGCCAGTCGTCGGCCGGCCCAGTGCCCGGCGCGCCGTCAGAGACAGATCGGGTGACGGTCACCCACGTGCTTGACGGCGACACGCTTCGCGGCGTGGATGGGGACGGCCAGCAGCTCCGGGTCCGAGTCCTGGGCATCGACGCCCCCGAACTCGCCCACCAGGACCAGGCGGCGGCGTGTGGCGCGAACGACGCACGCGCCGCCCTGCGAGACCTCGTCTTGTCGCGGCAGGTGAGGTTGATCGACGACCCGCACGCTGACCGGACAGACCGCTACGGCCGCCGCCTGGCCTATGTCGAGGTTGATGGCGTCGACGCTGGCCTCCGCCAAGTCACCGCCGGCTACGCCGCCGCCTGGTATCCGCGTACCGAGCCGCAGCCCGAGCGGTACCCCACCTACCTGACCGCCGAACGCCAGGCCGCGAGGATCCGAGCAGGAGCGTGGGCGTCGTGTAGCTCACTGTCACGACGACGCTGACGGCTGTCCGCCTGCGGGTGGCGATACAAGATGGCACCGCTCCACCAAGTTGATCGAACATTCGTTCGGCGAGATCGCGCGTCTCTCCTGCCGGTTGAGAGCCGCGAGTACGCGGCCTGGATCCACGACCAGGCCGAACAGGCAACACACCCGGCGAGCCCACTGAACCGGCTCAACCCCCTCGTCGAACGCTGCTGCCGACTCGAACTGCCTTCTGAGGTTGGCCGGAAGTCTCTCAGCCAGCGCAGCCCCGAGCTTGCTGCCCAGCGCGGCGCGCGGAGAGGCAGGCGGCATGAACCTGCGTAGCTTCCCGGTCGCGGGAACCGGCGTATCGGAGGCGCTCTCAAGGACGGCGGCAGCCTCGCGCACCCAGACGCCGTCCCAGCCATCGGGAAGCGGCACCGCGACCTGCTGCACGTCCGCGATCGCGCCACGTCCCAGCGCGAGGCTGAGCCCGCCCGGGTCCTCGTGGTAGTTGAGGTAACGCGCGACGTCAACTCCCGGAGGGCAAACGTGGTCGAGGACGACGTCGCCGAGCCAATCACTCGGGTCGACGAGCCAGCCCACACCGACGATGGCCGAAGGCTTCAGGTGCACTCGGTAGAGGTAGAACTGGCTGCCCTGGTCGGCCTGGTCGCTCATCCGGCGGAGCATGTTGTGCACCGCGGCCTCGTAGGTGCCCACATGAAGCGCCTTTGCGCGCTGCCGCGCCGCCCACGCGGCGACCGCCTCGTCGCCCCCCATCATCATGCGGATCTCGGGTGTGAGGTCGGCCGCCGGCTCGAAGTTCTCCGTCGGCCAGTCCGGCTGCGTGCTCGTGTGGTACCAGAAGAAGTGGGCGACTCGATCGTCGTCGAGCGCCAGATCACCGGGATCAACCGATACCCGGGGTGCGTCCTCATGCTCGCAGGTCAGGCCGCAACCGGGGCACTTCTCCCCGCTCTGCTCCCAGCGGACGATCCAGTCCAGATCGACAACGAATCTGTGGCCGCACCCTCCACAGAGCATGTGCCTCTCGCGCCAGAAGTCGATCGGCCTCTCCACGCCACCATTCTCGGGTGGATACGAGCACCGTCACGCCTCAACAGCCACTAGCCCGGAGCAGCTGCCGAACCGCAGGGCCGAGCCCTGAACCCCCGGGGGTCCAATTCGTGGGGCCCCGGTCTCTCAGAAGCGATTGCGGGCCAGCTCGGTGAAGGTCTCCGCGTACTTGTCCACCGCCGCTTGTGCTCGGTCAAGCTCTCCGCCGAATAGCTCTGCGCCTAGCGGCCTCCAGAGCGCACGCTCGGTAGCGAGTTCGTGTCGCAGGTCTTCCACAGCGTTGCCTTGGTACTGGGCCGCTCGCCATGTGGAGCGGCCGAACCAATGCGGGCGGCCCCAGCCCCTTCCTTGGGGGAGGCCCGCGATGCGGATATTGGCGGCGTCCTGGGCGAGCACGCCGAGCAGCACCTCCGCTCGGTCGAACTCGGCGGCATACGCTTCGTCGTCCGGCAGCTGGTCCGTGAAGAGCGGCCGCAGCAGAACGAAAAGCCACTCCGCCACCGGGGTGTGGTACTTCTCGAGGCGCCGCGCGCTGAGCCCCTCAAACGTTTCGGTGAATGACTTGCCCGACTGAGCAGCCCGCGCGAGCGTGTTGGGCGTCCAGTCCTGGTGACCATCGAACGGCCAGTATGGATCCGTTGCTTCCAGCAGGCTGAGGGGCTTGCCATCGTTCCGGTCACGGATCGAGCTGTCGACCACCAACGCCTTGAGATTGGCCCAACGCCCGCTCGCCCCGCACGCCACGCCGACTGTCAAAATCGACACCATGCCCGGTATGTGCCGAAGCGCCAGCAATCGCGGAACTCCACCCTGAATCCTGCTAGCGGCCTGCACGAACGCACGAATCCCGTTGCTCCATGGCGCCAGCGTGTCGGGTGAACCGAAGCGCGCCGCGACCTGAAGGGACGCGCAGAACGGTTTGGCGAGATCCAACAACCCTTGCGCCTCGGTGGCGAGACGCACCACCTGCTCGCCTGCCGTCCCCCCGAGGGGACCGGCGAACCGCTCAGGGTCATTGATGACCTTCAGGATCCGCTGAACCTCCTGCGAAATAAGGTCGTCCAGCTCGATCCGGCGCGTGGGGTCGACCAGCATGTCCTTGGTCAGCTTCTTCAGGAGATCTGCGCGATCGGCGGAGGTTGCCTGCTCGACGGCTTCGAGTGCCGCAGCGGGGCCGAGCTGCTTCTCGCCCATGACGCCGTGGACCGTGGTCACAAGAGACGCCGCCTGCGGGGCGTAGACCTCTCCGAAGAGGTCTACGTAGTTGAGGTCGCGAAGGGTCCGCCCTGCACCGAGATCCCACTCTGGAACGTCGCCGCCGTCGAAACGCACGGGGATCAGCCAGGTTCGACCGGGCGGCATCTTTCGGTACTCCTCGACCGCGAGCGTCAGTTCCTCGTTCATGTGGGAGCTCTCCCTAGCACGGGAGTTGTCGGAGAAGCACCCGAGGAACACCACTGACCCGCTCCGGATGGCCTCGCGGATCTTCGCCTTCCAGGCGTCGCCAGGACCGAGATCGTTGCGGTCTCGCCAGTACGGGATCCTCGCTGCCTCCAGCACGGCGCACAGCTTGTCGACCTCGGTGTTGTCCTCGCGCACGTACGACACGAAGACGTGCTTGCCTTGACCCTGGCTCATGTCCAGCAGCCTAATTTCAGCGACCGACATGCCGCCGGGCGACCGAACCGGGTGCCGTTCTGCCGGGCGGCCGCGATGCCAGGCGATCCCCTGCCCGCGGCCTAAGTTTCGGTCGCCCTGTGGCGGGCCAGGGTCAAGCGCGACGTCGCCACCAGCGGTTCCTCGACGCCGCTGCGGTCGTGGAAGCCATGGGTGTCTCAACGATGGGCGGAGCGGTCGTGGCTGCGGTGGTGGTCATGCTGCTGCCGAGGACGGCTGCGCGTATCGCGGCCCAGTCGCTGACGCGCCACCAGTCGAACAACTGGCGTGTGCTCAGGACGGTGACCAGGAGCGAGTCGACGAACTCCCTGCGGGTGTAGACCTCGCGGCTGCGTTCCGAGGGGTCCAGCCTGTGCTGGTGGTTGACGATGAGCACGCCGCCGGCCACCGACTGCTGGGGGCGCAACTGGGGCCAGGTGTCCAGGTGGCGTTGTAGATCGCGGACCAGGTTCTCGGGCGCGGCGCCGCTCACGCCCTTGACCTCGACCAGGTGTCGTGGGGTGGCTTCGGCGATAGGGCGGACCAGGAGGTCGGCTGACTTGGTGGCACCGAGTTCCTGATCCAGGTCGAGGACGTGCAGCCCAGCGGCGGTGAGGACCGTGCGCACGGCGTCGACGAGCGGAGCACCGGCCTCGTACAGCAGTCCGTGCCGCAGCGGTTCTGCCTTCTCCCGGGCGGTGAGGAGCTGATGCTCGAGCCGGGCCTTCTCGTCGGCGTAGCGCTCCTCCAATTCGGCCAGATCCTGTCGAGCGGTGAGCTCGTCTCGGCTCTGCAGGTCCGGATCGTTGAAGCGCGGGGACCGGACGCGGCGCAGGGCCGCCGGGTTCAGCTCGGGCAATGCCTGCTGGATCAGCCAGCCGAGCACGGTGTCCCAGTCGACCCCGGCAGGCAGGACGTACCACCGCTGGCTCTCGTCATCGGATACCCAGGCGGCCGCGACCGGTTCGCCGAGGTTGTTGACCAAGATCGGTTCCAGACGGCCCTGCGGCTCGTGGACCGTCGGTCCGCCGAAGCCGTCGCCCCGTTCGGTCATCGCACCCTGGAGGTCCAGCGCCCACCAGGGCGTCATGGGGGGTCGGTTGCGCAGCCGCAGGGCGAGGTCTCGGTCGGCCTTGCCCAAGTCTTGGACCATTTCCAGCTGAGGTCCGGTCGGCAGCCGGCGCCCGGCGACGGAGGTGTAGAGGCCATCGCCGACGTGCACGCTGGCGTCGTACCGCGGTAGCACGCTGCGGATCCCGCCTTCTTCGACGTCGCCGATCATCGAGACGGCTAGAGCAGTCTCTCCTCGACCGGCGGCTCCCTGGAGGAACCGCTGACGTTCGTCCGCGCCGTGGCCGGAGAAGATGCCGGGCTGGATGGCCACCGGGCAGTCGCTGCTTTCCATGCCCAACCAGCGGGGCTGCAGCCCGTTCTTGTGCCAGTCCAGGTCGCCCGGTACCCGCGGCTCGAGGTCACTGCGGCCCTGTCGAGGGTCACGGCGCGCCGCGATCAGGCGCTGCATCCGCTCTTGCTCCGAGCCGGGTTCCGGCTGTCCGATGTGTACGGGCACCAGCCCGGCAGGTGACGTGTTCATGAGGTCGCCGCCAACGTGACGTCCTGCGTCGTGTCCTCGGCAAGGGCCCGGTACAACGAGGCGACCGAGGGGTTCTTGCCGGCGTTCTTGCCGGTCTTGATGGTCAGCTTTTTGGCGATCTCGGGGACCGGGGTGCCGGCGTCACGCAGGGCGCGGGCGAACAGCAGGGAGTCAGGGTCGATGACCGGGGGTCGGCCACCGTGGTTTCCCCGGGCAGCTGCGGCGGCCTGACCTTCGAGGGTCTTCTCCCGGATGTAGTCGCGGTCAAGCTGGGCTGCGACGGCGAGGATCGCGAATAGCATCGAGCCCATCCCGGTGGGATCGTAGACGCCGGTCAGGGGGCCGGTGAGTAGTTCGAGCTGGATGCCGGCCGCCTGGAGAGCCGAGGAGAGGGTCATCAACTCGGCGGCGTTGCGGGCCAGCCGCTTCATCTCGGCCACGGTGAGGATGACAGCCTGATCGGGCGCGGCATGCTTGATCTCCCGGGCCAGGGTCAGGGCGTTCTCCAGCTCGGGCCGGACCCGGACCCGGGTGGAGATCTTCTCGGAGAACACCCGGCGGCAGCCGGCGCGCGCGAGCAGGTCCAGCTGGCCGGCCAGCTCCTGAGTGTGCATGGAGCAGCGGGCGTACCCGATCCGGATCGGGCCACCGTGCTCGGCCCGGACTGCGACGGCATCCTCGGCCAGGGCGGGAGCCGCCTGCCAGGTCCGGCCGGGGCCGCGGTCGGCGGGCACGGGCACGGTCAGTTCGTCGCGCAGCGCGGGGACGAGCGTGAACCGGGCGGTGTGGTACTTCGCCGCGGTGGTGCCCGACCGGGTCCGGCACGGACTGCCGGCCGGGGCCTGGCACTGCGGGCACTCGTGCCGCTCGACAGCTGACGCCGCCGAGGACGAGCCGGAGATGGATGGTCGACCGCTCACCCCCGTGATCCTCTCACAAATCCCTCTCACAACCACCAGGTTGTGAGAGGGATTCTGCGAAGACCCGCCTGCAGTGATGTCACCGGAGGGGCGGGCCAGCGGCGCCTCTCACAACTGACCATTTGTGCGAGAGGCGCCTTCGGCGATCATCGGGACGCCCCTACTGGGGTCAGCGCTACTGATCCGGCCAGGTAGTTGGTTCGCCGTCTACCGCGTGGGGTTTGGGGCACCACGGCCAGGTCGCGAACACGACTAGTGCGTGGGGTCGGTTGATGAGAGCGGCGAATCCGCTCGCGGGTGGTGGTCCCGCAAACATCCGCTCCAGCGTCGGTACAAGCCGGTCATAGCCGCGCACCTTGGCCCATGCGGTCGCGCGCTCACCCACGGTCTCGTCGTCCTCGACGACGTCGAGCAGGATCGTGCCAGGCCTACCCAACTGCTGTAGGTCGAGCTGGGAGACAGAAAGTCGAACCTCACTCACGGCATGCTCTCCTTGCTCGCCGGATAGTTGAGCCGTTCGCCAGTGGCGACTCGGAGGGTACGCCTCGACCGCACACCAGTCCTCGACAGGCCCGGCCGATTGAAGCCCTACGGGCCAAGTAGAGCATCGCCACCCGTCGGATGTGTGCGAACCATGGGTGGTGTATACGTACGTGTAAATAGGGGTATACAATGGTGTCAACACCACATACGGGAGGCCCCAAACCATGACCGAGGCAAGCATCGGGACGCAGATCACCATCACCGAGGACGTACCGGAGACGATGCGGCTCGCGGTCATCGGCCCCCGATGGGCTGGCGACCGCTGGGAGCGCGCCGAGGCGGCGGCTGACGCGGCGGGTCCCGACGAGTGGGATGACGCCGTAGCCGTGATGACGGCGATCGAGGTTGAGCAAGCCGAGGGTGAGCGCCTCTATGGCGAGGCGTGGTCAGCGAACGCGATCCGCATTGCCGCCGAGCGCGGCTACGACGCGCGGATCATCCTGACAGGAGAGCACACCCTAGGCACCAGAACCGACGATGATGAGGGCCGCGAGCAGTCAGCCGAAGAACTCATCTGGCAAGCCGCGCACGACGAGACCCCGCTGCCCCAGGGCTGGTGACCCCCAGGTGAGAGGGGCAACGCCATGGCTCAGAGCATGATCTCCGTCGCCGATTCAGCGCTGCTCGGCGTCAGCAGGGGTCCCGGCGGGGCGGTTTGCGTGGTTGCCGCCCTGGACCGCGCATGAGACGGGTGGCGGCGGCCGAGCCGTTCGATCGGGATCGCGCGGCCGCGGAGTATGCGGCAGGTGCAACCTTGAGGGAGCTCGGGGCCAAGTACGGGATGGACCCCACGTTGGTGAAGCACCACATCCGAGACCTGGTGACGTTGCGGCGGGTGGGTCCCAGGGCCTCGACGACCGTGCGTCTTGAGATCGTCCGTCGACGGGGCGCCGGCGACTCCTGGACAGAGATCGCCGAGGCCATGGAGATGTCTCGTACGGGGGTGAGGTCGGCTTGGACTCGGGCCGTGGAAGCTCGCCGACGGTTCCCGACGACGGGACTATCGGCGGTGACGCTGGTCTCGGACGCTCAGATCGTTGACGGTGTCGCGGCTGGCCTGACCCTGCGGGAGATCGGCGAACAGACCGGAGCCAGCTACCACACGGTCAGGAATCGGTGGCGTGCACTGCGTCGCCGCGCCGGCATCAAGGGCGACGGAACGCAGAAGGCGAAAGCGGCGGCAATGAAGAAGGAGTTGGCAAGCCGCGCACGACGAGACCCCGCTGCCCGAGGGCTGGTGACTCCGTGAGCGACGATGCTGCGGCCCAGATCGAGGAGCTGCTCGACCGACAGGTTCTCACCCCGGCCGTCAACCTTCTCGGCTTCGACCTCGAGGACCTGCTCCGCCCGCGGATCGAGTCTCGGGCGATTCTGTTTGCTGCACAGCTGCTCGGCCCGGACCGCCGAGTCGCGGCTCAGACCGCGATCGACCTCGCCAGCCTGTTGCCCGATGAGATTCCCCCCGAGTGGTGGACAACCCCCCTTGGCGTCGCTGTGGCTCGAACCTACGATCCACCGCAAGTAGTCACCCAGGCCGAGGCGGCCCGCATCCTCGGCGTCACCCGGGCATGGGTGGGGAGCCTGGTCAAACGTGGGCACCTTGACACCGCACCGGGGGGCGTCACTCTCATCTCAGTGCTGGAGCGACTCAAGTGACCGACCTGGAGCCTGCACCCACCAAGAGGCCGCTGTTGTTGCTGTGCCATGAGCCGGATTGGGAGGCGGTGATAATCCGCATCCCCGACGGGGCGCTGTACCCCGACGGCCAGCGAGGTGATGCCCACTACCTCATCGAGGGCAAAGCGATGCATCGAGCGTCAGCGGAGGCCGCGGAGCAGGCGATCGAGCACGGATGGGTGGCCGATGACAGCCGGACGCTCAACGGGTTCGCGGAGGTCCGTGCACTCCTTGCACCGGGCGGGTGGTGAATTGCCGCCCGACAGCGGCCCGGCGGCATTGATATACCGCACAGACGCCAACTACGTCCGGCACGAGCCCGCTGGCGGCTGGTCGGCGTCGTGGCACCGCGCCGTCATCGCCCGGGTCGCCGAGGAGGTCCCCGGACTCGTCATCGTCTACCGTCCGTGACGCTCCAGTACGCCCGGCAGATGCCCGAGGCCAGGTCCCGGCTGCTGCGGTGGCTCAGCGGCCGGCACCACTCCGACCTGCCAGGCGTACTCGCGCCCGAACAGGCATACGCCGCCTCGAGGACCGTACCCAACTTTGTGTTGGCGCTGCCCCGCGACCAAAGGGGCCCGGCGATGTCCCAGTGGGTGACGACCCGGGTGAGGCTTGCCGACCTGCACTGGGTGTCCGACGACCTCACCGACCTCGCCGAGCACGCCGGCACCCAAATCCCAGAGCATCGTCTCCACCCCGAAGAGCTCCCGCACGACATCGGGCTGCTCGCCTGGGCACGGCCCATCGTCGGAGCCGACGGCCGCGAGATCATCGCAACCCTGTGGGTGGCACTCCCCGAGGGCGTATGGATCGCAACCTGGGTCGACCCCATGCTTTCGTCGCGGAAGGTGCTCACCGGCAACAGCACGGCTGACCCGGCGGCGGTCGAACGCCGCGCCGCCGAGATCGGGTCGGCCTACGGCTGGCTAGCCCCCGACGAGGAGTTCCTGCTGCCCTGGACCACCGCCTGGCAGTGGGACAGCGTCGAGGGCGGCCGCGCCCGCGCCATCTCCACACTCATCGCCACCTGGCTACTGATGGGCCAGACCCTCACCGTGTCCGAGCAGATCCAGGCGCAGCCCTCAGAACGCCGGCGGCTGCAGCGGCGCGGGGACCCCGAGCCAGTCGTCACCTACGTCGCCCTCCGGAAGCAACGCACCCAGCACGAACCACACGACGACGCGTCCCTGACGCCGCGGGAGTACCACCACCGCTGGCTCGTCTCCGGGCACTGGCGCAAGCAGTGGTACGCATCCGTCGAAACTCACCGCCCGATCTGGATCAGCCCCCACATCAAAGGCCCCGCCGGCGCACCCCTGCTCCGCAGCGAACACGTCTACACACTCAGACGTTGACCGACGACCAAGCCATCTGATTCCACTGGAATCACTGAGGCTTCGAGGGACGCCGCCCCCGGCTTGGAGCCGCCGCAAGGCGAACCGGGGGCGGGCCTCCAACGGACGGGGCAGGCCTGCCCGCTCCGCATCAGCATACGGACCACTCCGCGGCCACCCGATCTAGCTTCAGGTGTCGGAGGGAGCTGGCCGCAGCGTGATTTCCGCTGGCCTGGAACTGGACAGCGGAGTACGTATCGCAGGTTAGTAACCCTGTTGCATACGTAACTCAGTTACGCTACTGTGTTACCTATGGGCACGGCGCTCAGGGACGAGCATCCCGAGGTATGCCAGGCACTTCTCCGTGGATTGGAGAACGTTCGGCTTGCGTACCGCGTCGGCCTGGCCACGCCGTCGCTGACGACGCCGTCAGCGACACCCTCATGGACCAGGCCATCGGCTAGAGCCGCAGACGATCATTTGGCCGGCTGCCGCCCCCCTCGAAGACCCGCCGCGTGAGGCCGGTTGGCGCATGCCGCCTCTGCCGCCGGGGGCCCGGTGATTCCACTGGAATCACCGCCTGTTCCGCGCATTCCTGCACGCCGTCGGGTTACCGCTCAAGTCCTCCGGGGTCGGGTTGTTGTGCTGTTGCCCGGAGGTGGTCCTCACGCGCGGCGGGGTCGGCTGACCGGTCCGTTTCCGTGCTGGCCTGCAGACGTTCCCGCAGCGCAACGAGACGCTCCAGGGCCGCCGCGCGGGTCTCCTGAGAGTCTTGAGTCCGAGGCTGCACGTCACTCGCGCCTGCCGATCGTCGGGCCTGAGCGAGCAGCTGCTCCACGCGGCCTGCGCGGTCCGTTGCGGACGGGTCGCTGGTTTCCGCGGGAACGAGTACGGGTGCGTCGCTGGCGGCGGACATGGCAGCCGAGATCTCGTCGTAGCGGGTCTGCGCGGCGTGCAGGGCCTCGCGGTGCTGGAAGGGTTTCCCGAGCCCGGATTCGGCTTGGGTGATTCGGCGGGTGAGTTCAGCCGCGCGGCTTTCGTGTTGCGCGAGGTGGGCGCTGACGCGACCGGGCAGGTTCTCCAGCCGCTTGATGTGGCCCAGATCGACGGGTTGGCTCGTGACCTCCCAGATCGGATCGCGGGTAAAGACGGTGGGTGCGTCGGCGACCGACCAGGTCAGGGTCTCTCCGTCGCTGATGACCTGCACCGGGTGGCCACCGACCTCGACCACGGCACCGTAGTCACGGGGCACGCCAGCGCGGATCCGCGCCGTGGCCACCCAGCGTCTGAGAGCGTCGGCGGCGTCGGTGCGCTTGCCGTACGCGACGCCGTCGACGCGCATCCGGAACGCCTCGCCGGACGTCGGTACTGTCCTCTCCGCTGACGCCTGGAGGGCGGGGATCGCGGCGCGCACCGTCTCCAACTCCCGCCCGCACATCGCCGCGGTGGAGCGGAGGTTCCACTGGTTGGTCTCGTGCGCACGCTCGAGGCGGCGGTAGCGGCCGAGGTCTTGTTCGGCCTGGGCAAGTTCGAGGAGCATCGGGTTCCCCGAGCTGAGTGCCTTGACCTCGGCGTACTGCAGCTCATCGCGGCCGATGTCGCCGGTCTCCCGGTCGGCGACCGTCCCGGCCATCACCTGGCCGATGAACCGGGCTTTGCGTTCCAATGTCTGCCACATGTAGGTGTCGAAGCTGCCCGTGGTCACGATCTGGGAGATGCGGACCTCGGAGTTCTGGTTGCCTTGCCGCAGGATCCGGCCATGCCGTTGCTCGACATCGGCGGGCCTCCACGGCGCGTCCATGTCGACCAGGTGCACCGCGCGGGCCTGGATGTTGGTGCCGACGCCCATCTTCGCGGTCGAGCCGACCAGCACCGCCACTTGCCCGGCGCGGCACTGGGCGAACAGTTGCGCCTTCTCCCGGTCGTTCCGGGCCTCGTGGATGAACCTCACCGACCCCACAGGCAGCCCCCGCGCATACAGGGCGTCCCTCAGGGCGTCGTAGACGTTCCAGCCCTCCCCAGGGGTGGACAGGTCGCAGAAGACGATCTGGAGGGCTCCTGGCGTTGGGTGCTGCTCCCCGGTGGCAGGGTCGATGTATCGGTTGTCCTTGGTGTCCTGCCACACGCCGGCGACCGCGTCCGCGGCCGCGGACACCTTCGTCTGCCCCTCAGGCTCAACCGACGGGTCCACCACTCGAAGATCCAGGGCTGCTTTGCGGCCGTCCGAGGAGATCTTCAGCATGTTGTCCTCGGTCGGGTCGACCATCCGGCCGGCGACCCGGTCGGCACGGTCGCCGAGGTCGGCGATGTAGTCGCGGAGCTGCTCGGACGCCTCGACCGCGATCAGCGCCGGCAGCCGCTGACCGTCGTCGCGGACGGCCAGAGCCGGCGTTGGCAGGGCGAGGTCGGCGGCGGTCTTGACGTCGCCGAACCGGTGGAAGATCGTCAGCAGCTCGGGCACGTTCACGAACTTGGCGAACCGGTCCTTCACCTTGAAGGTGGTGCCGCCCGCAACCGGGAGTTCGAGGGAGGTGATGACCTCGCCGAACGTCGCAGCCCACTGGTCGAAGGTGGTGATGCCGACCTCGGTCAGCAGTTGTGGCGCGAGGTAGCGGGTCATCACGTACATCTCGGTCATCGAGTTGGCGAGCGGGGTCGCGGTGGCACCTGTGATCACCCGGTCGCCGTGTGCTTCGCGGAGATGCTCGATCTTGGCGTGGAGGTCCTGGGCACGCTTGGACCCGCCGATCGCGGCGTCTTGGATGTTCGAGGTGGTCGCCAGGTTCTTGTAGTCGTGCAGCTCGTCGATGACGAGGTAGTCGATGCCGGTCTCCTCGAACGAGATGCCCGGGTCACGGGGCACGTCGAGCTTCTCCTGCAGCTTCTGCTCGGCGCGGAGGAGTGTCTTCTCCATCCGCTTCAGCGCGCTGTTCTGGTTCGCGTCGGACCTGGACTGCGCCGCCTGGATCTCCTGACGCATCTGCTCGACCTCGCGGCCCTGGTAGCGGGCCTGGGCCTGCGGGCTCAGCTCGATCGTCTGGAACGCGGTGCGGGTCATGATGACGGCATCCCACTCGTTCGCCGCGACACGGGCGACGAACGCCCGGCGGGCGTCCGCCCCCCGGAGGTCTTCGCTGCCGGCGGCCAGCACCATCGCTTGCGGGTACAGCTGCAGCCATTCGCGGGAGAACTGCTCCAGCATGTGGTTCGGGACCACAACGGCGGGTTTGCGGACCAGCCCGAGCCGCCGCAGCTCCATCGCCCCCATCACCATTTCGGCGGTCTTGCCGGCGCCGACCTGGTGGAACAGCCCGACCGACTGCTCGTTGGTCATCCGCGCCACGGCGGTGCGCTGGTGGGGGAGCGGGGTGAAGTTCTTCGCCAGCCCCGGCAGGGTGAGGCCCTCACCGGCCGCGGTGTAGTCGCGGAGCACGACGGCGTTGAATCGCCGGTTGTACACCTCGGTGAGCCGCACGCTCCGCTCCGGGTCCTCCCACAGCCACTCGCCGAACCGCGCCTGCATCTGGGCGGCCTTCTCCTGCGCGGCCACCGTTTTCGTCGGGTTCAGGACCGGCTTGTCGTCGACGTAGTCGTTGACGACGATCCGCTGTTGATGCAGCAGGTGCGCGAAGATCTTTCCCGCTGGCATCTCCGGGATGCCCCACTCGCTGGTGGCGGCCAAACCGTGGTTCGCGCGCTCGACCGTCCAGGTCCCGCCGACCCGAAACACGGCGGCCTGCGGCTCCTCGAGGAGCTCGGCGAGGAACTGCCGGTGATCCTCGGCGGAGATCCACACCGCCCCGATCCGAGCGTTGATGTCACCGGGGCCGATGTCGGCCGGCACGACACCCTCCAGCGCCGCCACATGCTCATCCCAGCGGCCCGGGTCGTCACTCTCAGCGGCCGCCTCGCGCGCCTGGTCGAGCTTGACCCGCACGTTCCCCGACAGGTACTCCTCCCGGGTCACCCAGCGGCCCGGGTCGGCCGGGTCCTCCCAGATCGCCGACCCGAGTTCGGCCCGCGCCTCCTCGACCGTCTGACCGGTCAGGCTGGCGATCTCGTCGAGGTCCACGACACCGATCTGGTCCAACACCACACTCAGCGCGTCGTGTGCGCTGTCCGCACCCAGGATCCGCGGCCGCGGTTCGATCTGGCGGCGCAGCAGGATGCCGGCGGGCGCGGCTGTCTGGTCGGTCGGGTCGAACGTCTCCAGCGCCCCGACCAACGCGCCGTAGGGGTCTTTGCGGAGCATCCGGACCGCTGGCGGGACGATACGGGCGTACTGCGGTTCGCCCGACTCTGACGTCCGGCCTGTCGGGCGCAGCGTGAACCGGTTCACCGCGCCGAACCGCTCGACGTAGTCAGACCACAAGCCACGCAGCTCGGCGCGCTGCTGCTCCAGCTCGGCCGAGTCCTCCACCGAGGCTGCCTCACCCGACAGCAGCGTCCGTGCCCGGTCCCGCAGCGCCAGCAACGCCCGCAGCTCGACCGCCTGTGCTCTCGGCACCGCGAGCGGCGCGTACATGCCGTCGGCCACCACGGTGAACACGTCACCATCCGCGGTGATGTGGCCATCCCGCTCATCGCCGCTCGGCACCAACCCGGCCCGCTGCGCCGACGTCTGCTCACGCTCCGCCGCCGCCGGCAACATCGTCAGTTCGTCTCGGCCGGCGCGGCGCTCGATCTCTTCCAGCGCCGCCCGCATCGCCTCCGGCACGTCCCGATCGTCGCTGGCCACCGTCAGCCCGAGCACGCCGTGCATGCCGACCTCGGCGCGCATCGTGCCCAGAACCGCTGCCGGATGGGAGTCCCACCACCGGTTGAGCCGCATCGTCTCCGCGCCGCTCCGGCCCGGCAGCTCGACTCGGACCGTCTCCTCCCACGCCTCCAATGGAGTCGCCGGCGCCGCCCCATCCGGCCGCCGGCGAAACACCAGCAGGTCAGTGACGGCGTCGGTTCCAGCGGCGCGCCGGTGCGCGCCTGTCGGCAGCCGCACCGCGCCCACCAGGTCGCCGAGCTCGTGCATCGCCCTCCGGGCCGCCGGATTGGTCGCGTCCATCGTGTAGTGCGACGTCAGCACCGCGACCAGGCCGCCCGGCCGGGTCAACGCGAGACTCTTCACGATGAAGTGGTTGTGCAACGCGAGCCGCGCCCGGTTGTGCCGCGCGTCGTGCAAGACGACGTCGGCGAACGGCACATTCCCCACCACCGCGTCGAAGGTCCCGTCGCGGAACGGTGTCGCAGCGAACGACTCTGAGCGGACCGCCGCCTCCGGGTACACCGCCGCCGCGATCGCCGCCGTCACCGGGTCGAGTTCCACCCCCGTCATCCGGGCCCCAGCCGGCGCGAGGCCGATGAACGTCCCCGCCCCGCAGCCCGGCTCCAGCACCTCGCCCCCGGCGAACCCGAGCCGCTGCACCGAGTCCCAGATCTCCGCCGCGATCGATGCGTCGGTGTAGTGCGCGCTGATGGTGGTGCGGCGTGCGGCCCGGTACTCGTCGTCGTTCAGCAGCGCGCGAAGCTGGTCACGGTCAGCCGCATACTCAGGCCGCGCCTCGTCGAAGATCTGCCACAGCCCCTGCGCGCCCCACGAACCCCACCGCGCCAACACGGCCCGCTCATCGTCGCGCGCATCCCGGCCTTCGGCCTGGATCGCGCGGAGCACACGAAGCGCCTCCAGGTTGGCCGCGAAACGAGCCCGCGGACCCGACGGAGCAAGGTCACCCTGACCGCTCGGACGGAACCCGGTCGGGCTGCCGTCTACCCGTCCGACAGATTCCTGAGGTCTTCCCGCAACTCCTGCAGCGCCTGATCCAACTCGTCGGCTGGAAGCTGGTCCTCGATCTCGTCGTCGGTCAGGTCCTGCACCTCCGGAGGCGGAGTCAGCAGGTCGGCTCGGACGATCTCCTCCGCGCGCAGTTTCGCGTTCTCGATCCGGCCCACTTTCTCGAAGTAGGTCTCGTTCGGCACGTCCGGGCCTTGCAGCTCGATCGTCAGGCTCGTCACCTGCTCCAGTGCTTCCTCCCCCAGCTCCGAAAAGTGTTGGCTGGGGTCCTCGATCTCGGCCAGCGCCGTCGGCGCCAGCCGCTGCCACATCTCCAGACCGAGCCGCCCGTACTTGTTCATCACGCACATTCTCCGCCTCGGACCACCAGGCCTCCAAGGTCGGTTCGTTGTCGCGATCAGCCCTTCGACGTCGGGCCATACCGAACTCCTCTGGCTCTGTAGCGGTGCCGGACACGCATCAGTGGTCCTCGCGCGGATCATCCCGGCCCCTGATGATCCGACATGTCCAGGTCCAGCAGCGGGGGCTGATCCCGGTCCAACGCGCTCAGCCCGGCCTCCGCGGCCGCCATCACATCCCCGCTGTCCCTGGCGGCGGCGCGCAGGGCGAGGGCCCGGCCCCGCGCTCCTCGAGTGTCCCGGAGCGGGCTGCCCGGCGTGTGTCTGCGCGTCGCCCAGTCGTGCGCGTTGTCTGCGTTGTCGCCCGCCCTCAGATGCTCCACCGACTGACACAACGGGTTGTCACACAGATGCCGCACCGCCGGAACACCCATCAACTGCGAGAAGCCGACCCGCAGCCCGAACCCGAACCTGTGCGCGAGCACCACCGCACTTCGCCCGTCCGACAAAGTCCCGAGCCAGAAGCGTCCATGACCGCCACCTGACACAGCGCCAGTCCAAAGCCGACACCCCCCAGGGCTGGGCGCCGCGACATGCGCCCAGTAGCGCTCCAACGTGGCCGAAGACACCAACGCCGAAGACAGCAACTCAGCGACACCGGAGCTAATCCGCGCCACGCACACGCACCGCCTCCGCCTGCCACTCAGCCGCCCGCTCTGGTCGGCGATGCTCCGACCACCCCCGCCTAACATCGCTCGCCGCTTCCGGGTCCGCGTCTGCCAGAAGCGTCAGCTCCTCCGCACGCAGGTCGAGGGGAACCGCTTCCGCCCGATCAAGGTTCGCGTTGGCCGCTGCGTCCGCGCGGATGATCGCGGCAGCAGTCCTGCCCGACATCAACGCGTTCGACACCGCAGTCGTCTCCGATTCCCCGACGGGCTCCGAAAGCTCACGGAGCGCGGAGTCCAGGTCCCCGGCGCGCAGATCGGCCTCGGCGCGCGTGGTGCGATCGCCCTCATCAATCCCCGCCGAGCGGCCCTCCGCGGCGTCCTGAAGCGCCGTCCGCATCGCATCGGCGGCGGGCCCGTCCCGCAACTCGTTCAGCCGAGCCGCCCCGCGCAGCGCCTGGCTCGCAAGTGAGTGCACACTCGCCCCTCGGGCAGCGACATCCGGTGGAACCGTCCGCAGCCGGGACCATCGCCCCGACTCGCCCCCGCGGCCCTCACTCACATCGCCGCCGCGCATCGCCGCCCGCGCGGCCGCGAGCGAGTCGCGCCAGGTCATGCCGCCGCCGTCTCCGGCTCCGCTGGCGCTTCTGCCGAGCCTGCCGACCCCGCGGCGGCCGGCTTCTTCCGTGCCGCTGCAGCCCGCCGCATCGCGCGCACATCCTTCGCTGCGATGCCGCACAGCGTCGCGATGTCGGCGTCCTTCTGGCCCAACGCCACGAGCCGCTCAACGGCGCCCTCGCGCGCCGCCTCCGCGGCCAACCGAGCCGCCTCCGCGGCCGCCAAGGCCTCATCTGCCTCGTAGTAGTCGGTGGCCGCATCAACCACCTGCCGATCACGCTCCGCGCGCTGCGCGTCCAGCTCCGCCTTCGCCTGCCGCGCCCGAGCCCGCGCACTCAACGCCTCAGCTGCCTTCACCACGTCTTCCCTCCCACTCTCGCCGTAACTCCGAGATCCGCCATATTGCGTCCCGCACCCACCAACGCCCTCTGCAGCCTCACCATAGCCCGCAGCCATCACAAACGACACACCTCTTGCACTCAGGGTAGGTGACGTACAGTGACCGGGTGACCGCGAGTCTGCACAAGCTGACCGCTGGGGATGGATACACGTATCTGACCCGGCAGGTGGCTGTCACGGACTCGACCGAGCGGGGCAGGGTTCGGCTGTCGGACTACTACACCGAGAAGGGGGAACGGCCGGGCCGGTGGGTCGGCTCGGGGCTTGCCGGGCTCGGGTCGGTGGCGGTGGGTGACACGGTCACCGAGGCGCAGATGAGGGCGCTGTTCGGGGAGGGTAGGCACCCGGACGCGGATCGGCTGCAGGAGACGGCGATCGCGAGTGGAGGCTCGGTCAAGGCAGCTTTGAAGGCGTCGCAGCTGGGTCGGGCGTACGCGGTGAGTTCGGCTGAGCCGACCTCGTTCCTGGTTGAGACGCGGCGTCGCTATCAGGCGTACAACGCGGCGCGGGGGCTCAGGGTGAACGCGCCGGTTCCTGAGGATGAACGGGCGCGGATTCGTAGCGAGGTCGGCCGCGCGACGTTCGAGGCGATGCACGGACGAGCGCCGTTGGACGAGCAGGAACTGACCAGCCACATCACCCGGCAGTCCCGGCGATCGCCGCAGGCGGTGGCTGGTTTCGACGTGACCTTCACCCCGGTGAAGAGTGTGAGCGCGCTGTGGGCGATCGCTCCACTGGCCGTCGCAGAACAGATCGAGGCGGCCCACGACGCCGCGGTAGACCACGCGTTGCGGTGGCTGGAGCAGGAAGTCGCGCACACCCGGCGGGGCGCGCAGGGGCTGCGGCAGGCAGAGGTGACGGGGATCCTCGCGGCGGCGTTCACGCACCGTGACTCACGCAACGGCGACCCGAATCTGCACACCCACGTGGCGATCGCGAACAAGGTCCAAGACCGCGACGACGGCGCGTGGCTGGCGTTGGATGGGGCCGCGCTGTACCGGGCGATGGTGACCGTCAGTGAGCACTACAACTCCCATCTCGAAGCCGAGCTGGGGCTGCGGCTGGGCGTGGAGTTCAGTGCCAAAGAGGTCCGGCCCGACCGTCGGCCGATCCGCGAACTGGTCGGCGTCCCGGCCCAGTTGCTTGAAGCCTGGTCGTCGCGGCGCGCCCAGATCGAGGCGGAAACGGACCGGCTGGCCACCGGTTTCCAACACGATCACGGCCGCGCTCCGACCGGTCTGGAGATGATCGAACTCGCCCAGCAGGCCAACCTGGCGACCCGACAGGCGAAGCATGAGCCGCGGTCACTGGCGGAGCAGCGCGCGGCCTGGAGGGCGCAAGCCGAAGGGGTTCTCGGCGCCGCCGAGCAGGTCGACACGGTTGCAGAGGTGGCCCGGCGACGCCGTGGTGAGCGTGTTGCCACGGCGTCGCCCGACGTGCTCGACCGGGTGGCCGCGGCCGCGCTGGCGACGGTGTCGCAGGCACGGGCACGCTGGCAGCCGACGCACGTCATGGCCGAGGCGTACCGCCGCCTCCGCATCCTCGACCTGCCGCCGGAGGCGATCGACCCAGCCGTCCGGGCGGTCACCGATCACGTCCTGGCGGCGGCCATCCCGCTGGACCGGCCCGACGACATCGCCGTCCCCGAAGTGATGCGCCGCAGCGACGGCACATCGGTGTACGAGCCGAAACACACCCGCCTCTACACCACGGCCAGCGTGGTCGACGCGGAGGAACGGATCGTCGCACTTGCGCTCCGCCGCGACGGCCGCACCGTCGACGACAAGACACTGTCGCTGGCGTTCCTTGAGGCCGAGGCGAACGGGCGGCCGTTGAACCCTGGTCAGGTCGAGCTTGTTCGGGCGCTCAGCATGTCGGGTCAGCGGGTCCAGCTGGCGATCGCGCCAGCCGGGTCCGGCAAGACGACAGCCATGGAAACGTTGGCGCGTGCGTGGACCGAAGCCGGCGGGAACGTCGTCGGCCTGGCACCGTCCGCCGTGGCCGCCGACGAGCTGCGCGCCGCCGTCCCCGACGGTGTCGTGGACACCCTCGCGCAGCTTGCCTACGCCCTGAACCCGCCACCGGACAAGCCGATGTTGCCGCTGCCAGGATGGGCTGAACGGATCGGCGAGGGCAGCCTCGTCCTGGTTGATGAGGCCGGGATGGCGGGCACGTCCGAACTCGCCTCCGTCATCGACTACGTGGTCGAGCGCGGCGGTTCGGTTCGGTTGATCGGCGACGACCGGCAACTCGCAGCCGTCGGCGCGGGCGGCGTACTGCGAGACGTCCAGGAGGCAGCCGGCATCGTCACCTTGACCGAGCTGATGCGGTTCAACGACAACGCCGAGGCGGCCGCCACCCTCGCCGTTCGGGACGGCGACCCGGCTGCGGTCGGGTTCTACCTCGATCGGGGCCGGCTCCACGACGCCGGCGACCCGACCACAGCCATCGTCGACGCCTGGCACGCCGACACCGGCGCCGGGCGAGACGCATTGATGGTCGCCGGGACCCGTGAGACCGTCACGGCGCTGAACGAACAGGCACGCGGGCGGCGCATTGCGCTCGGCCTGGTCGACCACGTCGGCCCGGCCGTGCGGCTCCGGAACGGCCTCGCCGCCTCGGTCGGCGATCACATCTTGACCCGCCACAACGACCGACGGAACCGGCTCAGCGCCACCGACTTCGTCAAGAACGGCGACCGGTGGACCGTCCTCGACGTCGACGAGCAAGGTTCGCTGAAAGTCCAGCACCAGCGCAGCGGCCGCATCACCAGGCTCGGGGCTGACTACGTGTCACGCCACGTCGACCATGCGTACGCCGTCACCGTCCACTCCGCGCAAGGCTCCACCGTCGACGTCTGCCACGTCCTCGTCGAGGGCGGTGAGGACCGGCAGATGCTGTACGTGGCGTTGAGTCGCGGCCGGTCCGGGAACCATGTGTGGCTGCGCAGCGGCGGAGACGGCGATCCGCACAGCGTGATCCGGCCCGAGGTTGTCCGGCCGTCCAGCGCCGGTGAGGTCGTCGCCCAGATTCTGCGCCGCGACGGCCGCGAGGCGTCCGCAGCGACCACCCGGCGACTCGCCGAGTCGCCGCAAGAACTGCTGAGGATGCATGCGAGCCGGTACCTCGACGGTGTGATGGCGGCCGCAGAAGACCTGGCCGGGCCCGACCGCCTCCGCGCCATCGACGAGCACGCCGAGGAGTCACAACCCGGCATCACCAGTAGCGGCGGCTGGCTGCAGCTACGCACCACGCTGGCGATTCTGGCCGCCGGCGGCGAGGACCCCGTCGCTGCGCTCGACCGTGCCGCGCAGGTCCGGGCGTTCACCGAGGTCGACGACATCGCCGCAGTCCTCAACAGGCGGCTCAGTGCCGGCGCCGGGGCGGGTCGGCCCGGGCCGCTGCCCTGGCTGCCCGCGATCCCGGCGCCGGTCGCCGACCATCAGACCTGGGGGCCGTACCTGGCCCAGCGCGCGGAGCAGCTGCAGCACTACGCGGGCCGAGTCGCCGACCAGGCCCTCCTCACGACGCAGCCGCCGCGGTGGGCCGAACCGGTCGCCGACCACAGTCAGCTCCGCCGCGACCTCGCCGTGTGGCGCGCAGCCGCCGGCATCGACGACGCCGATCCAGCGCCCGCCGGTCAACCCTTCCCGGCCTCGAGGGAACGGGCCTACCAGCGGATCCTGGAAGCCCGCGTGGACGCCCACGCCGGGCCCCGGTTCCCGCTGTCGGCCGCCGTCGTCGACCTCCTCCAGGAGCGGGAGCCGGGCGTGCTCGCCGACCCGTACTGGCCCGTGGTGGCGCGGCGTCTCTCAGCGGCCGCGCACCGTGGCGCCGATGTTGACCAGCTCGTCGCTGCGGCGCTCGACCAGTCCGGCCCCCTGCCCGAGGAACAGCCCGCTGCGGCGCTGTGGTTCCGGCTCGCCGGGGAACTCCACCTCACCGTCGCCGCGGCCGACGCCGACACCCGGCTTCGGCCCGACTGGACCGACGAACTGCTGCGGCGGGTCCCGGACCGGGTCGGCAACCGGATCCTCACCGACCCGCAATGGCCCGACCTGGTCGCCGAAGTCGCCGACGCGGCCGCCCGGACCGGGCTGCCCGCCGCCGCGATCCTCGACCACGCCGTCGCCGCCACCAACTTCGGCGACCTCGACACCGGCGGCATCCCCGCCGACGCCGCCGCCGCGGTGCTCATCTGGCGGCTCAACGACCTGTCTGCGCCCGAGCCGCTCGACCGCGACGCCGAGCCGCCCGATCCCGAAGACCCCGCCCACGACCGGCCCGACGACCTCGACGCGCTACTCGCCGGCGACCCAGACGCCGGCGACGGCCACGCAACACTCGACAGCGACACCGCCGGCAACGAACCAGCGACGGATGCCTACCTGGACGACGTCGATGACGCCGATGTCGGCCGCATCGGTGTCGTTGAGACCGTCGACCGCGCACGGCTCGTTGCGCTCAACACCGCGGCCGCGGAATGGTGGGCTCAGCGGTACACCGGCAGCCCCGCCGCCCGCTACATCGCAGACCGGCTCGGCGACGACCTGACCGGCGACCCACGCCTCACAGTCGGCTACGCCCCAGCCGGCTGGACACAGCTGGTCGACCAACTGCGAGCCAGCCACCGCGCCAGCGACCACGAACTCGTCGACGCCGGGCTAGCGAAATGGTCACGGCGCGGCACCCTGATCGACCTGATGCGAGACCGGGTCGTGTTCGGGATCCACGACCAAGCCGGCGACCTCGTCGGGTTCACCGGCCGCGCCGCGCCCGGCGCCGACCCAACCTCGCCGAAATGGCTCAACACGCCCGCCACCCCGATCTTCACCAAGGGCGAACTCCTCTACGGGTACGCCGAACACCGCGACCTCCTCGCCGCAGGAGCCACCCCAGTCCGTGTCGAAGGCGTCCTCGACGCGATCGCCATCACCCACGCCAGCGGCGGCCGCGCCGTCGGCCTCGCCCCACTCGGCACCGCCCTCACCGCCGCCCAAGCCGACACCCTCAAAGCCGCAGCCCACGGCGGGCCGCTCCTGCACGCCACCGACAACGACCCAGCCGGCCTAAAAGCCGCCGCCCGCGACTACACACTCCTCACCGTCCGCGGCCTCGACCTCCGCCAGCTCGTCCTCACCGACGGCCAGCACAGCTTCAACGACCCCGCCGACACCTACCACAACGACCCCGCAGCACTGACCGCCGCTCTCAACGCCGTCGACATCGCACCACCGCTCACCGGGCTCCTGATCGGCGACACCATCCGCCGCAACCAGGACCGCATCACCGACAACCTGTTCGCCGCCGTCGCCGTCAGCCGCGACATCGGCGCCCTGATCGCCGCCGCACCCCCCACCCAATGGGAAGACCTCGTCGCCGGATCCGCCAGCATCCTCGCCGACATCGACCCACTCAGCGACACCACCGCCTACCGCGAACTCATCACGACCGCCACTGTCGACGGCGCCGAGAACTGGGCCCCCTACCAACGCCACCTCGTGCAGACCCCCTCCACCGCCTCCGACCCCGCCAGCCTCAGCAGCGCCACACTCGTCCACGAGCGCCTTAAGAGCATCGCCGCCACCCTCGCTGCGGCGCGCGAACGCGACACGCGAGATGCGCCGACCTTGCCCCCTGACCGGCGCGACCAACACCAACGTCACGACCCCGAGCAGCACCACGACGAGCCCGGACACGGCCGCGACCTCTGACCCAGTCCTCAGCAACGGACCGCACATCGATGCCGCGTCGACCAACCGTTCCCCGGGGTGATTCCACTGGAATCACCCGAGCCCTGCGTTCCTCAGCCCGACGGATCCGTGGGCGGCGGCTGCGGCAGCGCCTGGGGCTTCTTCGCCTTACGTCCATGCTCTCGCCGCCGCGGGACGAGGGGGAAGCCCTCTCCGGCGGCACGGATGAAGTCACTGGCCTGATCGGGGTGCCGTCGCGCGGTGACCGAACAGAAGAGGAGCCACGCAAGCAACGAGAAGAGCGCACACAGGGGGACCGCCAACAAGTACGCACACACGCATTTTCAGCTTACCGGCGCACGGAGCACTCGCTGCGCTCACCAACTCTCCAGACGGCGGATTGCGCTGTTCGCGGCCCGCCGTTTGCTCACTATCAAGTGATCTGGGCTCGGCCGAGGAACTGGCTTGGGTTCCTCTGCAGCCTTTCGGCGGTTTGGGACGCGTTAGATCAGACCTTTTCGCCAGGCCCGGGTGACGGCGTCGTGGCCTGGTCGAGCTTCGTCATCTGGTAGCGCACGAATGGGTCAAGGTCCATGTACTTCTCTGCGGCGGGGTCGGGGCTTGTCGCATCAAGAAGTGCGGTGATCTCCGGGACGGTCTTGCCCGCAATGTCCCCGAGCGCCGACTCGTCGGCTCGCTGCTCAAGCGTTGGGGCGGCCTGGTCACCATCGAGCGGTATGAGTTCGGCCACAGCCCACTGGGCCCCCGGAGAACGGTCGTCTCGGTTGATCTTGCGCGTTTCGCGGTCGACCGCGACCATAAGGTCGGTGTAAGAGAGCAGGACGGCGAAGTGCTCGCCAACTTCCGGCCAGACCTCGCCATTGGCGGCCCAGCGGGCGACCTTCTTCCCACCGTGGTAGATCCAACCTCCCTGTGTGATTTCGAGATCTGCCGGCACCTCGGGCCCCTTACGCCCGGCTCGCTGCCACGAGCCCTTCCGATCAACGTCGGTGGTCAGCCGGCGGGGGGTCATTCCTTCGCCCCGTTCCTTCTCAACCTCGTCGAGAGGCAGTTCTTCCTCGGACTTCACCGTGACGCTCACAAACGCGTCGCCGTAGGTCACCCAGTCCTGGAGCGTCTCCGTCGGAAGCGCGCTCGCCCCATCAATGTGGCGGATCGGCACATCACCAGCGGCGCAGCCAGCCGCCAAGAGGACGCCTGCCAGACCCAGCGCGGCACCGCGCAGCCTGCTCATCATGAGCCCTACTCTCCTCCGGCAGTTGTGGTTCTAGTTCGGGTACACGTTGTTGATGTTCGTCACGTTCATCGTGCCCAGCAAGTACTCGTTCGGGTTGACCGCGCTCACCATGCAGTGCAGCCGGGAATCGGTTTTCGACAGGGTCGGGTAGGCATAGTTGCCGTGCAGGAGCCCGACCGAGTGCCCAGTCTCATGGCAGGCCAGTTCCCTTCCGTAGACCGTTGATCTGAAGTTGACGTAGCCTTGGTCACACTTCCACGAGGTGCCATTCACCGCGTCGTCGCACCAGTAGATGCCGATCAAACTCGTGGTGCCGAAGTCCTCGTCGTTGGAGCGGTACATCAGGTCGGTTTCTCCGCTGCCGGAGGTGACCGGTGTGCTGTCGTAGAACGTATTGAGGTCTGTGCCGTCGAACGAGTTGTTCATTGCCAGATTGATGCCGTACTCGATCGGAGTGTCGTGGTTCGAACTCGTCGTATCGATGGGTCTCTCCATCCACCAGCCCATCGAGGCGTTGTCTGTCTGACAGACACGCCTGGACGTTGCCTGCGTCTGGTTCTCGCAGTCGAGGTTCCAGGCGTTTGTTGGGACGATGTTGTCGGGATCCACGGCGTAGGCCGTCATGCTCGAGACGCTAAGGATGGCTATGGCAACCATTGTGGCTAACGACCGAACCTTCGACATGGGCGAAGCATGCCAGCCGAAACGTGGAAAGGGAATAGGTTCTTTCGTTCCGACTGAATAGGACCGGTGCAGGCAGAGCGGTGATCCCGGTTGGTCCAGCAATCGGAGATGCACCCTGCAAGATCACTACGAGAACGAAGACCGTTCCTGGTCTGCTGGCCTCACCGTTGACTGCAGCAGCAGCCGCCGGTTCTGTTGGTCTTGCCGCCAGCGGTCGACGGTGGACTGAGCGCGCCCGACAACTCGGGCGAGCGCGTCGTGCCAGTACACGAGTTCGAACGAGCCTTGCTTGAGGTCGAGGCCGCGGACGTCGGCAACCATAAGTGCGACGAGTTCGGCGCGGAGCGGTGGTATGTCCTTCCACTGTCCGAGTTGCGCGTGCAGACCGTACTGATCGGTCAGGGCACGCACCCATTCCTCCAGCTGCGTCGGCTCCGGATCGCCGCCCGTTGGTTGCGTCGTGAGTCCTGCAATCTGCTGGTCGTGGATTGCCAGCCTGGTGGCGAGCTGGTTCAGGAGTTCGGCCAGCTCGTCGATGGCTGGCCACGGATCCGGCGTCGTGGTGGTCGTTGTCACGAGCGCCCCGAGGGAATGAGTCGGGACAGCCCACGTCGTCCCGCCCGGTCGTCTATCGCGAGGTCGGTCGCGAATGCTTCATCCATCATCTTCGCGACTCCGGGGTCCACGAGGTCACGCATGGTCTGCGACTCGAACCAGGCGGGAACTCTGAGCCGCATCGGCTTGTGGTTGTCGACGATGGCCAGAACCTCGTCGGAGTCGAGGCGGCGCAGTTCGCCCGGCGTTGCGAGATCGACCTCGTCCTCTGACATGCTCACGGTGGATCGGTGCTCGTTGACGTCTCGGCTGTGATTGATGGTGGAGCGGATCGTCTTGCCGAGCAGGGTTGATAGCTCGTTCAGGGTCCCGACGTCGCTGATGCCCTTCATGTACATCTTCGCGATGTGGTTGCTCTTCACTTCCTCTGCGGCCTCACCGTAGATCCGGCGGACCTGGGCCAAGTCCTGCCACACGGATGCGACGAGCAAACCCTGACCGCGGCCGCTGGAGACGATGTGTCCGAGGTCGCGGAGCGGCGCGATGTTAGCTGCCTCGTCCAGCGAGAGCAGCAAGGACGGACGGAGCGGCCGACCCGACGCTTCCTCGCGCTCCTGGACGCGCCGCACGATTGCATTGATCACGGACTCGAACACGGCTCGGTAGATGTGTTGGTCAGCGTTGGACGCGATCAGGTAGAGCGTTCCGCGCGCGTCGAGGAGCCGGTCAATGTCGAGGAGGTCGTTCCCCGTCGCGTTGCGGGTGTCGGTGACCTTCGCCATGACCTCCGATGACCAGCCCTCGAGGATGTTGTACGCGGTGTCCACGATCGACGACTTCGTCTTCTCGTGGGTGTTCCGATGTGCAGCCCAGGCTCGGATGGCCCGTTGGTCGCCGAGGTTGTCGAGGCGCTGGGTGACGAACTCCTCACTGCGCTGTTGGACCCATCCGAAGACGTCGTCAAGGTTGTAGTTTTCCCGGGCCGCGAGGAATAGGGCTGGCGCCAGCATCCGCCGCGCCAGGGAGTCCCAGAACTCCTGGCCCTTGATTCCACCGTCGAGGTCGTGGCCGGCGTCTGACAGCCATTGGCCGGTTCGGAGTGCGTCGTCAAAGCTCTTGATCCCCATCAACGGGGAGAATCGGCAGGTGCCGAGCCCGGCCGACTCGGAGGGGTTCAGCACCCAGATAGGTCCTTGCTGAGCCCTTCGCTGCAGGGTCAGCCAAAGCACATCCGTCTTGACGCTGGTCGAGACGACGGGCCCACGGTGTTGGAGTAGGTCGGGTACGAGGACGCGGGCTGTCTTGCCCGCACCGGCGGGCGCAACCACCATTTTCGACCCGCCGACGGGGCACGCGAGCATCTCAGGCCTCCGGGTGGTCGACAGTTCGCCTAGCGGGAGGCGGCGAGGGTCGGATTGGCGGATCACGAGTGTCTCGACGTCGCGGGACGCGGCCCATTGGGGTGAGCGGTCGCGCTGCTGCTGGAGGGTGCCGCGACCTGAGTAGCCCCGTGCTCGGCTCCAAATAAAAGCGAGGTAAAGCACTACGGCCAGGATCAGCGGTAACCAAACCCACCAGGGAATCCAGCCGAGCAGCTGGCCGTACACGCTCAGGCTGGTCATCGCAGCGCTCCTTGGTGTTGCTTCGGGTTCGCGTGGTCCTCGGGGAACGGGCTCGGGGGCGCGTCGACGCCGCCGGTGATGGCTGCGTCGGTGTAGTTCGCCCAGATGTCAACATCGGTCCGGACATGGCACACCACCCTTGGCGCGCGGATCTCCGGCCTTCCCTCGATGAGGATGTGCGTCCCTTTCGCGAGGTTTTGAATGGTCTCGGTCAGGTCCCCGAGTCCTAGGAGGTCGTTGGTGTGTTTGGCCTCGGCCACCTGCGCTTGTCGAAGTAGATGCAAGATCCCGGTCTCTCGGAAGAGCGCGGCGAGCGGTGACGTGGCGTCGATGTCGGAGAGGTGATGCAGGACGAGGACGAGTGAGACACCCACGCCGCGCCCGCGTTTGGCAAGCGAGCGCAGGATCGCCGCAACTGAGGGGAAGTCCGCCGTGTAGCCCTCTTCGATGATCACGACCGACTTGCGGTCGGTCAGTGACCATACGGACGAGATGAAGGTGGACATGATTGCCATCACCAGCATGAGCGCGGCGGACCCGTCCTGAAGCGAGGACGTGTCGACCACAATGAGGTCGGCGTCGAGGTCGAGGTCGCGCCCGTCGGCTCCGCGAGTGGGACCGTCGATGAGTCCGGAGAGGGCTCCACCGTCGAGGGCTGCGTGGAGGTCTAGGCCCAGCCGGAGCCCGAACTTCATCATCTTCTTCACCGTGACGAAGCCCGTCTCTTTCAAGGCAGATGGCAGGTACTGCAGCTCGGGCTGGAAGAGGGCGTTCACGACGTCGCCCAGCTCGGGTGCGCGTTCCTCTTGCGCGGCAGTAGCGAGTGCCTTTCGGTGGGCGGCGGAGAGCGCGAACCGCTCCTCCGAGGTCAGGTTGCCGTGGAGCAGCTGGGCCACCATCAAGAGCAACTCGTCTTGGCCTACGGTGTCGCTTTGCTCGCCGCCCCGCGCGACGATCCTGGGATCGAGAATGTTGACGCGCGCTCCGCCCCCGCCGCGGTCGAATTTGATTCGGGCAACCCGCTTCCCTGACGCCTCGACGATCCTGCTGACGCCGTCGTACTCCGACCGACTGTCCTTGTTGCGTTTACGGTCGAAGCAGCAGACTTGCCTGCCGCAGTAGATCGAGTCCTGGACGTAGTGGTTCTTGACGAAAGAGCTCTTCGCGACGCCGACATCGCCGACGATCACGACGTTGATCGACTCGATTACACCCTGCTTGTAGAGCACGAACGGGTCGGATCCCTGGTACATCCCGGTTTCCTCGTCGATCCCGACCGGGCTGCCCGCAAAGGGGGGCTGGGATCGGATGAGGGCCGGGTTCGTCGCGACGACTTGGCGAGTTGAGGTGATGGTTGCATCGCGGTCGACGACCTCGTACCACCCGAGCTTGTCCAGCCACCGGCTTCGCCGGAGGCCTCGAGGCGTGGGCCCTTTGAGGTCTTCCCATTGCCCTCGGTCATCAAGGTAGTCGGCGTCGTCGTGGTCTGCCCTGGCGAGATCATCCTCGTCCGGCAGTTCTTCAGCGTCGGGGTCGGTCGTGAAGAGAGCGGCCGAGGGGCCTTCGCGGCCTGGGCGACGGCGTGGGCGATCTTGGCGCCGGCGTCGTTCCGGTGTCGCCTGGCCCTCGGTGGCCGCGTTGTGCTCGTCGAGTGCCTCCTTTTCGGACGCGGAGGTGGTCATCGCGCGAGTCCTCTTCCGAGTGGTAGCGAGAGGGGGAAGGCGTCGGCCTGGCGGCCGTCGCACCAGACGAAACCGTCGACGTTCAAGTCGGACATCGCAGAGTTGACCAGCGACCTGGCTTGGCGGATGCCGACTAGGGATGGCGCGGAGCAGGTCATTCGGACAGACGGGATCACGCCGGCGGATTGGTGTCGAAGGTCGTAGAGGACCTGTTCGCCAGCGCTCGCTTGCTCTTGGTCTTCGCCAGTCGTGATGCGTCCCTGGTCACGGACTACCTGCGTCAGGGTATTGAGCAGTTGGTCGGCCATTTGGCGTTGCGACTCTCGGCGGTTGAGCAGCCGCCAGCTAGCTGTCACCGTCCGAATCACCGACGGCGAATCGCCGTCGAAAACCTGCGCGACCGCTGGCAGCATCCACCTGCTGGTGACGCGGTCAGCGGGCCAGCCGTAGGGGGCAACGAACCCTGTGGCGTGATACCAGAGAACATCCTTGCCCCAGTCGGGGACCTGAAGCGCGTCGTGCAGCGGGACCGGGTAGCCAACGAAGCCGTCCCGTGCGGCGCGGATGCCTCTCAGATCGTCGATCCCGCGGCTGGGCATGTAGAGGTGCCGGATGAGCGCGCCGAGCTGTAACGGGCTCAAGCCCTGCACGACCCGCATACCAGCTCCGCTCAGGAGTTCTGAGACTTCGCGGACCTGGTAGTGGAGGGCGTTGCAGATGGTGTCGCGGTCGGTCGCACCCCAGTGCTCGTCGGCCCAGCGGTAGATCGCCGGCTCGGGGATCCGGATCGTGGCGTACATCCGGTAGTCGTCGGACACCCGGTCGAGATTCGCCATGCGTTGTTCGATGTTGTCGCCGAGCATCGTCCCGGCAAGGTCCGGTGCGCGCATGGCACGGACAGACTCTTTCGCGGCAGCTGACAGACCAGGTTGTGCCCGAGCGGCGAGTGAGATCTCGTCCACCGGGCATCGGGCTTCCGCGAGCCGGTTTAGTACCCGCTCGAGGTCGCGATCCTCGCGCAGTCCGACGGCGGCAGCCCGTAGACCGTCCCCGCGGCCCTCAATCTCCAGCGTCGCGGTGAAGTAGGAGCCCTTCACTCCAAGGGGTGAGTGTCGAATAACCGCTAGTTCTCGGGGGTCCTCCTCGGTGGTCACACCAAGGATCAGGATGTCGCCAACTGGCCGCGGGAATGGCGTGTCGTCGTTGGGGGTGAACGCATCCCTCGCAACAGCGCCGAGTCGGAGTTGAGCGACGAGCCGATAAACCCAGGACGTGCGCTCCATCCGCAGCGGCTGCCGCATCGCGGCGTAGAGCGCCAGGCCGATCACGGCCGCAACGGCGATCGCGCTGGGCCGGTGGATCGCTGCCATCACCCCGACAGCCACCAACACGTAGCCAGCCATCACGATCAGCGGTGTCTTCTGGAGACCGAACAAGACCGCGTGGCGGCGCGTGCGCCGGGAGAGGAGCATCCCTCCACCCGCGGGGTCAGCCCCACTCATCACGCTCCTCCCCTAGGGCGGCCGCCAGGCTGGTCGGGTTGGCGTTGAGGGGCGGCCAGTGGCCGGAGCGCGGGGAGACTGTCACGGCTCGGGTCCTGCCCGGGCCGGTCAGTTGACGGCGGCTGAGGTGAGTCGGCGTTTTTCTGCGGGGTCCTCGCCTCTGCTCGCAGCCGGCCTCCACCCGTGGCCGCACCTCCAGGCGACCTGTGGGCGGCGTCGTCGGGGCGGTCGACGGGCGTCTGCGGCGGCGCTTGTCCATTTCCCCGGCCCGACCGCAGAGGTGTGCTGGGGTCGCCGATCTGCGACCGCTGCGTGCTCCCACCGCTCTCACCGCCTGTGGTGCGCTCTGCGGCAGCGCCGACGGTCTGTTGTGCGTCTTCCGCGCTCCGCCGCGTCTTGCCCGCCATCCGGGTCCACAAGCCAACGGCCGCAGCGACAGGTCCGCCCGCCGCGCTCGCCGCCCCGACGCCGCCACTTGTTGCTCCGCGCGCGGCTCCGGTCGCTGACTCAACTTGCTGGCCAGCAGGCCCAGCATCCCGGGCAGCGCTTGCACGCTTCGCCCGCGATGCGCGGGCACCCGTTTGACCAATCGCCCCTCCGCGCAGGTTGAGTCGAGCGGCGGCGGTGCCGAACGCACTGGTGTCATACGAGCTCCCGCCGGCGAAGACCGGGACGACATACGACAGCAGCATCCCGATCGCGACCGGAGCTGCGAGGCTGAGCAACAGTCCGACGATGAGGACCCCGGCGCGGGTGAAGAAGCTTTGGTTCGTGCCCCACGCCGGGACTGCGGCGAAGGTCACGACCCACACCAGGAAGAGCGCCGACGGCGCGAGAAACGCCCCCAGCAGCGCCCCGCTCACCCGCCTCACCCCCCCACGCCAGTCCGGGTTGATGGACGCCGCGTAAAGAATCGGGATTAGCAGCGCGAGCAGAAAGATCAGGAAGTGGCTGGCCATCAACTCGAGGAAGATCGCCGCGAGCGAGACCAGCAGGAAGATGAACAGCCCAACCATGACGGCCGAACCGCCCGGGACGATCAGGCTCGCCAATGAGCCGACGGTGAGTGCTTTCGCAAGGCCGGTGAGCTGGGCAGAGAACTCATCAGCGGCCAGGTCGAAGAAGCCTCCAGCGAGGGCTCTGCTGAGCTGCCCGAGCAGAGCGAGCAGGAGGGGTGCCAGACCTCCGACGGCGCTGAACGTCACCAGCCGCAGCAGTCCTTGGTGCGCCATGATCCTGGCGTCGACGCCTTTGCTGGCGGCCACCTTCACCGTCGCGAGCATTGTCGCGAGAGCCGCGATGATCACCCCGAGTCCGAACATGATCGCGTACACGCTCAGGTAGCCCTGTGAGAACTCGAACTGAGGCAGCAGCCCGTCGTTCTTGATCCGTTTCGCCAGGTCACCCGCGAGGCCCTGCACGCCCTGGCCGAGGTCCTTCGCGATCGGTCCAGCCCAGCCCTCAGGTGTCTCCGCCTCGCCGAATGAGACGCCGCCGCCGCCGGAACCCTGTTGAGCGGTCGCAGGGCCGCTGGAGGTGGTCGGGCCCCGGCGGGCCGCCGGCGAGTTCACGCAGCTCAGGGATGCGACCTTCGGGGCCTGGCATGCGTTGGGGTCGGTGCTCGTCGCAGCCCAGGCTGCGCCCGGACGGAGAACCCCGAGAAGCAGCGCCGCCAGGGTTGTGGCAAGCAGGATCGCTATGGTCCGGCGAGAGTGGCTGGCTGGGATGTGGAACATTGGTCGCTACTTCCCGGGGAGTTTGAGTTCCGGCGTATCTGTTTCCGTGGCGTTAGCCGGCAGCGTCCAGCCGCGATCGGTGCCAAGAAGGTCCGCGCGTTCAGCAAAGGTTGTGACCACATTCGTGGGGTCCGCAGGCGTGGGGATCTCCTGGCGCGTGTAGCTCTTGCTCCCTGACTGCCGCCAGTCGCCTCTCGACCAGGTGAGGGTCTTGTCAGCGAGCGCCCAGCCGATGCTGAGGTTCGCTGTGGTCGAAGCACTCGCCTTGTCCACGCCGTAGACGTAGGGCGACCACATCATGACCCGCACCTCGGTCTCCGACTCTTCAACGATCCGGTACGCGCCGTATTGGAGGTAGGCCGCGTCCCAGATCCTCTTGGTCGCGTCGGGCCGGCCGGACGTTAGCGGGATGCCGTCGTCGTTGACCTGGTACTGCTTCCGCATCGCGTTGACTGTCGCCTGGCTGTAGCCCATCTGCTGCCGCGCTGCGGGGCTGACGAACATGTACGCCTGGATGGCCTCGTAGTGCTTCTGGTTGTAGTACGCAGGGCCGACGTCTGTTGCGAAGAAGTTCATGGCCGCCTGGACTGCGCCGGCCGTGGTGTGCGGGTACCCGGTGCGCAACTCGAAGACACGTCCGAGGCCTCCCCCGCCTGCGACGATCGCCGACCGCGGGAGAGCTTCTGGGAGTTGATCTGAGGTCGGTTGTGAGGTCGCCGTTGGCGTCGGTTCGCTTCTTCCCCTGCCGACGAGCACACCGACCAGCACGCCGGTGATCACCGCGACCGCGAGGGCGCCGATGAGGATGACGAGGAAGGGCTGGCGGCGAGGAGGCCGCTGGTTCGCGCCCGTCGGCAGCTCCTTGCGCGTGGTGGTGTGGCTTTCAGGCCCGTCGATCCGTACGGCCATGTGTCGCCCCTCTCTCGACGTCTGTCGTGGTTGTTGGCCTTGGGCGTCCCCCGTCCCTCCGACGGTTTAGTGGAGCAGCCCGATGATGACGATGGTCACCAAGCCAGCGAGAGCCAGCACGAGGCAGATGAGCGCGAAGACGCGCGAGAAGATGCGTCCGGTTGTGAGCGGGCGACGCGGAGTGCGTCCGGGTCGGCTTCTGACTTCGGCGCGTACTGGCATTGGAGGTCCTTTCAGGGCCGCTGGGGGTTCGTGATTCCAGTGGAATCAGGTCATCTCGGACGAGGTTTGCCGCGTTCTAAACCAGCGCCGCGACGACCGCGGGAATGATCCCGAGGAAGACCAGCGCCACCATCGGGACGCCGATGTCCATCACGCCGTCGGCGGTAGCCATCGGTCGGCCCTGGGCTCGGGAGGCGGCGAACTCAAGGCCGCCTTTCATCGCAACCATCGCGCACCCTGCGAGGCACAAGATCCATACGAGGCCCATGATCATTGTGAGTTTTGGGCCTAGTGCTGTCGCGAAGGGGCCGAGGTTTGGCGTGATGCCTGCCATCAGCTGGTCGAAGTCCATTGCGTGTTCACCGCGCTTTCTGGAGTGTGGGTCGAGGTTTCTTGAGCAGCCGGTTGACGTTCACGCTGTCACAGCCCCATCTCGTTGAACGCCTGGAGATTCTTTGATGCGGCGCGGCAGACTGCCGCTCCGAGCTGATCCAGTGCCGCGCGGGTCTCGGATCTCAGCTGGTCGTGGACGATGGGCATGTCCGCCTCGATGTGTGGGTCGGCTGGTATTTCGACGACGTCAGCTGCCAGGTCACTGAACATCGGCCGGGCGAACTCGCGGGTGCCGGGCAGATCCTCGAGTCGCCCGTTCGTGGCCACGACTACAGCGTTCTGGACCAGCACCTCGTGGCGAGGCGACCGGCTCGCCAGATCGTTGAGCATCTGCACGGCCGGGGAGATGTGCGTCGGTCGCCACTTCGTCGGGACAACGAGCGCGGTGGCATCCCCGATCGCCGCCTGGAAGGCCTCGTGACCCTCGTTGTTCGCGGTGTCGATCACGATGATCTGGTAGAACCGCTCCAGCAATGCTGATGCTGCGCGGTGCTCCGCCCCGTCGAGCTGCTTCTCGAACGCCCGCGATGTGACCATCGCGTCGAAGTTGCCTGCGTGCTGGTGGCGCACGTACCTGGTGAGGTCAGCGTGCCTAACGTCCGCCGGCCTCATCTGGGAAAGGTCATTGATGAAGTCGCGAGTGGTCCTCTGCGTGCCGTTCGCCACGGTTCGCAGGGCCATGACCCCGCGCAGTTCGTGATTTTCAAACGCGCAGACCCCACCGCCCCGGGCGACGCCGAGAGTGCCTGCTAGGCAGAGAGTCATCACGGTCTTCCCGGCGTATCCGCGCGGGTTCGCTAGGACGATCTTCACCGGCGCGCCGAAGTTGGTGCACATCACCGCTTGGCGTTCCTTGCGCGCGATCTCGTCGCGGCTCGGCGCCAGCCCTAGCAGCCTGCGCCAACCCCTCGTTGCGCGTGCGTGGATGAGGGGGACCATCTGATCCGCGACGTAGTCCGGGTTGTACCCCTGCCAGTTGGATGCCGCTTCGCCCTCTGCCGCGCCTTGGCGGTAGGGGTCGAGGGGCCGCTCGCCAGCGTCTTCCGGGTCGAGGGGCCGCTCCCCAGCGTCTTCCGCTGGACCCGGCTGGGTTCGTTGAGACTCGTTCGTCCTCGCAGAGGGCCCGGTTGCGTTGGCTGGAGCTGACGGTGGGGCCTCAGGGACGTTGGCCACGTTGGCTGGAGTTGCCGGTGGAACCTCCGCCGGGGAGTTCGCCTGCCGCATCGCTAGGCGCGCTCGGGCCACGATGTCAGCCGGCACCGCCTGTGGTTCCCGGACCGCGACCGTGCTGCCGTTCTCCTCACTCATGCCCCCACGCTCCTTGGTTTCGGGACTGTCACCGGCGCAACGTAACATCTGATGGTGCCAGTATCAATCGCGTATGATCGCGTCAAGGATGCTTAAACTACTTCTTAGTTCGTTCAAGTCGCGTTAGTTCCATTCCGGTTAACGCAGTGTGTCCAGGATCTGGCAGGAGTCGAGTTGCGGATGTTTGCATCCGACCAGTGGAGGTCTGGTAGAGATGGCGGCCGTGGGTACCGATACGCCAGGGCACGCAGGCACGGACTCCGCGCATGGACCGTTCGACATCACGCAGGCAGCGACTTGGCCCGAGATGTTGACGGTCGAAGAACTCGCGCAGATCCTGCGGTCGTCGGAGAAGTCAGTGAGAGAGATGATCGCCAGCGGCCGGATCGAGGCTCTTCAAGGAGCTGGACGTGGATACCGCGTGTCGAAGCGCTGGGTGATCCGCCACATCCTGCACGACCCCGACTGACCGTATGCCGCCTCGCGCATCAGTCCGATCCCCCAGGGCGTGGGCTGGTGCAGCGGGTGGGCGACGGGGACACGGTCGACGGACTCACCCTGCCTGAGGAAGGCCTGGCGGCGGTCTACAGCCCCGCTGCGGCCGCCCCGCCCACAAGAGCGGGTTCTCACCAAGCGGCGCAGTCCCGGGCGAAGCCAGCTCGCCGAGGCGTCTGGTCGTCCCGATGAGGCGGCTTGTCGCGATTGCCGTGAGTCTCGCGCTGGTACTGGTGGTCGGCCTGGTCGTGCTGGGCTCTTCGCCGCCGCCGCCCTGCCAGTCGGCAGGCCTTCTCGACGACCCCATCGACATCCCTGCCGCGCCTGTCAAGGTTGACCGTTCCGGGCCGGTGACAGCCCGAGTCGCCTCCTGGAACACCCTGTACGCGAACTCAAGTGCGAGGGTTGTTCACGGGCTAGAGACAATCGCCAAAGCCGCCGATGTCATTGGCGTCCAGGAGCTGTCGTCGCCCTCGCGGAGGGCGACGGTCGAGCGGGCGATGACCCAGCGTGGCTGGAAGGTGTCTGCCGGGCGCAACGCCGTGCAGATTCTGTTCGACGCGCGGAAGTTCCGTGTGCTAGCGCAGGGATCCGAGCAAGTCATCGATGTCGTTCGGATTGAGCCAGGGACCGCAGGCACATCGATCGGTCCTAAGAGCATCCAATGGGTTCAGTTGCAGGACCGGGACACCGGCGGCGTCCTCTTCGTCGTCAATCACCACATCGTGCCGGACATCGATCGCCGCGGGCATCCTCGGAAAGCACCCAAGCGGCTTGCGGTATACGAGCGGCAAATGGCCGCCGCTCTTTCAGTGGTCCGGAAGCTGCGGCCATATGGCCCTGTAGCGGTGACCGGGGACCACAACGTCGACGCCCGCGCTGACGGTGCGGTCCAAGATCCGCGATTCCCGTTTGCGCTCATGCGACGGGCGGGGATCAACTCCAACTGGAGTGTGTTGGGTATGCCGAAAGGCGGCACGCAGACGAGCGGCAGACGGCTGATTGACTACGTCTGGCTGACGCGAGGCGCACGCTTCACCGATCAGGCAATCCTTGGCTCATACGGCTCCGATCACAAGGCCGTGGTCGCTACGGTCACCAGCTCGGGAACAGCGAGTTCGGCCCAGAGCGGAGGGGCCGCCGCGGTGCTTCCAGCGAATGTGGTCGTTCAGATCCGTGGTCGCCAGGTGACCCTTGACGCCGAGCAGATCTCGATCGCTGCGACGACCATCGCGGAAGGCAAAGCGCTTGGGATCCCGGCGCAGGGCTGGGTCGTTGCGCTTGCGGCCGCGGGTGCAGAAAGCGGCATCAGAAACCTCGATCACGGTGATCGGGACTCAGTCGGGCCCTGGCAGATGCGTCCATCGACAGGGTGGGGCACGGTCCAAGAGATCCGCACGGTCACCCTTGCAGCTCGGGCCTTCTACGGCCTGGCTGACCACACCAGTAACCCTGGACTCGTCGACGTACCCGGCTGGCAGCAGATGTCTGTGACACAGGCCGCTCAGGCAGTCGAGCGGAGCGCTTTCCCAGACGCCTACTCGGCCTGGGAGGCGGCGGCGCGAACTCTCGTCGACCGCCTTTCTGGCACCGCTCCGTCAGCAGACTGCGGGCCTGCCGCCCCCAGCGCTGGCGCATGCCCCAGCACAGGGCTCGCAGCGGAGACTGGCTTGACGCCCGACGCCGTCCTCGTTCTTAGGTGCGTCAAACAGCAGTTCCCCTCAATCACAACAATCGGCGGCGTCCGGCCTGACCCGCTTCCCGACCACCCCTCAGGCCGGGCGGTCGACTTCATGATCCCGGACTACGAGACCGCGACCGGCAACGCACTCGGCTGGGAGATTGCACGTTGGCTCCGCCAACACCAGCGAGAGCTGGGCGTGAAGTACGTCATCTTCGACCGCCAAATCTGGAATATCCAGCGTGACGATGAAGGGTGGAGGTCCTACCCAGCGACCGGCGGCCCATCCCAACTCCACACGAACCACGTCCATGTCACCGTCTTCGGCAACCAGGCCGAGTGGTCACGAGCAAGGGGCGGCAGCTGGAACAGCCCGCTCGCCGCTCCGTTCACGGTTGGCTGCGGGTTTGGGTGCTACCGCGGACACACCGGTCAGGACTACCCAGCGACGCCGGGTACGCCTGTCTACGCGGTCTCGGGCGGGGTCGTCATCCGGTCCGAGTCAATCACCACAGGCGGCACCTGCTCCGCGCTGCCGATTTGCGGCGGGACAAAACGCTCCTACGGAAACCTGGTCGTCATCCAGCTCAGCGCCGACCGAACGGTGACGGCCTGGTATGCCCACCTCAACGAGCGGAGAGTCCGCGTCGGCGACGTGGTGTCGACTGGCCAGCTAATCGGAACGGTGGGCTGGCAAGGCAACGTCCGTCCCGCCGGCCCTCGCGGGTCCCACCTGCACTTCGAGATTCGCACCAACGGCCGACCCGTCAACCCACTCACATACCTGCGTTCCAAAGGGGTGAAGCAGTGACACGCTCGCGGCTCATCATCGCCGGTCTTGCGATAGTTGCCGCGTTCGTGGTTGCGGTGACCGCGACCGTGACTCTGACCTCGACCCGCCGCACGGCCCAACCCCCCGAGCAGCCCGCCTCCTCAGCCGCGCCCCCCTCCGCTTCGCCTTCCGCTTCGCCGGACACATCGGGAAGCGAGCTTCCCGATGGAGAGCACGCGGACGCCCCTCCTGAGGTTCAAGAGGGTGTGTGGGGCCCGATCGTGGATACGTGGGGGCGGAACTTCACGAACACGACCGGCGGCCAACGGAAATGGCGGGAGCGGCTGACCGGCCCTGCCAGCCAGCCCTATGTGACGGCCGAGGTGGCGGAGCAACTCGCCACGGTCGACCTCAGCAACGTGCCCGCTGGCAGCTACGAGGGCTACGAGCTCCTCAAGAGCACCACTTACGAAGTGGCGGTCCGAGTGAACTACCAGAGATGGGCGATGGTTCTCTGGCTCGTCACAGACGGGACGGCGTGGCAGATCTACGCATACGACCGAGTAGACGAATGACCACAGGCAATCGGCTGAGGGTCCCCGCTCCGCTCTGACGCGGCTCCCGCCTCCCCCCCCGGGGGGGCCAATGCGCCCGGCATGGCGCCTCGGCGATTCGTGGGCGCGACACGCCCGACAAGCAGCGTCCCTGTACATGTAAAAGCGGTCTTCTACCCTCGTCTATATGGCCAGTTCGCAACACCGACGCCGGCGCGGCACTCCCACTGTCCAGATTCACATGCTGGTTGAGCCGGACGTGAAGGAACTCATCGATCACTACGCGGCGCTGAGCGGTTTGCCGCAGTGGGCGATCGTCGAAGCTGCCATCAGAGCTGGCAGGCCGGATAGCACCGGCATCCCGGTCAGCTGGAACCTTCCAGACCCCGACCAGGAGGGCCTTCCGCTGAGCGCATAGCCGCCGATCGGGGCAGTGCCCCGAAGACGACAAAGGCCCCCGTGCCAGCGGGAGCCGTTTGTCTCAAGTTGTCGGGCCAGTTAACAGCTGGTCTCCGGTTCACGATCCCCGTGCCAACGGGCCTCGTGTTGCGTCCTAACCCACCAGAAAGGTCGCGCTATCACTGTAGCGCTCGACGCTGCCCTTTTCGACCCGCAGGGTCGTGTTGCAGCCCACTTCCTGCCGTCTCGGCCTCGGCCGATCCGGGCCAGTACGCCGGCACGATCGGCTGGACGTCGCGGGAGCATTACCTGGAGCACGTGGTGCCGGCGGCGATCGCGTTGCACGCCGACGTGCTGGCGCAGCACCACGTCTCCCCCGACGTCTTCCGCAGCTGGGTCGCCGCGAAGTCCCTGTACGCCCAGGAGCGCCGCTCAGGGCGTCGTGTGGTCGTCCGGCCTGTCACCCTGGCCGGACTGATGCAGTGCGCCAAGAGGACCGTGCAGCGCTGCCAGGCGGCCGCCCGCGCGATCGGTCTGGAGCTCGTCATCACCCCGGGCCGGATGCTGTCTGAGATCGAGGTCTACGCCGCCCGGCGGAAGGGCTCCCCGCAGCGCGGGTTATCCACAGTGACCGCCTTCGTCGTGCCGACCGAGCTGCGGTCCGTTGTGGAACGTGTCACCCCTACCAGTGGTGAGGCTTTAAGGGGTTCCGTTACAGACCTCAGTACCTTCAAACAACGCTCCGCACGGTCCAAAGGTGCTCCGCTCCGCTCCGCACCGCCCCGGAACAAGAAGGGCCGCCCCCAAAAACCGGCTCGACACCGCTCAGGCCCAGCCTGGGACCTCGCCATCGCGCTCACCAGACAGGTGATCTTCCTCCACCGATGCCCACCCGGCCGCATCGCAGGCCAGCTGCAGCGGTTCACCGACCCCAAACAAACAGGCGGCATGCGCTGGACCACGACCCGGATGCTCGAGGCGATGGAGCTGGTCAACCGCCGGCTCGGCTACGCCGCCCCAGTCCACGCCAAGACCGCACCATGGGGACTGCTCGCCTGGTACCTCCGCCAAATCGACCCACTCGCCGACCACCCGGACCAGAACCAGCCACTCACCCGGCCAGTCCCGTGGTGCGGCGAATGCGCCTCAGACAGCTACCGCTGGATCGAGCACCCGACGACCCGCGCCCCGGTGCGCCCGTGCCCACGATGCAGCCCGCAAGCCGTCTCCGCCGTCAGTGGACGTTGACCTGGTCAAGCGTTGGGGCTGGAGGGCAGTGCTGGTCGACCAGCTCGGTGAGCTGCCGCACGTGATGTGGTGCGAACGTTGTTGGGAGGCCGCACAGGAACTCGGCCAGGGGTCCCGGCCGACGGATGTGGAAGTCGTCGATGCGGTAGGGCGGCTCGGCCGACCAGCCGACTGGAAGCTGAGTTGCGCGTGGGTATGCCTCGACGGCAACCGGAAAGACCGGGCCACGGAAGTGCAGCTGATCATCCTCAGTCGTCGTGAGCGCCTCGACCAGGTAGCGGACCTCCCAGATCCTGGTCGGCATCCATCCGAACGCAAGTTCGCTCTCGCCGGCGCGTACGCCGGCTGGCTCGAGGATCAGGTAAGGCCCAGGCGGCAACATGCTGACGACCACCACACCAGCCGGGCCGACGCACAGAAACGGCACCCTGTGCTCGGTGTTGGGCAGCCGCCGGTCGTGCAGCAGTACCCAACCGGTGCCCGCGAGCGCCGAGGCGAGCTGACGGCCTGCATTCTGCTCGGCCGCGATCACCGCCCCAAGGCGCCGCTCCCCCTCGGTCGCCCGTCGTGAGGCACCAAACGCCTGGGCGGCCGCGAACGCGAAGACGGCCAGCCCCAAGAACACGATCGCCAGCAACTCCACGCCCAGCCACCCGGTCGCGATCGCCACCACTCCCCCGGCCGCGACGACCAACCCAGTCACGGCCAGCACCACTCGCCTCAGTGGCCACCTGCCGGGGGTTCTCCTCTCTGCACGCAACTGCTGCCAGGTCTGCACGAGAGACCCCGCGACCCCGAGGTCGACACCCTCCCTGCGCGGAGTCGGGGCGACGCGGGTGATCTCGTCGTCGCCAACTGCCCCCATGATGGTCGTCGGCTCGGCGTAACCGGCACCGATCACGGCCAGGAACTCATCGTCCTGCGCCGCGTCGTGGTTGCTGTCACTCACGGGCTCTTGACCTCCGGCCATCACACGCTCCTAGCTGCCGATTGTCCCACCGGGGTCTGACAGCAGCACCCGAGGCAGTGCCGCCAGCGCACCCGGAGCCTCCCCGATGACTGGTGATTCCAGTGGAATCACTCCGCCCCTTGACCGGTGATTCCAGTGGAATCACTCCGCCCCTTGACCGGTGATTCCAGTGGAATCACTCCGTCCCGTGGGTGGTGATTCCAGTGGAATCACCCCCGGTCTGGCTCACGAGGCCGGGCGAGTTCGGTGAACCAGGCGTAGCTCACGACGGTGTTCGGGTCGCTGCGCACGGGCCGTAGCATCTCCGCGGCCACCCACTCCGCGAGCACCCGCCCGTCGTCGTCAACCCGGATCACCCACGCGCACCACCGGCGACGCTCAGACCGCCACGCGACCACCAGCCCTTGAGCTGGCGGCGTCACCCGGTCACGGCCCAGCACCCAGACATGCCGCGTGTTCCGCGGACGAGGCCACTCGCGCTCTACACGACGCTGACCCATGATCCGGACTATCGCACACATATTCGATTCAGTCGGCAGCGCCGAGAGGCCATCACGCGGAGCCGACGCGGGTGATTCCAGTGGAATCACCCGCGATCCACGGCGCGTCTCACCCGCATCCCACCACCGGACTATTAATGTGAGCATTACTAGTAATCGTGGAAGGGGACGATCATGGCGGTGAAAGGGCTCGGTGGTCAGCTGGACCGCAGCGCGCCGCGGCGCAGCGGGATCGTGGCGGCGATGCGGCAGACGAACGCCGGGGAGTTGGAGCAGGTCGCGCTGGCTGACATCGCGGCGAACCCGGCGAACCCGGCAGCGCGGGAGAGTGACGACCTGGCCGGACTGGTGGAGTCCATCCGGGAGGTCGGCATCGTCCAGGCGCTGACGCTGGTGCCTGCGGCGGCGTGGGTCGAGCGTCACCCGGAGCATGCGGACGCGGTGGGGGAGAAGCCCTACGTGGTGTTGGCGGGCCACCGACGCCGTGCCGCGGGCGTCCTTGCTGGCCGCACCCATGCGCCAGCGATGATTCGGCCCGACCTCGCCGAAACCGGGGTGGCCGATGTGCAGCTGCATGAGAATCTGCACCGGCTCGCCCTCACCCCGCTGCAGGAGGCACGCGCCTATCAGGCGAAGGTTGACGAGGGGTTCAGCCAGCGCCAGATCGCCGACGCGGTGAAGGTGTCGCAAGGCCAGGTTGCGAAGCGGCTCGCGTTGCTGAAACTGCCGGAGCCGATAGCGGCCGCGGTCGACCAGGGCTGGTACACCGTGATCGACGCGCTGAAGCTGCTCAAGCTGGACGAGGAGGTTGTGGAGGAGGTGGCGGAGCGGGTCGCCGGCCTGACCGACCCCGCGAACACGCTCGCCCGCGAGGCCAGTGAGGCTGAGGCCGACTTGAGCCACGTCGAAGCGCGGGCGAGTCGGGCAATGGACACGGCTCTGACGCAGGAGTTGGAGTTGTCGACCCTCACCCGCGAGGCCGAGCGCGCAGTGGCGGCGCGGCGGAGGCAGGCGGAGGCGAGAGCGCGGGCCGACGAACTCGGCGCGCAGTTCCTGGACGAGCCGGCCGACAAGTTCCGCGGACGACACTGGGAACACGAGCTGCACAACGCACGTGACATCGCCCGGCACGCCAAGAACGGCAACCTCGCCGTCGCGGCGGGCTTCGGGACGGAACCGCGCTACTACGCCCTGGCCAAAGACAACCAGCGGGCGACCGTCAGCGACGCCGAGCAGGAACGCCGCGACGCGGAGAGCAGGCGGCAGAAGGCCCGCCAGAGCAGCCACCAGGCACGGGTCGCCGCCCTCGTCCGGCTCGCTGCCACCAAGCCCTCCGCCAGCCGCCTCCGTGAGCACCTGGTGCGGCACGTGGTCGACGCCCCGGCGTACGACGCGCAATCGAAGAAGCTCGCCCGCAAGATCGCCATCAAAGCAGGCGTCGGCCCAGGCGGCACCGAGGACTACTGGGACTGGATGCGCGCGGTCAACAGCGACGACGACCCGGGGCAGCGGGAGCACATGGCCTGGATTCTCGTCTGGGCCGCCCGGGAGAAGCAGCACCAGTTCGACACCGGCTTCAAGGCCTGGGGTGAGCGGGATGTCCGCTACTTCGACGACCTGATCGAGCTGGCGGGCTACGAGCCAGGGGAGTGGGAACTGGAGCAGCTCGTCGCAGCCCGCGCCGAACTCCTCATCGCCGCCCACAAGCAGAAGGGTGACGAGCAGGAGGGTGGCGAGCAGTGAGCGCCTCGATCATCGCCGTCCCGACCGCGGCAGGCAGTGCCGGGAAGACCACCACTGTGGTCTCCCTAGCCGCGATCCTCGGCACCCGCGGCCGCCAAGTCCTCGTCATCGACGGAGACCCGCAGGCCACCGCCACGGAATGGCTCGGCGTCGACCCCGACCAGCCCCGTCCCGACATCGGCGCGGTGCTTCTGCGCCGCACCAGCCTCGCCGACGCCACCATCGACACCGCAGCGCCCGGCGTCCGCCTGGTCCCCGCCTCACCCAGCCTGGACGGCGACCTGATCGAACTCGGCAAGGTACTGGGACCCGAACAACGCCTCCGACAGGTCCTCGCCGGCGCCGACGCCGACATCGTGCTGATCGACTGCCCCGGCGCGATCAGCCCCTTCACCATCTACGCCCTCGTCGCTGCCCGCGCTGTCGTCACGGTCACCCAGCCGACCATGAAAGAACTGCGCGGTCTGCCGAAGCTCGAGGGCCTCATCGGCGACGTCGCCGACGCGTACAACGACCAGCTGACCCTCAGTGCCATCGTTCCCTGCATCGTTCCCGCAGCGACCGCCGGCCGCCTCTACGTCGACGCCATGAACCAGCTCCAAGCCGCCTACAACGGCCTCGTCACCCCGGCAGTCCGCCGCACCACCCGGATCCCGGAAGCCCACAGCCACAGCACACCGCTACCCCTGCACGCCCCCACAGACCCAGCCACCGCCGACTATCAGGCTGTCGCCGGCTGGCTCACCGACCGGGGCGTCGTATGACGCCACGTAAGGTCGGGTTCGGCACCCAACTCCCCCCGGACCTGATCACCCAGGTCCGACGAGCCGTCGTCGATCTCCAACGCACCGACCCCACCATGACCATCGCCCGGTTCACCGAGGAAGCGCTCACCAAAGCGCTCGCCGACCTCCCCGACGAAACCCCCGTGCAACCCGCGGCGAAGCTGCGACCCGGCCGTCGCGTCCGGTTCGACGAACCCGGCAGGCACCAGCCACCGGAGGGGGAATCGTGATCTGTGCGGCGTGCCAGCCACCACATAGCGCCGACGCATGTGTCGACAGCGTTGCTGGCCGAGTCTTCCCCGCCCGGCACTGCGCCTGCCAACACAAGCGACGACCCGACGACCAGGCCCCTCGCCCGACAAGGCGGGAGGACCCCCAGCCCCACCGAGCAGAAGGAGCCAGCTCGTGAGAACGGCGGCGGCCGGGCCTGCGGGCGCCCTCCAGCCTCCTGTCCGAGGCGTTCCGCCGACAGCCACGGGCAGTCTCACCCGCTCGGCGAGGGCCTTGCTGACGTGGGCCTTGGCGCTGGCGCTGCTGGCGTCGATGTGTGCATGCGGCTACGGCGGCCGGGGCCCTCTGCCGCACTACGCGAGCCCGCTGGACGAGGCGTTCTACCTCCTGGAGCATCTGCAGATCGACGAGGGGCAAGGCGCCCCCGACGGATGGCCCGAACCG
>JBGAIX010000017.1:0-51121 GCA_044225235.1 Propionibacteriaceae bacterium | reverse complement strand
ACCGTCGCCGCCAGCCATCGACCAAGACTCGACTCCACCAGGTTGCCCGACCGCCGACGGCGGATCGCCGAGCACCCCGAATCGAGCCACCTGGGACTGGACGCGGGGCATTCCGCTGTCGGTCGCCTCACTACGGCGCCATTGGTCGGTGGTCCTGAACGCGTGCCCACGGCGCCGTGTCGGTCCACGAGAATCCGGTCTCGACGGCCACTGTTTTGGGGTTGCAGCGCACGACCTTTCTCCAGTGGCCGCCGATCCGCACGTAGTCGCCGGGCTGCACGGTCTCGCGGCTGTAGTTGGTGGCGGTCCCGTCGCCGATCTGTTGTTCGCGTACTGCTCGCCAGTACGCCAGGTCCGCGCGGGAGGCGGTGACGGCGTCGCCCAGCTCGAGACGACGGCGGCGCCGGCTTCCCTCGTCCGGGGAGTCTGTGCCGGTGTGGCCCTCGACCAGCTCGAGGTCGCGCTCCAGCCTCCGGATTGTGGCCTCGAGGCGCCCGATTCGGTTCGCGACGGTGACTGGGTTGTGCCTGGCGCCGTTCGCGGCTGCCGCGGTGCGTGCGGCCTCGACCGCTGCGTTCGCGTTCCGCTGATGCTGGACGCTTGCCGAGAAGTGCGCCGCGATTCGGCGGGCGTCCCGTTCCTGCCGGGCCTGTGCGCTGGTTCCGACCAGGATTGGTTGGCCTAGCGGGATTTGATCGGCGATCGCACGGCCGGCGGCGTCTCGTGCATCGGATTTCCCCTGTTCGCGTTCGGCCCTGGCTGTCAGCCGTCTCACACGGTCCTGTGACCGCTCGGCAAGCCGCGTCTCGCGGTCGGCGCGGTCTTCGGCGGAGGCGTCGACGCGAACGTCGACGTCGAAACCCGCCTCCCTCAGCGCGTCCGCGGTCTCTTCAATCAGGACCCGCTTGGGCACCGCCTCCCTGCTCCGCGGCACAAACCACACGCCGATGCTGCGTCCCCAGCGCCACCCGAGAGACTTGACGAGCTCGGCAGTCCCATCGCCGCGCGTGGTGCCGAGGAGCAAGGTTCCCTCAGCCTCAGAGTGAGTGATGATCAACGACATGAAGCCCTCCTAGATGGGGCAAACACGCGGGTGGTCAGCCCGCCCAGGGATGGTTGGTAGCCCCGACGCTAGTGATCGCCGCTGACGGTTTCCTCGGCCACTCATGTGTGTGGGCCGAGGGGGAGGCCTCACACGAACTCACGGATGCGGGGCAGCACTGAGGCGAGCTCATCGAACAGGCTTGGCCAGCCGCGCTTCAGCCAGGTGAGCCGGCCCTCGGCCAGTCTGCATGCGTCGAGCATCCCTGACACGCGGAGAAACTCCGGCGGTGCTCCCAGCCGTCTTAGCTTGTCGTACACCGGATTGGCGGGTAGCCGGTGGCGGGCGATGTGCCCCCAGATCTCGGCGTCCTTCCAGTCCCACACCGGTCCGTAGGCGATGGTGCCGTCGATGCGCGCGATCTTTCCGCCGTGCCGCGCCCGGTGTTCTGCAGCGGTGTCGCACGGAGAGTGGCAGTCGCAGCTTGTGGTGCGCAGGGCGTTGGCGTAGGCGGCCGCGCGGCCGCGGGATTCAGCGGAGCGGACCCCCCACAGCTCGCCGGGGCCGTGGGCGCGGTGAGCGGCGGCGGCCGGCTCGGCAATCGCGACCTGGTGCAGGCTGTGGGTGTGCGGGTTGTCGGGCGCGTGATGGTCCCACCCGCCACTGCCGACTAGGACCTGCAGTGTCGAAACGGCTGTTGGGATGACATGGAGATTCAGCCGCCACGCCTCGGCTAGTTGCTCGAGGTAGTTGTAGGTCTCGGGAAACTCCAGCCCGCCGTCGAAGAACACAACCGGCAGGTCTGGGGTGGCTTTCCGAGCGAGGTGAAGCGTCACCAGGCTGTCCTTGCCGCCGCTGAAGGCGAGGTAGCCCTCGTACTGGTTCACGTGCCGCCGGATCCGTTCGACGATCAGTGTGTCGTCTCGCCGGGTTTGACGCAGACCACGCAGGGCCTGAATGTCCAGCCCGGGGTCGCCGGGTCGTTCAGGCGTCATCGGTCATGGCCGGGAGGTAGAGGTCGGCCTGCCGGCTGGGGTGCATGTACGGGGGCCGGATGCCGGCGGTGCCGCGGCCGTTGGCGATCGCACCGCCGGCACGGGCATGGCATGCCGCTGGGGCGGGCCTGCCCAGGCTCCCGTCCGGCCACAGGTGGCCTGCGGCGAGGATGTCCAGGTCTGGCGCCGGAGCGACGTCCCAGCGCAGCACGTGCCCCTCGCCACTGCTGCGCCTCTTCCCGATGCTTGTGATCGGTTCGAGCAGCGCCCGAACCCGGTCGAGATCGCCGACAGCGTGCCAGCTGATCGAGGCACAGGGCGTGACGAGAAGCGGCATGCGGCGCGCCCGGTACCGGCCTTGGCGGTCCGAGACGACCTTCGGAAGGGAGCCGGCGGTCTGCTCGAGGTGACGCGCATCCACTCGAGCTGTCCAGGTGCGAATGTCGGTCCGGCCGTGCAGGTCGTCAGGTCGGGCGCAGGTGGCCGCCCAATGCCAGAGCTCGCCGCCAGCGGTGCAACGCGCCAGTGGCAAGTCCAGATCCGGTGGGTTGTGGCTGTCGCGGGCCCGGGTCGGTGAGCCGCCCTGGCGCTGGAGTCGTGCCTTTTCCTCGTCCCACAGCTCAGCTGCGAGCAGCCCGTCCAGGGCGATACCCCACGGAGCAGTGTGGGCGATCCCCGCCGCAAGACGCGCTCGGACCCTGATCGGAACGAGCCTCAACGAAGTCACGTCAGCGTGGCTAGCGCGTCGAGGACTTCCCGGCGCCGCCCGGAGACCTCGTCACGCCAGTCGATCAGGTCCTTGGCTGGCGGTTCGCACGCCAGGTTGATCTCGACTTGACCGTGGCCGATCGCGATCCGGCCCCCCAGCCGCCCATCGCTGCGGAAACGGTCGAGCACGTCGACGAAGAACGCGAGTTCCAACGGCGTGGGTCGGCGCAGCCTGAGCCAGGTGTGAAACGACGTGCCAGCCGGGAACGTCTCGACGTGGAACAGCATCTGACGGCTGCCGGCGTCGACGACCACATCCGGGTGGCCGGTGGCGTCGAACGTCAAGGCGACTTCGGTCGCCACCACTCCGGTGAAGTCATGCGCGTCGACGTCGCTCTGCCGGGTGTAGCTCTCTAGCTGGGTCGCGGTGAAGGCAGACCGATCTGTGGGAATGCCGGTGATGTGGACGGTCTCCGCCAGCAACGGGACCACCTTGCCGACGTCCAACGCGCCGCCGATGATCGTGCCGCCGCCGGCCGCGCCGAAGATGCCGACCTGCGGGACCAGGTTCCGCAGCCGTTGGAGTCGGCTGCCGGAGAGCGGCTCGTGTGAAGACTTCGCAAGTGATCCTCCGCCGCGCAGGGCGTGCGCAGCGGAGGGCGACAGCAGCCCGTCGTACTCGAGGACATCTCGCAGCAGCTCTTCGCCGATCCGTCGCAGCCGGCCGCGGAGAGTGTTGCCGGAGATCATGGGGACGTACCTGAGTTCGCCGCCGGGGACGGCGATCAGTTCACGGCGTAGCAGCGTGCTGGTACCGCGGGTCTGCCCGCCATGGGCAATCGATGACCGGGCGGTGAGAGTGCCGGTCCAGATGTGAGAGCCGCTCATCGGCTCACCGCACGCTTTGCGGAGTCCGATTCAGCGCTGGTGGATGATCTTGCCTGGCGCACGGCTTCAGTGACGATCCGAGTGCGTAGGAGCAACGCCTCGGTCTCGAATCGCAGCACTTCCAGCACCGGCTCCGGATCAGCGCGGAGCAGCTGCTCGAGCTCAGTCCGCTCCGCTGGAGATCGGGGGTGTGATCCCAGCTCGTCAGCGACGTCGCGCCACCATCGCCGCAGGTTCGCCGCGCGATACGTGCTGCAGATGATCCGGTCCGGGAGCACGGTCTCCCAATAGGTCTTGCGGTATCGCGTCACCCAGCCGCCCGTCCAGTCGATGCCGTAGTGGATGAGCAGCAGGAGTCGTTCTGCAACGCCGGCGGGCCCCTCGAGCGGGGGCATCACTGCGGCGGCCGCGGCAAGCCACGACTGGGTGGGCGTCGAGGGCTCGGCGACGGTCATACCGCCACCTCGAATGTGGGCAGCGCCATGAAGGCGGGGGCACGCGACAAGCACCGATGACATTGCACATCGGCCGGGCCGTCCGCTGTCAGACCCGTCGTAGGCCGACCGCACAGCGTGGACGCGGGCACCGCGTCGGGGCTGCTGCCACGCAGCGCCGGGCTGGCGACCACCAGGTGGCTGATGTCGGACCCCTCCCCGGTCGCGGATCGGAAGGGCGTGAGGTTCTTCACCGGCCGTCTCCTCGCGTGGCGTGCAGCGCCAGCGCCAGCCACGGGCTGTCGGGGGCTCGCCAAGGACTCAGCCGCTCCCAGTCTCGGAGCACAGCCGCCCAGCTGGCCGCCGGCAGCCGTCGCAGCACGCTGTACGGAGCTGCTTCCTGCGCCAGCATGCGGCTGCCGAATCCCTGCGCGCGGAGTCGCGTGACCGACTGCAGCCGGCATACGTCCGCTGTGCTCCAGTGGAGGCTGGCGCTGTCGACGCGGATCCGGCCCCAGGTGGCCAGCGGTGCGAGGTGCTTGCGTCCCGGCCTCAGTGGCACGAGTAGAGACCATCCGCTCTGGATGGGGCCTGATCGGAGGAGGCCTCCGAGCTCGTCCAGCGTCAGTGCGCGCAGGCCCGGGGGATCCCGGACGATGAGATGTGGTCGCAGACGCAGCTCGGGCGTGGCGTAGGCCCAGGCGCACGGTGGGCACAGACCCGCGCCCGTCGGCGCGGCCCAGCCGTCGAAATCGGTGAACACCCGGGAGATCACTCTGGACGCGGGCGTCAGACACCCATTCCTTCCACACCGTGCGCAACTTCCTGGTCGGCCGCTGTCGCTGACAGCACCACTCTCGCTGGCCACCCATCCGGCGCTCACCACGTCTGCCCCGAATCCGACTCCCGATCGCCCCATCACACTTTCGGAAGGTGGCGCTCACCCATCGGCAGTGACGCCGAGTCGGCCAGATCGTGTCGCGTGGCGGAGACATCGGAATGCGCCTGGGCTGAGTTTCAGACGGCAGGTGACCGAGCGCGCTGGAGTCAGGCGAAGTCCTCCGGATCCAACCCGACCTGGCGCAGTGTTGCCCAGAGGTTGCGGTCCGATTCCGAGGACGAGCCCGCCCGGCGCACCCGGCTGCGATGCTTCGCGACCGCCGACACGAGCATGGCGATGACCCGCGCTGCCTGTGGTGGGAAATCCCCGGCTGCTCCGGCCCAGGCCAGAGAGCCCCCGTCGTCTCGTTCGGTGCGGTTCAGTGCCATCTCACACTGCTCGCGGAACTTCGTGGCGCGGCGGGCCTGCGCTGGATCCAAGTTCCCGGAGGCCAGCGCGGCGTCCACGCGCTCGAGGAAGCTGTCGAGGACACCCAGGGTGCGCTCGGCGGCCCGGTCATGGTGGCTGAGGTCTCGCCAGAGCCTTTCCCAGGCCTGTCTCCCTGCGGGGGTCTGATCCCGAGGCACCAGATGAGAACGCAACAACTCCGCGAAGTCGCTGTCTGTCATGCGCTCTAGGACCGAAGGTGAGCAGTCGTCGGGAATGGGGTAGGGGGTGCGCACCCTCGTCCAGGGATCAGTCACTGCGACTCACCTCGTCTTCCGTCGGCGCTCCAGCGCGTTTGTTCCAAGTCTGGCGGAGGCCGGCGGGCTGACCGTCGCCAATACTGGCCCGTGCGCGGAGGTGCCGGGGAGCTACGCCGCGACCCGTTCCCGTGCACGGACTCGTTCTTCAGCTCGCGTCGCGGCGTTGGCGGCTCTGCATTCGCCGCAGCGGCATCCGGCGCGATAGCGCCGATAGGAGCCCGATCCGGCGGAGTGGTCGGCGCCCGCCATGAACCGCTGGAGCGCCTCCTCTTGACGGCTGTCGGCGGCGGCGATGTCGTGCTGCCCGGTCTCGCACATCTGGGCCCGATCGGCTGATGTGGTGCCGGCCCAGTATCCCGACTCGGCGTTTTCGAGGGCCCACTGAAGACAGTTGGAGCGGGCGGGGCACCGCCGGCACAGCGCCGCCATGACTTCCGGCACCACAGTGGCCTCTGCGTTGGGAACCCACTCCTCGTCGACGGGGGTTGTCGCACACCGCGCCGAGGCGATGGGAAAGCGGGCTGACAACGAACCGGAGGCCGCCCTCGCGGGGCCAGCCTCCGGAACAAGCAGCATGCGTGCAGTGCCACTGATGGTATCGCTGGGTGAGGTGAGTGTGGGCATGGACTTGCCCGTCCTTCCGGTTGGTGAATCCGGTCTCGGCTCTTGGTGGGAGCTGCTGATACGAGAGTGCCACCTGCTGCTGCGAACCGTCAACCAATTGATGCGGCAGGTCAAGAAATGATGATCGTGGCGGCGACGACCCTGTGCTGTTTTCCGTAAACTCGGCCTCGTGGCAGCGCAGCCGGACACCTACAGCTACAGCCAGGTGGCCGCCCGGATCGCCGATGAGTTCGGTGTGCGCCCGTCACTGTCGGCAATCCGGTCAGAGATCTCTCGCCGGCCGCGAGAGGTCAGCGATCGACGGCCCAGGGTGACGGCGGGAGTGCCTGAGCCGTTGCGTCCTGCCGGCGGTCCTCCCAACGCTGGCGCGCGCTTCTCGGCAGCCGAGGTCGACCGTTGGCTTGCGCAGCACCCGCTGCGGCAGTGGCTGGTCGATCGTGACCGCGCGTTTCAGGACTTCGCCCGGGGTCGCGAACCGGCCGAAGTGGTGGCTGAAGGTCTGCAGTCAGGGCTTTCCTGGCGGACCCTGGCCGAGGCGTACAACGCAAGCCGTCACCACCCGGCGGACCGCATCACGGTGGCCGGGTTCCACAAGCGATACAGACACGTCGGGACAATCGGGCGCTGAGGTGTCAGCAGTCACGGATCGCGCGGCGCAATACCCTTTTGTCGGCGCCGGTGACGGGCAGGTCGTAGGTTTCGGCCACCGAAATGAAGGCGTTTGCGAACCGGCACCGTCCGCGGCGCGGCAACCAGTCCCCCGGTGTTTTGTCGCCCTTGCTGAGGTTCGCCGCGCGAGTTGTGGTGATCAAGTTTCGCGGGTCGCCGGCGAAGTCCATCCGGCGCTGGAGGTCCCAGTAGGCCGCGCCGAGATCCCAGGCCGCCGAGAGGCTGTAGACGTGATCGACGACCACAGGTTGTGGTGAGGCGCCGCGGCGATAGTTCACCGTGGCCCCGGTGTAGGGATCCTCGAGGATCCCCGACACCACCACGCACCCGCGCGTGCCGGGCTTGATGGCGATGTGGTGAAGGTCGCGCCGGAGCACCGGTGACCGCTGGTCGCAGCCGTCATGTCCGCCGAGTTCCACGCTCACCCGGTCTGTCCACGCTTCTCCGAACGAACAGCCAGCTCCCGGCCTGCACGAGCGCGAGTACCCAGGCAGGTCCGGGCGCGCGGTGACGACCCGCAGACGGTCCAGGTCAGCTGATGATCCCTCAACAGATTGTGCCGGCGTCCCGCAGCCGACTGCCATGGTCAGCATGCCCAGAGTGGCCGCGAGCCATCCGGTGGCTGTCGCTCGAGGGCGTAGCCGGCCTCTCATCCGGCCAACCCACTCGACATCAGCGTGGCGACGGCCGCGCCGGCGATGATCGCTGGCCCGAAGGCCAGATGGCTGGTCCTCCCCGCCCCTCTGATCAGCAGGATCACTGCCGCGAACCCGGCCAGGATGAACGCCGCGACGGTTCCGGTCACCACCGCCGGCCAGCCCAACCACCCGAGCGCCGCCCCGGTGACGGCGGCGAGCTTCACATCACCAAAGCCCATCGACCCGACGACCGCGAGCAGCAGGTAGCACCCGAAAAGAGCCGCCGCCGCTGCGCCGGCCCGCGCCACCGTCAGCCACTGATCAGTGATGGCGGCGGCGGTCACGGCTGTGCCAACCAACACCGGCCCCCAGAGCGCCAACACCCGGTCCGGCACCCGGTGAACGTCGAGGTCGATCCAAACGATCGCGGTGGCGCCGACGAGGAACACCCAGCTCACCGCGATCGTCGCCCAGGCCCCCGAGGTCCCGGCGACCCCGCCGGCGGCCGCAGCGACAGGCACGACGAGCCATGCATGCGTGAGCGAGCGCCGCGGCTCATCGGAGGTGTCGCGGTACCGGCCGGTCCGGAGCCAGAGCCAGAGCAGGCCACCGGCAACAGCCCCGGCGCCCGCAGCGGCCACGACCGGCGTCATCGAAGTGGCGCTCATGCGGGGGCGTCTGGGCCATCAGCCGCGGCCGCCGCCGTCGGGCGTGCGGTGTTCGTGCCGCTGTGGTGGAGCCGGCGCGGCGGCGCACCTGCCGCTGCCAGGATCGCGGGATGGAAAGAGAACATCTCCTCCCGTTCCCGCCGTTCTGCTGCCGCCGATGGCGCACGACTCGGTGGGGAGCTCATCGGGATCCTCCTTTCGTTGCGATGCCTGTGTCCAACGCCGTAGTCGCGTCGCGCAGCTGCACCACCATGCGGGTGTCGGTCAGGCCGGCCGGTGTCATATACGCCGCCGGGTGCACGCTGACGACCTCGAGCTCGAGACCTCGTGGGAGGAGGTGCTGGGTGTTGTCCAAGCGGTCGGACTGTCCGAGGTAGGCGCCGCGGCGGGTCTCGATCTCGAATACCGCGACCCGCCGCTCCGGGTCGTTGAGGTACCCCACCGTTTCGTGGAGCTGGTGGGTGCCTTGGGTGTACCTGTCGAACGCGACCCTGTCGCCCGGTTGGAAGTTGTTGGCGAGAAAACCCGGCAGGTTGTGCCCGTTGATGTAGGCCGGCATCTGGACGGCGGTGTAGACCACGTGTCCGCGGTCGTTGCCCCGCTCATAGGACTGGATGGCGCGATCGATCCGCCGGATCCGCTGCTGATCTGGGAGTTTCAGCGCGTCGATGTCACCCAGACTCTCGGAGAGTTTGTCGTTCAGCTCGCGCCACTGCTCAGGCCGTGTGACGAGGTTCTTCTGCTCGCGCAGTTGGGCGAGCGGCATGGATCGCTGGGTCCGCCGTCGCGTCTTGCTGCGCTCCCTGCGTTGTCGTGCCGACAACGGTCGCCGGGTCTCCCCCTTGTGTGGCAGCCGCCGCTGCATTCGGGGGTGCCGTAGATCGGCGTTGGTCTCCCGGGGCAGGATCCGTGCCCTGTCCCGCTGCAGACGGTTCAGGCCGGGAAGCTCCTCCGTCATCTGGTCGAGTTCGCGGAGGCCGGCACGGTCGTCGGCGCGCTGAGCGTGCTGGTCGCGGTCGACGAGTGCCGCGATCTTGACCGCGGACGCGCTTGACCCGCGGTCAGGGTCGATCGCGTAGTCAGGATGAGCTTGTCGAGACCGACCCATGCCGCAAGAACACTCTCCTCTGCCCGGTTCCCCTTGCTATCGGGGAAGGTGCTCGGTAGGCGGCACCCGTGACGACGCCGTGGGGAGGCTCTCCTCCGCCCAGGATGCGAGGTCGGTGCGGGGCGCGTCCGCGATCCAAGCCTGTGTGAACCCCTGGACGACTTGGTCGTCGCCGGCTTGGAACCGCCAGGGCCCCATCTCGGTGAGTGCGCGGTGGATCAGGACGGTGGCGTGGAAGCGAGTCGGGATCGACACCTGGTCAACGACTCGTCCGCGGCGTCGGAGTTCGCGCAGCCGGCTGGCGGTCGTGCGGCTGGACGCTATTTGGCGAATGTGGAGTGACCCCACCCTGATGTCGAGGACCACGACGCAGTGCTCCTCGAGCCATCCCTGCCGGTCCCAGGACGGCTTGACGCCGAGCCCGTCGGGAAGTTGCAGCGCCTCGATCGCCTTTTCGGCGTAGCGGACCTGCTGAGCCTCACGCGCCACCGCTTCCCCGCTGGGCTGGAGCAGGCCGATGAGCTGGTTGAGCCTCGACTCCGGAATGTGAGCGATGGAGCGTCCGTGGCGGGCGTGTAGCCACCGCTGGATTGTGCGGCGGCTGACGCCCATGGCTTCGGCTGCGGATCGTGTGTCAACCCCGCCTGTCGCACCGAAGCCGAATCGCAGGCACATCACCCGCTGCAGGCGGGCGCGGGTCCACAGCGGTCCCCGCCGAGTCGTCATCGCCAACCGCCACCAAGCGGCTGTTGGACATCGATCTGGTCGACCGAGTCGAAATCCCAACCGGCGACGTAGTCGGCGTCCCAATGGTTCTTCGCCCAGGTCATGAACCCTTTGTCGCCGCCGGCGAGCCAGGCGTCGACCATCGCCTGCGCGTCTGTCGGGTCAAGATCGATCTGCGTCAGCCGCTGCCGCATGTACGCGGTGCCAGCGGCTCGCGGACCCTGCATGCCGGTGATGGAGATTCGGGCGCCACGGGGGCCCAGGATCTGCTGTCGCCGGTCGGCGATCGCGGCTAGGCGCCCAGCCTTGGTCGTGGCCGCCTGGCGGGCCCGCGTGGTGAGTGCCTTGGCATGGGCCGCCGACGGTCGCTGGCCTTGGCCCGTCTGCGCAGCCTTGACCCAGCGCTCCACCGTGCGGCGTGACACGCCGAGGGTGGCGGCGGCCTTGGTGAGGTTGATCCCGGACTGTGTCTTCGCCGATTCCCCGCCGATCGCCATGAGCATGCGGGGAAGGTCACCGTCGGCTTTGCCGGAGACGTCACCGTTGCGACCGGTGAGGGCCGCGAAGATTTTTCCGCGCAGCTCGGTCATTACTCAGATCCGATTCGGGGTGTGACGATCGAATCCTTCCCGCGGTACATCCCGCCGGTCAGCCACTGGAGATGTTCCTCGAGGGGGGCGCTGCCTTCCACTTTGTAGCGTCCGAGGGCTCGGCCCAGCCACTGCTCGCCGCCCGGCCAGGCCTTGACAGGGTCTGCCTCGGATGAGGTGTAGAGCACGGTGTCGGTGACGACCGCCACAGGCCAGCGACCAGATTCTTCGCCGATCTTGACGACCCGCCGCAGGATGTTGGTCCTCGCTTTCGCGATGATCATGTGGCGGCGCGCTGGCGCGTAGCCCGGCCGCCCCGCGAGGTGGATATGTGAGCCGAGCATCCCGATGGTCGAGGCATAGATCTGCTTCAGCTGCTCACGCGCGAGTTGCGCGTCCTGGTCGTCGGTGTCGAGTGCCGTCCGCGCGTCGCGGATCCGCTCGTACCAGGCGTCGAGGATGCGCCCGTGCTCGGGCCAGGTGTAGGCCTCCCGGATGTCGAGCTCGTAGCCCTGCTGCGTGGCGAACTCGACGCTAGGAGTGGTTAGCCAGCGGACCTTGCCGGCGAACCGGCCACGGGGGTCGAGTGGGTGCGGCATCCGCCAGTCCCCCGGCTCTGGGATCTCAGCGAGCCAGTAGCCGGGGAGCTTGGGATCGAACTCGCGTCCATTTGCGTGATGGACGGGTTCGCCGATGCCGAGCTCGAGGCCGCTGACTCCCGCAAGATAGGACCCCGAGCGGTCGTATGCGTGGACCCAGGTGTGCTCCTTCTCCTCCGCTGTCGGCGGTCGGCACCAGGAGAGGTCGGCCTCGATGTTCACCTCCTCAGGTTCGACGAGCGATGGTCGGGCCCCGAAAAGATGTTCGCGGTCGAGGAATCGAAGGTCGGACATCAGATCGAGTCCGGTGGTCGAGGCGCTGAGGTGGTACGGGTAGCTCAACGCGTCGGCGAGTAGTCCGATGCGACGAGCGAGCGTGGAGTTGTCGGGCTTCCCGGCTACCAGAGGCAGCTCACGAGCGTCCGTGCCGAGAGCCGGCACCAGCACGACCCAGATCGAGCGGTCGTGGCCCATCCAAACCCGGGTCCACCGCCCCAGCCCATCACCGCCACCGCCGAGATGGAAGCCCTCGGCCGCTGCCGCGGTGATGGCTGTGATTCCCGCCGTGACGGCTTTCGTGGTCTTCTCGATGTCCTGCGGACTCGCCGAGGTGATGGCGTCGACGTCAATCCCCAGTGCGCGCGCGAGGCCGTCGGCCACCCAGATCTGGCCAGCGGCGCGCCGGCGGCGGCGCCCGTCTTTGCGCTCCTTGGTGACGAAGGTGCCCAGTCGGAGCCACTCGGCGAGCCGCACGAGGTCGCCGATGTGTTGTGGACCCTGCCCGGGCATGGCTAGGTGCTCGCCGTTGGTCAGCCAGATGCCGTCGACGTCGACGACGGCTGCAGCTGAGCGGAACTCCGCAGTCGCCACTGGTTGTGGCGATGCGGGGGGATGATGCGCTCCTGCGAGTTCCTTCGGCGGGGCCGGTGCCGTCGCTGCTCGATCGGCCGCGCTTGTGACGGCCCAGCACGGCGGGTGGATTCGGTGGCCAGACATCACGATGCTGCAAGGCCGACCACACACCACGCATGGGAGCGCCTCGCCGCCCGGCCGTTCGGTCCAGGCCACCGTGCCGTCACGGTCAGCCCACTCAGTCGACACGTACTCCTCCTCGTCGGGTTGGTTAGACCCGCCGGCGCTCTCGTGGTGCGAGGCGCCGAGGTCACGATCCTCCGCGAGATGCTGCTCGTCCAACGGATGTGGGTTATCACCGAAGCCAGGAATCGCTGCCTCGTCACTTGAGGGGTCCCTACCCGGCTCGGGATCGGGTCCCGATGCTGGCTCAGTCGCGTCAGGGTCGTCCTGGTCGTCGCCGATCACCTTGTCCAGATGCAGCGCGACCATTCGCGCTGAACGGTTCTCGGCGTAGATCCGACAGTGGATCGTGTGGCGCGCCCTGCCCTCGGACTCGTCGGCGATGAGCACGCCTTCGTCGCGCAACGCGCGGCAAGCCGTGTTCCGGTCGATCTCCAACTTCTCGGCCTGCGTGCCGCTAGCCGCCTTCAAGACGGCCTCGAGCTGCGTGGAGTCGCACATCAGCAGGCGTCCGCGCTCACGTGGTCCCGGATCGTGAAGCACGTAGCCAAGTCGGATTCCGTTGCGTTCGTACCGACGCTTCGCGGCTTGACCGTAGGAGTCCACGTCTAACACGGTCTCCCGCCAGCCGAGACGCCCGGCAAGGGGCCAGGGTGGGCATTGGCCGTCACGAACATCGTCGACGTGGGCGATGCCCTGTCGCAAGGCGTAGGCGAGGAGCTCAACGACGCGAGCTCCGGTGGTGCGGGGCATGTCGGGGTTGTGAGCTGCTCGGCCCGCCTCGTGCAGAGCGGCGTCGACGCGGCGCAGGGTCTGATCTCTCTCCTCGGCGGTGATTGCGCCCACCCCGCTGAGGAAGTCGGTGACGGCCACCCAGCCAACCCATGTATGGGAGATCGCCGCGGCCTGGCGCACCGTCTCACCTGCCCGCCTGACCAGCACGTCTGCGTACTCGGCGGCCATCGTGAAGTACCGCTGGCGCCGGGTTGTCAGATCAGCCGCCAACCAGGAGATGAACGACGACATCACCAGCGCCCGCCAATACCGCGACAGCGCCTCATCCAGCGGGAACAGCATGTCGGTGTCGACCTCGTCGCGGGCCAACGGCACGACCAGCATCCGGTCGGCGGCTGATCCTGGACGTGGCATCACTTCGGAGGTGCATAGTGCGCTGGCTCGTGGCCCGGTGCCGTCGCTGATGGTTAGTCCGTCGCGGCTGGCGCGGGATCGTTCCTCCTGGTTGTGGACCAGGCGGGCGGACTCCTCGAGGGTCTTCTGTGCGTCCAGCCACGACTTCGTCGGCGCGAAGTCATCCATCCAGTACAGGGCGTCCTTGGCGTGGTGCAGCTTCAGCCGCAGAGCGTTGAATGTGTCGCCGTTTCCCGACATCGACGATGTTGGCTTCGTGTGATCCCAGCGTTCGCCGAAGTGCTGCATCGCTTTGGCGGCGACCGAGGTTTTGTACGAGCCTGGTGGCCCGACCAACGTCAACACCCACTCGTTGTGGCCGAGCACCGAGCGGTAGACCTGCCCGAGCACCGGGGCTCCGACTCGGTCGGGGAGCCGGTCAAGCATCGTCGCTGACCCATCGAGCCATGCACGCCGCAGAACTTCGGGGTCTCGGCTCGGATCAGGCAGGTCGTAGCGCTGCAAGGGGCCGGCGAAAGCCACCTCCGTGCTGCGGTGCCCGTCGGCGGTAATCGCTCCGCGGCGGTGGATGAACTCGTGGCGGCCGTCGCGCGTCTCACGCCAGCCGGTGGAGCGGAACAAGATCTCGTCACTGATGTCAGGACTGATCGCAAGGATCGCGCGCTGCAGCTGGTCTAGCCCTGCGCGCTTATGGTCGTAGTCCGGGCTCCCGGGTAGCGACTCCAGCCAGGAATGATCTCGCCAATGGTCGGCGTGAACCCGGATCTCCATGTGCTCGCCGGTGTCTGGGTCTGGATACTCCACGCGGACCGCCACTAGCGGGCGCGGTGAAGCTGCAGGCTTGCGTTCAGGATCTGCCCGTCCGAGTAGCTCGACGGCCTCGACATCGCTGTCCCGCTCGGCTTCGAGGTACTCCCTGGCTGTCACGCGCACCACCGTCGACAGCAAGACCTTGAACTCGCCCTCGGACTCCGAGCCACGGCCGCGGCCAGGGCTCCACTGGACGATCTGACCATCCAGCACACGGAACATCGGCGCCGCGGCGCTGGCCCCCGCCGTGCCCCAGCCAACCTCGGGGGTCACGATGTTGACCCTCAGATGCGGGCGTTGCTCGGAAGATGCCCGGGAGTCCTGGTTACCGAAGGGTGTGTCGACTTCCGCCGGCGCCGGCTCAAGCAGCCGCAAGGTGGGGGGGATCGGCAAGCCGACTCGGCGGTGGCACCGATACCCCTCATCGCTCGCCTCGCGGAGCGATTCGCCTGCGAGATCGAGAGCTTCGACGGACCATCCTGTGCCGGTCTTGATTGCGGCGGCGTCGACGTGCTCGACTGCGTGTTGGAGCGCCTCGTGCCGTATCTGGGCTTCCATGGCCCACCGCTTGGCGTAGCGCTCATTCTGAGCCTGCTCGTCGCCGGCGTCGGCCCGGTCCTGCCGGGCAAGTGCCTCGCGAATCGCCTGGTCGAAAAGTTTTCGCTTCTCAAGGACCGCCGTAAGAGCGTGCCAAGTGGCGACCTCGTCGACATGTACCTCGACTAGGTCGCCAGGCTCATGTCCGGCGTTGACATGGTCGGTGAAGTCCGCCTTGGGAACGTTCACCGCAGGGAGCCGCAGGTGAACGGTTGCGCCCGCGGCGGTGAGCTTTGCGTGCAGGTCGACGCCTCGAGCCCACCCGGTGGGGTCTCGGTCCAGGACGACGATGACGTCGGCGCCCGTTAGTCCGGCGGCCAGTTCTTCAGGGAACGCCAGCCCGCCTTGCGTATTCGTGGTCGCGACCAGCCCCAGACCTTCGGCGGTCGCGACGTCTTTCTCGCCCTCGAGCAGGTAGATCGCCGTTCTGCCGATCGCCTCTGCGACCTCTGGCGCGCGGTAGAGGACGCGACGGAAGCCCTCCGGCGCTGTGGTGACAAGCCGCCCGCCGCCGTCGGCGAACAGCTGCTTGAACCTCTTGGTGTGTGTCCCGCGCGCTGCACAGTCCGCACACTCCTGTCGTACGACTTCCTGGACCGGCTGGCCCTCAGCCGTTGTGTAGCGGTAGCGGTCCACCTCCACCCACGAGCCGTGGTCATGTTCTGCGGTGGGTGTTGCTGCGATGAGGTCTGGCAGTCGACCGAGACGGCCGCGTCGCCGCCCGGCAGCGCGTCTGGCCGCGCTCTTTGAGATCCCGGGCGTCACGCGTCGCTGCAACGGCTCGTCGAACAGGTCGGCCTCAGTTAGGCCGATGATGTTGGTGAGTTCGGTCGCCGACACCTTGCAGCCATGGCAGTAGACGGCCGTCAGGCCTCCCCCAGCGCCCGGCCTGTCCTTCCACGTCACGTGAAGGGACGGCTCGGTGTCATCGTGCGCTGGGCAGGTCGCCATGAAACTGCTGGGGCCACGAACTCGGATCCGGCATCCGCGCGACTCGAGCGCGACACGCACGCGATCAAATGATGCTCGAGGTTGCCCCGGTTCGGAGGGGATGGCGCTGCTGACAGACTCAGTCACGCGATGTCACCTCAACGGGTGACACGCCGCTGAGGCGCTCGACGACGGGTACCGGTGGAACTGTTCCGATCGGGTACCCTCGTACTTGTCGAGAGCACAGTCTTTCGCCTTCTCTACATCGGGAACGCCACCTGAGCCGGCCAGCACTAGGGTGGCGTTCTTGGTTTTTTGGGGTGTGGTCAGCCCGCCTTGAGCAAGGCCTGCTCGGGCAGCTCGGGTTGTTGGTGGAGCGGCCCAGGTCGGTGCACGTATGGCGGCACGGCCAAGCCATGATGCTCGGCGAGAAGCGCAGCCACGTAGTCCGACAGGCTGGCGTATCCGAGCGCCTTGTAGGCGTCCTCAAAGAGTCTGTGATGCTCAGCGGGCGTCCGAACAGTGAATGCCTTGCGCTCGCCCTTCGGCCGCGGCCCAGGTTTGCGTCGTACCTCCATACCCCACATTTTCTGGGCGTCTGATGCTGAATCAGGGATGCGCCATCGTTCGGCGTGTCGGGAGTCGACAGCAACAACCGGGCACTCGGCACGCTCACGTCCGAGGAAGGTGCATCCGTCGACTCAACGGTGACAAGAAGCGCCAGCTTCTCGTTCACAAGCGCCCTGCCCCCCGCCAGCGAGAGTGCGGAACCCATTGAATAGATATGGCTGGTATCTATTCAGGTGAGAATCTATGCGCACGCGCAGGCAGGCGGGTACGACGACGAGCCAGCGCAAGTGGGAAACGAGGGAAACGAAGCCATAGCCCCTTGTCAGACACGCAGTTCAGGTTCCCGCACGCGTGGGAAACGAAGTGGGAAACCAGGTGGGAAACCGGCTTGCAAAACGGCGCTTGCTGGGAAACGGCACCGCCTGACGAGCTTCGGGACGGCGAGCACGTGGCGGACGCTGTGACCGCGCTCGGCGGCGGCGGTTTCCTAGGCTGATCAGCACGCGTTGGGTGCGGTCGGCGCACTCGCCGCCACCAGCAGCTCGGCGAGGAAGCCTGAGGTAGCTCAGCTATTCCAGCGCGGCGACATCGCCGAAGCGGGATCTCATGGTGGGCAGCCGCAACCGCAGGAGCGGCAGCCTGGCCTCGACAGCCCGGCTGGGGGCACGGCGGGGGCCAGCCCGCGCCCAGATTCGGAGTTGGACGCCTAGCAGATCTGGATCGGGATCCGTCGGGAGTCACCCGGCTCGCCGCGGGAAGCACGCTGGTCATGGATCCTGCGCTGGAGGGTCGCGCTGAAGAGTCGCAGCCTCTCCTGTGGATCTCGCCCGCTGTCGCCGCCGGCGGATCCGCGGTGCAGATCGGACATGAGCTCCACCGCCAGGTCGCAGAAGGCATCCTCCAAGACAGCCTCCGCACCGCGGTACATAGCTCGTATCTGACGAAGCTCCCAGACCAGCGAGAACGGGTTGGGCACAGGGATTCCGCTGGTGGCACGCCGAACCTCTGGGTGCCAGGGATTGGGCGGCTCTGCGCCTTCGCGCAGAGTCTGGACGTCCTGCGGCGTCAACCCAATCAGCTGAAGCCCTCTCCCCCACTCTCGTGTCGTGCACGATCGTTGGGCTTCTTCCAGCAGCGGGACCATCGCGTGGTCGATTTGTGCTGCAAAAGCGCCCAGTGCGTGAAGCTGGCGATCCAATCGAGTCAGATCCCGGAACGACTCGAACACGAGCTGCCCGCGGGTCCACGTCAGCGCGATGACTGTGGGGTCTTCAGGCGCCCATCGAAACTGCGACTCGGCGAACATGCGGCGATGCCAGGCCATGTCGTCCAGCCACTGGCGCGGGTCGCGACGTTCCGCTAGCGCCACCCCAGTCATGGGAGCCATCATCGCTCAGGCGACGAGTCCAAGCCCAATACCTTGATGGCCCCCCGCGCGTCGCCCACAGCTATGACAGAGGCACGCGGCTACCAACCGCCCACCATAGCCCCACCATGCTCCCACTACGGGCCTACCAAGGCCCAATCGAGACGCATTACCGCGCCTACTGCGCCGCAGAAAGTGCCCCTGCAAACAGGCGCATAGGCAGCGCATCAGGCCCGGGTACGCCGCCGCCATGGGCCTAGTAGTGCAGCTATCGGCGCCATGCACGGAGCGAGAGTGGGCCGGACCTAGGGGCAGGGAGAGGCAACACGCCGCCGACAATGCGGGTGGCGCGCCGCACGGTGGGCAACAGTGGGCGCATCTGGTAGCCGCCGGGGAGGGCAGCGGTGGGGGAGAGCGTGGTGCGACGTGGTTGGGCGTCTTGTCACCGATCCCCCTTTCTGCGCACCTTCCCCTGGCATGAGCAAGTTGGAGGGGCGAGTGGCACACGCAGAGTTGCCTGACCGCGAGGCCTTGTCGCGGGTCGTTGCAGTGATCAACGGCAAGGGTGGGGTGCTGAAGACATCAGTGGTGGCGAATGTCGCCGGCCAGCTGGCGAAGAACGGAATGCGGGTTCTGGCGATCGACCTAGACATTCAGGGAAATCTGAAGCTGGACCTTGGTCTGAGCGACCACCCAGCAAACGACGCGGGACGGGGCCTGATCGACGCGGTCTGGAACGGCGGCGCGCTTCCGATCGTCCGAGACGTTCGTCCTGGCTTGGACTTCATCTTCGGCGGCCGGGCCTTGGAGGTGCTGGGCCAGCTCGTCCGGTCGCCGATGGCGGCCGACGAGCTGGGGGAGGGCAGCGTCGCGGGCGAGTTCGTTGCGCGGCTGGCACCGGCGGCCGACCAGTACGACCTCATCCTCATTGACTGCCCGCCCGGAAACGGGGAGTTGCAGGATGTCGCTCTCGCCGCGGCTCGGTGGGTGTTGATCCCAACCAAGACCGATCAGGGCAGTCTGGAAGGCCTGCTGAGCGTCGGTCCGAGGGTCAAGCGAGCGAGGCAGTCCAACACTGGCCTGCGCTACCTCGGTGTGGTCATCACCGCCCACAGTACCGGCGCCACTCGAGTCCGCCGCAACACGGTGGAGGTGCTCGCGGAAGTCGAAGACCAGGTGCCTCTGTTCGAGACCTACATTCGCTACACGGAGTCCGCGGCGCAGGACTGCCGCAGCCGCGGCCAGCTGGCGCACGAGCTGGCGGTCGACGCGAGCGCAACCAGGGCCCAGCGGTTGGTCGAGTTGCGCCGCACGCGCGGAGTGCGAGCTCGTGAGGGCAACGTGATCGCGCTGCAGACGCCGTCGCTATCTGAATCGGCCGACTCGTTGGCTGGGGACTACGAGCGGCTCGCCCAGGAGGTCTGCAGCAGGATCTCCGCGGCGGAGGCGGGCGAGTCCGGGCCTTCGGTCGCTCAGAGTGGAGCCAAGTCGTGAGCGCGTCAGAATCAAGTTCCGCCCGACCTGTAGCGGCGGGCCGCCTCGCACATTTCGAGGATGGTGATGGTGCGACATCGACAGCCGGGACGGCATCCCTGTCGCCGATGTCGTTGCCTCCGCGGCCGCGCCGGCGCCGCGAACCCACGTCTGGCGGTTCGGCCCCAGAGGGGCCCGCCATCTCGGTGCCGAGCGGCGGTGAAGAAGGCACGGGCGGCGCTGCGACGTCGGAAAGCGACGCCGACCCGAAGGGCGTGAAGGACAGGATCCACGCGTCGAACGTTCATATTCCCGTCCACCTCATCGATCGCGTCAGCGCCCGGTGTAGTGAGGCTGGGTTGTCGCACGGCGAGCTCATCATCATGGCGATCGAGAAGGCGCATCCTCGGCTTGACAGCCTGATCAACCCGCCCGCAATGGCCGGCGGGAGCTTGTTCGACGCGCGTCGCAGCCGCGTCTCTCGGAGCACATCCGGCCCCCTGACCCCTTTGAACTACCGCCTCCGTGTTGGCGACTTCGAAGTCATCGACCGGCTCGTCCGCGAATTTCACGCCAGATCTCGCAACCAGTTGATCACGGCTGCCCTGAACGACTATTTCGGCCTGACGTAGTCGAGACTCGCATCCCCCGAACGAAAAGGTGCCTTTCACCACCATGTCCACCACCACTGCTGCCGCTACCTCGACCCGCGACTCGGAAGAGACGCCGTCCACTGAGCGGGTAGCGCCACCACCGAAGCTTCGGCGCCGACCGATCTGGATCATCGCCGGCATCGCACTGGTGTGCCTCGGCGCGCTGGCCAGCGTGTGGGCGTACAACTCGGCCACCAACGCACACCAGGTCCTGGGAGTCCGTCAGACGGTCGAGCGAGGGCAGACGATCACCCGTGAGGATCTGATGACGGTGAGGATCGCCGTCGACCCTGCGCTTCATCCGCTCGCCGCCACTGAGGCCGACGCGATCATTGGCAAGCGGGCTGCGTTGGACATCGCCGCCGGGGGAGTGGTGACGGCGGATCAAGTCACCGATCAGGTGGTGCCGGCGAAGGGATCGTCGGTCGTCGGCATCAGCGTGGCTGCGGGCATGCAGCCGGCCAACGAACTCAGGGTGGGCGATCCCGTCCGACTGATCACGACCCCCGGCCAGCAGGGCGAGATCAGTGCCGGCAACCCCGAGGCCTTTCCTGCGAAGGTCGTGGGAATCGTGAACGATGAGGCGTCTGGCAACACCGTCGTCAACGTAGAGGTGCGCTATGTCTACGCGGCGAAAGTCGCGGCTCGCGCAGCAACTGGCAAGGTCGCGATCATCCTCGACCCCCGGGAGCGCTGACCGGTGGCCCTGATCGCCTTCACCTCGGCCAGTGGTTCACCGGGCGTCACCTCGAGCGCCCTCGGACTCGCCATGGCCTGGCCCCGACCGACAGTGCTCGTCGACGCCGACCCCACAGGCGCTCGAGCCATTCCTGCCGGCTACTTCCGTGGCGGGTCGTTGCCCAACGATGCAACCCTCGTCGACCTCGCCATGTCACACCGCCAGGGCACCCTTCTCGATGATCTGCCGCGAGCTCTCAGCCGCATCCCGAACACCGAGGTGCATCTGCTGTCAGGCCCAGGCCGCCACAACCAGGCACGGGCGCTGGAAGGGCTCTGGGAGCCGCTGGCGGGCGCGCTGAAGGGTCTGGAGCGTGGCGGGCAGGACGCAATCGTCGACGCCGGCCGTCTTGGCCTCGAAGGCTCCCCGCTCAAGCTTATTGCTGCTGCCGACATCGCGATCGTTGTGACGCGGTCCACTCTGCCGGCGGTCGTTGCTGCCACCTCGTGGAGCAACACTCTCCGCGAGACCTTCGTCCGCAACGGAGCGGAGCGGAGCCTCCACCTAATGGTCGTCGGGCCGGGCATGCCATACACGGCCAGCGAGATCGCCAAGGTCCTTCGAATACCGGCGATCGCGACTCTTGCCTGGGATCCCACAAGCGCCGACGTGTTCTCGCGCGGCGCCAAGGCCCCCCGGAAATTCGCGGCATCGAAGCTCAGTCGCTCACTGCGAGCCACCGCCGAAGCGCTCCAGACCGCCGCCTCGAGGCCCGCCACAACCATCCCAGCCAACCGAAAGCGAACCAATGTCTGAGCCCGATGTCGACAGCGACACCACCGACGAGCGTCCCGATCCCTCCGATCTACCGATCTTCGGAGGCACCAACGGCCCGGAGTCACCTGAGCTCGTCGACCTGGGAGGCTCGTCGAAAAGACCCCATCTCACCCCGGTCCGCGACGGTCAGACCCAACGTCGCCGTTCCCGGCCGAGCGACCTTGCGGGCCCGATTAGCAGGGTCACAGTCGTTCCCCGATCCGTCTTTCCGCCAGATCTCCGCGCCGCCGGGAGCGGGAACCGGTCCGTTGTCGACGCCGCGGAGACTGTTGCGTTGCCTCAGCCCGGCCGGCTTGACTGGAATCTGGTCGCCACGTTCCGGTCGCAAGCCTCGGACCTGCTCACCGCATCGCTGAAAGGCGAAGGCGGCGATCTCGACAAAGAGGAGCAACGCGAACTTGGGCGCGCCATCATTCAAGAGCTTCTGCAGGCCCATGTCGCGGATCAGATGCATGACGGCGCTCCGTCCTGGAACGTAGATGATCAGAACGCTTACGCAACAGCGACGTTTCACGCCTTGTTCGACCTCGGCAGGCTTCAGCCGTTGCTCGATGCCGACGACGTCGAGAACATCATGATCGCCGGCCAGGATGTCTGGCTAGAAAAGACCGATGGCAGTCTCGTTCGAGTCGACGCAGTCGCCGATAGCGAGCAAGAACTCCTGGACTTCCTGTCTTTCATCGCCTCCCGGAGCGAAGCCAACGCCAGGAGCTTCTCAGCCGCCAACCCGCGCCTCCACCTTCGTCTGGACGACGGATCCCGCCTCGCAGCGGCAGCCTGGGTGACATCGCGACCCGGCGTGGTGATCCGCCGGCACCGTCTCCGCCAAGTCGTCCTCGATGACCTAGTCCAGCGAAACATGGTCTCGCCGGTCCAGGCGAGCTTCCTCGCAGCTGCAGTCCGAGCGGGTAAGTCGATCGTGGTTGCAGGAGCCCAAGCTGCCGGGAAGACCACCCTGGTGCGTGCATTGTGCAAGGAGATCAACCCGTGGGAGGTGATCGGTACCTTCGAAACCGAGCACGAACTGTTCCTGAAAGACATTCTGCCGAACATCGTCTACGACTGGGAGTCGCGGCCCGGCTCCGGCGAGATCGGACCGGACGGGCGCCCGGCTGGCGAGTTCACGATCCGTCAGGCCATCTATGACTCATTCAGGTTCAACCTCCGGCGCCAGATCGTTGGCGAAGTCCGCGGCGACGAGGTCTGGGACATGATCAAGGCCATGGAGTCGGGCACCGGCTCGATCTCCACAACACATGCGGCGTCTGCAGAGGCGGCGATCCGGAAGCTCGTCACCTGTGCGATGGAGGCTGGTCCGCACGTCAGCCGGGAACTCGCAACGTCGAAGCTCGCCGAAACCATCAACCTGATCATCCAGCTCCGGGTGGAGACCACACGCCTCGACGACAACCGGTTCAGCCGTCGCCGCTGGGTAGACGAGATCCTCCACGTCACACCAGGCGAGATAGCGAAGGGCTACGCCGTCACCCAGGTCTTCCGGCCAAACCCCGCCGGCGGCCCAGCCACCCCGGGCATCCTCCCGGACGATCTGCGTTCGCTCGAGCAGGAAGGCTTCGACCTCGCCGCCTATCTGGCCGCCGACGGGCGCGAGGAGCTTGCCTGATGACCCCGCTTGTTCCTGCCGTCGGCGGAGGGCTCTTCGTCGCGGGAGTGCTCCTCGCGGTCGCTGGCATGCGCCGCGCCCCAGTCGCTGACCGATCCTCAACTCCTCCCCGACGTAGGCCACACGTGGTGGCTCGCATGGCCGGCGCTAGTCGGCTCACCAAGATCTCGTTCGTCGCCGGATTGGCCGCCGGGCTTGCGGTCGCGCTGTGGACCGGGTGGCTGTTGGCGCTCGTGTTGGCGCCGCTGGCGTTCGTCGGCATCCCGTTCCTGCTTCGCGGGCCTGCCTCTGCGACTGCGCAGATCAGGAAGCTCGAGGCTCTCGAGGAGTGGACACGCGCGCTCGCCGGTCAGCTCACGGTCGGCAACGGTCTCGAAGACGCCATCCGGGTCACACTTCGCTCGACGCCGGATGCGATCCGAGCGGAAGTGGCCGCGCTCGTCGCTCGACTCCGGGCCCGGATCCCCACTGACGACGCCTTGTCCGCCTTCGCCGACGACCTCGACGATGCAACCGGCGACCTGGTTGCAGCACAGCTGAAGCTCGGCGCTCGGCGCCGAGGGCAAGGGCTGGCCAGCGTTCTGGACTCACTGGCACAAGACGTGGCTGCCGACGTACGGGCCCGCCGTGCGATCGAAGCCGACCGCGCGAAGCCACGAACGACGGCGCGATGGGTCACCATCATCACCGTTGTGGTGCTTGGGGTCCTCGCGCTGACTGGCGACTACGTGTCGCCTTACGGCACACCGATCGGCCAGGCGCTGCTCGGGTTATATCTGGCCGCCTACATCGCACTCTTGGTCTGGCTGCAGCGGATGGCTCGGGGCGAACGCCCGCCACGGTTCCTCGGTTCCGCTGGCGCACAGAGCGGACGTGCGTGATGACGACAGGACTCCAACTCGCTCTCCTCGGCGGCGTCATCGCGGGCGCTGGCCTAGCGCTCCTCCTCTGGCGGCTGGTCCCGGCCCAGCCGGATCTCGGCGACGTCGTCCGCCGCTACTCCGAAGGCAGCGCCCGCGGGACCCGGGCGGTCACAGCCGCGGTCAGCACCAACACCACCGAGCGCCTCGGCGTCTGGGCGCTCAAACGGCTGCCCAACTCGTGGTGGGGAAGAACACCTACCAAGGATCTTCTGCTGCTGCAGATCCCGGTGCATCGGCACTACGGGAAGAAGATGATCTACTTTTTTGCCGGCCTGATCATCCCGCCTGGCCTCGGCTACTTCCTGATCGTGCTCGACTACCCCATCCCCTTCCTCATCCCAGTCGCCGGCTCGGCCGGGATGGCGCTCGGTATGTGGTTCCTCCCCGACGTCGACGCCCGCAACGCCGCCCGGAAGGCGCGCACCGAGTTTTCTCGCGCAATGGGCGCCTACATCGACCTGGTCGCCTTGGAGAGACTCGCAGGCTCCGGTCCACGGCAGTCGATGGAGCGGGCGGCAGAGGTGGGCGATAGCTGGGTCTTCGTACGGATCCGCGAAGAACTCGCTCGGTCCCGCTGGTCCGGCCAGCAGCCCTGGGACGCCCTGCAAGCCCTTGCCGCCGATCTGGATCTGCCGGAGCTGGACGACCTCGCCGACATCATGCGACTCAGCAAGGACGGCTCACAGGTCTACACCAACCTGCGCTCGCGTTCATCAGCGATGAGGTCCGCGGTGCTCAACGAGGATCTCGCCAAAGCCAACGCGATCGGCGAGCGGATGAGCATGCCGATGTCTGGCTTGGGTGTTGTCTTCATGGTGATTCTGATCACGCCCGCGTTGCTCCGGATCTTCATCGGCGGATAGGCGCCGTTTCTGAATTCTTGGGCACCTGTCACAGAATGGGCGAGGCGCACACCTTCCCAATCAAGATCTGATCCCCCGCACGAGAAGGTTCCCCACACCAATGCTGACCATCGTCTTGACGTTGCACATGATCGGCCTGAACCTCGCGAACCAGGCCCGCACGAAGTTGAACCGCACACCCGACCGTGGCTCGGAGACCATCGAGAAGATCCTGTGGGCGGTCGCCGTTGTCGCGATCGTCGCGATCGCGGTTGCCGCCATTCGAGGCTTCGTGGCGACTCAGGCGGGGAACCTCTGAGTGGTATCCCGGGTCCCACTCGTCGCTGGACTCCGCTGTCGGTGGCCGCGGAGACTGACTGAGCGCGGGTCCGCGAGTCTGCAGTACGTCATCTTGATGCCCGCGCTGTTCCTGCTGATGTTCTTGGGCCTGCAATCAGCCATCGTCCACTGGGGCCGCACCGTCGCACTCGCAGCCGCGCAAGAAGGCGCCCGCGAAGCCGCCGCGGAGACCGGCTCAAAGGCGCGGGGCGTCGCCGCCGCCAGAGACTTTGCGTCAAGGAGCTCCGCCAGCCTGAAGGGGATCGGAGTGACCGGCTACCGCAGCAGCACCGACGCCGGCATCACCGTTACCGCCACCACTCTCAGCGTCATCCCCGGCTTCCGATTCCACGTCCACCAGTCCGCGACGATGCCAGTAGAGCGACTCACATGAGGTGCGAGCGCGGGTCTGAGGCAATCGAAACGGTGATCGGCGTCTCCGCGTTCGTACTGCTTATCGGCCTCGTCGGCGCCGGCGGACGGATCGCCGTCGCACAGCAAGCAGTCGAAGCCGCCGCCGCCGACGCATCTCGCTCAGCGTCGCTGGCCCGGACCCAGGGCCAAGCCGCGTCACAAGCCACCTCGAGCGCATCCGCGTCCCTCGCCAACCAGCACCTGCGGTGCCGGTCCCGCCAGGTCCGCGTCGACACCAGCGGGTTCGCGACACCCGTCGGCACCCCGTCACGGGTGTCGGCGACCATCACCTGCGTCGTCGACCTGTCAGATATCGCCATCCCTGGCCTACCCGGCAGCAAGACCCTCCGCTCGACCATGTCCAGTCCCCTCGACACTTACCGCGAGAGGTGACGACCCCGTGCTCCCAACCAGAACGCACTTCATCCGCCGCTCGCGCACCGTGCTCCACGAACGCGGCTCCATCACCTTGTGGTTCGTGCTCTCCTGCACCGCCATGATCATCATGGTCGGTCTCGCCGTCGACCTCGGCGGCCAGGTCCACACACAGCAACGGGCACAGGCCGTCGCCGCTCAAGCCGCTCGAGCTGGCGGGCAACAGATCAACGGACCGCGCGCCATCCGAGGGATCGGGGTCGAAGCGAGCCCAGCCGCGGCCGCTCAGGCGGCGCGCGCCTACCTCCGCAGCGCAGGAGTGTCGGGCTCGGTGCGCGTCTCCGGGGGCACGCTCACCGTCCGCACCTCAGACGTCTACCACTCCAAGTTCCTGCAGATCATCGGCCTGAGCACCTTGAAGGCAACCGGTCGTTCCGACGCACGCATAGCCAGGGTTGTCAACGGAAGCGAGCGATGATGAGAGCCCTTCGCCGGCGACTCTCCGGTCTCCTCGCCACCCTCACGATCCTTGGGATCATCGCGGGCCTGCCGATCGCTTTGCTCAACGCCGGCGGGAACCCATTCGCTCAAGGACTTCCCAGCCTCGATCGAGTCGTCGCCGCGCTCACAGCCCCAGACGATGGAAGCCTCCTCATCGTCCTTATCACCGTCGTGGGCTGGGTCACTTGGGCGATGCTCACGTCGCTGATCGGCTTGGAGATCCTGGCCGCGCTCCGCGGCATCCGCACCCCCAAACTGCCTGGCCTGCGTCTTCCCCAGAACGCCGCTCGAAACTTGGTGAGCACGGCGCTTCTGCTGTTCGTCACCGCTCCCCTCGGCGCCGGGATCGCGTCGGCGACGCCCACCACGGCCCCGTCCCCGCCGCCACCAGCCGCCGCGGCGCAACACCCAGCATCTCCTCCCGCGGTGCACGCCCAGCCCGTCCATGCCGACGCCAAGAGGAGCACCGCCGCCGCTCCCGCCCCGGCGAAGCGGATAGTCCACGTCACGGTCCAGCCGGGCGACTCCCTGTGGTCGATTGCCAAAGACAAACTCGGCGACGGGCGCAAATACCGCGAGATCATCGCCTCAAATCCACACCTGCTCAAAGGGAAAGCCAACTTCATCAAGCCCGGCTGGAAGCTGAAGGTCGAGTTGCCGCCCAAGGCGACTCCAGCAGGGGACACGGTCGTGGTCCAGCGCGGCGACAGCCTCTCATCGATCGCAGCCGACCACCTCGGCGACCCAGACCGGTTTCCCGAGATCTTCAAGGCGTCCCGCGGCATCAAGCAGCCACACGGAGCCCATCTCACCGACCCAGACGTCATCGATGTCGGCTGGACGTTGAGGATCCCCAGCGATGAGCAGGAGGAGGAGAAGCCGGCGTCACGGCCGAAAGCTGAGAGGAGGGAACCGTCCGAGCCGACCGAACAAGCACCGCCGCCACCCACCGCGACGCCCGTCCCGCAGGCGACCACCCCCACTGCAACGCCGAACCAGACCCAAGCCGAGCATGAGCAGCAGACCCAGACAACAACTGAGGCGGACAACCTCAACGAAGAGCCAAGCTGGCGCGCCCGGACGCCCTACGGCGTAGGAGCCTTCCTGGCCGCCGGTGTCGTCGTCCTCCTTGCCGCACGTCGCCGCGCACAGCAACACCGTCGCCGACCCGGACAGCGGCTGCCAGCGCCGACAGGGGAGACGACGCAACGAGTAGAGCGGGAGCTCCGCGTCACCGCCGATCAGCTGTCGGTGGAGACCGTCGACGTCGCACTCCGCGCGCTCGCGCAGCACTGCGCAGCCACTGCCACACCGCTCCCCAACGTTCGCGCCGCACGACTCACCGGGACGCAGTTTGACCTCTACTTGACCGACCCTGCGCACCTGCCGTCGCCGTGGACCAGCGCGACCGAAACCGTGTGGAGCCTCGACAACGCTGCCGCTCACCTGGTTGAGGCCCTCGACTTGTCCGGCACACCAGCGCCGTGGCCTTCACTCGTCACCGTCGGTCACGACGACGAGGACGGCCATGTGCTGCTCGACCTGGAGCGGCTCGGCACACTCGGACTCAGAGGCGCCGGCGATGCTGCAAACCTTCGGGAGGTCCTGGCCGCCCTGGCGATCGAACTCGCGACCTCCGCGTGGGCCGATGATCTACAGGTCACCTTGGTGGGGGCGTTCCCAGAGCTTGCCGACACCATGCAGACCGGCAGGATCCGGTACGCACCAGCGGTGAACCGCGTGCTCGAGGAAGTCGCCGATCGCGTGAGGCGCGACCGCGAAGCCCTGTCGGCAGCACGTATGGACCTGCACACGGCTCGCGTCACCGGGACGGCTCCTGATGCGTGGGCACCGGAGATCATCCTCATCGCCGGCGCGCTCACCCCGCGTCAGCGCGCCCAGATCGCAGAGCTCAGCACCGGACAACCACCGGCCGCCGTCGCGTTCGTCACAGCCGACGCAATGGTCGGGGAGTGGTCGATGGATCTGAACGCCGACCCAAGCCGAGCGACCCTCAGCCCCATCGGACTCGATCTGCAACCCCAGCGCGTGCCTGTCGCTCAGTACGCCGAGCTCCTCGAGATGCTCGAGCTCTCCGACGTCGCCGAGGTCGAAGGGGCTGCCGAGGCGGCCGAACCCACGCTTGCCGACGTTCACGGCGTCATGGCGGATGTCGATCTCTCTGCGGATGTTGCATCCGGGGCCGCCCCTGCCGAAGAGGGCACCTCGGCGGGTGTGCCGCAGGATCAGGCCGAATCTGCAGGAGTGGAGCACGAGCCTCACGACGACGAGCCCGATTCCAGTCCTCTGCAAGTGGTCGGTAGCGAGGCCGCAGCACTCGCCCCAGGTCTCGAATCGGATGATGCGAGGATTCCGAGCGGGGATGAGCATGCAGAGATCCATCCAATCCCGCTTCCCGCCCCCCACATCCTTGCCCTCGGCCCCGTGCAGCTGGTCAACGCCGGTGGACGTGTCGAGCCCAGCAAACGTGCCCGCCTGCTCGAGTTCGCCGCATACCTGGTCCTCCACCCCGGAGCGACCCACACCGCGATCGACGATGCCATCTGGCCGGATCGCAAGACCGAGGACAACCTGAACACACGGAACACCGCCACGAGCAAACTTCGCCGTTGGGTGTCCACCGACCCAGATGGACAGGAGTATCTGCCGCGGCATCAGACCGGCGGCGGCTACCGCTTCCTGCCGTCGGTCAGCAGCGACATCCACGAATGGGACGAACTACTGCGAGGGGACCCGCTGCACGCCCACACGGACCAACTCGAGGCCGCGTTGAAGCTTGTACGCGGGATCCCGTTCGAAGGGACTCACGTACGGCGGTACGTGTGGTGTGACCCGATCAAGCAGCGCCTCATCAGTGAGATCGTCGACGCGTCATACGAGCTGGCGCGACGTCGGCTGATGAGCGGCCGCTGGAGGGCCGCTGAAGAGGCGATCGTCATCGGCCTCAGAATCGAACCGGCACAGGAGAATCTCTGGCGGCTGCGGATCCTCGCCGCCCACGAAAGCCGCAATGCCGATGCCGAAGCTGAGGCAATCGAGCGGCTCCTGACAATCACGGAACGCATCGATTGCGAACTCGACCCAGAAACCGAAGAACTCATCTCCGCGCTGAAGCAACCCGGCACCCAAATCGACCTGGCCACCGCCCTCTGAAGGAGGAAACCCGGATGCCCACCCCACCCCGCATCGCGTCGGCCCTCGCGGTCCCAGTTCTACTCGTGGCTGTCGCCACCGCGTGCACCCCAGCAGACGGAGCGGGGTTTTCCCCCACCCCGCAGCCGACCGCACCTGCCACCAGCGCCAAGTCCACCCCGCCGACCACGCCGACACCATCCCCGACGTCGAGCGAAGAAGCTGAGAAGGGTGATGCCGAGCAGGCCGTCGTGGCGTTCTGGAAGCTGACCGACAAGCTCCAATCAGACCCAAACCAGAGCCTCTCCAAGCTCGTCAAAGTCGCGCGCGGCGAGTCGGCGTCGAACTGGCGGCAGGTGATCACCTACATGCGCAAGGAGCAGTACACCCAGGTCGGTTCAACCGTCATTCGGTCGGTGTCGGCGACCAAGAAGGGAAAGCGGTCGTGGGATGCCACCGCGTGCATTGACGTCAGCAAGGTGAACGTGGTCGACAAAAAGGGCAAGTCAGTGGTGCGCGCTGGCCGGCCGCCCCGCGTCGAGTACGACTATGTGATCGAACGCGACGGCGACAAGTTCTACGTGGTTGAGGACCAGGCGGTAGGCGAATGCGCGTGAAACCGTCGTTTGCAGTGGCGTTGGTGATGGCTGGGCTTGTGATCTTTGGTTCGGCGACCCCAGCCGAGGCGTCAAGCCCAGTCAGTTGCGGCCCGGGACAGGTTTACGTTCCGACCTTGAGAAAGTGCATTGTGGTCGTCAAGGCTCCGGGCGGTGGCGGTGGCGGTGGCGGCGGCGGCGGGAGTCCAGTCGGTGGTGGCGGAGGCGGCAAGCCTGAGCAGTGTGTGTATGTCAAGAAGGTGCCGTGCAAGAGCAAGAACGGCTACTGGAGCAACGCCAAGCTCTGCTACGTAGGTCCTCCCGCCGAGAAGCATCCCAAGAGCGACCCGATCTGGGAGGGCCACACGACCGGGGCCATCTACGGTTGCTACAACCCGTTCGTCGGGGGCAACCGCTACTACGCTTTCTGGGCCGCTGGTCCACCGGCGGCGCCGATTCCGCCGCCTGACCCACGGGTCCTCGCCCAGCAAGCGATTGCGGCGATGAATCTCCAGGCGATCGAGATCGGCATCGTCCCGGAACCGAGGGCCGGTCGCGTCGGCGTGATTGGTCTTCCGACGTGGATGTGGGCGGAGAACCCGGCGGCGAACACGATGGGCCCGATCAGCCGCACCGCGTCTCTTCGCGGCTACAGCGTCACCGCGACAGCCAAGGTCAGCCATGTGGTCTGGAAGATGGGCGACGGCACCACCATCCGATGCAGCGGCGCCGGCACGCCATACCAGGACAAGTTCGGCACCAGATCCTCCCCGACCTGCGGCCACACCTACACCCGACAAGGCCGCTACGCGGTCACAGCGACCTCTCACTGGGTCGTCAACTGGTCCGGTATCGGGGAGAGTGGGTCGATACCGCTCAGCCTCAGCCGCACGGCAAACATCACGATGGGCGAGGCGCAGGTGATCAGTCGGTGAAACAGCGTCTGGTAGTGCAATTCCTCTGCATGCGCAGCGGCTCGATCGGCGCAGAGTTCGGGATCAAGAACGTCGCTCGAATCTAGACCCGGTCACGTCGGGCCGAGGCTCTGGCTTGAGGCGGGGCCGCCGATCTCGTGCTAAGCCGCTGCTCGAGTAACGCTGCGGGAGTCGTCGGGGGAGAAGCGGAGTTCCTCGCGCACGGCCTGAGCGAGGCGTCGGGCGGCGCGTGAACTGCGTTGGCGGACGGCGGCGGGGGTGAGGCCGAGCTGTTGTGCCGCGTCGTCGAAACCGAACCCGCGTCGCTTCTCGGGGAGGTAGGCCGCCACGAGCAGCTGGGCGTCTTCCCGGCTCAGGACATCTGACGTCAGACCCCAATGGATGACCTCAAGCAAGTCTGCGTCTGCGGTGAGCCCGTCGAGGGCGACCCGTGGCGGGTTGTCCGCGGCGAGTCCGATCAGCTGACTGGTCGCGAGTTCCTCGGGGTCGACGGGCTCAGGTCGTGGTGGTGTGCGGGCTCCGCTGACTCGGTGGAGCGTGTCGAGGACCAGGTTGGGCGCAACGCTGGCGGTGCGGCGACTTGCCGGGTAGTCGGCCATGACGGCCCAGAACTCCGCGATCGTGATGTGTCGCCGGTCTTCGGCCCAGGTGTCTTCGGTCGAGGTGCACAGCGTGGTGGCGTGAGTGCTGGTGCGGCACAGCTTGGGCAGGAAGCACTGAAGCACAATTCTGCCGGCGAGTTGTTGGCCCGATTGGAAGAGGCGAATGAGGGCGAGCAGGAGCTCGTCGGTCCCGCGGGCGTCGGCGGCGTCCACGGCGTCAACGATGGCGCCAGGCGATGGGTAGCCGGAGAGCCTGGGCTCGGCGCGCGCCCAACGGGCGACCTGGCGCGACGTGCTCGGGAGGGCGTGGAGGTCGGCCCATTCCTGGGTGAGTTGCCGATAGAGGGGCGACACGACGTCGGTGGGTGCCACCTGGTGCTGGCGGAACATCTTGGCGATCTTCCTCATGGGTTCGGACTCCTCCTGCTGATCCATGTTCGGGACGGTAAGAGGAGCCGCTGCGAACCGTCCACCCATTGTGGGTTGTGCCGGGGTCCGGGCCTGCGCTCCCGGCGTCGATCGGGGCGCAGTCAGCGACTCAACTGTGTTGCTCGGGCACCACTCAAATCGCGGGGTCTTGCCGGATCTCTTGCCCAATCAATGCGGCTTCCGGAATTTCTTCGGGGCAAGGGTGAAATTCCATGTTTGAGGCCTACCGGGCTGTCACAGGGGCGCGGTTTGGCCACCTTCCAGGGGTGTAGCTGGCCACAAACCCAACCGCGGAGGAGTCCTGGATGAGGATCGACCCGGCCGATGACGGCAGCGAGCTTCGGGACGCTGCGGCCGTACACGCAGCCCGTGAGGCTGTCGTCCTTGCCCTCGGGCCGCTTGCCGCGCGGCCGCTTGACGAACATGCCGCCGCAGCGATGCGCAGGGCCTTGGATCGTGCCGATTCCGCCGAGGTTCGTATCGCTCTTCAGCGCCTGGGCGGGAGGGAGCGGCGCCGCCCTTTGGCCCTGGCCGCGGCCAGCGGCGGCTGCCTGAACCAGAGGAATGAGGTCGGCCCGCCGGGATGGACCCGTCTCGGGCACCATCTGGAGCTCGTCGAGGGTGCCGCATGAGAGCGTTCTTCCGGTCGCGCGTCGACGACTCCGCCGTCGACGAGGCTGTGGCGCCGGAGCTCGACAACGACGCGGTCGACCTTCCGCCGATCGGAACGGCGTCAGAGCAACTATCCGCATCGTTGGCATCCAAGGCACTCTCGGCACTGTTGGCGGTTTGCCTGGTCTCGGGTCCGCTTGCAGCAGCTGCCGTGGCTTTCTATCTCGTCCGGAAGCCCACCACCGTGGCGCCGGCGGCGGCATCGCCGGCCAGCGATTTGGGTGAGCGGGCCGTCGTGGGTGAGTTCGCCGTGCGGATGACAGTCGCATGGCTCACCGCGACCAAGGACCACCCCGGAGAGCTTCCGGTGTTGGTGCGGACGTCCGGTCAGGAGTACGTGCTGCCACAGAAGGCCTTCGCCGTCACGAACCCGGCGGTGGCGGCGGTGACCGCCCCAGCAGATCGGGGGATCTGGTCGGTCACCGTCGCCGCCACCGTCACTGACCTGCGTCAGGTCACCGCTCGCCGCTACTACCAGGTGCCAGTGAGCTACACCCAGGGTGTTGTCACTGCGCTTGCTCCGCCGTCGCCGACGTCGGCGCCGTCAATCGGCGTGCCCCCGCAGACCGCCTACCGCACTGACGTCCGCCTGGACAGTCCCGTCGGAGCCACTGTTCAGCAGTTCCTCAGCGCCTACCTCGCCGGCGCAGGCGACATCTCCCGCTACGTCAGTCCGGGCGTTGTCTTGGTCGCCCTTCAACCGGCGCCGTACCGCGGTGTCGAGGTCACGGACCTGAAGAGTTCAACCGATCCCGCCGCAACCCCAACAGACGACGATCGGATCCAGATTTCGGCCACGGTGACGATGACGGTGGCTGAGCAGCAGGCCACAGGGACGAGTTACGCGCTGACATTGACGGCCCGCAGCGGCCGCTGGGAGATCTCGGACGTGGACAGTGCGCCACTCATGTCGGCGAGCCAAGCCGCGTCGGGGCCGCCACGACCACCAACCCCTACGCCCGTCCAAACCGCCACCCCTTGAAGGAGCTTCACCGCCATGTCCGGACTGATCCAGCTCTACGACGCCAGCAGCGTCGCCATCCTCCATGCCCACCTCGTTCCCCTCGCAGGCGACGGCCTCTTGGACTTGATCGAGCAAGCGAACGCCCGTACCCGCAGCCTCGCCCGCGGGGTCTCGATCACGATCGGCATCCTCTTCGTGATTGTCGCGGCCGTCACCTCGCGGATGTCCATGGCGAGGGTCATCATCGCCATCCTGGCGGCAGGCCTGTTGATCTTTGGCGTCTACAACGTCACCGACATCAAGGACCGCATCGGCAACGACCTCGATGGGCAAGCCGGCGTCCGGTTGATTGACGCGGTGCCGCACCCAACCAACGCCATCTGAGGACCGCGCGGTCCAGGACGACTTCAACAGTGACGAACCGCCGCCATGAGTGCTAACCCCACCGCCGAACCGCCTGACGTTGCGAAGTTCTACACGCGTGCTCGCCGGTTCCCTCAGCTGATCGGGCGGACGGTCGAGGGAACCAAGATCCCAGGGGGGCCTTACACCTACACCCAGGCCATCGTCGCCCCCGCTTGCGCCATCTGCGGGTACAAGACGATGTGGCTGTGGGGACAGTTCGGCCTTATCGGCAACGCCGTGCTGCTGCTCGGCGTCACCGCCGGGCTCGTCTGGCTGCTCGGCAAGGTCCCACCTGGCTCGCGCAACCCGCTCAACATTGCAGCCGGGGCCCTGCGCGCAATCGGCGCCCCCGCCCACGGGCGACTCGCCGGCGTACCGTTCCGTCCCCGACCGATCCGCAGAGTCCGCGGAAGTGCGACGCTGATTCGGACCGCGGCCGACTTCCCGTCGGCCGCCAGCCATCGTGTTCTTCGCCGCGATCTGACGTCGCCAGGTCAGCGGCCGTCAGTGCGCGTGGACCAACGACCAGACCAGGACGACATTCCCGTCACCGTCTCCTCTCTGCCCAGGCTTCGACCGACTCCTGCTGACACCCGCTCGCGCCCGACCCCGGCTCTCACCGGGGTGCAGCGCACGTTGGCCGCGGCTGCGGCTGGCCAACCCTCACCCAGGAGCAACTGATGCCTCGTCGACTCCCGACCCGTCTGATGGCGGGGAACCTGCGCTGGACCCGGTCAGGGACGGTCTGGGCTGACTGGATCCTGGCGGGCATCCCGTACGGTCTCCGCCCCGTCAAGGACAAGCACCTGGTCCGCAGCCTCCACACGGCCCTGTTTCGGAGTTTGCCGGGCGAGTCGCTGCTGCTCGGCATTCGCTCGGGTCTCGACCCGGCCGCCATCGTCAGCAACATGCTGGCCGGCGTCGACCTCGAGAACTGCCCGGACTGGGTGGAGGAGTGCGAGGCGACTCTGGACACGCTGGATCAGATCGGGCCGGGTCAGCGCGTGTTCTGGCTCTCGGTACCGCTGGGAAACACCAGTCCGTTCGACATCCTCACCAACCCCGCCCGTGCCGCGCTCGCGGACCTGCGCGATCTCGCCGGCTTGCCTCGAGCCGCGCTGGCGGCGGGAGAACTGGACCGTCGACTGCTTCAAGCCGCGCGTATCCGCGAGAACATCCCGGCCGTCTTTCAGCCCGCCCCGGCCACCGTTGCGCAGATGGTCTGGCTCCACGAACACTCGATGCGACGAGGGCTGTTCCAGGACCTTGACATTCCAACGGTCGACGACGAAGTCACCGCCGCATTGTTGACGACCCCGAAGGCCGGCTCCGCGCTCACAGAGCCTGTCCTCGATGAGGGCGGCCAGGGCGACCTGCCTCCGAAGAGCCGGTTCAACCCGCTCGGCCGGCGCTATCTGAAGGTCACCAACAGCGCGGATGTCGCAGAGCCGGAGTCGTCCTACCAGACGCTCGCGGTGATCTCGGAGGTCCCCGATGGAGGCATAGCGTTCCCCGGCGGCGAGGTCGTCGGCCGCATCGACGAGTCCGGTGTTGACGTCGACTGGGCGATACGCCTCACCGTTCGTTCCTCAGCCTCGGTCGCCGGTCGAAACCAGAAGGCGCTCCGCAACCTCAACGACCAGTACGGGCAGCGAGAGGGGGAGGTGAGCCACGGCCTCAACATGCTCGACCGGGTCGCCGCAGATCTCGAGGAGTATGTGGCAGTCCTGGAGTCCGACAAGCTCGAGGTGGAAACTCAGCCGACCTTGATCTTTGCGGTCGGTGGACACACACCGGACTCTTCTCGTGTCCAGGCACGCGCTCTCGCCGACTGGCTGTCCGACGCCGGCTACAAGCTGACCTCGCCGCTGGGCTACCAGGAGGAGCTGTGGTGGGCGATGCAACCGGGCGTCCCATCCACCAGAGCGGTTCGGGAGTTTGCCCAGATCACTACCAGCAAGTCCCTCGCCGCGACTGTGCCTTTCGCGTCCACGAGGCTGGGAGACACCAAAGGCTCGGTCCTGGGGCTGAACATCGCGAACGGTCCGCTGATCGACGTCAACGTGCCCTGCGGGCCGACCAGCGTGGTCCACCACGACCTGGAGGGTGCATCGGATCGCAACGTGTCAGGGTCGGCGGCCGTCGCTGGTGAGTTGGGAGCCGGGAAGACGGCTCTGCTGATGGGGCTGGCCAGCGATGTCGTCGACCGCAACGGCCAGCTGATCATCGCCGACCGCACCCCGAAGGGGGAGTGGGCGTCTTGGGCTGGCGCCATCACGGCGGCGGTCGTGGTCGATTCTGCAGATCCCCAGTTGTCTTTGGACCCGATTCGCGTGTTCGGCCCGGTCATTGGCAGCCGCATGCTGCAGACGTTCCTGTCACCCCTGCTCAACATCAGCCCAACATCGGAGCAGGGCGTGCTGCTGGCAGACGTGCTCGACCCCGGCTACCTCACGAAGCACCGTCTCAGCTCCACCGGCTCCGTGGTCGCGCACCTGGGACAGGGATGCACTCTCGACGGCGCCGCTGACCTGGCCCGGCTGATCAACGTCTTTGCCCGCAGGGACTTCGGCAGGGTCATCTTCGACGGGTCCATCCCCCCGTTGAGTCTGGACACGCGCGCGGTCGTGGTCCGCACCCACACGCTCTCGCTGCCGTCGCGGCAAGAGCTCGAGCACGAACACCTGTTCAAGCAGCTAGGCCTGGAGAAGCTGTTCGGCCGTGCGTTTAACGCGCTCGTCGCCAGCCTCGCCCGTCACGTCTGCTTCGCCGACACGTCGGTTCTCGCCGGATTCGTCGTTTCCGAAGCCCACGCGATGACGAGCTCGTTCGAGGGGGAACGCGAGCTCGTCGACCTGATCCGGGACGGGCGCAAGCACCGCGCGATCGTGCTCGTCGACAGCCACGATCCCGAGGCGGACTTCGGATCCGCCACCATGCGCGGGCTCATTCCCACCCGCATTTTGATGCGGCACCGTGACAAGACCCTCGCCAAGCGCGGCCTCGCCTGGCTGGACCTCGATCCCAACGACGACGAGTTGGTCGAGCTCGTCCGGACCGGGACGTCGCCCCTCGGCCCCGACGGGCACGTCCCGGTCCACCGGCGAGGCGAGGCGACGATGCGAGACATGTCCGGCAACGTCGGCCGCGTCAAGGTCCTGCTGCCCGCACGTCCGGCACGCGAAGCCGCCATCACCGCCGGTGGCACCGCCAGCCGCCGCGCCTCCTAGGTCGGGCCCAGATGACGATCCTGGCCACGATGCCCTGGCGCGCGAGGCTCGGCGGCATCCTCTCCGGTGTCGCCCTGGCTGGCTTCGCCACGGTCCAGTACGCCGCAGCAGACAGCCCGACGCGACTCAGCCAGACCCCGCCCGCTCTCGCCTGGATCGACCTGCGCGACAGCCGCGGCATCTCGATCTGGAACTACGAGCTGTCGATCGACCGCGGCGGCGTACTGGCCCCTGACAAGTTCTACTGGGCAACCGTCACCGACTTCGCCTGGGGCGTCTACCGCGGCGGTTGCGCGCTGGCGCTGTGGTTCATCGACTGGGTCATGTCGCTGACCTGGGTGAAGGTCATCGCAGCGCCCCTACTCGCCGTTGAGGGCGCCTTCCAGCAGGTTGTGGATCGCCTCGGTCTGGTCCCGACTTTTCTGACGATCACGGCGCTGATAGCCGGCATCTTGATGCTCCGAGGCAAGCACAGCGGGGCGATCTGGGAGATCGCCATGGCCTGCCTGATTGCCGCGCTCGCCAGTGGCGCATTCGCCCACCCGGTGCAGCTGGTCGCCGGCGATGACGGTGCGGTGGTGCGCGCCGGCAAGCTCGGGCAGGAGATCGCGGCAGGCGTTGCGACTGGCGACTCGGCCGGCAAGTCGCCGGCGCAGCTCCGCAAGGAACAAACAGGTCAACTCGTCGACACGTTCATCCGTCAGCCCACAGAAATGATCAACTTCGGTGAAGTCATCGACGGAACCAAATGCGAGGGGCCCTATACCGAGGCGCTGAAAGCGGGGCCCTACGGACTCGAAGACGACATCCGTCAGAAGGTCGGCGACTGCTCCGACAGTCTCGGTGAGTACGCCGAGAGCCCGTCGGCATCCATGGCGCTGGGCTCGATGATGATCGTGCCGGCGTCGGCGGCGGTGTTCTTCATGGCCCTGGCTCTGGCCGGATCGGTGATGGCCGCAGCCGTGCTGGCGATGGTGCAGTCGGTGAAGGCCATCATCACCCTCGTCACGGGGCTGTTGCCCGGCGGAGGCCGCGGCTCGTTGATGCTGTCGGTCGCTGAGGTGCTGGTGTCCCTCGTGGTGATGGTGGGCACCAGCGTGTTTCTGTCGATCTTCCTGATGGTCATCCAAGCGATGTTCGCCAGCGCCGGCGGCGGTGACGTCGCGAAGACCTTCGTGATCGTCGATGCCTTGCTGGTGGTGGGCACAGTCGTGTTCCTTCGCTGGCGTCGCCAGATCCTCGCCCTCGGCTGCCGGCTTGCGGAGGCTGCGGCTCGCGGGCCATCCAGTCGTGCCTCCCGGATACCGGACCGGTCCGGCCGCAGCCTCGGCTCACGAGTTGCCGGCGCAGCTGCCGGGGTGGTGCGGACGGGCATCGGTCTGGAGCAGCTCCGGACTCAGCGCGCGATCGCGCGGCGCGCGCCTGGCGGTGCCCCGTCGATCGTTGACAACCGGCAGCAGTCGGTCATCGTCATCGGAGCCAGTGGAAGCCCCGCGGGAAGTAGCGGCCCGACCTGGGTTCAGAGCCCCAGCTCTCCAGGAGGTTTCCCTCCTTCCGCCGGCGGGCAGTCGCAGATGCCGAACGGCTCGAACGGCGGGCGTCCGCAGCTACCTGGCGGCGGCGACCCGATGGCTGGCGGGCGTCCGCAGCTGCCGCCTCACCCAGGCGGAAGCCCCAAGAGCCTTCCGGGGGGTGCAAAGAAGGCCGCCGGAGTCCTCGCGTCGGCTGGCACGCACGCGGCTCTCGCCGCGGCCAGCGGCGGGACCTCCGCCGTCGCCGCTAAGACCGTGAAGGCTGCCCAAGCTGCCCGTGCGGCCCGTCGTGCCTCGGTCATGGCACGGATGGCGGTCGCGGATCCGACAAAGCCACCGCAACCGCACAGCTCCACCCCCGTCCCGACGGGAGCGGGTGCCCACGTCCGGCCGCCAACTACCAGCCCGACGGCCGGCCGCGGCCCAGCAACCAACGAGGCAGCAGCGGTGGTCATCCCAGGCGAAGTCGTCGACGCTCCGCCACCCCCGTCTCCGCAGCCGCCGCCGAAGCGACGCGGGCTGTGGGCGCGGATCGGCATCCGACGCCGGGTGATCTCTCCGCGTCAGGCACAACGGCCGCCGGGCACCTCAACGCAGAAGCGAAGGGACTGAGCTGTGCCAGTCTCCTCGTCGACGAAGGCAGTCGCAGCCGCTGTCGTGATGTCGCTTGTCGGGCTGGGCGCGGTCAGCTGCGCACCGATGCTGGCCATCTTGGGAACACTCGGCGGGCGCCAATGCGCGGCGGGCCTGTCGACCGGCGGTGAGCCCGTCCCTCTCCCGCCCGGCGACGCCGAGCACGACCTGAGCCTCCGGGTCGCCAGCTGGAACGTGCTGAAGAGCAACAGCGTGGCCAACGTTGAGGCGGGTTTGCGCGAGCTGTCGACCACCGCTGATGTCATCGGACTTCAGGAGTTCCGGCCCAAGTTCCGCAGCCCGGCCGTCCGAGCCGCCCTGCCCGGCTGGACGTTCTCCGACCAAAACACCTCGGTGGCGATCGCCTGGAATGCCGACAAGTTCGACCTCGTCGCCAAGGACCGGGTGATGGAGTTCGACGTCACCCGCCTGACGAGCGGCTCGGTGGGATCGAGCGCCGGCCCGAAGTACCTCGAGTGGGTCCAGCTCCGCGACAAACACACCGGGGGCACCGTCGTCGTCGGCAACCATCACCTGCTCGTCGGCATCGAATCGAAGGGCCATCCCGACCGTAGCGCCGGAAAGAAGTACCTCGGCCTGGCACAGCGACAGATCCAGGTCGAGCTGGACCAAGTCGCCCGATTCGCCGCCGGCGGTCTCCCGATCGTGATCACCAAGGACGGCAACTGGGACGCCCGCGCATCCGCCAAGACCAGGGACCGCCATAGCCCGTACATCCAGGCTGCCCGTCATGGGCTCTACACGAACTGGCAGGTCCTCGGATACCCGCCCCGCGGGACCCAGTCGAGCGGCAGCCGCCTCATCGACTCCGTCAGCGCAACCACGGCAACACTGATCCCTATCGAGCAAACCGTCCTCGGCAAGCCCGGCCGGCGCTGGCACGGGTCCGACCACAACCCACCCGTCACAGCACTCACCAACTCCGGATCGTCCCTCTCGAGCGCCGCACGCCGGGCGTCCACGCTCACCCCCCGCGTCGCCGCGATCAAGGGGCTCACGGACCCGCAGATGTCGGTCGCCCAGAAGATCTACACCACCACGCTGCAGGTGGCGAAGGAACAGCGCTGGTCCCCGGCCGACACCGACAAGGCCTTCCAGATCGCTGTGTCCACCGCGCAGAAGGAGTCGACACTCGGAGCCAACCCCAGGTCGAGGCAGCCCGACCGCAACGGCGACGGCGGCATCTTCGCCCAACGCACCCTGCCCGGCTGGTACGGCACCATCGACCAGGTCAACGATCCCGCGTACGCGACGCGCATCTTCCTCCTCGGCAAGCAGGTCACCAGCGCCGCGGTGGCCGCGGCGAAGAGCGCAGGGGTCACGCCGGCGGGCCCGGCCGGCTACACCATTCCCGGCCTGGCCCAGGTCAAGGGCTGGCAACGCATGTCGATCAGCGAGGCCTCCCACCGCGTCCAACGGTCGGCGTTCCCGCAGATCCCATCCCCGATGCTGGCGATCGCCCGCGCGCTGTTGAAGGCCTTCGTCAAGGCGGGCGTCGCCGCCGCGACAGCAGCCGATGTCGCTGGGCTTCTGGGCAGCGGCTGCGCACCCACATCTCCGACTGGAGTTGGCGTCGATTGCCCGGCTACCTCGATGCCGGCCGAGCAGTACGACCTCACCCCTGACGCGCTCGCAGTGACGCGGTGCGTCGCCCAACAGTTCCCGCAGATCAGCACCATCGGCACCTATGCCAGCCACCAGCCCGACCCCACCCGGGCCGTCGACATCATGATCCCCGGCTATCGGTCCGCCGCCGGACGTGCGCTTGGCGGCGTCGTCCGAGACTGGGTCCAGCAGCGCGCAGCCGAGCTCGGCGTCGACTACATCATCTGGGACGAGCACATCTGGTCGGTGCAAAGAGCCGCCGAGGGCTGGCGGACCTGCGGCACCGCCGCAGCAGGCTGCTACTCCGGACCAGACGACTCGGCGGCACACCGAAACCACGTCCATGTCTCGGTGTTCGGCGCCAAGAGCGTGGAGTACGCGCGCAACCACCCGTCGAGCGGCGGCCCGGGCGGATGTGTGCTCGACCGGGCGCACGCCCCCGGAAAGCCGAACCCCAACAGCTGCGACCAGGCGCTGACGTTCCTGGAGCGTCAAGACGCCACGAACTCCAGCCAGTGGTACCGCTCGTGCCTCGCCCTGGTCGCGAACGCGTACGGCTGGGGCTACTCCGGGGTCGACACAGCGGGCGCCCATGCCGCGCTCATCGAGCGTGCAGGAAAGATGCACTCCTCCCGCACCGGGATCCCCCGGGGCGCTGTTCTGTGGTGGACCAACGGCCGCGCCGGCCACGTTGCCGTGTACGCCGGCGACGGCCTCATCTACAGCAACGACGCGGTGACCCCCGGCCAAGTCAACAAAGTGCGGTGGGACCTCCCGGAGAAGAAGTGGGGCCAGCACTTCGCCGGTTGGTCAGCGCCCTACTTCCCGAACGCCGCCGGCTCCGTCGCCTAGCCCCACGAGAGGAAGCTGACGTGAAGAAGATCGTTGTGGCGATCGCCGCTGGGTTGGTTGCGATCATCGCCTCCCACCTCCTCTGGCCCAGCCCCACCCAGCAGGGAGCACGGTCGGCGAAGGAAACCCAAGCCGCCGCGCCCACGCCGTCCGCGCCCACGCAGGCCGCGCCCGCCCCGGCCGCGACACCGGTGCCGGCAACGCCAAGTGCGGAAGCGTCCGGCGCACCGTCAGACGGACCGTACACGGGAACCCCCGCAGCACGTGCGGAATGGGAACCCGTGGTTCAGGGCTTCGCACTCGCCTACACCAACACCTCCGGCCAGACCCGCAAGGAATGGCTCCGCCAGCTCCGACCACTCCTGTCCCGGGAGGTCCTCGACGAGCTCCGCCACACCGATCTCAGCAAGGTCCCCGTCGGCCGCTACGCCGGCTACCAGGTCCTGAAGCAAGCCGACGAGTCACTCACAGTCCGCATCATCTATCAGGAAGGCTGGGGGATCGTCGCCTACGTCGTCGCCGAAGGCGACCCCCACTACCTGGTCGACCGATTCGACCTCGCCCTCGAATTCGACTGACTGGCACCGTCGCGCATGGAGGCTCCTGCCCTCAGGTCCCGCTTGGATTGTCTTCCTCCGGGAGGACGGTCTGGGCTTCCACGAATCGTGGAGGACTTCTCTTAGGCCGCGACCGGTTCGTCGGCGGTCAGGTTCTCGTAGTCGACGAGGCGTCGACGAGGCGTCGACGAGGCTCAGCATGTGGGTGCTGCTGTGACGTCTGCGGTGGTTGTAGAGCTCGTAGCACATAGGGCAGCACGACCGCTCTGGCGTTGTCGGGACAAACCATGTGGTGGCGGGACAGGACCTCCCATTCCAGGGTGGAGAAGAAGGCCCACTCTGCGTTCAACCAGCCGATCCTCCGGAACCCAGGCTCGGGTGTGGCGGCACCCCCTCGTCCGTGACTTCTACACCAGGTGCCTGTTCGATCGTGAGGCTAGTAATCGCACTTAGGGCGTTGACGCACTCCACGAGGTTGACGCGTGCGAGGTCGGGAACGTCGCCGCCCCAACGTGCTGCGTCAGCGTTGCGCGACAGCGTGTCCGCTATTACCTCATACGCCGCAACCTGAGCATGCGATCGGGCGACGGCCACATCTGCTTGGGCGATGTCGGTCCGAATCTCATTGTAGCGACGGAAGATGTCTCGCAGCCGCCAGGCAACAACGGACGCCGTTGCGGTGACCGCTCCAATCGACGTCACTAGTCCGAACACCAGCTCGTACGGGGAATTGTGTGTCGCGGACACAAGTTCGAGTCGTGGTAGCCCGTTAAGCGAGCGCCGCACATACTCGACGAGGCGTCTCTGGCTGATTGCGTAGGTGTTGGCAACGCGGCCCAGCTCCATGGCGACCCTCTTGGGGTGCTGATCAGAGCCAGTGCCTGTTGAGGCCCGCAATGCCTCGCGTGTAGTGGAGCTCAAGGTAGCTAGTACGGCCGCGGGCCCCTGAACGCGTGGATCGGGTTCGCCGTAGCCACTCAGGGCAGCGAGCCCCTCGACGCCTCGCAACACGTCTGCGAGGCGTTCCATCGAGTAGATGCTGCTGTCCTGAAGCCGCACGCGAACAAACAACTCCTCAGTACTCGCTGCCTGTTCGACTGAACTCAATCTCGACCTCATTTCACTGCGGGTCTCCGCGTAGCGGGCTGTCTGGAGAGAAGTATGGGGTCGAGGACGTCCAACGCTGGAAAGGCAGTCCTCCCCTGCGCGCCCGATCGTGTGACCCGGGTTCGCCGACCCGTCAAGGCCGCGGCTGCGCCGACCGTTCCGGTGCTCGCAACTTTCCGGCGATGAAAGCGATCAACGAGGGCGCCCTGCGCAGCGGGCTGGCCCGTGACGTGGGGAGGGTCGGCAGGACACCGAGGGGGCTGTCTAGGGGCGCCGTCGAGGAGTTGAAACGGCTCCGTGCCGAGGTCGCGGAGCCGCGGATGGAAGTGAGCGTGGCCCTGCGGCCAACACTTCTGGCCCCAGGAGTAAGGAGTACGTCTCCATCCAGCTGCACCGAGCGCCTCGCCGACGCCGCCGCGGGCCGCTTCCATCGGCACCGTCCGCAACGCCTACGACATCGACGCCCAAGTCGAGAGCCTGGTTCGGCTCTACAAGCTCGAGCGCGTCCGACCCGACGGCCCCTGGCGTGCCGTCGACCACCTCGAACTCGCCACGCTCAACTGGGCCCACTGGTTCAACGAGCACCGGCTCCACAGCGCCCTGAACTGCGCCCGCTGACCGAGTACGAACAGAACTATTACTACGTCAAAAAACGGACTCCCGACCGCAACCGCAGCCGGGAGAACTCGCCAGTCACTAGACCGGGGACGGTTCACATCATCGCAAAGAGCGGCACTCCCCGGGTTGAGCCCGCTCACCTCGGGCGTGCTAGTTGAGCCTGCCGAGATCAGATCTCATGACGGCGATCAGGGCGTCGCGTGCCCCGTCAGAGGCGGTGCGGTCGCATGCCTTGCCGAGTGGCACCTGGTTGTCCTTGGTGCTGGGTTTGGCGTTCCAGGCCTCGGTCATCTGCGGTCCGGCCTCGCGTTGGGCGGCGACGACGAATGTGTTGTACGCCGTGGTGACCGCGCGGGGGGCGTGCATGGCAAGGAGTGCCTGATGCAACGAGATGGCCGCCTTGGTGTCACTGATGGCGCTGGTGATTGTGAACCGGGCCTCTGCGGTGTCGTCCCGTCGTCGGATCCGGTAGGGGCCTTCGAGGTAGGCCTCTACCGCGGCGATGGCGTGTCCGTAGAGGGTGGCGCGTTCTGCGCGACGTTCGGCGCGGCGTTGGCGGCTGTAGCCAAGGACCGCGATCGCAGCGGCGATCGCCGCCGCGCCCCAGCCAGCGAGGATGGTGGCGCCGTCAGTCCAGGTGAACCTGGCGAAGATGCCGCCGACCAGGACGAGCCCACTCGGTATCAAGGTCATGCCGCGCGACCTCCTTGGGGGAAGCCGTGGGCTGCTTCGTCGCCGGCCCAGTCGCCGCCAGTGGCTCGCCAGTGCGCTTCGTACAGAAGGTGGCTGGTGATGATGTCGAGCAGGTCGAGAAGGCCTTTATCGGCGGTCCACCGCCGCTCGGGAGGGTCCCGGGGGTACCACAGACACAGGGCGTCGTCGGTGGGCATCCGGTGCGGTGACACCGCGCCGGGTTCGGCGTGTACGCGGGGGTAGTCCGCTGGCGGCAGCCCGTAGCAGTCGTAGGGCGGGCTGGCGTAGAACCGGATCGTGACCGGCACACGGTGGAGTCGGCCGAGCACCTCGAGCTCGATCGTGTAAGTCAGCCGGCCCGCGGCCAGCTGCACCTGGAGGGCATCGCCGTACGTCCTGCGGGCTGTGGCCTCGAGCGGCAGCTGCCAGGCCGGGTCGGAGCCGTACCACTGGGCGGGCTGGAAACGGGGCTGGGCGAACAGCTCGCTCAGGTACCGAGGCCCGCCAAGCGACCCGGCTTGACCCGGCCTCGGTCGCCGATCGGGGCACACCGTCGCGGCAGCCAACGAGGTCATCAGGCTCGGCCGGCCTCGTCGGGGACTAGACGGATCCCGGGAGCTCATTCGGCCCACGACCGGGTGGGAGTGTGCTGGCGGTCCCGCAGCCCGGTGACCAGGGCAGGCACGGCTGGGCGCTGACGACTGGCCCGCTCTCGCCGGGCAATCTCCTGCGCTACCACGGCGCCCTGGTCCTCCCGCGGCAGCATCGCCGGGTCGTTGAAGAACTTGGCGAGCTCATCCCTGGCCAGGACGTCGTAGCCTCCCTGCTCGAGCTCGATGGCGTCCGCCAGCTGGTCCCGGGCCTTGGTCAGCTTGTCGACGAGCTGCCCGCGGGGGATGGCGGGCTTGATGGCCGCGGCGACTCCGGCCGGGTCTGGGGTGTCGCGGACCCGCAGGTCGCCGATAGCGTGGTCGAACCAGGTGAGCAGCCCGGCGAGCTGGCTGGTCGGCTGGGTGAGGCAGCCGAGGGCCAGCGCCTTGATGTGCCAGGAGCACAGCGGCTTGTCGTGGCGACGGGCCCAGTGCTTGAGCAGTCGGACCACCCGGGCGTAGGCGACATCGCTGCGGCGGGCGGCGTCGCGGACCAGGGCGGTGTGCATCTCGGGGTGCGATCGGTCCCAGGTGTCGTAGCGGGGGATGAACAGGCCGGCCCCGGCCGGGTTGTCGATGGCGATGATGACGTCGGCGGTGAAGTCCTTCTCGGTGCGGGTAACAGGGCTGCCGAAGGAGACCAGGATGCTGCGCTTGCGGCCTTCGACGATGACCCGCAACCGGGGGTACTCCTCGGCGAGGGCGGCGCGGATGAAGGCCGCGGCGCGCTCCTTCAGCGCTCGCGGCCCGCGCCGGCCGGGCCCGTAGAGGTGGTTCGGGTCGGGCACGACGCCGCCGAGGTCGACGTCGGTCAGCGGGTTCAGGGCGTCGCCGTGGGCGATCGAGCCGTTGACGTAGATGCGGCAGCCGGGGAAGGCGGCGCGGAGCGCGGCGGCGATCTGGTCTCGCCGCCGTCTGGCTTCGTCGAGCTCGGGGTCGGTGACCTCGATCCGGAGGCGGGCCGCTTCCAGGGTCTGCTCGAGCGAGGGCGCGGCGGTTAGCTGCGGTGCGGTACTCATGTGGTTGGTCTTTCTCACCGGTGGTTGGGTCGCCGGCGCGACCCGGTGTTCGTCGCGGCGGAGCCGGCCTTGGACTGGCTCACGAAGCACAGACGACGTAACTCCCGTCGCGTCTGAGCGTGGCTCTGCAGCGTTGGTGCCGCGGCTGCGCCGCTGGGCGTCAGGTGCAGTCGCGGCAGAGGTGGGGGTCGGTGTCGAACATGTGGTCGGGTTTCAGCTGGAAGCATCCGTCGCACCTGTGCTCGTTCGTTGGCGGGCACTCGCACCGCCGACAGTCCGGGCATTTTGGTACCGCGCATTTGCGGCAGCCTCGGTCCCAGGTCTGGAACTCCGCTCCGCAGTGGCTGCACACCCACCAGCTGCGCGTCGGCCCAGTGGTACGGGACGGGGGTGAGAATCCCAGCCAAGGCGCACGGTCAGTGACGGCCACCACCACGGTGTAGCCGCCGAGGTCGGCGGTCTGCGCGTACAGTTCGGAGCCGGCGATCCCGTCGCGGTAGGCGATCCGGGTTCGGCCGCTGTGGGCGCCACCGGTCCGGAGCTGGTCGGCGACCACCGGGATCACGGATTGGTCGGAGCCGCGGGCCAGCGGCGGTTCTCCCCGAGACGACGCAAAGGTGATCAGTCCTGCGGCGTCGAGCAGGAGAACGTGCCCCGGCGCGGGAAGCTGGTCGGCGGCGCGAGCACACACCGCCTGCCGGGAGGCCTGTCCATCGCGCCAGAGGCTCACGATGTCGTGGGCGGTCGGGCCGGCTGGGCCGATGTGGCGGGTGGTGAGATGTCCGGGGATAAGCAGCCGGGCGGCGAAGCTGTCGCAGGCGGCCTCCTCCAGCACCTGGCCGTCGACCACCTCATCGAGCAAGGCCTCGACAAGGTGTTCGGTGGTCTGCTGCAGATGGTGGCCGAGTTCGTGGCCTGCGGTGAACGCGCGTCGCCCCGGGCTGGCCGACTGGGCGATCGCGATGATGGCGCTGCCGGCGTCGTTGAGGTAGGCGCCGGTGACGGTGCATCCGGCGTCGGAGGCGAACTCCGGTACCAGCCGGACGTCCACCTGATCCCAGCCGGTCAGTCTGTCAACGGTCTCGGTGGCAAGTCGGTCTGTTCCGCCGGGCCAGCGGGCCTCGAGCTCGGCGAACATCGCGACGGCCTGGCGCTCGATCTCGGTGGCCGTCGGCATCCGCGGCCGGCTAGGCATTGAGGACCAGTTCGAAGTAGCGGTCGAGTCGGGCGTTCCACGCCTGGCCGGTGTCAGTGTCACCGGTCGCCCGAGCCGCCAGCGCGTACGTGCCGAAGAGTACCTGGGTATAGGCGGCGTCCTCGGAGATGCGCTTCGCCTGCGCCAGAGCAATGACCTGGCCGCGTCGCCGGGGGTGTGCCGCCTGCGCCACCAGCGACGCGGGTGGGGCCGGGTTGGCGGCCATGAGGTCCTCGGCGCCGCGGCCGACGAACGGGGCCAGCCGCTCAGCTTGAGTTGGGCCGAGCGCTGCTTGTCCGCGACGTAGTTGCAGCACCATCGGCAGGTCAACCTCGAGGACCTGAGCCAACCTCGAAGCGGTCACGCCGGCGGCGGCGAGGATCTTGGGGAGATCACCCGATCCAGCCGTCAGCGGCGCGGTGGCGAGAAGGGCCGTGGCATCACTGATTCGGGCTCGGTACTCCAGCACAGGATCGACCGGAGACACCGCCGGCCGGCCCGGTCGCCCTACGGCGCGGACCGTGCCGACCGGGTCGCCGAAGCTGTCCAGGTTGATGGCGCCGACGTATCGGTCCAGCACCCGTAAAGGCAGCGTTCTGGCCAGCCCCAGCCAGACCGTCAACCGCACCTCCAACGACGACATGTCGGGCTGGAGAACGACTGCGTCCTCGGTCTCGAAGCCGGGGTCCATCGTCACCGGCACCGCGTCGACGGCGGCGCCGCCGGCGCCGTTGAGCAGCACGAGCATCACCGTGTCCCCGCGACGCGCTCGCCACAGTTGGCCCGGTCGCGGGTCGGGAGGGGTCGCCGCCAACGCCTGCCTGAGCTGGTCCGGGACGGCCGCGGCCGCCAGCGCACGACCGAGCCGCCCAGAGGGCGACTCCTCTGACGCGACGTTCATGACCATCCATCCTGTCCGACCGGGTGGGCTGGCGCCCCTGTGTCCGGTCTAGACGACGTAACGCGCCATTCGGGGCGGGCCAGCCGTAGCAGGCTGGCGACGACCGCGTCCCGGTCGTCGTCGTCCGCGGTGGCGAGGCGTAGCTTCTCCCGCACCGCCGCTTGGATGGCGGCGGCGGTCTCCGGACCGACGTCCAACTGCACGGCGACCTGGTCTGGGTCGTCCGCCAGCAGCGGGACGACGGCCTTTTCGTCCGGCGACAACGAAGTCCAGATCTGTTGCGCAGCCGTCGCGGTGAGCGCTGCGGCCTCGGTGTCGGCGGACGGGTCCGGCTCGTCCCAACCATCCACGCTGAGCGAGACGAACGTCGGCGATCGCCAGAGACCGGTCCGGGCGGCGATCACGACGGACAAGTCCTGAGCCGACACCAAACAGCCAGCCTCCGCCAGCACAGCATGGGCCACCAAGATCAGCTTGTCCTTGATGTCCCGGGGGGTGGGGCCGGCCTTGTTCCACCGGTCGACGAGTACCCCGCGGACCTTGTGCGCGGCGGCGTGGAGCCGGACGAGGTCCCCCTGCCACGTCGTCTGGGCATGGCTGGTCAGCGCCCAGTACTCGCGTTCGTTCCTGACCAGGACGAAGCGGGGGTCCTCGCCCAGGACGTTCTGGAGGCGGCGGCGCAGCTTTCCGACCTCGGTCGCCTTGGCCTGGTCCTTGAGCCAGTTCCCGATTGCGGTCAGCAGCAGCCGCTCCAGCGACTGATCGTCGTGGGCGGTGGCCAGGCACCCGACCAGAAGGTCTGGCTTGTCTTCGAAGAGGGCGCAGATCAGATCGTCCACCGCGTCCCGAGTCCAGTTTCGGTGACCGTCGGGCGGCGGGAAACGGGATGAGCGGCCGATCTGGGCGCCCAGACGCCGCAGCAGGGCAAGGGTGAGCGGGCCTGGAGCGCCGGTGTCGACCAGCTCGGCGTACGCACTCACGGCACGCGACCCTACGCCTAATCCCCGACAGCCCGACTGCGCTCAACCGGGCCCCGCCGACTGGTCCGCCGAAACCAGCGCCGGACCCTTGCCGCAGCAGGCGTCCGGTCCTCTAAACGGGCCCGCACCGCCGGCTCAGACCGTCCGCCGGAGAACGCGGCCGAGTCATCTCGACACTTGCCCGCTCCTCTGCGGTCTTGCCCGATCCGTGTCGGCGGGCCGCGCGCTGGCTGGCAAGCTGGATCACCAGATTCTGATCCCGCCGGGCTGAACCTCGCCGGCCGCCCAATCGGCCAGCAGATCCAGCGACGACCGCCTGTAGAAGCCGCGGGAACCTAATTTCTTGGAATCAGGCTGCTGATTCTTAGAATCAACGGTCGCTCATACAAGATTGAGTGCTCGGCAAGTTCGCGAACTAGCTGCTCAGGTGCTGCTGCCCGACGCGCAAGTAGGTACACCGTCTGCCGTTCTGGCGATACGAGCTGCGGTGTCGACGGCCCTGGCACGCCCTGGCACGGGGTGTCGAGATGCAGTGAAGATCTCATGAGGTCGTGCGGAGTTCTTTGCGCGAATCTGCTCCTTTGGTCGGTTTCGTGCAAAATCCGCCAGCCACGCTCTCGCCGCCGGTTCGCTTGAGGGCATGTTGGCTGCTAGCAACCGTGCTCAAAGTCCGCGCGCATGTCCGCTTCGCTGCGGATCTTGGTCACTGACCAACTCGGCCACCCTGGTGCTCAACGGACCGCCTGGCTCACGGCCAGGAAGCGAACCGGAGACCCCGTGGGTCCTGATCGGATGCATCAGCCTTCTGGGCCCGAAGGAGCCGATGCCGCAGGTGCCGGATGCCGGTCGTCAGAGGACTGTCTGAACGCCGGCCGACGATCACGCACATCCCTCAAGATGGCCTAGCCGGGCCCATCGTTCAATGTGACCGTCGGGGCGTTTGATCCAGATCGCCGTGGGATCCGCGGGCTTTGCATAGAGGACATTGCCCTCCCTGTTGATGCCGGTCTCTACCACATTTGCCGGCACCGAAGTGTTGAGGTCTGACTGGCCATCGGTGGCCATCAGCGAGCCCTCGGTGTTGCGGATGTAGCGATGGCTGTCGCCTTCGTTGTCCGTCTTGTTCGAATCGAGTCGACGGCCCGGCGGCCAAGCGAGCTCCATGAACACGGTGACGTGGTCGTAGTCACAGCTGGTCGACCCTGCGGCGGACTGGAGAACGAGAATCCCCTGAGACTTGTTCGTGCCATCCGGTAGGGGCGTTCCGGCCTCGTCGAACCAGATCCCCACAAGGTCGCGCTCACTACGGGGAACGTGCACTTCCGGCGGCCCAACTGCTCCCCGAGTTCCGCAGCCGGCGAGCATGGCCGAGACCGCAA
>JBGAIX010000016.1:0-58878 GCA_044225235.1 Propionibacteriaceae bacterium | reverse complement strand
CTGTGAGACTCCGTGTCAAGCGCTCACGCCATGAGCGCCGCGGGCGGTCCGAGGCCTCAGCTGCGGTCCGTCTGCCAGAGTCGGTGCCGGTGACCATGACTGACCCGAAAGACTCACTGGCCGGCCCGTGCTTGGGTCGCGCCTTCGCGTTGGATTTGTCGTCGTGGTCGCCGGCACCGGCCTGGCCCACCGACCGCTGGCCTGATCAGAAGCCTGGCCGACAGATGTCGTGCCTCATCACAGTCCTGCCGCGCGGTGACCGCACCCAGACCGGTGCCGACATCGGCACCCATCCTCGAAGGAGAGCACCGTGCAACCCATGCTCGCAGGCCAGGTGGACTACGTCATCGGCGTGGACACCCACCGCGACACCAACACCACCGCGATTGTCGAGGCCGCCACAGGCGGCGTCGTCGACGACCTGCAGTGCCCCACCGACGCCATGGGGTACAAGCGCACCTACGCCTTCGCCACCAAGCACGCGCCGGGCCGGCGGGTCTGGGCGATCGAGGGCACCGGCAGCTACGGCTCCGGGCTGACAACGTTCCTGCTCGAGCGGGGTGAGTGGGTCGTCGAGATCGACCGACCCTCGCGGCCAGCCCGTCGCAACGGCGCCAAGAGCGACGAGCTCGACGCCGTCCGCGCCGCCCGCGAGGCGCTCTCGCGTGAACACCTGGCGGCACCGCGTGCCCGGGGCGACCGGGAGGCGCTGAGGGTGCTGCTCACCGCTCGGCAGGGCGCCGTGGTGAGCCGCACCAAGGCGATCGGCCAGCTCAAGGCGCTCATCGTCAACGCCCCGCAGGCGCTGCGAGATCAACTGCGCCGCGGCACCACCGACGAGCAGCTCGAGCGCTGCTCCCGCCTGCGGACCTCTCCGGCACAGTCGGTCGAGCACCGCACCACGATCCGAGCCATCCGCGCCGTCGCTCGACGCGCGTTGTTCCTCGAGGCCGAGGCCGCCGAGCACGAAAGCGACATCGAGGAACTCGTGATGACGATCTGCCCCTCCCTGCTGGACCTTCCAGGCGTCGGCCCGGTCACCGCGGCCCAGTTCATCATCTCCTGGTCCCACGCCCGCCGGGTCCGCAACGAGGCCGCGTTCGCCTCCCTCGCCGGTGCAGCACCCATTCCGGCCAGCAGCGGAAACACCGTGCGGCACCGGCTCAACCGCGCCGGCGACCGACAGCTCAACAGAGCACTGCACACTGTGGCGCTCTCACGCCTCCAGCATCATCCGGCGACCAAGGCCTACGCCGCCCGACGGACCCAGGAAGGCAAGACACCCCGAGAGATCAAACGCTGCCTCAAACGCGCGATCGCCCGCCAGATCTACCGGCACCTGGAGTCACACGCGGCGGCTCAAAGAGAACTCTCACTGGCCGCTTGACAGACATAGAAGCATCCTCGCCGTCGGACTCGGCAGAGCCGCTGCCGAAGCCGGTTACCGCACCTACTTCACCACCGCCGCCGACCTCGCCGCCCGCTGCCACCGCGCCGCGATCGAAGGACGCTGGGCCACCACCATGCGATTCTTCGCCGGCCCCACACTCCTCATCATCGACGAGCTCGGCTACCTCCCGCTGCCCGGCGAAGCAGCCTCCGCGCTGTTCCAGGTCGTGTCCCAGCGCTACCTCAAGACCAGCATCGTCTTGACCACCAACCGCGGCGTCGCGTCCTGGGGCGACGTGCTCGGCGACACCACCGTCGCCGCGGCCATGCTCGACCGGCTCCTGCACCGCAGCGTCGTGCTCAACCTCGACGGCGACTCCTACCGCCTACGCGACCACCACGCCAAGAACGACGCACTCCGTCACGCCGCGACCGGCACCCGCCGACCGCTACAGTGACACCCGGCCCAGGGTGGGGAATTTCGATGAGCGCCCCTGGGGAATTTCGGCGAGCGCCATCAACACGCAGCTGCTCCCGCAGCGGCTGAGCCTCGCCGGCGTCACCGCCCGGACAGACGCGGAGGTCGTCGAGGTGACCGAGGCCGGCGTGGTCCTCCGCGACGGCGAGGTGCTACCTGCCGCTCTCGTCGTCCTGGCGCTCGGGCGCCGGCCCTCCGATGGCGCGCTGACCACCGGGCTGCGCGAAGCCGGTGTTGACGTCGTCACGGTCGGGTCGGCCGACCGGCCCGGCCGTGTCATGGACGCCATCCACGGCGCCTTCTTCGCGGCTCGCGTGGTCTGAGCGCCGGCAGCGGACATGTGAAAAACAAGAAGATACCCACTATCGGAGAGACCCTTGTCACCCGAGCAGAAGGATGAGAAAGTGGATACACAAGTGGATGCACTTAGAGGAGTATCTGTGATCACTGCCGAAGCGCCGCTATCGATCAGCAGCCGCGAGTACGTCGAAGCATCAGACTTCCTGCTGCTGGAGGCTGAGATGCTCGATGACCTGCGTGAGCGCGAGTGGCTCGAGACCATGGTCTCCCACGACGTTGTGTACCAGCTGCCGCTCCGAGAGACCGTCGAACGAGCGCGGGGCCGCGGTTTCGTTCCGGGCACCTACCACCTTAACGAGAACTACGGGTCGCTCAGCAGCAAGGTGGCTCGCAATGAAACCCCGTACGCCTGGGCCGAGGACCCTCCGTCACGGTTGCGGCACTTCATCACCAACGTGCGTGTGCGCACTACCGATGACCCCGATGTCCTCGCCGTGCGGAGCAACGCGTTGATCTACCGCACGCGACAGGAACAGACCAACGCGCAGATCCTCTCTGGTGAACGGCACGACCTGCTGCGCCGCGAGGAAGGGCGACTCAAGCTCCTCGAGCGCGTCGTCTATCTCGACCTGACCGTCATCGGAACCCACAACCTCTCGCTCTTCTTCTGAGCAGCTGCCACCAGGAGCACTCGTGACCCACACTATCGAAACCCCACCAGCCGTCCCGGCGGGCGAGCCCCTGCCGCCTCAAGTAGACAAGCTGATCGGTGACCTCGAGGCGCACCTCCCCCAGGGGGAAGTGCCGGCCGGGATCTTCGGCCATCCGCAGGTCTACCAGACCGAGTTACGTAAGGTCTTCGGTCGCTGCTGGGTGTACCTGGCCCACGATTCCGAGATCGCGGCGAACGGTGACTACGTCGTCCGCAAGATCGGTGAGGACAACTTCATTGTCTCCCGCGACGAGGCCGGTGAGGTTCACGTCCTGTTCGATGCTTGCAGGCACCGGGGTGTTCAGGTTTGCCGAGCCGACTCGGGCAACACCTCCCACTTCCGCTGCCCTTACCACGGCTGGACCTACGGCAGCGACGGCAAGCTCGTCGGTGCACCGCTGTGGAGAAACGCATTCGGCGGAATGAGTAAGGAAGACAACGGACTCACCGCGGCTGCGCAAGTCCGTGCCTACCACGGGCTGATCTTCGCAACCCTCGACCCGACCGCGCCGCCGCTGGAGGAGTACCTCGGCGGCATGGCTTGGTACCTCGACCTGCTCTTCGGCCTTGACGGCGAGGGTATGGAGGTGCTCGGAGCGCCCCAGCGCTTCGTCGTCGACGCCAACTGGAAGTCCGGCGCGGACAACTTCTCCGGCGATGACTACCACCTGGGCACCCTGCATCGGTCCGTGTGGGAGATCGGCGCCTTCCCGATCCCCTTCCGGGAGAACATGATGGGCTACCACATCCAGGCGGAGCCGGGGCACTCTCTCTCTTTCTCCATGGCGGACGACCCTGACGAGCCGGGCCCGAAGTTCTTCGGGTTCCCCGACGACGTCGCAGCGAAGTTCGACACCAGCCGGATCAGCGAGCACCAACTCGACATCGCCCGCCGCTCGCGCGTCATGGTCGGCAACGTCTTCCCCAACTTCTCGCTGCTGGCGCTGCCCTTGACGGAGGACGGCAGTAAGCACCCGCCGACGGGAATTGTGACGATCCGCTGCTGGCAGCCGAAGGGCCCGGGTCAGATCGAGATCTGGAACTGGTTCCTCGGCTACAAGGGGATGTCTGACGAGCAGAAGGACCGCGCGTACCGGGCAGGTCTGGGCACGTTCTCCGTGGGCGGGTCGTTCGAGATGGACGACACCGAGCCGTGGATCACCGTCGGCCGCACGGGTCGCTCGGTAGCAGCCGAGCTTCTCGACTTCCGGCTCAACTACCAGATGGGCATGCCCGGCGTCGGGATCGCCACCAAGGTGGACGACTGGCCCGGTCCCGGCGTCACCTACCGGACACGCTACGAGGAGGGCGTCCAGCGCAACATGTACCGCTACTACGCGGCCATGATGCGCGCCGAGCGCGGCGAGTGGCCGAAGGTCGGCCTGGACGAGGACCTCTGAGAAGGCTTGGGAGGACGAACGGTGGTGGACGAGATGTCGTGGACTGAGGACGTGCGCGAGCGCTACAGCCGAGGTGGGCTCGCCGGACGGCTCACCCCGCGGGGTGGACTGGCCGTGGTCGTGGTCGACCTGCAGAACGGATTCACCGACCCCACCTGTGGCCCCGGCTTCAACCTGGACGAGGTGGTGCAGGGCACTCGGCTCCTGGTCGACACGGCCCGAGACGCCGATGTCCCGGTCGTGTTCACCACCATCGCCTTCCCTGAAGGTGCCGACTTGGTCTGGCTCGACAAGATGCCCGTGCTGCGGGAGCTGCGGGCGGGCTCGTCCTGGCAGGAGATCGACAGCCGGCTCGACGCCAGCAGGGGTGAGACCGTGGTCGTGAAGCAGACCGCCTCCGCCTTCGCAGGCACCGATCTCGCCGACCGGCTCGCCGCCGCGGGCGTCGGCACCGTGCTGATCTGCGGCGCCACCACCTCGGGCTGCGTCCGCGCCAGTGCCGTCGACGCCTGCGCCGCGAACCTCGTCGTGTACGTCGTCGAGGGCTGTGTCGGCGACCGCGAGCCCGGTCCGCACGGCGCCGCGCTCCTTGACTTGGACGCCAAGTACGCCGACGTGATCGGCCTCGAGGCAGCGCTCGAGCTCGTGGGGAGTCAGTCATGACGGGCATGGTGCAGGAGCGCGCCACCGCGACCGCGGCTCAGGAGGTGCTCGCCCTGCGTCCGGCCAGGGCTCTGCCGGGCGTACCCGCCCGGCTCGTGCTGCCACGTAGTGAGCGTGAGCCCTCGCTGGCCGACGAGCTCGACCGCGGCTTCTTCGGCACATCGTCCGAGGCGATTTCGTCTGCGGCAATCCTGGCCGAGCTCGAGGCGAGCGGTCTGCGTGGGCGCGGGGGAGCGGGCTTCCCGGCCCACATTAAGTGGCGGGGCGTCGCTCAGGCGAGCGGGGAGCGGATCGTCGTGGCGAACGGCCATGAGGGCGAGCCAGCCTCGGTCAAGGATCGATGGTTGCTGACCCACCGTCCGCACCTCGTCGTGGACGGTCTGCTGCTTGCTGCCTGCGCGGTCGGCGCGACCCGAGCCGTTCTTTACGTCTCACACCCGACAGCGGTCGCCGCTGTTCGTCGTGCGGTCGCGGAGGTGGAGGCCGTAGGACTGGTTCCGGATGCCGTTCGCCTCGAGGTCTTCGAGGCCAGGGGTGGCTACGTCGCGGGCGAGGAGACCGCTGTCTGCCGCGCAATCAGCGGGTATCCGGCTTTGCCTGTGGCAAAGCCGCCCCGGCCATCTGAGTCAGGTGTTGACGGACTGCCGACTTTGGTCAACAACGTCGAGACACTGGCCCACGCCGCGTGGATCCGACGCTACGGCGCAGCCGCGTTCCGGGCCGCGGGTACCAACCTCTCGCCCGGCACCACGCTCTTCACGGTGTCCGGATCGACCCTGCAAGGCGGCGTCGTCGAGGCGCCGCTGGGCGTGACCGTTGGGGACCTGGTGACCACCGTCGGCGGAAGCAGATCGGAGATCCGTGGGCTGCTCATGGGCGGTTGGTTTGGCGGCGTGCTGCGCGGTGACCGATCTGAGCTCCGCTGCTGCTACGCCGAGGTCGCCGCCACCGGTAGCGGCCTGGGGTGCGCCGCGATCACCGTGCTCGGCCCTGGGGAGGACGTCCTCTCCGTCGCCGCAGACATCGGCGCCTGGTTCGAACGCGAGAGCGCTCGCCAGTGCGGCGTCTGCCGCAACGGCACCCGCGCGATCCGCGACACCCTCACCAAGGTCGCCGACGGTGATATCAACCCCGACCACCGGGACAACCTTGCCCGATGGGGAACTCAGCTTGTCGGCCGCGGAGCGTGCGCGTTCCTCGACGGCGCGGCAACACTCGCGCGCAGCGTCGCGGGTGAGCTCATGACGGCGGAGAACGCCGGGCCCGTAACAACGAACGGAGAGAACTCATGAAGGCAAGCGTCGACGCCACCAAGTGCGAAGCCTACGGCGCGTGCGTGGATCTGTGTCCCAGCGTCTTCCAACTCGACGAGTGGGGCTACGCCTCGCTCGTCGGGGACGGGACCGTCGCCGACGGTGACCAGGCAGCAGCCCGGGAGGCCGTCGCCGCCTGCCCCGAGCACGCCATCTCCGTCGTCGACTGACCAGTCGAAGACCCACTGAAACATTCTCGGGAAAGAAAATCGTTGGACCTCCAGCTGCAGGGCAAGACCGCACTCGTCACCGCCGCGTCGCGCGGGATCGGGCGGGCCGTCGCCCACCGGCTCGCCAGCGAGGGCATGACGGTCGTTGCCGCCGCGCGCTCCGCCGGGGCAGAAGGCGAGACGGTCGGCGACGGATTCGTCGTACCGCGGGTCCATGACCTCGCTGACGCCGCCGCTACTGACCGGCTCGTGGCCGAGGTGGTGGCCGACCAGGGTGGGCTCGACGTGCTCGTGCTCAATACGCCGGGGCCGCGGATCACGTCCCTCCTCGACACCACCTGGGACGACTGGGCTGCCGCGCACGACCTGCTGCTACGCCCCGTCGTCCAGCTCGCAACCGTCGGTGCGCGGCACATGGTGGCGCAGGGCGATGGCACGATCGTGCTGCTCTCGTCGACGTGGGTGCGCCAGCCGGCCCCCGGTGGCGTGCTGTCGGCGTCGTACCGCTCGGCCGCAGCAGCGATGGTCAAGACGCTGGCCACCGAGGTAGCGGCCAGCGGTGTCCGGGTCGTGCACGTGATGCCCGGAGCCACCGGCACCGACCGGATGCAGAACATCGTCGAGGCGAAGGCCGCCAAGAACGGCACCACCGCTGATGCCGAGGTCGCCGAGGTCGTCCGTGACATCCCCCTCGGCCGCTGGGCCGAGGCAGACGAGATCGCCGACGCCGTCGCATTCCTCGCGTCCCCCCGCGCAAGCTTCGTCACCGGATCATCTCTTGCCGTCGACGGCGGCGCGGTACGTGCGACGTACTGACATGTGCGCAGCGAGAACGAAAACTGACAACAACAAGAAGAAGACAATGCCCAGAACCCTGACCGAGAACTTCGTCGAGCAGTTCAAGCTGTGCAAGCTGCAGGCGGGCGAGTCCGTAGCGGTCATCGCCGAGCTCGGCGAGAAGGAAGAGTACGTCGCTGCTGCGGTCGCAGCCGCCCGCCAGCTCGGCGCCGGCGCCCTGGTGCTGCACGCATCCAGCCTGTCCAACCCCAACCTGCCGCCCTACACGACCGACGGGCGGGAGGTTCCCGCGCTGCTGGCCGCGGCCGGCGAGTGCGACTTCGTCGTCGACGTCACCGTCGGCGGGCTGATCCACTCCGACGTCCGGACCCGCATTACCGGCAACGGTAAGCGGATGCTGTTCGTCGCCGAGCCCAACGACGTCCTCGAGCGCCTGATGGGCAGCGTCGAGCTGCGCGAGGTCGTTGAGGGCGCCGGCAGGAAGCTCAAGGCCGGCTCCACCCTCCGCGTCACCAACGCGGCAGGCATGGACCTGACTGCCGACATCTCCGGCGAGGACCTCCCGATCACGCACCAGTGGGGCTACGTCGACGAGCCAGGTCGCTGGGACCACTGGCCCAGCGGCTTCGCCGCCTGCTTCCCGCGCGACCGGTCGGCCGAGGGCCAGATCGTCCTCCAGCCGGGCGACGCCTTGATCCCGTGGCAGCGCTACGTCCGGGAACAGGTCACCCTCAACGTGAGCAAGGGCTTCATCACCGAGGTCGTCGGCAACACCGCCGAGGCGCACATCTTGCGCGACTACTTCGAGAGCTGGGACGACCCGGAGGTCTGGGCGCTGAGCCACATGGGTTGGGGCCTGCTTCCCCAGGCACGCTGGTCGGCGTTCGACGTCTACGACCCGCGGAGCCTCTACGGCCAGGAGCTGCGCTCGACCGCCGGCAACTTTATGTGGTCGACCGGGTCGAACCGGTTCGCCGACCGCGAGACCCCTGCCCACCTCGACGTCCCGATGCGCAACTGCACCGTCGAGATCGATGGCGTCGCCGTCGTCGTCGACGGCAAGCTGGTCGAGGGCTGATCATGGACCGGCAGGCAATCGAGGATGCGATCCTCAACCTGGCTCGGGACACCGAACTCCTAGATCGGGTCCGCAACGACCCCGCCTTGGCGGCAGCCGAGCTCGGCATAGACGAGGACTGGGCCGGGGTGATCCTCGCGGGTGACCGCGACCGACTTCGATCGGCCGGACTCAACGACGGCCTGACCATCCTGGTCAGCCGGTGGTTCAAGGACGACCTCGGCGACTCCACGAGCGAGGGTCGCTTCGTAGCCGACACGTCAAGGGCCCTGCCGCCCGCCCGGCTCCCGCGAGGCCTCGTCTTCGCCGGGGGATGCTCGCACGTACCGGATGTCCTGGCGCGTCCGGAGATCGACCCGGAGGACGCCGTCGGACGCCTCCTCGACGGCTACCGACGGCTCGCGGACGACCTGGCGGCGGCGGACCCGGAGGTCATCCTGGTGACCGCCGACTGCCACTTCCAGAGCTTCCGGACCGGTCACTTCGTGATCGGCGACGGCGACCGTCATGACGGGTCGATGGAGTTTTTCAAGCGCCCCGATCTGGATCTGCACCTCACGGGTCAGCCCGAGTTCGCCCGTGCCCTGGGAGACGCGGCCAAGGCCGCGGGCCTCGAGGTCGAGGTGGCGCCCCGCGTCGACCTCGACCACGGGCTGATCGTGCCGCTGCGCCTGATGCTGCCGCGTCCGGACCTGCCGGTGATCCCGATCATCACGCAGCCGGCCCGCACCTTCTCGCCGTACAACGCCAGGGCACTCGGCACGGCCTTGCGATCGGCGATCGAGGAGTCGGGCCTCCGCGTCGCAATGCTCGCGACCGGTGGGCTGTCGCACTTCCTCGATCCAGGCAAGTTCGGCCAGGTCGACGTCGAGTTCGACACCTACGTGCTCGACATGCTCCAGGCTGGTCGCGGGCTTGACCTCGGCTCGCTCGAGCCCTATCCGCTGCTCGACCACGGCCAGTACGAGTTCCTCAACTGGCTGATCATGCTTGGCATCGTCGGACCAGGTGTCCGAGGGGAGGTCTACTCCTACGAGCCGATGGAAGCATCCGGAGGCGGCTGGGCTGTCGTCGGCATGGACCTCGCGTCGGCGGGGCTCGACCACGGCAAGCGCACCGTGGCGAAGGCGGGCTGATTCGCGGATGTCCAGAACCTTGCGAGTGGGGCTCACCCAATGGCATCCGACGGCTGACGTGGAGACCAACCTGGCCACGGCCGTGGATCTGGTCGCACAGGCGGGCGCGGCGGGCGCCGACCTGGTGGTGCTGCCGGAGAATGGCCTGATGCTAGGCACCAATGTCGAGATGCGAGCGCGCGCTCTGAAACAGAACGGCCCGGAGATCGCAGCACTCGCCGCGGTCGCCGCGGAACACGCGGTCCCCGTCGTCGTCGGAGGCATGAAGAACGCCACGCCGGAGGGCGTCTACAACTCCGCGGTCGTGATCGGACCAGACGGCAAGGTGGCCGGGAGGTACGACAAGATCCACCTCTTCAATGCGCGGGTGAACGGTCAGTCGTTCGAGGCAAGCAGTGTCGAGAAGGCCGGTACGACGCCAGTCCTGCTCGACCTCGAACAGGCTGTCCTGGGCCTGACGATCTGCTACGACGTCCGGTTCCCAGAGCTCTACCGTGCCCTGGCTCTGGCCGGCGCCGAGGTGCTTCTCGTGCCCTCCGCATTCGTGCACACGACCGGTCGCGCGCACTGGCACACCCTGCTCGCGGCCCGAGCCATCGAGAACGGCTGCTTCGTCGTCGCGCCAGCGACCATACGGGGCGGGCCGGATGCCGGTGACGCCTTTCAGACATTCGGACACGCCCTTGTTGTGTCGCCGTGGGGCGAGATTCTCGCCGACCTAGGGGAAGATGCAGCCGCGGTACAGGTCGTCGACCTTGACCTGGGAGAGGTTGCGCGCGTGCGCTCGATGCTGCCCGTGCTCGAGGGCACGATGCCGGCCGCTTATGCCATGGCGCCCGAACGGATCAGAGTGATGAGCAACGAGGAGTCGAGATGAATGGAGGTTCCAAGGATATGGACCCGGATGCCCTGGAGGGCGTGGTCGAGACAGGCGAGTGGTTCGGGATAGGAAACGAGTTTACGGGCGTCCAAGTCCGCAAGGTCTGGACACGCAACGGCGAGCGTCTGCAACTGTGGGTCCCCGCCCGCAACTACACGATCCTGCTTGACGCCATGCAGCTGGAGATTATCTCCGCACAGGACGCCGCCGAGTTCAGCACGTTGTTCGCGCGCAAGCTCGGCGCGGGCGACATGCTCGGCGGCCAGGAACCCGAGGACGAATCGTGAGCACGGTCAAGCGGCCGGGAACCGTCGTAGACGACCTCGTAGAGAATCTGCGTGAGCGCATCGTCACCGGGGCTCTCGCGCCGGGGGTGCGGCTTTCACAGCAACAGCTCGCCGAGGACCTTCAGGTCTCGCGCACCCCGCTGCGCGAGGCGCTTCAGCGACTGGCGACCGAGGGCCTGGTGATAGGTCAGGCGAACCGCGGCATGGTGGTCGCTCCGGCGCCACTCAGCGACGTCGAAGACGCCTACGCGTTGCGGCTCCTCGTCGAGCCGGCGACCGTGGCGGCCATCGTCGAGACCGTCACGGACGACGACATCGCCGCCATGGAGAAGGCACTCGGCGGGATGGAGCGCGCGGGCGTGTCCACCCGCGACTTCCAAAAGGCGCACGCGGCCTACCACGAGGTCATGCTGCAGAGGTTCCGCCGTATGCATCCGAGCTGATCCACGCCCTGCACATGCGGATCTACCGGCAGCAGCGGCTCTATTTCTCACGGCCCCCGGCGGTCGCCGACTTCATCTGGCTCGACCGAATCTTCCTCCAGGCCGTCGCCGAGCGGAAGGGGCAGCTGGCTCGACACCTGCTGGAGTTCCACCTCCTCGACGCCGCCGTCGGTCTCGTCGTCGAGATCGACCCCGACTATCAGTTCCATGCGCTGGGGGTATCGCTCCACGGCATCGGAATGGAAATCCCGAACCTTGGCAGCAGCCCGATCGCACGACCGCTCGACGTGAGCTGGCAGCGCGAGGTCCCCATGGAGCTGCCCGACCTCAAGACCGGCAACCTCAGCTTCGTTCCTGCACCCTGACCGACCCGACGAAACGGACCACCATGACCAGCCACCGCGTAGGGCTCATCGTGCCCAGCTCCAACACCACGATGGAGACCGAGATCCCCGCCATCCTGCGGGCACACGAGCGAGTGCGACCCGACACCTTCACCTTCCACTCCGCTCGGATCAGGATGAGGCAGGTGACCCAGGAAGAGCTGACGGCGATGGACCAGAACGCCGGCGTGGCTGCCGCCGCGCTCGCTGACGCACGGGTCGACGTCATGGCCTACGCCTGCCTTGTGGCCACGATGTCCCAGGGTCTCGGCCACCACCGTGCGTCCGAGGAGCGGCTCGGCGCCATCGCGGCGGAGGAGACCGGTGCCCGGGTCCCGGTCGTCGCATCGGCGGGAGCGCTGGTCCAGGCACTCGACTACCTCGGCGCCAAGAAGGTCGCGGTCATCGCGCCTTACATGAAGCCACTCACCGCCACGGTGTGCGGATACATCGAGCACGAGGGCGTCGAGGTCGTCGACTCCATCAGCCTCGAGGTGCCCGACAACCTCGAGGTCGGCCGACTGGACCCGCAGCAGCTCATCGAGCTGGCCAGGAAGGTCGACACCTCCGGTGCCGACGCACTCGTCCTGAGCGCCTGCGTTCAGATGCCGTCGCTGCCCGTACTACAGGCCGTCCAGGACCAGTTCGACATCCCGGTCATCTCCGCCGCCGCGGCCACCGCCTGGCGGATCCTGGCCGAGCTCGGACTCGACCCGGTCGCCCCCGGCGCGGGAAACCTGTTGAAGGGCGCCTGAGATGAGCGCCGTCACCGCTGGAGTGACCGTCCTGACCGTCGGGCTCGACCGGGCCTCCGCGGCCGTCGTTGTCGAAGCGGCCTCCACCCATCGCGGGGCAGTCTCGGTGGTCGCGGTCGCCGACGCTGCCGCCGGTCGTCGCTGGCTCGCCGAACGGTCGGGGAGTGGGCCGCTCGTCGTGCTCGCGGCCTTCCATGAGGAGGAGGCATGGGGACTCAGCACGCTGTTTTCGCGCCTGCGATCGCTCGACGACTCGCGCGGAGCCGAGCTCGTGCTCGTGTCCGACGTGCCAGTCGCGGCCCTGCCCGTGGTGTTGACCGACATCGACGGCATGCGCACTGTCCCGCCGGGGTCCGCTGCGGAACTGCTCGCGCACCTCGACTCCGCGTGGGCCGAACCGGTCGCCGCGGCCGCCAGCTGATCTCGGAGCCAGGAGGAACACCATGGGAGCACTCGACGGCAAGGTGGTCGTCTTCACCGGGGCCGGAGCCGGCATCGGCCGTGCCGCCGTCGCCCGTTACGTCGCCGAGGGGGCGAAGGTCGTGGGTGTCGACATCTCGCCCGGCGTGCGTGAGCTCGCCGACGAGTTCCCCGACGCAGTCGTTCCAGTCCAGGCTGATATCTCGACCTGGGCCGGCAACGTCTCGGCAGTCGAAGCCGCACGGGACGCATGGGGCCGAGTCGACGTGTTCGTGGGCAACGCGGGTATCACGGACGGGATGGTCCCGCTCGAAGACATCCCCGGCGCCGACCTAACCCAGGCGTTCGAGGAGCTCTTCGCCGTCAACGTGCTTGCTCCAACGCTCGGCGTTCGCGCAGCGCTTGACGACCTGGTCGAGAGTCGTGGCTGCGTCATCCTGACCGGATCTTTCGCCAGCTCCAATGCAGCAGGCGGTGGCGTCCTCTACACCGCCTCCAAGCACGCCGTACTGGGACTGGTCCGCCAGCTCGCCTACGAGCTGGCACCCGACGTCCGGGTCAACGGGATCGCCCCCGGGGTCGCGGCTACTCGGCTGCGCGGGTTGTCCAGTCTCGGACAGGGCACCACCGACGCCGTGCTCGACGGCACTGAGCGAGCACTGCCACTGCAGGAGATCGCCGACGTCGACGCCTATGCCGGTGCCTTCACCATGCTCGCCTCGGCAGACGGTGCCGCCATGACCGGCAGCATGATCACCGTCGACAGCGGCCTCGGTATCCGCGGAATCGCCAAACCGGGCGGCCGAGTCGGCCGAAGCCGGACGTAGGGTCATCGACATGAGTGAGCAAGAGCGCACGTGCTTCTCCTCGGCTGAACTTGGTTCGGCCGCCTACGGGATGCTGACCAGGCTGGTCGTTCCGCGGCCGATCGCATGGATCAGCTCGGTGTCCGTCGAGGGCGTCGGTAACCTCGCGCCACACTCGTTCTTCACCGTAGTCTCCACAGATCCGCCGATGATTGCGTTCACCTCCGAAGGCATCAAAGACACACTGCGCAATGTCAGTGAAACCGGGGAGTTCGTGGTCAACATCGCCACCTCGGGGCTGCGCGAGTCCGTCAACGCGACGAGCGCCAGCTATGAACGTGGCGTCGACGAGGCCGCGGAGGTGGGCGTTGTCATGGAGCCGAGCGACGTGGTGAACGTGCCCCGCGTCGCGCATTCACCAGCATCGCTCGAGTGCCGCCTTCACTCCACGATCCCCCTGGGCAACTCCGTCGTGGTCGTGGGCGAGGTGGTGGCATTCAGCGTCTCCTCCGATGCCCTGGTCGCGGGACGACCCGACATCGCCAAGCTGCAACCCGTCTCGCGGCTCGGCGGCGACGAATGGGGGCTTCCCCCCGAGGTCACCCATCTGAAGCGGCCCGGCCGGCCGTCGTAAGCCGCGAGAGCAGCGGCCCGGCTCCGAGGAGCTAGCAAAAGAGTGAGAGCAAGGCCCTTGCTCTCGGACTGAAGTGTATGCAAAAGTGAAGACAGTTAGAGATGCGGGCCGATGTTTCACCGAGACACGAGGAGCCGGGCGATGAAGCCACCACGGTTTGACTACGAGCGCCCGACCACCGTCGGTGAGGTGCTCGATCTGCTGGCGGCGCACGACGACGACGCGTCGCTGCTCGCGGGCGGACAGAGCCTGCTGCCTCTCCTCAACATGCGGTTCGCACGGCCAGAGGTAGTGATCGACCTGGAGCGAGTGGACGGGTTGGACACCATCGAGGTGACGCCGCAGGCGGTGGTTGTCGGCGCCGGTGTGCGCCTTGCCCGGCTCGAGCGCGATCCAGAAGTGGCAGCGGCCCTCCCCGTCCTGCCGCGTGCCGTGTCCTTCGTCGCGCATCCGCAGATCCGCAATCGCACGACGATCGGCGGGTCGCTCTGCCATGCCGACCCGGCGGCGGAGCTACCCTGCGTCGCAATCGCCACAGGAGCCCGGCTGCACCTTCGATCGAAGCTCGGTGACCGTACGGTCGACGCCGCGGACTTCTTCGAGTCGGTGTTCATGACATCAAAGCGCTCCGACGAACTCCTCGTCGCGGTCGAGTTCCCCCGCACCGCGGGGCTGACCTACCGCTACGACGAGATCGCCCGTCGACACGGCGACTTCCCGTTCGTCGGCCTCTGCCTGGGGCTCGCGGCCCAGGACGGCGTCGTGACAGCGGTCCGCGCCGCCGCCGCAGGCGTGGCCGACAAGCCGCTGCGGCTGGAAGGCCTGGAGCGCGCCTTCGTTGGCCGCTCGATCGCGGAGGCGACCGAGCCGGCAGCACAGGCAGCCTCGGCAGAGGCTGCTCCGACCAACGACCAGCACGGTTCGGCGGAGTTTAGGCGCGGCCTCCTGCGTGGCCTCGTCCGACGGCTCGCCGGTGAGTTCACGGAGGCAATGGCATGACCGAACAGACCAGGACCGTGCGGATGACGGTGAACGGGGTGAACCACGAGACCGACGTGCCCGTGCGGCGCCTCCTCAGCGACCACCTCCGGCATGGGTGCGGCCTGACCGGCACCCACGTGGGATGCGAGCAGGGCGTCTGCGGTGCATGCACCGTGCTCGTCGACGGCGAGGCCGTGCGGTCCTGCCTGATGCTCGCCGTGCAGGCGGACGGCCGGACGGTCGAGACCGTCGAGTCCCTCGCCTCCGGCGACGAGCTCGATGGCTTCCAGGCCGCGATGATCGAGCAGCACGGCCTGCAATGTGGGTTCTGCACTCCCGGCATCCTGATGAGCGTGGCCGGCGCTGCCCGGAAGGGCTGCCCTGTCGACGAGGTCGAGGGAGAGGTTCTGGGCGGCCACGTCTGCCGCTGCACCGGCTACAACGGCATCCGCGCCGCGATCCGCCAGCACTGGGACGAGAAGGGAGCGGTGCGATGAGCACGAGGGAGCAGCAAGCCGGCGACAGCCTGATTGGCGCCCGGGTCGCACGCGTCCAGGACGACCGGATGGTGCGCGGTCGCGGCCAGTACGTCGACGACATCGGTGACCTGGGCGTTCTGCACGCCGCGATCATCCGAAGCCCTATCGCCGCCGGAGAGGTCACGGGCTTCGACGCAACCGAGGCCGAGGACATGGACGGCGTCGCCCTCGTACTGGGGCCCGACCAGATCGCGGAGCTCACCGACCCCGTCCCGTCGAGCTGGGTGCTCGCGGGCCAGCAGCTCGTCGACGTACCGATCGTTGACCGATCGATCCGCTACGTCGGCCAGCCCATCGGAATCGTGGTGGCGTCCTCCCGAGCGGTCGCCGAGGATGCCCTTGAGCTGATTGACCTCGACTTCGACGACCGGCCGGCTGTCACTGGCGTCGAGGCGGCGCGTGCCGAGGGTGCCCCGCTGGTCTATCGACAGCTCGCGAGCAACCAGGTCGGATCGTTCCAGTTCGGCCCTCCCCAAGAGGTGCTTGAGGAGGTCTTCGCCGGGTCGGCGCACGTCATCGACCGCACCTTCACGATCCCAAGGATCAGCCACAGCCCGCTCGAGCCGCGAGGATTGGTCGCGGAGTGGCTCCCCACGACGCTCCAGCTGACGGTGCACAGCAGCACTCAGGTGCCGCACATCGTTCGACAAGACGTCGCTCGGGCGCTCCGGATCCGTCAGGACCAGGTTCGGGTCGTGGCCACCGACGTCGGCGGCGCCTTCGGTCAGAAGACCTCGCTGTTCCCCGACGAGACGATGGTGTGCCTCGCGTCAAAACTGCTCGGTCGCAAAGTCAAGTGGATCGAGGACCGGGTCGAGAGCCTGTCATCCAGCTACCAGGGCCGAGGCCAGGTCACCCGCGCCCGGCTCGGCATGGATGCCGATGGTCGGTTCACGGTGATCCACGCCGACATGCACGGCGACGTGGGCGCCTTCACCAGTACCGGCACCGGCGGCACCGGTCCGTTCCAGTTCGCGGGCCTCATGATCGAGGGTCCCTACAAGTTCGACATCGCGGCCTCCACCGTGACCGCCTGGTACACCAACGCCGTCCCCACCGGCGCCTTCCGCGGCTACGGAATGCAGGAGGCGACCTTCATCCGCGAGCGCCTAGTCGACGAGGCGGCGCGTGAGCTGGGCATCGACCCGGTCGAGCTGCGCCGCCGCAACATGATCACTCCGGACGCGCTCCCACACGTCACTAACACCCAGCTGTCCTACGACAACGGCGACTACCCACAGGTGCTCGATCGGGCGGTTGCCCTTGCTCGGGCAAGCGCGCGGCCGGGCTCAGAACGTGTCCGCCGCGGCATCGGCTACTCCTCGATGGTGGAGGTCACGGGCGTCGCCCCCAGCGCTTTCCTGGAGTTGTACAACATCCACTGGAGCGGCTGGGAGTCGAGCACCATCCGCATCAACGAGGACGGAACGATTACGGTCCACTCCGGCGTCACCTCGTTCGGCCAAGGCATCGAAACCGCGTTGGCGCAGGTCGCCGCCGAGCGACTCGGGGTCCCGCTCTCGTGGGTCCACGTCCAGCTGGGCGACACGCTGACCTCGGGATACTCCAACATGGCGTCACAGGCCAGCCGTGGCCTGCCGCTTGCCGGTGGGGCGCTGTGGAACGCGGCCGAGAAACTCCGGGAGCGGATGCACGCCCTCGCCTCGGCGTATCTCGAGGTTGCGCCAGAGGAAGTGAAGTACAGCGACGGCCAGTTCCGCACCGACTCAGGAACCACGATCACATGGCGCGAGGTCGCACACCGCGGCTGGATGGGGTGGCGCCGACGTGCAGAGGACCCGATCCGGCTCGAGGAGACGTACGAGTACGACCCGCCGAGCATCACTTTTGGCTACGCCACGCATGCCGCCCAGGTCGCCGTCGACCTCGACACCGGCAAGGTCTCGGTCGAGGACTACTGGGTCGTCCACGATTCCGGCGTCGTCGTCAATCCGCTGATCGCCGACGGCCAGACAATTGGCGGCGTGGCCATGGGCATTGGGTCCGCGCTTCTGGAGGAGGCCACCTTTACCGCCGACGGTCAACCGACTGCGACCACCTATCTGGACTACGTCGTCCCGCTGTCGGAGGATGTGCCGGACCTGGTGCTCGACCACATTGTGACGCCCAGTGAGATCACTCCGGGCGGCTTCAAGGGTCTAGGCGAGAGCGGCACCATCCCGCCGCCAGCTGCCATCGCTAACGCCATCGCTGCCGCAGTTCCCGAAATCGCTAGTGGCGTCGTCGCGATCCCGCTGAGCCCCACACGGGTCTGGACAATGCTCGATGCCGCCGGTCTGACCCGCTGAGGCTGCCACCGACCGAAACCAGGAGAATCTGAATGGAACTGCAGCACTCGTTCACGGTGCCCGCGCCTGTAGGGGAGGCTTGGGACCTGCTCCTTGACGTCGAGCGGATCGTCCCGGCGCTGCCTGGCGCCTCGCTCACCAGCTTCGAGGGTGACTCGTTCACCGGCCAGGTGAAGGTGAAGATCGGCGCGATCCAGATGGCCTACAAAGGCCAGGGCAAGTTCACCGAGCGTGACGAGGATGCTCGTCGAATGGTGATGACCGCGGCTGGCAGGGACACGAAGGGTGCTGGCACCGCCACGGCCACGATCACGTGCACTCTCACTGATCAGGACGGATCGACGCGGGTCGACGTCACCACGGACCTTGTACTCACTGGCCGCCCTGCGCAGTTCGGCCGCGGCTTGCTCAATGACGTCGGCTCGAAGATCATCGACCAGTTCGCGGCCAACATCGGCACCGCGTTGGAGGCGCAGGACACAGTCGTTCCGGAGCCTCTCGCAGCGGATGGTGCGCCTGCGGCCAATGTCGCCCCCCTGCCCGAGGTGGAGCCGCTCGACCTGATGAGCGTCGCCGGTGCAGCAGTTGCGAAGCGTGCAGCTGCCGGAGTCACGGTGGTCACCGTCGTCGTGTTGGCAGCGCTGGTTGTGCGCCGACTCCGCGGCTGACCGGACGGCACCCTGTAGGTGACTGACTCGCCTACCGGATCCGCTGTAGCGAGGGTCAACCCAGTGGCGCTGACCACGGTGGTCGAGAACTTCGATTTGCGCCGCGCCAGCCGAAGGCGCCTGCTTCATCGCCGGCCCAGGTGGGAAGATGGACCCACGGTGACCGGCGGCTGCGTTGTGGAATCTTTTCCTTGCCGAGCGAAGCGATCGGCCCTCAAGCGTCGCTGATGCGGGTGAAGGCGTCGAGGTTGCGTTGGTCGGTGTCGGGGAGGGCGTGGAGGTATTTCTGGGTGGTCTGGATGAGACTGTGGCCCAGCCGGTCCATGACGGATTTGAGGTCGGCGCCGCCGGCGAGGAGCCAGGCGGCGTGGGCGTGGCGGAGGTCGTGGATGCGCACCGGGAAGTCGAGACCGCTGGCGGCGATGGCGGGTTTCCAGGCGCGGGTGCGGAAGGTGTTGCGGGAGATGGGTGTGCCGTCGCGGGTGGCGAACAGCAGGTCGTCCGGGCCGAGCTGGTGCTCGGCGATGTGCTCGGAGAGCTGGTCGAGGAGTCCCGGGCGGAGGCCCATGCGGCGCTATTCGTTGTCCTTGGGGTAGGGCTTGACGATCATGCGTTGCCCGGTCGTTGAGGCGCGTTTGGGGACCTCGACGATGGTCTCCTCCACGGTCAGGGTGGCGTGGGTGAAGTCGAGGTGCCGGGGGCGGAGCGCGATGAGCTCACCCCAACGGAGGCCGGTCTCGACGGCGACCTGGACCATGAGCCGGTACTTGTCTGGGACGGCGTCGAGGATCCGTCGGTATTCGTCGGGGGTGACATGCCCGGCGCTGACCGGTTCACCGCCCTGGGTCTGACGAAGAGCGGCGCCCCCCGGCATCCGCTCTACCTGCCCGGGGACGCGCGCCCGTCTCCATGGCCGGCCGCGGTGGGGGAGCGACGATGAGCAGGCCGCCGCGGTTCCAGCTCTCGCGGCGCGCGGGCTACCGGATGCCCCTTGGAGGCGCGTCCGTGACGCGCGGGAGCCGGTGGGGCAACCCGCACAAGGTGGCCGACGTCGGCCGAGCTGAGGCGGTCAGGCTCTTCGAGGACGATCTCCTCGCCGGCCGACTGCCCATCAGCGTCGACGACGTACGCCCGCCACCTCGCGGGCAGGCCGCTGGGCTGCACATGCCGCCTCGACGAGGCCTGCCATGCCGACGTGCTCCTGCGCGTCGCCAACCCTGGAGCGCTCGGCGTCGCACACAGCTCGCCACCTGTCCGATCCTCCGGCGCCGCGGTTGCTTCTGTGGACATGGGGGCGGGATTGACCGCGCAGGAGCGCCGTCGCACGGAAGCTGGCGGTGGTGCGGGTTACGGTGCTGGACGTTCCGCATCGGGCTCTGCAGCAGCCGACATCTCGGGAATCGGAAATCAAAGCGGAGTGATGTGACATGGAGACAAGGGATCGCCCGGCGCAGTGGGTGCTCGAACTCGGGATGCGCGTGTGCGGAGGCGCACGACCATGGCTACCGCCCCTGACGGGCGGCTCGGTCGGTCTGTGCAGCTGGCTGCTTCTCTCGTGGCTGACGTCGTCCGGGCTGTGGGCTGACCCAGCAGAGACGGGTCGCGGCGAGGACCTGATCACCGTGGTGTTCACGGTTGCGACGGCCGGCATGGTCACGGTCGGGATCGTGTACCTGCTGGTCGGCATGCGGGCGCACCGGACGTGGCACACGGCGCTGACCGAGGATGAGCGGCGCGACATGCTCACCGAGTACTCCCAGCGGCTGTATAGCTTCCTGGAAGCGCTGGACCCGCGGACCAGCAAGCTCGACTTCACCACGGACGATCTTGAAGACCTCTCGATCAGTCATCGCCAGCAGCTGGGACATCTCATCGCGGCGGCGGCCGAGGTCGACGAGCCAGGTTTCTGCTCGGCCGTCCGGCACGAGTCGTGGCTGCTCCTCGAGGCGGCCCGCCTGCACCGGGAGCTGTCGCTTGAGTCGATCGTTCGAGCGGAGACCGCGGTTCCCCTCGTCCTCGTCGAGCTCGACGAGGAGATCACGAAGACAACCGCCTACCTGCTCGGTGCCGTCGAGTCCGGCGAGTGTGTATGCGGACGCGAGCACACACAGCTGAACCGGCTGATCGACGTGTGCGGACGCGCGCAGCAGCAGGCCAACACGGGAAGGGGGAACTGATGGACCCCAGCGGCCTGGAGCCGATCCTGAACGTGCTCACGAACGTCGCGATGATCCTGAGCCTCGTGTGCGTTGGCGTCGGCCTGTTCTGCGCGTCTTTCAACTCAAGCCGGGGATATGGCGGCTCGATGATCGCCGGGGGCCTCGTGCTCGGCGGCACGAGCTTCCTCCTCCCACATCTGGTCGACACGATGGGCGCGGCGCACGAGGAAAGTGAGAAGAACCCCGCGCCCGAGCCGGCGATGCCGGACATCGACTGGTCGACCGTCGGCTGGGTCGTCGCTGGGGTTGCGGGGGCGGCTGCGCTACTGGCTCTGATCTACGTCACCGCGACCAAGGCGCGGCGGGCGATGGCTCGCGACGCGGCCGAGTCCGGCCGACTGGACCGGATCTGGAAGGAGTCGGTGCAACGTCACGACCGACTCCGGGAGCAGTGGATGGACTTCCAGCACGACATCGAGAAGGTGCTCTCGTTCCCTCTGCTCTCAGATGTCTCCGAGCCGAAGACCAGTGCCTTCATCGAGGCCCTGGGCGCGGCCGCGGACCTCTCCGCGACGCGTCGTCCCAAGTCGGCCGAGGCCGTGGAACGGTACGCACAGGCCACTCGCACTGCCGAGACCAGGTGGCAGGCGGCGCTGCACCACGCGGAGCGTGTGCGCCTCGCCCGGTTCGAGCCGGGGGAGCGGGACCGGATCAAGAAGGTCCAGCGGCTATTGCGGCAGGCGAAGAACGGTGGCGCCTCGCCGGAGGAGCGCCGAACGTACTACGAGCGGGCCCGCGAGATGCTCGGCGACCTGATCCGGCTGCCCGAGCCCGCGCGTCTTGCCCTGGAACAGGAGGTCCGTGGCGAGCTCGAGGCACCGCGCCCGCCCGCGGCCTGGCCCACCTACGCCACCCCGGCCGAGCGACTGCCGGAGCCCACAAAGCGGGCCACGTCGACGTCGGCGGCAGCGCGTCGAGAATCCGAGCGCCAGGCCTTGGATGCCGACCAGTCGCAGTCGATGCTCTGGGCTACCTACGGCCTCACGACCGGCACGGATCTTGGTGCCGGCTGCGGCGACGTCGTCGACCCCGGGAGCGGGTGCTCATGAGCGAGGCCACGGTCGAGTTCGTGCCGCCTTGCGCCTGGTGCGACGAGCCCGCGATCACGAAGACCGAGAACGGCATGCGCGCATGCTGGCACCACGCCGCCCTCGACGGGGTTCGTTCGCAGCAGCTCGCGGAATCCAAGGCCCGGATGGACGCCGTTGAGGCTGACATAGCCCGCCGCCGAGCCGCCTCCGGCGCCATTAGGGTCAGCAGTATGCAGCCCGCCGATGTGACCGCCGCGCCTCCCGAGGTCGTGGCTGAGGTGCTCCGCGACCCGGCAACCTTCCTTGACGCGGCCGCGAAGGCGGAGCCGGGCTGGTCGGACCGATACGGAGGGCCGGAAGGCGTCGCCCAGCTCACCATCGTGCTGCACGATCACCTGGCCGAGCTGACGAAGCGCAACGCCGACCTACGCACATCGACGCTGATCTACCTGCGGACTCAGGCGAACCTGTCGCTGGCGAAGCTCGGGGAGCTGCTGGGAATGTCGCGGCAACGGGTCGGAGTGGCGTCGCGGCGTACAGACGATGGAGCCGACCCGACGGCGCGGCCGTTCGCGCATCTGGAATCGCGCGACGGCTGGAACACCTGAGCCGGTAGACGCAGCATGTCTGTCTGGACCGTTGCCCTCGCGTGCGCCGCTATCGCGGGCGTCTTGACGTGCGGCGTGCCCACACTCGTGCGGCGGCTACCGGCGCCGGCCGACGCGGGGGAGAGCGATGCCGTCGCCGCCGGAGGCTCCGACTCGGTGAGCTACGCCGCGATCGCGGCCGAGCGATGGTTCCTGCCAGTGGGCGTCGTCGTCTCCGTCGTCGGCGCGGGTCTCCTCGGGGCCGCGATGGGAGCCGACCCGCTACTCGTGGTCCTGGTGCCGCTGGCGCCACTCGGATACGCGTTGGCCGTGATCGACGCTCGAGCACGTCTCCTGCCGCGGCGCCTGGTCGTGCCCGCGACGCTGGTCGTGCTGGCCGCACTTGTTGTCGAGTGGGCGGCAACAGGCACCTCGAGGTGCTGGTACGTGCCGCCGCCGGGCTCGTCATCGCGAGGACGGGCTTCTGGGTGCTGTGGTTCCTCGGTGCGGGCCTTGGGTTCGGCGACGTACGACTCGCCGCGCTGGTCGGCCTCGTGACGGCGCGGCTTGACTGGCAGGCGTTCGTTGTTGGCATCTACGGGGCCTTGGTCCTGGCGTTGCTCTACGTCCTCGTGCGTTGGGTCGTGACCCGCCGTCCGCTGCGAGGCGATGAGGTCTCGCTGGGACCGTTCCTGGTCCTGGGTGCCTGGATGGGCCTTCTCGTGGGAGCGGGCTGGTGAGCCACGAAGTGAGCGCGCCGGCCACGGTCGCCCGCCTGCGGCGCGACGTCGAAGCGCTCTGCGTGACCCCTCGCCACCGTGACGTCCCCGGGAGTCTGGAGGCGGCACGGGCCCACTGTCGGCACCAGCTGGAGGAGGTGGGCTGGTCGGTCGAAGAGCGTCCCTTTCGGCCCCGCCCCGCCCTGCGGTACTCCGACGCTGGCCACCCGACCTCGCCCCTGGCGATGCGGTGGCTCTCGGGACTGGTGGGCGTGAACCTGTTGGCCTTTGGCCCCGGCCGGGACGGCCCCCAGGCCGGCGACACGCTGCTGATCGCGCACCTGGACACCGTCCGCTCCAGCGTCGGTGCTGACGACAACGCCTCGGGTGTGGCGGTAGCGCTCGAGGTCGCTCGGCAGCTGGGTGAGCGGGACCATCGCGTGGTCATCGCGCTGGTCGACCTCGAGGAGCTCATGCACCTGGGCGCACGGGAGCTCGCCAGGACACTGCCGCGGCCGGGACTGGCGGTCGTGCTTGATGCGGTCGGGTACTTCGACGACCGGCCGGGGTCCCAGCGGATGCCACCCGGCTTCGGCGTGATGTTCCCCCGCGTCGCGCGCCAGCTGAAGGGCACGGAACGACGTGGCGACTTCCTCCTGGCTGTCCACCGACGCTCGTCGGAGTCGTTCGCGCGGGCGTGGGAGCACGCCGCGACCGCGGCCGGCCTCCCTGCGGTGCTGCTGCGTGATCGGCGTTGGAACGGCCGCGGCCAAGGTTTCACCCGCTACCTGAGTCCGCTGCTGATTGACCTGGACCGTTCCGATCACGCGCCGTTCTGGCGGCGGCGTATCCCAGCGGTCTTCATGACCGCGACAGCGACGATGCGGAGCCCGAACTACCACCGCGACACGGACACACCCGCCACGGTCGACTATGAGCGCCTCAGCCGCGTCGCGGCCTCACTGCGCGCAGCGCTTGCGGGCTGAATGGGTCGCCCGCCCGGCCGGAGTACGCCCAGACCTGAACCATTCCCGGGTCTGCGTCAGCGGACGGTGAGGAGCTGCTCCCACTTGGTGGTGCCGGCGGGGGAGAGCCGTTCACGTCGCATGTCCCATCTCTGCCGGTCACGCAGCCCGGTCGGCCCCCAGCCGAGCACCCTGCGGCCATACCGGGCGGTGATCTCGTCGACGGCAGCCACGAGCCGAAGGCGCGACGGGGCCTCGCCGGGCCAGAGCTGGGGGGTGGCGCCGGTCGGCGACAGTCCGGTGAGCAGGATTCCGGCGCGGTTGTAGGGCCAGCCCTCCCGCATCTTCGGGAGTACCGCGCGAGCACCGGCGATGAGCCTGAGCGGGTCGCTGGTCGGTGGGTCGAAGGCGACGGAGGCGGTGTGGTGGGCGACGTCGTCACGGAATCGGCTGCTGCTGATCCACACCTGCATCAGTGCGGAGTCGAGGCCGTGCGAGCGTAGACGCCGGGCGGCCGCGGCCGCGTACTGGGCGAGCACACTACGCATCTCCGCCGAGGTGCTGACCGTGGCCCCGAGCATGCGGGAGTACATCAGCTGCTGTCGGTCTTTTGGTGTGAACCCGACGGGCATGCAAGGCACGCCGGCGAGCTCACGAGCGGTGCGCTCGAGGACGACCGACCAGCGCCGCCGCAGTACGCCGGGGTCGGCAAGGGCAAGGTCCGCAGCGGTGTGGACACCGAGGCCGGCAAGGCCGGCCGTGAGACGCGACCCGATACCCCACACCTCGGAGACCGGAGTGGCGGAGAGGAGATCTCCGACGTCGTCGGATGACCAGCTGGTCAGGTCGACGAGCGGCCGCCCGATCGTCTTGGCGTGCCGCTGGGCGACCTTCGCCAGTGTCTTGGTCGGCCCGAGCCCGGCCGCGGTGGGCAGGCCGGTCCACTGGCGCACTCGTGCCTGGATCTCGGCTGCTGCCTCGGCCGGCGCGGCGCGCGGGAGGCCCACGAAGGCCTCGTCGACCGAGTAGGTCTCGGTGGTGGCCGCGACGCTCGCGACGGTCTCGTGGAACCTGCTGGAGAAGGCGCCGTACTCCTCGTAGTTGCTCGATTTGGCGACGAGGTCGACCAGGTGTGGCTTCTCTCGGAGCTGGAACCACGGGTCGCCCATCTGCACGCCGAGGGCCTTGGCCTCATCCGAGCGGGCGACGGCGCAGCCGTCGTTGTTGGACAGCACGATGACGGCGCGGTCGCGCAGCGTCGGGTCGAGGACGCGCTCGACGGAGACGAACATGGAGCGGACATCGACGAGGGCGATCGGCGCCGCGGTGTTGGCCCTGCCCCAGGTGTAACGCGTCATTGGGCTACCTGGCGACGTTTCGGCGTTCGCGGTCGCCCGCGGGGCCGAGCGGGAGGTGGTGGAGCAGTACCGTGGCGACGCCCCAGGGCTCGACGGCGGATGTGAGGGGGATCTGCTCGAGGTCGGTGGCGAGGACAGCCTGCCCGTCCACTATGTCGAACCGGCCGAGGCGGCGCTCGTTGTCGACAACGACGACGAGCACGCGGCCGGGGGCCGGGGCCAGGGCGCGGTCGACGAGGAGCTCGTCGCCGGCATGGATTCCCATGCTGGCCAGCGCGTCCGAGCTCACGCGAAGCACGAAGGTCGAGATGGGTCGGCGCACCAGGTGGCGGTCGAGGGACAGGTGGCCCTCGAAGTAGTCCTGGGCGGGGTTGGGGAACGACGCGGTCGTCTCGACCGCCACCCTTCCTCCCGGCGCGGTCGAACGTGTGTCCTGGATCTCTGCTTGAGTGCAGTAGCGTCTTCGGCGTGGAGAACCGACACCCGGTCGGCGGCGTGGACTACCCGCGGACGTTCCAGGAGTTCAAGCAGTGGTTCCCCGACGACGCCGCCTGCATCGACTATCTCGCCGGGCTGCGCTGGCCGGACGGCTTCGCGTGTCCGCGCTGCGGCGGCGGGACGGCTTGGCGCACCGGCAAAGGCCTGTGGATGTGCGCAGACTGCTCGGTGAAGACCTCGGTCACCGCGGGCACGATCTTCCACCGCTCCCACACGCCGCTGTCGACGTGGTTCGCTGCGGTGTGGTTCGTGACCTCGCAGAAGAACGGGATGTCCGCCGCCGGCCTGCAGCAGGCGCTCGGCTTCGGGTCGTATGAGACTGCCTGGGCGTGGCTGCACAAGATGCGACGGGCCATGGTCCGCCCGGATCGGGAGATGTTGAGCGGCACCGTCGAGTTCGACCAGAGCTTCCTCGGGGGCCGCAGTACTGGCAAACAGGGCGCATCAAGCGACAAGGTGCCAATCACCATCGCCGTGGAACGTGACGACCGCGGGCGTCTTGGCCGGGTCCGTCTCGAGGTGGCTGATGGGCCAGGGAAGCTCGACATGATCGACTTCGGCTGCGAGGTCATCGAACCGGGCTCCACGGTGCGCACCGACGGCGCGCGGATGTTCCAGCGGTTCGCCGAGCGCGGCTACCTCCACGAGGCAACGAAGGCCTACACAGCCAAGGACCGCGACACAGTCATGCCCGGGCCGCACCTGGTCTCCTCACTCCTCAAGCGATGGACCGCGGGCACCCTCCACTACCGGCTCACCGCCCGACACCTGCCCTACTACCTCGACGAGTTCACCTTCCGGTTCAACCGGCGCAAGTCCAAGGCGCGGGGGATGCTTTTCTACCGGCTGCTCCAGCAGGCCGTGGACACCGACCCGCATCCGCTCAAGGAGCTCATCGGCGGCTGAGCGTCAACTGCACTCAAGCAGAGATGCAGGACGTGTGTTCGACATACGCCAAGGCTAGTTCAGACGCAAGGGAGGCTGCGAGGCCGCCCGGGTCGCGCCCGACCGCCAACCCACCCGAGGGCCGTCATGCTAGAGTGGCGTCGTACGTAATACGCCATGACATACGCACTACATTAGGAGGACGGATGGCCACGATCACTCTCCGGGTTGATGACCCGGTCCGGGATCAGTTGCAGGCCTTGGCCGAGGGGAGGGGGGTGAGTGTCAGCGACCTGCTCCGGTCTCTGATCGACGGGCTGTTCGATCGGGACGACCGAGCGGAGCCGCGGCGTCGCGTGGTCCCCGAGAGCATGACTCCTGTCGACCGGAAGCAGCTCGCGCTGCTGCACAAGATTCTCGCGCGCCTGGTCGAGGAGAAGACCGAGGACGAGCGCCTGGGGCATGACGGCGACACCGCGTACCAGCTCGATCGGGCGGAGGCGCTCGAGGAGGGCTGGACCAAGGAGTACGACATGGAGTTCTACGCCATGGAGCCCGAGCTCACTCGCCGCGACTGCGGCCTCGTGATGGACCTCCTCGACATGTTCCGGGTCTTGAAGTACAGCGTCGAGGACGTTGCGGACCAACTGTCCGAGGACGAGGTCCGGACGCTGACGTTCCGTGGTTTCGACCTGAGCGACGACTTTGAGAGCCGGCTGCTTGGCTACGCCCGGTGGCTCGTCTCCGATGGAGAACGGTGGCAGGAGCAGGCTGAGGTGTTCTCGGAGAAGAACGACCGAGGTAACTCCCACATGCCCTGGCTGGGGATGTACCAGCGGATGCTCGAGGTCTACGAGCCGATCTGGCACGCCGTGGTTCGGCGTGGCGGACGTCGGCGCAATCTGCTGACGGTCGACGAGCTGAGGCAGGTTGCAGCCGCCGCCGTACACCCGAGCAACCGAGGCTTCTGACTGGACTCCTGCTGGCCGGGCTGCGGCAGCCCCCCAGCGGGTCAGCCAGCCCTCGGTGTGCTCGCACGCTGATGTGGGTCGTGGCGGCTGAATCAGCGCGGTGCCGGGCGCGGGGAGTAGCCCTCGCAGGTCTCGACCAGGAGCCGGCGTACGCCGGCATCGATAGCGGCTTGCGCTCGATGCTGCCCGTTGGCGTCCGCGCGGCTCGAGGCAGCGCTCGAGCTCGTGGGCAGTAAGCCCGGATCCACCGATGAGCTTGGGTGGGTGAGCGTGGCGTAGAACGAGAATGCCCTTGCTGGGCGGGAGAATCGGAGTTCTTGAGGCAACGATTCACACCAACAGCAAGGGCATCTCTGAGGTGAAACTCTCTCACACGCTTCGATCGACCTCGGCGGTCTTCGATGACCCGAATCTCGTGTCGGCCGCAGGCCTGGTTCCGGCGCTCGCATTGGCCGAGTCCGCCGGCCTGCGGGACCTGGCGAATGAGCACCTGAGCGTGCCGACGGACAAGGGGGCGAACGCGGGGTTGAAGGTCGCCTCGCTGGTGGGCGGGATGGTCGCGGGCGCGGACAGCATCGATGACATGGCGTTGCTGCGCCACGGCGGGATGGGACGGGTCTTCGCCCGCGCGTACGCGCCCTCGACGCTTGGGTCGTTCCTGCGGGCGTTCACCTTCGGGCACGTGCGTCAGCTCGACGCGGTCGCCTCGAGGTTCCTGATCGCACTGGCCGGCCTCACCGGGCTGCTCCGAGCGTCGGGCGGCCCCGTAGCCAGCGGCACCGACACCGTGGTGGATCGGGGGTACGCGTTGCTCGATGTCGACGACACCATCATCGAGGTCCACGGCCACGCCAAGCAGGGCGCCGGCTTCGGCTACTCCGGAGTCCGTGGGCTCAACGCGCTGCTGGCCACCCTCACGAGTGCCACGTCGGCGTCGGTGGTGGTGGCCCAACGGCTCCGCAAGGGCTCGACCGCCTCACCCCGCGGCGCCAAGCGACTGGTGGGCGACGCGGTGAGAACGGCCCGCCGGCTGCTCGACAAGGCCCACCCGGTCCTGGTGCGGATGGACTCGGCGTTCTACGGTCGCGGACCAGTCCACGCCGCGCTGGCTGGTGGGGCCGCAGTGTCGGTGACCGTGCGGATGGACAAGCGGGTCAAGGCCGCGATCGCAGCGATCAGCGAGGATGCGTGGACCACGATCGAGTACACCGACGCTGTCTTCGACGAGGCCGGTCAGCGGTGGATCTCCCGCGCCGAGGTCGCCGAGATCGACTTCACCGCGTTCGCCGCACAGAAGAAGACCGACCACGTCCCTGGCCGGCTCGTGGTTCGCAGGATCCCCGACTTCAACGCCGAGAAGAACAAGGCCGCCGGCCAGGACACCCTGTTCGACACCTGGCGCTTCCACGCCTTCTTCACCACCACCGACCCCGAAGTGCTCGGCACCGTCGCCGCCGACAAGACGCACCGTCATCACGCAGTCATCGAGCAGGTCCACGCTGACCTCAAGAGCTCGGCGCTGGCACACCTGCCGTCCGGGGTGTTCACCGCGAACGCCGCCTGGCTCGTGTTGGCCGTGATGGCGTTCAACCTCACCCGAGCCGCCGCCAGCCTGAGCGACCCGCAACTCGCGAAGGCGACCACTGCGACCATCCGTCGCAAGCTGATCACCGTGCCAGGGCGGGTCGCAACCTCAGCACGCCGGGTCACCCTGCACCTGCCGGAATCTTGGCCGTGGGAGTTCGCCTGGACGGCGCTGTTCGACCGAGTCAGCGACCCGCCGCCAGCCCTCGCGGCCTGACCACCCAGCAGCGAGAGCGGCGCGACGAAGAACACCGTGGAACACCCCGGACAGCGAGGTCCGGCGGACCCTCGCGCCCCGGCATCCTCACTCCGCGGCGCCGACGATCAACCCATCCCGGCCCGGTCCATCGGTGGATCCGGGCTAAAGGACGGCGAGCATATTCGATCGGCTGAGGCCGCGGCCGAGACCGCCGAGTCGCTTGTGGAATCGATGATCGGGGATCACGTCGACCTGTCCATGCCCAACAAACCCGACGTTCCATTGACGACGTCAGCAGTTCTGTCGGTTCGCGGCCTCAGCCGCACCGGCGCGTTCGACGACGTCTCGTTTGACGTACGGGCGGGAGAGATCGTGGGCCTGGCCGGCCTCATGGGCTCGGGGCGCAGTGAGGTGTTGCGCGCAATATTCGGGGCTGACCATCCGAAGGGTGAGGTCAAGGTGGACGGGCTACCGGTACGCCTGACGCACCCACGGCATGCCATGAAGCGCGGAATTGGCATGGTGCCCGAGAGTCGCAAGGACCAAGGCCTCGTGATGGGGCGGCCGATCCGGGACAACGTCACACTGGCGAGTTTGCCGAAACACAGTCGCTGCGGCTTCGTTGCCAGACGCAAAGAGGCCCTGACTACCGAAATGCTCAGTAACCAGCTCGACGTTCGCACGCTTGACGGAGAGGCGCCGGTCTTAGCACTGTCTGGTGGAAACCAGCAGAAGGTCCTTTTCGCCAAGTGGATCGCCTTCGGGGCACGTGTCCTGCTGATCGACGAGCCGACCCGAGGAGTCGATGTCGGAGCGAAGGCCGTCATCCACCAACTCATCGCCGACATCGCCGCGACAGGAGTCGCGGTCGTCCTAGTCTCCTCTGAACACGAGGAAGTTGTCGGGCTGGCGCACCGGGTGCTCGTCATGAGGAGAGGACGAGTCATCGAAGAGCTCACTGGGGACGACGTGAGCGAGGACCGCGTTGTACAAGCTGCATTAGGGGCGGCCGCTGGCGGTCTCTCCCTTCGTGATCAACATCCGCACAACTACGAAGACCTCAAATTTCGCGAGGAAGTCTCATGAACCGAGGAAGTCTCATGAACACTGCCGTTTCAGTTCTGCCCAGAGAAGTTCGAAAAAAATCTAGTTTGACGTCGTTGCGTGACCTCGGGATCTTGGTCACCTTCTTCGCACTCTTCGTCACGCTCTCAATCAGCTCGCCGGCTTTCCTGACGCAAGCGAACCTGCTCAACATCGCCGACCAATGGGCAGCCCTCGGCATCGTTGCCTGCGGCACCACACTGGTGTTCATCGCCGGCGGGTTCGACCTCTCGGTGGGCGCGACATTCGGTCTCGCTGGAGTCGTGGCGGCCAAAGTCTCGCTTGAGGTAGATGTTGTCGTTGGCTTGCTGAGCGGGGTCGTGTGCGGGGCCCTGATTGGGTTAGTGAATGGTGTTCTCACCACCACCGGCCGAATAAACGCTTTGATCGCGACCTTGGCGACGAGCGTAATCATCACCGGTCTCGCGCTCGCTATCTCCGGCGGCAAGTTGATGTCCGTGGTCGATGAGCGCTTCACGACGCTGGGCCAGGGCCAGATCTTTGGCGTCCGGAATGCTGTGGTGGTGCTGGCCCTGGTCGTCCTCGTCCTCAGTGTGGCTCTGCACCGCACGACCTGGGGACGGTACCTCTACGCGGTCGGCGGTAACTCGGAGGCGGCGAGGCTATCGGGTCTGCGAGTCAACGCACTGCGGTCTAGTGCCTACGTCGTCGGTGGCGCTCTCGCCGGACTGGCAGGGGTGATCGCCGCGTCACGGGTGGGCACAGGTCAGGCCAATGCGGGCGGGACTGACCTCGTGATGAATGCGATCGCAGCCGTGGTGATCGGAGGAACATCAATCCTTGGTGGCGCTGGAGCCGTCTGGCGCACGGTGGTCGGCATTTACGTGCTGGCATTGATCCAGAATGGATTCAACTTGCTCCACGTCGACATCGTCTACCAGCGGGTCGTCTTCGGGGCGGTCCTACTCACTGCCGTTGGCATTGACGCCTGGGTTCGTCGAGGCGCGCGATGATGTGGAGTTTTAGGTTTGAGTTTCCTCGAGAAGTGAGTTTGTGGTGAAGCCTGATAGTTTCGCGTTTCATATTGCTGAGTCGACGGAGCATGCTCTGGAGGTTCTGGCGTTGGAGGGTGATGATGCCAAGATTCTTGCGGGAGGGCAGAGTCTGATCCCGCTGATGAACTTCAGGCTTGCCCGTCCGAGTGCGCTGATTGATGTCTGTCATATTCCGGGTTCGGATCGAATCGTCGTGGATGGTTCTGGGATTCGTTTCGGGTGCAGTGTGCGACATAGTGATGCGCTGCGTGCGGCGGAGGTTAGGACTGCGTCTCCTCTGATTGGTCAGGCTTTGAAGTGGGTGGGCCATGAGGCGATCAGGAGCAGCGGGACGTTGTGCGGGAGCACAGCTCACGCGGATCCGGCTGCGGAGCTTCCGGCGGTGTGGCTTGCTCTGGGCGCGGAGATGATTATCGATGGGCCGCGTGGGGAGCGTCGGGTTGAGGCTGAGTCGTTCTTTAGGTCGTTTTTTACGACGGCCCTGGAGGCTGATGAGATGCTGACCGAGATCTACGTTCCGCCTGCGCCTGACACGGATCGCCGACGATCGGCGTTTCAGGAGGTTGCTCGGCGGCACGGCGACTTCGCGATTGTGGGCGCAGCTGTGGTTGTTGACCTGGACGAGCAGGATCGGATTGCGGCGGCACGGATCTCGGTTCTTGGCGCTGGCGAGGTGCCCTTACGTATGTCTTCTGCTGAGGCCGTGCTTGTGGGTGCTCGTGTTGATGACCCGCAGGCTCATGCAGATGCTGAGGTAGAGGTGCGCGGGGCGATCCGGCCGTCCGACGACAGCCATGCGTCCGCGCGGTATCGCAGGAACGTGACAGCGACGTTGGTGCGACGTGCGCTGGCCGAATGTGCCGGGATTCCCTCGACGAACGGACGATCGTTATGACGCGCGAACCCCTCCATCATGTAAGTCTTATTGTCAATGGAGAGCACAGGTCGGCTGAGGTTCCGACTCGTACACTGCTCAGTGACTTCCTACGCCACGAGTTGGGTCTGTTCGGGACTCACGTGGGCTGTGAGCAGGGTGTCTGTGGTGCGTGCACGGTCTCGATCGGCGGGAAGCTTGTTCGGTCTTGCATTACCTTCGCGGTGCAGGTGCAGGGCGAGGAAGTGCGTACCGTCGAAAGTCTCGCTAACGGTGAGGAACTACATCCCATTCAGGAGTCGTTCCGGCGCTGTCACGGTTTGCAGTGTGGCTTTTGCACTCCGGGATTCCTGATGGCGACTGAGGCGCTGCTGGCCGAGAACGACGATCCCTCAGAGTCGGAGATCCGCGACTTCCTTTCCGGCAACGTCTGCCGGTGCACGGGATACGTCGGAATCGTTGCCGCGGTCAAAGACGCGGCCTGTCGCGCACGTGGTGTCGAAGGAGAAAAACAATGACTGGGGACCAGGACATGCCGGCTGGACAGTATGTGGGGGCGCGAGTCGTCCGGTCGGAGGACCCGCGCCTGTTGCGGGGTCTTGCGCGTTATCTGGACGATGTCGAGCTTCCGCGGATGCTGCATGCCGCGTTCGTGCGCAGTCCCTTGGCCCATGCTCGGGTGCTGCAGATCAACGTGGAGGAGGCGCGGCGGCTGCCCGGTGTCGTGGGCGTCTTCACTCTGAGCGACCTCGTTGGGATCGGTCCGATTCATGCGGTGGGTCCGCGCCCTGAGGTGAAGTCGATGGCGAGAGCCGTCCTGGCTGATGACAAGGTGCGCTTCGTCGGAGAGGCGGTTGCGGTCGTCGTGGCGAGCTCGCGCTACATCGCGGAGGACGCTTGCGAGCTCGTGGACGTCGAGTACGACGAGCTACCTGTGATTGCGAATACCCGAGCCTCTCTCGCACAGGGAGCCGCGGTGTTGCATGAGTCCCTGGGGGACAACCGGATCGCTCATATCGAACGATCTGGGGGCGACGTGGAGCAGGCGTTCGCCGATGCTGCTCATGTGGTTGGGATCTCCTTCCACCACGGCCGGGTTGGCGCGCTGCCGCTGGAAACCCGCGGGGTGATCGGGGACTGGGACGCGGGCACCGCGACCATGCGAGTGTGGAACTCCACGCAGATGCCTCATCTGCTTCGAGCCCTAACCGCGGCACCCTTGGGGCTAGCCGAGACCAAGCTGGAGATCACGACGCCGGCAGTCGGCGGTGCTTTCGGTCTCAAGGCCAGTGTCTATCCCGAAGACGTGGTGATTCCGGCGGTTTCCCGGCTCGTTGGTCGGCCGGTAAAGTGGGTCGAGGACCGTTACGAGAACCTCGCCGCGAGCTCGCACGCCAAGGAAATCGACATCGACATGGAAGTCGCGGTGGCAGCCGATGGGACCTTCCTTGGCATGCGGGCCAGGACACTTAGTGACCCGGGTGCGTACTCGATTCCTCCGTTCCAGGCGCATCACGAGTCCCTGGGCGCGGTGAACTGCATGACCGGTGTCTACGACATCAGAGCAGCGAGCTATGTCTCTGAGACCGCGCTCACCAACAAGGCGCCGCTTGGGGTCTACCGCGGAGTGGGCTGGACCGCTGGACAGACCGCTCGTGAGGTGCTGATAGACGACGTCGCGAGGGCGATCGGTCGCGACCCCGTCGAACTGCGATTACAGAACTGCATCCCTGACGATCCCTACGACACGGTGATCGGTCCCTGTTACGACGGCGGCAGCTACCGCCGTTCCCTCGAGATGGCAACTGAGATGGCGGACTACCACGGGATCCGTGACCGACAGGCTGAGCAGCGTAAACAGGGTAAGTATGTCGGTGTAGGTGTCAGCCCGTACGTGGAACCCACCGGCTTCGGCGCTCGGGTCGGCACCGAGCTTGGGTACCCCGGCAAGTACTATGACACGGCGTCAATTTCAATTCAGGCAGACGGCTCAATCTATGTTATGTCCGGACTGCATTCCCAGGGGCAAAGCCACGAGACGACCTTCGCCCAGCTCGCCGCGGACGGCATTGGTGCACGTATCGAGGACATCAGGATCATTCAGGGTGATACCAAAAGCACCCCGTACTCGGGTGGGACATACGCAAGCCGCAGCGCCATTATTGGGGCGGCTACCATCGGTCGGGCGGCTGGGGAGATGAAGCGTCGTCTGGTGGCCCTTGCCGCCGACATGCTTGAGGCAAGCGTCGACGATGTGGAGATTTCCCACGGAAAAGCGTTTGTGCGAGGTGCTCCGAAGCTCGGCAAGACCATCGCGGAGATCGCTGCGTATGTCTACTGGGGCGGTGGAGCCGCAAGCGTGGACCTAGAGGAGGGCGCGCTGTCTGTGGTGAGCTCGGCAGCACCTCCCGGCAGCTACAGCAACGGATGCGTGGTCGCGGTGGTCGAAGTCGACATCGAGACCGGGAAGATTCAGGTCGAGAAGGTGATATCCGTCGAGGACTGCGGAACCATACTCAACCCCATGGTGGTGGAGGGCCAGGTGGCCGGTGCGATCGCGCAAGGCATCGGTGACGCCTTGCTGGAGGAACACTCCTATAGCGAGGACGGCGTTTTAATGTCGGCCAGTCTTCTGGACTACCTCTACCCGTCGACCATGGAGGTGCCGAACATCGTCGTGGGCCACATTGAGACCCCGGCTCCTGAAGGGCCCGGGGGGGTCAAGGGTCTCGGAGAATCCGGCACCATCGCGACCCCAGCAGCGATCCTTAACGCCGTTGCAGACGCACTCAGCCCCTTTGGCGTGCAGGTACACAGCACTCCACTAGGACCGAGCAAGATCCTTGACCTCATCGACAGCGCTCGCGAGGCCATGGCCAGTTCACCCCAAACCTAGCCAAACCCCACCCACACACCGCGGACCATAGCCATGGCCCCGCTGAAGGCAATTCCGGTAGCTGACTCCGAGAAGAAGGGACAGGGCAACGCGTGGCTGAGCTGAACCCCGCCGCCGACCTGCGCGCCGAGCTCGCCGACCTGGGCATCGACCTTGATACCGGATCGCGGCGGCGCGCCGAATACTCCTTCGACGCCTCGAACTATCGGGTGCCGCCGTTGGCGGTGGCGTTTCCGCGTAGCGCCCGCGATGTGGTGTCGATCGTCCGGGCCTGCACCGACCGAGGCATTCCCGTCACCAGCCGCGGCGGCGGCACCTCGCTCGCGGGCAATGCGATCGGCAGGGGAGTGGTGCTCGACTTTTCCCGGCACATGAACGCGGTGCGGGCCGTCGACGCGTCTGCCCGCACCGGCGTCGTCGAACCCGGCATCGTCCTCACAGATCTGCAGAAGAACGTGCAGATGGCGACGGATGGCGCGTTCACCTTCGCGCCCGACCCGTCCAGCAAGTCCCGGGCCACCGTAGGCGGAGCGATCGGTAACGACGCCTGCGGTAACCACTCCGTGCGCTACGGTCGCACGTCCGATCACATCGTCTCACTCGATCTGGTGACCGCCACCGGGCAACGGCTCACCGCCACACGCGACGGGCTGCGGGCCACCGACCCGGAAGACCCATCTGCGGTGAGCGAGGCCGCACGGATCGCCGCCGGACTGGGCGCGCTGACGCAGGAGCATCTCGGCGACTTCCGGCTCGAACTCGGCCGGATTCCGCGGCAGGTGTCGGGATTTCACCTCGCGAACCTTCTGCCGGAGAACGGCTTTGACGTGGCCCGCGCGCTGGTGGGAAGTGAGGGTACGTGCGCGGTGATCGTGGCCGCGACCGTCGCGCTGGTGCCGGTGCCGCCCGCGGCGATGCTGCTGTGCCTCGGCTACCGCGATCTGGTGGATGCGGCCCGCGACAACGCGATCATCCTTGACTATTCGCCCGCTGCGATCGAAGGCATCGACTCGGCGATCGTCGACACCATGCGGCACCTGCGCGGCGCAGACTCCGTCGTGGGACTGCCCGACGGTGAGGCGTGGCTGTACGTCGACCTGGACGGCGATGATCTGGCGGAGGTCGAACTGCGTGGGGCCGAACTGGTCTCGAAGCTGCGTGCGGCCGGACGCCTTGTCGACTCGCGGGTGGTCGGGGATCCGGCGGAACGCGCGTCGCTGTGGCGGGTCCGGGAGGACGGCGCTGGATTGTCGGCCCGGCTCGTCGCGGGCGGCGAATCCTGGACGGGCTGGGAGGATTCCGCCGTCGCACCGGATCAGCTGGCCGACTACCTGGTCGACATCAAGGCGTTGCTCGCCGAATTCGGTCTCACCGGTGTGATGTATGGGCACTTCGGCGCGGGCTGCATGCACATCCGCATCAACTTCGACCAGCGCACCGACGAAGGCCGGGACGTGATGTCGCGGTTCATCCACCGCGCCGCCGAACTGTGCGTGCGATTCGGGGGCTCGATGTCCGGGGAGCACGGAGACGGTCGCGCGCGGTCGGCGCTGCTGCCACTCATGTACACCCCCACCATGATGGCGGCGTTCGCCACGTTCAAACGACTCTGGGATCCAACGGCCGTGCTAAACCCCGGCAGCATCGTCGACCCCGAGCCGCTACTGGGCAGCCTCGCCCTCGACGGCGTGAATCCGCGGGCGTGGCAGACCACATTCGACCTCACACCTACCAGCGAGGTCCCGGTTGCACCGTTCGTCCACGCCGTCCAGGGCTGCATCGGTGTGGGCCGCTGCCGGGCGTCGAGGGGCGGCGTGATGTGCCCCAGCTTCCGGGCGACCGGCGACGAGAAGGACTCCACCCGCGGCCGGGCCCGCGCACTGCAGGAGATGGTGCGCAACTCGCCGACCGTCGCCGACGGCTGGCGGTCCGAGGACGTGAAGGAATCCCTCGACCTTTGCCTGTCCTGCAAGGCATGCTCCATCGACTGCCCGGTGGGCGTCGACATGGCCACCTACAAGTCCGAATTCCTCGACCACCACTACCGCGGCCGGGTACGTCCGCTGTCGCACTACTCCCTCGGCTGGCTTCCGGTGTGGCTGAAGATCGCCGAACGCTCGGCGTTCGTGGTGAACCGGCTGACGGCCGGCCGGCTCGCGACGGTCGCGGCCAAGCTGGGCGGTGTCACCCCGCACCGATCGATGCCGGAGTTCGCGTCCCGCAAGCAGATCCGACGGGAGGTCGGGGAGACGTCGCAGAACGGCACCTCGGACGTCGTGCTGCTCGCCGACACATTCACGCGCGGGTTTCGCCCCGAGGTGATCGGCGCCGCGACGCGGGTGCTCGCCGAGGCGGGTTTGAGCGTGCAGTGCCGCAGTGACGTGTGCTGCGGGCTCACCTGGATCTCCACCGGACAGCTGAAGCAGGCCACCAAGACCCTCGCCAAGGCCGCGGAGATTCTCGACGACGGCAGCGATCGGCCCATCGTTGTCCTCGAACCGAGCTGCGCCGCCGCGTTCCGCAAGGACTTGCCCGAACTCGTCCACACCGATGCCGCGCGTCGCGTCGCCGCCCGGATCCGGAGCTTCGCCGGCGCGGTGCTCGAACGCACCGAGGCCGGATGGGCCCCGAGCGTGCCGCTGCCCGACGACGTCACCGTCCAGACCCACTGCCACGAATACGCGGTGTTTGGCGCGGCGGCCCAGAGGAAGGCGCTGCAGGCCGTCGGGGTGCCGCGGGTGCGGGAGGCCACCGGATGCTGCGGCGTCGCAGGAAACTTCGGGTTCGAGGCCGAGCACTACAAGCTCAGCATGCAGGTGGCGGAGCAGGCGCTCGCCCCCGCGCTGCGAGAAAGTCCCGAAGACGCAGTCGTGCTGACCGACGGATTCAGCTGCCACATGCAGGTGAGGCAACTCGACCCGACCCGATCGTCGCAACACCTCGCCCAACTGCTCGACCCCGCACCACCGTCGAAACCTGAACACCAAAGCGGAGACTGACATGTCGTAGTTGTCGATGACCCCTGAACAACGCGAGAAGTTCCTCGCCGACGTGCACGTAGGGATGATCGCAGTCGACCGCGACAGGCGGGCACCGCTCGCCGTGCCCATCTGATACGGCTAAGAACCCGGCGGCCCCGTGTTCGCCTAGACCGGGCGTGAGTCGCTGAAGGAGCGGCTGATCCGCGCCGCGGGCCGCTGTAGCCTCGTCACCCAGGACGAGAAGCCGCCGTACCGGTACGGCAGCGTCGAAGGTCCGGTGTTTATGACAGCTTGAGTCGAGACCACCGTGACGGGGCAAGTTCTAACAGTCGTCGCAACACGGCGGTGATCGGTGTTCGTTGATGAGCCTAGCGAACCGGTCAGCTGGGGTGTCCCAGCTGAGAATCTTCCGGGGACGGTTGTTGAGCTCGACAGCCACCTCCGCGAGGCGGAGGGGGCCGTGCACGTTCAGGTCGCTGCGTTTCGGGAAATAATCGCGAAGCAGTGGAGTGGACCCCGAAAGTTGGACACCGAATCTAGGTATCCTTCTTCAGGGAGTAGTCAGATGTACTCGAAAAGCACGTTGAGTCACACCGACGCCGTGTCGGCGCTCGAACTGTTCGAACAGGGCTACACGGCGAAGTCCGTGGCCATTTCGCTTGACCTCGCCCCGAACCCTGTCCAAATGTTGTATCAACGATGGCAACTTCGGGGAGCAGGTGCGCTGGTGACGAGAGACCGCAGGCAGTACGACTTCGAGACCAAACTCGCGATCGTGCGTCGCCATGTCAACGGTGAGTCCGGAAGGGCTCTGGCCGAAGAGTACGACTTGCCCTCGCCCACAACGGTAGCGAATTGGACGGTCATCTATCGACGTGATGGCGAGGACGGGCTACGCCCGAAAAGACGTGGCAGGCCACCTGTCGATCGCGGGGATTCCCCTCCGAAAAGCGAGCTCGAGACACTGCGCACGGAGAACGAACGACTTCGCGCCGAGGTCGCGTATCTGGGAAAATTGCGGGCCTTGAGGTCGCAGGAACGACGCTGAAAGTTCGAGCTGTCGACGACCTCAAGGCGCAGTTTCCGCTACGCCTCTTGCTGCAGATCGCGGACCTTCCCCGGTCGACGTTCTACGACCACCGGCGCCGGCTCGGTCGCGGGGACACCCGAACCGATATCAAAGAGGCCATTCGTGGTGCATTCGAGGCGGCTAACAGTGCATACGGGCACCGGCGCATCCTCTGCGTCCTGCTCAGACAGGGGTGGAAGGTGTCGAAGAAGACCGTGCTCAAACTCATGCGCGAGCTCGGGCTGGCCTGCCCGGTGCGTCGTCGCAAACGGTACAACTCCTTCCGCGGCGAGGTTGGCGAGGCAGCCGATAACGTGTTGAACCGTCAATTCGCCACCGAATTCAGGCACACCAAGTGGGCCACGGACGTAACCGAGTTCAACGTCGGCAGTTCCAAGGTCTACCTTTCGCCCATCCTCGATCTTCATGACAACCGAATCATCTCGGCGACGGCCGGGCCCTCTCCGAGCGTGAAGATGGTCAACGACAGCCTCCGTATGGCAATCGACACCCTCGATGCTGGTGAGAAACCACTTGTCCACTCCGACCAAGGATTTCAGTACCGACACACCCTCTGGAGGGACACATTGCGCGAAGCAGGGCTCACCCAGTCAATGTCCCGCAAAGGCACCTGCCTCGACAACGCCGTCATGGAAGGATTCTTCAGCCACCTCAAGGAGGAATGGTTCCGCATCCAGAAACCCGGAACTCTCGACGAGTTTCACACAGGGCTGACCAACTACCTGCGATGGTGGAACACCACCCGCATTCAACAGCGACTCGGCTACCTCAGCCCCGACGAGTACCGCACCCAAACACCCGCCATCGCATAAGGTTCCATTAAGAGTCCAACTTTCGGGGACCACTCCAGCAGCCGATTCGTGTTCTCATTCGTACCGCGCTGCCACGGCGAATGCGGGTCACAGAAATAGATCCGCGCCCCGGTAGCCGCTGTGATCTGTTCGTGCAACGACATCTCCCAACCTTGATCCCAGGTGATCGACGTCCGCAATTGCACTGGAATGTTCGCGAACGCGGCAATGAGCGTGTGGAATGACCGTTTCGCCATTTGCAGCCGGTCTTGCGGCCGATCCCGAGTTGCCGGCAAATTTCCGAGTTGTTCAGCCCTTGCTTGGTCAGCTGAATGTAACGGGCGCGTTCTGCTGTTTTCCCGGCTGCGCCGGCCATCTTCTGCGAGATTCGAGCGGTTGCCAACATAACTCCTGAAAATAGTCAGGTGTTGCAACCAGTGTTAGAACTTGCCCCGCCCCACTGGACCTGAATGGGATTGACATACTCAGTCCGGCGGAGTTCGACGAATCACCCACTGTCGACGACATCCGCGGACTCGCCGCCAGCTACCTGCCTGCCCGCCGAGGAGGTTGATCCGTTCGTCGAGCAGGCCCAATCTGGCAGTTCTCGATCCGGCCCGGGGCTTGTACGTAAATTACTGTCGGAGTTGATCTGCGGCGCGGGTGGCAGGTGTGAGGCGTGCCTGCAGTTGTTCGAGGGTGCGCGCGGGTGATCCGGGTAGCGGTGAGACGTCGATCCGGTGCAGGTCGAGGATCCGGTGGCCGTCCTGGAACTGGTTGGACAAGGTTGGTGCGTGTAACGCCGAGTAGTTCGGCCAGGAGTGTGCTGGTGGCGGCCCTTCGCCGCCGCAGCAGGGCTGTCAGGAGCCGGTGGAAATGGTCTACGCTGCTGGTTTGCGGATGCGGGTAGCTGCGGGGGCGGTGAAAGCGACGGTGGAAGGCCGCCTCGGCCAGGGCGTCTCAATATGGTTTCGAGACCGCTGCCAGGCGCGCGAAGTCTGCTCGCGACATGCCGGTCAGGATCCACGTCGGTGAGCATCTGGGTCACGGCGGGATCGGGTGTGCGATGGGTCGGGGCTTGCTCGGGAGGATGTGGGGTGCGCGGGGAGCTACGGTGTAGTTCCAGTCTCCGTGGAACGGCTCGGGTGTGATAGGCAGGGCGTGAAACTCGGCGGGGGTGACGGTGCTGCCGAGGGGGTAGCTGCCGGTGTCCAGGTCGGCGCCGATGGTCAACCCGGTCCTCGTGGTTGTCGCAGCGATGGTCTCGATGGCGACCTGATAACTGGTCAGCGGTCGTCCGCGCCAATTGGTGGTGATGTGGCAGAACATCCGGTGCTCGATCTTGTTCCACTTCGAAGTTCCTGGAGGGTAGTGGCAGACCGTGATCTGCAGGCCGCTCTCGCTGGCGAAGGAGTGCAGGTACTTCTTCCATGTCCAGCGGCGGGGATCGTTGGAGCCGCCGGCGTCCGCGGTGATCAGCAGCCGGGTTGCGTCCGGGTGTTCTGCCCGCCCACAGTGCCGCCACCAGCGGCGGATGGACTCCACTGCGAATTCGGCGGTGTCGTGGTCGGTTCCGACGTTGGCCCAGCCCGTGTTGGTAGCGATGTCGTAGATCCCGTAGGGGATGACCACCGGCTGGTCGTCGGTGACGAAGGTGTGGCAGTCCACCGTGATCGGGCTCTTGCCCGGACGCCAGGTGCGTCCGGGACGGTCGCGGTTGCCGATCCATTCCTTGGCCTTGGTATCGATGCTGATGACCGGCTGCCCGGCGTCGAGGAAGGCGGTAGCGGTGGCGTTGATGTGTGCGAACTGCGCGTCGCGGTCGGGATGGCAGGTGCCTTCGTTGGTCTTGGCAGTGCCCTGCAGACGGTAGCCCAGTGCGTGCAGCAGGTGTCCGACGGTCGTGGCGCTGACCGGGTGGCCCTGGTCGGTCAGGGCCGCAGCCAAGGCGCGCAGCGACAGTGTGGTCCAGCGCAGCGGAGAAACCGGATCGCCGCGAGTGTGCGGCTCGATCAGCGCCTCCAGCGCCGGCAGCAGGTCGGTGTCAGTGACCACCAGCGGCTTGCGACCGGCGCCTGAAGCCCGGACCGCTCGGTCGGTGCGGGAGTCGCAGTCAGTTCGGAGATACCACGCGCGAGGGTGGCGGTGCTGGCACCGGATGCGGCGGCCACCACAGTGGTCCCGCCGTGGCACATCGCGATCGCCTCGCTGGCCAGGTAAAGCCGACGACGGCGTTCATCCAGATGCGGCAGGATCTGAGCGAACTTGACTCGCAACTCGGTAGCGGATAGACAGTCTCGCGGAAAACACATACCCAAGTTTCCTGCCGTCACCTGACCCGCGCCGCAGATCAATCCGACAGTAATTTACGTACACGCCCCCGCGGTCCCCGAGTATTGGCGGGCCACCCCGGCCGAGCGGGCGCCTTTCTTCAAGAACCGGTCTCGTAGAGAATCAGCACACCGGAGCGATCCGCCAGATGAGAGATGACGTAGTCACGCAGGTCGTCGCGAACCTCGTCTGAATCCCAGTCCGCAGTGGAGAGCAGTCGTTGCATCCCGTCCGGCAATCGGTCGCCAGCGTGTTCGGACAGGGTCCACGAGTTCTTCCGTTCCTCGCTCGAGAGCAACCCTTGTACATATTCCACCGCGTGCTTGCGGGGCTCGGACCTGGCGAAATGATGCCCGATCAGCGCATCGATCTCCGCCAGACCGTCCGCCCATTCCTGCACCTGCGCCACGCACACATCATCGCTCACACGGAAAGAATCAAGGTATCGTGCGCCGAAACGGTCCTCGCTTTTGCCGACGCGTTCAGAATAAACGCGACTGAAGTACTAGCGGCCCATTCGGTGCGGGATCTTGGCGGTGGCGATGACCCCGTTGCGCTTGGTTGACGGTCTCGACTGCGTCAGTCGTCGTCTCGGCGGTCTGACCCGCTGGCGGTTCGATCGGATGTCCACCGTGTGCCACCCGGAGTCGGGCCGGGTGACGGCGAGCTTCGTCGACGGCTTGAAGCATTAAGGGGTCTCGATAGCGATCTGCTCAGCGGGTGCCGGAACCAGACAGGGTGTGGTCGAGAAGACCAATCGCAGCGCTGCCCAACGCTGGTGACGCGCCCTGCCCGACGACATCACGGTCGAAGCAACACAGAGGTTGATGAATTCTCCTGGCCTTGCCACTCAACATCCAAGTGACGGTTACATGGTCGGTATCCATCACAGCGGCGCGGACTTTAGTGAATAGGCTGGCCTGGGCTCGTTGCGGCCAAGCCAGCTCAGTCCTCCAGCGCCTCCGTGCCCGACCGCTGAAGGATCCTACGCGCCTTGATCGCCAGCCAGAGATCGCAAACATCCTCAGTTGAGGTGAGATGTCGTCCGGTGATGTCCTCGATTCGGCCCACCCGCCCGATCAGAGTCTGCCGGTGAATGAACAACCGCTCGGCCGTTGCCTTCCAGCTACGGTTCTCCTCGAGAAAGGTGACCAGGGTATGGACCAGCTCGGTGTCGCGCGACGCATCGTAGGCAACCAGAGGCCCGAGGATCTTCTCCGCGATTAGTTCCAGGCCGCTGGACTCCAGGGGCAACCACTGTGGTGCTGGTGCGTCGACATACCGCTCCAATGGCTGATCCGCAGCGACCGCGGAGCGGAGCGCCCAACGGGCCTGTCGTTGGCAGACCAGCAGATCTGTGTTGCCTTCGGTGGGGGCGCTTATGCCGATCGTGCTCTTCGACAGATTGTCGGCCAGTACTCTGGCCAGATCCTCTGTTGTCTTCTTGCCGAGGCGGACGACAATTGCGCCTCGCTCGCCGCGCTTGGTGACGAAGTGCTCGAAGCCGTGCTCAAGTAGGTAGTTGTGGATCTCGTTCCAGCCACATGAGCTTTCCGTGAGAGCTACGACGGCGAAGCAGTACTTGCCACGCGGATCGGTGCGTGGAAAGAGTTCATGAATGGTGTGGTTGCGCTGCTGCTCTGACTCGTACAGCATCCGCGACAACCGCTCACTTCCCTCACGTCGGGTCTGCTCCCGTTGCTTAAGGAGGTCGCTGATCATGTGACTCAGGATGGTTACGACGTGATGCAACGACAAGAGGTCGGGCTCATGCTGACTACGAGTCCGCGCGACCAGGACTCCTACGGGCTGCAACTGAACGTACACCGGGAGCAGATAGGCGGTGGCATCGCGCGGGGAAAGCGGCACCTCCTTTGGGAAACGGATGATCGGACGGCTGCTGTCCAGCACCTCGTCAATCAAATATTGGTCAATGGTGAACGGGGGGGGACCGATGTCTTCAAATAGGGACTCCCAGCTGCGAGTTACTGCCCAAATCTGGAACCCAGTCACTTGCTCAAGCCGACGTACTATTTCGCCGGTCGCCATCGACTGCTGACTGGCTTCACCGAGCACCTGATAGATGCGCAAATGTGTTGTTAACCGGCGGTGCAGAGCGTCATGATTGGCAAGGGCGACCGTCTCGGAGATGGCTATGAAAGGGACTCCACCACCGACCTCGAGGAGCGCGATCTTGAAATCTTCCGCTGCCTGAAGGAGTTCGGGCGTCAGTGGTGGGGCGTGCATCCGGACGCCGATGGCAACTCCGGAGACACCAATCTCAAACAACCGACGGAGGTACGCGACCTGAAGGCTGGCTCCCTTGGGAATGGCCAGGCCGGTCGTCATTAGTAGCTCCTTGCCTCTGAGCCATTGGGTGGGATCTTCCAGCTCACTGCTGTGGGCCCAACGGAGGTGCCTGTCGATCCCGGTAGCACCCGCGATGAGGCTACAGCCGAGCTCGGTATGCTCGATGAGTTGCCTGATTGTGATCATGTTTGTCTCGGCTCCCGCCATACTAAGAACCGTTTGAAGGGCCTCCGGACGCGCCAGCGTACGACGACGAGCCGAAATCGGTCCCCCGCACATGCCTGCGGCCGGTTTTTACGAAGGAATTGCGGTTTCACGGCTCGTGGGAGCCCGACGAAGCTGCTGGATCGCGACCCAGCGACTCCGCGATGAAGTTTGTGTGACGGTCGCTCCACGGGTCTTCGCAGTTGGGCAGACTTAATCTTAATGGAGGGCATCGCGGGATGTGGGTCACTTCGGGCTGAGGTCCGACGGCGGCGATGTCGGCTAGTTGCTGAGTCATAGTCGACGGCTCGGGTCGGGGCGCGCGTGTGATCAGCTGGGTGCGACGGCGTGCCACCGGCCGTGAGCGTCCGACCAAATGAGGCGCTGTTGCCAGGCGGCGAAAGTTATCGCTTCCGCCTTGGACACCTGCCGCGCGATGCCGCCCCATCTGGATAGATCGTGCTGGTGGTCCTTCGCCTGAGCGTGGGAACTGGCCAGTCATCGGGTTTGCCATCACGTTCGGGACAGTCACTCCTCGTCCTCTCGGCTGCCGTCATCCTCTTGTCCTTAGAGCCAGAACTCCGGGACGTTGGTAACAGCTCTGCGCCAACTAAATGTTCATGCGGTAGGGATCGCATCATACAATCGTCCGGTGTTCGGGGGATCCCATCTGGGAGAAAATGGGTGCGTTCCAATCGATCGAAAGCTGGGAGTCAGTCATGACCGTAAGTGCTCGCAACGATGACCGCGTCGAGCAGTCGCTCTCGCATCAGATCGCCTTCTGATGAGCACCTTCGATAGTCAGCAGTCACGTCCTCGGGTTGTGGTGCTGGGCGCCGCAGGCGAAGTAGGTGCATGGATCTCCCGTGACCTCGCCGAATGCGCGGACATCGGCAGCCTCCTCCTGCTTGATGTGGACAAGAAGCGGCTAGATGCGCTCGTGGAAGAGCTCCATGGTGGGCATGTTGAGGGGCGGGTAGTCGACCTTGCTGACCGCGCTGCAGTACTCGACGCCTTGTCGGATGCTGACCTGCTCATGAACTGCACGAGTCTGACCCTGTTCGACAAAGTCATCGACCTGGCTCTGGCGGCCGGTGTCAATTACGCAGATCTCATCTCCGAACCTACTGAAGCGCAGCGGCGTGCGGCCGCTGAAGCCGGCATCACGGCGGTCTCCGGGTTGGGCTCAAGTCCTGGCTTATCGAATGTCCTTGTCTCACACGCCCACCGCGAGTTCACTACGGTCGAAGAGGTGCACATCCAGGGCGTCACGTGGCGTGCGATTGCACCTTCTCCGGGTCTGCTTGACACGGTCTTGTGGGAACTGGCCGACGATACGGCGACACGACAGTATTTCCAGAACGGGCGGTACCACTGGGCCGCATCGATGGATGGGTCTCGCGTCGCAGAGTTTCCTGAGCCCGTCGGGAAGCAGCATGTCTACTTCGTCTCCCACACCGAGCCGCGCACGCTGCCGAAACATTTCCCTGAGCTGAAGTTCTGCGCGATGCGTGTGACCTGGCCAGTCGAACTCATGAATGACATACGGGTTCTCAACAAGTACGGTCTGCTTGATTCGGTCGAGCTTCCCGGCATGGGAGGTGCGACGGCCATCGATGCCACCCGAGCCCGTATCTGGCAGAAGTGGGGCGGCATCCGAACCGACCCGTGCCTCCTCTTCACTCAGGTCGAGATCCTTGGCACCCAGGATGGCCGGACCGTCCGCCGCATCTACAACCTCACGCACTCTTTGGAGTGGGGCGATACAGCCACGGGCAGACAGACGGGCATCTGTGCGGCAGTTGGAGCACAGTTGCTTGCGAAGCACGGGTCAGGCCCACGTCGTGGATTCGTCGATCCGGAGGTGTACTATGACCCGGCCGAATTTATCGCCCAGCTGCAGAAGCGAGGAACGCTCGAATTGACCTGGTCCGACACGGAAGTCTCGGTTGAAGCAGTTGAGCGCGAAGCAAATCCAGCACGCTGACTGACGAAAGGCAATTCCCACGTTCACTGCTAACCGCTCAAGTCGGCTCAGTGGCGTATTCTGCTGATCGCTCGGCGGGTAGCGCGTAGCCGCGTCCGCCGTCCGTGGCCCTATAGAAACTGCTGTCGTGCCGGCCGAAAATTCTCGGCGGAGCCGCTAGCCGCTTCACACGGGCGCTCGGCTTCGAGTCCGGCGGCTCAGCGCGAGGACTGATATAGGGGAACTCTCGGGAAGCCGGGTCGCCCGAGTCTGGCTGAATGGAGCGTTAATCTGGGGCGACCCGCTCCGTCGGGACCGTATGGAGGGCGTCGTTGGTCGATAACGAGAGGTCGATAACGAGAGGTCGATAACGAGAGAAAGAGAGCTGGGCCTGTGCGCGAGATCTTGGATGCGCTGACCACCTGGTGGGAGAGCGGCGAGTCCGTATCCCTCGCCACCGTCGTTGCGACATCGAAGTCGGCGCCGCGCGAACCCGGCGCAGCCATGGTGGTCGGACCTGAAGGAACCGTTTACGGGTCGGTCTCTGGGGGCTGCGTCGAGGGTGCAGTATACGAGCTGGCCCGAGAGGTGATCGAGGGCGGTGAGCCGGTGCTGGAGCACTACGGCTACTCCGATACAGATGCGTTCGCAGTCGGCCTCACGTGCGGCGGTGAACTCGACGTGTTCGTTGAGCGCATCGACCGCAACACTTTCCCGGAGCTAGCCGAGGTCGCCGACGATGTATCGAACGGTCGTCCCGTGGCTATCGCGACCATCATCGACCATCCCAATCGTAGGTGGCGCGGACGGCGGCGAGTCCTCCGATCCATCGATTCCGGTGTGACGGCGACCGGGAACTTCGGCAGTGATCGCATCGATGCGGCCGTCACAGATGACGCCCTAGGTCTGCTGGCCGCTGGCCACCACGGAATCCTGACCTATGGTCCGGACGGTGAACGGCTCGGGGAAGGTTTGCGCGTTTTCGTCCAGGCGTTCGCGCCTCGCCCCCGTCTGCTTGTATTCGGAGCCATCGACTTCGCCGCAGCAGTGGCGCGGATGGGATCTTTCCTGGGATACGAGGTCACGGTTTGTGACGCACGGCCTGTGTTTGCAACGCGAGCACGCTTTCCCGAAGCCGACGAGGTGGTAGTCGATTGGCCGCATCGGTACCTTGCCGCGCAGCACGAGGAAGGTCGGATCGACCAACGGACAGTCATCACCGTGCTGACCCATGATCCTAAGTTCGACGTCCCGCTGCTACAGGTAGCCCTGAATCTGCCCGCGGCATACATCGGAGCGATGGGTTCGCGGCGCACACACGAGGAGCGGCTCCGCCGACTCATCGAAGTCGGGGTGGCACCGGAAAAGTTGATCCGCCTCTCCAGCCCTATCGGCCTTGACCTGGGAGGTCGTACTCCCGAGGAGACAGCGGTGAGTATCGCTGCCGACATCATCGCCGTTCGCTGGGGCGGCAGTGGGGAACCGCTAAGAGCGACCGAGGGCACCATCCATCACACCGCCGAGGAGTCCGTCTCATGAGAACGGCGATCTCAGCCGAATCAGTTCAGGACGTGAGGCAACGCCGTTGGGTGACCGTACATCTGTGTCAGACCAACTTAATGAGATCCCGCACTACCCGATGCGCCCGCACAAGTCCTGGCGCATCGTCATCCAGCGAGCGCGCGACAAGGGCAATTCAGCGCAACTGGTACTGCGCCAGTGGCGGAGGTGTCGTCCGTGAGGAGGTCTTCGAACTTGACGACACCGGCAGCCAGGTTCGTGCCGCCCTGGTCAAGTTCAACGAGGACGAGGCCGCGAGAACCTGTCCGACTTGTGGAGCTGTCCACCTCGCACCCGGACTGACGACTGCGGACAACATGAGGCCCCCTCAACAGCTGACTACTGACGAAGAGTGAGAACGACACATGACTGACAACATCGATACGCTGGCCACTCCGCGAGCGAACGATCCGCACGCACGCGAGGTGGGGCCGTTTGTCGTTTTGAGTGGGACCTCGGCGCGCCAGCAGGACAACGCTGTGTCCGGAGTAGATGGGGATCGACTTGGGGCGATGACTCTGGATGTTCGCGTCCAGGGCCGCGCCATTTTGGACCAGATCGTCACTGTGCTCCGAGGTCTCGACCTCGACATAGACATAGACATGGTCGATTTCGTGTCTATGACCACCTACCTCGTGAACATGAATGACTTTGCTGGATACAACGAGGTTTGGAACGGGGACTTTCCCTCGGGCGGGCCGGTCAAAACCACCGTTGAGGTCCGGGCGCCTTCTCGAGCTGATCGCGCGCTTGAAATGCGAGCGGTCGCTTGCCGCGGACCAAAGGAGTAGCTCATGGAGGAGGGAGCAGTCAGGGGGGATGCACGAGTCGAGGACATTGCCGACCGTCTCGATGGCGCGGCTGTGCACGGTTTGGCGGTGGAAACACTGGGCGTGGAGACGCTTGAGCTCGCCTACCAGGTGCAGAGCGCACTCATCGAGCGTCGGCTTGAGAGGGGAGAGGCGCACGCCGGGTGGAAGCTTGGCTTCACGAGCGCCTCGAAGATGCGCCGGATGGGTGTCTCGCAGGTGATCGTCGGCCAGCTGACCTCCGCCATGGACTGGACCGCGGATGAACCCGGCCGGCAGTCGGCGCTCATCGATCCCCGCGCCGAGCCTGAAGTTGCGTTCCTCGTCGACCGGCCTGTGGATTGTCGGCAGGAACCGGCGACTGCCCTTCGGTCGGCAGTGAGCGGGGTCGCGGTGGCCGTGGAGGTCATTGACTCGCGCTACGTCGATTCCAAGTTCGGCGTCGGTGACGTGGTTGCAGACAATGCGTCGGCGGTTGGTTTTGCCGTGGGTCCATGGCTCGTGGCGTCGGAACTGTCACCCCTGACTGACCATGAGATCGAACTGTTCGTAAACGGCCAGCACATTGCTGCCGGCCTGGCCAGTGAGATCCTCGGCGACCCGTGGGCTGCCTTGGACGCATTCCATAACGTTGCGCGTGAGCAGGGTTGGATGCTCCAGGTAGGCGACGTAGTCCTCGCTGGCGCCGTAACAGCTGCTGTCGAAGTTGGCCGGGGCGACCTCGTGTCTGCCCGGTCGAACGTCCTCGGCACGGCACAGCTAAGGATCCCAGAGCCTTAAACGTGGAAGCGGAGCAACCGCCTCGGCCGGCGCTCACTGAGTATGTCAATATCGATAGTGATCAACAGTTTGTGGCGGTATTTTTCGGGGATCGCGGCGATGGCGGCGTCGATGATCGCGATGTGGTCGGCGGCAGTATTGGAGCCGGCGTTACCTGCTCTCGGCATGATCGCCAAAGCTTCGCCGGTGTTATCACACCAGGCGGTAAGCGGGTGGAAACCGTAGCCGCCCTTGAAATTACCGGCAGCGAGGTCTTTGTCGCTGTGCGAGTCGATCAAGGTGGCATCGATGCGGATGACGATCAGGTCCTCGATGTTCCCGTACGAGGTGTGGGTCGGCGGGATCGATCCGTGGCGGCCGGAGATCAACGTCCACACCTTGTCGCGGACCTGGTTGCGGTCGGCGGTGATCTGGGCCAGTTTGTCGGTGTCGATGTCGTCGAGGGTGCGCCACGCGGTGCTCGTCGATGCGACATCGCCGAAGATGCGTTTCTGGTTGCCGAGGACTTCGATATCGGAGATGGAGGTTCCGCCGGCGGCGATCATGACGGCGAGGTCGGTGAACACTCGGCCGCGGTCGTGGATCATGTTTTCGCTGGTCAAGGTGACGGAAAGGGCGTCGGTCAAGCCGACTTTGTCGGCGAGGATGCGGGTCATGACGCTTCCGGTGTGGGAGACGACGTCGTCGCCGCGGACTTCGATGTCGAGGCCGTGGGACCAGTTGATATTCTGCATGTGAGAGGTGCACCTGTTTCTGCTGATTTTGGGGTCTTAAGCAACACCATTATTGCAGTGCGAGTGCATCTTTCGCTGTTTCGGCACTCGTGTCAGTCGGCTTCGCGTGAAAAATCCAGGCCTGTGGGTTTCGTAATCGTGAGAACTCCGCGAGACGGATACGCTTTCACGGCACCCGCACACAGCGGGCTGCCGCACATCAGTTTTCATGCTGATTGCCCGCACAAAGTCGAAGAGATTCCCTAACGTTTGTCAAGGCCGACTGTGCACTGCGTCCGGGCATGGCAAGTGGCCGTAGGGGTTTGGGTCTACGACTTCTTTCGTCGGGCGCTCCGTGGTGGACGATCGCCCGGGCCTGCGCGATGTCGATGATCGTGGTCTGTGAGCAGCCGGGTCAAGGCGTCCATCCCGGCGGCTGTACTGGGAATTGTTGCCCGCGTTGTCTTCTCGGTGCCGTCGTCGCGGTATTCGATGAGTTCGCATTGGTGGTTGGCGGTAATCGCGCAGTCGATCCCGGCGCGAGCCCGGATAGTGGTGGGATAATGGTTAGTGCCCGTGGAGGTCATGGGTTCGTGGTTCCTTCCCGCCGCGCTCGCCGGACAGGGCGCTCGGGGTGATGGCCGAGGAAGTTTGCCCCGCACGTCCCTCGGTATCGGCAGGCTCCACCAAGTCTGTCGGCGAGAGGGCGGGAAGGAACTCCGCGATCATGTTCGGGCACAACGGCACACGGGTGCGGCTCACTGTGAGTATGTTTGGCGCTGGGAGCATCCCGTGGTGCCCGCGACCGGTCTGGTCGCAGTCACTGTGGAGACCGTCGGTGTCCTGCGATCAGATGCTGGTCGCTGGCCACCGCCGCCAGGTGTGCCCATGCTTACGTGTCATCCGACGCGGCCGGGCAGCAGGCGGGGCCTGTCTGCCTGGTCCGTCAATTCCCTTCAAACGGGCCATGTTGGCGGGGCAGGCCCGTCGGCGCACTCTCTGTTCACGAGGCTGATCCTCAACCGGAAACCGCGCTCACCAGGTCTCTCCCACCTTCGACCCTAGCGGGCCGCCGGGCTGGGAAGCCCAACAGTAAAACGATATAAGCCTCCATAAGGGCAAACTGCTCGAACGACCCACCGACATCGCCGCCCTCGGCGCCGGGGCGACCGAGCCTGCAAGCACTGGATCGGAGGTTGCTTGAAACTCACTCATCCACAGGAATTGGCAATATCTCCTCGCCCGCTGGATTCATCCCCTGATTCGATGGCACAAAAATTCGCATTCAATCATCCAGTTGCTCAGTTCCAAGTGTTTTGGAACCTGTATATTGAGATAATCGCTCGATCTGTACGCCACCGACCTCCTCTATATTGAATTGGTCAAACTCCTAGTTGATTGTTGGTTTGCCTTGGAAATTCGTCACCTTCGATATGCCCTCGCAGTAGCAGAAGAGCGACATTTCAGCCGTGCTGCGGCGCGCCTAGGGATCGCTCAATCTGCACTCAGTAGTCAGATCAAAGATTTGGAACGCGAATTGGGTGTAATTTTGTTCGATCGTACGAGTAGAAGTGTGGCCCTCACAGACTCTGGACGGGTCTTCGTTGAGCGCGCTCATTCTGTTCAGAACGCCATCCGCAAACTGACTTTCGACGTCGCCAACAACGATAGAGGTCAGGTCCGCAGCCTTCGCGTTGGCATGTATCACTCGGTCGCGAGTTCATTGGTCACCGACGCTGTGGCCCGAGTGTTGGCGCAGTTCCCGATGACCAAAATCGCTTTGGTCGAACTATCCGATAGTTCGATTCTTGACGGTGTGCGCAGTGGTGAACTGGACTTGGGGATTATTCAGTCGGCACCGGCGCGAACGCAATCACAGTTGATCCTGCAGCATCTGAGCGCGGAAAAACTTAGGCTTTTTGTATCTTCGCGAAATAAGTTGGCTGCGCGCAAGAGTGTGAAACTTGCTGACCTAAAGGGGGAAACATTGATCGAATTCCCGACGGGGGATCACACGCGCGTAGCGACAGACCGCGCTCTGCGGCTTGCCGGCGTGAACGACACCTCGTCCATCGAGGCTGGCTCTATCTCGCTGATCTATCAATTGACTCACGCCGACATGGGTGTCGCCTTATTGCCGGCGTCATTTTCGTCGGAGTTGCCACAACTTGAAACCATTGAAATTATAGACTCACCTGATCTGACGGCAGTTGCCGTGACGAATAAGGAAACATCTACCCAGGTTACCGCCATATTCGCTGATTCGCTAACCTCAATCTTGCATGAGAGGCCGCTGCCGGCCTGATCGGTTCGCCGATCATGTTTTCACGACCGAATCAGTATCCGGATGTGACAGGTCAGCCCGTGTGCAGTCGGGATGCTGCCGGATTCCACATTCCGGGGTCGTGTTCTTTCCTTTCGTACCAACAAGATTCGCCGGGCTCTACGTTGGCGCCGGCAATGCCTCCAGCCTGGTCAACGCCGTCGGTACGACCATGGTTGTTCAGTGAGCATCATATTCAGTTGGAGTGGGTGGACTGGTTCAACCACCGACACCTCTACGAGCACTGCGGAGACGTTCCACCGGCCAAACTCGAGACGTTCTACTACGGTGAACACGGACTACGCGAATCGCGGAGTTCTCAAATCAGTAAGTGATGGCTCCACGAAACTCGGGGCACATCAAAGTCTCCGGACTCGCCGGTGTGATTCAGAGAGAGGTGTAATCGATTTGGAGGTTCAAGGGCTTGTCATGGCTGCGGGCGCCGGCCGACGCTATGGAGGCCCAAAAGCTCTTGCCTATAACTGGTTGGAGGGGGCGATCGACGCTCTGGAGCAAGGCGGTTGTGCCCAGATTACGGTTGTTGTGGGTGCAAAGGCTGAGTCAGTGATGCCACGGATTCCAGCATCGGCGTCCGTGTGCATAGCGAAGGGCTGGTCAATTGGTCTCGGTGAGTCCTTGCGGGCCGGATTGACCCAGCTCCAGCAAACAGCGCCGACGGCTCCGGCCGTCGTAGTTCATCTGGTAGACCTACCCGACGTGGGGTGGGACGTCGTTGAGCGAGTAGTCCGCGCAGCAACCGATGCGGAGTCGCTAGTTCGTGCGAGTTACTCGAGTATCCCAGGACATCCGGTTCTCCTTGGTCGTGATCACTGGGAACCCATCAGTCGTGAGGCTACTGGTGACCGTGGGGCGCGTGACTACCTAAATCGCAGCTCAGTAAAACTCGTCGAATGCTCGGACCTTGCGAGTGGAGTCGACGTCGACGAACCTACTTCTGAGGGAGATGCCTTTCGTGAGTGAACTTCTTTCGAACGTCTTGAGCTGATGGGAGGCGGATGAACCATTCGCCCTCGCGACGGTCGTCGGACTTGGCGCTCCGCTCCCGTCCGACGGACACGGCGATGGCGATGGCGATGCGATGGTGGTCGGACCCGACGACAGCGTCGTTGGATCGGTGATAGCCGGGTGCGTTGAAAGCGCGCTCGTCGAGCTCTGCATGAGCATGCTCGATGGCGGTGATGCAATGATGTGCTCCGAGTTTTCCGGAGTTCGTTTGTTTTACTTCAGGCATTGATGCACCCGAGAGAGGTCCACGAGGCTTTGTCATCCCTGTAGGAGCGGGGCCTTGTCAAGGGTGGCGTTTTACGGGGTTTCGGCTCCATGCGGGCAGCGCGGTGAGGGCCGGGGGCCAAGACACAGCGCCCGCAGCCTCAGCGAGTACGAATGATCTTGATGGTGGCCAAGCCCGGCCCGGCGCAGACTGGCACGAGTCTGAGAACGTCGAGGGCCAGAATCGCGATTCGATTTCTGTATGTAGTTGTGGTGCAACGTCTCCAGTGCGGTGTGGTGTTGGGCAGGGCCGAGCTTCCTCGGCTGCCGGTCATCCCTTCGCCCGGCGGGTGCGGGCATGGAGCGATACGACGAAGCAACACGCGGGGTCAATCAAGTTGGCGACCACGCCGCCGGGGCAGGGGTCAGACAATGCAGCGGCCGCGCGCGTGTTGCGTCCGGGGTGCTCACGCCGCGGTCCTCTCGCGGGTCAGTGCGCGGATGTGTCCGTCGCGCAGCCCGTAGTAGACCAGGGTGAGCAGTTTTCGTGCCGCGGCAATCTTTGCGATGTTCCTGCCGCGACGAGCTTCGATCCGTATCCGATCGGCGGCGATCTTGGCGGTGGTCTTGCGTTGGATCGCCTCCACCGTGGCCCAGCGGACAATTTTGCTGCCTTGTTTGGTGATATGCCCGCGGTGGACAACGGTGTCGGATTCGTAGTGGCGTGGTGTCAACCCGGCCCACGAGCACAACTGCTCCGGGCCGGCGAACCGGCTGGCGTCGCCGATCTCGGCAACAAAGATCCCTGCCAGGATCGGCCCGACCCCGGGCAACGCCTGGATCGCCCGATAGCCGTTGTGTTCCCGTAGCTGCTCGCCGATCCGGCCGGTGAACACGGCTTCCTCGGCGTCGAGTACATCGATCAGGTGCAGCAACGACGCCACGCGCTGCGCGTACGGACCTGCCAGCGGTGTCTTCTGCAGCTGTTGACGACCCTCGACCCCGAACAGGTCCGACGCTGCAATCAATAACCCGGCCTTGCCGAGCACGGCGTGCACCTGCGCCTTGAACCCCGAACGGATCGCCACCAACTTCGCGCGGTAGCGCACCAATTCCCGCAGCTCCCGCACCGGCGGTGGGGCGATCCAGGCTTCGGGGAGTCGGTGCATCCGCAGCAGATCAGCCAAATCGCTGGCGTCGCGGACGTCGTTCTTGACCCTTCGGTATCGGAATCCTTTGACACCCAACGGATGTGCCAGATGCACGTTCGCGCCTGCTGCCTCCAGGGTATCGGCCGCCCAGTACCAGCCGTAGGTGGCCTCGAGGACGACCTCGGGGTTCGGGCCGGCTTTTTCGATCTGCAGAGCCAGCGCTACCGGATCGTTGACGATCCGTACCGCCGATAATTGTTCACCCTCCGCCGTCTGGCGGACGATCACCGATCGCTGCCGGTGCAAATCGATCCCGACAACCTGTTTTCCGTCATACTTGTCCATAAGGGGCCTCCTCGATCGTTGAAGTGACACCTCCAGCATTCGCCGGGAACCACGAGAGCGGGAGGCCCCGCTCCTACATCGCATCAAGTTGTTTGGAGTACAGCAGTTTTCGGGTGCAGCAACCCATCACATGGAGCAGTGTTTAGGCTGCCGGGGTCAGCTCGGTAACCTGATCCCACACCTGGAATCGGTCGGCTAGTTCGGTGCGGTGGTCGGTGGCGGTCATCCGGTGACGGGGTTGCCGGAAGTGCGAGGAGATTCGACTGAACGAGGCCAGAAATCGTTGCGCTGAGCCGACGGTGCGGAACCCTTTCATCGCGCGTTCGCGTTGCCGGGTGGGTTGGTGGGAGTTCTCGCACCGATTGTTCACATACTTGCTTTGTCGATATTCCACCGTCGGCATCATCGTGCGGTGTGCGACCCGATACGAAGCGAGCTTGTCGGTGATCAGCACCCGCGGCGGGTGGCCTTGTTTCTTCAGTAGCTTCTTGAAGAACCTGGTCGCGGCCTTCCCATCCCGCTTTCCTTGGATCAATATATCGAGGACGTTGCCGTGCTGATCGACCGCCCGCCACAAGTATTTTCGGACTCCGCCGATCTTGACGAAGACTTCGTCGAGATGCCACTTGTCCCCGGCCTGCAGCTGACGGCGGTGCAGTCGGCGGGCGTATTCGGGACCGAATTTCGCACACCAGGTGTTTATGACAGTTTGAGTCGAGACCACCGCGACGGGGCATATTCAACCGGTCGACTCTTCTATGTAGGTAGTTGCCGAGTGTGTCGAGGAGCCCTCGGGTGCCTTCTTCGCGTCTTTGTCCGTCGGCCCAGAATTGGTCGAAGAAGATGCCGTGTTCGGTGTGTGTGAATCGGGTCCCTGCGTCTGTGGGTTCGAATTCCATTGATGCTACGGATGTCGACATGTGGGCGCCGTCGAGCCACATGTCGTATGTCGTGACGATGCGGATGTGTTCGACGATGTCGGTGTAGGTGGCTTCGTATCGTGAGAGTGGGCCGTTGTGGAATTTGCCTTCGTCGATGTCGTGTCCGCCGACGCGGAAGTCGAACGCCCATTGGCGGGTCTGTACGCGGTCGCCATCGCCCCACCAGGTCCGCTTCTGATTTTCGTCGGCGAAGGCATTCCAGATGCGGTCAACAGGGGTGGGGTAGTGACGGGTGAGGGTGAATCCGGAGTGGGCGAGTTGGTGTTCCTTTGTCATCGTGGGTCCTATCGGGTCAGGGTGGCGTGGATTGTGCCGCTCTCGGTTATTTCCGTCGTGATTGTGTGGGTGTGTTCGAAGCCGCGTAGGTCGTCCCACAGTCGGTGGCCGCGGCCGAGGAAGATCGGGGCGGTCAGGAGGTGCAGGTCGTCGATCAGTCCGGCGTGCAGGAAGTTACGTGCCGTGCGGTAGCCGCCGCCGACGCGCATGTCGAGGTCGTCGGCGGCTTCGGTCGCCTCGGTGAGTACGTCTTCGATTGCGGCGCTGCGGAAGTGGAATGTGGTGTCGCCCTTCATCGGGAGTGATGGACGTGGTGCGGTGTGGGTGAGGACGTAGACTGCGGTGCCGAACGGTGGTGTCTCGCCTCACCAGCCATTCCAGTTTGTATTGTCGGGAAAGGTGTGGAGCCCGAACATTCCCGCGCCCATGATCTCGGAGCCGATTCCCTGGGAGTGCGCGGCGGCGTGTCGGTCGTCGACGCCGGTCGTGCCTGCGCCCCTGGTGTCGCCGAAGACGTTGTGCCGGAACGTGCGGGTAGCGGCGTACGCAGCTGTGAGGCGCCCCCAGTCTTCACCCATCGGGTTCTCTGGTGTCGGGTCGGACGGCGTGTACCCGTCCAGTGAGATCTACAGGTCCATGCGTACGTGGGTCACGTCAGATTTCCTTCGCCGGTGGTAAGTGCTACATGGATGCCGAGTCGGCCGGCTCGGTGTTCTGCGGGGGTTCGTTGCTCGCCGAGCCACAGGTGCAGCACGTCGAGGGCGCCTGGTCGCAGGTTCACGGTGCGGACGCGCCCGTGCTTCTGCGATGTGATCACTCCGGCGTTCTCGAGGATGCTGAGGTGCTGCATGAGTGAGGGCAATGTCATCGAGAACGGTGCCGCGAGGTCGGACACGATCGCAGGGGATTTCGCCAGTCGCTCCACGACGGCCCGGCGTGTGGGGTCCGCGAGGGCGCGGAGCACGGTGTCGAGTTCATCGAGATACTTAGGCATATACCTAACTGTATTTGGGGTGTCTGGTTTCGGCAAGTGCGGTCGACCGGTGGTGGAGGGTGCGCACGCGGCGATGACACACGTTCTTGGGTGAGTGTGTGGGGCGCAGGCGGTGGGGGTTGGCGGGGTGCTCGGGCTCGGTGGTGTGGGGGAGTGATGCGCGTCGGGCGGGGGTGTTGTGGGTCTCGCTTTTTGGGTGTTTTTGAATGTTGTTGTGTATCAGCATATTTAGGTATACATCTGATATAAAACGGTTTTCGCTGGTTACGCACAATGTTATTTTCAATAATCTCGAATATTGTTGCAGCAGTTATTAAGTCAACGTTTAAAGTGTTTATGCTGTTTTGAAGTTTGGCGGTGGGAGTGTATGATTGAGGGCATGATGATGACGAGGCAGTGGAGGGGAGACGAGGTGGCTTCGGGCGGTGCCCGCTCCCCCCTAGCCTCGTTTGGCACTGGGGCACCGATTTTACAGTTCCGATCAAATGCTTTGACGACAAATATGATTCAGTAAATTCAAAGGAGAGACGCGACTTGATCGACGGCTGCCTGGCTGGATCCATTGCGAGCCGCGCAGCGGCTCCCAGGCGGGGAGCGCAGCGAGCCGCTTCCGTCCCGATGCGGAGCATCGGGGG
>JBGAIX010000001.1:0-803801 GCA_044225235.1 Propionibacteriaceae bacterium | reverse complement strand
ACGACGCCTCCGATCGCCAGCAGTGCGCTGACCGCCTCCGCAGCCTGCGGCCCGGTCGCCGCCACCTCGATCCGGTGCCCGTAGGTGGCCCCGAGCGTCGCCAACCCGGCGAAGCCCGACGCCGGCACCGGGCCGTGACCGGTGGAGAGATCGGTCAGGGTGACAGCGGCTTGGAAGCGGCGCACGGCGGCGACGAGCAGCGCCGCCGGGCGGGCATGCAGGCCGTGTGGATCGTCGACGATGAAAATCCCGCGTGCCGCCGGCTCATCCGGCCCGGGGTCCCCCGGCTCGGGATTCTCTGGCTCGGGATTCTCTGACTCGGGATTCTCCGGCTCCGGGCTCTCTGGCGCGGGACCCTCCAACTGGGCCTGCTTGCCCGCGAGCCCGGCAGCCGCCTGATCGGCGACCTCGTCGAGCCGGCCACCGGCGGCCGCGCTGACCGCTGCCGCGATCAGCCCCGTCGGGCAGCAACTCCAGCGCGAGTTCGGCGCTCAGTACGGCGCTGCCGAGATCGAGCAGCACCAAAACGCCGTCCGGGCTGCCCGCAAGCACCCGCTCCACCGCCGCTGCGATTTCGGTCGCGTCGGTGCCGAGGACACGATCGCCGTCGGGATCGACGACCCCGGCCGCGACCTCGAGCATCACCGCGGCCCCGGCGACCATCTGCTGAGCGAGCTCGACCGCTGACGCCGCCAGCGCCGGGCTGTGCGACACGACGACCATGCCGACCATGGAACTCAGCCGAGCGTGCCGGCGGCTGCGCGCAGCAGCAGGGCGGCGGAGGTCGCACCCGGATCGGCGTGTCCGGCGCTGCGGTCGCCGAGGTAGCTTGCGCGCCCCTTGCGCGCGACCATCGGCACCGTGGCGTCGCGTCCCCGTTCGGCGGCGTCGGCAGCGGCGGCGAGCGCAGCCTGCAGCCCGGCAGCGCTCGCCTGGTCGAAGGCGTCGACGGCTGGCGCGAGCGCGTCCACCATCGTCTTGTCGCCCGGCACCGCCTTGCCGCGCAGCGTCAGGCCCTCGACACCAGCACGGAGCGCTCGCCCCAGACTCACCGCGTCCACCGCCTCCGCATCGGCGGCAGCCGCGCCGAACCGCAGGAAGAACGTCCCGTAGAGGGGACCGCTGGCCCCGCCCACGGTGCCGATCAGGGCCATCGCCGCCGCCTTCGCCGTGCCGCCGATGGTGCGCTCGTCGAGAGCGCGGGCGAGCACAGCTGCCATCCCGCGGGCCAGGTTCGCGCCGTGGTCGGCGTCTCCGATCGCCGCGTCGAGGGCGCTGAGTTCGTCACGCTGGCTCTCCACCAGCCGGGCGAACTCGCGCAGCCAGCGCCGGATCGCCTCGACGTCGACCTGGTCGGCGGCCACCTCAGCTGCCCCACCGCAGCGCCGGTGTCCGCACCGGGGCGTCCCACCAGCGCAGCATGTCCGCGTCGGCCTTGACCAGGGTGAGCGCGCAGCCAGCCATGTCCAGCGAGGTCACGTACGGGCCGACCAGCGAGCGCGCGACGGAGATGCCCCGCGCCGCGAGGAGTGCGGCGATCTCGCCGTACATCAGGTAGAGCTCGATCAGCGGGCTGCCGCCCAGCCCGTTGACCAACGCGATCACCTCGTCCCCAGTGCCGAGCGGGAGGTCCGCCACGACCGGGTCGACCAGCAGCGCGGCGATGTCAGCGGCCGGGGCGAGCGGTCGACGCTCGCGTCCTGGCTCCCCGTGGATGCCGACACCGACCTCCATCTCGTCCTCGCCGAGCTGGAAGGTCGGCCGACCGTGTGCCGGCACCGTGCAGGACGTGAGTGCGATGCCCATGCTCCGACCCTGCGCGACGACCCGCCGAGCGAGCGAGGCGACCTCCGCCAGCGAGCATCCAGCCTCGGCAGCCGCTCCGGCCACCTTCTCCACCACCAGCGTGCTGCCGACCCCGCGCCGGCCCGCGGTCCAGGTGCTGTTCTGCACCGCCACGTCGTCGTCGACCAGCACCGATTCGACCTCGATGCCCTCGGCTGCCGCGAGCTCTGCGGCGAGGTCGAAGTTCAGTACGTCGCCGGTGTAGTTCTTCACGATGTGCAGCACGCCGGCGCCGCCGTCCACCGCCTGGGTGGCGGCCAGGATCTGGTCGGGCACGGGTGAGGTGAAGATCTCCCCGCAGCAGGCGGCGTCCAACATCCCGGGCCCGACGAAGCCGGCATGCAGCGGCTCGTGTCCGGACCCGCCGCCGGACACCAGGCCCACTTTCCCGGACCGTGGCCGGTCGGCACGGACCACGATCCGGTGATCGAGGTCGACTCGGAGGTCGGGGTGGGCTGCGGCCAGTCCGGCGAGCGCCTGCGGCACGACGTCCGACGGGTCGTTGATCAACTTCTTCATCGAGGCGCCTCCGGTCGAGCCAGGTGTGCAGCGGCCGGCCAGCCGAGCGAGCGGGTCCGCGACCGCTGCTCGACTCTATCCCGGGCGGGGCGGTGCACAGCGTTCTCACAGGGCAGCCAGAGTCCGGCGCCAGGTCCGGTCGTGAGGATGACTGCGACGAAAGGACGCAGCACCGATGAACGACTGGATTCCCCGCCACAGCGGGTCGCGCTGGGAGCCGCCGCACGCCGCGCCGGGGCAGTCGGCGCCCGTGCGCCGTCCGGGACGTGTCGCCCCGGCCCTTGCCGCGGCCGCGCTTGCCCTCGGCGTCGCCGGGGGAGGTATGGCGCTCGCCCGTTCCCTGCCCGAGCCGACGGCGACCGGCGCGCCGGATGCCCAGCCCGCGGCCGGCCGGCCTGCCCCCGCCGCCCGGCAGTTCGGTGGCGACAGACCTGACCGGCACGGCTGGGAACGCCACCACGACGACGACGAGTTCGACCGATGACGGCCCAGGCGCTGGCCGCACCCGTACGGGCGCTGCCGCCGGCACCGCGTCCGGCTCACCCCTCCGTCGCCCGCCTGGACGCTGGACTCCGGATCGCAAGCGCGGTCGCGCTCGGCGCCGGCCTGGTCCTGGTGACCTTCTGGTGGGTGGCCGGCGGCGGTGTGGGAGATCTCGCCTCCTGGGGCAGCGGACTCACCTCGGTGGGTCGGTTGAGCGGGTTGTGGTCGGCTCAGTTGCTGCTGGTCCAGGTGTTGCTGATGTCGCGACTGCCGCCGCTGGAGCACGCCTTCGGGCGCGACCGGCTGGCGCGCATCCACCGGCTGGTCGGGCTCACGTCGTTCTGGTTCCTGGTGGTGCACCTGCTGACCATCGTCGCCGGGTACGCCTCCGCACGCTGGTCACAGCTGTTGCCGACCGCGTGGACGCTGGTCACCGACTACGGCGGCGTCCTGCTCGCGGTCGCCGGCACCGCCTGCCTGGTGATGGTCGTCGTGACCAGCGCCCGGGCCGCGCGCCGCAGGCTGCGCTACGAGTCGTGGCACCTGCTGCACCTCTACGGCTACCTCGGCGTCGGACTGGCCCTGCCGCATCAGCTCTGGACCGGCCAGGAGTTCCTCAGTTCGCCCGCCGCCACCGTCTACTGGTGGAGTCTGTGGGCAGCTGCCGCGGCGGCCGTCCTGAGCTGGCGGATCGGCCTGCCACTGGTGCGCAGCCTGCGGCACGACCTGCGCGTCACCTCCGTGGTCACCGAGGCCTCCGATGTGGTGTCGGTGTACCTCACCGGCCGCGACATCGACCGGCTGCCGCTGCGTGCCGGCCAGTTCCTCACGGTGCGCTTCCTGGACGGGCCCGGATGGTCCCGCGCCAACCCGTTCTCGCTCTCCGCCGCTCCTGACGGTCGCAGCCTCCGGGTCACGGCGAAGGCGCTCGGGGACGGCAGTGCGCGACTGGCCCGGCTGCGCCCCGGCACGCGGGCGGTCTTCGAGGGCCCGTACGGACGCCTCACCGCTCGGGCCCAGACCCGGCCACGGGTGCTGCTCGCCGGTGCCGGTGTCGGCATCACCCCGCTCCGGGCTCTCGCCGAAGGGCTGCCGTACGAGCCGGGCGGCGCGCTGCTCCTGCAGCGCTACACCGAGGAGCCGCTGTTCGTCGATGAGTTGGAGGTGTTGCGCGCGGAGCAGGGCCTCCAGGTGGGCTACCTGCCGGGCCGACGCGGCGGCGCCGACTCGGTCCTCGGTCCTGCCGCCGACGGGCTGCCAGAGGTGACCGCGCTGCTGGCCTGGGTGCCCGATGTGGCTGACCGGGACGTCTTCCTCTGCGGGCCCAGCCCCTGGACCGGGGGCATGGAGCGGTTGCTCACTGCGGCCGGCGTGCCGCGGGCCCAGATCCATACCGAGAGCTTCGGGTGGTGACGCGATGAGACGCATCGTGCTGTGGCTGGCGACGACGGTCACGATCGTGGTGCTGCTGTTCGGCTACCACACCTCGACCAATCGGACGAGCTCCGCCAGCGCCGGCACCGCCCCCGCGCCCGCGGCGCCATCGACAAGCGGCTCCGGGCAGACCGGCTCAGGTTCGTCGGGGAGCACAGGCTCGGGGTCGGGGAGCAGTGGTTCCGGGAGCGGGTCCGGCGCCACGAGCTACACCGGCTCCGTGGCCCAGACCCGGTGGGGACCCGTTCAGGTGCGGATCACGGTCAGCGGCGACCGGATCACCGGGGTGACGGTGGTGCAGTACCCGACAGGGAATCCGCGTGACCAGCAGATCAACGACTACGCGTTGCCGATCCTGGTGCAGGACACCCTGGACGCGCAGAGCGCCCAGATCGACATGGTCAGCGGCGCCACCGTGACCAGCCAGGGCTACCTCACGTCGCTCCAGTCCGCGCTCGACGAGGCCGGCCGGTGAGCGCGACGGCGGGGGTCTCGATGCCCGTCCGACGCCGCGTCGACCACCTGATGGGGATGCCGATCAGCCTCGCCCTGCGTGGCCGGCACGCCGAGACGGAACGCGGCGCGGTGGCCTGGGGCCAGGTGCTGGCGACGCTGAGCGAGGCGGACCGGGTCTTCAGCACGTACCGGCCGGATTCGGCGATCAGCCTCTTGGGCCGCGGTGAGCTGGCCCTGGAGGACTGCCCCATCGAGGTCGCCGAAGTGCTGGCGCTGGCGGCGGAGGCAGAGCGCGACTCGGGCGGCGCGTTCTCGGCCTGGCTGCCTGAGCCGGACGGCACGCGGCGGCTCGATCCGAGCGGCGTCGTCAAGGGCTGGGCCGTGCAGCGGGCGGCCGCGCACCTGCAGGCGTTGGACGACACCGACTACTGCCTCTCGGCCGGCGGGGACATGGTCTGCGTGGTCGCCGATCCTGGCCGCCCGGCGTGGCAGATCGGAGTGGAGGACCCGGCCGATCCTCGCCGGTTGATCGGCCGGATCCCGGTCCGCCACGGCGGCGTCGCCACCTCGGGGACCAGCCATCGCGGCGCCCACCTGCTGGACGCGCGGACCGGGCGGGCGCCGGCCGGTGTCGCTGCGGTGACGGTGGTGGCCGAGACCCTGACCCGGGCCGACATCGACGCGACCGCGGCCTACGCGCTGGGCCCGGATGCGGAGCGGTGGCTGCGCACCCGGCACCTGCTCAGCGCGCTGGTCGTGTGGCCGGATGGCGGCACTGCGGTCATCGACGGGCGTCGAGCACCTCGCGCAGCCTCGTAGCGAACGCCTCGGGCTCGCCGTGCTGCCCGAACTCCCCGCCGAGGAACCCGGCGTGATGACTCGGGAACACGGTCAGGTCGAGGCCCAGTGCCTCGGCGAGGGCCGCCGAGGAGCGCCAGGTCAGCGTCGGCTGCGATTCGACGCCGGCCGCGACCACCACCCGCGGTGCCGCGGCCCGCAGCGAGGTCAGGTCCGGCTGCCACCCGGACACCTGCCGCGAACTCCCCGACAGCAGGGGGTCGTCCCGGCTCCCGTCGTCCTCAGCCGGCATCCCGAACGCGGCCGGATCCGGCGCGTCCTGGGCCAGGAACTCGGCGGGGAACTCCTCCGCCCAGGTCACCAGCGCCATGAAGGCGGCCATGCCGTGCCAGCGTCCGCGCTGGTGGTAGATCTCGGTCACCCGTGCGCTGGCCGCGGCGGCCTGCTCGGCGTCCGGCAGCACCCGGATCAGCGGTGGCTCATGAGCGACGAGGGTGGCCACGTCGGCTGGGTGCGCCGCGACGAGCGCGAGCCCGTTGATGGCCCCGCCACTGCTCCCGAAGACGTCCACGGGTCCGCTGCCGAGGGCTGCGATGACGGCATGCAGATCGGCCGCACTGACCTCCGGAACCTGATCGGTGGATCCGTCGTTGCGTTCGCTCTGGCCGAGTCCGCGCGGATCGCAGGTCACCACCGTCCGATCGGTGAAGTGCGACGCGAGGGTGGTGAAACCGGTCCCGTCCATAGGAGAGCCGATCATCAACAGGGGCGGCCGCCCGTCTGCGGTCGGGAGAGGCCCGCGGACGACGCAGGCGATCACAGCGCCGTCGGTGCCGATCCGGTGCTGCCGTGCCACGTCCTGCGAAGACGGCTGAGTGTCGGTGGTCATTGCTGCTCCGTCCTGGTCGCGGGACGTCCGCGACTATCGAATTCGACCGCTGCCGCTGCCGAAACTCATCGCCTGATCCGGGTCGGAATCTCGGGCGCGCAGGGAACCAGCGCGAGTGGGCACGCGGTGCTCTCCAGCACGGCGTGTGCGACCGAACGGGTCCAGGCGCCGAACCCGTGGTGATGGGGGTGCCCGACCACCATCAACGACGCGCGCATCGACTGCTCGACGATGAGTTCTCTCGGGTCGCCGGGCACCACCCGCAGCTCGACCTCGACGTCCGGGTAGTCCGAGCGCCACCCCGAAACGAGGGCGGCGAGTGCGGTCGGTGAATCCTCCTCCGTGTCGACCGGCGCCGCGTGTGGAGACCCCGTTGCGTGCAGCACGACCAGCGCGGCTCGCCGCAGCGAGGCTTCCTCGAAGGCGAAGCCGAGCGCGTGCTGAGACGCGGCGGAGCCCTCCACCGCCACGACCACCGGCAGGTCGCGACGCAGCGGCCCGACATCCGGGGGCACGATCAGCACCGGGCATCGGGAGCGGGCTGCCAGCGGCCCGGCGATCCGTCCCTCGGTGAGTAACTCCACGAGGCCGCTGCGGTGCTGGGCGAGCACGACAAGTTGTGCCGTCTCGGACAGGGCGGACAGCAGCGGGATCGTGCCGAGCTGGGAGATCAGGGCCTTGACCTCGACGTCGGCCGGCAGCTGTGCCATCGCCACGGCGCGTTCCAGCAGGTCGGCCCCGCGGGCGCGCAGTTCCTCGCCGATGTTGTCGGTGAAGCCGAGCCCGGTGTAGGGCACGTAGACGCTGTACGCGACCGTCAGCCGGGCCCACCGCAGTTGGGCGAGTCGAGCCGCGTAGCGAAGGGCGGTCAGCGATTCCAAGCCTTCCGAGTAAGCGACCACGATCGGGCCGCTGGATTCGGGCTGCTGATCGTCCACCGACATCCCCTCTCCTGGCCGGGGCCGGATTGAGCCGGCGCGTCGACATCGCCGCGTCGCCGTGCGCGCACCATCCCTCCATCGTGGCGCGGTTCCCACCCCTGCGCATGCGATTCGCCGCCGTCGTGCTGTAGCCGGCTCGCCGGCCGATCCGTCGGACATCGATCATGATCACGCCTGGATAACCATGCCTCGCGGACAATGTTCAGGGCGCACGCGGAGGCCCTAGCTTTACGGCGTATCTGTGGGCCGGGCCGGCGGAGAAGGAGGCTCCCGGTGGCGTGTGCAGCCGAGCAGGCCGATCTGGCGGGTCGGGGCCGGCCGCTGAGCCGCGACGCCATCGTGCTGGCTGGGGTGCAGATCGCCGACAACTCGGGGCTCCCGGCAGTGTCGATGCGTTCTCTGGCGCGCGCACTCGGGGTCGAGGCGATGTCGCTCTACCACCATGTCGCGAACAAGGAGGACCTGCTCGACGGCATGGTCGACCTGGTCTTCGGCGAGTTCGGCGAGCCGCGGACGGGCGCCGACTGGGTCGCCGAGATGCGGGAGCGGTCACGCTCGGCGCGACGGGTGCTGTCCCGCCATCCTTGGGCCGTCCGGCTGATGGACTCGCGCCGGCACGCGGGTCGCCACACGCTCCAGCACCACGACGCGGTGGTCGCCTGTTTGCGCGCGAGTGGCTTCTCGTTGGCGCTCATCGGGCACGCGCGGGCCGTCCTGGACGCCCACCTGTACGGCTCCGTCCTTCAGGAGAGCAACCTCCCGTTCAACGATCGGGACAGCTTGGCGGGGCTGGTCGACCCGTTCGTCGCCCGGCTGCCCGAGGGCGACCTGCCGCACCTGCGGGCGTACCTGCTCGAGCACATGCTGCAGCCGGGCTACGCCTTCGCCGACGAGTTCGAGGTCGGGCTGGACCTGATTCTCGCCGGCCTCGCCGTGCAGTTGGAGCGAGAGCGCGCCTCGGCGAGCAGCTGAACCGCGCCGCCGCGAGTTCCGCCGACGGCGGCAGAAATCTGCGCTCCTCAGCGATTCGCGCGGACGAGGTGACGCGCATGACTCCTGCCCTGTACGAACGGTCGGCCGTGTTGGCCGCGCTCCGCCGCGCGTTCGGTGGGCTGCGTTCGGGTCGCCCTGGTGTGGTGCTGATCAGCGGTGAGGCGGGGGTCGGCAAGACCAGCGTGGTCGAGCACGCGCTGGCGGCGACGAGCCCTGGGCTGCGGGTGCTGCGGGGCGCCTGCGACGACCTGGTCGCCGCAAACCCGCTCGGCCCGCTGCGGGAGGCGACCCGCGGCCTTCCGGTCGGCGGGCGGATCGCCGGCGGCGAGCTGGACGAGGTGTTGGTCGAGCTGACCGCCGAGTTCGGCGGACCGCCGACGGTGCTGGTGGTGGAGGACCTGCACTGGGCCGACGACGCGACCGTCGATGTGCTCGCCTACCTCGCCCGCCGGATCGGGCAACTGCGACTGCTGCTGGTGGTGACCTACCGCGGCGACGAAGTCGGTTCCGGACACTCGGCGCAGCGGCTGCTCGCCGCGGCCGTCGGGGAGCACGTGCAGCGGCTGGCGCTGGAGCCGCTCGGTGCTGACAGCGTTGGCCGGCTGGCCGAGGGCAGCGAGTGGAGTGGCGACCTGCTGTACGCGGTGACCGGCGGCAATCCGTTCTTCGTCACCGAAGCGCTCGGTGCCCCGGCCGGAGCTCCGGTGCCGGCCAGCGTCGCCGACGCGGTGCTCGCCAGGCTGCGGCGGCTGCCGGCGCGGACGCGCGCCGGCGTGGAGCGGATCTCGGTCTGGCCGGGTGTTCTCGACTTCGCGTTGGCTGAGGAACTGCTCGGCGCGGACCTCGATGCGTTGGCCGCCGCCGAGGAACTCGGTGTGCTGCGGGTGAGTGCCGACGGTGTGATGTTCCGGCACGAGCTCGCCCGGCTGGCCACCGAGGCGAGCCTCTCCGGGCTGCGTCGACGAAGAGCCCAGGCCGACGTCACCGCCGCGCTACGGGCCCGTGGTGAGGCGGACCTGTCTCGGCTGGTGCACCACGCGATGGCCTGTGGCGACCAGCAGACGCTCGCCGAGTTCGCCCCGGTGGCCGGCCGGCGATCGGCGGCCCTCGGCTCGCATCGGGAGGCGCTGGCCTTCTACGCAGCCGCGTTGCAGGTGGAGGACCGGCTGCCCCGCGAGGTGCGTGCGGCAGTCCTGGACGGGTTCGCCTGGGAGCTCTACAACGCCCACCGGTTCGCCGAGGCGGTGGACCACGCGCGCCGGGCGGTCGACCTGTGGCACGACCTCGGCGACGCGGCTGCCGAGGCGGCGACGTTGGGCCGGTTGGCGCGTCACCTGTTCATGGCCGGCGACCCTGACCAGGCCCGCCAGGTCGCCTCAGAGGCCGTGGCTCGCAGCGTCCGCCCAGCACCTGGGCAGCCCCCATCGCAGGCGGGAGGTGACGACGACACCAGCCTGCGCGCAGAGAGCGAGCTGTCGCTGGGCGCCCTGCTCGCGCTGGACGTCGCGGCGTCCGACGCGCAGCCCGTACTCGCCCGGGCGGGTCGGCTCGCCGGCGATGCGAGGCCGGACCTGGTGGCGCTCGGGCTGAACTACGAGAGTCTGGTACGGCCGGGGCTCAGCCCTGACCAACGGCTGCAGCTGCTGCGGGACAGCATCGCCACGGCCGAGGGCGCGCAGGCGTGGGAGGTCGTCGCGCGCGGCTTCACCAATCTCACCGAACTGCTCTACCGGTACGGCCGCTACGCCGAGCTCGAAACGCAGCTGGACGACTGGCTCCGGTTCGCTCGCGACCATGGCTTCGGCTCGCACGCGTTCAATCTCGAACTGCATGCCGCGCTGGTCGATCTGCGCCGCGGGCGGCCGGCCGCGGCGCGCCCCACGCTGGTCGCGCTGGACGGCCGCTACCGCGACCCCGGGATGCTCGCCGTCTACAGCCGGCCGGCGCTCGGACGGCAGCTCGCGCGGGAGGGTGACCCGCGGGCCGCGCCGCTGTTGCGTGAGGCCTGGCGACGAGCCAGGCAGCAACGGATGCTCATCGGTCTGGGCTACGCCGGCACCGCGCTGCTCGACCTCGCGTGGCTGACCGACGACCGGGCGCTCGCCACGGAGGTGCTGAGCGTCTGGTCCGAGCTTGCCGACCAGCCGGCCGCCGCCCCGTTGTGGGCTGAGGTGCGGCGCTACGCGCAGGACTGCGGGATCGCGGTGCCGCCGGCACCGGACTGTGGTTCGGAGGATCCCTGGGACGTCGGGCTGGCGGGAGACTGGGCCGAGGCCGCCCACGGCTGGGAGCTGATCGGGGACCGCTACGAGCAGGCCCGCGAGCTCGCCTCGTCCGGCGCGGCCGAGGCGATGTCCGATGCTGCCTGGATGTTCACCGAGATCGGAGCGACGGCGGCTGCGACGCTCACCCGTACCCGATTGGCTCGACTCGGCATCGGCACCGGCCGCCGCGGGCCGAGTCGCGGTACCCGTCGGAACCCGCACGGACTGACCGACCGCCAGGTCGACGTCGCCGGCCTGGTCGCCGAAGGCTTGACGAACGCCGAGATCGCCGACCGGCTGGTGCTGTCGATCCGCACGGTGGACGCGCACGTGTCGGCCATCCTGACCAAGCTCGGCGTCGCGTCCCGCCGCGAGGTGGCGCGGGTCGCCCGCTCCTGGTCACGTCCGGCCGCACGCGAGCGCGACCCCGCCGACGTCAGAGCGAGCGCAGGAGAATGGCGCGCACCTCGTCGTCACTGAGCGGGATCGGATTGCCCCGCATGCTGCTCGCGCGCTGAGCAGCCACCAGCACCGCCTCGACTCCGCTCGGCGCCAGCCCATAGGCGCCGAGGCCGGGGATCTGCAACGCCGCCCTCAGCTCCTCCAACCACTGCACCGCGTCCTCGACGTCGGCGTCGGGGCGATCGGTCAGCAACCGCGCCACCTCGACCACCCTGTCCTGTGCGGCGGTCTCGCCGCGCTCGCGCACCGCGGCCGCGTTCACCGCGTACGACGCCGCCAGCACCGCGGCACACACCGCTCCATGCGGAGCACCCAGGCGTGCCCCGGCAGCTGCGGCGATGCCGTGCACGACGCCGAGACCGGAGTTCGCCAGACAGAGCCCGCCGAACAGGCTGGCGAGGGCCAGGTCTTCGGCGGTGCCGGGGTCGCCGAGACCGTGCTGGTAGCCGCGGCCAAGGGAGCGCGCCGACCGGCGGATCCCGTCACGCGCGAGCGCATCGGTGAACGGGTTGGCGCGCTGCGACAGCAGCGGCTCGATCAGCTGCGACAGCGCGTCCATGCCGCTGGCGGCTACCGTCGCCGGGGGGACTCCGTCGAGCAGGTCCGGATCCACGATGGCGACGTCGGGCAGCAGGAACGGGCTGCGCAGACTGGCCTTCACCTCACCGGCTGCCAGCACCGCGTTGCGGGTCACCTCCGAGCCGGTGCCGGCCGTGGTCGGCACGGCGATGCAGGGCAGGCCGCGCCGACGGATCGGCCGGCCGGCACCGACGACTTCGAGATGGTCCATCGGGTCCGCGCCTGAGGGCGCCAGGACGGCGGCGGCCTTCGCGATGTCGATCGCGCTGCCTCCGCTGTAGCCGAGGACTCCGTCGCAGTGCTCCTCGCGTGCCGTCGCCAGGACGGCGCGCAGCACCTCCACAGTGGGCTCGCCGGAGACTCCGTGCACGACGGTGGTGACACCGCGCGCCGCCAGGGCCGCCCGGACTGCGGCGGCACGCTCGGTGCGGCTGCCGGTGACGACGAGGACCCGGCTCGCGCCGAGTGCCTGCACGGCGTCCGGCACCTCGGCGACCCGGCCTGAGCCGAAGCGGATGTCGGCGGGAACGGCCAGGTCGAACCGGCTCACCGGGCTACCAGTCCGCGTCGCCGGGACTGGCGTTCTCGTATCGGGTGGCCTGGCGCGGGCGCGCCATCATCGGCGCCACCGCGTCCCGCCAGCGGGCGTAGTGCGCTGTCTGTTTGTGCGCGGCGGCAGCAGCCTCGTCGAGGTAGATCTCCACCAGCACGAGGTGGCCTGGGTCCGCCCGGTCGGTCAGCACGTCGAACCGGACGATGCCCGGTTCGTCGCGACTCGCGGTGGCGTTGGCGTCGGTGGCGGCCAGGAACGCCTCGACCTGGTCGGGCACCACCGCCACGTCGACGTGGACGATCAACAGGCTGTTCGGCACTCGCCGATCCTAGTGCCGCGGGGCTGGCATCAACCGGCCGGACGGGACTCGCAGAAAGTCGCAAAACCGGCGAACTGCCGGGGGAAGCCGCGCCGGATCGCGGGCGCCATCAGCCGCATCACCACGGCCATCAGCCCCCTCGGCTGGAAGTCGAAGTCGGCCTCCAGGCGGGTGCCAGTCGGGATGGCGGTGAAGTGCATCGCGCCGGTGATGTCCATCCGCTTGCCGTGCACCTGGAACGTGAGCCGGTCCGGACGAACGTAGTCGGTGATCGTCGCCGTATAGGGCTGCCCGCGGTTGATCGTGCTGAACTGCGCGCCAGCGCCGACGGGTTCGGCCGATTCCAGTTCGGAGCGGCTGACCTGGGTGTTCCACAGCGGTTCGTTGCGCGCGTCCGCCATCAGGTCGAACACCTGGCCGGGTGGGCGGCGTACGTCGACGGAGGTGGTCGCTCTCACGAACCTGAACGCTACTCGCCGTGGCTGGCGGCCGGGCCGGTCCGCGCAATCTGCGGCAGTACCGGGCACCCGCTCGGGACGAATGGCCCTGACGCCGGGTGGTGCGGCGGGCCGACAGTGGAGCGAGGAGGTCGCGATGGGTGCGTCCGCGCAGCGGGTCGTCGTCGGGGTCCGCGAGGGTCCGGAGTCGGTTGCGGCGCTGCGGTACGGGATCGAGTCGGCGATGCGGCGGCGGATCGGGGTCGTGGTGGCCCATGCGTATGTCGCCGCCGACGTCGCTCCCTCTGTCGCCGCCGATGGTGCGGCGCCGTCGAGTGCTGGTGCGGCGAACCCGTCGCGAGTGCGGGCGCGGACGGCCGTCGACCTCGTGCTCGGCCGGGTGGTGGTGCCTCCGACGCTCCCGCTGGTGACCGTCATTCAGGCGGGTCCACCACTGGCCGTGCTCGGCCGGCTCGCACCCACGGCCGCCGAAGTCGTGGTCGGACAGCACCAGCTGAACCTGGCGGAGCGCCTGACCGAGGGCCGGCTGATCGGCCCGCTGGCCAGCCACGCCGCCTGCCCCGTCGTCATCGTGCCGCCCTACTTCCGGCACCGGGAGCACCGCAAGGAAGAGCAGCTGGTGGTGCCGGTGGACGGTCTGTCCGCCGCTGATGCCGTGCTCGAGTACGCCTTCGGGGAGGCTGAGCGGCGGCAGGCCCGGGTCACTGTGCTGCACGCGTCGCCGGGGAGCCGGGACCCTGGCGGCGGGGACACCGTGCGGTTGCTCGCCGAGATCGCGGCCGGCGCGGTCGCCGCCTATCCGGACGTGCGCTACGACATCGTGGTGGTGCGGGGTGAGGCTGGCGAGCAGATCGTACGGGCCTCCCGCAACGCGAGCCTGCTCGTGCTCGGGCGTCCTCGGCCCAGCCCGATGCGGGACTGGCGCGTGGGGGCTTGGCGGCTCGGCGGCTGGCTGCGGTCAGTGACCCGCGACGTCCTGAAGCGGACCCGCTGTCCGCTGGCGGTGGTCCCGCCGGTGCTTGCGCCACCCGATGCGACGGTGCTCGCGCCGCCCGAGACTCGGTACGGCTGAACCGCCGCTTCTCCTCAGCCTGCCTCGGGGGCAGGGCCGAGCAGTGACCCGCCATCGACGAGCAGTTCCGATCCCGTGGTGTACGTCGCATCGGCCGCCAGGTAGACGATCGCGCGGGCCACCTCCTCGGGCTCACCGATGCGCGGGATCGGCTGAGACGTCCAGAACGATTCGGGCAGTCCTTCGGTCATCGCGGTGCGGATCGGGCCCGGATGCACCGAGCAGACCCGGATCCCGGTGCGGGCCAGGTCCAACGCCGCGGCCTTGGTGAGCCCGCGGACGCCCCACTTCGAGGCGACGTAGCCGGCGGCGTTCGGGTAGCCCATCATCCCGGCGGTGGAGGAGACGTTGATCACCGCGCCACCCCTGCCGCGCGCGAGCATCCCCGGTACGACGGTATGCAGGCCGAGGAAGACCCCGACGAGGTTCACCTCGACGACCCGCCGGAAGTCCGCCGGGGCGAGCCCGACCACGCCGCCGAAGGCCACGATGCCGGCGTTGTTGACCAGCACGTCTGCGCCGCCGATCCGGTCGGCGGCGGTCACCGCCGCGGCCCAGTCCTGCTCGCTGGTGACGTCGAGGTGGACGTAGCTCGCCGCCGCGCCGAGGTCCGCGGCGAGGCCGCTGCCCAACTCGTCCAGCACGTCCCCGAGCACGACCTGTGCGCCCTCGGCGAGCAGGGCCCGCGCCGCTGCCTCGCCCAGCCCTCGTGCGGCACCGGTAATCAGGGCGACCTGCCCGGTCAGCTTCCCCATGTCGACTCCTTTGTCCCCAGTTCGACTCGTGCGTCGGTGTCGACGCTACGAGTCGGGGCAGGCACCCAGGAGTGCCGAAGGTCCCCGCCGAGGCAGCCGCTCGACCCGCTGCGCGGGTATCTCGCTGCCGCCCCCCGGCCTCTGCTGGATGACCGTGGCTCACGATGGGCCCGGCGCGAGGAGGCGTCGTGCAGACGTGGGTGGACCGCCTTGGGGGCTGGGTACGCCGCTACGGCCCGGCCGAGGTGATCGGGCTGGCGGCTGCGGTGGTCGCCGGTTCGGCAGTGGCCGCGCATGCCTCGACCGAACTCCCGCTGATCGCGTACGCCGCCTCAGTCGCGGAGTCGATCGGCTTCTACGCGGCATTCCTCGTCGGCCAACTGGTCCGTAGTGACGGCGCGGGCGGCCGGCTACGGCGGATCGCGGTGACCGCGTCGGCGATGACCGTCGAGTTCGGGCCGGCCGAGGCGCTCGACACTCTGCTCCTCCGGCCGGCGGCTATCGCCGGGGCCACTGCGCTGAGTGGGAACGTCGTCGCCGGGGTGGTGGCCGGCAAGCTCGCCGCCGACCTGGTCTTCTACCTGGTCGCCGCGACGAGCTACACCGTCCTCGCGCGGCGGCTGCTGGCGCGCCTGGCCCCGCCGGCAGCACCCCCGGCTGCGGGGGAGGTCGCGGAGACGGCTAGCGCCGGCAGGCCGCGCGACCGCGAGGCGCCCTCGCGGCTCGGCCGCGGCCGGCCTGCGCCGCCCGCGCTGGTGATGGACCTCGACCAGGTCAGCGAGGCGTACCACCGCTTCGTCGCCGCGATCCCTGGCGTGCAGGTGCACTTCGCCACCAAGTGCAATCCCGACCCGGGGGTACTCGCCCACCTGCACCGTCTGGGATCGGGCTTCGAGATCGCCTCCCATCCGGAGCTGCGGCTGCTGCGCTCGCTCGGCGTGGCTCCCGCCGAGGTCATCTTCAGTAGTCCGGTGAAGCCGTGGTGGCACATCGAGGACGCCTGGGTCGACGGGGTGCGCCGGTTCGCCGTCGACAGCGAGGGCGAGCTGGCCAAGCTGGCGGCGCACGCGCCGGGCGCGGAGATCTACGTCCGGCTGGCCACGACCGGATCGAGCGACGTGCCGAGCGAGGGCAAGTTCGGCGTGCGACCCGACGCGGCGGTTCAGTTGCTGCGCACTGCCGTCGACTACGGGCTGCGCCCGTGGGGGATCGCATTCCACGTCGGCTCCCAGATGCCGGATCCGGAGGCGTGGCGGGCGCCGATCAACCAGGCTGCCGATGCGCTGCGGACACTCCGCTCCGACGGTATCCGGCTGTCCGCGCTCGACATCGGCGGCGGCTTCCCGGCCGACTACGGGAGCCGGCTGCCGCCCATCGAGGCGTACGGGTCGGTGATCGCCGACGCGCTCCGGACCCTGCCGTACGAGGTGGAGGTGGTCGCCGAGCCCGGACGTGGGCTGGTCGCCGACGCCGGCACCCTGCGGACGACCGTGCTCGGCGTTGCGGTTCGCGACGGCGTCCGCTGGGCTCACCTGGACGTCGGGGCGTTCAACGGTGGGATGGAGGCGCTGGAGACGAACTACGGCCTGGTGCTGCCGATGTCGGACCTGCGCGGGGGCCCGACCGCCCGGTGGAACGTCACCGGGCCGAGCTGTGACAGCCAGGACACGCTGCGCTTCGCTGTGCCGCTCTCGGCCGCGCTGGCGCCCGGCGACACCGTGCTGCTGGGTACCGCGGGTGCCTACACGACGGCGTACGCATCGGAGTTCAACGGGTTCGACGTCCCGCGCTGCGTCTGCGTCGGCGGCATGCGTCGCGAGCCGAGCGCGACGGACACCGCCGACGAGGAGACCCGCCGCAGCGCGTTGCTTCGGCGATAGCCGTCGACTGCGCACGGATACACCCGGGTGTCGGTCAACCGGGTGCATCCGAGCGCAGTCCATGACACGCGCAGCACTCGCCCTACGAGGTGGTGGGGGACCGACGCCGTCGTCGCGTCTCCCCACCACCCCGGGCGGAGTTGTCGCCGGGGATCAGGCGATCATCTCGGTGACATCCGCCGCCTGCGCCCCGATGTCGGGGTTGTCGGTGAAGAAGCCGTCCATCCCTGCTGCCAGGAACGTCTCGATCTCGCCCTTCAGGTTGCCCACCGCATTCGGGTCGCTGCTGCTGCGGTACTCCAGCGGCAAGAACTGGTTCTCGCGCCGGAACGTCCAGCCGACCACCTCCAGGCCCGCCGCGTGTGCGTCGGGGATCACCGAGGTGGGTGCGGCCAGCCGGCCGGCGCTGTCGCGCGGGATCATCAGGTGCTTGCACAGGCCGAGCTCGTCGGCGTACCGCGCGACCTCGCGGAGCCCGGCGGGGGTCAGCAGGTCGGCATACGTCCGCGGATCGCCCGACTGGACGAAGTCCCACGGTGCGCCCGAGCAGTCCATCAACTGCACCAGCCGGACGGGGGTCATCCGGTTGAGCCGCTGCAGATTGCCGACCTCGAAGCTCTGGATGATCACCGGCGCGTGCGGCCGGTTCAGCCCGGCGACGGTGAGCGCCGAGACCAGCTTGGCCTCCAGCGGCAGCCCGATCGAGGCGAAGTAGGACGGGTGCTTGGTCTCCGGTGCCACCCCGACCCGCTGGCCGCTGCAGCTGCGGGAGTGGCGGGCGAGGTCGAGGACTTCGGCGAGCGTCGGGATCGGGTACTTGCCGTCGTAGCGGGTGTTCTCGGGCCGGACTGACGGGAGCCGCTCGATGGCGCGCAGCGTGCGCAGTTCGGCCAGGGTGAAGTCCTCGGTGAACCAGCCGGTCAGGCTGATCCCGTCGATGGACTTGGTCGTCTTCCGGTCGGCGAACTCCGGGTGCGAGGCGACATCGGTGGTGCCGCCGATCTCGTTCTCGTGCCGTGCGACCAGAACGTGATCCTTGGTCGAGACCACGTCCGGCTCGATGACGTCTGCGCACTGGCGGATTGCCAGCTCGTAGCTGGCCAACGTGTGCTCCGGGCGGTAGCCGCTCGCGCCGCGGTGGCCGATGACGGTCGCGTCGTGGAACTCAGGCAGTCCGGTGCTCGGATCGATGATGATCATCTCCGTGTCGTCCGGCGTCCCCGGGTGCCGGGCGGCGTTGCCGGGGTAGTTGTTGTCGTTGGCGATCAGCAGCCGCCCCCCACTCAGCGGCACCAGGGTCTCCACCGACTGGAACCCGAAGGAGAACGGATCGCCGGTGCCCCAGCCTGCATCGCCGCCGATGGCATCGGGGTTGGCGATCTTCAGCAGGTCGGTGACCAGTGACTTCGCCAGCTGTCCGGTGCCGTCGTTGCGGCCGAGGGTGACTCGGTACACCCGCTTGGTCACCGCGAAGTCGCCGTCGAAGTCGTCGCGTTCGAGCACCAGCAGCACCCCGGGCTTGATCATTTGGGCATCGGCGACGAGGTTCGCGTCGGTGTCGACGCGGTAGGCCCAGGTGCGCCCGGTGTAGCTGCCCCGGCGCACGTCGAACTCCGCCACCACCCGCCGCCGCGGATCGGGGTCGTTCACCAGACCCTTCTCGACGATCGGGTACAGGAAGCGTCCGTTCGGTGCCTGCGCCATCGCCTCGAAGCCGCCGCTGGCGCGGGTGTTCGGGGTGTCGCCGTCGAGGTTGGGATTCTGCGGCGACTTGCCGAGCGGAAAGGCAATGGGTGCCGACAGCATCCGACCGGTGGAGTCGACGTGCAGCAGGAAGGGTCCGAACTCGTCACCGATCCAGAACGAGCCGTCGGGGTCGCGCTGCAGCGACTCGATGTCGAAGTCGCCGCCGGTCAGCAGGCGGCGCGAGGTTCCCTCGTTGACGATCGGGAAGTCGATCCGGTGCCGTGGGTCGGACAGCGTGATGAAGCGGAGGATGTCGATCTGGCCGGCGCCACCGGAGGCCTGTTCCCAGCGGGGACGGACGAGGTAGATCCGGAGCAGGAAGTCTTCGGAGTTCGCCTTGGTGCCGAATCCGTTGTCGGGCATCGCCCAGAACGTGCCGTCGCCGTTGTCCAGCGCTGCTGAGAAGCCGGGGATGACCTGGCCCGCGAACGGACCTGTGCGCCCGTTCGCCGGAGTCGCCTTGGCGCCCGAGTCCGGCCCGGGAGCGAGGTAGTCCGCGGCCAGAGTCGCCCGGGCGCGCAGCGTCGCCGCGACGATCGGGGTGCGCGCGCCGTGTCCGCCGCCCCCGCCTCCGGGGTCGGCCGCTGCCGGCTCGGCGAGCAGGACCCCAGTCGCGAGTGTGGCCAGCGCAACGGTGGTCGCAGCGAACGGGCGCAGTGATCGGAGCGGGCGGGGGAGGCGCATGGCGAAGTCCTCGGGTTGGCGGGCCTCGGGACAGCCCGCGTTCGCTTCGCCATCGAAGCGGCCGCTCGCCAACTCGGTGTCCGGCTCCGATGTCGCTCAGATGAGCAGAACGTGAACTCCTCCGCCGTCCGGCGCGCCGGACATGCGAGTCAGCTGAGCAGCTTGGCCTTCGCCGCGGCGAACTCCGCGTCGGTCAGCGCACCGATCTGGCGCAGGTTCGCCAACTCCGTCAGCTTCCCGATCAGATCGTCGCCGACCGGTGCGGCCGCTGGCGACGGCGGCGCGGCGGGGGGTGGCGCGGTGGGGGCCGGCGGGGCGTACGCCTGCGGCGGTGCCGCGTACTGCTGTGGCGGAGCCTGCTGGGGTGCCGGCTGCGGTGGCGCGGCCGACCGCATCATCCGGCGATTGACTGCGTTGCTCGTCGCCTGCGCTGTCCCCGCGATCACCGCGGTCCGGGCGGCGACACCGAGCAGTCCCGGGCGCCCCATCCTGCCCATCGGCATGGCCGTCTCCTCTCAGTCGTTCGCGTCTCGCTCAGTCAGCTGCCGGGGCGGAGTCACTCGCGGCGAGCGCCGCCGCGAGGTCTTCCTCGGCGATCGGCGTCAGGGCGGTGAGCGACCCACCCGCTTCGGCCGCTGCGTCTGCCAACGCTGCGGCCCACCGATGCTCCGCCACCAGCACAGCCGCCTTGCTGGAGGGCGCGAGCCCGCCGGCGACCGCGTCGATGTCTTCCTGGCTGAGCAGAGTCCGCGGGTCCGGGCTCAGCTGCGCCCAGATCTCGGGCAGCCGATCCTCGAGGTCGGCGACGCTGACGGTGCCGTCGGCGTCCTTGCTGATCAGCACCAGGTCGACGACGCCGATGGTGCCGGAGGTGACTGCCGGCGCGAGCGCCTCGGCGACCGTGCTGAGATCGGCGTCGATCCCGAACTGGCAGATCACGACGTCGACGGGGCTGATCGGCATGGGGCACCTCGTTGCAGCAAGTAGAAGTCGGCGTTTTGACTCTAGCCGCGGAACGCCCGGAGGGCGATGGGGCACGACCCTGCTCGGCGGCACCGCGAAGAGTTCACCTGCCGGCGATCCGGTCGCCATCCGCTGGTGGAGCGACCGACACCTGACGGCGTGAGGCTCGGCGGAATCTCGTCGTCCTCGGAGGAACCCATGCGCCGTGTTCTGACCACTCTGGCCGTCTCGATCGCCGCCGCAGCCGCGGCCCTCCCGACGTCGACAGCCCTCGCATCCCCCGACCACGCGGAGCGACCGACCTCGTTCGCGGTGATCGGCGACATGCCCTACGGCGATGCCGAGGTGGCGGCATTTCCGGCCAAGCTGAAGCAGATCGACGACGACCGCGCGGTGTCGTGGGTGGCTCACCTCGGCGACATCAAGAGCGGCTCGAGTGTCTGCAGCGACGAGTACTTCGCCCTGATCAAGCAGGACTTCGACCGCCTCGAGGAGCCGCTGGTCTACACGCCGGGGGACAACGAGTGGACCGACTGCCATCGTCCCAACAACGGCGCCTACAACCCGCTGGAGCGGCTGGACGCCGTCCGGGAGGTGTTCTTCGCCCACCCCGGCACGACGCTCGGGCGCCCGATGGCCGTGCGGTCTCAGCAGGCCTCGGGCCTCCCCGAGAATGTCAGCTTCGAGAAGGAGCGGGTGGGCTTTGCGGTCGTCCACGTGGTCGGATCCAACAACAGCCTTGCGCCGTGGACGGGGCAGTCTGCGCCGACTCCGGAGCAGACCGCCGAGGTGCTGGGGCGAACAGCAGCGGTGATCGAGCAGATCCACGAGGAGTTCGCGCGTGCCCGGCACCGGCACCTCGCCGGCGTCGTGCTGATGATGCAGGCCGACATGTTCGACCCCACCGTCGCCACCCCGGCTTTCGCCCAGTGGTACGCGTTCCAGCCGATCGTGCAGGCGATCGCCCGCGAGTCACGCGACTTCGGCCGGCCGGTCTACCTCTTCAACGGCGACAGCCACACGTACACCAGCGACCAACCGCTCGCCGAAGGGTCGTCCTGGAGCAGCTTCTACCGGGTGTCGGAGCCCGTCCCCAACCTGCGTCGGGTGACTGTCGACGGGTCCGGCAACGCCCACGACTACCTCCGCGTGACCATCGTGCCGAACTCGCCCGAGGTCCTGCGGTGGGTCCAGGTGCCGTACACGGTCTGATCGGCCGACCGCAGCGATGGAGACGCTGGGATTTGAGTGGAAGGTCGTGTCCTGAACTCAGGACATGATCTTCCACCTTGTCGTCGATCGGCGATCCGATCACCGACCAAGGCCGGATCAGGCCATGGCGGCGGGAGCCCCGGCACGCTGATAATGACGAGTGATCTTCGTGATCGTGTTCGGCGCCTGCCTGCTGCTGTCGGTGCTGGTGTCCGGCGTGGCGGCGAGAACTGTGCTGTCGACGTCGCTGGTGTTCCTGCTCGCCGGCGCCATCGTCGGCGACGGGGGGCTTGGGCTGCTCCATCTGACGGAGGACAGCCCGCTGGTCGGCTATCTCGCCGATCTTGCGCTGTTCACGGTGCTCTTCGTGGACGGCACCCTGGCCGGCTTCGACTGGATCACCTCGATGCTGGTGGGTGCGGTACTCGCCCCGACGGATCCGGTCTTCGCCTCCGCGATCGTCGGTCGTCACGACGTGCCGGCACGGCTGCGCCGCCTGCTCAGCGTCGAGAGCGGTCTGAACGACGGGCTCGCGCTGCCCGTCGTGGTGATCCTGATCGGGGCCGCCGGCGCGACCGAGGGCGACCACGGCGGGCTCGGGCTGATCGTGCTGGAGCTGATCGGCGGACTGGCCCTCGGGGTGGTGCTGCCGGTGGTGATCCACCTGCTGCTGCAGATCCCGGGGTTGGGTGCCGAGCCGAAGCTGCAGCCGCTGCTACCGCTCGCCGTCGGCATCCTGCTGTACGGCATCTCCCACTACACCGGAGCCAACGCCTACCTCGCCGCGTTCGCCGGGGGCGTCACGGTGACTCGGCTCGATCCGGCCGCCGAGGAGGCGTTTCACCACCTCGGCGAGCAACTCGCGGAGTTGGCGAAATTCGCCGCGCTGCTGGTCTTCGGCGCGCTGCTCACGCCGGAGCTGCTCGCGAGTGTCGGAGTCGGCGGCTGGGCCGTCGCGGTCCTGGCGCTCGTGCTGGTCCGCCCTGCCTCGCTGTACCTGTCCTTGATCGGCAGCGACCTAAGTCGCCGGGAACTATTCGCGGCCGCGTGGTTCGGCCCGAAGGGCTTCGCGTCGGTGGTCTATGCCCTGCTCGTGGTGCACTCCGGCATCCCGCAAGGGCAGGACGCGTACGAGCTGGTCGCCGTGTGCATCGGGTTGAGCATCGTCGCGCATTCCAGCACCGACGTCCCGGTGGCCCGGCTCTTCGACCTGGAGGTGCTGGCCGATCTGCCGGCGAAGAAGTCCCGTCTGGCACGGATTCGGGACAGCGTCAGCGGTCGGCGCTGACCGTGCTTTCGGGGGTGCGCACCGGTGAACGTTGCAGCGCCGGCGGGATGGCGATCATCCGGAAGTACTCCGAACCCTTGGTCAGCCACGAGACGCCGAAGGCGATCACAGCCAGGCTCTCCGCTGCCAGCACCACCCAGACGGCGAACACATCGAGCAGGACGCAGAGCAACGCCGCAGCGATCGCAACCGCGATGATCACAGCGCAGGCGCGATGCAGCCGCCGCCACCGCCGCTGACTGCGCGCAGATCGATCGGGCCGCTTGCCATCCCGACCTCCGAACCGCCAGCTGATCACCGCCAGCAAGCTCATCATCACGATGGCGCAGGTCAGGTGAATCAGCGACACCACGGTGACCGGCTCGCTCGTACGGTTCGTCGGCAGCAGAGCCACCGCGAAAGCGCAGGTGCCAGCCGCGGTGCTGATCCAGAAGTCGGCGATGTTCTCGCGATCGGCCATGTAGACCAGCAGCCCGGCGCCGATGGCCCACATGCTGCCGACGAACCAGTCGCGCAAGGGTGAGTGGTAGTAGTCGCTGAGCGCCGGGAGCACCCCGTGCGAGGTCACTGCGTACGTGACGACCAGCACGAGCGGCAACGCCAGCCCGATCACCCCGACCACGAAACGGGTCAGCAGGAACGACTTGCGGAAGTCCAGCGCCCTGGCCTCGGTGCGCTCACTCTCGTCCATGAACTTTCCCCCGGACGTCGCCTCGGATGCGGAACGCGGCGCCCCGCTGCTGCCGGCATCGCCTGCGACGCTAGCGGACGCCGACCGGCCGGTCTACCAGAAGACGCGCCTGACCGGCGCCCTGATACCTACTCCCCGGACGCCGACCATCGCGCCGAGGCGGCAAGACCGCGGAGCGCCAGCGCCGTTGCCACCGCGGCCTCGGCTGCCTCGTACCCCTTGTCCTCTCGCGAGCCCTGCAGACCCGCGCGGTCGAGAGCCTGGCGTTCGTCGTCACAGGTCAGCAGTCCGAACCCGACCGGCAGGCAGCGCTCGACAGAGACCCGGGTGAGGCCGTCGGTCGCGGCCGCGCAGACGTAGTCGAAGTGCGGGGTCTCGCCGCGGATGACCACGCCGAGTGCGACGACCGCGTCGTATCCGGCCCGGGCCAGCGCAGCGGCGGCAACCGGGAGTTCGAAGGAGCCGGGGACGCGGATCTCGGTGACCTCGCTGACGCCCGCCGCCGTCAGCGCCCGCCGGGCGCCGTCCAGCAGGCCGTCGATCACCACCTGATGCCAGCAGGCGGCCACGACACCCACGCGCAGCCCGCTGCCGTCGAGCGAGCGCGGGCCGGGTGCCCCGGTGCCGCTCATCAGCGCGCTCCCAACTGGGGCAGATCGTGGCCAAGTCGATCACGCTTGGTTCGCAGGTAGGCCTGGTTGTGGGGCTGCGGGTGGACGGGCAGGGGGACGCGACTGGTCACGGCAACTCCGTAGCGGGACAGCTGGTCGGCTTTCGCCGGATTGTTGGTCAACAGGTCAACCTGGTGGACGCCGAGATCGCGCAGGATCTGCGCGGCCGCTGCGTAGTCGCGCGCGTCCACCGGGAGCCCGAGTTCGAGATTGGCGTCGACGGTGTCGCGGCCACGGTCCTGCAACGCGTACGCCTGCAGTTTCGCCGCCAGGCCGATGCCCCGTCCTTCGTGTCCCCGCAGGTAGACCAGCACGCCGCGCTCGGCGGCAGCGATCTGGCCGAGCGCGAGATCGAGCTGCGGACCACAGTCGCAGCGCAGGGAACCGAAGGCGTCTCCGGTCAGGCACTCCGAGTGGACTCGGGTGAGCACGGGACCCTCGCCCGCGACGTCGCCGCGGACCAGGGCGAGGTGCTCTGCACCGCCGATGGTGTCGCGATAGCCGACCGCCCGGAAGACGCCGTGCGAGGTGGGAAGCGCCGTCTCCACCAGCCGGACCTGCTGCGACTCGGCCCGGCGGCGGTGCTCGATCAGCTGCCCGACGGTGATCAGGCGGAGGTCGTGACGGTCCGCGAACGCGCGCAGGTCCGGACCGCGCTGCATCGTCCCGTCGTCGTTGACGAGCTCGGCGATCACGCCCACCTCACCGAGGCCGGCGAGTCGCAACAGGTCGACGGCCGCCTCGGTGTGGCCCGGCCTGGCGAGCACGCCGCCGTCGGCAGCGCGGAGCGGGAAGAGGTGACCGGGCTGCACCAGGTCCGCCGGGCCGCAGCGCGGGTCGGCCAGCAGTCGCACGGTCATGGCGCGGTCGGCGGCGGAGATCCCGGTGGTCACTCCGTGACGTGCGTCGACCGAGACGGTGAACGCGGTCCGGAACGGGTCGGTGTTGCGGCGCGCCATCAGTTCCAGACCGAGCGCGTCGAGTCGTGCGCCGGGCATCGGGACGCAGATCACGCCGGAGGTGTGCCGGATGGTGAATGCCATCAACTCCGGCGTCGCCAGGTCGGCCGCGAAGATCAGGTCGCCCTCGTTCTCGCGGTCGGCGTCGTCGGCGACCACCACCGGACGGCCCGCGCGCAGCGCCGCCAGCGCGTCGTCGAGGTCATCGACCCGGGTGGTCATCGCGGACCCACCGCCCCGCCCAGCAGACGCTCGACGTACTTGGCCAGCACGTCCACCTCGAGATTGACGACGTCGGCCGGCTGGGCACGTCCGAGCGTGGTGCGGGCCAGGGTCTCCGGGATCAGGGACACGCTGAACCACGCCATTCCGTCCTGCTCGCCGATGTCCACCACGGTCAGCGAGACGCCGTCGACGGCGATTGAGCCTTTGACCGCGATGTACCGCGCGAGCTCGGCAGGCACGCTGATCACGACCACCTCCCACCGCTCGCCAGGGGTCCGGCTGACCACCCGGCCGGTGCCGTCGACGTGGCCCTGGACGAGGTGCCCGTCCAGCCGGCCGGAGAGGGGCACGGCCCGTTCGAGGTTGACCTGGCCGCCCGGGCCGAGCGAACCGAGGCTGGTCTTCGCCAGCGTCTCGGCCATCACGTCGGCGGTGAATCCGGCGCCGTCGACCTCGACGACGGTCAGGCAGCAACCGTTGACCGCGATCGAGCCGCCATGCCGGACGTCGGCGAGCACGGTGCTGGCGTCGACGGTCAGGCGGGCGGCATCGGCGCTCCTGGTGAGCGCACGGACCCGGCCCAGTTCCTCGACGATCCCGGTGAACATCAGATCCCTCCCTTCTCGGCGGCAGCGGCCGCCGGTGCTCGCACCGTCACCCGGACGTTGCGCTCCTCGTCCTCGCCGACGACCTCGCAGCCGACCAGCCGCCAGCGCGCGGCCTCGGTGAGCGTGGTGACGCCGAGCCCGGTGACGGCTGGCAGGCCGTCGCCGAGCAGCAGCGGTGCGAGGTACAGCACGGCCTCGTCGACCAGCCCGGCGCGGAGGAACGCGCCCACGAGGGTGCCGCCGCCCTCCAGCAGCAGGTGCCGTCGGCCCTCCGCGTAGAGAGAGGCCACGACCTCAGCGGGATCGTGCGTGCGCAGCTGCACCGTCTCGGCCGAGGCGTCGTTCAGCCGCGCGTCGGCGGGGAGTGCGCGGCGGCCGACGATCACCCGGAGCGGCTGCTCGATCCGTGGCGCCGGCCGCCCGGCGCTGTCGCGGATAGTCAGCGCCGGGTCGTCTGCAAGCGCGGTACCGGTGCCGACCGCGATCGCGTCGCAGCGGCGCCGCAGCTGCTGTGCGTCTCGCCGGGCAGCGGCCGAGGTGATCCACTGGCTGGAGCCGTCCGCAGCGGCGATCCGACCGTCCAGCGAGGTACCGGCCTTCCAGGTGACGTACGGCCGGCGCGCGGTCAGGCCGAACTCCCAGTACCGGTTCAGTTCGGCGGCCAGATTGCTCAGCACGCCCTCGATCACCTCGACGCCCTGTCCGCGTAGGACCTCGACGCCGCCGGCCGCCACCGGATTCGGATCGCGGCGGGCGATCACCACCCGCGAGACGCCGGCGGCGATCAGCGCGTCGGTGCAGGGTCCGGTCCGGCCCTGGTGAGTGCACGGCTCCAGCGTGACGACAGCCGTGGCGCCGTCGGCTCGCCCGCCGACGGCGGCCAGGGCTGCCGCCTCGGCGTGCGGGCTTCCGGCGCCGCGATGGTGGCCGGTGGCGAGCTCGCGACCGTCCGGTGCCAGCAGGACGCATCCCACGCGCGGGTTGGGTCCGAGCGGCACCCCCGGGGTGGCGGCGCGTGCCAGCGCTCGACGCATCGCGTCGACCTCGCCCGGCGTAGCGTTCACCAACTGCCCTTCCCGCCCGGTGATCCGGAGGACAGGAAAGCAGCAGTCGCCGGGGTCGGCAGCAGGCCGGACGCCAGCGACGTGCGTGCGCTTCCCATCCGGACTCTCACCGTCGGTCCAGGAATTCCACCTGGTCAACCGGCCGCTGGCTGCGACCGGGTCGCGGACTGTCACCGCCGGTTCGGACTTGCACCGACCCCAGAGCACGCGAGTCAACTACTCGTGTGCCGATCATGGCACAGCGCATCGGGGTGCGTCAGTGGGTGAACACCTGCCGATCCCACGCGCGCCGGCCGGCGGCTGCGGCGATGCGAGACCCTGGTGGCGTGGGCACGAACGCGGTCGGGTCTGTGTCCGCCGCGACGCGGCGGAGGTGGGCGCGTCTGGGAGCGGCCGCGGGCGTGGCGGCGGCGCTGCTGTTCGTCGGTGTCTTTCTGATCGAGGGCTGGTTGCGTCCCGGCTACTCCGCGACCGGGATGTTCGTCAGCGAACTTTCGCTCGGCCCGCGAGGGTGGGTGCAGATCGCGAGCTTCGTGCTGACCGGCCTTCTCATCGTGGTGTTCGCACGCGGGGTCGCGGTGGTCCTGGAGGGCGGCGTGGCCGGCGCGAGCGGCCCGCTGCTCCTACAGGTGATCGGCGTCGCGCTGATCGCCTCAGGCCCGTTCGTCACCGATCCGTCGGCGATGTTCAGCCAGCGCAGCGTGCACGGCATCGTGCACGGAGTCTTTGGGGCGGTGGTCTTCTCCCTCGCTCCCGTGTCGTCCCTCGTTCTCCATCGGCGCTTCCGCCGCGACCCTGACTGGGGTTCGCTCGCCGGATGGACGCTGGCCGTCACCGTCAGCATGCTCGTCGAGATCGTGCTGCTCAAGGTCGCCGAGCAGCCATCGAGCAGCCTGTTTGCGTGGAAGGGCCTGATTCAACGCGTCATCCTGATCAGCTACTTCGGCTGGATCGTCACAGTCGCGCTTCGGCTCCGGCGCCTCACCGCGGCCGCACGGGGCGCCGCCGGTGGGGACTAGTTCAGGCCTGCTGATCAGGCGAGGCGTTGACCTGGCAGGTCAGGAGCCGGCGAGCTGGCGCAGATCGGCGAACGCCAGCCGCACCGATGCCGCGACGTCATCGCTCGACCCCGCCAGCCAGCGTTCGAAGCCCAGCCGAAAAACGGTCACCGCCGTCTCCGCGGCCAGGGCTGCGGTCGGTTCCGGTACGCCCCGGTCGCGCAACGCGACGGTCACCGCCCGGCCGAGCGACGCCATCTTCAACAGTTCGCGCTCCCGGAGCTCGGGCGTCGCGGCGATGGTTCGGGCTCGCAGCGATGAGGTCTCGCGTTCCAGGTGCAGCGCGGACACGCCCTGGGCGATCGCCTCCACGGCGGTCTCGAGGGGTGCGGACACGTCCGGAGCGTCGGCGACGGCCGCAGCGGCGCCGCTCTCCAGGCTCTCTGACCCGGAGAACAGGACCTCGCGCTTGTCGGCGAACAGGCGGAAGAAGGTTCGCTCGGTGACGCCGGCCCGAGCGGCGATATCGGCGACCGTCGTCTGCTCGTAGCCCTCGTCGGCGAACAGCTGGAAGGCGGCCAGCCGGAGCCGCCCGCGCGCGTCCGGCTCCCAGCGACCCATGGAACTGATCCTACTGATGTCAGTCACTGACATGACGAGCTACGATGTCAGTGACTGACATCAGCAGTCCTCTCTCGACTCAGGAGGAGTCATGAACATCTTTTTGACGGGCGGTTCGGGCTGGATCGGCTCGGCGACGCTCGCGCAGCTACGCCAGGAGGGCCACGCGGTGACCGCGCTGGCGCGCTCCGACGACTCTGCCCGCAAGGTCGCGGCGGCCGGCGCCGAGCCGCTGCTCGGCAGCCTCGCCGACACCGACCTGCTGGCTCGGGCGGCAGCGGACTCCGACGCGGTGGTTCATCTCGGCTTCCACCACGACTTCAGCGACATGGCGGGCGCTGGCCGGCTCGAACGCGCGGCGATGGAGGCTTTCGGTACGGCCCTGGCGGGCACCGGGAAGCCACTGCTGTTCGCCTCCGGCACGGCGATGATGCCGGCGGCCGGCCGGTTGTTGCTGGAAAGCGATGCGGCGCCGGGCGGGCCGGACGCTCCTCGGGGCGGCGCGGAGGAGCTCGGGATCGGCCTGGCCGCCAAGGGTGTCCGCTCGGTCGCGATGCGATTTGCCCCAACGGTGCACGGGGAGGGCGACTACGGGTTCGTTGCTGTGCTGGCCCAGGTCGCGCGCAGCCGCGGCGTGTCCGGCTACATCGGCACCGGTGAGAACCGCTGGCCGGCCGTGCACCGGTCCGACATCGCGACGTTGATCGGTCTGGCACTCGAAGGCGCTCCGGCCGGCTCGGTGCTGCACGGCGTCGCCGAGGAGGGCATCGCGACGGCGGACATCGCCGAAGCGATCGGGGCGGCGGTCGGGGTGCCGACCGTGTCGGTCGATCCGGCTGCGGCCGGCGAGCACTTCGGCTGGCTGAGCGCCTTCTACGCGATGGATCTCGGGGCCTCGAACGCGGCGACCCGTGCACTGCTCGGCTGGGAACCGACCGGGCCGACGCTCGCCGAGGATGTGCGGGCCGGCCACTACAGCCGCTGACTGCGGCACGACCGGTGCGGCCGGCGGAGGCTCCGGCCTCCGCGGCCTCGCCGGCCGACCGAACGATTGGCTTGGGGTGCCGCAGGGTGTGTATCTTTGTCGGTCGGCGCCGCGGTTCTCCGCGGCGAGCGTGCGCCCCTATAGCTCAGTAGGCAGAGCGTCTCCATGGTAAGGAGAAGGTCTGCGGTTCGATTCCGCATGGGGGCTCGGAGCCCGGCTCCGGCGCCACCGCGCGTCGGCAGACGTGGCGGCCCGCAAGGGCTGTCGCAGGACCAGTTCAGCTGGTAGCGGGGACCATCCGGCGGGATAGCTCAGGCGGTAGAGCAAGCGGCTCATAATCGCTGTGTCGCGGGTTCGAGTCCCGCTCCCGCTACCGAGAACGAGCAGCGACGACGTTCGGATACGGACGAGTACGGAGAAGGACACGAGATGGCCAAGACCACCGATGTGCGGCCGAAGATCACCCTTGCCTGCACGCAGTGCAAGGAGCGGAACTACATCACCAAGAAGAACCGGCGCAACGATCCCGATCGCCTGGAGCTGAAGAAGTTCTGCCCGCGCTGCCATACCCACACCCCGCACCGCGAGACCCGCTGAGGTCGCGTCGATGGGTCGACGACCCGAGGTGAAGCCGTCCGCGACCGCGGGCGGCTTTGTCGTTTCCGCCCCCGCCCAGGAGCACTCGGGAGGCCACCCGGTGCCGGTGATCGGGCTCGCGCACGGCAGTCGCCACCCTGCCGGGCGTGACGCGATCGAGGACTTGATGGCTGCGGTCGGCGACCGCCGTTCGGTGCCGGCGTCGGCCGCGTACCTCGACCTCGCGGAGCCCGATCTGACGACGGTCGCGGCGGACCTCGGCGCCGCCGGGCATGCGCGGGCTGTGGTCGTTCCGTTGTTGTTCACCGCCGCCTTCCACGCCACCGTCGACGTCCCCGAGACGCTCGCTGCGGCTGCGGCGGAGACGGGTCTGGAGCTCGGCCTGGCCGATATCGTCGGCACCGGAGACGACGTGCTCGACCTGCTGGTGGCACACGCCGCGGGGACTCCGGGCTTCGACGCGGCGCTGTCGGTGCTGCTGTTCGCCGTCGGGTCGTCCCGGCCCGAAGCCAACGAGGCGGTGGCCGGCCTTGCTGGTCGGCTCGGCCGTCGGCTGGGCCGGCCTGCCGCAGCCGCCTTCGGGACCTGCACGCCTCGGCTCGAAGCGGTCGTGCCGGCGTTGCCCGAGCCGGTCGCCTTGCTGCCGCTGTTCCTGGCCGACGGTTTGCTGCTCGGCCCGCTGCGCACCCTGGCCGCTGACCGGGGATGGCCGTTGGCCGAGCCGCTCGGGGCGCGGGCGGCGGATCTGGTCGTCCAGCGATACGAGACCGCGCTCGCGTCCGAGTAGGTCGATACCCTCTGGCCATGGCCATCAGTGAGGCGCATGCCGGCCGGAGCTACCTGCCAACGTCCCCGTACGAGGTGTCCGCAGCCAAGATCGCGGAGTTCGCGGCTGCCATCGGCGATCCGAACCCGGCGTATCGCGGCCCCACCGCGGTCGCGCCGCCGACGTTCGCGGCGGTCATCTCCGCCGCTGCCTGGGAGCCGATGTTCGCCGATCCGGAGCTGGAGATCGCGCTGAACCGGGTCGTCCACGGAGACCAACGGTTCACCTACGAGCGGCCGCTACGGGCCGGCGACGTCGTCACGGGAACCCTCACCATCGACAAGGTGCGGCTGCGCGGCGGTGCCGAGATGATCAGCTCGGTGGTCGCGATCCGCACGCTGGACGGCGAACTGGTCTGCGAGGCGCAGGCGGGCTTCGTGCACAACAGGGAGGCCGCAGCATGACCACTCCGAGTGTGGGGTCTGTCGCTGTCGGGGATCAGCTGCCCGGGTTCACCGCGCGGTTCCGGCGCGAGTCGCTGGTCCGGTACGCGGGCGCCTCGACCGACTTCAACCCGATTCACTACTCCGAGCACTACGCCGCCCGGGTCGGCCTCCCTGGTGTCATCGCCCACGGGATGCTGACGATGGGTACGGGGCTCCGGGTGGTGACCGACTGGGTCGGGGATCCCGCGCGGGTTCGCAGCTACTCGGTGCGCTTCACCCGACCCGTGGTCGTGCCCGACGACGCGGATGGCGTCGAGGTCACCTTCAGCGCCGCGGTGCAGTCGGTCGCCGGGGACCAGGTCACCCTCGGCATCGAGGCGATCGTCGACGGCCAGAAGGTGCTGGCCGCGGCACGCGCAGTCGTCGACCTCGGGCCGACCCTTTGACAGCGACGGTCCAGGTGCCCGAACTCGCCGAGCACACCACCTTCCGGGTGGGTGGTCCAGCCCGTCGGCTGGTCACCGCCCACGCCGACGCTGAGGCGATCGCCGCGGTGCACGAGGCAGATCAGCGGGGCGAGCCCGTCCTCGTGCTCGGTGGCGGCTCGAACGTGTTGATCGGCGACGCGGGCTTCGACGGCTCCGTCGTGAAGGTGGCCACCCGCGGCATCGCCTCCGACGTGGCCGCGTGTTCAGGAGCCGTGCTCACGGTGGCTGCCGGGGAACCGTGGGACGACCTGGTCGCGTACACGGTGGAACGGGAGTGGAGCGGGCTGGAGGCGCTGTCCGGCATCCCGGGCCTGGTCGGCGCGACTCCGATCCAGAACGTCGGCGCGTACGGGGCCGAGGTCGGCGACACCATCACGACCGTGCGCACCTGGGACCGCCAGACCGCTCGGCAGCGCACCTTCTTCGCCGTGGAGTGCGGCTTCGGCTACCGGACGTCCCGCTTCAAGGCCGAGCCGGATCGCTACCTCGTCCTCTCGGTCACCTTCCAGCTCCGGCGCGGCTCGTTGTCGGCTCCGGTGCGCTACCCGGAGTTGGCGCGCGCGGTGGGCGTCGAGGTCGGCAAGCGCGCCCCAGCCACGGAGGTCCGGGCTGCCGTCTTGAGCCTGCGGGCGGCAAAGGGGATGGTGCTGGCCGCCGAGGACCACGACACCTGGAGCGCAGGCTCCTTCTTCACCAACCCGCTGCTCACCCCGGAGGCCAGCGAGCGCCTGCCGGACGACGCACCGCGCTGGCCGCAGCCGGACGGGCGGATCAAGACCAGCGCCGCCTGGCTGATCGAGCATGCGGGCTTCGGCAAGGGGTACGGGACCGGGCCGGCCCGGCTGTCCAGCAAGCACACGCTGGCCCTGACCAATCGCGGCGGCGCCCGCGCCGACGACCTGGTGGCGCTGGCCCGCGAGGTGCGCGAGGGAGTGGCGGCGGCGTTCGGCGTCCGGCTGGAGCCCGAGCCGCTGCTGATCGGCTGCGCACTATGAGTCTGGCGCCGTTCGCCCTGTGGGCGCCGCGGGCCGAGCGCGTCACGTTGGTGTTGCGCCGGGCCGGCGAGTCGGCCGAGCACGCGGCACAGCTGGAGCCGGAGCGCGACGGCTGGTGGGTGCTGGCCGAGCCGCTGTCTGGGGAGCTCGCTGCCGCCGCCGACGCCGGTGAGCTCGACTACGGGTACCGCCTCGACGACAGTAACGACGTACTGCCCGATCCGCGCTCGCGGCGGCAGCCGAACGGCGTCCACGGCTGGTCGCGGACGTTCGACCCGGATCGTTTCCGTTGGTCGGACCAGACCTGGAACGGGCGCCAACTTGCCGGCGGGATCGTCTACGAACTGCACCTTGGCACGTTCACGCCGGAGGGCACCCTGCGGGCCGCGATCGGCAAGCTCGACTACCTCGTCGAGTTGGGCATCGACTTCGTCGAACTGATGCCGGTCAATGCGTTCAACGGTCACTACAACTGGGGCTACGACGGGGTGCTCTGGTACGCGGTGCAGGAGGAGTACGGCGGCCCGGGCGCGTACCAGGAGTTCGTCGACGCCTGCCATCGGGTCGGCCTCGGAGTGATCCAGGACGTCGTCTACAACCACCTCGGCCCGAGCGGCAACCACCTGCCCCGGTTCGGGCCGTACCTGAACGACGGCGGCGCCAACACCTGGGGCCTGTCGCCGAATCTCGACGGCGAAGGATCCGACGAGGTACGGCGCTACATCATCGACAACGCGCTGATGTTCCTCACCGACTACCACGTCGACGGTCTGCGGCTGGACGCGGTGCACGCGTTGCACGACACCCGGGCGACCCACCTGCTGGAACAGCTGAACGTGGAGGTGCGCGCGCGCAGCGCCTTCCTCGGTCGACCGCTCCCGCTGATCGCCGAATCCGATCTGAACAACCCGCGGCTGATCACCTCGACCGAGGGCGGCGGCTACGGCTTGGACGGGCAGTGGAGCGATGACTTCCATCACGCCCTCTACGTCAGCCTCACCGGCGATACCAGTGGGTACTACGCCGACTTCGACTCCCTCGCAGCGCTCGGCAAGGTGTACCAGGACGGCTTCTTCCATGCCGGCACCAAGTCCACCTTCCGAGGCCGCACTCACGGGCACCCGATCGACCGGCTGCGGACGCCGACCTGGCGGCTGGTGGTCTGCTCCGACAACCACGATCAGATCGGCAACCGTGCCGCCGGGGAGCGCCTCTCGGCCAAGCTGAACGAGCGCCAGCAGGGGCTCGCAGCGCTGCTCACGTTGCTCAGCCCGTTCACGCCGATGCTCTTCATGGGCGAGGAGTGGGGGGCCGCGACACCATGGCAGTTCTTCACCTCACATCCGGAGCCCGAGTTGGGCGATGCGGTCCGGAAGGGGCGGTTGGAGGAGTTCGCGGCGATGGACTGGGACCTCAGTCAGGTGCCCGATCCGCAAGACCCGGCGACGTTTGCCGCGTCGACCTTGGACTGGGGCGAATTGCAGCGTCCCCGGCACGCAGCGCTGCTCGCGCTGACCCGCCGACTGATCGAACTCCGCCACACCTATCCCGACTTCACCGATCCACGGTTCGACAGCGGGGTGGCGCGGGCCGATGACGACGCGGGGTGGCTGCTGCTCAGCCGCGGCGCGATGGTCACCGCAGTCAACTTCGGTAGCGAGTCGGTGGACGTGCCGATGGATCGGCGGCTGCGCCACGTGTTGACGCTGGGCGAGGCGGAGATCGGTGCCGGCGCGCTCGTGCTGGGACCGCACAGCGCGCTGGTCGCGGAGGCGATCGGCGATCCGGTCGAGGCCGAAACCACCGCCCGCGAGCCGGGGTGAGGCTCATCTAGCTTTTGACTTATATAAGTCAAAAGCTATACCTTCCGGTGATGCACGCGTTCGACGTCCTGGGTGACCCGGTGCGGCGGCGCATCCTGGAGGTGTTGGCCGGGGGAGAGCAGTCGGCGGGGGCGGTCGCGGCGATCGTCGCCACCGAGTTCGGCATCAGCCAGCCGGCCGTCTCCCAGCACCTTCGCGTACTGCGGGATGCGGGATTTGCCACCGTCCGGCCCGAGGGTGCGCGGCGGCTGTATGCCCTGCAGCCTGAGCCGTTGCACGAGGTCGACGTCTGGTTGGACACCTTCCGTGCCTTCTGGACGACCCACCTGGATGCGCTGGCCACCGAACTCGCGCGCAGCCGCCGGGCGCGTCGTCCGTCCCCGGAACCATCCCCCTGACGAGGAGTGAAGCAGCCATGATCGAGGTCCAGCAGCAGCTCAGTTCGGTCCGGCGGCAGGTCGGCAGCCGCGTCCTCCCGGCCGGCGAGGCGCGGGTGGTGACGGTGGCTCAGTCGTACACCGCGGAGGTGGCGGACCTCTGGGACGCCTGCACGAACCCGGAGCGGCTGCCGCGCTGGTTCCTGCCGGTGACCGGCGATCTGCGGGTCGGCGGCCGCTACCAGATCCAGGGCAATGCCGGCGGGACGATCGAGCGCTGCGACGCGCCGTACGCCTTCGACGCCACCTGGGAGTACGGGGGCGAGGTGAGCTGGATCGAGGTACGGCTGAGCGACCTCGGCGGCGGTCGCAGTGAGCTGAGGATCGAGCACATCGCGCACGTCGATGACACCCGCTGGGCCGAGTTCGGACCGGGTGCGGTGGGCGTCGGCTGGGACATGATGCTGCTTGGCATGGGTCTGTATCTGGAGTCCGGGCGGGCGGTCGACCAGGGCGAGGTGGCGGCCTGGCTCGGATCGGATCAGGGCCGGCAGGCACTCGCCGACAGTAGTTCGGCCTGGGGCGCTGCTGCCATCGCGGCAGGAGAGGAGCCAGCCCTCACTGCTGCCCGGGTGGCGCGCACCACAGCGGCGTACACCGGGATGCCCGCGGGCGATGCCACCGACGGCTGACCAATCGGCCTGTCGGATCGGTCTCTGACGTGCGGTTTCGGTGGCGCGGCGGGATCAGCGGGGATAGGTGGGTTAGCCTCGACCGCATGGTGTCAGGGGGGCCCGCATGACCAAGACCGCCGCCGACTTGGCTCGCCAGCGTGAACTCAACAACCGGGTCAGTACGTTGATGATGCGCGCGTCGACGGTGATGCAGCAGCGCAAGTCCGAAGCGGTATCGCCCTTCGGTCTCACCTTGACCCAGTACGTCGCCCTGCTGTGGTTGCGCTGCAACCCGGGCTCCTCGAACGCCCGGCTCGCCCTGTGGTGCGGGATCTCGCCGCAGGCCACCAGTGTGATGGTCACCGGCTTGGAGCAGCGCGGCCTGTTGGTTCGGGAGATGTCTCAGGCGCACGCGCGGCTGCTGGAGATCTCACTCACCAACGAGGGCGAAACCGTGCTGGACAAGGCCGATCGGGCTGCTGTGGCGGTCGAGGGGCGGTACGCGGCGGCGATGGACGAGAACGAGATCGCCACCCTGCGGCGGCTCCTCGATCGCTGCGCGACAGCGATGGCGTAGCCAAGGCTGGGCCTGCGGGTGCAGCGGTTGGCCACCGGACGTTCACACACGGTGCGTTGAGCCTCGTCTCCGCTGTGGCTTAGCATCAAGGCGTCCGGCCAGGGCCGGGACTCGAAGTAAATCGGCTCGGGGTCGGCCGGTCGGCTCGGGTGCAATGCGGCACCGAGTTGTTTTTTTCATTGGGCGTATCAGGCGAACGACAGCGGCATCTCTGTAACGCCAGTCTCAATTTTGGAACATAACTCATATGCGGAATGAGGAGTCATGACCACACCCCAGGGCGCTGTCATCCACGACGGCGGTGCTGCGTGGCGGATCCAGGAGCTCGACGGCGTCGCGCTGACGCTCACCGACCAGGAGCGGGATGACCTGGCCGGCGTTGCTGCAGCCGTCGTCGGACGTCACCTGCACCGCGACGAGCGCTGGCACCTGGACAGCGCGGACCTGATGCTCGATTGCGATCTCGCGATGCGTCGCGAGGGCCCGATCGACATCGTCCGTGCGCTTGCCGCCTTCCGGCACGAGGGCAACGAGGACGGAGCACTGCTGCTCCGGAACCTCCCCATCGACAATCCCCTGCCGGCGACGCCGGAAGGCGGAAACCACGACGACGACTGGCTGTCGATCGGGGTCTCCACCGTCGTCCAGCTGATGGTGATGAACGTCCTCGGTGACGTCATCTCCTACGCGGACGAGAAGGACGGCCGGATTATCCAGGACGTGGTGCCCCTGCCGGGCGCGGAGCAGCGCCAGGAGAACAGCGGCAGCTGCCTGCTGGAGCTGCACACCGAGGACGGCTTCCACCCCGAGCGGCCCCGGTTCATCAGCCTGCTCGGCCTGCGGCCGGACCGCGAGCAGCAGGCCTGGACGGTGGCCAGCGGCATTCGCCGCGCCCTGCGCCGGCTCGACGGCGGCACCCGGGCGACCCTGGCGCGGCCGATCTACCGGATCCGGCTGGCCAGTTCCTTCGTCGGCGGCCGCACCGACCTGTGGTCGGCCCCGATGGCGGTCCTCCAAGGCGGTCCGACCGACCCCGACCTCTGCGTCGACTTTCACGCGCTGACCACCGACGACCCCGCCGGTGCCCGCGCACTCGGGTTGCTCCGACGCGCGTTGCTGGAGGGCCTGCACGGACACGTCCTCGACGCCGGCGACCTACTGGTCGTCGACAACGACAAGGCGGTTCATGGCCGGACCGCCTTCACCCCCCACCACGACGGTGCCGACCGGTGGCTGCGGCGCTGCTTCGCCGTCGGCGACCTGCGCCGCTCGGCCCACCGGCGGATGCCGTGGTCCCGGGTGCACGACCGGATCGTCCCGGACGCCTTCCCCCAGAACGTTCTCGCGCTGCCCGATCGCGACCCCCGCGTCGCGGCGCTGACCCAGGAAGTGAGTGCATGACCTCCCAGGCCACCTCCCCGCAGGACACCACCTCGACTGAGGCCACGTCGACCGAGACGGCAGTTGACGGCGCCTCGCAGCCGGCCGTCGGGGCGCCGCCGCGCGGTGCCGGGGCTCTGCTGATCGTCGTCGGCGCGTGCTTCTTGATGGTGATGATGGACAACACCATCCTCAACGTCGCCCTGCAGGCGATCCAGCGGGATCTGAACGCCACCACGTCCCAGCTGCAGTGGGCGGTCGACTCCTACATCCTGGTGTACGCGGCGTTGATGTTCACCGCCGGCGTGATCGCCGATCGCTGGGGCCGTCGCCGCACCCTCGCGGTGGGCCTGATCCTGTTCGCGATCGCCTCCACCTTCGCCGCCCTGGCCACCTCGCCGGAGCAGCTGATCCTGTGGCGCGGGCTGATGGGCGTCGGCGGGGCAGTGGTGCCGCCGGCCACCTTGGCGATCATCAAGAACGGCATCCCGGTGGAGCGCCAGGGGGCTGCGATGGGCGTCTGGTCCGCGATCGGCGGCCTGTCGGTGGCGTTCGGGCCGATCATCGGCGGCGCCCTGCTGGAGCGGTTCGCGTGGGGCTCGGTGTTCCTGGTGAACGTCCCGATCGCGGTCATCTGTGCGGTGCTGCTGTTCGTGGTCGCGCCCGAGTCGCGGTCCGGCACTCCGAGCCGTCTCGACCTCCCGGGGATCGCCCTGTCGATGGCCGCGATCGGCTCACTCGTCTACGGCGTCATCCGTGCGGGCGAGGTGAACGACTGGTTCGCGCTCGACTCCGGCGGGATGATCGCGCTCGGCGTGGCACTGATCGTGGTGCTGGTGCTCGTCGAGCGGCGGACGCGGTTCCCCGCCCTCGATGTGTCGCTGTTCCGCAGCCGCGCTTTCTCGGCCGGCACGACGGCGATCTCGGCCGCCTTCTTCGCCCTCACCGGTGGCACCTTCTTGTTGGTCTTCCTGGTGCAACTGGTGCTCGGGTACAGCCCGCTCCAGCTCGGCCTGATCCTGCTCCCGGTCGCGGTCGGCAGTGTTGCGACAGCGATCAGTAGCGCGGCAGCGGTCCGCCGCCTCGGCTACCGAGTGGTCGTCCCGCTCGCGCTGGGCCTGCTGATCGTCTCTCTCGCGGGGATGCTCGCGGTGACTAGGACGACGCCACTGGTGTTGCTGGAGGCGACGCTGCTCGGCGCCGGTCTCGGCATGGGCCTCGCGATGGGCTCGACAACGACGTTGGTGATGTCGGCGGTGCCGGCGGAGAAGGCTGCCGTGGGCAGCGCGGTGAACAACACGCTGCGTCAGGTCGGCGCCGCACTCGGCGTCGCAGCGATGGGCTCGGTCCTCTCCGCCCAGTACCGCGATGCAGTGCTGCCGCAACTCGCCGGGGTCCCGGCCGCGATCCGCGACCTCGCAGCCGACTCTCTCGGCGCGTCCGTGGTGGTGCTGGACAGGATGCGGCCGGCCCTCGGTGAGCAGCGCTACACGGCCCTCCTCACTGAGGCGCGGGACGCTTTCGTGGGTGCGATGCACACCACGCTGTTGGTCGGAATCGGTGTGCTGGCCGTCGGTGCGGTGATCGCGCTGCTGTGGGTGCCTTCGCGCCGCGCCGCCGCCGGGACTCCCGGGCACGGGGCGAGCCGATGACCGACACGGTGACCGCGCCGGCCACGCTGAGCGACGTCGACGATCCTGATCTGGCGCGGGCGATCGGTGCCGACCACTTCCAGCGACTGCTGACCACCAGGAATCGCGGGGTGCTCACAGCCGAGCAGCAGGCCCGCGTAGGTGCCACCCGGGTCGCCGTACTGGGCTGCGGGTCGATCGGTGGCGCGGCAGTCGAACCCCTGGTCAGGCTGGGGTTCCGCGACCTGGTGCTGGCCGATCCGGGCAGCTACGAGCTGAGCAACCTGAACCGGCAGAACGCGGTGGTCGCCGACCTGGGGCGCAACAAGGCCGAGGTGGCTGCCGAGCGAGCGCGCGCGATCAACCCCTACGTCCAGGTCACCGCGGAGCCGCGCGGGGTCACGCCCGAGACCGTGGACGCCTTGCTCGACGACGTCGACGTCGTGGTCGACGGCGTGGACGTGACGACCCGCGGCGGACTGACCGCCAAGGGCTTGCTGCACGCACGGGCCCACGCCGCCCGGCTGCCGTTGATGACCGGCTGGGACATGTCGGGTACGCAGTACGTGCAGGTCTACGACTACCGCACGGGGATCGCGGTGTTCGGCGGCCGCGCGACGCCCGGGGAGATGGCTGAACTCCCGATGTGGGGTCTGCTGCGCCGCTTCATCCCTCCGCACCGGGTGCCGCGCGACATGCTCCGCATCATCCGCGCCGGCCTGACGACGCCGGACTTCAGCTTCCCGCAACTGGTCAACGCCGCCGACCTGTTCGGTGTCCTGGCGCCCACGCTCTGCCTCCGTCTGGCCATCGGCCAGCCGGTCCCGAGCGAGGTGCTGGTCGATGCTCATCGGCTCACCAGCACCCGGCGGACCCGTCTCATCGACGACCTCCGCCGGCCGGCGGAGGTCGTCGGCCTGTTGCGTGCGCTCAGCCGATCCACCCCTTCCGATGCCCCCCATCCAGAGCAGGCGGCGTCGGCCTAGCCCGGACACCGCTGCTCGACCCTCCCCCGAAACCCGAAAGGACCCCCCATGACCGCCTTCGACTCCGAGCAGACCGCCTACGAGGTGTTCGGCGAGCTCTTCGAGATCCTCACCGCTGACGACAACTTCAACGCCCGGCTGGCCGAGAACGGCCTCACGGTGCGGCTGGTGCACACCCGACCCGACTGCGTGCTGCACGTCTCGCCCGGGCAGGTGCGCACCGGGGCCGACGCCCCGGCCGATGCCACCGTGGCGATCCGGATGTCCTGCGACACCGCGCACAAGCTGTGGTCAGGGACGCTGCTGATGCCCGCTGCGGTGGCGACCGGCCGGGTCCGCATCAAGGGCAAGGTCGCCAAGGTGCTGGAACTGGTGCCGATCCTGCAGCCCGCCTTCGACCGCTACCCCGAGATCGCTGCTCGCCGCGGAGTCCAGGCCGCCGCCTGATCCCGGCTCGAACGAGGAGACCACCCCGATGACCACCGTGCTGACCGCTCCCGAGCACGACCTCAACTTCGAGGACCTTCCCCCCTCCGTCGTCGCCTTCCGCGATCTGGTGCGTGAGTACGCCCAGGACGTGGTGGCCCCGAAGGCCATCGAACTCGACCAGCAGCCGGCCGAGGCCTTCGATTGGGACGTCGTCCAGGCAGGCCACGACATCGGCCTGACCCGTGCGCTGCTGCCGCCCGAGATCGGCGGCCTCGGCGTCGGGGTGCTCGGCGTCTGCGTCGCGATGGAGGAACTGGCCGCTGCCGACCCGGGCATGGCGTTGGTCTTCGGCGCCACCATGCTCGGCCAGACACCGGTGCTGCTGACCGGGAATCCGGACCTGCAGGAGCGCTTCCTGAGCCAGTTCACCGGTCCGCAGGCGGTGCTGGCGTGCAACGCGGTCGCGGAGGAGGAAGCCGGGAGCGACCTGGTCATCCCGGAGAACTTCCAGTTCGCCCGGATGCGCACGACGCTGCGCCGGGAGGGCGACGAGTACGTACTGAACGGTCACAAGCGGTTCATCACCAACGGAGCTGTTGCGGCGTTCGCGTCGATCTACGCCAACCTCGAGGGCTACCCCGGCGCCACCGGCCTGACCTGCATCGTCGTCCCGCTCGACTCTCCCGGCGTGACCCGCGGGATCGTGCTGGACAAGATGGGCTACCGCAACGTGCTCGGCACCGAACTGTGGTTCGACGAGGTGCGGGTGCCGGCCGCGAACCTGGTCGGCGGTGAAGGCGAGGGCGTCTACATCAACGTCGCGCAGGGAAACATGGCGCGCTCGTCGGTGGCCGCGGTCTCCACCGGTATCGCCCGCCACGCCCTGGAGATGGCTGTCACCTGGTGCGGCGAGCGCGTGCAGGGCGGCAAGCTCCTCTACGAGCACCAGATGACTGCCCGCCGGCTCGCGGACATGGTGGCCGATGTCGATGCGGCACGCCTGCTCTACCTGCGGTCAGCGGTGATGGTGGACTCCAACCTGCCGGCGCCCGAGCGGGAGCCCGCGATCGCGAAGATGTTCGCCGACCGGGTCGCGATCAACACCGCCAACACGGCCGTGGCGTTGATGGGCTCGCGCGGGTACATGAAGGAGTACGGCCTGGAGAAGGTGCTGCGCGACTCGTTCGGCACCCGGATCTACGAAGGAACCCCCGAGGCGCTGGCGCTGTCGATCACCGGCACGCTGTATCGGGAGGACGACGATGACTTCTGAGGCCATCGCGGACGCCACCTACCTGAACGCGTTGGTCGCGCGCAGCCGAGGCGAACGGCGCCCCGACCTGGTCAAGCTCCTGGAGCAGCGCGCCTTGTTCGTCGTCGACTGCACCGGTGACGGGCTGCGCACGGTCGTCGTGCGCAGCCAGGATCTGGACGGCGAGGCCGAGGATCTGGTCTACCGCTTCCGCCTCGCGGAGTTCCTGCGGATCGGCCTGATGGACGTCGGCCTCGCCCGTCGCGAGGCGATGCAACGGGAGCCGTTGGACGGCAGCAGCGTGCACGCGCTGACCTTCGACGCAGGCGGTCGGCTGTTGGGCTACCTGGCCCTGGTGGGCTCGTACGACCCGGTGCCGCTCGCCCTGGACGACCCCGGCCGCGCGCTGTTCCCGGTGGAGGTGGCCCACCACGTCGACCTGGTCTCCCGCTTCGCGACGCCGGCTCTGGACACCCACGGTGTGCACGAGATCAAGCGGTTCGTCCGCGCCGGCGGCATCCCACCGGGCACCCTGCGCGACCGGGTGCCGTGGCACCTGATCCTCGGTCTCGGTCGGACCGTGGTGGCGCTGCGCAACGCCGACCTGCTGATCGGGGACAGCCGGGAGGGCGGCGCGCTGCGGCACTTCCGGCTGCTCGGCTTCGATCCGCTGGTGCTCCAGGACACCGTCCCGTCGCTGCCGCGCACCGCGTTGATGTGGCCGAGCTACGAACTGGAGACGACAGCTCGGCCGTTCGCGGGTCTGCTTCCGGACGACGTACCGGAGCGACTGGATCAGATCGAGGCATCGTTGGCCCGGCACGTCGAGGAACAGGACTGGCAGAAGCGCGTGATCCTCGAACTGCGCGGACGTGTGCCCGCGTGAGGGCGCTGCACGAGCTCGGCGCGGTCGAGGCTGCCGCGCTGATCGCCTCCGGCGACCTCACCTCGACCGCCCTCACCAGTCACCTGCTCGACCGGATCGATCGGCTCGATCCTGCTCTCGGTGCCTACGTCACCGTCACCGCTGACCTCGCACTGGAACAGGCGGCTGCTGCGGACGCGGCGGTGCGCGCCGGCGAACCGCTCGGCGGGCTGCACGGCGTCCCGGTGGCGGTGAAGGACAACCTCGACGTCGAGGACGTGGTGAGCAGCTGGGGTTCGGTGGCGCGGGAGGACGAGGCCACCGGGGACGACCATGTCGTCGCCCGGCTGCGGGCCGCGCAGATGCCCATCCTCGGCAAGACGCAGCTGCCGGAGTTCGCACTGCCCTGCTACACCGAGAACGGAATCGGCGCCGACACCAGAAACCCCTGGTCGGAACTGGCGACGCCCGGCGGCTCCAGTGGCGGCTCCGCGGCTGCCGTCGCGGCAGGCCTGGCGCCGATCGCACTCGGAACCGACGCCGGCGGGTCGGTGCGCACCCCTGCCTCCTGCTGCGGTCTGGTCGGCATCCGACCCAGCAACGGGATGGTCAGCCCCGGTCCCGCGGATCAGGCGCCGACAGGCCTCTCCAGCCCTGGGGTGATCGGTCGCAGCGTCGTCGACACCCGTGCGCTGCTAGCGGTGATCTGCGGGAACGGGCCGGGCGATCTGACCACGGTTCGCCCGCCGCGCCAGGCGTCCTCGCGGCTCACCGTGGGGGTCACGACGGCGCCGATGGTGCCGGATCTGACGGTTCATCCGGCCTGTGAAGAGGCAGTGGCCGATACGGCTGACGCGCTGGCCGCACTCGGGCACGAGGTGACCGAGATCGACCTCGGGCTCGATGTGGAGATCTCGGCGGCGTTCCGGGACGCCTGGTCGGTGGTGGCCGCCTCGTTCGAGGTCGACGACGAGGATGTGCTGATGCCGTTCACCACGATGATGCGCGAGCACGGGCGGGGAGTCTCCGGCGTCGGCCTGCACCGGGCCCTGACCATGTTCCGGGGCGTCTCGCTGATGCTCGAGTCGTTCCTGTTCGGAGCGGTCGATGTGCTGCTGACGCCGACGCTGGCGACCCCGCCCCCTCCCCGCGGAGCGTTCCGCGGCCCGGACGAACTGGACAACTTCGATCGGATGACCGCATTCATGCCTTTCACCCCGATGTACAACATCGCGGGTATGCCGTCGCTGACCCTTCCGGTGGCGGTGTCCGACGGGCTGCCGATCGGGGTGATGATCGGCGCACCGCACGGTGGGGACGATCTGCTGCTCTCGCTCGCCGAGAGCCTGCTGCCGTCGCCCGGCGCAGATCTCGCTCCAGGCTGGGCCGAGCGGTGACCGCAGCTGTCCTGGTCCACGGGTTGTCCGGCACCCGGGCCAGCCTGGCGCCGGTGGCCGACGCTCTGCGAGCGGCAGGCGTGCACGTCCAACTGCCGCTGCTGCCCGGACACGAGACCGTGCCCGAGGACCTGGCCCGAGTCCGGTGGCAGGACTGGGCGGCGGTCGTCGACGAAGCCGTCAGTGAGGCGGCGGGGAATGGCCCGGTGACGATCCTCGGCATCTCGATGGGCGGGGCGCTGGCTCTGCAGGCGGCGGCGAACCGGCACGAGATCCGCCGGGTGATCCTGGTCAACCCGTCGCTGACCTTCCGCCACCCGCTGCTCCCGCTGCTGCCGATGCTCAAGTACGTCGTGCGCAGCATGCCGAACGGTCGGCAGGTCCGGGACCCGGCGGTGGAGTACGCCGGCTATCCGCGGGTGCCGACGGCGGCGGTGGACCAGATGCGACGGCTCTGGCGGGAGGTGGCTCGCCGGCTCCCCGAGGTCGGTCAGCCGTTGCTGGTGTTCCGATCGCTGGCCGACGGCGAGGCGGGGGAGCGGTCCACCCGGCTTGCGCTCGATCACGTCGGCTCCGCCAGCACCGAGGAGGTGCTGCTCGAGCGCAGCGGTCACGTCGCCACGCTCGACTACGACGGGCACCTGATTGCGCAGCGGGTCGTCGACGAGGTGTGCGCCGTCAGGTGAGGAGCGGGTGGCGCATCAGCCGTCGATCCGAAGCTCGCGCTTGAGGATCTTCCCGGTCGGACCCTTCGGCAGCGGGCCGAAACGGACGATGCGCGGGTACTTGTAGGCGGCGATCCGTTCCTGGACGAAGCTCTTCAGCTCGTCCTCGCTCGCTGATGCGCCGGCCTTCAAGGTCACGATCGCCGCAATCTCCTCGCCGTGGGTCGGGTCCGGTACGCCGAACACCGCTGCCTCAGCGACGGCGGGATGGGTGTAGAGCACCTCCTCCACCTCGCGCGGATAGACGTTGAAGCCGTTCCGCAGAATCAGGTCCTTCTTGCGATCGACGATGAAGTAATAGCCGTCGGCGTCCCGCCGAGCCAGGTCGCCGGTGTGGAACCAGCCGTCCCGGACCGCTTCGGCGGTGGCCTCGGGCTGGTTCCAGTAGCCCTTCATCAGGTTCTCGCCGCGGACGACGATCTCGCCGACCTCGCCATCGGCGACGTCCTGGTCCTGTTCGTCGCGTAGCGCGAACTCGACGCCGCGGATCGGCGTACCGACTGATCCCGGCTTCGCCGGGCGGTCCGGGTGATTGAACGCTGCCACTGGAGAGGTCTCGGACAGCCCGTAGCCCTCCAGCACCGGGAAGCCGAAGGCGTCCTCGACACCATGCAGGACGTCGACGGGCAGCGAGGCGCCGCCAGAGACCCCGAGACGTACCGAACTGGTGTCGTAGCTGTCGCGCTGAGGCGTCGCGAGCAGCGCGATGTACATCGTCGGAACCCCCATGAACACCGTGACGCGATCGGCCTGGACGATACGCAGCGCCTCCGCGCCGTCGAATCGCGGCAGCAGCGTGAGGCAGGCGCCAGCGAGGATGGAGGTGTTCAGTGCGCCTGTCTGGCCGAAGGAATGGAAGAGCGGAAGGCCGCCGAAGACCACATCGCCGGGACGCAGGTGGAACAGCGTCTGCACCGACGTCGCCGCGTTGCTGAGCAGGTTGGCCTGGCTGAGCTCGGCGCCTTTGGGCCGCCCGGTGGTGCCTGAGGTGTACAGGATCACGGCCGGATCGCTGCCGGCCCGCTCCACCAGTGCGTCGTGCGGCTCTGCCTCGGCCAACTCGGTCTCGAAGTCGCCCGGAGCGACGAGGATGACGTCGCTACCGGTCTCGGCCATGGCCTTCAGCGCCTCTTCCGCGAAGGCCGCGAATGCCACCACCACCCGGGCGCCGCTGTCAGCGAAGGCGAAGGCCAGTTCGCCGGACTTGAGCAGCGGATTCATCGGCACGACGACCGCGCCCAGTCGCAGGATCGCGTAGTAGGCGATCGGGAAGTACGCGACGTTGGGCATGATCAGCGCGACCCGGTCTCCGGCCGCGACCTCGTGCCGGGCGAGCACGGTGGCGAACCGCGCGACGGCGGCGTCGAGAGCCGCGAAGGTGAGGATCGTGTCCCCCTGTTTGACCGCCGGGAGATTCGGATCAGACCCGGCTCGGTGCTGCAGCGCCGCGGCCAGAGTGGCCGGACCGGCGGTGTCGGCTGCTGACGTCCTCGTCATGCTCTCGACCCTACGGCGGCGGCGCACCCCGATACTCGCGGGCGCCCGCCGAGGACGCCTCGTAGACTCGCCAAGGCCCCCGCTCCCGATCCCGAAAGCACGCACCATGTCTGAGTCAGGTCCGCACGCACACGCGGCCAGCACGCTCCCTGCCGCCGCACCGGTCGGTCCGCTCGGCGGCCTCGAACGGCACCAGCTGGCCGCGCTGCACGCGGAGCTTTCCGCCGCGTACGACGCTCTGGTGGCGCGCGGACTGGCGCTCGACCTCACCCGTGGCAAGCCCTCACCCGAGCAACTGGACCTGTCCAACGCGTTGCTCTCGCTGCCCGGTGACGGCGTCTTCACCGATGTGTCGGGCACCGACTGCCGCAACTACGGTGGCCTGCAGGGCCTGGCCGAACTCAGGGAGATCTTCGCCCCGCTGCTCAACGTGCCGGTCGCTCAGCTCGTCGCCGGGGACAACGCGAGTCTGTCGATCATGCACGATTCGGTGGTCTTCGCGTTGCTGCGTGGTGTGGTCGACTCGTCCCAGCCCTGGTCGCACGGGCCGATCAAGTTCCTCTGCCCGGTGCCGGGGTACGACCGGCACTTCGCGATCTGTGAGCAGTACGGCATCGAGATGGTCCCGGTGACCCTGCACGCCGACGGACCGGACCTCGACGAGGTGCGCGCCCTGGTCGCCGACGATCCGTCGGTGAAGGGCATGTGGGTGGTTCCGACGTACGCGAACCCGACAGGTGCGGTCTACACCGAGGACGTCACCCGTGCGCTGCTGGAGATGCCGACCGCGGCACCGGACTTCCGCATCCTCTGGGACAACGCGTACGCGGTGCACCACCTGACCGACGAGGAAACGCCGGCTCTGGACGTGCTGGGGCTGGCTGAAGCCGCCGGCCATCCGAATCGGGTCTTCGTCTACGCGTCCACGTCCAAGATCACCTTCGCCGGCGCCGGGGTCTCCTTCTTCGCGAGCTCGGCCGCGAATGTTGCGTGGTACCTGCAGCATGTCGGGAAGCGGACCATCGGCCCGGACAAGATCAACCAGCTGCGCCACGCGCGGTTCCTGCGGAGCGCGGACGGTGTGCGTGCGCTGATGCGGCAGCACCGCGACATCCTTTCGCCCAAGTTCGCGACCGTGCTCGACCTGCTGGAGCGGCGGCTCGGTCCGTACGAGGTCGCCAGCTGGACCTATCCCGACGGCGGCTACTTCGTCAGCCTCGACGTGGTGGACGGCACCGCGACCCGCGTGGTCGCGTTGGCGAAGGCGGCCGGTATCGCGCTGACCGGCGCCGGAGCGGCCTTCCCCTACGGCCGCGATCCGCACGACCGCAACATCCGCATCGCGCCGAGCTTTCCCTCGGCCGAGAACGTGGCGACGACGATCGAGGCACTGGCGACGTGCGTCCTGCTCGCCGCGGTCGAACAGCGCCTCGCCGACTGACCACCGGGTCAGGCGGCGAGCACCGCCACTGCCAGCCCGAGCATCAGGGCGGCTGAACACAGAGCGATCGCCAGCTGAGCCTTGCGATCCCGAAGTACCCGGCCCAACAGGGCGCCGCCGCCGACCAGCGCCAGTTGCCAGCAGGCGGAGGCGGCGAATGCCCCGACGGCGAACCAGAGGACCGACAGCGGGCCGGACGCGGCTCCGGCAGCGCTGCGACCCAGCACGACGGCCGCGAAGGTGAGCACCGTTGCGGGATTGACCGCGGTGAGCCCGACCAGCATCAGGTAGGCCCGCCCTGGCGTCAGCGGCGGCTCAGCCGGCAGACCCACCGCGGCCGCCCGGTAGCGCCGTACGGCGAGCTGGGCCGTCCGTGCCGCGAGCACCACGAGCACCACGACCGCCAGCACGGTGAAGGCGCCGGCCACCCGTTGCACGATGCCGCTCAGACCGGAGCCACCGGCCCCGGCAACGACCGCGTAGGCCCCGTCGACAGTTGCCACACCGAGGGCCGCCGCGACAGCGACGCCGAGTCGGTGCCGCGCCGCGAGCCCGATCAGGTAGGTCCCGATGGCGCCGATCGGCATCGCGACAGCGAGTCCGGCGATCGCGCCCGCGGCGGCATCGCTCACCATGGCAGCGGGGCGCTCATGAATTCACCCTTCCAGGGCCGCGAGGAGCCGGGCAAACGGGTTTCCGGCGTCCCATGCCGAACGCTCCTGGGCGGCGGACCGGCCCGGCGCCGCGTTGCCCCGGGTGGGGGTGGCCGATGGTTGTCGCGGTTCGACGGCACAGCAGGGCTGAAGTACACTCACTCTCTTGGTGGCCGGATCACCCATGGTTTTGTGCGCCCTACGCAGGTCGGGGTCGCGGGTGGGGGATCGGCGTCATCGAAGGGCAATAGCTCAACTGGCAGAGCATCGGTCTCCAAAACCGAAGGTTGGGGGTTCAAGTCCCTCTTGCCCTGCGCGGTCCTCGACCGGTTCGCGCTGCGTCCCTGCGGACGCATGTCCACCACCCAGCCGGTTTCCCACCAGCCCGACGAAGAGAGGTCCTACCGTGGCAGACACCGACGACGCGAAGCCGGCTGAGACGCCGGACGACGCCGAGTCCCCGGCTGCCGACGACGACCTCCTCGCTGCCGGCAACGAGTCGCACGATCCCTCGGCGGCGGACCAGGATGCCGACCCGGACGCCGAGTTCGAAGCCATCCTGCGGGAAGGCGGCGTCGCGGAACCTCTCGCCGATGATGCCGCGTCGGGAGAGGCTGCGGCCGAGACGGAAGCCGACGAGGCGCTGGAGCCGGCAGGAGTGGTCGCAGCCGGCGGACGGAGCGGTGCGGCCCAGCCCGGCAAGGAGGCCAAGAAGTCCCGTGCGGCACGGGAGAAGGCAGCTGCCACCCGCAAGCGGGACGAGAAGCCGCAGGTGGAGCGGACCACACCGATCACGTTCGTCCGACAGTCAGTTGGGGAACTGCGGAAGGTCGTCTACCCGACCGGCCAGCAGCTCATCAACTACTTCATCGTCGTGCTCGTCTTCGTGCTCTTCATCATCGGGCTCGTCAGCTTGCTCGACCTCGGCTTCGGCTGGGCGATCTTCAAGATCTTCAGCTGAGTCGTGACCACACCCCCAACCAACGGAGATAGAGACGTGCCCGAGAACTTTTCAGCAGAGGATCCGCGCGAGGATGCGGGGCCGCTGGAAAGCCCGGCATCCCCGGACGCCTCCGCTGATGCAGCTGACTTCGACGTCGATCTGGGCAACTACGTGGCTCCGAGCGACGACATCGACATCAACCTCGACTTCGGTGGAACCGCTGAGCCGGAGGCGGTCGAGGACGACCTCGACCTCGACTTCGGAGCCTTCGGCGCCGATGCCGCCGAGGAGGAGGAGGCGGAGCCTGCCGAGGACGAGTCCGATGCCGCTGGAGCGGCCTTGGAGGCGTTCCGCACCGAGCTTCGGATGAAGCCCGGCGACTGGTACGTCGTGCACACCTACTCCGGGATGGAGAACCGGGTGCTGCACAACCTGGAGAACCGGGTGTCCTCGCTGAACATGGAGGACTACATCTTCGAGATCATCGTGCCCACCGAAGAAGTGACCGAGATCCGCAACGGCCAGCGCAAGCAGGTCCGGCGGACTGTGCTCCCGGGGTACGTCTTGGTCCGGATGGAACTCACCGACGAGTCCTGGTCGACGGTCCGGCACACGCCGTCGGTGACCGGGTTCGTCGGCCACTCGAACTCGCCCGTGCCGCTCAGCCTGGACGAGGTGGAGAAGATGCTCGCGCCTGCTGTGGTCGCCGCGGCCACGGCCGGCACCGAGGGCGCACCGCGTCGCAAGCGGAAGGTCGAGGTGGCCGACTTCGCTGTCGGCGACTCCGTGATGGTCGTCGACGGCCCGTTCGCGGGCGTGCACGCCACCATCACCGAGATCAACGTGAACAACCAGCGGCTCAAGGCGCTGGTGGAGATCCTGGGCCGGGAGACGCCGGTCGACCTCACCTTCCCCCAGATCCAGAAAGTCTGACCGGCGCAGAGTCCCGCTCCGGCCACATCACCACGAAGGAACTACCGAACCATGCCTCCCAAGAAGAAGGTCGCCGCCCTCGTCAAGGTCGCGCTGAACGCCGGCGCGGCGACTCCGGCCCCGCCCGTCGGCACCGCCCTCGGCCCGCACGGCGTGAACATCATGGAGTTCGTCAAGGCGTACAACGCTGCGACGGAGGCCATGCGCGGCACGGTGATCCCGGTCGAGATCACGATCTACGAGGACCGCAGCTTCACCTTCGTCACCAAGACCCCGCCGGCCGCGGAACTGATCAAGAAGGCCGCCGGCGTACAGAAGGGCAGCGGAGTCCCGCAGCGCGACAAGGTCGGCCGGATCACCCGCGACCAGGTCCGCGAGATCGCCACCACCAAGCTTCCCGACCTCAACGCCAACGATGTCGACGCCGCGATGAAGATCGTGGAGGGGACCGCCCGCAGCATGGGCGTCACCGTCGCCGACTGACCGCCGCGCACCTAGCGCACCCACCCCACCACCCGTGGCAGAGCCGGCGCGGCTCGGACCACACCTGGCCAGCTTGAAAGGACCAGTCATGAAGCGCAGCAAGGCCTACAACACAGCCGCCGAACAGGTGGACAAGACCCGCCTGTACTCCCCGTCCGAGGCGATCGAGGTCGCCAAGGGCAACACCCGGAAGAGCTTCGACGAGACCGTCGAGGTCTCGTTGCGGCTCGGTGTCGACCCGCGCAAGGCCGATCAGATGGTGCGCGGCACCGTCAATCTCCCGAACGGGACCGGCAAGACCGCGCGTGTGATCGTCTTCGCCACCGGCGACCGCGCAGCGGCCGCGACAGCGGCAGGAGCCGACGAGGTCGGCTCGGACGAGCTGATCGACCGGGTATCGAAGGGCTACCTCGACTTCGATGCCGTGGTGGCCACCCCGGATCTGATGGGCAAGGTCGGCCGGCTGGGCCGCATCCTCGGCCCGCGGGGTCTGATGCCGAACCCGAAGACGGGCACCGTGACGGTCGACGTCGCGAAGGCTGTGACCGACATCAAGGGTGGCAAGATCGAGTTCCGGGTCGACCGGCACGCGAACCTGCACTTCATCATCGGCAAGGCGTCGTTCAGCCCGGAGCAGCTCTCGGAGAACTACTTCGCGGCGCTCGACGAGGTGCTGCGACTGAAGCCGAGCGCCTCCAAGGGTCGCTACCTGAAGAAGATCACGCTGTCGACGACGATGGGCCCCGGCATTCCGGTGGACACCAACCGGACGCGCGCCGAGGTCGCCTGACCCTGATCTGAGGGCGGACCCGAGCCGCCCGTGACTGAGTTGCGCTCGACCGGCGCTGGGCCCCTAGGACCCGGCGCCGGTCGCGTTCGCGCTCGCGGCAACCGTGCGGAGCGCATCACCCTCGAGCCGATAGACGGTCCACTCCTCCATCGGGACGGCACCCAGGCTGCGGTAGAAGCCGATCGAGGGAGTGTTCCAGTCCAGCACCGACCACTCGAACCGCGCGTAGCCCGCCGCTGTGGCGATCTCGGCAATCGAACTCAACAGCGCCCGGCCGAGCCCGCTGCCCCGCTCCTCCGGAGCGACGTACAGGTCCTCCAGGTAGAGCCCCGGCAGACCCTCCCAGGTGGAGAAGGTGCGGAAGTACAGGGCGAAGCCGACGACTCGACCGTGCCGCTCAGCGACGAGGGCGGACGCGCTCGGGTCGGGGCCGAAGAGGGCCTGCTGCAACTGTTCGGGCGTTGCCCGGACCCGATCGGCTGCGCGCTCGTACTCGGCTAGTTCGATGATCAGCTCGCGGATCCGCTCGACGTCGGTATCGCGCGCAGGACGGACCTGGGGGTGCACGCCCACATCCTCAGCCCTCCGGCCCGTCGTCATCGAATCGTGTCACCGGGCGACCGGCGACCCTCCCTCACGACCAAGCCGGCCGCCGGTGTCGCGTTCGGGCGCGCGACACCAGCGGCCGGTGTCTGGTGGGGGAGGGTTGGGGCTCAGCCTGGCCGGCGGGCCCCCTTGTACGGCATGTACTTGATCTTGATGTACGCGACCGGCTTCCCCGGCCGGGACGCGTGGATGACCCGGCCCTTGCCGGCGTAGATCCCGACGTGGCTGATGCCGGAGTAGAAGAACACCAGGTCGCCGGCCCGGAGGTGCGATCGGGAGACCTTCTTGCCGATCTTGTACTGGCGTCGCGAGGAGTGCGGCAGCTTGACCCCTGCAGACTTCCAAGCCTTCATCGTCAATCCCGAGCAATCCCAGGCGTTTGGTCCGGCCGCGCCGTAGCGGTACCGCTCGCCGAGTTGCCGCTTGGCATAGGCGAGCGCCTTCTGCCCCTTGGTGCGTCCGGTGGTGCTCGCGGCGGAGGCCTTCTTGACGCTGATCTTGCCGTGCTGCAGCGCCGACCACAGGGCGTCGTTGACGACGCCGGTCTGCCGCAGGTGCTGCGCCTTCTGCGCTGCCTTCACCGCCTTCGCCGTGCTCGAGCCGAACGATCCGGACGCCGGGGCCGAGATGCCGGCCGCGCGCAGCGACAACTGCAGTCTGAGCACCGCCTCGCCCTTCGACCCGGTCCGCAGGGCCGGAGTGCTGCCGCGGCTGAGCAACGCGCTCCAGGCGCGCTTGCCGCCGACGCGGATGGGGCTGAGCCCCACCGAGTCGCGGAAGCGAGCGAGGGCCCGCGCATCGGCGGCAGAGAATCGCCCGTTCACGGTCGTGGCGAACCCTGCCGCACTGAGCAGACACTCCATGGCCTCAGCCTTGGCGCCGGTGGAGCCGGACCGAATCGTCGAGTACGTCCCGAACGTGGCTCGACACGATGGGGCCGCGGTCGCGGTGGTCTCGGTCGCCACCATCGTCGACGCGGCGACAGCGATGCCGACGATCACGGCCGCCGCTCGCCTCAGCATGGTCTGCATCTGATGCTCCCTCGTTCGCTCCGCCGACTCCTGGTGGGTTGGCACCAGGGCCGGTCCAGGTCGGGCGCGGGCACGTTATCAAAACGAGACATTCGCTGCCAAACCGCAAAATTTCCGGTTCACGCACGATTCGGCCATCAGGTACGCGCGATTGTGCGGCGATTTGGGTGTGTGGGTGCGACCAAGTAAGGTGTCGCCCAGCCGAAGACCGCTGGTTGGCCCAGGTCTGCTGAGACCAAAGCCCGAAGTGCTCCGTGATACGGACTGCCCGCGCAGGTGAGTGTGACATCGATGGAGCGATGAGAGTTCGCCGTCGTTCGTGCCCTCTGCCTGCGCAGAGGGCTTTTTGTTTGCTCGCGGGTACGCAGTCTCCGGTAGCGCTACGGCCGTAGCGCGCGTGGTCCGACCCCGGTGCGCATCGATTGATCGAGCCGGGCGAGGGAATGGAGAGGAGACGAATGGCGAGGCCGGACAAGGCAGCCGCCGTCGCAGAGCTGAGCGAGAAGTTCTCCAGCTCAGCGGGCGTCGTGCTGACCGAGTATCGCGGGCTCAGCGTGAAGGCGTTGCGGGAGCTGCGTCGTTCACTCGGTGAGAACGCCACCTACGCCGTGTCGAAGAACACGCTGACCACCATCGCCGCGCGCGAGGCGGGCGTGCCGGGAATTGAGGAACACCTCACCGGCCCGACCGCGATCGCGTTCATCGATGGCGACCCCGTCGTGGTCGCCAAGGGTCTGCGCGATTTCGCCAAGGCAAACCCCCTCCTGGTCATCAAGGGCGGGGTCCTGGACGGCAAGTTCATGGGCCCGGACGAGGTTCGGCAGCTTGCCGAGCTGGAATCGCGCGAGGTGCTGTTGGCGAAGGTTGCCGGCGGCATGAAGGGCGTTCTCCAGCAGGCGATCGGGCTGGTTTCCGCACCGCTGTCGCAGGCCGCCCGCCTGTTTGCCGCCCTCGAGGCCGAGGCCGGCAAGAATCCCGCACTCATCGGCGGGGCTGGTGCAGCCAGCGACCAGGAGCCGACCAACGCTCAGCTCGCGGCAGCCGAGGACACCTCGGAACCGTCGAACGCAGAGCTCTCGGCGTCCGAGGACACCTCGGAGCCGTCCAACGCCGACCTTGCCGCGTCGGCAGCAGCGCCCGCTGCAGATTCACCTGCGGCAGCCCCTGCAGAAGCGAAGTAGTAGTCACTGCAGACGCGAATCAGGCGCTGCACATCAGAACGAGGAAGGACGCCCACATCATGGCGAAGCTCAGCACCGCAGAGCTCCTTGACGCCTTCAAGGAGCTGACCCTGATCGAGCTCAGCGAGTTCGTGAAGGAGTTCGAGACCACCTTCGGCGTCACCGCCGCGGCCCCCGTGGCCGTTGCGGCCGCGCCCGCCGGCGGCGGCGAGGCCGCTGCCCCCGAGGAAGAGGAGAGCGACGAGGTCGACGTCATCCTCGAGGCGATCGGCGACAAGAAGATCCAGGTCATCAAGGAGGTGCGCACCCTCACCAGCCTGGGCCTGAAGGAGGCCAAGGACCTGGTCGAGGCTGCACCGAAGGCCGTCTTGGAGAAGGTCAACAAGGAGGCTGCGGCCAAGGCCAAGGAGGCCCTCGAGGCCGCCGGCGCCACCGTCGTCTTCAAGTAGCAGTCACCGTCCAGTGCCCCGATCCGGATGGATCGGGGCACTGTGCGTTCCTGGCGAGAACAGGCTGAGTCGGCGGTCGATACACCGTCGCAACCTGACGCGTGAGGTGGCTGGACTATGCTCCGGACTACATCACGGTCGCGGCAGCGCATCCGATGTTCGCCGTCCATTTCCGCACGACGCCGTGTGCATCTGAACGGACGCAGTGCTCTCGAACGCGGGCCTGGCGCCGTCGGGACGCGTGCCCTCGCCGTCGGTGAATGGAGCGTCGATGGATCTCGGCGTGGTCGTCAACGGCCGCTCCCACAGCCTCGCCGGGACCGGCGCGCACTGCAGCTTGTTGACCTGGCTGCGGGGACTCGGACTGACGGGCGCCAAGGAGGGGTGCGCCGAGGGCGAGTGTGGGGCCTGCGCCGTCTTGGTGAACCGTCCTGACGGCGCGGAGCGCAGTCGGTGGACCGGGATCAATGCATGTCTGGTCCCAGCCGCCGGGTTGGATGGTCAGGAAGTGCTGACCGCGGAGGGGCTCGGCAGTCCCGATGTCCTGCACCCCGTCCAGCGCGAATTGGCGACCCGCGGAGGCTCGCAGTGCGGATACTGCACGCCGGGGTTCGTCTGCGCGATGGCGGCCGAGTACTACCGACCCGACCGGGTGGCGACGGCCGCCGGGAACGGGTCGGCACCGCTCGACAGCGCCGAGCGAGGTGCGAACGGATTCGATCTACACGCGCTGAGCGGGAACCTCTGCCGTTGCACGGGCTATCGGCCGATTCGCGACGCCGCGTTCGCCCTCTCCGCGCCCGATGCCGACGACCCGCTGAATGCCCGCTCCCAACAGCCTGCCGCGCCGCCCAGGCCGACCCGTCTCGGCGGCCCCGTCGACCGGTATGTCCGGCCGAGTCGGCTCGCGGATGCGCTCGACCTCCTCGCTGAGCGCCCGGACGCGCACGTGGTCGCCGGGTCGACCGACTGGGGCGTGGAACTGAACCTGCGGCACGATCGGCCGACGCTGGTGATCGGCCTCGACCGGCTGGAGGAACTCCGCGGCTACGAGGTGACGGACTCGCAGATCCGCCTCGGTGCGGCGCTGACGCTGAGCGAGGCAGAGCGCGCGCTCGCTGGACGTGTTCCCCTGCTGGATGAGCTGTTCCCGCAGTTCGCGTCGCGGCTTATCCGCAACAGCGCGACATTCGGCGGCAACCTCGCTACCGCCTCTCCGATCGGCGACGGTGCGCCCGCTCTGCTCGCTCTGGACGCCGAGGTGGTGCTGGTGTCAGCTGCCGGGGAGCGGGTGGTCGCGCTCGCGGAGTTCTTCAGCGGCTATCGGCAGACGTTGCGGCGCGACGATGAGTTGATCTCCGCTGTCTGCATCCCGAGGCCGTTGGCAACAACCACCGGGTTCCACAAGATCGCCAAGCGGCGCTTCGACGACATCTCCAGCGTCGCCGTCGCCTTCGCCGTGGACATCGCCCACGGACGGGTGCGTAGCGCCAGGATCGGGCTCGGCGGCGTCGCAGCCACTCCGCTGCGTGGGTACGAAGCGGAGCAGGCGCTGCTGGACCAGCCCTGGACGCGTCGGACCGTCGCGGCCGCTTCCGACATCCTGGGCGGCTTGGGGACTCCGATCGACGACCACCGAGCCAGTGCCCGCTACCGGGCAGCGATGCTGCGGACCGCGCTGCTCTCCTTCTACGCGGCCCACCCGGGGGCGGACCAGTGACCGCCACGGTCGGCTGGGCTGCTCCGCCGTTGGCGCAGCGACCCGCGGCAGCGCTGGTCGGGACGGCGCTGCCGCACGAGTCCGCTGCTCAGCACGTGACCGGGCGCGCGCTCTACACCGACGACCTGGTCGACCGGATGCCTGGGGCATTGACGGCGTGGCCGGTGCAGGCAGAGCGGGTCCACGCGGCGATCACCCGCCTCGACGTCAGCGGGGCGTACGCCGTCCCTGGCGTGATCCGGGTGCTCACCGCCGACGATGTGCCCGGACTCAACGACGCGGGCATCAAGCACGACGAACCACTGTTCCCGCGGGAGGTGATGTTCTTCGGCCACGCGGTCTGCTGGGTGCTCGGGGAGACCGCGGAAGCCGCCCGGCTTGGGGCGGCGGCGGTGCGCGTCGACTATCAGGACCTCCCTGCGGTGCTGACGCTCGCCGAGGCCATCGAGGCCGAGAGCTACCAGGGGCAGCACCGTGTCGTTGCCCGCGGAGACGCCCGCAGTGCGCTTGCGGGCGCCGCACGGCGGTTCTCCGGGAGCCTCGAGATCGGCGGCCAGGAGCACTTCTACCTGGAGACGCACTGTTCCCTCGCGCACGTCGACGAGGCCGGCCAGGTGTTCGTGCAGTCCAGCACTCAGCACCCCACCGAGACCCAGGAGATCGTCGCCCACGTGCTCGGCGTCCCCTCCAACGCGGTCACCGTGCAGTGTCTGCGGATGGGCGGCGGTTTCGGCGGCAAGGAGATGCAGCCCCACGGACTCGCCGCCGTCGCGGCGCTCGGTGCAACGCTGACGGACCGGCCGGTGCGGCTGCGGCTGACCCGGACGCAAGACATCACGATGACGGGAAAGCGCCATCCGTTCCACGCCGACTGGGAGGTCGGCTTCGACGAGGACGGCCGGCTGGTCGCGCTCCGCGCCACGCTGACCAGCGACGGGGGATGGAGCCTCGATCTCTCTGAGCCCGTCCTCGCCCGGGCGCTCTGTCATGTCGACAACGCCTACTGGCTGCCCGACATCGAGGTGCACGGTCGGGTCGCCAAGACGAACAAGTGTTCTCAAACGGCGTTCCGAGGGTTCGGCGGCCCCCAAGGGATGCTCGTCATCGAGGAGATTCTGGGGCGATGCGCGCCGCTCCTGGGGATCGCCCCTGACGAGTTGCGCCGCCGCAACTTCTATCTCGACGGACAGGCCACGCCGTACGGCCAGCCGGTCCGGCATGCCGGTCGGCTCGCAGCGATCTGGAACGAGCTGAGCGCCGGATGCGACTATGCGGCGCGGCAGGCCGAGATCACGGCGTTCAACCGGACCCACCATGACCGCAAGCGAGCGCTCGCGATGACCCCGGTGAAGTTCGGCATCTCGTTCAACCTCACCGCCTTCAACCAGGCCGGCGCCCTGGTGCACGTCTACAAGGACGGGTCGGTGCTGGTGAGTCATGGCGGCACCGAGATGGGCCAGGGGCTGCACACCAAGATGCTCCAGGTCACCGCGACGGCGCTCGGCGTGCCGCTGGCGGGCGTCCGGTTGGCTCCGACGCGGACCGACAAGGTGCCGAACACGTCCGCGACCGCCGCCAGTTCTGGCGCCGATCTGAACGGAGGCGCGATCAAGAACGCCTGCGAACAGATCCTTGGCCGGCTTGCGGAGGTTGCTGCCCGGCGGCTCGGAGTGCATCCCGCTGACGTCCGTTTCTGCGACGGGCGAGTCACCGGTATCGGTCCCCACGATCCGGTCATCGCCTGGCCGGACCTGGTTGCGGCGGCGTACCACGAGCGGATCAGCCTTTCGGCAGCCGGCTTCTACCGCACTGCCGGCCTGCACTGGGATGCCGAGCGTATGCAGGGCGAGCCCTTCAAGTACTTCGCCTACGGCGCGGCGGCATCCGAGGTCGAGATCGACGGGTACACCGGTGCGTACCGGTTGCTGCGCACCGACATCGTGCACGACGTGGGCGACAGCCTGTCGCCGTTGGTGGACATCGGTCAGATCGAGGGCGGCTTCGTCCAGGGCGTCGGGTGGCTGACCCTGGAAGAACTGCGCTGGGACCTCGGTGACGGGCCGACCCGTGGGCGGCTCAGCACCCAGTCCGCCAGCACGTACAAGTTGCCGAGCTTCTCCGAACTGCCCGAGGTGCTGACGGTGCGGCTACTCGACCACGCCACCGAAGCTGGCGCGGTGTACGGGTCGAAAGCCGTCGGTGAGCCGCCGCTGATGCTGGCGTTCTCGGTGCGGGAGGCGCTGCGGCAGGCAGTGGCAGCGTTTGGTCCCGCAGAGCATGAGGTCGTGTTCGACAGCCCGGCCACCCCCGAGGTGGTGTTCTGGGCGGTACAGGAGGCACGCGCTGCGGCCGGGTCAGACGCGCCGGCCGACCGTGAACGGGCGGGTGAGCAGTGATGGACTGGATCGACGCCCTGCAGCACCTTCGGGTCGAAGGCACCCCGGGCGCTCTGGTCACGGTGATCGCCATTCGAGGACACGCGCCCCGCGAGGCGGGCGCGAAGATGGTGGTCGGCCCGACCCGGATTTGGGGAACTGTCGGCGGCGGCAACCTCGAGCACGTGGCGATTCGGCGTGCACGCGACCTCCTCGCCGAGGGCTCGGTCGTCCCGGCGCTGATCGAGGTCCGGCTCAACGACCACACCCCGACCGAGTACGGGCGTCAGTGTTGCGGGGGAGAGGTCACCCTCCTCGTCGAGCCGCTGCAGGCTCTGCCAGTGGTGGCGATCTTCGGTGTCGGCCACGTCGGGTACGAGTTGGCCAGGATCCTGGCGCGGCTGGAGGTCTGCCTGCATCTGGTGGACTCCCGTGCAGAACAACTGGACCCGCTGCGGATGGCGGCAATCACCGATGGGGTAGCCGACGTCCGAGTGCATCGGGCGCTGCTCGGCGAGACGGTTCTCGAGCAACTGCCGCGCGGCGCTCACGTCGTGGTGATGACGCATGACCATGCAGAGGACTTCGCGCTCTGCGACGCGGCTCTCCGGCTCGAGAGCGCCGCTGCTGGTCGCTTCGGCTCGATCGGCGTGATCGGTTCCCAGGCCAAGGCCGCCCGGTTCAGGCAGCGGCTTGGAATGGCTGGCCACTCTGCGACGGTGATCGATTCGCTCCGCTGCCCGATCGGCTCCACGACCTTCGGAAAGCAGCCCGCCGCCATCGCGATCTCGGTGGCTGCAGAGTTGTCGTCAGCGCTCGCGCCGGTCGGCCGCTCCGCTGGTCGGCTCAGGTCCGGTGCCGAGCCGGCGACCAGTTGACTGACCAGGAGCGGATCCCCTCCGATGACGCTCTACCGAGCCGCCGCGCTGCACACGCCCGCCGACCCCTTTGCGATGGGCCCCGCGGCCCTCGCCGGCGGCGCTGACTACGCGATCGTCGTCGATCCGCAGGGGATCATCACGGCGACCGGCGACTTCGCCGCCATCGCTGCCGATCACCCACGCGAGGAGGTGGTGGCGCTGCGTCGCGGGGTGCTGCTGCCCGGTTTCGTGGACACCCACGTGCACTACCCACAGCTGCGTGCGATCGGCGGGCTGGGGATGCCGCTGCTGGAATGGCTCGAGCGCTGTGCGCTCCCGGAGGAGCTACGGCTGGCAGATGTCGGCTACGCCGCGGACATCGCGGAGCAGTTTCTCGGCTTGCTCGCCGCGTCCGGAACGACCAGCGCACTTGTCTTCGGCGCTCACTTCGCGACGGCGATGGAGGTGTTCTTCGCCGCGGCCGAGCGCTCGGGTCTGCGTCTCACCGCAGGTCAGGTGCTGAGCGATCGGCTGCTGCCTGCTGGCTTGCTGACCGACGCGTCGGCGGCCCGAACCGAGGGCGCCGCGTTGCGCGACCGTTGGCACGGTCGCGGCCACCTCCGCTACGCCGTCACGCCGCGGTTCGCGCTCTCCGCGAGCGAAGCGATCCTCGACGTCTGCGCCGAGTTGTCTGCGGGAGCCGACAACGTCTGGTTCACCAGCCACCTGAACGAAAACCCCGACGAGGTGTCGGCGGTCCGCGGGCTGTTCGTGGCGGCCGACCACTACCTCGACGCCTACCACCGGCACGGCCTGGTCGGCCCGCGCAGCGTCTTCGCTCACGATGTACACCCGACGACGGCGGAACTGGCCCTGCTCGCGGCGCGCGGTGCGTCCGTGGCGCATTGCCCGACCAGCAACGCGGCACTCGGCAGCGGGCTGTTCCCGATGCGCCGCCACGTCGAGGCAGGGGTCCGGGTCGGACTCGGCTCCGATGTGGGCGCCGGAGCGGGCTACTGGATCCCGAAGGAGGCGCTGCAGGCCTACTTCGGCCAGCAACTGCTCGGCGCCGAGGGGCAACCGTTGACGGCGGTGCACCTGCTGTATCTGTGCACGCGTGCGGGCGCCACCGCTCTCGGGCTGGCGGAACGGGTAGGCGACTTCGAGGTCGGCCGGGAGTTCGACGCGGTGTGGCTCGACCCAGCGCCAACCGGCTCGCTCGCGCGAGTCCTGCCCCACGCGGCCGACGAGATCGACGCCCTCGCGAAAGTCTTCACCCTCGCCACGCCGGCCGACGTCGGCTGTGTCTGGGTCGCTGGCGCGCCCGTTCACGGCGAACCGGGCTGAGCGGGTAGCCGTTCAGCCCGGGCGGGCGCCGACTCAGACCAGTTCGAAGCCTTGTACGCGCGTCATCGGCACGCACACCACCGAGGTCTGAATTCCGTCCGGCCAGACGTCCTCGAGCGCGCCGTCCCCGACCCGCGCCTGGGGCCCGGCCAGCGCCGCCGTGCCGGTGACGCTGACGGTCTCCCGGATCGAGTCGGTGGGGCCGTCCACCTCGAGAGTGACTTCGGCACCGGGGGCGTAGTGCACGATGTCGTTGTAGTCAGGGACCCTGACCATGATCTGGTCGCCGCTCAGCGCGTACGACACCACGACCGACCGCGGTCCGCGGCCGGAGAGGTACCCCAGCCGGCCTTCGCGATGATGTGAGAGCCATGACCTGCACTCGGGCGCCGAGAGTGCCCGGCGGTGGGAGGGTGCAGCCGTAGCGCCCCGTTTCGACATCTAGAACTCCTCGGGGGATTGGTGTACGGATATCGGCGGGCCCGCTGACTCCCACGTCGCGGTCTTTCGCGTCAGGAAATGAAAACCTCTGACGCGGATCTATGCATCACATTATCGTCCGGGATGAGGACGAAATGCCAGGGCTGGCGGGTAACGACACGCCGAAAGGGTCGTGTCCTCGACGTTACGAGCGACGTGCGTGAGGCCCCCGGACCGGTGCTGGCGGAGCCGTCAGCGCGCGGCAGGGGGGTGAGAATCCGGCCGGTCCGTTCGGACCTGCGCGCCGAACACGGCTGCCTGCGTGCGCCGTTCCATCCCGAGCTTGCTGAGCAGGCTGGAGACGTAGTTCTTCACCGTCTTCTCGGCCAGGAAGAGATGCTCGCCGATCTGGCGGTTGGTCCGACCCTCGGCGATCAGATCCAGGATCTCGCGCTCGCGCTGGGTCAGCGAGGCCAGCCGCGGGTCCTCCGCCACCGGGTTGCGCAGTCGCGCGAGCAACTTCTCCGTCACCGCGGGGTCGATCAGCGAACGTCCCGCCGCGACCTCACGGATCCCGTCGACCAGCGAGGACCCACCGATCTGCTTGAGCAGATAGCCGGAGGCCCCGGCCATCACCGCCGCGAACAGCGCGTCGTCGTCGTCGTAGGACGTCAGGATCAGACAGCGGACCTCCGGCCAACGGGCGCGGACATCGCGACACACCTCGATCCCGCTGCCATCAGGCAGGCGTGCATCGAGCAGGGCGACGTCGGGCTGCACTGCCGGGATGCGCCGCAGCGCGTCGCCGGCGGTCGCCGCCTCACCGACGATCTCGATATCCGGCGTCGCCCCGAGCAGGTCGGAGAGACCGCGGCGGACCAGTTCGTGGTCATCGAGGATGAACGTACGGATCCGGTGTCGTGCGGCAGCAGCTGCTTCGTCGTGAGGGTTGCCGGCGCCTACGGGGCGGCGGCCGGGGCCGGTCGGGCCAACGGGATCGACCATGACAGTCGCAGTCCTCCTTCGTCATCGTTGCGGACCTGGAACGTGCCGCCGTACTGCTCGGCGCGGGTGCGCAGGTTCGCCAGCCCACTGCGGCGTTGAATGCGCGCGATGCCCACCCCGTCGTCGGAGACCGTGAGCGACAGCTGCCCATCGGCGACCGCGACCGAGACCGCCACCGAACTCGCTCTTGCGTGCCGGGCGACGTTGGTCAGGGCCTCGCGTAGCACCGCTTCCACATCAGCGATGACCGGCGGGTCGACCATGGTGTCGAGCGGCCCGGAGAACTCGGTTCGAGGCGCCATCCCGAGCGCTGGGGTGAGCTGCTCTGCTACCTCCAGGACGGCCGCCCGCACGGTGCGGACGCGCTCCGGCGGCGTCCGCAGCGCGAAGATCGACGTTCGGATGTGTCTGATGGTGTCGTCCAGCTCCTCGACGGCGCGGATCAGCCGGGCCTGGGTCGCCGGCTCGTCGGTGGCCGCGGCGATGCTCTGCACGCTCAGTCCGGTCGCGAAGAGCCGCTGGATCACGTGGTCATGCAGGTCGCGGGCGATCCGATCGCGATCCTCGAGCACGCTCAGCCGCTGCTGGTCGGTGCGCGCGGCCGCGAGTTCGAGCGCCACTGCTGCATGGCCGGCGAATGTCCCCGACATCTCGAGGTCGCCGGCGGAAAACGACACCCGGTCGGTGGCGCGGAGCAGCACCACGGCTCCCCGCGGTGTCCACTCGCCGGTGAGCGGGACGGCCATCACCGGGCCGACGCCGAACGCCTCGAGCCCGGCCAGTTCCGGCGCATCATCGGTGCCCGATCCGCGCACCCCACGGCGTTCCGACATCGCACGTCCGGCCAGGCTGCCACTCGCCGCGACTTCGCTGCCGGTCAGCGCCTCCGCGCCCGGACCGGTGGCAGCCACCACGGCAAGTCGCCGGCCATCCCGCGGCAGCGGTCTGAGGATGGCCACGAGATCCGCATCGGCCAGCCGTCGCACGCTTGTGGCCACCCGGCGCAGCACGTCGTCCTCGCTCTCGTGCGGTGCGAGCAGGTCCTTGGTGATGTCGCCGGACGCGCGCAGCCACTCCTGCTGCAGCCGGGACTCGGTATAGAGCCGCGCGTTCTCGATGGCGATGCCGGCCGTCGCCGCAAGGGCCAGGACGAGGTCCTCGTCCTCGGCGGTGAAGTCGTCTCCGTCGGACTTCTCGCTCAGATAGAGATTGCCGAACACCGCGTTCCGAACGCGCACCTGGACGCCGAGGAAGGTCCGCATCGGGGGATGCCCGATCGGGAAACCGACGGACTGCGGGTGGGCAGAGAGGTCGTGCATGCGGAGCGGCTGCGGGTCGGCCAGCACAGCGCCGAGAACGCCCGCTCCGCGCGGCGGTGCGCCGATCCGTCGCGCGGTGTCGGCATCGATCCCGGTATGCACGAAGTGATCGAGCACGCCGTCGCGTCCGAGCACCCCGAGCGCCGCGTAGCGAGCGCCCGAGACGACTCGAGCCGCCTCGACGATCCGTCGCAGGACTGCGGGCAGCGACAATTCGCCGACGACCGAGCGATTGGCCGTCAACAGGCTGCGCAGGCGATCCTCCGGGCTGGACACCACGGCCAGACTACGGTTCCTTCCCCGGCTGGGGGCGTGTTGCCGTTCGACGGCGTCAGCGTTCGCGCGCACTGCGCGTCAGCGAACGCCCGCTGACCTTGCGCGGGGTGACCTGGATGAAGAGGTTCCTGCTTCCCGCGGCCCAGGGAACGACTCCGTCGATGGCCCACATCGCCGAGAGGGCCTCCGGCTCGGCAACGCCTTCGGCCCGGCCCTGGACAACCACGCTCCAGCCCTCGTGCCGAACGACGTCGAGCTCGTCGATCTCCAGTGCGACCTCGGTGGGCCGGACGAGCTCGGAGAGCACGCCGTACGGGGACGTCCGGAAGACCACGCGCCCTTCGTGCCACACGTAGGTCACGGGTAGTACTTGAGGACCGTCGGCCGCCTGCCAGGCGACTCGGCCGACACTCTGAGTCGCCAGCAGTTGCTGGCATTGGGTGGTGCTGAGCGCGCTGAAGTCGCCAGCGGTCCATTCGTCGTCGTCATAGCGTCCTGTCATTCCTGTTCCTCTCCGCTGGATCTGCCGTCCCCCGAGTGACGCCGGGCGGATGTCCGCCGGCGTCTCGCTGGAGGTCGGCAGGGGTGCCGTGCAGCTGCTCGGCGATCTGCGCCGCCCACGCGTCGATCCGCCGCCAATCCCGGAAATCCCCGGCGAGCGGACCGGCCGCACCCATCCAGCTGCTGATCGGGCCGGTCGCGTGCTGCTGATCCAGGCGGCCACCGAAGGTGATCGGCTGGCGCAGCCCGTGCGCGGCCAGCAGCCGCCGTACGCCACCGGGTGCCGACAGTTGCTCGGCTTCGGCGCCCTCGCCGCAGGGCCCGGAATGGAACAGCCACGTCGTGCGGGGTGGCAGCTCGGTGACGTGTGCAGCGAGATAGGTCCGGGCCGACTTCTCCCACCGACGCAGGTAGATCGCGCTGCCGATCACCACCGCGGCGAATCCGGTCGGGGCTGGCGCCTCCGCGCACGGCCCCGCCGTGACCGCGAATCCCTCGGCGGAGAGCCGCCGGGCAATCGCCTCGCCGATCTCGCGGGTGGCGCCCATCCGACTGGCCCAGGCGATGAGCACACGCGGCCCGACGGGCGCCGGCGAACTGTCCGACATCGCCTCTCCTTCTGATTCCTGCCGCGGATCCCTACGGCTTCGCCGATTGACTCAAGCCAATCGAGCCCGCCCGGGCACGAGCAGGGCCAGAAGTCCCTCGGTGGCGGGACTTCTGATCACGAGGAGGGGACCTCATCCCTGCCCGCATCGCGGCGATGGTTCCTGGTGCGGTGCACCTCGTCGGCGCAGGCTGGGCACTGAGGCAGACGCTCGGAGAGACGAAGAGCAGTGGAGGTGGTCGTCGATGACCGAAGAACGCAACGGCAGCGGCGGCAGGTCCGTCGCCTCGGGCGGTACCCGTCCTGTGGACATCGTGGTGGCGCTCGACGGTTCGAGTTCGAGCGCGGAGGCACTGGCCTGGGCGGCGCAGCAGGCGAGGCTCACGGGCCACGGCCTTCGGGCGGTACACGTCACCGGGCACGATCGGCCCGCCGTGTGGACGCCGGATCTGACCGTCGGCGCGTATGTCCTGGCGCGCCCGGAGAACGAGGTGAGCGCCGAGTTGCGGGCGATGTTCGATGCTGTCCAGCCCGAACCGGGGTGGACTTTGGATGTGGTGACCGGATCGCCCGGACCTGAACTCGTCCGGCAAACGGCCGGCGCCGCGATGCTGGTCCTCGGCACCCAGGAGCACGTGGGACTCGGTCGGCTGCTCGTCGGCTCCGTCAGCCACTACTGCTTGGCGCACGCACACTGCCCCGTGGTGGCCGTTCCGTCCGGATTCGCGGTAGCCACGGCGGTGGCCGCGACACCGCGGCCGCTGGAGGCCCAGCGCGAGGTCGGCTCGGCCTAGGGACGCCGGCGGCTGTCCGACCTGCGCGGCTCGCCGTCGGCATCGGATGGGCCATCGGTCCTTGTCAAAGCCGCGTCAACGAGTATGCTCTGGCGCAAGGCTGTGCCTCGATTTGACAGCCTTGGCTTCGCGTGCGCTCGTACGCTTGACCAATCGGTCAGCTGTCCCTATATTGGGGGTTTGCCCTCGCCATCGATGACCCGGATCAGTTTGACTCGGGCCGTTCTGCATGCGCAGGAGCATGTCGCTCCACACCCGCGAGCCCTCGGAAGGACTCAGACTGTTGGCCGCCTTGCGCACCGTGTCGAATACCAAAGTCGTTTCACCTACCGGCCGCATCTCGTTCGCGAAGATCGCCGAACCGATGGAAGTCCCCTATCTGCTGGATCTGCAGACCGAGTCGTTCGACTGGCTGGTCGGTAACCAGACCTGGCGCGAGCGGGTCGCGGCCGCTCTCGATGCGGGCCGCACCGACATCAACACCAAGTCGGGACTCGAAGAGATCTTCGAGGAGATCTCCCCGATCGAGGACTTCTCCGGGACGATGTCGCTGTCCTTCCGCGACCACCGGTTCGAGCCGCCGAAGAACACGGTCGACGAGTGCAAGGAGCGCGACGTCACCTACGCGGCGCCGCTGTTCGTCACCGCCGAGTTCATGAACAACGAGACCGGTGAGATCAAGAGCCAGACGGTCTTCATGGGCGACTTCCCGCTGATGACCGACAAGGGCACCTTCGTCATCAACGGCACCGAGCGCGTGGTGGTCTCGCAGCTGGTCCGCAGCCCCGGCGTCTACTTCGAGCAGACCGCAGACAAGACCTCCGACAAGGACATCTTCACCTGCAAGATGATCCCGAGCCGCGGTGCGTGGCTGGAGTTCGAGATCGACAAGCGCGACATGGTCGGCGTTCGCCTCGACCGCAAGCGCAAGCAGAACGTCACTGTGCTGCTGAAGGCTCTTGGCTGGGACGACGCCAAGATCCTCGAGGAGTTCGGCGACTACGAGTCGATGCGGCTCACCCTGGAGAAGGATCACACCACCACCCAGGACGAAGCGCTGCTGGACATCTACCGCAAGCTGCGGCCGGGCGAACCGCCCACCCGCGAGGCTGCGCAGGCGCTGCTGGAGAACTACTACTTCAACCCCAAGCGCTACGACCTCGCCAAGGTCGGCCGGTACAAGATCAACAAGAAGCTCGGCCTCGAGCTGCCCTTCGATCAGCAGGTGCTGACCATCACCGACATCGTCGCGGCGATCCGGTTCGTGGTCGCCCTGCACGAGGGCCGGGAGACCCTGGATGCCCCCGGCGGCGATCTGATCGTCGAAGAGGACGACATCGACCACTTCGGCAACCGGCGGCTGCGGACCGTTGGCGAGCTGATCCAGAACCAGCTCCGCACCGGCCTCGGCCGGATGGAGCGGGTGGTCCGGGATCGGATGACGACCCAGGACGTCGAGGCCATCACGCCGCAGACGCTGATCAACATCCGGCCGGTGGTGGCGGCGCTGAAGGAGTTCTTCGGCACCTCGCAGCTCAGCCAGTTCATGGACCAGACGAACCCGGTGGCGGGCCTCACGCACAAGCGTCGCCTGTCGGCACTGGGCCCGGGCGGCCTGTCCCGGGACCGTGCCGGCATGGAGGTGCGCGACGTGCACACCTCGCACTACGGCCGGATGTGTCCGATCGAGACGCCGGAAGGCCCCAACATCGGCCTGATCGGCTCGCTGGCCAGCTTCGCGCGGGTCAACGCCTTCGGCTTCGTCGAGACGCCGTACCGCAAGGTCGAGCAGGGCCGGGTCACCGACCAGATCGACTACCTGACCGCCGACGTCGAGGACCGCTTCGTCATCGCCCAGGCCAACGCCAAGCTGGACGACCAGGGCTCTTTCTCCGAGGACCGGGTGCTGGTCCGCAAGCGGCACGGTGAGGCCGACGAGGTCGCGCCGTCCGACGTCCACTACATGGACGTCTCGCCGCGGCAGATGGTCTCCGTGGCCACCGCAATGATCCCGTTCCTGGAGCACGACGACGCGTCACGCGCGCTGATGGGGTCCAACATGCAGCGCCAGGCGGTGCCGCTGATCCGTTCCGAGGCGCCCCTGGTCGGCACCGGCATGGAGTACCGCGGTGCGGTGGATGCCGGTGACGTGACGGTGGCGGGCCAGCCCGGCGTGGTCACCTCGGTGAGTGCCGACCTGATCGACATCGCGCACGACGACGGCACCTACAAGACCTACCGGCTGAGCAAGTTCCGTCGCTCCAATCAGGGCACCTGCATCAACCAGCGGCCGCTGGTGGTCAGCGGGCAGCGGGTGGAGAAGGGCACGCCGCTGGCTGACGGTCCCTGCACCGACCAGGGCGAGATGGCCCTGGGCCGCAACCTGCTGGTGGCGTTCATGCCTTGGGAGGGCCACAACTACGAAGACGCGATCATCCTCAGTCAGCGTGTGGTCCAGGACGACCTGCTGACCTCGATCCACATCGAGGAGCACGAGGTCGACGCTCGGGACACCAAGCTGGGGGCGGAGGAGATCACCCGCGACATCCCCAACGTCAGCGAGGAGATGCTCGCCGACCTGGACGAGCGCGGGATCATCCGGATCGGAGCCGAGGTCTCGACCGGCGACATCCTGGTCGGCAAGGTCACGCCCAAGGGCGAGACCGAACTGACCCCGGAGGAGCGGCTGCTCCGGGCCATTTTCGGCGAGAAGGCGCGCGAGGTGCGCGACACCTCACTGAAGGTGCCGCACGGCGAGTCCGGCACGGTGATCGGGGTTCGCGTCTTCGACCGCGACTCCGACGACGAGCTGGCCCCCGGGGTCAACCAGTTGGTCCGGGTGTATGTCGCCCAGAAGCGCAAGATCCAGGACGGCGACAAGCTCGCCGGCCGGCACGGCAACAAGGGCGTCATCTCCAAGATCCTGCCGATCGAGGACATGCCGTTCATGGAGGACGGGACGCCTGTCGACATCGTGCTCAACCCGCTGGGTGTGCCGAGCCGGATGAACGTCGGTCAGGTGCTGGAGACTCACTTGGGGTGGGTGGCCAAGCAGGGCTGGGACCTCGACGGTATCGAGGGTGCGTGGGCCGAGCGGCTGCGCTCGGTCGAGCTCGGTCACGTAGACGGCGACACCAACCTCGCGACGCCGGTCTTCGACGGCGCCACCGAGGAGGAGATCACCGGCCTGCTCGGCAGCACGCTGCCGACCCGTGACGGTGACCGGCTGGTGAATTCCGACGGCAAGGCCCTGCTCTTCGACGGTCGCTCCGGCCAGCCGTTCCCCGAGCCGGTCGGCGTCGGCTACATCTACATGCTGAAGCTGCACCACCTGGTCGACGACAAGATTCACGCGCGGTCCACCGGTCCGTACTCGATGATCACCCAGCAGCCGCTGGGTGGTAAGGCCCAGTTCGGTGGCCAGCGGTTCGGCGAGATGGAGGTCTGGGCGCTCGAGGCATACGGCGCTGCCTGGGCTCTGCAGGAACTCCTCACCATCAAGTCCGATGACGTCCCCGGGCGCGTGAAGGTTTACGAAGCCATCGTCAAGGGCGAAAACATCCCCGAGCCCGGTATCCCTGAGTCGTTCAAGGTGCTGGTCAAGGAAATGAAGTCGCTCTGCCTGAACGTCGAGGTGCTCTCCTCCGACGGCACCGAGGTCGAGTTGCGGGACTCCGAGGACGACTACCGGTCCAGCGAGGACTTCGGCATCGACCTGTCCCGTCGGCCCGGTGACTCCCTCGGCGGAGTCGAAGAAGTCTGACGCCCCCTACGCCTGCGTGCGGTGGCCGGTCCGCTGGTGCGGTCGGCCGCCGACAAAGGCGGCGGCGGGGACTGTCAGTCACCACAACTAGAGACAACGCTTCAAGAGAAGAGAGATAGCAAACGTGCTCGACGTGAACTTCTTCGACGAGATCCGCATCGGGCTGGCCACCGCCGAAGCCATTCGGGAGTGGTCGCACGGTGAGGTGAAGAAGCCCGAGACGATCAACTACCGCACGCTCAAGCCCGAGCGTGACGGGCTGTTCTGCGAGAAGATCTTCGGCCCCACCCGGGACTGGGAGTGCTACTGCGGCAAGTACAAGCGCGTCCGGTTCAAGGGCATCATCTGTGAGCGCTGCGGTGTCGAGGTGACCCGCTCCAAGGTTCGCCGGGAGCGGATGGGTCACATTGAGCTGGCTGCGCCGGTGACCCACATCTGGTACTTCAAGGGCGTCCCCAGCCGGCTCGGCTACCTGCTGGACATCGCGCCGAAGGACCTGGAGAAGGTCATCTACTTCGCCGCGTACATGATCACCGCGGTGGACGACGAGGCACGGCACCGCGATCTTTCCTCGCTCGAGGCGAAGATCGACGTCGAGCGCAAGCAGATCGAGGGTCGGCGCGACTCCGACATCGAGACGCGGATGAAGAAGCTCGAGGAGGACACTGCGGCGCTCGAGGCGGAAGGCGCCAAGGCCGATGCCAAGCGCAAGGTCCGCGAGGGCGCTGAGCGCGAGGTCAAGCAGTTGCGCGACCGCGCCCAGCGCGAGCTCGACCGCTTGGAGGCGGTGTGGGCGCGGTTCCGGGACCTCAAGGTCCAGGACCTGGAGGGCGACGAGGTCCTCTACCGCGAGATGAAGAACCGCTTCGGCAAGTACTTCCAGGGCTCGATGGGCGCCGACGCGATCCAGAAGCGGCTGCAGTCCTTCGACCTGGAGGCCGAGGCGGCATCGCTGCGCGAGACCATCCAGACCGGCAAGGGCCAGCGCAAGACCCGTGCACTCAAGCGACTCAAGGTCGTGGCGGCGTTCCTGACCACCGAGAACTCTCCGGCCGGCATGGTGCTGGACTGCGTCCCGGTGATCCCGCCGGACCTGCGCCCGATGGTGCAGCTGGACGGTGGCCGGTTCGCCACCTCCGACCTCAACGATCTCTACCGGCGCGTCATCAACCGGAACAACCGGCTGAAGCGGCTGCTCGATCTCGGTGCGCCCGAGATCATCGTGAACAACGAGAAGCGAATGCTCCAGGAGGCCGTCGACTCCCTGTTCGACAACGGGCGTCGTGGTCGCCCGGTCACCGGCCCGGGCAACCGGCCGCTGAAGTCGATCTCCGACATGCTCAAGGGCAAGCAGGGGCGCTTCCGGCAGAACCTGCTGGGTAAGCGCGTCGACTACTCCGGCCGTTCGGTGATCGTGGTCGGCCCGCAGCTCAAGCTGCACCAGTGCGGCCTGCCCAAGGCGATGGCGTTGGAGCTGTTCAAGCCGTTCGTGATGAAGCGGCTGGACGACCTCAACCACGCGCAGAACATCAAATCCGCCAAGCGGATGGTCGAGCGCCAGCGCCCCGTGGTGTGGGACGTGCTCGAGGAAGTCATCGCCGAGCACCCGGTGCTGCTCAACCGAGCACCTACCCTGCACCGCCTTGGCATCCAGGCGTTCGAGCCGCAGTTGATCGAGGGCAAGGCCATCCAGATTCACCCGCTGGTGTGTACGGCCTTCAACGCCGACTTCGACGGCGACCAGATGGCGGTGCACCTGCCGCTGAGCGCCGAGGCGCAGGCCGAGGCCCGGATCCTGATGCTGTCGACGAACAACATCCTCAAGCCTGCTGATGGCCGGCCGGTGACCATGCCCACCCAGGACATGATCATCGGGATGTACTTCCTCACCATGCAGCGCGACGGCGCGCTGGGCGAGGGTCGTGCATTCGGCTCGGTGGCCGAGGCTCTGATGGCGTTCGACCGCGGCGAGCTGAGCGTGCAGGCGAAGGTCAAGCTGAGGTTGACCGACATCGTCCCGCCGGCCGGCACCCCGGTGTCGCCCAACGGTTCGGTGCTGCTGGAGACGACCCTCGGCCGCGCACTCTTCAACGAGGCGCTGCCGGAGGACTACCCCTACGCCGACTATGAGGTGGGCAAGAAGCAGCTGGGCCAGATCGTCAACGACCTCGCCGAGCGCTACCGCAAGGTGGAGGTGGCCCACTGCCTCGACCAGCTCAAGGACCTCGGTTTCCACTGGGCGACCCGCTCCGGGGTGACCGTCTCCATCGGTGACGTCGAGACACCGGCCGACAAGAAGCAGATCCTGGCCAGCTACGAGGACCGCGCCACCAAGATCGACCGCCAGTACGAGCGCGGCTTGATCACCGATGATGAGCGTCGGCAAGAGCTGATCGAGATCTGGACCGACGCCACCAGCAGGCTCGGCACGGCGATGGAGAAGAACTTCTCCAAGACCAACCCGATCTACATGATGGTGCACTCGGGCGCCCGCGGAAACATGGTGCAGATGCGCCAGATCGCCGCCATGCGCGGCCTCGTGGTGAACCCGAAGGGCGAGATCATCGCCCGGCCGATCAAGTCGAACTTCCGCGAAGGCCTGTCCGTGCTGGAGTACTTCATCTCCACCCACGGCGGCCGGAAGGGCCAGGCCGACACCGCCCTGCGGACGGCCGACTCCGGCTACCTGACCCGACGTCTGGTGGACGTCAGCCAGGACGTGATCATCCGCGAGGAGGATTGCGGCACCGAGCGCGGCCTGACCAAGGTGATCGCCCACGCCGATGGGGACCGGCTGCTGATCGACGAGCACGTGGAGACAGCGGTCTACGCCCGGACCCTGGCGACCGACGTCGTCGGGTCCAGTGGCGAGGTGCTGCTGGCTGCCGGCGTCGACCTCGGCGACGTGAACATCCGGCTGCTGGTGGATGCCGGCGTCACGACGGTCAAGGTGCGCAGTGTGCTCACCTGTGAGGCCGTCACCGGCACCTGTGCGATGTGCTACGGCCGGTCGTTGGCCACTGGCAAGCTCGTCGATGTCGGCGAGGCTGTCGGCATCGTGGCGGCGCAGTCCATCGGTGAACCCGGCACCCAGCTGACGATGCGGACGTTCCACACCGGCGGTGTCGCCGGTGATGACATCACCCAGGGTCTGCCGCGCGTCGTCGAGCTCTTCGAGGCGCGTCAGCCCAAGGGCAAGGCGCCGATCTCGGAGGCCACCGGTCGGGTTGCGGTCGAGGACAACGAGCGCCTCAAGAAGATCGTCATCACCCCAGACGACGGCTCCGACGCGACCGAGTTCGCGGTCTCGCGGCGCTCGCGGTTGCTGGTCGAGGACGGCGATCACGTCGAGGTCGGGCAGCAGCTCACCGCTGGTACGCCGGATCCGCAGGACGTGCTCCGGGTGCTCGGCGTCCGCCGGGTGCAGGAGCATCTGGTCGACGAGGTCCAGTCGGTCTATCGGACCCAGGGTGCGCCGATCCACGACAAGCACATCGAGATCATCATCCGGCAGATGCTGCGCCGGGTGACGGTGATCGAGTCGGGTGACTCGGAGTTGCTGGCCGGTGATCTGATCGACCGGCTCTCCTACGAGGCGGCCAACCGGCGGGTCAAGGCCGAAGGTGGCACCCCCGCCTCGGCGCGTCCGGTGCTGATGGGCATCACCAAGGCATCCCTGGCGACGGAGTCGTGGCTGTCCGCGGCCTCGTTCCAGGAGACGACGAAGGTGCTCACCGACGCCGCGATCCATGCCAAGTCGGACTCCCTGCTCGGGCTGAAGGAGAACGTCATCCTGGGCAAGCTGATCCCGGCCGGCACCGGTCTGGAGCGGTACCGCAACATCAGGGTCGAGCCGACGCCGGAAGCGAAGGCGCAGGCGTACTCGGTCGTCGGGTACGACTCGTTCGACTACGACTTCGGCCAGGGGACCGGTGCTGCCGTTCCGTTGGAGGAGTTCGACCTCGGCGACTACCGCTAGGTCAAGGTGTAAGGCGAGGGGCCGGTCGAGTCGACCGGCCCCTCGCTGCGTCTCCAGTGGTTGGTGCGCTCTGGACAACTTCCGTCGATGCGGAATGAAGCATCGAAAATCGACGACTATGCGGTTAGAGTGTCGGTGCTATGCCGCACTATCGGATCTCTCAGGCAGCTGCGCTGTTGGGCGTCTCAGACGACACCGTGCGTCGCTGGATCGATGTCGGCCGACTCGAGGCGTCGAGTGGGACCGGACCGGCCACTGTCGACGGATCGGCCCTCGCCGTGCTCGCACAGGAGCTCGCGACGACCCCCGATCTCGGCTCTAGTCCGATCGCCGAGAGCGCCCGAAACCGATTCACCGGGCTGGTGACCCGAGTCCTCAAGGACGCGGTGATGGCGCAGGTGGACCTGCAGTGCGGGCCGTTTCGCGTGGTGTCGCTGATGTCGGCCGAGGCTGCCGAGGAACTTGGGCTGGAGCCGGGGGTGCTTGCCGTCGCGTCCGTCAAGTCGACGCACGTCGTGGTTGAGGTCTCGCGGGCTCGATGACATCGGGTCGTCGGGCACCACGGCTACCTGCCCGCCTGGGCGGCCGGCTCTTGGTAGCAGCATGCGCCGCGCTTCCGATGATCGCGACGGGTGGATGCAGCGCCGGCGCTCAGTCCGACCACGGGCGCGTCGAACCCGTGACGGTTCTCGCGGCGTCGTCGCTGACCGAGGCCTTCACCACGATCGCCGCTGCCTTCGAGGTCCAGACCGGCGACCGGGTCACCCTCAGCTTCGGTTCCAGTACCGCCCTGGCAACGCAGCTGGCGAATGGCGCGCCCGCGGACGTCTTCGCCGCGGCCAACGACGCCACGATGGAAGCGGCGGTGAGCGCCGGCGCGGCCGACTCGCCGCGAAGCTTTGCGACCAACACGTTGGAGATTGCGGTGCCACCCGGCAATCCGGGCCGGGTGAAGGGTCTCGCCGACTTCGCCAACCGTCGGTTGCGGATCGCCGTCTGCGCACCGCAGGTGCCGTGCGGTTCGGCCGCCGAGAAGGTCTTCGCGGCAGCCGGGATCTCACCCGAGCCGGACAGCTACGAGCAGGACGTGAAGGCTGCCCTGCAGAAGGTCGTCGCCGACGAGGTCGACGCCGCCCTCGTCTACCGCACGGATGTGGCGGCGGCGGGCGAGGCGGTTGCCGGCATCGAGGTGCCCGAGGCGGCCTCGGCCGTGAACCGGTATCCGATCGCAACGGTGCGGACCAGTCGTCAGGAAGCGGAGGCCCGAGCGTTCGTCGATTTCGTCCTCTCGTCAGCGGGCCAGCAGATCCTGCGGGAAGCCGGCTTCGGTGCCCCCTGACTCCGCGACCAGCGGGCACGGCGTCCGTTCCGCTGCACGCATGCCACGGATTCTCGTCGCGCCTGCCGTGCTCGCCATCGCAGTGCTCGTCCTACCCCTCGTCGGCTTGGTACTGCGTGCCCCCTGGCAGGACGCCGTAGCCGTTCTGACCAGCCGTGATGCTGTTCAAGCGCTTCGGCTCTCGCTGCTCACCGCGACGGCCGCGACCGGGATCGCACTCATCCTGGGCGTCCCGCTCGCCTGGGTGCTTGCGCGCCCAGGCCAGCGTGCGGGGGCTCTGTTGCGAGCCGTGGTGACGGTTCCGTTGGTGCTCCCGCCGGTCGTGGGGGGCGTCGCCCTCTTCACGGTCTTCGGTCGGTCGGGTCTGCTGGGCCGGCCCATCTTCGCCCTGACCGGCCTTTCGCTGCCGTTCACCCCGTACGCGGTCGTGCTCGCGCAGGTATTCGTTGCCCTGCCGTACCTGGTGTTGTCGGTCGAGGGCGCGCTGCGCGCGGCAGACCGGCGCTTCGAGGAGGCCGCCGCGACGCTGGGTGCAGCACCCGGGATGGTGTTTCGGCGGGTGACCCTGCCGCTGGTCGGGCCGGGGATCGCCGCGGGCGGCGTCCTCGCGTGGGCGCGTGCGCTAGGGGAGTTCGGTGCGACCATCACGTTCGCCGGAAACTTCCCGGGCACCACGCGGACGATGCCCCTGCAGGTCTATCTCGCGTTGGAGACCGATCCCGGGGCTGCCCTGTTGCTGTCGGTCCTGTTGCTCGGCGTATCCGTGCTGGTGCTGGTGATGCTGCGTCAGCGATGGGCGATGGCCCGATGGTGACCGCTCTGAAGGCCAGCATCGAACTGCGCAGGGGAGGGTTGGCTCTTCGGCTGGCGCTGGAGGTCGCCGACGGCGAAGTGGTCGCGCTGCTCGGGCCCAACGGCGCGGGCAAGACCACGGCGCTCCGCGCACTCGCCGGTTTGCTCGACATCGAGCGGGGATCGGTCCGGATCGGTGGTGCCCTGGTGGCGGATCCGGCCGCCGGCGCCGCGGTTCCGGTGCACGGCCGCCGGGTTGGCCTGGTCTTCCAGGACTATCTGCTGTTCCCGCACCTCACCGTGCTCGACAACGTTGCCTTCGGGCTGCGCGCGCGGGGGGAGCGACGGACGCTGGCGCGTCGACTGGCCACCGACTGGCTTGCTCGCTTCGACATCGCGGACCTCGCAAGGCTGCGTCCGGCCGCACTCTCCGGCGGGCAGGCGCAGCGGGTGGCCCTCGTCCGCGCTCTGGCCCCCGAGCCGCGTCTGTTGCTGCTGGACGAACCACTCGCCGCGCTCGACGCCCGGACGAGGCTGCTCGTGCGGGCGGAACTTCGGCGACGGCTGGCAGGGTTCGGCGGCGGTACGGTGCTCGTCACCCATGACCCGATCGACGCGGCGGTGCTCGCCGACCGGATGGTGGTGATCGAGTCCGGCCAGGTGGTGCAGTGCGGAACTCCCCTCGAGGTGGCGCGACGCCCGCGCACCGACTACGTGGCGCGACTGGTCGGGCTCAATCTGCTTGCCGGGTCCGCATCGGGGCACCAGGTGGAGACGGCGGACGGCGGCGTCGTCCATCTCGCCGAGTCGGCTGCCGGGCAGGTTCACGTGACGTTCCGACCGGCGGCGGTCTCGCTCTTTCTTCAGCCTCCAGCGGGTTCCCCTCGCAACGTCTGGCCCGGGCGGATCGCCACCGTAGAGCCACACGGCGAGCGCGTTCGGGTCGAGGTCGCCGGTGCCCCTGGCCCAGCGAGCAGCGTCTTGGCCGACGTGACGGTTGCTGCACTCAGCGAACTGGGGCTGCAGCCCGGATCGCCCGTGTGGGCCTCGGTGAAGGCGTCCGATGTCGAGGTCTACGCCCGCGCTCAGCAGCCGCCGAGCTGACCCGCGTACGGTTGCGTCGTGGGGGTGAAGGAATCGATGTTGCCGCTGCTCGGCAACTGGACCGGCCTGGAGGAGCACGGGCAGCACCAGGGAGCTGGGCCTACGGCGCGCGCCATGGTGGTGTTCAAGCTCGACGTGGCCGACCAGGTGGTGGTCCAGGACTATCGGCGTGTGCGCGCAGACGGCGAGGACTACTCCGCACACGGCGTCTTCATCGCGGCGCCGTCGGATCGTATTCAGTGGTGGTTCTTCGACTCCTCGGGGCGCTCCCCAGTGCCTGCCGCGGGTGGTTGGCGTGCAGGCTGCCTCGTGCTGACCCATCCGGGCGAGGCGGGCGTCGTGGAGCACTCCTGGGCCGCCGAACCGGACCGGCTCAGCTATCACGTTGCAGTACGCGGCGCCGACGGGGGCCTCACGGCGCAACTGAGCGGGGCATATCGGCGTGTGAGCGGCCACTGACGTGCCCGTTTGCGCCAACGCGCTCTGGTCGGAGGACTCGGCATCGTAATAACCTGCCGATGGCCCAATGTCGGGTCGACCCTGGATCGAGTAGGGAGCTGTGACTGGTAGCGAGCAACCCAGCCGTCATCCGGCGAGCATTCGTGACGTCGCTCGGATCGCTGGTGTGTCGCGACAGACGGTCTCCCGTGTCATCAATGCGCATCCAAGCCTGCGTCCGGAGACTCGCGAACGTGTCCAAGCCGTGATTGATCAGCTCCAGTACCGTCCGAATCGGGTGGCTCAGGCCCTGGGCGCGAACAGATCCCAGACGATCGGGGTGTTGGCCTTCCAACGCTCGCAGTACGGCCCGGCCGCCGCGATCCAGGGGATCGAGGTGGCAGCCCAGGCGTCCGGGTACGTCGTCAACACGACGAACCTGACCTCGCCGACACCCGGTGCGATCAGAGAAGCGCTCGAACTTCAGGTCGCGCACCGAGTGGACGGGCTGGTCATCATCGCCCCGCAGATGAAGATCCTGCACGAGATCGACAACCTCGCACTCGAGTTGCCGTACGTGATGCTGCACGCCCGCAACCACGACGACCCGCACGCGCTGTTCGTCGACCAGGTGGCCGGCGCGCGCGCGGCGACGCGCTACCTGCTGGAATTGGGGCACCGCGACATCTACCACGTCACCGGGCCCCAGGAATGGATCGAGGCCGAAGCCCGGATGCACGGGTACCTGGAGGAGATGATCGAGGCGGATGTCGCCCCGGCAGCGCCGATCCTCGGCGACTGGACCGCTGACTTCGGCTACTACGCCGGTCGGGAACTTGTGCGCACCTGCGACTTCACGGCCGTCTTCGCCGCGAACGATCAGATGGCCCTCGGCCTGATTCACGCTTTCCGCGACGCCGGGCTCGAGGTGCCTGCCGATGTCAGCGTGGTCGGCTTCGACGACATCCCGGAGGCCGCGCACTTCTGGCCGCCGCTGACCACCGTGCGTCAGGACTTCCCCGAGCTGGGCCGGCAATGCGTCGGTCGGCTGCTCCGGATGTACGACCCTCAGGTCGCCGAGCTCGGCGCCCCGCTGATGCCGAACCTGGTCGTCCGCGGCTCCACCGCTCCGCCGCGCAGCTGACGCCTCCGCTGCCACCCCGGCGGCGAACCTGATCTTGATCGGAGCCGTCCAACTGGCTCTGGACGGCAACCTTTCGGCTGTCCGTCCGCCCGGACGAAAGATCATCTTCTGGCCGGCGATTGCGACTTCCTAGCGATCTCGGAAGGCGTGTTGACGGAGCGCTCAGTGTGCGATTCAATGTGACCGGTCACATCTCAGCATCATGCATCCTGATCATCCGACAGGGTGCTTCCAGGCACGATGACAACGGAGTCCCATGGTGTCGACGAGTCCGTCGCCCGCGCACGCCTCGAGCGCTGCCGCGCCGGCCATCCTCGAGATGGTCAACATCACCAAGGAGTTCCCGGGCGTCAAGGCGCTCTCCAACGTGAACTTCACTGTCAAAAAAGGCGAGATCCACGCAATTTGCGGGGAGAACGGCGCTGGCAAGTCCACCCTTATGAAGGTGCTTTCCGGTGTCTGGCCACACGGAACCTACGACGGCTCGATCATCTACGAGGGCCGCGAGTGTTGCGCTGATCCCTGAACTTTCGATCGCCGAAAACATCTTCCTCGGCAACGAGCCCACGCAGTACGGCGTCATCGACTGGAGCCTGGTGCGTCGGCAGGCCCGGGAACTGCTCGAACGTGTCGGGCTGAACGAGAATCCCGACACCAAGATCAAGGACATCGGTGTCGGAAAGCAGCAGCTGGTCGAGATCGCGAAGGCGATGTCGAAATCGGTGAAGTTGCTGATCCTGGACGAGCCGACGGCTGCGCTGAACGAGCACGATTCCCAACACCTGCTGGGCCTCATGGATCAGCTGCGCGAGCAGGGCGTGACCTGCATCATCATCTCGCACAAGCTCAACGAGATTGAGGCGATCGCCGACTCCATCACCATCATCCGGGACGGTAAGACGATCGAGACGCTGGACGTGAAGGCCGGCAACATCGACGAGGACCGGATCATCAAGGGCATGGTCGGGCGCTCGCTGGAGAGTCGGTTCCCCGACCACACCCCGAACATCGGCGACGTGTTCTTCGAGGTCTCGGACTGGACGGTGCGCCACCCGCAAGTGCCGGAACGCCTCATCTGCAAGAGCTCGAACTTCTACGTTCGGAAGGGCGAGATCGTCGGCTTCGCCGGGCTGATGGGTGCGGGACGGACCGAATTGGCGCGCTCGCTGTTCGGTCACAGCTACGGCACCTGGGTGAGCGGCGTCGTCCGCAAGGACGGCGAGCAGATCTCGGTGGCCACTATCCCCGAGGCGATCTCGCACGGTCTGGCCTACGTCACCGAGGACCGTAAGGTCCTGGGACTCAGTCTGTTGGATGACATCAAGACCACCACGGTCTCGGCAAACCTGCAGAAGATCACCAAGGGGCTGGTGGTCGATGAACGCGAGGAGTACCGGGTCGCGGAGGACTACCGGAAGCAGCTGCGCACCAAGGCGCCGACTGTCAACGAGGGTGTCGCCAAGCTCTCCGGCGGTAACCAGCAGAAGGTCGTACTGGCCAAGTGGTTGTTCACCGATCCAGATCTGCTGATCCTCGACGAACCGACTCGAGGGATCGATGTTGGGGCCAAGTACGAAATCTACGGGATCATTCAGCGCCTCGCCGAGCAGGGCAAGGGCGTCATTGTGATCTCCTCGGAGTTGCCCGAGCTACTCGGCATCTCCGATCGCATTTACACCATTTTCGAGGGCGCGATCACCGCGGTCGTGGATAAGGCCGACGCGTCCCAAGAAAGCCTGATGCGCCTTATGACCGCGCCGGCGAAGAAATCTGCCTGAGAGACCAGGGGAACCGAGATGAACAAACTGAAGCAACTCTTCAGCGGGAACACCCGCCAGTTCGGGATGATCTTCGCCCTGGTCGCGCTGATCGTCTTCTTCCAGATTCTGACCGACGGTCTCACGCTCACCCCGAACAACGTCATCAACCTCTTCAACGGCAACTCCTACATCTTGATCCTCGCCATCGGCATGGTGCTGGTCATCATCGCCGGCCACATCGATCTGTCGGTGGGGTCGGTTGCCGCCTTCGCCGGCATCGTCGTCGCGCTGGCAATGCGCGACTTGAATCTGCCGTGGTTCGTGGGCGTGGTCCTCGGTCTGGTGATAGGCCTTCTGATCGGAGCGTGGCAGGGATTCTGGGTCGCCTACGTTGGTATCCCAGCGTTCATCGTGACGCTGTCCGGCATGCTTTTGTTCCGGGGCGCCAACCAGTTTGTCGGCAAGTCGAACACCATCCCGGTGTCTGAGGACTTCCAGTACCTCGGCGCCGGCTACCTGCCCGAGGTCGGCCCCGACACTGGCTACAACAACCTGACCGTGCTCCTCGGTCTGGTGGCGGTGGCCGTGATCGTCTGGCTGGCCATCCGCCGGCGCCGCAACGACGCCAAGGTCGGCGCTGCGGTTCCGCCGCTGTGGGTCGATGTGGTGAAGACGGGCCTGTTGGCGGCGGTCCTGCTGTTCGCGACCTGGCTGTTTTCTACGGGTCGCCCGGGCACCTCGTTCCCGATCCCGGGACTCATCCTCGCCGTCCTCGTTATTCTCTACGGCTTCATCTCCAACAAGACCGTGGTCGGCCGGCACATCTACGCGGTGGGCGGCAACAAGCACGCTGCTGAGCTGTCCGGCGTCCGCAGCAAGCGCATCGACTTCCTCGTGATGATGAACATGTCGATGCTGGCCGCCCTCGCCGGCATGATCTTCGTCGGGCGCTCGACCGGCTCTGGCCCCTCCGACGGTGTCGGCTGGGAGCTCGATGCCATCGCGGCCGTCTTCATCGGTGGCGCTGCGGTGACCGGCGGCGTCGGCACCGTGGTCGGGTCCATCATCGGTGGTCTGGTCATGGCGGTCCTGAACAACGGCCTGCAGTTGCTGGGTGTCGGTGCCGACCTCACTCAGATGATCAAGGGCCTCGTCTTGTTGGTCGCCGTTGCCTTCGATGTCTACAACAAGCGACAGGGCAAGCCGTCGATCACCGGCCTCATCTTCGGCCGGTTCGGCGGAGGCAAGGGAACGAAGCAGCCGAGCGAACCTCTGGCCCTTGATCCCGAGACCGCCAAGAAAGACACGTCGGAACTCATTCACAGCGAGTCCTGACGGCTCATCGCAGATCCCTTCCCCACACGACCCATCCGAAAACGGACGAAAGAGAGAGCATGAAGAAGACGCTCAAGGTCGTCGCGGTCGCCGCCGCGATCGGCGCGATGACATTGGCTGGCTGTGGCCGCCAGACCGACAGTGGAGGCGGCACCGGTGGGGAGGGCGAGAAGGGCTTCCCGGCCGACTCACTGATTGGTGTGGCCCTGCCGCAGAAGACCTCGGAGAACTGGGTGCTCGCGGAGCAGCTGTTCAACGACGGGCTGAAGGAGGCGGGCTTCAAGGGCGACGTGCAGTTCGCCAATGGCGGTGTCAGCGAGCAGCAGAACCAGATCACCACGATGGTGACCAAGCAAGCCAAGGTCCTCGTTGTGGGCGCGATCGACGGCTCGCAGCTCGGCACCCAGGTGAAGGCGGCGCATGACGCCGGTGCCACCGTCATCGCCTACGACCGGCTGCTGAAGAACACCGACGCCGTCGACTACTACGTGGCCTACGACAACTTCAAGGTCGGCGAGCTTCAGGGCAGCGCACTGCTCGAGGGTCTCGCCAAGAAGAAGCCGAGCGGTCCGTACAACATCGAGTTGTTCGCCGGGTCTCCCGACGACGCGAACGCCAAGGTGTTCTTCGACGGCGCGATGAGCGTGCTGAAGCCGAAGATCGACGATGGCACCCTCAAGGTGGTCTCCGGCCAGGTCGAGTTCAACCAGGCTGTCACTCAGGACTGGGACCGGGACAACGCGCAGAAGCGAATGGACACGCTGCTCTCGGCGAACTACACCAACAAGGACCTGGACGGGGTCCTGTCACCGAATGACACGCTGGCTCGGGCCATCCTCACCTCGGTGAAGAGCGCCGGCAAGGACTACCCGGTCGTCACCGGTCAGGACTCCGAGGTCGAGTCCGTCAAGCTGATCATGCAGGGCGTGCAGTACTCGACCATCAACAAGGACACCCGCAAGCTCGTGGCCGCGACCATCGACATGGTCAAGGCGCTGCAGGCCGGTGGGGAGCCGACGGTCAACGACACCGAGCAGTACAACAACGGCGTCAAGGTTGTGCCCGCGAACCTGCTGCCGCCAGTGATCGTGACCAAGGAGAACGCCGCCGAGGCGTACAAGGACGATCCGACACTCGGCCCGCTCACCAAGGGCTGAGTTCCACCTCCGACGGACGGGAGGCTGGTCCCCGGGGACCAGCCTCCCGTCGTTGGTGTTTGGGGGCCGTCTGCTCCCAGGTTTGGGCTGGGTCAGACGGCACAGGTGAAGGTCAGCGCGTAGCCGGCGGTCGGCGAGCCGATCACCGCCGGGATCTGCAGGTCGTAGCCGTCGGAGAACACACGATCGGATTGCAGGCTCACCCGGGACAGGTTGTTGCGGCTCTGCTCGTAGCCCTCTGACGCATACACCGCCCGACACGCATCCTCGGGTAGGGCGAGCTGGGACGTGGCGATCTTGCTGGTGCTGCTGGTGGCCCTAGCGAGCGACGGATACACCTCGAAGTGGATGTGCGGCCAACGCCCCGAGTAGCACGCGGGGAAGATCGACCTGAACTGCACCCGCCCCTCGCTGTCGGTCGCCTGGACCCCGCGCAGGTAGTTCTCAGCGGTGACGCCTGAGGAGTACATCGAGTAGCGGCCCTCGCGGTCGCAGTGCCAGAGATAGACGGCTGCGCCCTTGAGCGGGCTCTTGCCGTTGGCGAAGTCGAGCAGGGTCATCGTGATCGAGAGCGGTACTCCCAACGCAGCGGTCGTGCTGGAACCGAAGCTTGCCGTGATGTCGCTGCGGATCACCCCGCTCTCGTCGAGGATGTTCGCCCCGTTGGACCCGTCGCTCGGATAGGGGCCGGCCGTCTCCTCGGGGAGTTCGCCGTTCGCGGTGTCGCTCGTGCCCTCGGGCGAGTTCTGGCCCGAGGCTGGCTCTTGATCTGAACCGGGACTCATCCCATTCGCGCACGCTGCGAGGGTCATCAACCCGCTGCCGGCGAGACCCGCTCCGAGTGCGAGTCGTAGCAACCCGCGCCGGTGAAGCAGGCGAGGGAGGTCGTGATCCAGGCCGCGATCGTGGTTCTCGATCTCCGCCTCGCGGTGGTGAACACGCATCTGACGTCCTGCCTTTGCTCGACGATGTGCCCTCCACGCTAGGCAGCGCGGGGCGCCGGACCGAGGCGGCGGGCGGCATTCATGCCCGTGTCACAGCAGGTCACAGGGCAACCACAAGGAAGGTTCACCGAACGGTCGGTGGCAGCGCCCCCGCGCTGCCGCGGAGACGTAGCCTTGCCGCGTGCCCACGCTCGCATCACTCAATCTCGGTCGGCCTCGCCCGAACCCCTTCAAGGACGCACGCGAGACGGGGATCGGCAAAGTCCCGACATCCGGGCCTGTCGAGGTCCGGGCGCCAGGGCCGAAGACCACGGGGTTGGGCAGCGGGCTGGTCGGAGACTTCATCGGCGACGGGCGTCACCACGGCGGCGACTCGCAGGCGCTGTACGCGTTCCAGCGCGAAGACCTGGACGCGTGGCAGCAGCGACTCGGCCGCGACCTGCCCTCCGGGTACTTCGGCGAGAACCTCACGACGACCGATCTCGAGGTCAACGACGCGAAGCTTGGCGAGCTGTGGCGGGTGGGTGAGCGCGTCGTCCTGCGCGTGACGACACCTCGGCTGCCATGCGCCACGTTTCGCGGCTGGATGGGGGAGCCGGGGTGGGCCAAGACCTTCACCCGGGTCGCCCGACCAGGCGCGTACCTGAGCGTGGTGACCGGAGGGAGCATCCGTGCGGGGGATCCCATCGAGGTGGTCCACCACCCAAGCCATCAGGTGACGGTGACGATGGCGTTCCGCGCCACCACCACCGAGCGTGAACTGCTGCCGCGGCTGCTCGACGCCGGCGACGACCTCGATCCCGAGCTTCGGGAGTCGGCCGCGCGGGGTGCGCTGACCACGCTCGACTAGGTGCTCGGAGGCGAGTCGAGGTGTTGATCGCGCTGGACTCTTCCTGCGCCCCGGCCTTTTGACCCCGGCTTGGCGAGCGGATAACCTATCCCCTTGTGTTCGGGCTTGCCCGACTCCTTGTGCGTGCCCCGAATGCCATCCGGTAGCCCGTCTGCTGCGTGCGGTCGGGAGTGCGCACCGCAGCCCTGCGGGTCGAACCGCGCGGCCGCACCCACCCAGCCTCGAGAAGGAAGTAACAACGCGGTGCCCACAATTCAGCAGTTGGTCCGCAAGGGCCGCGAGGACAAGGTGAGCAAGTCCAAGACGCCGGCGCTCAAAGGCTCTCCGCAGCGTCGCGGCGTGTGCACCCGGGTGTACACGACCACGCCGAAGAAGCCGAACTCTGCGCTGCGCAAGGTTGCTCGTGTCCGGCTGTCGTCCGGGGTCGAAGTCACCGCGTACATCCCGGGGGTCGGTCACAACCTCCAGGAACACTCGATGGTGCTCGTCCGTGGCGGTCGTGTGAAGGATCTGCCCGGTGTCCGCTACAAGATCATCCGCGGCTCGCTCGACACCCAGGGCGTGAAGAACCGCAAGCAGGCCCGTAGCCGCTACGGCGCGAAGAAGGAGAAGTAATGCCTCGCAAGGGTCCGGCGCCGAAGCGTCCGGTCTCGGCGGACCCGGTCTACGGGTCGCCGCTGGTGACGCAACTGGTCAGCAAGATCCTGCTCGACGGGAAGAAAACCATCGCGCAGGGCATTGTCTACACGGCACTCGAGGGCACCCGCGCCAAGACCGGGGTCGACCCCGTCCAGACCCTCAAGCGCGCGCTGGACAACGTGCGGCCGTCGCTGGAGGTGAAGAGCCGCCGCGTCGGCGGTGCGACCTACCAGGTCCCGGTCGAGGTGAAGCCTGCCCGTGCCACCACCCTCGCGATGCGCTGGCTGGTGAGCTTCGCTCGTCAGCGTCGCGAGAAGACGATGTCTGAGCGGCTGATGAACGAGATCCTGGACGCATCCAACGGTCTGGGGGCAGCGGTCAAGCGCCGTGAGGACACCCACAAGATGGCGGAGGCGAACAAGGCCTTCGCGCATTACCGCTGGTAATCACCCCATACCACCGATCTGTCCAGCTCGCCCCCGGCCATCGCCGGGGCGCGGGCTGACGGCTCAGAGAGACGCAGATGGCTGTCGACATCAAGACCGACCTGTCCAAGGTCCGCAACATCGGGATCATGGCCCACATCGACGCGGGCAAGACGACCACGACCGAGCGCATCCTCTTCTACACCGGCATCAACTACAAGATCGGTGAGGTGCACGACGGCGCGGCGACGATGGACTGGATGGAGCAGGAGCAGGAGCGCGGCATCACGATCACGTCCGCCGCGACGACCTGTCACTGGAAGAACCACCAGATCAACATCATCGACACCCCCGGGCACGTCGATTTCACTGTCGAGGTGGAGCGTTCGCTTCGCGTCCTCGACGGCGCCGTCGCCGTCTTCGACGGTGTGGCCGGTGTCGAGCCGCAGAGCCAGACCGTGTGGCGGCAGGCCGATCGCTACGGCGTGCCCCGGATCTGCTTCGTCAACAAGCTGGACCGCACCGGGGCGAGCTTCGACTTCTGCGTCACCACCATCAAGAACCGGTTGAACGCCGTTCCGGCCGTGCTGCAGCTGCCGATCGGTGCCGAGGGCGACTTCGTCGGTGTCGTCGACCTGGTCCGGATGCGGGCGCTCACCTGGCGTGGCGAGACGACCATCGGCGAGGACTACACCGTCGAGGAGATCCCGGCCGACATGGCCGATGCCGCCCAGGAGGCGCACCACGCGCTGATCGAGCTCGTCGCCGACTTCGATGACGACCTGATGGAGGCCTACCTGCTGGACGAGGCGGCCATCGACCCGGTGTTGTTGCAGAAGGCGATCCGGCATGCGGTGCTCTCGTCCAAGATCACCGCGGTGCTGTGCGGTAGCGCGTTCAAGAACAAGGGCGTGCAGCCGTTGCTGGACGCGGTGATCGCGTACCTGCCGGCGCCCACCGACGTGCCGGCCATCGACGGGTTCAAGCCCGGCGACGAGTCGGTGAAGATCGAGCGGCACCCGACCGACGGCGACCCGTTCTCCGCGTTGGCGTTCAAGATCGCGGCCGATCCCCACCTGGGCCGGCTCACCTACATCCGGCTCTACTCCGGCAAGCTGGAAGCGGGCTCGACCGTGCTGAACGCCACCAAGGGGCGCAAGGAGCGGATCGGCAAGATCTACCAGATGCACGCGAACAAGCGGCAGGAGATCGCTTCGGTCGGTGCCGGCCAGATCGTGGCCGTGATGGGCCTGAAGGACACCACCACCGGTGAAACGCTGTGCGATCAGGCGAACCCTGTGGTTCTCGAGTCGATGGACTTCCCGGCCCCGGTGATCGAGCAGGCCATCGAACCGAAGACCAAGTCCGACCAGGAGAAGCTGGGCACCGCGATCCAGCGGCTGGCGGAGGAGGACCCGACCTTCCGGGTGCACACCGACGACGAGACCGGCCAGACGATCATCGCGGGCATGGGCGAGCTGCACCTCGAGGTGCTGATCGACCGGATGAAGCGCGAGTTCAAGGTCGAGGCCAACATCGGCAAGCCCCAGGTCGCCTATCGGGAGACGTTGCGGCGGCCGGTGCAGAAGGTCGAGTACACCCACAAGAAGCAGTCCGGCGGCTCCGGCCAGTACGGACGCGTCATCATCGACCTCGAGCCGCTCGAGCCGGGCTCGGGCTACGAGTTCGTCAACGGCGTCACCGGCGGTCGGATCCCCAAGGAGTACATCCCGGCCGTCGATGAGGGCATCCAGGACGCCATGCAGTTCGGCGTGCTCGCCGGTTACCCGGTGGAGGACATCAAGGTGACGCTGCAGGACGGCGCCTACCACGATGTCGACTCCTCGGAGCTGGCCTTCAAGATCGCCGGCTCGATGGTCTTCAAGGAGGCCGCCCGCCGCGCGGACCCGGCCCTGCTGGAGCCCGTGATGGCGGTCGAGGTGACCACGCCGGAGGACTATCTGGGCACGGTCATCGGCGACCTGAACGCTCGCCGTGGTCAGATCCAGGCGATGAACGACCTGCACGGCAACAAGGTCGTCGAAGCCTTGGTCCCGCTGTCGGAGATGTTCGGCTACGTCGGCGACCTGCGGTCGAAGACGTCCGGCCAAGCCTCGTACTCGATGGAGTTCCACTCCTACGCCGAAACCCCGAAGACCATCTCGGACGAGATCATCGCGAAGTCGCGAGGCGAGTGAGCCGAGACCTCTCGGCGGTACGGCATCAGGTTTGACCTGAGCCGTACGGGCGGGAAAACTTAGGCCGGGCTATCCCGGCCGCACCGACCGAGAAACCCAGAACGACGCCTCGCGACCGCGTGGCGGAAGATCCTAGAAGGAGCCTCAGTGGCCAAGGCCAAGTTCGAGCGGACCAAGCCGCACGTCAACATCGGCACCATTGGACACATCGACCACGGCAAGACCACGCTGACCGCGGCGATCACCAAGGTGCTGCACGACAAGTACCCGACGCTGAACGCGGTTTCGGCGTTCGATCAGATCGACAAGGCGCCGGAAGAGCGCCAGCGCGGTATCACGATCTCCATCGCGCACGTCGAGTACCAGACCGAGAAGCGTCACTACGCGCACGTCGACTGCCCGGGTCACGCCGACTACATCAAGAACATGATCACCGGTGCAGCCCAGATGGATGGTGCGATCCTCGTGGTGGCTGCCACCGACGGCCCGATGCCGCAGACCCGCGAGCACGTGCTGCTCGCGCGTCAGGTCGGCGTGCCGGCGATCGTCGTCGCGCTGAACAAGTGCGACATGGTCGACGACCCGGAGATCCTGGAGCTGGTCGAGCTCGAGGTTCGCGAGCTGCTGAGCGAGTACGAGTTCCCGGGCGACGACGTCCCGGTCGTGCAGGTGGCCGCGTTCCCCGCGCTGAACGGCGATGCGACGTGGGGCAAGTCGGTCGAGGACCTGATGGATGCCGTCGACGACTACATCCCGCAGCCGACCCGTGAGGTCGACAAGCCGTTCCTGATGCCGGTGGAGGATGTCTTCACCATCACCGGGCGTGGCACGGTGGTGACCGGGCGTATCGAGCGCGGCATCATCAAGGTCAACGAGACCGTCGACATCATCGGCATCCACGACAAGAAGCAGACCACCACGGTCACCGGCGTCGAGATGTTCCGCAAGCTTCTCGACGAGGGCCAGGCCGGCGAGAACGTCGGGCTGCTGCTCCGCGGTACCAAGCGCGAGGACGTCGAGCGTGGCATGGTCGTGATCAAGCCGGGCACCGCAACCCCGCACACCGAGTTCGAGGCGCGCGTCTACATCCTCTCCAAGGAGGAGGGTGGTCGGCACACCCCGTTCTTCAACAACTACCGGCCGCAGTTCTACTTCCGGACGACGGACGTGACTGGCGTGGTGAACCTTCCCGAGGGCACCGACATGGTGATGCCGGGTGACAACACCGACATGTCGGTGCAGCTCATCCAGCCGATCGCCATGGAGGAAGAGTTGAAGTTCGCCATCCGCGAGGGTGGCCGGACCGTCGGCGCCGGTCGCGTCACGAAGATCATCAAGTGAGCGCTGCTGGAGCGATCGTCGCGTGAGGGGCACCCCTCCCGCGACATGACCTGAGCAACGGATAGGCCCCGGACTCGCACGAGTCCGGGGCCTAGTCGTTGCTCAGGTCCACAACGAGGCCTAGAGACTCACACTGCCGTCCGATTTGAGGGTCCAGTACGGGTTGTGCGCGACCTCCCAGACGTACCCGTCCGGGTCGGCAAACGCCGCGGTGATCCCGCCCCACTCGGCCCGCGCGACCTGTCGGACGACGGTGCCGCCCGCTTCCACCGCCTCGGCTAGGACGTCGGCGACTTCTGCCGGCGAGGACACGTTGTACGCCAGCTCGAGGCCGGGGGCGCCGTGACCACCGAGCGCGCTCCACAACCCGAAGACCATGCCCCCCGCCTGGAAGAAGCACACCTCATCGTCGGGCTGGCGGGCGCCGCTCCAGCCGAGGCCTTCGTAGAAGGCACGGGCACGGGCGAGGTCGGCGACGCCGAGCGTGATCAGGCTGATTCGTTGCTGCATCCGCCGATCGTCGCGCGGCGCACTGACACTTTCGGACGCCCCGCGGTGCGGCGTGCACAGCGACTAGCGGGTGAGGAGCGCGACCGGGTACCGCGTCAGCAGATCGCCGAGCAGCACTGGGCCGTCGACGACGGTGCCGGTCAGTAGGTCGATCCAGGAGCCGGCGAGTTCCAGGACGGCGTCACCCCACCCGCCGATCGCGGCGAGCCCGAGGGGAAGTCGGGTGGCGACCGTGACGGCACCGCCGCGATCGAACGCGACGGCGTGAGGGGCGGCTGTCCCTCGTACGGCAACTGAGGCGTAGCTGGTGAACAGCTCGGGGTGATCGCGTCGCAGCCTCAGTGCCGTCGCGGTCACCCACAGCTTGGCCACCCCGTCGGCGGCAATGGCCGGCGGCTCATGTGCCGGCACCTCCCGGAGAGCGGCGAGCGCAGCCGCGCGGCCCGCGAAGTCGACTGATCGGCGGTTGTCCGGGTCGACAAGGGAGTAGTCCCACAGCTCGGTGCCCTGGTAGACATCCGGAATGCCCGGCATGGTCAGCTGGATCAGCTTCTGGCCGAGCGAATTGGACCAACCCGCGACCTGTACGGCAGCCGTCAGCGTGTCCCACTGGCCGCGTACGACGGCATCGTCGTACGCGAGGTCCACCGCAGCGTGCACGGCCGCCTCGAACTCGTCGTCAGGGGCTGTCCAGGTCGTCTGCTGGCTTGCTTCGCGCATCGCCTTCTCGGCGTAGGCATGCATCCGAGAACGCTCGATCGGCCCAGCGCCGGCCAGCGTCTGGGCGAGAAAGTAGCCGAAAGACGTACCGGGAATGTCCGCCCTGGCGAGGAACGCCTCGGCGAAGGCCCCCCACTGGGGCAGTACCTCGGCGACGGCGGCGAGTCGGGCTCGGACATCCTCGCTGCGCTTCGTGTCGTGGGTGGACAGGCTCGTCATCGAGAGCGGTTGGACGCCCTGGCGCGCGACCTGCAGCGCATGGAAGTCCTCCAGCGAGATCCCGACCTGGTCCGGGTTGCCACCCACCTCGTTCAGCGCGATGAATCGCGCATAGCGGTAGTACGCGGTGTCCTCGACGCCCTTGGCCATGGTGGCGCCGCTCAGCTGCTGCATCCGGCGCGCGATCTCGTCGGCGGGATCCTGCAACCGGGGGCGCAGCGCGTCCAGCGGAGCCGCAAGGTCGGGGCGGCGGTCTGCCGCGATGCGGAGCGCATGGTCGAGATCGTCAGTGCCTTCGGGCAGGTACGACCGATAGACCTCGAAGGCGACGGCGATCTCGGCGATGGCGGCTGCCGCATCGTCGACATCGGGGGCAAGGGCCGCGATTCGTCGCACTTCGGCAGGCAGCAGCTCGTTGACCACCATCCGCTTGCCGTCCTCGACGTGCTCGCCGAGCGTCCGGTGATCTCCGGTCAGTTCCCGATAGAGCTCAGTGAGCGCGGGTTCGGTCGCGGGGTCGAGGAAGACCCCGTTCACCTCGCGCATCGCGTCGTACCCGGTCGTCCCCGCCACCGGCCAACTCGTGGGCAGGACCTCGCCCGGTTCGAGGATCTTCTCCACGGTGATCCACTGCTGCGGCGCAAGTGCGCGGAGCCGCTCGAGGTACTGCCGCGGATCTACCAGGCCGTCCGGGTGGTCGATGCGGAGCCCGGTGACCCCCGCCTGCACCCAGTCGGCGACCCGCGCGTGGGTCGCCTCGAAAACGTCCGGGAGTTCGACCCGGACCCCGGCCAGAGTGGTGACGGCGAAGAAGCGGCGGTAGTTGAGGTCTGAGTTCGCGCGGGAGTGGTGCACCAGTTCGTAGTGCTGGCGCGCATGAACGTCGTCAGGGTCGTCACCGGGACTCCAGCTGCCCGGCGTCAGCGGGAACCGGTGCTCGAAGTAGCGCAGTTCGCCGTCCTGCAGGGACAGGGTCGCGTCGTCGCCGAGCACGGGCACCACCAGGCGTCCGCGCGTCCAGTCGATGTCGAACCACTCGGCGTAGGGGGACGCCTCGCCTAGCCGCAGCACATCCCACCACGCCGGATTCTCCGCTGGTGCGGAGATCCCGAGGTGGTTCGGGACGATGTCGACGACGACCCCGAGCTCCTGCGCCTGCGCGCTGGCCAGCAGAGCGTCCAGTCCCTGCTGGCCGCCGCGAGCGAGGTCGACGCGGGTCACGTCGGTGGTGTCGTACCCGTGGTCCGAGCCGGTCGTCGACTGCAGGATGGGGGAGAGGTAGATGGCGCCCACCCCGAGACTTCGGAGGTACCCGGCCAGCGCCGCGGCCTCGTCCAGGGTGAAGCCGGCCCGGATCTGCAGCCGATACGTCGAGCTCGGGATGGTCACCGTTCGACCGTATCGGACCAGTCAGAGCATCACGACGAAGCCGCTGCGCCGAGGGTCGGCGCCGCCGCCGAGGACGCTGAGGGCGGAAACCCCGCCGAAGTACGGATCGCGGCGTTCGGCAATCGAGACGCGATGACCGGCCGCGCTCAGCGCGTCGATCACCTGCTGATCGAATCCCGGTTCGAGCCGGACACCGTCCGGCGTCGCGGCCAGCCGGGGCGCATCGATCGCCTGCTGCGGCGTCATCCCGCCGAAGATGCGCAACAAAGCCTGGACCAGTGCGGACCGGATCCGGCTCCCACCCGCGGCGCCGGCGAGTGCCGCCAGTCGCCCGTCACCGTCGAGCGCGACGAGCGGAGACATCATCGAGCCCATCCGTCGGCCGGGATGCGCCAGTCCGTGAGCCAGCTCTCCCTCCCCGATCATCGAGTTGAGGTGGACGCCGAATCCCGGCACCCACACACCGCTGCCCAGGCCCAGGCTGGTGGTGATGACACAGCCGTCGCCCTCGCGATCGACCGCGACGATGTTGGTCGTGTCGGAGTGCCGCGCGGGCGCGCGCAGTTCTTCGATCAGCGCCGTCGCGGCGTTGGCATCGAGCTGTGGATCGCCGTCGATGCGGGCGGCCGCTCGCTCGAGGGTGCCGAGGACGTCGTCCAGGTCGTCGCCCCGGGCATGCACGGTGTACGGGCCCGTGTGGACGATCCGAGGCGACGTCTCGTGCACCCGGTACGCCTCGAGGTCCCGGTGGTCCAGCGCACCGCCGTCGGCCACCGCCCCGACCAGCGCGTCGGCATAGCGTCCGGTGTAGAACGCTTCCGGATCGCGGATCAGGAGTTCGTAGGAGTGATGGTGGTCGGGATGCCGCAACAGCTCGCCCGCTCCGAGGAAGCTACCGTCGGGCCGGCGGTAGACCGTCACGCCGTCACCAACGGCCATTGCCTCGGCAACGGCTGGCAGCAGGCGGGCGTGCATGGCCGGAAAAGGAGTGCCGTACGACGCTGCCAGCCCGGGCTCGACCACACTCGCCCACGGCAGCCGACCGAAATTCCGCCACAGATGATGGGCTCCCGCCGGCACGCCCGGCACCGCGACGGTCGGTGGCCCGATCTCGTACGGCATCCGGCGCCCGACGAAGATCACGTCGATCGGCTGCCCCGGTCCGGGTCTCGCCCCGCCGAGTCCCGGCACGGCGACGAAGAAGTCGACGCAGCGCACACTGCGCCGATCCGCGTCGTACACGGTGGCGAAGCCACCGCCGCCGAGCCCGGTGAAGATCGTTTCGGACGCACAACTGACCAGCATCATCGCGACCGCTGCGTCGACCGCGTTGCCGCCGGCCGCGAGAATCTCCGCACCCGCCTGTGCGGTGGACGGGTGGCCCGCGGCGACTCCGGGCTTCACCGGCCCGCCGGAGGTGCTCATTCGCGCGAGCCTAGTGCCCGCCGCGTCGGCGGCGACGCCTGCGCCGCGCCCTCAAGGACTCCTCGATGTACTGCCGCCGCGCGCTCATCCCTCTTCATCCTCGTGGCCCAACCCGGGGCCCAGGTGATCAAGGAGGACCAATGGGCTTTTTTCTCCACGACCTGTTCGTGCAACGCATCCCGAAATTCGTCTGGCACGACAAGCTGACGAACCCGCCAACCGTGCCGGAGACCTCGCCAATCATCCATGTCGCTGCGCTCTCGCCACGTTTCACCGCGACCCAGGCCGGCGGTCGCGGGGGCGGCGCGGCCCTGCCGGCCGACGATCAGACACTGATCGACATTCCGACTCCACTGACGCCGATCGTCACTCCGGCCGACCGCCTTACCCCGGCCGACCTGGTGGGCGTCAGGGAGGTCCTGATCACCACCCTCAAGGTGGTCGACAAGGAGATCGCGGCGGCGCAGGCGACGCCCGAGGACATCGCCCACGTCGCCGAGGTCGCTCGGGGCTGACGCGATGCCACAGCTGCTCGCCGAGCACCTGGCGCTGCTGAGCCGGACGGCGGTCCGCCGGGCCGCCGCCCTGGCCGCCGTCGGAGTGTCCGAGGCTGCCCTCGCCACGGTGCTGTACCGCGCCGGCGGTGTCGGGCCCCGACCGGGGTTGGACGACCGTTGGGCCCGATACCTCCTCGACCGGGCCGATCGGAGCGCTGGCACCACGCGCCATCGACGCTCTCAGTCCGAGCACTGGTCGGCCTGGACGGCGCTCGGGTGCAGCGTCGAGGGCCTCCAACACAAGGTGTACGTGAGCCCGGCAGTCGGGGGCCTGCGCGACGCATTGCCGGTCGCGGTGAGGCTGGCCGTCGAGGCCGACGTCCTCGCCTGGAAGATCGGCGCGGACGTGGCCGGGCTGCATCGGCCCGACAAGATGGTGTTGTACGCCAGCACCCGGAGCGAGGCTGACGCCGTCGCGACCGCACTCGCTGATGCGCTGGCCGGGGTGCCCGCGCAGGGCGTGCCGTTCACCGGTCAGGTGGGAGCGACGGGGATGGTCTCCCGCGGCCAGGACTTCGGCGGCCTGAGCTGGCGGGCAGTGATCTGTCGCCAGCTTGCGGTCGCGCTCGCCGTTGCCGCCGCCGAGCCGGCGTTCGGCGGGCACGCGGGGGCCATCGCCGACACCGCTCTCGAGCACCTCCGCAGTCGAGGGGTGGATGTGGACGGCTGGCGCCCGTCCGGCTCAGAACGCCTCCTGGCCGAGGAGATGACGGCGATGAGGGCAGCATGCGCGGCGTGACGGACCGGCGCTATCTTCTGCCGGCGGACGTCGACCTGGTCCCCGCCGAGGAGGGACAGACCCTGGTAGTGCGGCGCGGTAGCCGGTACCCGCCGCAGCTGCTCTCCGCCGACGCGGCGGACCTGATCGGCTACTTCCGCCGTCCCACGACTGTCGTCGACGCCATCCTCGGCTACTCCGCCCATGCCGGCCGCGACCCGCTGCGCACCCTGGAGGAGTCGTTCGGGGTGCTCGTCGGGCTGAGCCGCACCGACGTCCTCGTCGCGGAGGAGCGCGCGGCAGCCGATCCCGTCTGCGCCCGCTACGGCATCGGCGACCGTGTCGGACCCGCGGTGCTCCGCGGCCAGATCAGGGTGCTCCGCGACGGCGAGATCTGGCGTGGTCAGCTCGAGGAGGGCGGATGTCCCGTCGTGGTGAAGGTCGTGGACGAGGCTGCGCATGGGGCAGGCCTGTTTGCTCGCGAGCTGGCGGCGTTGCAGCTGCTGCACGACGCGCCGACGCCGAACGTCGTCTGGTCGGAGGCGGCAGCGACCGGTGGCGTGCTCGTGCTCGTGGAGGCGGTCGGCGACCCAGTTGACCTGCAGGCGATGACCGTTGACGAGCACACTCGGCGGCAGCTTGTAGCGGCGGTGCTCGACGCGTACGCGAGGCTGCACGCTCGCGGGGTGCTGCACGGCGACGTCCACCCGGGAAACGTGCTGGTCAGTGACACAGCGGCGGTGACGGTGATCGACTTCGGGCTGGCCGCGCTGCCGAGCTCGGCGTCGGCGCCACGCGGAGCCGGAGGTGAGTACCTGGATCCGCAGGCGGCAGCTGCGCTCGCGGCCGATGCGCCGATGCCGGCCTACGACGCCGCAGCCGAACAGTACGCGCTGGCGGCGATGTCGGTTCGCCTGCTGACCGGATCGGCATACCTCGATCTGACCTGCGAGCGGCGCGAGGCGCTCCGCCGGATCGTCGAGGCGCCGCCGTCGTTGGATGACCTCTGGGCGCGCTGGCCGCAGGGAGCTCGCGTGCTCCGGCGCGCCCTGGCCAAGGATCCGGTGGGCCGATTCGCCTCGGTTTCCCTTCTCGCTTCCGCCTTCCGAGCCGCTCTGCTCAGCCGGCCCGTGCAGCCGAGCGGAGGGTCCGTCGCCGTCGAATGCGCCGAGTTCGAGGTCGACGCGCCGGCTTGGAGTGCTGCCGACCCCGACCAGATCCGGGTGGTCGCCGCGCGGTTGGCGGGCCTGGCAGCGGCCAGCGGTGATGTCGCCGCCTACGATCTCGCCTGCGTGTGGTCCGCCCGGCTCGCGACCTGACCGCAGGTGCGCGAGCGCCGCTTGGCGCCCAGCGCCGGCGCCCCGGCGTGGCCAGCGCCTCTTTGCGCCGTCGATTTGATCGCGGCAGGTGCGTCTGACAGAATCGTCCGGTTGCTCCGACCGGGGTCGCCGTGGCATGCCGGGCCTACGCCCGTGCTGCCGAACCGCGAGATCCTGGTCGCTCGGCCTGACTGGACACCGGGTCCAGGGGGTCGAGCCACCTCCCACAGCACGGCAGCTCGGGTGGTGTGGTGCGCCGAGTCGGGCCGACACACCCGACCTCGGGGGTCGGAGCAACTGCGGTTCGGTGCACGTCGACCGGGCCGCCTGACAGCTCAGACGCAGAAGAAGAGGGACGAACTGTGGCGGGACAGAAGATCCGCATTCGGCTCAAGGCCTACGACCACGAGGTCATCGACTCCTCGGCGCGAAAGATCGTCGACACGGTGACACGGACTGGCGCGCGGGTCGCGGGACCGGTGCCGTTGCCCACGGAGAAGAACGTGTTCTGCGTGATCCGCTCGCCGCACAAGTACAAGGACAGCCGCGAGCACTTCGAGATGCGGACCCACAAGCGGCTCATCGACATCATCGACCCCACCCCCAAGACCGTTGACTCCTTGATGCGCCTCGACCTGCCGGCGGGTGTCGACATCGAGATCAAGCTCTGAGGAGAGTCGTGACCACCGTCAAGACCGAACGCAAGGTGAAGGGTCTGCTGGGCACCAAGCTCGGCATGACCCAGCTCTGGGACGCGAACAATCGCGTCGTCCCGGTCACCGTCGTGCAGGCGGGGCCATGCGTCGTCACCCAGGTACGCACCCCCGACGCCGACGGCTACGCCGCCGTTCAGCTGGGCTTCGGCGCCGTCAAGGCGAAGCAGGTGACCAAGCCCGATGCTGGGCATTTCGAGCGTGCTGACGTCACGCCGCGCAAGCACCTGGTGGAGATCCGCACCTCGGACGCGAGCGAGTACACCCTCGGCCAGGAACTGCTGGCCGATGTCTTCGCCGCCGACGAGGTGGTGGACGTCACCGGCGTCAGCAAGGGCAAAGGCACCGCTGGCGTGATGAAGCGCCATGGCTTCGGCGGTCTGCGTGCGTCCCACGGTGTGCACCGCAAGCACCGCTCGCCCGGCTCGATCGGCGGCTGCGCTACCCCTGGTCGCGTCTTCAAGGGACTGCGGATGGCCGGCCGGATGGGTGTAGAGCGGGTCACCGTACAGAACCTCGAGGTGCACGCAGTGGATGCCGAACGCGGTCTGATCCTGATCCGCGGCGCCATCCCCGGCAACAAGGGTGGTCTGGTCGTGCTGCGCAGCGCGGCGAAGAAGGGAGACCGGGCGTGAGCACCGTCGACATCTACAACGCCAGCGGCGAGACCGCGGGTAGCGCCGAGTTGCCCGCCCACCTGTTCGACGTGACAGCCAACGTGCCGTTGATCCATCAGGTCGTCGTCGCTCAATTGGCTGCCGCCCGCCAGGGCACCCACGCCACCAAGACCCGCGGCGACGTCCGCGGTGGTGGCAAGAAGCCGTACCGACAGAAGGGCACCGGTCGGGCCCGCCAGGGTTCGGTGCGTGCGCCGCAGTACACCGGTGGTGGAGTGGTGCACGGTCCCCAGCCCCGCGGCTACGCGCAGCGCACGCCCAAGAAGATGATTGCGGCCGCTCTTCGCGGCGCACTTTCGGATCGCGCTCGTGAGGGCCGCGTGCATGTCATCAGCGAACTGGTGAGCGGCGACCTGCCGTCGACCAAGGGTGCGCTCAAGGCGCTGGCGGCGGTGGCCAGCAGTGACAAGGTGCTGGTCGTGCTGCACCGGGACGAGGACCTCGCGTGGCTGAGCCTGCGCAACGTCGTCACCGTGCACGCGCTGGCGGTCGACCAGCTGAACGCCTATGACGTTCTGGTCAACGACGAGATCGTCTTCACCAGTGCTGCGCTGGAGGCCTTCGTCGGTGCGCCGGTCGGCTCGACTGCGGACGAAGAGGGAGTAGACAAGTGAGCTCGGTCAAGGTCCGCGACCATCGCGACATCCTGCTCGCGCCGGTGGTGAGCGAGAAGAGCTACAGCCTGCTCGACGAGAACAAGTACACGTTCGTCGTCGCTCCCGACGCCAACAAGACCGAGATCAAGATCGCGGTCGAGTCGGTGTTCAAGGTCAAGGTGGTCGGCGTGAACACGCTGAACCGCGTGGGAAAGCGCCGCAGGACGCGGAACGGCTCCGGCAAGCGCGCCGATACCAAGCGCGCGATCGTGACCGTCGCGGACGGCGAGCGCATCGACATCTTCTCCGCGCCGGCCGGCTGAGGCGAGGAAAGGCAGAGGACGCAGACCCATGGGTATCCGTAAGTACAAGCCGACGACCCCCGGTCGTCGCGGCGCCAGTGTCGCCGACTTCGTCGAGTTGACGCGCTCGACGGCGGAGAAGTCGCTGCTCGTGCCCAGTCCGAAGACGGGCGGCCGGAACAACACCGGAAAGATCACGACGCGGCACATCGGCGGCGGGCACAAGCAGGCCTACCGACTGGTCGACTTCAAGCGCTACGACAAGGACGGCGTGCCGGCCAAGGTCGCCCACATCGAATACGACCCGAACCGCACCGCCCGAATCGCGCTGCTGCACTACGCCGACGGCGAGAAGCGATACATCATCGCTCCGCATGGGCTGAAGCAGGGTGCGGCAGTCGAGGCCGGCGAAGGCGCAGACATCAAGCCGGGCAACAACTTGCCACTGCGCAACATCCCCGTCGGCTCCACCGTGCACGCTGTGGAGCTGCGCCCGGGTGGCGGCGCGAAGCTCGGCCGGTCGGCCGGTGCGTCCATTCAGCTGGTGGCGCGAGAGGGCAAGAACGCGACCCTCCGGATGCCCTCGGGCGAAATGCGGATGGTGGACGTTCGCTGCCGCGCCACGATCGGCGAGGTCGGCAATGCCGAGCAGTCCAACATCAACTGGGGCAAGGCCGGTCGGAACCGGTGGCGCGGCAAGCGGCCCACCGTCCGCGGGGTGGCGATGAACCCTATCGACCACCCGCACGGCGGTGGCGAGGGTAAGACCTCCGGTGGCCGGCACCCGGTGTCGCCGTGGGGCAAGCCCGAGGGTCGCACCCGCAACAAGAACAAGGCGAGTTCTCGTCTGATCGTCCGCCGTCGCAAGTCCGGCAAGAAGCGCTGAGCAGGAGCAGATAACCGATGCCACGCAGCCTGAAGAAGGGCCCGTTCGTCGACGACCATCTGGCCAAGAAGGTCGAGGCGCTGAACGTCAAGGGCGCCAAGTCCGTGATCAAGACTTGGTCCCGGCGCTCGATGATCGTGCCGGACATGATCGGCCACACGATCGCCGTGCACGACGGGCGCAAGCACGTGCCGGTCTTCGTCACCGACGCCATGGTCGGTCACAAGCTGGGCGAGTTCGCGCCCACCCGGACCTTCAAGGGTCACATCAAGGAAGACCGGAAGTCCCGCCGGCGCTGAGCCGGTCCGGAACGCAGAGAAGGAACCTGAACTGATGAGCAAGGACACCCGTCCCAGCCGCCGCCAGGCGCTGCTCGGCGACCGTCCCGGGTCGTACGCCATCGCCCGCCAGGTGCGCATCTCCCCGACCAAGGTCCGTCGGGTGGTCGACCTGGTCCGCGGGATGGACGTCGCCGACGCGCTGAGCACGCTGAAGTTCGCCCCGCAGGCCGCCAGTGAGCCGGTCTACAAGGTGATCGCGAGCGCGGCGGCGAACGCCGAGCAGACCGACAACCTCCGTCGCGCGGAGTTGTTCGTGTCGCAGGCCTTCGTGGACGAGGGCGTCACCATGCGCCGGATCCGGCCCCGCGCCAAGGGCAGCGCCAGCCGCATCCTGAAGCGCGCCAGCCACATCACCGTCGTTGTCGAGCCCCGCTCGAAGGAGGCCTGAGCATGGGTCAGAAGATCAACCCGCACGGCTTTCGGCTGGGCATCACTACCGACCACAAGAGCCGTTGGTACGCCGACAAGCTCTACGCGAACTACATCGGCGAGGACGTCAAGATCCGCCGCATGCTGACCAAGGGTCTGGAGCGCGCCGGAATCTCCTCGGTGGAGATCGAGCGCACCCGGGATCGGGTCCGTGTCGACATCTTCACCGCACGTCCCGGCATCGTCATCGGCCGCAACGGCACCGAGGCGGAGCGGGTACGCGGCGACCTGGAGAAGCTCACCGGCAAGCAGGTCCAGCTCAACATCCTCGAGGTCAAGAACCCCGAGACCGACGCTCAGCTGGTTGCTCAGGCCGTCGCCGAGCAGCTCGCGTCGCGCGTGCAGTTCCGTCGTGCGATGCGCAAGGCGCAGCAGAGCGCGATGCGTGGCGGTGCGCGCGGTATCCGCATCCAGTGCTCGGGCCGTCTCGGCGGCGCCGAGATGAGCCGGTCGGAGTTCTACCGCGAGGGCCAGGTGCCGCTGCACACCCTGCGTGCCGACATCGACTACGGCTTCCACGAGGCGAAGACGACCTTCGGCCGGATCGGGGTCAAGGTCTGGATCTACAAGGGCGACGCCTCCGGATCGCGGGCGGAGCGCGCTGCTCAGCGTGCTGCCCGGAACGCAGCCGGCGGGCGGACCCGTCCGGGTCGCCCCGGCGGTCGCGGCGATCGGCCCAGTCGTGGTGATCGTCCCGAGCGCGGCGGTCGTCGTCGTGCCGACGGTGCACCTGAGGCGGTCGCCGACGGCGCCCAGGTGGACGCTGCCGTTGCCACCGCCACCGAGACGACGGCACAGGAGAGCTGATCATGCTGGTACCTCGCAAGGTCAAGTTCCGCAAGCAGCACCATCCGAAGCGGACTGGTGCGGCGAAGGGTGGGACCAAGCTGGCGTTCGGGGACTACGGCATCCAGGCGCTGGAGGCCACGTACCTGACCAACCGCCAGATCGAGTCCGCGCGTATCGCGATGACCCGTCACATCAAGCGCGGTGGAAAGGTCTGGATCAACGTTTTCCCGGACCGTCCGCTGACGAAGAAGCCGGCCGAGACCCGGATGGGTTCCGGCAAGGGCTCGCCCGAGTGGTGGGTCGCCAACATCAAGCCCGGTCGCGTTCTCTTCGAGTTGTCGGGAGTGAACGAGGACGTGGCTCGCGAGGCGATGCGCCTAGCGATCCACAAGCTTCCGGTGAAAGCACGCTTCATCAAGCGCGAGGCAGGTGAGATCTGATGGCCAAGACTGCTACCGCCGCCGAGTTGCGCGGCCAAAGCCGCGACGAGCTGAACAAGAAGGTTGTCGAGCTGAAGGAGGAGCTGTTCACGCTCCGCTTCCAGGCGGCGACCGGGCAGCTGGAGTCGCATGGCCGGTTGCGCGCCGTTCGCAAGGACATCGCCCGCATCTACACGGTGCTGACCGAGCGTGAGCTCGGCATCACCGAGGATCCGGACGCAGAGGAAGCAGGAGCATGAGCGAGCAGAGCAACGAGGCCACGGTGGACCGGACGCGGCGGAAGGTCCGCGAGGGCTACGTGGTCAGCGACAAGATGGACAAGACCGTGGTCGTCGCCGTCGAGGACCGCGTCAAGCACCGCCTGTACGGCAAGGTGCTGCGTCAGACGAGCCGCCTGAAGGCGCACGACGAGGCCAACGAGGCCGGCGTCGGCGACCGGGTGCGGATCATGGAGACCCGTCCGCTGAGCGCCACGAAGCGCTGGCGCCTGATCGAGATCCTCGAGAAGGCCAAGTAGTCCCACGATGTGGCGGAGTCCGTGCACCCACGGGTGAGCGAGCTCCGACAGCTCAGGAGAGAGAACACAGATGATCCAGCAGGAGACGCGACTCAAGGTCGCCGACAACACCGGTGCGAAAGAGATCTTGTGCATCCGCGTGCTCGGTGGCTCCGGCCGTCGCTACGCCGGCATCGGCGACGTCATCGTGGCCACGGTCAAGGACGCGATCCCCGGCGGGAACGTCAAGAAGGGCGACGTGGTCAAGGCCGTGGTCGTGCGCACCGTCAAGGAGCGGCGGCGGGCTGACGGCTCGTACATCAAGTTCGACGAGAACGCGGCGGTCATCCTGAAGAACGACGGGGAGCCTCGTGGCACCCGCATCTTCGGTCCGGTCGGTCGCGAGCTGCGCGAGAAGCGCTTCATGCGCATCATCTCGCTGGCACCAGAGGTGATCTGAGAGATGGCAGGCAAGGACAAGAAGGTGACGACGAAACTGCACGTCCGCAAGGGCGATCGCGTCAAGGTCATCGCGGGCAAGGACCGGGGGCTGGTCGGCGAGGTGCTGGCGGTCTACCCGGAGCGCAACCGGGTGACGGTGGCTGGCGTCAACATCGTCAAGCGCCACCTCAAGGACACCGCTGCCCAGCCGCAGGCACGGCAGACCACGAAGGGCGGAATCGTCTCCTCGGAGGCCCCGATCCACGCCTCGAACGTGCAACTGGTCGTGAAGAACGGCGCCGGCGATGAGGTGGTGACCCGGATCGGGTACCAGCGCGTCGAGGTGACCAAGCGCCGGCCCGACGGGTCGGAGTACAAGGCGACGCGGAGCGTTCGGATTTCTCGCGTCACTGGGGAGGAGATCTGATGACCGCCGCAACTGCGGAGACGAAGGTCGTCCCACGTCTCAAGCTGCGCTACCGGAGTGAGGTGGCGCCGGCCCTGCAGCGCGAGTTCGACATCCCGAATGTCATGCAGATCCCCGGTCTGGTGAAGATCGTGGTGAACATGGGCGTCGGTGAGGCCGCGCGCGACTCCAAGTTGATCGACGGCGCGGTCCGCGACCTCGCCACGATCACCGGCCAGAAGCCGCAGGTGACCCGAGCACGGAAGTCGATCGCGCAGTTCAAGCTGCGTGAAGGCATGCCGATCGGCGCGCACGTGACGTTGCGCGGCGACCGGATGTGGGAGTTCGCCGATCGGTTGCTGACGCTCGCGCTGCCGCGCATCCGTGACTTCCGCGGTCTGTCGCCGAAGCAGTTCGACGGCCGGGGCAACTACACCTTCGGTCTGAACGAGCAGGTCATGTTCCATGAGATCGATCAGGACCGGATCGACCGCGTCCGTGGCATGGATATCAGTTTCGTGACCACCGCTCCCAACGACGACCAGGGCCGGGCGTTGCTGCGCCATCTCGGCTTCCCGTTCCGGGCCAACTGAGAGAGGACGACAGATGGCCAAGACTGCTCTCCGCGTGAAGCAGGCGCGCAAGCCGAAGTTCGGTGTCCGTGCCTACACCCGCTGCCAAAAGTGCGGCCGGCCGAAGGCGGTGTACCGCAAGTTCGGACTCTGCCGGATCTGCCTGCGCGACATGGCACACAAGGGCGAGTTGCCCGGCGTGACCAAGAGTTCCTGGTGATCTGGCGGTCGTCGGCGCCGCTCGCCGCCGAACCGGGCAACCGGTCGCACTCGCGAGCTCGTCCGACGGCCAGACCCATCCACGCCCGGTCCGGCAGCGATCCGCGCCGACGACCAACTCGGCAGTGGCTCGGCAGCACGCCGGCACCTCAAACCCCCAACAGGCTCAACGAGGAAGGTCCCGCGGCATCGCGCCGGGGAAACCACTCGAGAAGGAAGAACGACACACGATGACGATGACGGATCCGATTGCGGACATGTTGACGCGGTTGCGGAACGCCAGTCAGGCGTACCACGACACGGCGACCATGCCGCACAGCAAGATCAAGGTGGGGATCGCGGAGATCCTCGCCAGCGAGGGGTACATCGCCTCGTACTCGGTGCAGGATGCGCCGGAAGGCCAGGTCGGCAAGACGCTGTCCGTCACGCTGAAGTACGGCCAGAACCGCGAGCGGTCCCTGGCTGGTGTGCGGCGCATCTCCAAGCCCGGTCTGCGGGTGTACGCGAAGTCGAACGGGTTGCCGAAGGTGCTCGGCGGTCTCGGGATCGCGATCATCTCCACCTCACAGGGCCTGCTCACCGACAAGCAGGCACACAGCAACGGCGTGGGCGGCGAAGTCGTCGCCTACGTCTGGTGAGCCGGACGGACAGGAAGGAGACGACACCATGTCGCGCATTGGCAAGCTCCCCGTCCCGGTTCCCTCCGGCGTGGAGGTGACCGTCGACGGTCAGCAACTGTCGATCAAGGGCCCGAAGGGCACCCTGCAGCATCGTGTGGCCGAGCCGATCACCGTGGCTCGCGCGGAGAGCGGCGAGCTCGAAGTGAGCCGGCCGAACGACGAGCGGGTCAGCAAGTCCTTGCATGGCTTGACCCGCACTCTGGTGGCCAACATGGTCACCGGCGTCACGGCTGGGTACGAAAAGAAGCTGGAAATCGTCGGCGTCGGCTACCGCGTGATCTCCAAGGGCCCGACCGAGCTCGAGTTCGCGCTCGGTTACAGCCACCCGGTGCGGGTGCACGCTCCCGAGGGCATCACGTTCAACGTCGAGGCGCCGACCCGCTTCTCGGTGCTGGGGATCGACAAGCAGCAGGTCGGCGAGGTGGCGGCGAACATCCGCAAGCTGCGCAAACCCGAGCCGTACAAGGGCAAGGGCGTCCGCTATGCGGGCGAGAAGGTACGCCGCAAGGTTGGAAAGGCTGGTAAGTGACGATGGGCGTTTCACTGTCGTCCCACAAGGGCACCGCGACCAAGACACGTGCCCGGCTCCGCCGGCAGCTGCGCGGTCGCAAGCGGATCCACGGCAGCGCGGCACGTCCGCGGCTGGTGGTCACCCGCTCCGCCAGGCACATCTCTGCGCAGGTCATCGACGATGTCGCCGGGCGTACGCTCGCGCACGCCTCGACGATGGAGTCCGACGTGCGCGGCGCTGACGGCGACAAGTCCGCGAAGGCTCGCAAGGTCGGCGCATTGGTCGCCGAACGGGCCAAGGCGGCGGGCATTGAGAGCGTGGTCTTCGACCGCGCCGGCAACAAGTACCACGGCCGGATCGCGGCGCTGGCTGACGGCGCCCGCGAGGGCGGCCTCGGCTTCTGACGATCGAGTAACGGAGGAATACAGATGACGGGAACCCAGCGCCGGACCGGCGGTGGCGAGCGTCGCGGCCGTGACGACCGTCGAGGTCAGGCAGCAGACAAGAGCAATTACATCGAGCGCGTGGTCGCGATCAACCGGGTGGCGAAGGTGGTCAAGGGTGGCCGCCGCTTCAGCTTCACCGCGTTGGTCGTGGTGGGCGACGGCGACGGCACGGTTGGCGTCGGGTACGGCAAGGCCAAGGAGGTGCCGGCGGCGATCGCCAAGGGCGTCGAGGAGGCCAAAAAGCACTTCTTCGCCGTGCCGCGCATCCAGGGCACTATCCCGCACCCCGTCCAGGGCGAGAAGGCGGCCGGTGTCGTTCTGCTGCGCCCGGCTTCACCGGGTACCGGTGTCATCGCCGGTGGCTCGGCCCGCGCCGTGCTGGAGTGCGCCGGCGTCCACGACGTGCTGGCGAAGTCGCTCGGATCGGCCAACGCGATCAACGTCGTGCACGCGACGGTGGCGGCGCTGCAGAGCCTCGAGCAGCCCGAGTCGGTGGCTCGCCGTCGCGGCAAGTCCGTCGAGGACGTGACCCCGGCCGCGTTGCTTCGGGCCCGGCAGGCGGTGAGCTCGTGATGACGCAGCTCCTTGTCCGTCAGGTACGCAGTGCAGTTGGCGGAAAGCAGAATCAACGGGACACCCTGCGGACCCTCGGCCTGCGACGGATCGGCGATGAGTCCGTTCGCGAGGACCGTCCCGAGGTCCGCGGGATGATCGCCACGGTCGCCCATCTGGTGGTCGTGGAGGAGGTCGACTGACATGACGTTGAAGATTCATCACCTCAAGCCAGCGCCGGGTGCCAAGACTGCGAAGACGCGGGTCGGGCGTGGCGAGGGATCGAAGGGCAAGACCGCCGGGCGCGGAACCAAGGGCTCCGGCGCGCGCAAGACGGTGCCGCAGAACTTCGAGGGCGGCCAGATGCCGTTGCACATGCGGATGCCGAAGCTGCGTGGGTTCAAGAACCCGTTCCGCGTCGAGTACCAGGTTGTGAACCTCGGCCGGATCGGCGAGCTCTTTCCCGAGGGTGGCGAGATCGGCGTCGACGAACTCGTTGCCGTCGGGGCCGTCCGTCCGGGTCGGCCGGTCAAGGTGCTCGGCACCGGTGATCTCGGCGTCGCGGTCTCGCTGAGTGCCAACGCGTTCTCCGGCAGCGCGAAGGAGAAGATCGTCGCCGCTGGAGGCAGCGCCACTGAGGTCTGAGCCGGCTGGCCAAGCCACGCTTTCTCTGGGGAGCCGTCCTGCGTGGGCAGGGCGGCTCTCGCGCTTTCCACGGCTCTAGTGAGCGGTCTGCGCCGCAACTGTTTCTGTTCACAGGAATCTGGCGCAGAATGTCGCGCTGAACGGGTGGCGGCTCGACCTCGTCTCTCCGGAGGTCGAGTGGTCGATGGATTCCAGGGCCGGATGATGAACCGGTGGAAGGCGGACATGAGGATGCGCGTACGCGTCAGAGTGCTGGCTGCAGCGGTGCTGAGCGCCGCACTGGCGTTCACGACAGTCGGAGTCGTGGAGGCCAAACCCAAGCCAAAGGCCAGTTTCCCCGCTGAGATTGCCTTGCCGGCCGGGTTCCAGCCCGAGGGCATCACCGTCGGCAGGCACTACGCATACGTGGGTTCGCTCGCCGACGGCGACATCTACCGCGCAGATCTGCGGACGGGTAGCGGCATCGTCGTCAGTAAGGCCCCAGGGACGCCGTCCGTCGGCCTCAAGTACGCCGGCGGTCTGCTCTACGTTGCCGGCGGGCCGGTTGGGACGGGGCGGCTGGTCAACGCCACGACAGGAGAGATTCTCGCCAGCTACACCTTCACCACCGAGTCGAGCTTCATCAACGACGTCGTGCTCACCCCGAAGAAGGCGTGGTTCACCAACTCGCTGGCCGCTGAACTCTACGCGGTCGACCGGAAGAAGATCCGCAGCACGAAGCAGGCCGCCACGGTCACCACACTTCCCATCACCGGCGAGTGGCAGCAGGAGCCCGGGTTCAACGCCAACGGCATCGCCGAGACCCCGAATCACAAAGCGTTGCTGGTCATCCAGAGCGGCACGGGCACGTTGTTCCGGGTCAACAAGCGCAGTGGCGTGGCCACGAAGGTCGACCTTGGCGGCGCCTCGCTGCCGAACGGTGACGGGCTTCTGGTCCGCGGGCGCACCCTCTACGTCGTTCAGAACCGGTTGAACAAGGTCGCCGTGGTCCGCCTCAACGCCAACGGTACGAAGGGCATGATCGTGAACACCCTGACCAGCTCGGCTTTCGATGTGCCGACGACAGTCGCCGCCTTCCGCGGCAGCCTGTACCTGCCGAACGCGCGCTTCGGCATCAGCAACCCTAAGGCCGCGGCCTACTCGGTGGTCCGGATCCGCCGCTGATCACTGCAGAGCCGGCCGTCGCCTCGCGTGACGGCCGGCTCGTGCGTGTCCAGATGGCTCCTCGCGCGCAACGTAGGCTGGGCCGCCAGGCCTGACGTCCTCCGTCCAGTGATCAGATTCGCGCTGATGTGGTCGGCCTCCCGCTCCTTGATAGAGTCGGGCGTCCTGTCCACTGATCCGCGGTCTTCGACCGCGGGCGCAAGCCGCCGAGCGAGTGGTTGACGGGCGGGCGGACAGGATTCACGAGAGAAAGGGAGGGCAGGGTGCTCGCTGCCTTTGCCAACGCATTCCGTACGCCGGACCTGCGGAAGAAGATCTTCTTCACGTTGGCGATCCTCGCCCTCTTCCGGTTGGGCTCCATCCTCCCGACCCCCAACGTGAACGTCGGGCAAGTCGACTTCTGTCTGAAGCAGGCGACTGCCGGCGACCAACAGGGGCTCTACTCCCTGATCAACCTGTTCTCGGGTGGTGCACTGCTGCAGTTGGCCGTGTTCGCGCTGGGCATCATGCCCTACATCACCGCGAGCATCATCCTGCAGCTGCTGACGGTGGTGATCCCGCGCCTGGAAACCCTGAAGAAGGAGGGCCAGGCAGGCCAGACCAAGATCACCCAGTACACGCGGTACCTCACCCTCGTGCTCGCGATCCTGAACTCGACCGCGTTCGTCACGGTCGCGGTGAACGACCGCCTCTTCACCGGCTGCACCGGGTTGGTCTACGACAAGGGCATCTTCGCGGTGGTGGTGATGATCATCACGATGACCGCAGGCACCAGCGTGATCATGTGGCTAGGTGAGCTCATCACCGAGCGTGGAGTCGGCAACGGCATGTCGGTGCTGATCTTCACTCAGGTCGCGGCCACCTTCCCCAGCGCGCTGTGGAGCCTCAAGGTCGCCCGTCCGGGCTCCCAAGGCTGGATCGTGTTCCTCCTCGTGGTCGCCCTCGGGCTGCTGGTGATGGCAGGCGTCATCTTCATCGAGCAGTCGCAACGGCGCATCCCGGTGCAGTACGCGAAGCGGATGGTGGGTCGGCGGATGTTCGGCGGCACCACCACGTACATCCCGATCAAGGTGAACCAGGCCGGCGTCATCCCGGTCATCTTCGCGTCGTCGTTGCTCTATCTGCCGGTGCTGTACGCGCAGTTCAGGCCGGAGGGCAAGGTCGCGACCTGGATTCAGGCCAACTTCGTCACCGGCGACCATCCGCTCTACATGCTGACCTTCTTCCTGCTGATCGTGTTCTTCGCGTACTTCTACGTGGCGATCACCTTCAACCCGGAGGAAGTCGCCGACAACATGAAGAAGTACGGCGGGTTCATCCCCGGTATCCGGGCGGGCAAGCCGACCGAGAAGTACCTCGCGTTCGTGCTCTCGCGCCTCACGCTGCCCGGTTCCTTGTACCTGGGGCTGATCGCGCTGCTGCCGTCGGTCGCGTTCATCCTGCTCCAGGCGAATCAGAACTTCCCCTTCGGTGGGACCTCGATCCTGATCATCGTCGGCGTCGGGCTGGACACCGTGAAGCAGATCCAAAGCCAGCTGCAGCAACGCAACTACGAAGGGTTCCTCCGCTAATGCGCCTCCTCATCATGGGCCCGCCCGGCGCGGGCAAGGGCACGCAAGCCAAACTCATCGGGGAGCACTACGGGATCCCCGCGATCTCGACCGGTGACATCTTCCGCGCCATGAAGACCTCCGACACCCCGCTGGCGCGCCAGGTGCGCGAGATCATGGCGTCGGGCGGGTATGTCAGCGACGAGATCACCAATCAGATCGTCGAGGAGCGGCTCGGGCAGCCCGATTGCGCCGGCGGCTTCCTGCTCGACGGGTATCCCCGCACGCTGCCGCAGGTGGAGACCCTCGACAGCTACCTCTCGAACGCTGGATCACCGCTCAATGCGGTGGTATCGCTCGTGGCAGATGCGGACGAGGTCGTTGCCCGACTGCTCAAGCGAGCCGAGATCGACGGCCGCGCGGACGACAACGAGGACACCATTCGGGTCCGGTTGCAGGTCTACGCCGACCAGACCGCACCGCTGCTGGACGTCTACGCCGCACGAGGACTTCTCGTCGAGGTCGACGGTCTGGGGGAGGTCGACGAGGTCTCGGCGCGGATCTTCAGCGCCCTGGACCAGTCCGCCTGACACCTGGACGGGGTGCCCGCCGTCAGGCGGGCGCCATCCCAACCGCCCCGATCGTTCCGCCGTCGAACTCCTCATCGCCGACGGCCGACCCGCTTTGGCTCACCAATCCTGCAGCGCCGTCCACGGTGATCTGCTGGCCGTCCAGGATCAGCTGGGTCGCCTCGGGCACACCGACGACGGCCGGAATGCCGTACTCCCGTGCCACCACGGCCCCATGCGAGTTGGCGCCACCCATCTCCATCACCAAGCCGCCGGCGGTGAGGAACAGCGGAGTCCAGCCGGGATCGGTCGATGGGGCCACCAGGATTTCGCCCGGTTCGAGACGCGCGCCCACCGGGTCGAGAATCACCCGGGCGCGCCCGGACGCGACTCCTGGCGACGCCGGGCTCCCCACCAGAGCACCGTCTGGTCGCGCTGCGCCGGTCGACACGGCTTCGGGCTCGGTACCGTCCGACAGCAGTAGCCGGGGGATGTGACGCCGCCGGAGCTCTGCGTCGTAGTCGGCGCGGCGGCCCACCACGATGGGCTGCATCGCCTCACCGCCGAGCCCGCGGCGGACCTCCGCAAAGTCGAGGAAGTAGACGTCCGCCGCATCGTCGACGGTCCCGCGCTCGACGAGTGCCGTCCCGATGACACCGAGTTGGCGCCGCAACTCCGTCAGCGCGACGATCAGGATGTACTTCGGGCTCTCCCGCATGCCGACGAGTTCCCGGGCTCGCCGGAACGCGAAGTCGAGCAGGCGGGCCTTGAGCGGGCTTCGGGTCGCCATCCGTGCCACCAGCTCGGCGGCAGCCCGTCGGCCGATCCGGTCCCCATCGGCGAACTGGGCCGGCGGCGAGAGCTCGGGGTCGTCGAGGCGCAGATAGTTGGCGATCACACCGGCGATGTGGGCGGGTTGCTCGGTCCACCGCGGCATCCCGAGGTCGATCTCCGCGACGGCCCTGTGGCCATACCGCCGCAGGAATCCACCGAGCGAGCGCTGAGCGACCGGCGGCAGGGTGTTCTCCTGCAGGCGACGCGCCAGCTCGGCAGGCGTCGCGCCGCTGAAGACCCGAACCGACTCGGCGTCCGCCCGAATCTCCTGCGCCGCTTCCCAGAGCGCGAGGTCCATCTCGGTGGTGACATTGTGCGGCAGCCCCCGCAGAACTGTCTGAAGCTCGCTCCGGGTGGCCAGGTCGCCCAGGCCGCGTCTGGCGAGCGTCATCATCAGCAGGCCAGCGGCGGCGTACGGGAAAACCGTCGGCATGATCATGAACAGGCCGCGGGACAGTTCGCGCTCGACGTGATCCAGCAACTCCTCGGGCCCGGCCGCGGCCGGTGGTGTGAGCAGCGCCCGCACCTCCCGTTCTCGGCGTGCAATTGCCCGGCGTGCGGCTCGGGGGCTGATCAGGGCGAGCGCCATCCGCGGTGGCACCTTGGCGCGCACCAGGACGATCCGGGCGATTCCGGCGATCGCGCGCGGATGCCTCCCGGGCAGCGGCGATAGCCGCGGATCCGCCAGCAGCGTTCGCAGCACCGTCGCCGTGCGCGCTTCCATCGCACCGGCGATGCCGATCGCCAGTCGGCGCCCAAGCGGGGTTCGTACCACCGCGGTGATGTCGATGAAGAGGCGCTGGCCGGCGACGCTGAGGACACTGGGCCCTGCGAAGGGGTCGGCGGGCGGTGCCCCGGCGAATCTGGCCACCGACGATCCGATCATCCGGAACGTCGCCAGCCCCATCGGGGTGATCGGCCTGGTCAATCCCTGGGCGAGGGTCATGCACAGGAAGACGCGCAGGCCCTCTCGATTGGTCGGCGGGATCGGGTAGAGGGTCGTGACCGGTCTCGCCTGGGTGAGCCAGAGGCGGCCGTCGGCGGCCAGTGCCCACTCGGTGTCCTGGGGGGACCCGTACGCCTCCTCGACTCGCTGGCCGAGATCGCTGAGGGCGAGCACCTGGTCGTCGGTGAGCGCTGGCGCGGCGCTGTCCGCAGTGGGGATGCGCTCGACGCCGCCGGCGCGGCGCCCGACGATAGTGATGGCCTTGTCGCCGAGCGTCCGGTCGAGGATCCGACGCGTGGACCGGTCGACGAGGTAGTGGTCCGGATTCACCGCGCCGGACACGACTGACTCGCCAAGACCGAGATTCGCGTCGATCACCGTGCGGTGCCGCGTGCCGGTCACGGGATCGGCGGTGAACATGACCCCGGCGGCCGCGGCGTCGATCATCTGCTGGACGACCACGGCGAGGGCCAGACCGCGGTGGTCGATCCCGTTCGCCGAGCGGTAGGCGACGGCCCGCTCGTTCCACAGTGAGGCCCAGCATCGGCGAACCGCCGCCAGCACCGCATCGGCGCCGACGACGTTCAGGAACGTGTCCTGCTGGCCCGCGAAGCTCGCCTGCGCCAGGTCCTCTGCGGTTGCTGAGGAGCGCACAGCGACCGGGACGTCCTTCCCCAGCTGCAGGTAGTGGCGGCGCACAGCGTCCACAACAGCGGCCGGCAGCTCGGAGCCCTCGATGCGTCTGCGCGCCTCGGCAGCGAGGGCTGCGGTGGCCTGGCTGCCGCTGGCCTCGGCCAGCGCCGCGATGAGGTCGTCGAGGCTGGCGCCGACGCCCTCGCGGTAGGCGCGCGTGGTGATGCAGAACCCGGTAGGAACCGGGAGCCCGGCGGTCAGCATGAAGGAGAGGTTGGCGGCCTTGCCGCCGACGGTGACGGCATCGGCCCCTCCGGGCTCGGCCAGGTCGATGATGCGTTCCATGTCCCAACGGTAGGGAATGCGATAGCAAAATTCAACGCTTGATGAATTCCTGCGACTGGTGACGTACGTCACCCGGAGGACGAGCGGCTACCGTCAGGTTCGTGGACTATCCGACGACCCGTTCCGGGGACACGGTTGAGGTCGTGCACGGGCATCGCCTCGCCGATCCGTATCGCTGGCTCGAGGACCCCGACTCGGCGGAAACGGCAGACTGGGTGCGTCGGCAGAACGGCCTGTCCTCCAGCTACCTGGCCGGGCTCCCCAGCCGGCCATGGTTCGGCGAGACGATGAAGGCGATCGTGGCCCGGCCGCGAGCAGGGGTGCCATGGCGCCGGGCCGGCAGGTACTTCGTCACCCGTAGCGACGGCAGCCAGAACCAAGAGGTCTGGTACGTGGGCGACTCGATCGACGAGTTGCTCGCCGGTGGGCGGGTGCTACTCGACCCGAACAGCTGGTCGGCGGATGGAACCGCAGCCATCGCCGGGGTGACTGTCAGCCCGGACGGGCGGATCGCGGCGTACGGGGTCACCGAGGGAGGCAGCGACTGGACGACCTTCCGGCTTGTCGATCTGCCCGACGGCGAGTCGGTCGCGGACGTCCCGATCCAGACGAAGTTCTCGCTCCCGGAGTGGCTGCCGGACAGTCGTTCCTATCTCTACGTCGACTTCGGACACGACGGCACCGCGCTCGGAACCGAGGTCGAGGCACTGCCTCGGGCAGTGCTGCGACTGCATCGCCTCGGCACGGCACAGTCGGCTGACCAGGTCGTGGTCGAGTTCCCGGACGAGCAGGACCTGTTCGTTTGGCCCGAGATGATGGGCGGCGAGGAGTGGGTCGCGGTGCTGATCGCTCAGGGGACCGATCGGCGGAACCGGCTCTGGCTCTATCCCATTCACCCAACGCAGCAGGGCAGCACCCTCGGCGTACCCGTCCGGGTCGCCGACGAGGCGACTGCGGCGTTCCGCCCGATCCGTGTCGACGGCACGACGTTGCTGATGTTCACCGACCTGGACGCGGAGCGCGGGCGGGTCGTGGCGGTCGACCTGTCGGCGCCCGCTGACCCGAGCCGATGGCGCGACGTCGTGCCGCATGGAGCCGACACCTTGCTCGAGGTGCACGGCGCCGGATCAGGCCTGATCGCGGTCTATCTGCGCGACGCCCAGCCTCGCATTGTCTGCCTCGGCAGCGACGGGTCACCCCGGGGCGAGGCCGATCTGCCGGGCGGCGGCTTGGTTGCCGTCCACGCTCAACCAGGGGCAGCGGAGTTCTTCGTAGGGCTTTCGTCGGTTGCCGACCCAGCCACCAGCTACCTGGTCGACTCCGACAGCGCCGCCGTCCGCTCGCTGAGCGGCCTGGTGCAGTCGGATACCGCCTACCGGCCGCCCCGGGTGAGCGTCGTGCGCAGGCGCGCCACAAGCGCGGACGGCACCGAGATCCCCTACTTCCTGGTCGCGCCCACCGGCGACGACGTGTCCCTGCCGGCGCCAACACTGATCTGGGGATACGGCGGCTTCGACATCCCGATGCTCGCGGATTACCGGCCGGGCTGGCCAGCCTGGCTCGGGGCCGGTGGGCGGCTGGTGATCGCCAACCTCCGCGGGGGAGGCGAGTTCGGCACGGCGTGGCACGAGGGCGGAAGGCTGGCGCAGAAGCAGAACGTTTTCGACGACTTCGTCGCCGTTGCGGAGCACCTGGTCGCTACCGGGGTGACCAGCCCGGCACAGTTGGCGATGCATGGCCGGAGCAACGGCGGTCTGCTGGTCGGTGCCGTCTTGACCCAGCGACCCGATCTCGCCGCGGCGGCGATCCCGGCGGTCGGTGTGCTGGACATGATCCGTTTCCATCGCTTCACCGTGGGCGCCGCATGGATCGCCGACTACGGCGATCCGGAGGACCCGACGCAGTTCGCGACGCTGTTAGCCTACTCTCCCGTCCACAACGTCCGGCCCGGTACCCGCTATCCAGCGACCCTGGTGCTGACCGGTGACCATGACGATCGAGTGGTGCCGCTGCACAGCCACAAGTTCACTGCCGCACTCCAGGCGGCTCAGCAGGGGCCAGCGCCGGTGCTCACCAGGATCGAGGTGTCCGGGGGCCACGGCCTTGGCAAGCCGACGGCGCTTGCCGCGGCAGAGTGGGCCGATCTGTTGGCCTTTGCGGCCGAGCACACCGGCCTTCGGCCCCCGGAGCGGGCGAATTCGTCAGCGGGCGCGGGTAGCTTGAGGTCATGACCACCGCCGTCGACGAGGACACCTTCACCGCGCTGGTGGAGCCGCTGCGCAGAGAGCTGACAGCTCACTGCTACCGGATGACCGGGTCGACGCACGAAGCAGAAGACCTGGTTCAGGAGACCTACCTGCGTGCGTGGCGGGCGTTTCACGGCTTCGAGCAGCGGTCGTCGTTGCGGACCTGGATGTATCGGATTGCGACAAATGTCTGCCTGACGTCCCTGGACGGTCGCACCCGCCGGCCGATGCCAACCGGCCTGGGCCAGCCGAGTAGTCACCCGCGCGAGGGTTTGGACGAGCGTAGCGAGGTGTCCTGGCTGGAACCGGTACCCGACAGTGTGCTGTGGGGGAGCGGTGCGGCCGATCCCGCCGATGCCATCGTGGACAGGGAGAGTGTGCGCCTCGCCTTCGTGGCTGCTCTGCAGCATCTGACCCCACCGCAGCGGGCGATCCTCATCCTTCGGGATGTCCTCGCGTGGCAGGCGAGCGAGGTCGCGGAATTGCTGGAGTTGTCCGTCGCGGCGGTGAACAGCAGCCTGCAACGGGCCCGCGCGGCCATCCAGCAGCGCGATCCGCAGCGACCCGTCGACCCACCCGACGACGAGCGGGCGCGGCAATTGCTCGCTGAGTACGTCGCTGCGTTCGAGAACTACGACGTAGCCAGGATCGTCGAACTGCTCGCCGACGACGCGGTGTGGGAGATGCCTCCGTTCGTGGGCTGGTACCAGGGCGCCGACGTCATCGGCGAGTTGATCGACACGTTCTGCCCCGCCGAGCGCCCCGGGGACCAGGTGATGATCCCGGTCGGCGCGAACGGGCAACCGGCGCTCGCCCTCTACATGCGCAACCCGGACGGCACCTACCGTGCCTTCCAGCTTCAGGTTCTCACGCTCGTCGATGGGCGGGTCGGCCATGTCGGATGCTTCTTCGATACGGCGTTGTTCGAGGCATTCGGGCTTCCGTCGAGCCTGCCTGCCGGCACGACGTAGCGACTGGCCGGAATTGTCAGGAACATCCACGCCGCTCCAGCGCCGACAAGACGTCGAGTGAGAGGATGATGCGACTCGCCCGACACTTCCCCCGAGTGTCGCGACCGGCCGGGAGATCACATGGCAGAACCAACCGCGGGCTCCGAGGGGCCGACCGTCGCAGCTGAGCGAGATGAGGCGATCGCTGTGCCACCCCCCGCGGCGGCGGTGCGCCCCGCCTCGGTGCTGCCTGCCGCCGGGCGTACGGCCGGCTGGGGCGTGCTCGTCCTCGGCGCTCTGGTGCTCGCCGCGGCAGGCCTGAAGGCCATCTCGAGTGTCGTCGCACCCACGTTCCTGGTGCTGACGCTCGTCATCACCATCCAGCCGATGCGGACCCGGCTGATCCGGCGCGGGGTTCCGTCGGCGATTGCGAGCATCTCGGTTCTGGTCAGCGTCTACCTCCTGCTGCTCCTGGTCCTGGGGTCAGCTGTCTGGTCGCTGACCCAGATGATCAACGCGTTGCCTGCCTACTCTGAGGCGTTCAGCAGCCTGCTCAACGGCCTCCTGGACCAGCTCGCCCGGATCGGGATCGGCACGGCGCAGCTGCGCAACGCCTTCTCCGGGCTCAGCCTGACCAGCTTTGCGGGCGTGGCCCAGAGCTTGCTGAACACGGTCACCAGCGGGCTCACCCTGCTGGCTCTGATCCTGGCGATGGTGGTGTTCCTCACCTTCGACGCGGCGGGCATCAAAGACCGCATGGCAGTTATCCGGCTTCATCGGCCCAACTTGGCGGATGCCTTCATCGACTTCGCCGGCAGTGTGAGGAAGTACTGGATCGTCACCACCGTGTTCGGCCTGATCGTCGCGCTAGTCGACGTGATCGGACTGACGATCATCGGCGTGCCGTTGGCGCTCACCTGGGGCGTGCTCGCGTTCGTCACCAACTACATCCCGAATATCGGCTTTCTGCTCGGTGTCGTCCCGCCGGCGATCATCGCGCTGCTGGATGGCGGCGTCGGATCGGCGCTCGCCGTCGTCATCGTCTACTCGGCGGTGAACGTGGTGATCCAGGTGATCCTGCAGCCCCGCTTCACCGGCGATGCCGTCGGCATCGCGCCGAGCATCGCGTTCCTCTCGCTTATCGTCTGGGCCTACCTCCTCGGTGGCTTGGGTGCGCTCCTCGCCGTGCCGGCCACGCTGTTTGTGAAAGCCGTGCTGGTCGACCACGCCCCGAGTTCGCGCTGGCTGAAGGCGCTGCTGGACGCCAACCCTGGCTCGGACGAGCTGGAACCGATGGTTCCCGCGCGTCCCGGCTGACCCCGTCCGCACAGGTAGCCTGGCCAGGTGAGCGATCTCCCGATCTCCTCGCCGTATCGCAGTACCCCGGACGCTCCGGTCACCGAGGCCGAGCGGGATCGTCTCGCGACACGGTTGAACGCGGCATACAGCGAGGGAACGGTTGACACCGACGACTATCGAGCGCGGCTGGACGCCTTGTTCTCCGCAGAGCGCATGGGCGATCTGGTCCCTGTCGTCGCGGGGCTTCCTCCACTCGCGACGTACAACAGCCCGGCGATCGTGCCCTCCGGTACCGGCAAACCGGGGGAATTGGCCGAAGCGCGGCCGGCGGGCCGGCTGGCGCTGATCGGGGTGGCGGGGATCGGCCTGTTGCTGGCGATCATCGCCGTGCTGTTCGTGGTCCTCCTCTAGCCTGTCCGGGTGTCCGCGCCACCGCAGCCGGGGGGATGGCGACCGCAGCTGCCTCGGCTCGACCCTCCGGGAATGCGGCCACTGCCTCGGCGGCGGCCGCGACGCCGGGTCTTCCTCGCAGCCCTGATCCTCGTCTGCGCAGGAGCGTTGGGTGCCGCCGCCCTCGTCGGCGTCGTGCTCCGGACGAACGGACAGTGGTCGGGCGTCAGCGCCCGGTCGCCGTCAAGCATCTCGTCACCCAGCGCTACGACGCGGGTCGACCGGACCCCGGCGCCTCCCCGGCCGTCCTCCCCAGCGAGCGAGGTGGGATCGACCGCTTCACCGGTGCGGTCGGGCGCCGACTCGTCGGCTGTGCCGACGGCCGGGAGGACCTCGTCGGCTGTGCCGACGGCCGGGAGGACCCCGGCCGCCAAGAAGCTCAAGAAGCCCCGCACCCCCGAGGACCACCTGGTTCGGAGCCCGCTGTACCAGCAGGAACTGGAACCCTCCGATTGCGCCCAACCGCCGCGGCCGCTGCCGCGGACACGCAAGGCCGAGCGGCGCTACCTGCGCCGGGTGGTCGACTGCATGGCGGCCGCCTACAGCGGGCCGGTACGTGCGGCCGGGTTCACCCTGACCAAGCCGGGCATCCACCTCTACCTCGGCACCATTCAGACTCCGTGCGGAGAGGGCCTTGCGGGCTATCCGGTCTTCTACTGCAGTGCCAACCAGGCGATCTACTCATCGGCCGGGTCGACGGCCGAGTACGGCGCGTCGATGCGCCTCGGCGGTTACTGGATCGTCTTCCATGAGTACGCGCACCACGTGCAGCGGCGGATCGGGGTGCTCGACGCCGCCTACACCCGAGACGAGTCGGCTCTTCGGCTGAGCCGGCGAATCGAGCTCCAGGCCGACTGCATGATGGGGATGACCAGCGCATCCGTGCGCAGCGTCCGACTCAACGAGGACGATCGGGCAGAGATGACCTCATGGCGGACGCTCGCCGCCGACAAGATCCACGGCAAGACCGCCTCTCAGCTGTACTGGGTCAGGCGTGGCTTCGGCTCGACGCGGTTCGGCCGGTGCAGTACCTGGACAGCGACCAAGCACATTTCCTGACCGCTCCGAAGGAAACGTGAGAAGGGTGCGCCCGGCTTCCGCGCCGCGGGAGGATTGATGTGTCGAGCGCAACATCTCGACCTTTGTTGGCACGACCAGGGAATCCCTAAAATGACGCTTGTGCCCCGGCAACAGATCACCCAGGCGAAGATCGCCGAGCACGTTCAGCGCCTGGGCGAGCTCTACCCGCCGATCGCGCTCGATTCAGTGGATCGGACCATCCTTCAGCCGACGCTCGTCGCTGACCGATTCGGGCGCGTGATCGACTACCTGGCTCGGGTGGAACTCGAGGTCGACCGCAACGTACTGGAGCTGCTGGTCCTGCTCCCGGACGTCGATGACACCAACAAGACCTTCTACGCCGACGTCTGGCAGCCGCAGGAGATCCAACACGGCCTGATCCTGGATCGGCTTCAGCAAGATCTCGGCCGCAGCGCCGCGACGCCGCACCTCGCAGTCTCCTTCAAGATCAAGATCCTGGGTGCACTGGCGAGCCTGCGCCCCATCCAGGACATCGCCAAGCTGCTCTATTTCCTCACCGGCGCCAGCACCGAGCGGCAGGCCGTCCTTGCCTACAACCAGCTGAACTCGGGTCTCCGGGAGATGGGTGAAACGGCCATCTCCGAGACGATCATCACCCCGATCAAGCAGCAGGAGCCAGGGCACTTCGCCTTCTACCAAATGTCGGCGACCGCGATGATCCAGGACAAGGTGCTGCGCCCATGGCAACTCTTCCTGGCCCGCGTGCTGCGTGAGCGCAGCTACAACCTCGTCGGCACCAACGCCATGGAGCGGTACAAGGCGGACATGGGTGCTGTCATCACCGACCTGGGCCTGGACGCCGACCTGGAGGGCTACGCGCGCGAGGTCGGTCGGGTCGAGGCGCGGCTGCTGTGGGCCCGCGACCAGGGGATGCAGTTCCCGCCCTACATCCTGCGGGCACTCCGGGAGAGCGTCGAGCTCTACCGGGAGCGGATTGCGACGGGCGCGACGTTCGCCTGACGCGGGGCGATCGATCGGTGCGGTCGCAGCACCCGACAGGGGCTGCACTCGATTTGGGAACCGGCGGGCGCTGGCGTAAACTTCACGGTCGGCCATTTGCGGCCGGATCCGATGTTTCCACCCACGCAACAGATCGAGAGTGTATGGCGAAGAAGGAAGGCGCGCTCGAGCTCGAAGGCACAGTCGTCGAGGCTCTGCCGAACGCGATGTTCCGCGTCGAGCTGGCCAACGGGCACAAGGTGCTCGCCACCATCAGCGGCAAGATGCGGCAGCACTACATCCGCATCCTCCCGGCCGATCGAGTCGTCGTCGAACTCTCCGCCTACGACCTCACCCGCGGACGCATCGTCTACCGGCACAAGTGATCGATCGCACCACCAACTACCCGCAGCAACCACCACCAGAGATCGGACACGAAGCTCGATGAAGGTTCAGCCGAGCGTCAAGAAGATCTGCGACAAGTGCAAGGTGATCCGCCGGCACGGTCGCGTGATGGTGATCTGCGAGAACCCGCGGCACAAGCAGCGGCAGGGCTGAGCCCCGTCGTTGCGCGGCGAGGGCTCGTAGGCCATCAACGACGCACTACGCGCAAGACCCGCACGACCACGCACCACCAAGAAAAGTGTGACTGCATGCCCGGGCACGATCCGGGTCCACCCTCGGTCGGAGGCCGAGGCCCTGGTGGGGGGAGCAGGACTCCCCCGAAGGCAGCCGGGGACGCAGCACGCCAGACACCTCCGCGGCGCTCACTGCCTCAGAGCAGCGCGCCGACACATGAAAGGTTGTACCGCCTGATGGCTCGCCTGATCGGGGTTGACCTCCCGCGCGAAAAGCGCCTCGAGGTCGCCCTCACCTACATCTACGGCGTGGGACGCACCCGCGCCCTGGAGACCCTGGAGGCCACCCAGATCAGTGGTGACCTCCGCGTGCACCAGCTCACCGACGACCATCTGATCGCGCTGCGCGACTGGATCGAGGCCAACTATCAGACCGAGGGCGATCTGCGACGCGAGGTCGCGGCCGACATTCGTCGCAAGGTCGAGATCGGCTCCTACCAGGGCCGTCGCCACCGCAGCAATCTGCCGGTGCGCGGCCAGCGCACCCGTACCAATGCTCGCTCCCGCAAGGGTGCGCGCAAGCCCGTCGCCGGAAAGAAGAAGGCCAAGTAACCCGTCGGGGCTTGGGCTGCACACTCCAGGAGAACACACAGACTTATGGCAACCGCAGGTCGCAACACTCGCGCCACCAAGGTGCGCAAGAAGGAAAAGAAGAACGTCGTCTCCGGACACGCGCACATCAAGAGCACGTTCAACAACACCGTCATCTCGATCACCGATCCCACCGGTGCGGTGATCGCTTGGGCGTCCGCAGGCACGGTCGGGTTCAAGGGCTCTCGCAAGTCCACTCCCTACGCCGCGCAGATGGCTGCCGAGGCCGCCGGTCGGCGCGCCATGGAGCACGGAATGAAGCGGGTCGACGTTTTCGTGAAGGGCCCGGGTTCGGGTCGTGAGACCGCAATCCGCTCCCTCGGCGCGATCGGTCTCGAGGTCGGGGCCATCTCCGACGTCACTCCCGTGCCGCACAACGGCTGCCGCCCGCCGAAGCGCCGGCGCGTCTAGGCACCGCGACACGGACTGAACGACTCGGACTGACGACAAGGACTGATCGAAGAACATGGCTCGCTATACCGGTCCCATGACCAAGAAGTCGCGCCGACTGGGCGTCGACCTGGTCGGCAACGACAAGGCGTTCGAGCGCCGCCCGTACCCGCCCGGCGTGCACGGCAAGGGGCGCACCAAGGAGTCGGAATACTCCCTGCAGCTTCGCGAGAAGCAGAAGGCGCGCTTCTCCTACGGAGTGCTGGAGAAGCAGTTCCGCACCTACTACGAAGAGGCCAACCGGCTGCAGGGCAAGACGGGTGACAACCTGCTGCAGATCCTGGAGTCTCGGCTGGACAACGTCGTCTATCGCGCCGGCCTGGCGCGCACACGGCGCCAGGCGCGGCAGTTTGTCGTGCACGGCCACTTCCTGGTGAACGGTCACCGGGTGAACATCCCGTCCTACCGAGTGGGCCCGCACGACATCGTCGACCTGGCCGACAAGGTCAAGGAGCAGACGCCGCACATCATCAACCGTGAGACGCACGGCGAGCGCGAGGTGCCGGGGTGGTTGCAGGTCTTCCCTGACCGCGGCCGGATCCTGGTGCACCAGCTGCCCATCCGGGAGCAGATCGTGGTCGACGTGCAGGAGCAGTTGATCGTCGAGCTCTACTCCAAGTAGGCCTAGACATTTGTAGGAGCGGCCGCTCCTCCGCCATCGCGGCTGAGGGTCGGCCCGCTCCAGCACCACCGTCCCGCCGGATGCGGGCACGGTTCCGCACTGTCAAATAGCGGGGAGTGCGGGGAAGGAAACATCATGCTGATCGCTCAGCGCCCCACCCTGACCGAAGAGGTCGTCAGCGACAACCGGTCGCGGTTCACCATCGAGCCGCTGGAGCCCGGTTTCGGCTACACCCTCGGCAACTCGCTGCGCCGCACGCTGCTCTCGTCCATCCCGGGCGCGGCGGTGACGAGCATCAAGATCGACGGCAACCTGCACGAGTTCTCCACGTTGGAGGGCGTCGTCGAGGACGTCACCGAGGTCATCTTGAACCTCAAGGGCCTGGTCGTCTCCTCCGAGGAGGACGAGCCGGTCACGATGTACCTGCGCAAGGCCGGTGCCGGCGCGGTGACCGCCGCCGACATCGCTCCGCCCGCCGGTGTCGAGGTGCACAACCCCGACCTGCACATCGCGACGCTCAACGACTCCGGTCGGCTGGAGATGGAGTTGGTCGTCGAGCGCGGACGCGGCTACGTGTCTGCGGTGCAGAACAAGACCGCTGACGCCGAGATCGGCCGTATCCCGGTCGACTCGATCTACTCGCCGGTGCTGAAGGTGACCTACAAGGTCGAGGCGACGCGCGTCGAGCAGCGCACCGACTTCGACAAGCTCGTCCTCGACGTCGAGACCAAGCCTGCTATCCGCCCGCGCGACGCCGTGGCCTCGGCGGGACGCACGCTGGTCGAGCTGTTCGGTCTCGCCCGCGAGTTGAACGTCGACGCCGAGGGTATCGAGATCGGTCCGTCGCCGATCGACGAGCAGCTTGCAGCGGATCTGGCCCTGCCGGTCGAAGAGCTGAACCTCACCGTCCGGTCGTACAACTGCCTCAAGCGCGAGGGCATCCACACGGTGTCGGAGCTGGTGTCGCGCAGCGAGCAGGACCTGCTGGACATCCGCAACTTCGGCTCCAAGTCGATCGACGAGGTCAAGCTGAAGCTGCACGAGATGGGCCTCTCCCTGAAGGACAGCGCTCCTGGCTTCGACCCGCTCGGCACGCTGCCTCGCTACGACGAGCTGGACGAGGACGATGTCGACTTCTCCGAGACCGAGCAGTACTGATTGACCGCATGGGGGTGACCCCTCGGACCCGGGTCGTGCCGATGATCGTCACCGGCGCGACCCGGCCCGCCGATCGCAAACCGAGAGAGAACTGAGATGCCTACACCCACCAAAGGCGCCCGAGTCGGCGGAAGCGCCGCGCATCAGCGGATCATCATGGCCAACCTGGCGACCCAGCTGTTCGAGCACGGCCGGATCGTCACGACCGAGGCCAAGGCTCGTCGGCTTCGTCCGCTCGCGGAGAAGCTGATCACCAAGGCGAAGCGGGGCGACATCCACTCGCGGCGGTTGGTGCTCACCACGGTCCGGGACAAGGGTGTGGTGCACACGCTGTTCACCGAGATCGCGCCCGGCCTGGCCGATCGTGAGGGCGGCTACACGCGGATCACCAAGGTCGGTCCACGCAAGGGCGACAACGCCCCGATGGCGTTGATCGAGATCGTGACCGAGTCGGTCGAGGACGGCCGCAAGGCGAGGTCTCGCGCGAGCGGCTCGGCGCGCCGTGCGCCCGCTCGACCGGCGCGCTCGGGCGAGCCGACATCGACCGTGGAGTCCTCTGCCGAGGAGCCGGCCAGCGACGAGGAGGTCAGCGAGCAGGCTCCGGCCGAGGAGCTTTCCGCCGACACCGAGGCGCGCACCGACGCCACTGGTGCAGACGCGGAGCCCAGCGATGACACCTCAGCCGAGGAAGCCGCGGAGGCGAACGACTCGAAGGCCTGACGCGCGTCGCGCGACGAGCCCAGCTACACCTCTCGGCCTCGGCCGGGCCGCTACTGAAGCGGCTCGACCGGGGCCGATTGCGTGTGCTGGTGGCCTGCCCACGCCGCTCATCGCCGGTGTGACCCGCGGGCTCGGCAGCCGCCACAGTGTCGGCGCCCGCGGGCAGAATCATCGGCATGCTGCTGTCCCAGTTGGCGGACGCCCGGACCGTGCTGGCGGCCACCCGTTCCCGCAATGCCAAGCGCGACATCATCGCGGCCGTGCTGGCCAGCGCGTCCGCAGAGGACGTGGAGATCGTCGTCGGCTACCTGTCCGGCACTCTGCGGCAGCGCCGGACGGGGATCGGCTGGAAGGCTCTCAGCAAGGTGCCTGCCCCGGCGGAGAGCGCGGTGCTTTCGGTCGTCGAGGTCGACGCGGCCTTCGAGCGAGCAGCCTCGCTGAGCGGGAGCGGGTCCGTTTCCCAGCGGGCACGGATCGTCGACGAACTCTTCGGTGCTGCCACCTCAGCGGAGCAGAGTCTCCTGCGCGGATTGATCTCCGGCGAGATGCGACAAGGGGCTCTGGAGTCTGCCGTCCAGGACGGGCTCGCCACCGCGTACGGAGTGCCGCTGACGTCGGTGCGGCGAGCCGCGATGCTGCTTTCCTCCACGGCGGCGGCCGCGCGGGTCCTGGTCGACGGGGGGCTCGCCGCTCTCGAGGCCGTGACGCTGCAGGTCGGCACGGCAGTCCAGCCGATGCTGGCGGCGAGCGCACCCGACCCCCGAGCGGCGCTCGAGCGCACGGGTATGCCCGCCTTGGTCGACCACAAGCTCGATGGCGTCCGCGTCCAAGTGCACCGCGACGGCGATCGAGTCCGCATCTTCACTCGGAGCCTCGACGACATCACGACCCGGCTGCCCGATGTGGTCGCTGTCGCTCGGGCGCTTCCGGTCCAGTCGGCGGTGTTGGACGGGGAGGTGCTGGCCCTGCGCTCCGATGGGCGGCCAGAGGCGTTCCAGGTCGTTGCGTCCCGGGCGATGAGCGTGGAACTGCCTCCGTCGCCGGCGACGTCCGGACGTCTTCGGGTGTTCTTCTTCGATCTGCTTCACGTCGACGGCGCGGACCTGCTGGACGCTCCGCTCGCCGAACGGGCGGCTCGTATGCAGGAGCTGCTGCCTGCCGACTGCGTCGTGCCACGTCTGTCGATCGATAGCGAGGAGGCGTTGACGGAGGTCTTTCAGCAGGCCGTCGGCGCAGGCTTCGAAGGCGTTGTCGTCAAGAATCCGACCTCGGCATACGCGGCAGGGAGGCGAGATGCTGGCTGGGTCAAGCTCAAGCCCCGGCACACATTCGACCTGGTGGTCACCGCGGTCGAATGGGGGCACGGGCGGCGTCGTGGGTGGTTGTCGAACCTCCACCTTGCCGCGCAGGACGCGAACACCGGCGGATGGGTGATGCTCGGCAAGACCTTCAAGGGGATGACCGACGAGATGCTCGCGTGGCAGACGGAGCACTTCCTCTCGCTGGCCACGGAACGCTCGGCGTGGGCCGTCCAGGTCCAGCCCTCGACGGTGGTCGAGATTGCCTGCGACGGTCTGCAACGCTCCACACGCTATCCCGGCGGCGTGGCCCTGCGCTTTGCCCGGGTGCTCCGCTACCGGACGGACAAGTCGGCGGATGAGGCGGACACGCTCGACACGGTGAAGGCTCTGAGCCCCACTGTCGATGGGGCTGACGCGGACCTGGATGTCTAGTCGGGGCCGCGAGGGCCTCTGGACGTGGCAAACCCGCGAGCGTTGCGGCGATGCCTGCGAAAGGGTGCTCGGCGTCGTCGGCCGGTCGGACACACCGGCGCTCGCGGGTTCGGGTGTTGGCTGTGGATTAGCCGGCCGTCTCCGACCTGACCTACACAGTCAGGGAGGCGGCCTAGCTGGCCGTCACCTCACGTGTCCAAGAGTCATTCATTCGTCGGACCACCTCCTTCCCGTGTGCGAACCACGTTATGCGCGGCCACCGCCTCGGTCAACGCATTTGAGAGGAGACACCGGGAGGTTGGGGCTAGCCCCGCTTGATGGCCTGGTACCGATCAAGAGCCTCGCGCCGTTCGTCGGCGTGAATCACGATCGGCGACGGATAGCCGTTCGGCGGGCCTCCCGGCGCTTCCCACGGCTCGTGCAGCTGCGTACTCGGAAGGTCGGCGAGTTCGGGCACATACCGGCGGATGTAGCTGCCGTCGGGATCGAACTTGGCCGCCTGACTCGTCGGATTGAAGATCCGGAAGTAGGGCGCGGCGTCGGTCCCGCAGCCCGCCACCCACTGCCAATTCAGCTGATTCTGCGCGATGTCGCCGTCACGGAGCCGCTCCATGAACCAGTCCGCACCGTGCCACCAGCCGATGTGCAGGTCCTTGACGAGGAAGGATGCAACGACCATCCGCACGCGATTGTGCATCCACCCCTCGGCCAGCAGTTGACGCATCCCCGCATCCACCAGCGGGTAGCCCGTTTTTCCCGCGCGCCACGCATCGAGCCGGGTGGCTGCACTCGTGCTTCGCCCCGGGTCGTCGGTCACCATGTCCGCGAACTCGGGCCGGACCGGTTCCCTGACCGCAGTCGGGCGGTGGAACAACACGTCGGCGAAGAAGTCTCGCCAGGCCAACTGCCGGGCCAGTGCAGCAGCTCCGGCGGAGCGCAGTGGCGCCAGGTCGGCGAGCAGCGTCCGGGGGTGCAGGTGCCCCCAGCGGAGGGCGATCGATACCCGAGAGGTCGCGTCTGCCCCGGGATTGTCGTGCTCCTTAGCGTAGTCGGAGACGCCGTCGGTGGCGCGCCGCAGCCAGGCCCGCCAGGCGCGCCGCGCGGGCTCCTCCCCGGCGTCCAGGTTCTGATCGGCTTGCTCCAGGTTGACTCGGTCGGCAGTCTCGGCCCAGGTCACGGTGCCGGCCCGCACCGACGGTGCCGGGTCGTGCACACCGCGCGTCTGCCAGGCGCGGTGGAACGGGGTGAACACCTGGAACGGGCCGCCCGAGGCGGTACTCAAGGTTCCTGGGGCCACCGCGTACGGCGAGCCCGTTCGGACGAGTTCCCGGCCGTCGCTGTCCAGTGCCTGTTCGACCCGACGGTCCCGGGCACGGCCGTAGGGTGCGAAGTCGGTCGCGATGTGGACGCGCTGTGCGCCGACAGACCGGGCGACCCGCGGGACGACGTTCTCCGGTTTCCCCCGCACCACGCTGAGGCCAGGCCCGCCAGCGTCTCGCAGCGTGCGATCGAGGTCCGCGAGCGCGGCGGATAGCCACGCCTTCCGCGCGACGCCGGCGCCGCGTTGCAGAACCGGGTCGAGCACGAACAGCGGGAGAACCGCCTCACCGTCGTCGATCGCCGCCCGAAGAGCGGGATTGTCGGCCAACCGGAAGTCACGCCGGAGCCACCAGATCGCGGCCTCTGGGGACGATGTCATCGTCTAATCTTGCCCTCGGGCCCAGTGGGGCCACGGGGGAGTGCCGGTTCGGTGGCGGGTGACGGGTGCGGCCGGGCGTGGGCGAAGGTAGAGGAGAGTACCCAGGTGAGTGATCTGATCGACACCACCGAGATGTACCTCCGCACCATTTACGAGTTGGAAGAGGAAGGCATCGTCCCGCTCCGGGCGCGGATCGCCGAGCGCCTTCATCAGAGCGGGCCCACCGTGTCGCAGACGGTCGCGCGGATGGAACGCGACAACCTGGTGCATGTTCAAGGCGATCGCCACCTGGAACTGACCGCCGAGGGTCGCGCTCGCGCGACACGCGTGATGCGCAAGCACCGGCTCGCGGAGCGCCTGCTGATCGATGTCATCGGCCTCGACTGGGAGAAGGTCCATGACGAGGCGTGCCGCTGGGAGCACGTCATCTCCGAGGACGTCGAACGCAAGTTGGTGGTCCTGCTGGACGCGCCGAGCACCTCCCCGTACGGCAATCCGATCCCCGGCTTGGACGAGTTGGGTGTGAATCGGGACGCCGTCCCGTTCCGCGAGGGAAACGTTCAGCTCACCGAGCTGTTGCGCGACTCCGACGGCCCGTTCAGCGTCGTCATCGAGCGGATGAGCGAAGAGCTTCAGAAGGACGTGGCGATGATGGGCACCTTGCGCGTCGCGGGAGTTCGGCCTGGTGCCGAGGTGAGTGTCGAGTCGGGTGAGGAGTCGGTGCGTCTCGCGACGGGCAGCGGGTCGGGCTGCGAAATCGATCGCGATGCGTCGACTCACCTCTTCGTGTCTCGGGTCTGATCCCCCGTCGCCGTCGAGAATCTGACCGTGCCGGCCTCGCGCAGCAGCGCGACCCGGGCGAGGATGGCAGGAACGCGGTCGCGCGTCGGCAGTGGGCCGCTGGGCGGCGCAGACGCGTGGCGACGGAAGGGACAGGCGTGAGCGACGATTCGGCCGAGTGGCGTCGATACCTGTCGAAATTCCATCGCGACAGGTCGGGGGTCGTCGAGGAGGTTCTGTCGCGATCGTTCGCCGGTGACCACACCCCCTATCGATGGCTGGCTCGGGCGGTGTCTGCCGATTCACGCACGGTCGTCGACGTGGCCTGTGGTTCCGGGGCGATGTCCCGTGAACTCGCGCTGCCCGGGCGTTCGGTGATCGGCGTCGACCTTTCCGCAGAGGAGCTGGCGCTGGCGGCGGGCCGCGGAGAGGGGCCGTGGGTGCGCGGTGACGCCCTGCGACTGCCGTTCCGGGACGGCTCGGTCGACGCCGTGACGAGTTCCCTCGGCTTGGTCGTCGTGCAACCGCTGACGGGCGTGGTCGCCGAGATCGCGCGGGTCTTGCGACCTGGCGGCGTACTGGCTGGAATTGCGCCAGCCCTCCGACCCCTGGGTCCGAGCGATATCCGGTTGCTCACTGGGATCAACGGTCGGCTTCGGACAAGGCCTCAATTCCCTGGACCGGTCGAGCTGACCGGATTCGCGCGACTGTTGGCCGCGCATGGCCTGCGTGCAGTCGAGGACGCTCGGGAGCGCTACGTCTACACAGTCCGCAGCCGAGCCGACGCGGAGGTGATGATGTCGGCGCTCTACCTGCCGAACACCCGGTGGTCGCGCGTGGTGCGTGCAATCGAGTACCTCGAACGAAGGCTGGAGCGTCATGGCGATGTGGAAGTCGCGATCCCGATGCGTCGAATCGTTGCGATCAAGTAGCGAACAGTTGATCCGACCAGGTGGAATAGCGGCCGGGATCGATGAGTTCTAGCCATAGCTGCACGGTCTGTCGATGCAGCATCTCGAACCCCAAGGAGCAACCGTCCCATGGCAACCACTGAGATCACCGCGGAGAACTTCGAGGAGACCATCTCCGAGAACGACATCGTGCTGGTCGACTTCTGGGCGGCCTGGTGTGGCCCGTGTCGGCGCTTCGGCCCGATCTTCGAGAAGGCCTCGGAGGAGTACGAGGATCTCGTCTTCGCGAAGCTCGACACTGACGCGAACCAGGAGCTTGCCGGCGCTCTTCAGATCGAGGGCATCCCGACGCTGATGGCGTTCCGGGAGGGTGTGTTGGTCTTCAACCAGGCCGGCGCGCTGCCCGGACCGGCCTTGACTCAGGTGATCGAGGCTGTGAAGGGTCTGAATATGGCCGAGGTGCACGCCCAGGTTGCGCAGCTTCAGGCCGAACACAGCCACTAACAGCTCTGGCCCATGCCCGGGCGGTGGGTAGGACCGCCGCCCGGCACCGGGTGAGGTGAGTCGCTAGAGGCGGCCGCCGCCTCCCCCGACGATGGAAGCGAAGTCCCGGGCAGCTGCAGGTGCGTCCACTCCGACACAGAGTTCGATGGACGCTGGACAGCCGTCTCGCGCTACCTCCGACGAGGTGAGGACGAGTTGACCTCGCGACTCCCCAGCCAGGCTCACGTTGGCTCGAACGTGCTGTAGTGCAAACAATTCAGGTCTGGCCAGCTGCATCAAGGCGCCGGCGTCGCCGATGCGCCGGTGGGTCCGGGCGAGCGGTGGCGCTGGCTGGCGCCGCAGCAGGCTTGCGGCCAGCGGGGCCGCCGGTGCCCGGCTCTCAGCCAGTGCCGCAATCTGGTGATGGCCGACCGTCAGTACGTCGAACAGGTCAAGGGGATAGAGCGTGACCGCTCCTCCGTAGCCGAGAACCTTCGCGGCGGCCTCCGGATCTTCGGCGACGTTGAACTCTGGCGGCGCCCCGCTAGCAGCGGAGACCCGTCCACCCATCACGACAAGGTGGGCGAGCTGGCCCAGCGCATCCGGGTCATCGCGGAGCAGCACCGCGACGTTCGTCTGGGGGCCCAAGGCCACCAGAGTGATCGGCTCGCCTGACTGCCTGAGAGCGGCTGAGAGGACCTCGGTAGCGGTCCCGTCGGCGCGACGGCTCGGCGGAGGGAGATCCAGACCGCCGAGGCCATCGCCACCGTGGTGGGACTGGCGACTGCGCCGTGGCGCCAGGAGAGGGCCTGCTGCGCCCCGTCCGACGGGAATGTCGGACGCCCCCGCGGCGTCAAGCACGCAGATGGTGTTGGTGACCGCGCGATCGATCCTCGCGTTGCCGGCGACGCAGGTCACCGCCCGTACGTCCAGGGCCGGGTGCGCCAGCGCATACAGGAGCGCCAGCGCGTCGTCCACCCCGGTGTCGACATCGATGACCACGGGGATGGACACGCGGACATCGTCCCAGACCTCCGGCGACTACCCTTTGTGCCGCGTCGGCCCCCATAGCTCAGGGGATAGAGCAGAGGTTTCCTAAACCTCGTGTCGCAGGTTCGAATCCTGCTGGGGGCGCCATCGCCAAGCGCGGGTTCACGCGACTCGCGATTCTCCGTCGTCCGCGCTGGCCACGTCCTGCGGCCGCTCTCCGGAGAGTTCCTGGACCGCTTCGTCGATGCCGACCCGCGTCGCCGCGACCGCCTCCATGTAGAGCCGCCCGGCAACGATGTAGTCGCCTTCGATCTGGAAGAGCGTGACGCCTCGCATCTCGAAGGGCTGTCCGTCTGTTCTCGTGCCGGACCAACTCCACTCAGACCAGGTGGTGTCACCATGGTGCGCGGATCTGAGTCGCGCGGCGCGGAAGTCGGGAACGCCGGCGAACAGCGCGGCCCAATTGGCGTGCATCTGAGCGCGCCCGACGAATTCGCGGCCAGGATGCGCTGGTTGCTCGCTGCGGTAGTTCTCGTGGAACAGGCCAGCGGCGGCCTCAAGATCGTGCGCGTTGATGGCGTCGAGCAGCCGAGCTACGAGATCCATCGGGGTCCTGTCGTGACCGCTGCACGGGAGTCAGCGCGTCTCGTTGGACGCTAGCCCGGGACCCTGCGGGGTCAATCACGTGCAGGAGCCCGAAGCCAGGCGCACGCGCGGCGACCCAGTGACGTGCGCACACCGACAGGATCGACGCTGCGCCCGCGCTCACACACCGATGCCTACGGCGCGCAGCCAGGCAAGCGCAATCAGCGCGTGCCCGGCCAGGTGGGGATGGATGCGGTCGAACGCCCAGGCGGCCGGTGTGGTGCCGAGGAGCGCACGGTCGAACGCGCGCTGGGTCTGGACGATTGTCGCCCCACGTGCGGTGCCGGTCTGGCGAGCGACAGCGCCGTACTGGTCCATCAGGGTGCGCATCGGATCGGCGCCGGACGGCTGGATCATGTACGGCTCCATCACCACGAGCTGCGCGCCCATCGCGGCCGAGCGGTCCAGCAGCGACGCCAGTGTCGATCCGTACTCCTCGATCGGCACGGCTCGCTCCGGCTGGTGCTGGCTGAAGCCCCACCACACGTCGTTGATGCCGATCATGACCGAAAGGACGTCGGGACGCTCCGCTTCGACGTCCCGCTCCCACCGCGCTGCGAGGTCCCGTACGGTGTCGCCGCCGATGCCCTTGTTCACGATGACGGGTGCAAGGCTCGGCAGCTCCGCCTGGAGCAATGCAGCGACCAGGCTGACGTACCCGTCGCCGTACGGGGCGGCTCGATCGCGTCGGCCGCAGTCGGTGATGCTGTCGCCGATGAACAGCACCTTCTGGCCTCGTTGGAGGTGCATGAATGGACGGAACGGGTCCTTCCTCGTCCGAGACGTACCTCGTCGCGGAGGTGGCCACGCTATCGCTGTGCTCCGACGCTCCTGCTCGCCCCGCGACGTGTGGGTGGTCGGCTCGGAACCGCTGCCCCTGCTACACCGACTGCTGCGGCGCCAGGGTTCACGTGATTGCATGGAGACCCGCCACCTCCAGCGTGGCACTCGTCATCCAGGAGCGTTGCCCATGTCGGCCGACTGGCTGTCCGACGCGGTCTTCTACGAGATCTATCCGCAATCCTTCGCAGACTCCAACGGAGACGGGATCGGGGACTTTCCCGGCGCAACCGCCCGTTTGGATCATCTGGCGTGGCTCGGCGTCAACACCGTTTGGATCAACCCGTGCTTCGAGTCGCCGTTCCGGGACGCCGGGTACGACGTCTCGGACTACCTTCGGATCGCACCCAGATACGGCACCAACGACGACCTGATCGTCTTCGTCGACGCGGCGCGTGATCGCGGAATCCGGGTAGTCCTCGACCTCGTCGCCGGACACACGTCGGTCCAGCACTCCTGGTTCCAGCGTTCTGCCGACAGCACCGAGGACGACCGGTACATCTGGTCTGACCAACCCGGCGAGGGGTTCGTGCCGTCGCCCGGAACTCGCCCCGGCTACTACCTCAAGAACTTCTTCGAGGAGCAACCAGCGCTCAACTTCGGCTATGCCCGACCCCAACCCGACGAACCGTGGCGCCAGGCCGTGGACGCCCCCGGGCCGCAGGCGAATCGAACGGCGCTGCGGGAGATCATCGCCTTCTGGCTCGAGAAGGGCGTCTCCGGCTTCCGCGTGGACATGGCCTACTCCCTCGTCAAGGACGACCCGGGGCGCGAGGAAACGGCGCGGCTCTGGCGAGAACTGCATGCCTGGCTGGACGAGGCCTACCCGACCGCTGTGCTGCTCCCGGAAAGCGACTACCCGGCCCCGGCGGACATCGGCGTCCGGTCGGGCTTCGACGGCGACTTCTTCCTGGTCATCCATCCCGCCCACAGTGCGCTGTTCAACAACGGGGGCGCGGGGACACTGTTCTGGCTGCCCGACCACGAACACTGCTTCTTCGATGCCGACGGTCCGGACGGGCCTGGGTCGCTCGGCGCGTTCCTGTCGATCTGGGACGAGCACCGCGCCGCGAACGGTGGCGACCGCCAGATCCTGCTCGCGACCGCCGACCATGACTTCTCCCGACTGTGCTGCGGCGACCGCACCGCCGAGCAACTCGGTGCGGCGTACGCGTTCCTCCTCACCTGGGGATCCATCCCGTCGATCTACTACGGCGACGAGATCGGGATGCGCTACGTCGACGGGCTCCCAGATCATGAGGGGAGCGTGTGCAACCCCGGCTACAACCGAGCTGGCTGCCGCACACCGATGCAGTGGGACGAGGGGCCGAACGCAGGTTTCTCGACCGCTCCGGCGGACCGGCTCTATCTGCCGCAGGACCCGGATCCGAATCGTCCGACAGTCGCCGCGCAGCGGGATGACCCGGCCTCGGTGCTCTCGCTGGTGCGCCGCCTGATCGGGCTGCGCCGGTCCACGCCAGCACTCGGGACCCTGAGTTCCACTGAGGTGCTGCATCGGGACTACCCGTTCGTCTACGTACGGGGCGGGACGCACCTCGTCGTGGTGAACCCCCGCAGGGCCGCCGCGTCAGTGGAGCTGGCTCACGTCGCCCAGTCCGGAGTAGAAGTCATCGAGTGCTCCGGGGTGTCGGTGGTCGACGGCGCCGTCTCGGCGGACGGCTTCGGTTGGGGCGTTTTCGCGCTCTGACGCCGCGAGAGAGGGCTGACGATGAGAGAACACACGACCAGTGGTGTACCGCGCCTCAGGGCAGCGGCCGAGCGGTTGGGGCTGGCAGTCGAGGTCGTCAAGCGCCCGGCCGCCGGGAGTCTGGAGGAAGCCGCACAGTTGCTCGGGGTGCAGCCGCGTGACATCGCGAAGACGCTCGTCGTGCGCCGAGGCGTGGATGACTACGTCCTGGTCCTGGTGCCCGGCGGGTCCCAGCTGTCCTGGCCGAAGCTGCGAGCGACGTTGGGTGTCTCCCGGCTGAGCCTGCCCGACGCCACCGAGGCGCTGGCGGCGACGGGCTACGAGCGAGGCACGATCACCCCTGTCGGGGCAATGGGCGACTGGCCGGTCGTAGTCGACAGCGGGCTGATGGGGAGGCGGGTCGCGATGGGTGCGGGGGAGCATGGGTACAGCGCGATCGTCGCCACCGACGATCTCGTCCGAGCGTACGAGGCGTTGGTCGCCGACATCGCGCGCGAGTGATTCGCGGGTGCGGCGTGCGGCAAGGCTCGCCCGCGCTGCGGCCTACACTCAGGCGCATGTCGCAGCCCGGGGCCAAGAGCCGCGTCGTCTTGTCGCTGCTCTGGCTGGTGATCGGCTCGGCGATGGTGGGGGTGCCGGTCTGGCTGGTCCTTACTCGCTGGCCTGCGATCCTGAGCGGCCACCCAGCGATGCTCGTTGCGGTCTTCGCGTCGGGACTCTTCGGGATCGTCGCCGTGGCCTGGGCGATTGCCACCCTCGTGAGCGGCGCTCGCGTCGACCTCGAAGGCGACCCCGAGCACCCGCGGTATCGCACCCCGGCTCAGCTGGATCGGCGTGCGCGATGGCGGATCGTGTTCGCTGTGCCGGCCATCCTCGTGTCGGTGCTGCTGGTCTCGATCCTGGCCTACGCGCGCCCGTTCGTTGCCACCGATCGTGCGGTGCAGGCGCACCGCTCCGGCGACAATGTCCGGTTGGTCGAGCGGCTCGGGTGGTACGAGTTGGTCCCGGCACGCCAAGACGACGCCGGCAATCCGATCAAGCCGACCACCGGGCTCGTCGTCGTGCCGGGCGCCAGGGTGGACTCCCGTGCCTATGCGGCGCTGCTGCGGCCGATCGCCGAAGCCGGCTACTTCGTCGCCGTGACGAAGGAGCCCTTCGGCATGCCGATCATCGACCCCATTCACGCGTCGGGCGTGATCGACGTGCATCCGGAGATCAGGTATTGGGCGGTCGGTGGGCACTCGCTCGGGGGCGTCGCGGCGGCCACCGTCGCAGCGCAGGACGGCCGCGTCACCGGGCTGGTTCTGTACGCGTCGTATCCAGCCTCGCCGATCACGCGCACCGGGCTCAAGGCGGTGTCGATCTCAGGCACGTTGGACGGTCTGACCACGCCGCGCGACATCGCTGAGAGCAGGAGCCGATTACCAAAGGCCACGACCGTCGTTGCAATCGCCGGCGCGGTCCACAGCACCTTCGGCGACTACGGCGAACAGCCTGGGGACGGCGTGCCCACGGTGGACCACGCGGCCGCGCAAGCGCAGATCGCCGGAGCGACGCGAGCGCTGCTGGCCTCGCTGACGCCGCCGCCAGCGAAGAAGCGGTGACTTCCAGCAGCCCTCCCCACCCCAGGGGGGCGCTCGCGACCCGTCGCTAGGATCGACGACCATGAGCGAAGCAGGTCTTCAACTGGCGCAGGAAAAGATGACGGACGCGGGCATTTCCCGCGAGGCAATCGATGTCTTCACCCACTACTACCGTCAACTGGAGCAGGGTGTCAGCGGGTTCATCACGGAGGACTCGATCGCGCCGCTGGTGGAGCCCGACCGCCTCGATGCCGTGAGCGTGAGCGCGGATGCGGCGCGGGAAGCGTTGGCTCAGACGGCGATCATCAAGCTGAACGGTGGCCTCGGCACCTCGATGGGGATGGAGAAGGCCAAGTCCTTGTTGCCGGTCCGGTCGGGCAAATCCTTCCTCGACCTGATCGTTGCTCAGGTGCAGTACGCGCGGCAGGCGTACGGGGTGCGACTCCCGCTGCTGTTCATGAACAGTTTCCGCACCCACGAGGACACCCTCGCTGCACTCGCCGGCTACGCCGACCTTGCCGTCGAGGGCCTCGAGCTCGATTTCGTGCAGTCGCAGGAACCGAAGCTCCGCGCCGACGACCTCACCCCGGTCGAATGGCCCGCTGACCCCTCCCTGGAGTGGTGCCCGCCTGGCCACGGTGATCTCTATCCGGCACTGATGGCGTCCGGCGTCCTCGAGCGGCTGATCGCGTTGGGCTTCCGCTACGCCTCGGTGTCGAACTCCGACAACCTCGGCGCGAGCCCCAACGCCGAGATCGCCGGCTGGTTCGCCGCGAGCGGGGCGCCCTACGCTGCAGAGATCTGCCGCCGGACTGCGGCCGACCGGAAGGGCGGACACCTCGCGATTCGTCGGGCGGACAACCAATTGATTCTCCGCGACACGGCGCAGACCGCCAAGGCGGAGATGGCCTTCTTCACTGACGAACACCGTCACCCGTACTTCCACACCAACAATCTCTGGTTCGACCTCGAGGTTTTGCAGCGGACGTTGACGGAGCGCGGCGGAGTACTCGGTCTGCCCTTGATCAGGAACGACAAGACGGTGGACCCGTCGGATTCCAGTTCGCCAGCCGTCATCCAGATCGAAAGCGCGATGGGCGCAGCGGTGGAGGTATTCGAAGGCGCGACGGCGATCGCCGTCGGCCGCGATCGATTCCTCCCCGTGAAGACCACCAGCGATCTGCTCGTGATCAGGTCGGACGCGTACACGCTGACCGAGGACAGCAGGTTGGTGAAGGCAGCCGATCCGGTGCCGCTGATCGACTTGGACTCGAGCTACTACAAGACCATCGCCGAATTCGAACGGCGCTTCGACGCCGGTGCCCCATCGCTGCGGAAGGCGAATACCTTGACCGTGAAGGGCGACTGGACCTTCGAGGCCGACGTGACCGTGATCGGTGACGTGACGCTGACTGCCGACGGGGGTCCTGAAGTCGTACCCGCCGGCACGACTCTCGGTGGGGACGACTGACAGCGCCCCGAATCTGATCGGGACGGCACGAAGCCTCCGATGGCTGCCGATCTGGACGACGACACTCCCGGCGCGGAGGTTGGTCGGCCCTGGCATCAGGCGATTGCGTTCGTCCTGACCGGAGAGCGGATCGATGAACTAGGCCTGCAGCTGCAGCCGGATGTGGCCGCACTGGTGGAGGAGTTGCGCGAGCGCGGGGTGGGGCTCGCCGCCGGGTCGGGGCGGGATCGGGGCAGCAGTGCGATCCCGGCCGACTTGGCAACTCAGTTGCCGCCCGCTCAACTCGCGGCGGCTGTCCGACGAGCGCTCGCGATGCTTGCTGAGCGGCGGCCGGCGGCGCGTCACGTGTCGCCCGCCCGCCCACTCACGCCTGCGGAGCGGCGCCTTCAGGATGAGGTGCCGCCTCACCACGGCGGCTGAACCTCGACGCCCGCATCGGCGACGATGCGGGCATCGAGTGGGTGGACGATGTCGGACGTGCGACTGCGGTCAGACCGCACCCGGGCGGTCGCGCAGCAGGTCGCGGATCTCGGCTAGCAGGTCCTCGCTGCTGGCCGCCTTCTGCGGCTCATCCTTCTTCCGGATTTCGCTCAGCTTGTTGTACGGGACGACAACGGCGAAGTAGAGCACGGCAGCGGTCAGCACGAAAGTGACCAGCGCGGTGAGGAAATTGCCGACGTTGATTCCCACCACGGTGATGTCGCTGAGGCCCTCGACCTGCACGACCAGGCCAAGGATGTCGAGAATGATCTTGGTAAAGGCTTCGACGACTGCGGCGAAGACCGTGCCCATGATGAAAGCAACAGCAAGCTCAACGAGATTGCCGCGCATCAGGAAGTCTCTGAACCCCTTCATCATTTCCCTTCCGGTTCGTGGGCTCGTCTCTTGGGGTTGCGACCGTATCAGGCGCATGTCCGACCATGACCACCGACAGGGTTGCGCCGGTGGCAGCGGCGGCGAGTCTGAGTGCGGTCGGCGGCGCGACGTCGAACAGCACCAGCCCACCACCCTCGGACCCGGCGCCCGAGCTCTCCGCGGGCACTCCGGCGACCCGCGCGCCGCGGGCGAGCACCACCGGCTCGCTGTCGCCTCCCGACGAGATCACATCCACCTGGTCTCCGGTGCGGAGCAGCGCAGCGACGCCGGCGTCGGACAGCCGGACCGGGGTGAGTGCGCGCCCTACGGAGACCAGGGTGCCGGCCCGGACGAGAGCCGACTCGGTGAGGATCTGGCGAGCCGGGATGCGCGCGACGACGGTCTGCCCGACGAGAGCACGTGGGTCGGTCGCCGCTCCTTCGGGCACGTCGTCAGGAAGTACCTGGACCACGTCGAGGTCTTCGGACCGCAGGGAAGCGCCGCCCTGGACGTCGCGCGCGGCGCGCACCACCGCCGTCCGGGGCACGTCGGGCGGTGATATGGCGCCGATGGCTGCAAGCACGGCGACCGCGGCGGCGACCGCGGCCAGGCTCCGCCGGTGCCAGGCGACCGCGTGACCCAGAGCCTGGGCGCCGCGCAGCAACGGTCCCGCTGGGCGGGAGCGCGACCGCGCGACATGGCGACGGGTCGACGAGGGTCGGGGCTCGGCGGCGTTGGGGCGGATCACGCCCGGAGGCTATGGCGGCGAGAGAGTCACGGCGCGTCGTCCACAGGACGCGCCGGACGGATCAACTGCCGCTGGTCGCTGTGGACGACGCAGGTGCCTTGGTACCTGTGGGCGTGGTGGCAGCGCCGTTGCCCGCGCTGCTTGAGGAGGTGGAGGGCTTTTCGCCCGAGCCCGAACTGGCCGCGGGCTTGGCCGCACCCGTCGTGCTGCTCTCAGAGGAGGTCTTGCCGTTGGTCCTGCTGTCCGTGCGATAGAAGCCCGAGCCCTTGAAGACGACGCCGACCGCGTTGAACACCTTGCGCAGAGAGCCGCCGCAGTTCGGGCACTCGGTCAGCGGCGCGTCGCTGAACTTCTGCACCGCTTCCAGGTCGTGACCGCATTCGGTGCACCGGTACTGGTAGGTCGGCATCGCGCTCTCCGTCTGTCCTGGCCGTGGCGTCGGCACCGGGAGCCGGTGCGCTCGTTGGCACTCAAGCATAGCGACTGCTAACCCCGATCGTTCTCGCGTCGGCGCGAGCGAGCCAGCGGTCCCGATCGCGCGGGTCAGCCGAGCCTTGTCGGGTGCGCTCACTACAGTGACGCGCGTGCGACATCTGCCCCGCTGGCTGACCTTCGCCGGCATCGTCGTCGTGCTGGTGGTGGCTGCCCTCGGCACCGCATCGGTCGGGGCTGTCCGGCGCCCGTTCCCCCAGCAGGAGGGCGAGGTCGACCTCGCCGGCATTCGTGGCTCGGTCGAGGTGCTCCGCGGCGAGTACGGCGTTCCCCGGATCTACGCCGACACCGTCGACGACCTCTTCGAAGCCCAGGGCTACGTCAATGCGCAGGACCGCTTCTACGAGATGGATGTGCGACGTCACATCGCGGCGGGCCGACTGAGCGAACTGTTCGGGGCGTCGCAGGTCGAGACCGACACCTACATCCGGACCCTGGGCTGGTACCGGGTCGCGCAGCAGGAACTGAAGCTGTTGTCGCCCGCCGCGCGCCGGGCGCTCGACGCCTACGCGGCGGGAGTGAACGCCTACCTGCGGGAGCATCGCGGCGGCGACCTGTCCCTGGAGTACGGGCTACTTGCGGCTCAGGGCGTTCGGGGCGCACCCGAGCCGTGGACGCCGGCGGATTCCCTGGCCTGGCTCAAGGTGATGGCCTGGGACCTCGCCGCCGACCTGGACGACGAGGTCGATCGGTCGTTGGTGACGGCCGCAGTCGGCCAGGCGCGTACCGATGATCTCTATCCGGCGTACCCGCTCCCTGGCTATGACCCGATCGTCAAACGGGGTGCGATCGTCGGCGGCACCTTCATGCCCACGGCCGAGCGCGGGTCACGGAAACCGTTCGACGGCAGGCGGGCGCCGGTCGAGCAGGCTGCCGGCGCGCTGCGCCGGGCCCAGACCCTGCTGCGCGGCTTGCCCGTCCCGATCGGGAGCACCGCCGACGCGGCGATCGGATCCAACTCGTGGGTGGTGCGCGGGTCGCACACCGCGTCCGGCGACGCCCTGCTGTCCAACGACACTCACCTTCGGGTCAGCATGCCGTCGGTGTTCACCCAGGTTGGCCTGCACTGTCGCGCGGTCGGCAGCGGCTGTCCCCTTGATGTCGCAGGCTTCAGCCTGGCGGGTGTCCCAGGCGTCGTCGTCGGCAAGAACGCGGCGATCGCCTGGGGGTTGACCACCAGCTATGTCGACGCTCAGGACCTCTACCTCGAAGACGTGCGCGGCGACACGGTCCGGGTTGGCGATCGCTACCTCCCGCTCGCCGTGACGACCGAGCAGATCGCGGTGCGCGGCGAGAAGGATCCCCGTACCGTGCGGGTCAGATCCTCGCGCCACGGGCCCCTGTTGTCGGACGCGAGCCAGGAGCTGCGCGACGTCGCCAGCGCGCCGTCGAAATCGAGCGGCAGGTCCTACGCCGTCGCGCTCAGCTGGGTGGGTACCGCCCCCGGCCGGACCCTCGACGCGCTCCTCGGCCTGAACGGAGCCCAGGACTTCGCACAGTTCCGCGCGGCCGCAGCGCTTCTCGGCGCGCCGTCGCAGAACCTCGTCTACGCCGACAGAGCGGGCAACATCGGCTACCAACTCGCCGGCGCCGTGCCCGAGCGCGGCAAGGGCGACGGGATCCATCCCTCCCCGGGCTGGGATCCGGCGTTCGATTGGCAGGGCGTGGTGCCCTTCGCCGAACTGCCCTACGTGCGCAACCCGCCGAGCGGTGTCATCGTGGCGGCGAACCAGCCGGTGATCGGCACCCAGTACCGGCACCGGATCGGCTCCAGCTACTCGTACGGGTGGCGCAGCCAGCAGGTGCTCGAGCGGCTCGCGGAATCGAAGAAGCTCGACGTGAGCACGGCGGAGACCCTCTTCTACGACGACACGATCCGGTTCGCCAACGAGATCGTGCCGACGCTGCTGCGGATCAAGGTCTCCGACCCCTGGGTGCGCGAGGGCCAGAGCACGTTGGTGGGGTGGGACTACCGAGCTCCCGCCGATTCGGCGCCTGCGGCCTACTTCAACGTGGTCGTGCACAACATCCTCAAGCTGACCTTCCGCGACCAGCTGCCGGAGTCGCTCTGGCCTGCCGGTGGGGACCGCTGGTACGCCGCGATCAGTCGATTGATGGCTGAGCCGACCAATCCCTGGTGGGACGACATCACCACGACCGACCGGGTCGAGACGCGCGACGACATCCTGCTCGCCGCGCTCACCAGTGCCCGGCGCGAGATCACGTCCCTGATGGCCCGGGACACCGATGGATGGCAATGGGGTCGGCTGCACACGGTCACGCTGAGGAATCAGACGCTCGGTCGCAGCGGTATCGCGCCGGTCGAGGCCCTGTTCAACCGCGGTGCCTACCCGGTGCCCGGCGGACCCACGGTGGTGAATGCCATGAGTTACGACGACCGCGAGGGCTACGCGGTGACGACAGGACCGGCGATGCGGATGCTGGTCGATCTCGGCGCCCCGGACCAGTCTCGGTGGGTGAATCAAACGGGCTCGTCGGGCCACGCCTACCACCGCAACTACGACGACCAGGTCGCGCTGTGGACGGGCAACCGGACCTGGCCGTTCGTCAGTTCGGCCGAGCTGGTCCGCGAGGAATCGACCCACCGCCTTGTGCTCCGACCCGCGGGCTGAGTGCCGGGGTATTCGGTTTCTTCCCCGGTTGCCGGCCGGTACGATCTGCGTCGGACGGCGACGAACCGGCAATCACCGGTGAGCCTCCGGAAGAACGAGCCTGGCGAGACCGGGCTTCAGTAGAACCGGACGGGTGGGCCCGTAACAGCCCTACGAGTGGTCGGCGGCGGCAGCGACGTGGTGCAGCCCTGGCAAACGAGGTGGTACCGCGGCGGAGACGTCGTCCTCGTGGCAGCAGACACGAGCAGCACCGGCGGCGCCGGTGCCGGACAGACGAGGCAGCAGACCGCGATGACGTACCCCAAGCAGACCACCGATGCGTCCGCCGCAGCCGGCGGCGTCGATCCAGACCGGCGGCCAGGCGTCCCAGCGAGTCCGCGGTTTCCCGAGATCGAGGAGCGGGTGCTCGCCTTCTGGAAGGCTGACGACACCTTCGCCGCGTCGGTGGCCCGCAACCCCGCCGGCGAGCAGGGAGCGAACGAGTTCGTCTTCTACGACGGGCCGCCGTTCGCCAACGGGCTGCCGCACTACGGGCACCTGCTGACCGGCTACGTCAAGGACATCGTGCCGCGCTACCAGACGATGCGCGGTCGGCACGTCGAGCGTCGCTTCGGCTGGGACTGCCACGGGCTTCCCGCCGAGTTGGAAGCGATGTCGCAGCTGGGCCTGAAGACCAAGGACGACATCCTCGGCCTCGGCATCGAGCAGTTCAACGCAGCGTGCCGCGAATCCGTGCTGCGCTACACCGCCGAGTGGCGGGCCTACGTCACGCGTCAGGCGCGCTGGGTCGACTTCGACCACGACTACAAAACACTCGAGCCCTGGTACATGGAGAGCGTGCTGTGGGCGTTCAAGTCGCTCTACGACAAGGGCCTGGTCTACGAGGGCTGGCGGGTGCTCCCGTACTGCTGGAGCGACGAGACGCCACTGTCCAGCCATGAGTTGCGGATGGACGAGGAGGTCTATCAGCAGCGGCAGGATCCGGCTGTCACCGTGGGTCTCCGGCTGGAGTCCGGCGAACTGCTGCTCGTCTGGACCACAACCCCCTGGACCCTGCCGAGCAACCTCGCCGCTGCCGTCGGACCCGAGGTCGACTACGTCGTCGTCGAGCACGGCGATGAGCGGTACGTCCTCGCCGAGGCCCGGCTCGGCGCCTACAGCCGGGAACTCGGCGACGACGCCGCCGACCGCGTCGTGCAGCGACTGCGTGGCGCCGACCTCGTCGGCCGCGCCTACACCCCGCCCTTCAGCTACTTCCTCGGCCGCCCGAACGCGCATCGCGTTCTTGCCGGCGACTTCGTCACCACCGAGGACGGCACCGGCGTCGTCCACCTCGCGCCGGCGTTCGGCGAGGACGACAAGGCGGTCTGCGACGCTGCGGGTATCTCGGCTGTGGTGCCGGTCGATGCTGCGGGCAGGTTCACCGCGGAGGTCACCGACTACGAGGGCGTCCACGTCTTCGATGCAAACCTGCTGATCATCGACGACCTGAAGGCGGTCACCGCGGGGGTGTCCGCCGGTTCGGTCAGCGCGGGCACGGTGCTGGTGCGACGGGAGACCTACGACCACCCGTACCCGCACTGCTGGCGGTGCAAGAACCCGCTGATCTACAAGGCGGTGTCGAGCTGGTTCGTCGAGGTCACCCGGATCAAGGAGCGGATGGGCGAGTTGAACCAGGGCATCACCTGGGTCCCTGAGCACGTCAAGGACGGGCAGTTCGGCAAGTGGCTGGCGAATGCCCGGGACTGGTCGATCAGCCGGAACCGGTTCTGGGGGACGCCGATTCCGATCTGGAAGTCTGACGATCCGCGCTATCCCCGCATCGATGTGTACGGGTCGATCGCTGAGCTGGAAGCGGATTTCGGGGTCGCAGTCCCCGACCTGCACCGCCCGTTCATCGACCAGTTGACCCGGCCGAACCCCGACGACCCGACCGGCCGTTCCACCATGCGCCGGATCGAAGACGTGCTGGACGTCTGGTTCGACTCGGGGTCGATGCCGTTCGCCCAGGTGCACTATCCGTTCGAGAGCGCCGAGTGGTTCGAGCACCACTACCCGGGCGACTTCATCGTGGAGTACATCGGCCAGACCCGCGGCTGGTTCTACACCATGCATGTCCTCGCCACTGCCCTCTTCGACCGGCCCGCCTTCAGCAGCTGCATCAGCCACGGGATCGTCCTCGGCAGCGACGGTCAGAAGATGAGCAAGTCGCTGCGCAACTACCCGGACGTGAGCGAGGTCTTCGATCGCGACGGTGCCGATGCGATGCGGTGGTTCTTGATGTCGTCGCCGATCCTGCGCGGCGGCAACCTGATCGTCACCGAGCAGGGCATCCGCGAGGGCGTCCGCCAGGTGCTGATCCCGCTGTGGAACGCGTGGTACTTCTTCAGCCTCTACGCCGGCGTCGCCCGCGGGGGAGCTGGCTACGACGCACACGCGGAGACGGGATCGAGCGACGTCCTGGACCGCTACATCCTGGCGAAGACCCACGAGTTCGTCGCGACGCTGACCGCGGAGCTGGATGCGTTGAACGTCGCCGCGGCATGCGATGCCACCCGCAGCTTCCTCGAAGTGCTGTCGAACTGGTACATCCGGCGTTCCCGGGACCGCTTCTGGGACGGCGAGTCGGCGGGCTCGTTCGCTGCCTTCGACACGCTGTACACCGTGCTGGAGACGACCTGCCGAGCCGTCGCCCCGTTGCTCCCGCTGACCGCGGAGGAGATTTGGCGTGGCCTCACCGGGGAGCGGTCGGTCCACCTCGCCGACTGGCCCGATGCCGCCACGCTCCCCGCGGATCATCACTTGGTCGCGACCATGGACCGCGTGCGCGACATCTGTTCGGCCGCGTCGGCGCTGCGGAAGTCCGAGGGCCTTCGGGTACGCCTGCCGTTGCGTTCCCTGACCGTCGTCGTCGACGATGCTTCCGCGCTGCAGCCGTTCTCCGCGCTGATCCGTGATGAGCTCAACGTGCGCGAGCTTCGACTCGCCGAACTGGCCGACGCGGGCGCGGCATCGCAGGACGTGCGCCAGGTCCTGACCGTGAACGCCCGGGCTGCCGGACCTCGGCTGGGCCGCGAGGTACAGAGCGCCATCCGGGCCAGCAAGTCCGGCGACTGGTCGGTCCGGCCCGACGGGTTGGTCACGGCGGGCGGCATCGACCTGATGGAGGGCGAGTTCACCCTGCAGACTGTGGTCGCCGATGCGCGTCCGGGCCAGCAGCGGGCTGCCGCGATGCTGCCGTCCGGCGGCTTCGTGGTGCTCGACACCGAGGTGACCCCAGAGCTCGCCGCCGAAGGCTTGGCCCGCGACGTGGTCCGCGCTGTCCAGCAGGCGCGTCGGGACGCCGGACTCCACGTCAGCGACCGGATCGTCTTGACACTGGGCGGGGACGCCGACGTACGTGCCGCGGTCGAGGTGCACGCAGAGCTGATCAAGGCCGAGACGCTGGCGACCGAGATGGTGCTGTCGGAGCCTTCCGTAGGTGTGTCTGTCCCGGTGGGCGCCGGGCAGCAGGTCGCGATCGTCATTGCCATCGCCTAGCGGGTGGCTGCGTATGGCGTACGAGGATGGCGAGGAGGCCCGATGGCGGAGGTTCACGAGTCCGAGGGCCTCGCCAGCTCGCCCATGCGGGCCCGCGGGCCACAGTGAGGCGAGCTCACGGGACACGTTCGTAGCAGCTACGTCGGCTCGTGTCGCGTCGTGCTCGCCGTCACCGCAGCGACGGGCAGCCACCCTCCGGCAGGTGCGTGTTCGCCCACTCGCCGAGCTGGCGCAACACCGGTAGCAGGCGGACGCCGACCGGCGACAGCTTGTACAGCACGCCGGGTGGACGGGTGTCGGTCACCGTGCGTTCGACCAAACCGGTGTGCCACAGCTCGTTCAGCCGATCTGACAAGACCGAATCGGTGATGCCGCCAACCCTGCGGCGCAGATCGGCGAATCCCAACGGACCGCCATGCAGGCTTGCCAGGATCATCCCGTTCCAGCGCTTGCCGAGGAAGTCGAACGCACGCCGCATCCCGTCCTGACAAGCAGAGTCGATGACAGCCACGTCCTCGGAAAGCGGCTCGGCCATAGCTCGGATCGTACCCTCGTGCGCCACGCGGCGCAGGTGCTAGTATTTTCGAAGTAGCAGGCTAGAGCCAAGCAGCAATGTAAAAGGTTCGGCCAGGCAGCGTCGCCACAGATACTCAGCATCGACATACGAGCATCAGGAGCAGCAGTGAGCAGTTCCCCCTCCCTCTACCGCGTGGACGCCAGCATCCGAGTCGACGGATCGCACAGCCGTGAACTCGCCGACATCGTGGAGCAGGAGTGGGTCGAGGCCCATCCCGCGAGCGTGGTCACCCGCCGTCACCTCGGCACTGATCCCGTCCCTGCAACCGCGTGGGCCGCGGCGGTCTCCGCGGCATGGACCCCCGCGCACGAGCGGTCGATCGCGCAGCGCGCCGCAGCGGCGCACGCAGCCGCGGAGGTCGACGCCCTGGTCGCCGCGGACGCCCTGTTGTTCGCCGTGCCTCTGTACAACTTCGGGGTGTCGGAGCACTTCAAGACCTGGGTCGACTTGGCAATCACCGATCCGAGGCTTGCCTTCGGCGCCGAGCCGGCGATCGCCGGGAAGCCTGCAGCGCTGGTCACGGTGCGTGGCGGTCACTACGCCGCGGGCACCCCGCGCGAGGGCTGGGACCACGCGACCGGCTGGATGCGGCGCATCCTCGCCGACGTGTGGAAGCTCGACCTCACTGTGGTGGAGAAGGAGTTCACGCTGGTGGGTGTCAATCCGGCTCTCGACCAGTTCAAGGACCTCGCCGACGATCTGGGTCGCCGGGCTGAGCAGGACGCGAAGTCCCATGGGCAGCAGCTCGCGGCCCGCTTCGATCCGAGCGTGGCGGCCTGACCGGACGGCGTACGCTCGGCTCGTGGGTGAGGGGGCGAGCCGACACGCAGTCCCGATGATCCGGCGGCGGCTGGTGATCTACGGACGTGTTCAGGGAGTCTTCTTCCGCGACACCTGCCGCCGCGAAGCCGTCGCCCACAGGGTGGCAGGCTGGGTGGCGAATCGCCCGGACGGGACCGTGGAGGCGGTGTTCGAAGGCGCTGAAGCGAACGTCGAATCGCTGGTCGGATGGGCCCACCGGGGGCCGTCCAGAGCCCAGGTCGTCCGGGTCGAGGTCTTCGACGAGGACGTCCGCGGCGAGAGCGGGTTCGCCATCAGTCGCGGCGGCTGACCGGCTGTCGAGCGCCTGCGCTGGTCAGCAGGCGATGAGTTCGGTCGGTGTGGCGATCAGGTCGACGCGGCGATCCCACGGCTCGGTCGGAATGGCAGCCAGCACTTCGTCGGCGTTCAGCAACACACAGACCGGCGCGCTCTGAGCTGCAAAGCCGAGCGCCCGGTCGTACCAACCCCCGCCACGTCCGAGTCGGTCCCCGTCGCGATTCGCGGCCACCCCGGGGCACACGATCAGGTCGGCCTCCCCAAGCGCGCCGGAGCCCAGCGCGGTCGTCGAGGGTTCGAGGATCGAGCGGTATCCGCTGCGCAGACGGTCCGGTCCGCCGTACGCCGCCCAGCATGGTGCACCAAGCCGCTCCGCGCCATCGGTGAGCACCGGCAACAAGACGCGGATGTGTTGCGTGTGCAGCCACGCCACGAGCTGCAGGCAATCCGGCTCGGAGCCGAGCGAGAGGTACGCGGCGACCGTGTCCGGACGGCTGGCCTGCAGCGTGGCCAGCATCACGTCCAGCCGGGCTCGGTCATCGTCTCGACGCTGCGGCTCAGGCCTCGCGCGCCGCCGCAGGGCGACCGCTCTGCGCAATCGCTGTTTGGCAAGCCCGATGGCGGCGTGGTCGGCGTCGCTCATGGGATCCGGGCTGGATGTCGACGACCGACTCCAGTGGCTTTCCTCCGCGGACACCCGGTCAGCGTAGTCAGGGTGCTGCGGGCCCCCCGCCTGCTCGCCCGTGGTTGAGCAGGATTCCCTGCGCCAGGTCGCGGGGGTGCACCGGAGACGAACTCTCGCGGGCAATCAGTGGAGTGCCGACGGTCAGCTCCAGCCGGGTCGGTGACTCCCCGGCGGCAAGAGTCAGCGCCATCTCGACCGCCTCGCGGCCCATCAGGTCGAGGGGCTGCGCAACGGTCGTCAAGCCGACGTAGGCGGCCATCGCGTGGTCGTCGAACCCGACGAGGGACAAATCCTGAGGCACCCGGATCCGTTCCTGCCGCAGTCGCGGCATGGCGCTCATCGCCAGCTGATCCGATTCGAAGACCACCGCGGTCGGGCGGATCGGCAGTGCCAGGATCTGCTCGACCGCGCTGCCCCCATCGTCGTAGTTGGCGACCTTAAGGACGTTCACCTCGGCCGGGTCGATTCCCGCTGCCGCCATCGCCTGCCGGTATCCGTCCGCGCGCTGCATGGCGCGATACGCGCGGTCCCGGCCGCGGTAGTTCAGTCCCACGAACGTGATCTGGCGGTGCCCGAGAGAGAGCAGGTGTCGCGTCCCCGAGGCGGTGCCGGCGGCGTCGTCGACCTGCACGGACGGCGCCCCGTTCACCTGTTGGTTGACGTAGACCAGCGGCATCGCGAGTTCGCGGAGCCGGGCACGCTGCGCGCCGGTGAGGTTCACCGAGGCGACGATCAGGGCGTCCGCGTTCCGGCGTGCGGGCAGGGTGGCGAAGAACTCTGCGCGGTCGCTGTCGTGCAACGTGCGGTAGATGAGGAGCTCCTGCCCGGCGTCGTGCAGCGACCCGTAGATCGCTTCGAGCAGTGATGCGTTGAACCACGCGCCGATCGGTCCGCTGACGAGTACGGCGATCCGATTGAGCTTCCCGGTGGCCAAGCTCGAGGCTGTCCGCGATACCGAGAACGAGAGTTGTTCCGCTGCTGCCGCGACTCGGGCCGCCGTCTCGGGGGAGACCAATGGCGACGAGCGGAGCGCTCGAGACACGGTCGGGACCGATACGCCGGCCAACGCGGCCACGTCGGCCATGCTTGCGGGTCGGTCTGCCACACCCCCACCTCTCCCGGCTCGACAACGGCTGTCTGCAAGCGCTTTCTATTCGTTGTGACGAGACTAACGTGCCGGTCTGCCGATCTGGCGTTGACCAGCGGGCTTGCCTTTCTTAGGCTTGGATGCAAGCGCTTGCACAAACGCTTTCACCCAGATTCCCTCCTCGAGCAAAAGGAATGGTTGCGCCGTGCTCGACAACGCCCTCCTCACCGACAAGCTCGCACCCTCCACCGACTGGTGGCGGCAGGCGACGGTCTACCAGATCTACCCCCGGAGCTTCGCCGACAGCGATGGCGACGGGCTGGGCGACCTCCGGGGCATCACGTCGCGGATTCCTTACCTCGCAGGGCTGGGGGTGGACGCGATCTGGCTCAGCCCGTTCTATCCGTCCCCGCTCGCCGACGGCGGCTACGACGTCGTCAACCACCGGGCGGTCGCGCCGGAACTCGGCACACTCGCCGATTTCGACCGGCTGATCGCCGTGGCGCATGCCGCAGGGCTCCGGGTCGTCGTCGACATCGTGCCGAACCACACCTCCGACCGCCATCCGTGGTTCCGCGAGGCACTCGCCTCGCCGCCGGGCTCGGCCGCGCGCGATCGGTACATCTTCCGCGACGGCTGCGCTCCGGACGGCGCAGAGCCGCCGTCGGACTGGGCGTCCCACTTCGGGGGGCCGGCCTGGACGCGCACGGTCGACCAGGACGGGCGGCCGGGGCAGTGGTACTGCCACCTGTTCGCGCCGGAGCAGCCGGACCTCAACTGGAACAACCAGGAGGTGCGCGCGGACTTCAAGGCGACGCTTCGGTTCTGGGCCGACCGTGGCGTCGACGGCTTCCGAGTCGACGTGGCCCACGGGCTCGCGAAGGATCTGTCGGAGCCCTTGCGGAGCCGGCCGGGTCTGGAGAGCGACCTGATGCCGACCGATGGCAGCGACCCGCTGTACGACCGCGACGAGGTGCATGGCATCTACGCCGAATGGCGCGAGATCTTCAACGAGTACGACCCGCCACGTACCGCGGTGGCCGAGGCATATGCCCACCGGGATCGCCGACCGCTCTACGCGCGTCCGACGAGCCTCGGCCAGGCCTTCAACTTCGACCTGCTTGAAGCCGAGTACGACGCGCAGGAGTTCCGGGACGTGATCTCTGCCTGCCTCGCGGACGCCGCCCGGGTCGGCTCGTCCAGCACGTGGGTGCTGTCGAACCACGACGTCGTGCGGCACGCGTCGCGGTACGGGCTTCCAACCGGGATCGACTTCGACGAATGGCTGATGACCGACGGTGCGTTGCCCGAGGTCGACCACGCTGTCGGCCTGCGCCGCGCCCGCGCCGCGACGCTGCTGATGCTCGCGCTTCCCGGGTCGGCGTACCTGTACCAGGGTGAGGAGCTCGGCCTGCATGAGGTCGCTGACTTGCCGTGGTCCGCGCTGCAGGATCCGATCTGGTCGCGCACGTTGAACACCCGCAAGGGCCGCGACGGCTGCAGAGTTCCCCTGCCCTGGAGTCACGAGGGGGAGTCGTACGGATTCGGGAGTGCGCACGCGCACCTGCCGCAGCCTGCCGCTTTCTCGACGGCGGCCGTCAGCGCGCAGGAAGGCGTCGCCGGTTCGACGCTGGAGCTCTACCGGCAGGCGCTCTCCTTGCGACGGCGTCTGCAGACGGTCGAGGAGCTGCGCTGGATCCCGACAGGACACCCCGAGGTGCTGCACTTCGTGCGTCCCGGCGACGGTCCCGGCCAGCCGGACTGGCACTGCGTGAGCAACTTCGGCGCGGATGCCGTTCCGCTTCCGCGCGGGCTGGTCCGGCTGAGTAGCGCACCGCTGCCCGGCGACGGGACCCTGCCGGCCGAGAGCACGGTGTGGATCTCGGGGATCGGCTGACCTGGTTGCGTCGAGCACGGCATGTCCGGCCTTGGCGCCGGGCATGCCGTGATGGGCGAGTCTAGGGTGTGGGCATGGCGTTGTTCGGCCGCAAGAAGCGCGACGACCCGGCTCCGGTCGAGCGGTTGCGCCCCACCCTTCCGCCCCCGCCCGATCCTGGCTCGGGTGGTCTGCGGTCGATGGCGGAGCATCGCGACTACCTGCTCTCCTGTGTCGAGGAGCTCCCTCCGTTCGGGCAACAGTTGCTTGATGCCGTCGGGCTGAGTCTGTGCGAGGACGTCACTGCGTCGCTGGACCTGCCTCGTTTCGACAACTCGGCGATGGACGGCTATGCGGTGCGTGCCGACGATGTCGCGGGAGCGTCGCAGAATGCGCCCGTCGGGCTGCCCGTTCTCGGAGAGGTCCCGGCCGGACAGCCGGCCCCGCACCAGCTCTCGCCGGGCACCGCGATGAAGATCATGACCGGTGCTCAGGTGCCGTCCGGCGCGGACACGATCGTGCCGTACGAGAGCACCGATCGCGGCGTCGGCGACGTGTTGGTCTACAAGCCGAGCGAGCCCGGTCAGCACATCCGACGCGTTGGTGAGGACGTCGTCGGCGGCCAGCAGCTGTTCAGCGCTGGGCACCGGATCGGGCCGCGCGACATCGGACTGCTCGCCGCGATCGGCAAGGACACGGTGCTGGTCCGGCCGAGGCCGCGGGTCGTGGTCTTGTCGACCGGCTCGGAGTTGGTCGATCCCGGTCTGGAACTGGCGAACGACCAGCAGATCTTCGACTCGAACTCCTACCTGCTCGCCGCCGCCGCCAAGGCGTCCGGAGCGCAGGTCTTCCGGATCGGCCGAGTCAGGGACGACGCGGAAGCGTTGAAAGAGGCGATCACCGACCAGTTGGTCCGCGCGGACCTGATCCTCACCACGGGCGGGGTCAGCCAGGGCGACTACGACATCGTCAAGGCGGTGATGCCCGAACTCGGACCGTGCGACTTCGCCTCGGTGGCGATGCAGCCGGGCAAGCCGCAGGGGTTCGGGCTGATCGGCGACGACAAGATCCCGATGATCATGCTGCCGGGAAACCCGGTCAGCGCGTTCGTCTCCTTTGAGGCGTTCGTGCGTCCGGTCATCCGCAAGCTGATGGGGGTGCGCCCGTACACACGCCCGACGGTCACCTGCCAGGCGGCGCACGCCATCACCTCGATCCGGGGGAGGCAACAGCTCGCGCGCGGCATCGTCAGCACCAGTGACACGGGGCACCGGCGGGTGGAGTTGGCCGGCGGGCACGGTTCGCACCTGCTCGGCGACCTCGCGCGCGCTGATGCGCTCGTTCTGCTGCCGGCGGAGACCGAATACGTCGCGGCCGGTGAGGACGTCGGCGTGTGGCTCCTCGACGAGGACCTGGCGTGACACCGGCTGGCGTCGAGAACGTCCAGAAAACCCGAGGCCGAGCGAGGTGACCGAGCAGCGGCTGCCGCACCTCGACGACGCCGGGCACGCGCGGATGGTCGATGTCTCGGCCAAGGACGTGACGGTCCGGAGCGCGACGGCGGCGGGCCGGGTGGTGCTCAACCGGGAGTGCGTGCAGGCGCTGCGGACGGGTGCGGTGCCCAAGGGCGACGCGCTCGCAGTAGCGCGGATCGCCGGTATCCAGGCGGCCAAGCGCACGCCCGAGTTGATCCCGCTCTGCCATCCGCTCTTCCTGACCGGCGTCGACGTCACCGCCGCCGTCGTCGATGAGGGCGTGGAGATCACCGCGACCGTCCGCACTCGGGAGCGAACCGGGGTCGAGATGGAGGCGCTCACTGCGGTCAGCGTCGCGGCGCTTGCCGTGATCGACATGGTCAAGGCGCTCGATCGCGCGGCGGTGGTGACCGACGTACGCGTCCTCGCCAAGGCGGGCGGTCGGAGCGGCTCGTGGGTGCGCGGAGAGACCCCGTGACCCGATCGGCGCTCGTGATCACCGTCTCGACGCGCGCCGCCGCGGGCGTCTACGCCGACCGCTCCGGTCCCGTCATCGCGAGCGCGCTGGCTGAACTCGGTTTCGAGGTGACCGGTCCGCTGGTCGTGCCCGACGGCGACGCTGTCGGCGAGGCGCTGCGCGAGGCAGTCGCTTCGTCGCACGATCTCGTGCTGACCACCGGAGGGACGGGGCTCAGCCCTCAGGATCAGACTCCGGAGCAGACCCGAGCGGTCCTCGAGCGCGAGGTGCCGCAGATCGCCGCAGCCATCGCGCGGTACGGCATCGAGAATGGGGTGCCGACGGCGATGTTGAGTCGCGGCGTCGCGGGGACCGCGGGCCGAACGCTGATCGTGAACCTGCCCGGCTCGTCCGGGGGTGCGCGCGACGGGATGGCGGTGCTGGCTCCGGTGCTGGCCCACGCAGTGAGCCAGTTGCAGGGTGGCGATCACTGAGATGTCTCGATCGGAACTCGGTTCGGACTGGACCGCCGAGTCGGCAAAGCAGCCCCGGCATCGGTGGCCGGTCGTTCTCCAGCGCGGCTCGGTCATCCTCGCGCCGATGCGCCAGCGCGACCGGCGTGTCTGGGATCGGGTCCGATCGGCCAATTCGGCCTGGCTCGCCCCCTGGGAGTCGACCATGCCGCCGCGCTCTCCGGTCTGGCCGACGACGTTCGCGGGGCTGGTCCGAATGGTCAACCGGGAGGCCCGCGAGGGGCGGATGCTGCCGTGGCTCGTCTGGTACGACGCGGTGCCCGGGAGGCAGCAACCCGCGTTGGCCGGCCAGATCACGGTCAACGGCATCATGGGCGGCAGTGCGGCGTGCGCCCAGATCGGCTATTGGGTCGACCAGCGACTGGCCGGCCGCGGCATCATCCCGACGGCGGTGGCGATGGCGGTCGATTACTGCTGGGAGGACTTGGGCCTGCATCGGATCGAGATCGCCATCCGGCCGGAGAATCTGCGCAGCCTCAGGGTCGTGGAGAAGCTGGGCTTCCGCCCCGAAGGGATGCGCCCGCGGTACCTGCACATCGACGGCGACTGGCGCGACCACCTCGTCTTCGCGTTGAACGCCGAAGAGGTGCCGGGCGGCCTGGTACGCCGCTGGGAGAGCCGGCTCCGCTAGCCGGACGTCGCCACTGGTGCGCGACCGCGCGGATGCCGGGTGTTGTGCGACACACCGGGACAGATCACCGGGGCCGCCGCGGCGGTTGCATACGGTCTGCGTGTGGGGACGACAGGGCTGATCTTCGGTGCGATCGCGATCGCCTGGCTGGCATATCTCGTGCCTCATTTCGCCAGGAGACGCGAGGTCGAGAGCGTCAGTGCCACCGACCCCACCGACCGCTTTGCCGACTCGATGCGCGTGGTCCGCAGCGGCACGGCCCCGCTGCTGAATCAGGATCTGGAGCAGATCGAAGCCTTCGAGGTCTCCACCCCTGCGACGCGGCGTGCCGCGATCCGGGATCTGCGCCGTCTCGAGCAGACGGCAGCGGTCCGCCGTCGTCGGGTTCTCGTCGTCCTGCTGGCGGCGCTGAGCCTGGTGGTCGGGCTGTGTGCCTCGGGACTGATTCCGTGGTGGTCGGCCGCGATTCCAGGCGGGCTGCTGGCGGCCTTCGTCGTGGTGGCGCGGCTGAGCGTGCAGCGGATGCGGGTGAGCCTGGATGAGCGCTACGACGAGGTGATTCGAGGAAGCGACGAGCGCACGGTCTTCCTGGCGCGCAAGGACGTTGCCGCAGCCGTCAGTCTCGCCCCGAGCGAGCCCGTCGCAGCGGTTGCAGCAGTCGGACAGGGTGGCGCGCTCTGGGACCCGGTTCCGATCACGATGCCCACGTACGTGTCGAAGCCGCTGGCTCCGCGGACCGTACGCACGATCGACCTGTCAGGCCCGGCAGTGGTGCCGTCCAGCAGGGTCGCCCCACCCGTGACGGCTGACGCGCCGGTCTCGGACGCGTCGGACCTCGACACCGCCGGCGAATCGGCCACGGGCGACGAGCGGGAGATCGCTTCCGCCTGACGGTGGTAAAGTCTCCGACGCGTTCGGAGCAATGCTCTGACGCATGGGGCTATGGCGCAGTTGGTAGCGCGTCTCGTTCGCAATGAGAAGGTCAGGGGTTCGAATCCCCTTAGCTCCACCACCCGCAAGTTGCGTCCCACTAGGGAATACGTTCAGTCTCGGTCTGAGTCATCTCCGTCCAATGCCTGCGTCGTCTCGCCCCGTGTCCGATTCGCTGCTGCCAGCGTCACGCGCGCTATTCGCGCCAATAGAGATGCAGCCGATGCTCCGCCCTTCGAAGGCGTTGGGCCAGGTCTCGGAGCTCGTCGGCGAAGGCGCGTTGCTCCTCGGCGGTGACGTCCCCCCAACCGATCCCCTGAAGCTCCCCAGACCGCATCCATGGCCCGAAGACTCTGTCAAGCCTGGCATCGTCCGCCGCGGCCAAGGCGTCGCGAAGTGCGTCGGCGAATCCCACCACGCCGGAGTCGTCAGCGTCGCTGTCGTCGTCGATGGCCTGCCAGGAGCGCGCTGTGGTCCCAATCCGGCCTGGCGTGACTCCGCGGAGCAGGTATCTGGAACGCCCGTAGGCGTTCTGAGCCTCTGGGTCCGGCGGTGGACGTGCCTGCGACAAGGAGTCTGGGATGAGTTCGGTGGAACCGACGGGAGCGGCAGCGCCACCCGCCCGCCCCTTCCTGCGTATCGGCGCGGTCTGCGGCTGCCTGGGCAGTGCGATCGCCGTCCTCGGCACCATGTTGCATGGGCATGCCGACGACAGTGAGCACGGCCTCCACGAACTGGCCGCAGACGGGCAATTCCACATCTACCAGGCCGATCACTTCATGCTCGTCGTCGCGCTGGTCTTGGCGGTCCCGCCGCGCCCGCCGAGTCCGAAACGCGGGCGCCATCCCCATCGTGCGGCGGCCCGAGATCCGATTGACCACATAGGTCAGGAGGTAGCAGACCGCGACGTAGTAGAAGAGGGTGTAGAGCATGCCGCGTCCGAACCGGCGCGGCGACGTCAGCACCGTGTTGCGCGCGTTCCAGATGACGCGACCGTGCTTGCGCACCCGGCGGACGAGATCGAGCTCGTCACCGCCTTGAGTGAGTTCGGGGTTGTACCCCGGAAAGGCGCTACGGCGGACGGCGAAGTTCGCGGCGCTGATGTAGAACACGGGGCCGAAGAGGTGGGCGATCAAGCCCACGAGGCCGAACAGCGCGGCCGGCAGCAGCGCCGCCCACCAGGCCGGATTGGTGTACCGGCACGGACTCGCGACCGCGACCGCGTCCGGATGCTCGGAGAACGTCCGGTCCACCGTCGACAGCCAATGCGGCGGGTAGATGGTGTCGGCGTCTGCCGAAATCAGGATCTCCCCGAGCGCCGCCTCAGCGCCCCGCTGGCGGGCCGCACAGACGCCCTGACGCGATTCGTGGAAGACCGCGGCGCCCAACGCGCGGGCGACCTCGGCGGTGCCATCGCTGCTGTTGTTGTCCACCACGACGATCTCGAACGCCCCGGTGTAGTCCTGGCCCTGCAAGGACGCCACGGTGGCAGGCAGGTACTCCGCCTCGTTGAAGGCGGGAATGACGATGGAGTAGCGCGGTCGGTCGCGTTGGTGATCCATTCGCATCCCTCTGATCGGGTACCCGTTCCCGATCATCGTGGGTCTCGGAAGTCAAGGGGTATGTCACAGCGTAGTTCGCCGGGGCGTGATGGCACGCATCCTCGTGTCCGAGCGTCGCAGGCAACAACGCAGCGGAGGGCCGGTCCACTCGACCGGCCCTCCGCGTGATGCGTCCAGGGATTACTTCTGGAAACCCACGTTCTCCCAGGGGAAAGCCTTGGCGGACAACCCGAACGCGCCATAGTTGGCGAGCTTCGCCTTGACGCCGATCAGCTCCGGCCGCTGGTACAGCGGGAGGGTGTGGACGTTCTCCCAGATGATCTGGTCGGCCTGGTTGGCCAGCTCGATCCGCTTCGCCGGATCGACCTCGACGTCGATCTGCGCGATCAGCTTGTCAACCTCCGGCATCGACAGCTGGGCTCGGGACGTCGGTGATGTTGACCTTGATCCCGATGTCCCTGAGCTGGTTCTGCACCTGCAGTGCCTCGTTCTCCGAGGCCGCGACGCCGTGCAGCTGCGAGAATCCGATCTGGAGCTTCTTGCCGTCCTTCTCCCGGATCCCGTCCGCGCCGGCCTTCCAGCCGAGCGCGTCGAGGTCGGCTTTGGCGCCTTCAGGATCGAAGTCGATCCCCGTCGCCTTGGCCGAGTCGGCGTATCCCTCTTGGTTCTCGAGCAGGATGTGGTTGTTCAGGGGACGGACGGGCCAGTCGATGCCGGCGAGGTCGGAAGCGCCGATGGTCTCCCGGTCCAATCCCTTCACCACGGCCTGCCGGATCTTGACGTCGGAGAGGAACTCCGCCTTGGTGTTGAAGGTGAAGTGGCGGAAGTTGGGCCCGGCCGCCCTGCGAACTTGACCGTCGGCCACCTTCAGCGCCCGCTGGTAGGCATCCGGCTCGATCCCGATGTCGAACGCGTCGATCTCGCCGTTCTCGAATGCTGCCCCGAGTGCCTCGGGGGCGATGGCGCGGAAGCTGATCCTGTCCAGCAGTGGCTTGGCGCCCCACCACTTGTCGTTCGGTACGAGGGTCAGCACTTTCTGGGTCTTGTCGAAGCTCTCGACCTTGTAGGGGCCACTGAACCAGGCGTTGTCGGGCTCTTTCCACCCCTTGTTGAAGGTGTCGGCGTCCTTCACGCTCTCTGCGCGCTGGACGCTGGGGATGTTGTTGAACAGCGACGACCAGTCGGGGTAGGCCGCCTTGAAGGTGACGGTGAACTCGAATTCACTGGCGCCCTGCTCGATCGTCTTCACCTGGTCGTAGCCCTGCGTGGTGACGCACTGGAACTTCTTGTCGGTCCCGTCGCAGGCCTTGACCGACGCGATGGCGTCCTTGGCGGTGATGGGTGCTCCGTCGCCCCAGACGGCCTTCGGGTTCAGCTTGAACGCGACCACGGTCGGCGAGGTGGAGGTCACGTCGGCGGACTCCACGAAGTCCGGATTCGGGGTGATGACGCCCTTGGCGTCGACGCTGAACCAGCGTGGCGCAACCGGCGCCAGCGCCTTGGTCAGATCGTCGTTGTTGCAGCTCGCGGTGAGGTTGTTCCAGCTGCTGCACCAGTCCGCAACATCCAGCCGCAACTCCCCGCCCTGGGCGAGATTCGCCCGGTCCTGGGGGTTGATGTCCTGAGCGGAGATGGGGGCCAGAGTCGGCGCGTCGGTGGAGCCGCCGCCACCGCTACCGCCATTGCCTCCGCCGCCGCAACCGGCCACCACCAGGACGCCGACGACGAGGGGAATCGCGAGAAGTTTGCGCTTGATCACATGTCCTCCACCGGGGATGTTTTGTCGAGCGGGCGTTCTGTCCACCCGACACGCGTGCACTTTACGACGACGACGCGGGCGAGTCATCGGCAGCGGGCGGTTCGATGCATCAGACGACCGCCACTTCCTCGTTGAAGTGGCAGGCAGACGTGTGGTCAACATGGCCGACGTCGATCAGCGCAGGCTCGACGTCGATGCAGCGGCTCTGCTCGGCGTCGCTCAGGGCCGGGAACTTCTGGCACCGCGTCCGGAACCGGCAACCCGACGGCGGGTTGGCCGGGCTCGGCAGGTCGCCGCGGAGCAGGATGCGGGTGCGCGTGCGTTCCTTGTCGGGGTCGGGGATCGGGATCGCCGACAGCAGGGCCTGTGTGTACGGGTGGGTCGGGTGGTCGTAGACCGCATCGCGCTGGTACAGCGGGAGGGTGTGGACGTTCTCCCAGATGATCTGGTCGGCCTGGTTGGCCAGCTCGATCCGCTTCGCCGGATCGACCTCGACGTCGATCTGCGCGATCAGCTTGTCAACCTCCGGCATCGACAGCTGGGCGAAGTTGCTCTCCTGATCGGTGCCGTAGATCTGCTTGATCGAGGTGAACGGGTACGGAGTGCCGATCCAGCTGAACGCGATGATGCCGAACTCGTGCTGAACCAGGACTGAGCCGTCCTGGAACTTGGCGATCGGGACGTCGGTGATGTTGACCTTGATCCCGATGTCCTTGAGCTGGTTCTGCACCTGCAGTGCCTCGTTCTCCGACGCGGCGACGCCGTGCAGCTGGGAGAACCCGATCTCGAGTTTCTTCCCGTCCTTCTCGCGGATCCCGTCGGCGCCGGCCTTCCAGCCGAGTGCGTCGAGGTCAGCCTTGGCGCCTTCAGGATCGAAGTCGATCCCGGTCGCCTTCGCCGAGTCGGCGTATCCCTCTTGGTTCTCGAGCAGGATGTGGTTGTTCAGCGGACGGACGGGCCAGTCGATGCCGGCCAGGTCCGAAGCGCCGATGGCTTCCCGGTCCAGGCCCTTCACGACGGCCTGCCGGATCTTGACGTCGGAGAGGAACTCGGCCTTGGTGTTGAAGGTGAAGTGGCGGAAGTTGGGCCCGGCCGCCTTGCGGACCTGAGCGTCGCCCACCTTCAGTGCCCGCTGGTAGGCGTCCGGCTCGATCCCGATGTCGAAGGCGTCGATCTCGCCGTTCTCGAATGCCGCACCGAGTGCCTCGGGGGCGATGGCGCGGAAGCTGATCTTGTCCAGCAGCGGCTTGGCGCCCCACCACTTGTCGTTCGGAACGAGGGTCAGCACCTTTTGGGTCTTGTCGAAGCTCTCGACCTTGTAGGGCCCGCTGAACCAGTTGTTGTCGGGCTCCTTCCACCCCTTGTTGAAGGTGTCGGCGTCCTTGACGCTCTCCGCGCGCTGAACGCTGGGGACTCCGCTGAACAGCGACGACCAGTCGGGGTAGGCCGCCTTGAAGGTGACCGTGAACTCGAATTCGCTGGCGCCCTGCTCCATGGTCTTCACCTGGTCGTAGCCCTGGGTGGTGACGCACTGGAACTTCTTGTCGGTTCCGTCGCAGGCCTTGATGGATGCGATGGCGTCCTTGGCGGTGATGGGTGCACCGTCGCCCCAGACGGCCTTCGGGTTCAGCTTGAACGCGACCACGGTCGGCGACGTGGAGGTCACGTCGGCGGACTCCACGAAGTCCGGATTCGGGGTGATGACGCCCTTGGCGTCGACGCTGAACCAGCGTGGCGCAACCGGTGCCAGCGCCTTGGTCAGATCGTCGTTGTTGCAGCTCGCCGTGACGTTGTTCCAGCTGCCGCACCAGTCCGAAACATCCAGCCGCAACTCCCCGCCCTGGGCGAGATTCGCGCGGTCCTGGGGGTTGATGTCCTGAGCGGAGATGGGGGCCAGAGTTGGCTCGTCCGTGGAGCCGCCGCCACCGCTACCGCCATTGCCTCCGCCGCCGCAACCGGCCACCACCAGGACGCCGACGACGAGGGGAATCGCGAGAAGTTTGCGCTTGATCACATGTCCTCCACCGGGATGTTTTGTCGAGCGGGCGTTCTGTCCACCCGACACGCGTGCACTTTACGACGACGACGCGGGCGAGTCATCGGCAGCGGGCGGTTCGATGCATCAGACGACCGCCACTTCCTCGTTGAAGTGGCAGGCAGACGTGTGGTCAACATGGCCGACTTCGATCAGCGCAGGCTCGACGTCGATGCAGCGGCTCTGCTCGGCGTCGCTCAGGGCCGGGAACTTCTGGCACCGCGTCCGGAACCGGCAACCCGACGGCGGGTTGGCCGGGCTCGGCAGGTCGCCGCGGAGCAGGATGCGGGTGCGCGTGCGTTCCTTGTCGGGGTCGGGGATCGGGATCGCCGACAGCAGGGCCTGTGTGTACGGGTGGGTCGGGTGGTCGTAGACCGCATCGGTCTCACCGATTTCGACGATCCGGCCGAGGTACATCACCGCCACCCGGTCGGCGATGTGCCGGATCACTGCCAGGTCATGGGCGACGAACAGATAGGAAAGGTCGAGTCGTGCCTTCAGATCGTCCAGCAGATTGATCACACCGGCCTGGATGGAGACGTCCAGGGCGGACACGGGCTCGTCCAGCACGACCAGCTTCGGCTCCAATGCCAGCGCGCGGGCGATCCCGATGCGCTGACGCTGACCGCCGGAGAACTGCTGCGGGTATCGGCTGGCGTGGGAGGGTTCGAGCCCGACGAGGCGCATCAGCGTCTCCACCCGCTCCGCCACCCGTGCCCTCTCGTACCCGAACACCCGCATCGGCTCGGCGATCAGGTCGAAGACGGGCATCCGCGGATCGAGGGAGGCCATCGGGTCCTGGAAGACGACTTGGACGTCCTGGCGCATCGCCTTGCGGTCGGCCCGGCTGAGCCCGCTCACCTCTCGGCCGAGCACCACGACGGTGCCTCCGGTCGGCGGCTTGAGGTTGAGCACCTCCAGCAGCGTCGATGTCTTCCCGCAGCCGGACTCGCCGACGAGGCCGAGGGTCTCGCCCTTCTTGATCTGCAGGTCGATGCCGTCCACCGCGTACACAGTGCCGATCCGGCGGCGGAACACCGCTCCCTTCATCAGCGGGTAGTGCCGCTGCATCGGTCTCACCGATTTCGACGATCCGGCCGAGGTACATCACCGCCACCCGGTCGGCGATGTGCCGGATCACTGCCAGGTCATGGGCGACGAACAGATAGGAAAGGTCGAGTCGTGCCTTCAGATCGTCCAGCAGATTGATCACACCGGCCTGGATGGAGACGTCCAGGGCGGACACGGGCTCGTCCAGCACGACCAGCTTCGGCTCCAATGCCAGCGCGCGGGCGATCCCGATGCGCTGACGCTGACCGCCGGAGAACTGCTGCGGGTATCGGCTGGCGTGGGAGGGTTCGAGCCCGACGAGGCGCATCAGCGTCTCCACCCGCTCCGCCACCCGTGCCCTCTCGTACCCGAACACCCGCATCGGCTCGGCGATCAGGTCGAAGACGGGCATCCGCGGATCGAGGGAGGCCATCGGGTCCTGGAAGACGACTTGGACGTCCTGGCGCATCGCCTTGCGGTCGGCCCGGCTGAGCCCGCTCACCTCTCGGCCGAGCACCACGACGGTGCCTCCGGTCGGCGGCTTGAGGTTGAGCACCTCCAGCAGCGTCGATGTCTTCCCGCAGCCGGACTCGCCGACGAGGCCGAGGGTCTCGCCCTTCTTGATCTGCAGGTCGATGCCGTCCACCGCGTACACAGTGCCGATCCGGCGGCGGAACACCGCTCCCTTCATCAGCGGGTAGTGCCGCTGCATCCGCTCCAGTTCGAGGACGGTCTCTCGTGCCTCGCGGGGGATTCGACCCAGCTGCGGCTCCGGAATGTCCGGGATCGGGAAGATCTCGGCGTAGCCGAGCCCCTCGGCGGCGATCCGATCGGAGTAGAGGCAGGATGCGAGATGGTCAGGGGCATCCGTCGGCCTCGCCGGCTGGGCCCCCGTCCAGCTGCGGTCAGAGCGACCGACGCTCAGCAACGCAGGCTCGGCCGCCCGGCATTCCTCGGTCGCGAGCGGGCAGCGGGGCGCGAAGGGGCAACCCGGCGGGAGCTCGAGCACCGACGGGGGAGTGCCTTCGAGCGTCGGCAGCGCCCGTCGCTCCGTGTCGTCCAGGCGCGGCACCGACCCCAGCAGTCCGATCGTGTACGGCATCCGCGGCTGGTAGAAGATCTCCGCCACCGTGCCCTGCTCGACCGGGCGGCCTGCGTACATCACCGTCACCCGGTCGGCGATGCCGGCGACGACACCGAGGTCGTGGGTGATGGTGATGAGGGCCGCCCCGGTCTCCCGTTGGGCCTTCTTCAGCACTTCCAGCACCTGCGCCTGAATGGTCACGTCGAGCGCGGTTGTCGGCTCGTCGGCGATGATCACGTCCGGGTCGTTGGCGATCGCCATCGCGATCATCGCCCGCTGCCGCATCCCGCCGGAGAACTCGTGTGGGAACGACTTCACCCGCACCTGTGGGTTGGGAATCCCGACCAGGTCGAGCAGTTCGACGGCGCGCGCCGACGCCGCCGACTTGCTGACGTCGTGGTGGATGCGGATGGCTTCGACGATCTGGTCGCCGACCGTGTACACGGGCGTGAGTGCCGAGAGCGGGTCCTGGAAGATCATCGCGATCGACTCACCGCGCAGTGCCGACATGGACTCGTCGCTGCGGCCGAGAAGCTCGTCGCCGTGCAGGGTGATCGATCCGCGAATGCGCGCGGTACGCGGATGCAGGCCCATGATCGCCAGGGAGGTGACCGACTTCCCCGAGCCCGACTCACCGACGATCGCCATCGACTCGCCAGCGGCAAGGTCGAACGAGAGCCCACGGACCGCCTGCACCGGCCCGGCCTCGCTGGGGAAGGTGACCTGGAGGTCACGGACGCTGAGAACGGTGCCGGACGTCGTTCGCCGGGCCTTGGCCGGTCGCGTGGTTGTGCTCATCGGGCGGTGCCTCCGGAGGCCGAGCCCGGGTCCAGCGCGTCTCGCAGTCCGTCACCGACCGCGTTGACGCTTAGGACGAGGATCACCACGATGACGGCCGGACCGGTGAACAGCCAGGGAAAGTTGTTCAACTGGCGTGCGCCCTGGCCGAGCAGGGTGCCGAGTGAGATGTCGGGGGATTGCACCCCGAAACCGAAGAACGACAGGCTCGTCTCGGCCAGGATCGCGCCACCCACGTTCAGCGTCGCGTCGATGATCAGCAACGAGGAGATGTTGGGCAGGATGTGCCGGACGATCGTGCGCGGGGCGGACAGGCCCATGAACCGCGCCGCTCGGACGTAGTCGTACTCCTTGATCGACAGCGTCAGGCTGCGGACCACCCGCGCGCTCAGCATCCAGCTGAACAGCGCCAGCAGGACCACGAGCAGCAGCCAGGCGTTCGGTCCTCGCGGGCCGCCGGTGCTGAACACGGCAAGGATCAGGAACGACGGCACCACCAGCAGCAGGTCGGTCACCCACAGCGCCACGCGCTCGAACCAGCCGCCGAAGTAGGCCGCGAAGGAACCGACGATGGCCGCGATGCCGGTGGAGAGCACAGCGACGAGCAAGCCGATCAACAACGACTTGCGCAGGCCGCGCAGGGTGAGCGCGAGCATGTCGCGGCCCGCCTGGGTGGTGCCCAACGGGTGCTGGTCCGACGGCGGCTTGAGGTACGCGCGACGGTCGATCTCGTCGTACCCCCAAGGGGACAGCAACGGGCCGACCAGCGCCAGCAGCACGAGCAGAGCGATGATCACCAGGCCGAGAACGGCGGTCTTGTTCCGACGGAACCGGCGCAACACCAGGCGCGATCGGCTGATGTGCCGGGTGTCGCCGGCCGGTGGCGCCAGGTTCTCGACGGGCTCCTCCCCGGCGACCTCCACCAAGTTCTCTGCCATCGACGCCCTCAGCTCAGCCTGACCCGCGGGTCGAGGATCGCGACCATGATGTCGGCCAGGATGGCCCCGACGAGTACCGTCACGCCGCCGAACGCCGCGGCCGCTACCGCGCCGTGCACGTCCTGGCCGTTGATGGTGGAGACCGCGTACTCACCCATGCCATGGAACGAGAAGATGATCTCCATGAAGGTGGCCCCGGTGAACAGGGTGGCCACGCTGAAGGCGAAGTAGGTCCCGGTCGGGATCAGTGAGGTGCGCAGCGCGTGCCGCATCACCGCTTTCGACTGGCGCAGCCCCTTCGCCCGCGCGGTCCGGACGTAATCGGATCCCAGCGAATCGAGCATCAGGTTTCGCTGGATCCGGCTGAAGAACGCGGCGTTGATCAGGATGAGCACGATCGTGGGCAGCAGCAGGTGCTGGATCCGGTCGACGAACGCCGCGCCGACGTAGTCGCCGTGCGGGCCCGTCTCGCCGACGAACTCGAACACCCGGGTGCCTGTCGCGCCGTTGACCCGGGTCGCCCACACCTGGAGGACGCCGGCGACGACGAAGGCCGGGACCGAGAGGATGAACAGCGACCCGAAGGTGATGCCGCGGTCGGACAGCTTGTACTGGCGGGTGGCCGTCCATGCGCCGAGCGCGACGCCGACGACAGTGCCCATCAACGATCCGATGGTGATCAAGCGGAGGCTGACCAGGATGCGCCGCGCGACCTCGCCGTTGACGTCGCCGCCCTTCGGCGCCTCGCCCCAGTCCCAGTGGAGGACGATGCCCTTCAGCCAGACCCAGTAGCGCTCGGCCAGCGGCACTTTGTCGCTCAGGTTGCGCTGCAACAGGCTCTGCTCGATCGACACCGGGTCGATCGGCGGGTTGACGATTGCGTAGAGGGCGCGCGGCTGCAACTGGGTGGCGGCGAGGACATAGGTGAGGCTGATCGCGACGAAGAGCAGCACGAGGTAGTTCACGACGCGACGCAACACGTACCTGCCCATCGCACCTCCCGCTTCGGCCGGCCGCGGCGATAGCGAGACTCTAGCCCGCGGCCCCCGCCTCGGCTGGGGCTGGGGCAGGGTGCCCGCGGAACCGCCACCCGGCCGCCCCGGCGAGGCTCAGATCCAGGTCCGAAGCCACATCCGGGACAGCCACTTCGGGTAGGGCAGCAACTCGTCGGTCAGGATCGGGTAGAGGTAGGCGAAGTTGGCTGCGACCACGGCGACGAACGCCCCGGCCAGGATCGCCCCGACGACCCGGCGGTCGCCCGAACCGGCCTCACCCAGCACGCGTCCGAGGCACAGCGCCACCGCCATTACCGAGAACGGCACGATCGCGACTGCGTAGAAGAAGAACAGCGGGCGGGAGTCGTAGGCAAACCAGGGCAGCCAGCCTGCGAGTACGCCGACGACCGGGATGCCGAACCTCCAGTCGCGTGCCCCGATCCATAGCACCGCGGCCACCACCAGGGCGACCACCGCGCCCCACCACAGCGCTGGCGTACCGATGCCGCTGATCACCCGGATGCAGTTGTCCGGGCCGAGACAGCCGTCTGTCCCCGGGGCGATGCCGTTGACGGCATCGATGCCGATCGGCCGGGCGACGACCAGCCACCCGCCGGGATGCGCCCGGTAGGCGTGCTCGGCGTGGTTGATGAAGTCGCCGGTGTGGAAGTTCCAGATGTCGCGTTGGTAGTGCAGCCAGGAGCCGAGTGCGTCACCGAGGATCCGGACGGACAGCGCGTCGGGGTTGCGCTGCCCCCAGTCCCGGTCGTACCCGCCCGAGGTCGACAGCCAGCTGGCCCAGGTGGCCACGTACACCAAGCCGCCGAGCACAATCAGGGAAACGAACGCCGGGACGCCATCACGGACCACTGCCAGATTGGCGCGCAGGCCTGCGCCCGCCAGCCGGCGCGCCCCGACGTCCCAGGCCAACGACAGCAGCGCGAACGCCGCGAGCAGGTAGAGCGAGTTCCACTTGCAGCCCACCGCGAGTCCGAAGCACACGCCGGCCGCGAGCCGCCACGGGCGGACGACGAGCGCAGGCCCAAATCGCCCGCCCAGATCGGCCTGCCCGCTCCGCTCGATGTGGTCAGCAAGGCGATAGCGGAACCAGTCACGGTCGGCGGCCAGGCAGGCGACGCCGGCGACCACGAAGAAGGCGACGAAGATGTCTAGCAAAGCGGTGCGCGACATCACGAACTCGAGGCCGTCGAAGGTGAGCAGCAGGCCTGCGAGGCCGCCGATCAGCGTCGATCGGGACACCCGGCGGACGAGGCGGATGGTCACCAGGATGAGCAGCGTGCCGAAGACCAACGAACCGAAGCGCCAACCGAAGGAGTTCATCCCGAAGAGCTGCTCGCCACTCGCGATCAGCCATTTGCCCAGCTGCGGGTGCACGATGAAGCTCGAGGTCTGCTGCATGACGTCGGGATTGCCGGCGGTGATGGAGTCGTTCGCGTTGCCCGGCCAGTTGTGTTCGTAGCCGGTCTTGAGCAGGGCGTAGGCGTCCTTGGCGTAGTACGTCTCGTCGAAGACGAGCTTGTTCGGGTACCCGAGCCGAACAACCCTGATGACGAAGGCAAGCGCGGTGATCACGAGTGTCACGAGCCACCCGTTGATCCGATCGCTCGGCATCGGCAGCCGGAGGCGCTGGAGCGTGGTCAGCGCAGCGGCTGCCTGCCCCGCTCTGGACCGGGGGACCCAGGGCTGGCGGCGCTCGACAGCCGCCTCGCCGGCGGGGTCGGCAAGCACGACCGCGTCAGCTTGACTCGGCTCCACCTCGACGACCGGCCGACTCACCCGGACATCCTAGGTGTCGCGGTGGGCGCGCCCGGCTCCGCGGGCCTCGCCCCGCCTCCCTCCCATCGGCGGCACGATGGATCCGCGGTGCCGTGACGGCGGTGACCGCGGTGACGACGGCAGGAAGGCGGCAAGCCGGTGCTGGATCCGGAGCAGGGCGGGGTGTTCCTCGCGGCCACCCCGATCGGTGATGTGGCCGACGCGTCGGCACGCCTCAGGTCGACGCTCGAGTCGGCCGACCTGATCGCTGCCGAGGACACCCGCCGGCTTCGCGCGCTCCTCGACCGGCTCGGGCTGAGCACGTCTGCTCGCGTGGTGTCCTACTTCGAGGGCAACGAGGCCGCCCGCACCCCGGAACTGCTGGCGGCCGCGGCCGATGGTCGACGGGTTGTGCTGGTGACCGATGCTGGGATGCCGTCGGTGTCCGATCCCGGGTACCGCCTCGTCGCGGCTGCGGTGACGGCGGGAATCCGGGTCACCGCCGTTCCGGGTCCGTCGGCGGTGTTGACGGCGCTGGCCGTCTCAGGTCTCCCGGTCGACCGCTTCTGCTTCGAGGGTTTCCTGCCGCGCCGTCCCGGCGAACGGCGCCGTCGGTTGTCCGGGTTGGCCGCTGAGGTGCGGACGATGGTGTTCTTCGAGGCGCCCCATCGGGTGGCGGCGACGCTGGAGGACATGGCCGCGGTCTTCGGCGGGTCGCGGCGCGCTGCGGTCTGCCGCGAGCTCACCAAGACCTACGAGGAGGTCAGGCGCGGAGAGTTGGCCGAATTGGCGGGCTGGGCGGCCGACGGGGTGCGCGGGGAGATCACGCTGGTCGTCGCCGGCGCCGAGCCCGTCGCCGCCGATCTTCCGACGGCGGCGGCAGAGGTGCGCGCCCTCGTCGCCGAGGGCTCGCCCCTGCGCGCGGCGGCCGCGGACGTGGCTGAACGCACCGGTTTGGCGACGAATGCCGTGTATCGTGCGGCGCTTCAACTCGGGCGGCCGACGGACCCGTAGCGGGCCGCGCAGGTGCTGGCAGAGTGGCGGCGTGGACCTGCCCGCACCGCCGCAACCATTGCCGATCCCGACCGTCGACTCGCACTGTCACCTCGACAGCACCCAGGAGCACTCCGGCCTCGATCCGGCGGACGCCCTGTCGCGGGCAGCAGCTGCTGGAATCGACCGGATCGTTCAGATCGGTTGCGACCTGGATGGGGCCCGGTGGGCGGTCGCTGCGGCCGAGCGCTGGCCGGCGGTGGTCGCCGGCGTCGCCATCCATCCCAACGACGCGGCTCGCCTCGGGCCGGAACTGATGGCGGCGCTGGAGGTCATCGAGGGCCTGGCCCAGCATCCCAGGGTCCGAGCGGTCGGCGAGACCGGGCTGGACTATTTCCGTACTCGTGAGCCCGCCGGCCAGGCCCTTCAGCACGAGGCCTTCGCCGCGCACATCGCGATCGCGGTCCGCTACCAGAAGACTCTGGTCATCCACGACCGGGACGCTCACGCCGACGTGCTGCGGGTGCTCGATGCAGAGCCTGCGCCACCGCGGATCGTGATGCACTGCTTCTCCGGGGACGCGGCGTTCGCCCGTGAGTGTCTGGACCGGGGGGCCTTCCTCTCCTTCGCGGGCACCGTCACCTTCAAGGCGAACGCGGCGCTGCGGGAGGCACTCGCGGTCACCCCGCGGGACCGGCTGCTGGTCGAGACCGATGCCCCGTACCTGACGCCGGAGCCGCTGCGTGGTCGGCCGAACGCGTCCTACCTCATTCCGCACACCGCCCGCTTCATGGCGGACCAGCTGGGCCTTGAACTCGCCGATCTTTGCCGGGCACTCCGCGAGAACGCCTTCGAGGCGTTCGGTGGCGCCTGGTAGCCGTCGATGGAACTGCGCGAGGTGCTGCGGCACCGCCGGATGGTGCGCCGCTACGACCCCGCGCGGCCAGTGGCGTCGGAGTCATTGGACGCGGTGATCGACGCGGCGCGCCGGGCTCCCTCGGCGGGCTTCACCCAAGGTGTGCGGCTACTTGCGCTGACCGAGGCCGCCGACAGGGCGCAATTCTGGGCCGCCACCGCCGATCCCGCCGCTGACCCCGCAACGCCGTCGCGCTGGCTCGCCGGGATGCAGACCGCACCGGCGCTGCTGCTGGTCTGGACCAGCGAACGCGACTATCTCGACCGGTACGCCGAGGCGGACAAGGGCTGGGTCGACCGCGATCCGGCTCGATGGTCCGCGCCGTACTGGTACGTGGACGCCGGGATGGCCGTGATGGCCGCACTGCTCCGATGCGTCGACGAAGGGCTCGGGGCGTGCTTCTTCGGCGTCCCGGCGGGGCGAGTCGCGACGGTGAGAGAGGCGTACGGGGTCCCCGACGACCAGTTGAGCGTCGGCGTGATCAGTGTGGGCTACCCGGTAGCGGGCGTCAGCGCCGCCGGCTCGCCCTCCCGCAGGGCGCGCCGGCCGCTCGGCGACGTCCTGCGACACGGCCGGTGGTAGCGCGAGCGAGCTCGGATGTTGACCATCTCTTGACCTTTTTTGGGCCAAATCCAGGGTGCCGTTATGCTTTCGTGATCCTGACGGGCCGTGGGTCCGTCTTCACCGACCAACGGCCCGGGCTGGGGGTTCCTCGGCCCGCTGGGGAGTGCTGTGCGAAAGATCGTTCCAGTCGTCGCCGCGGGTGTCACCGCGTTGGCGCTCGCGGGGGGCACCTTCGGGTATGCCATGGCGGACAAGAATGTGACCCTGTCGGTCGACGGCCAGGCGCGCCAGGTCGACACCTTCGCGGGCACCGTGGGTGACCTGCTCGCCAGTGAAGGTGTGTCGGTCGGCCAGCGGGACGTCGTTGCGCCGGCGCCGAGCACCAAGCTGAGCGAGGGCACCCGGGTGGCCGTCCAGTTCGCCCGGCAGGTGACCTTCAGTGTGGACGGGGTGCCGCAGAGCGTGTGGACCACGGCGACCACGGTCGACGGGGCGCTGGGGGCTCTCGGTATCGACACCGCCGGTGCCGCGCTCTCGACCAGCCGTAGCACCTCCATCGGGCGCCAAGGCCTGTCCCTCGCTGTCGACACGGCCAAGCAGGTGACCCTCGACAAGGCCGGCAGGTCGCGGACCCTGACCACCACCGCCCGTACGGTCGGTGATTTGTTGGCGCAGGCGGACATCGAGGTCGACCACAACGACATCGTCAGCCTTGACGCGGGCGCGCCGTTGGTCGATGGCGCCGAAGTCGCGTTCACCAAGGTCGACGTGAGCACGAAGAAGTCCAGGTCGACGGTGGCGTACCGGACCGTGCGCAAGGACATGAGCTCGCTGACCAAGGGCACCACCCGCGTCCAGACGGCCGGCCGCAGCGGCAGCCGCACCACGACGTACAAGGTCACCAAGCACAACGGCAAGGTCGTCAAGACGACGAAGGTGTCCTCCAAGGTGACCCGCAAGCCGACGACGCGGGTGATCCTCGTCGGCACGAAGAAGCCGACGGAGAAGTCCTCGGGGTCCTCTGGCGGTGCGCCGTCGGTACCGTCAGGCAGCGTCTGGGATCGGCTGGCGAAGTGTGAGGCTGGCGGTAACTGGCACATCAACACCGGGAACGGTTTCTACGGTGGGCTGCAGTTCACCCTGAGCACCTGGCGGGCGTACGGCGGCAGCGGGATGCCCCACAAGGCGAGCCGGGAGCGTCAGATCGCGATCGGCAAGCGGGTCCAGAAGGGCCAGGGATGGGGCGCATGGCCCGCCTGCAGCCGGAAGCTGGGTCTCCGTTAGTCGGTCCGGCTCGGGGCTGCTGGATCCCTCGTCCATTCGGGCGCTGGCGACCGAACTGGGACTGCGCCCGACCAAGCAGCGCGGCCAGAACTTTGTCACCGATGCCAACACGGTGCGCCGCATCGTCGCTGCCTCGGGTGTCGACGCAGCCGACTGCGTGGTCGAGGTGGGTCCGGGTCTCGGATCGCTGACTCTGGCACTCCTCGAGGTCTGTCGGCGAGTTGTCGCCGTCGAGATCGATGTGCTGCTCGCCGACCGGCTGTCGCAGACAGTGGCGGAGCGGATGCCCGACCGGGCCGCGGCCTTGGACGTCGTCGCTGCCGATGCGCTTCGCGTCCAGACGCTCCCCGAGCAGCCGACTGCGTTGGTGGCGAATCTTCCGTACAACGTGTCGGTGCCGGTGCTGCTGCACCTGTTGGAGCAATTCCCAGCCTGGAACCGGGGACTGGTGATGGTGCAGGCCGAGGTGGCCGACCGGCTGGCGGCTCCGCCGGGGTCGAAGGTCTACGGCGTCCCGTCGGCCAAAATGGCCTGGTACGCGGCCGCCGCCCGGGTGGGGACGGTGCCTCCCACCGTCTTCTGGCCGGTGCCGAACGTCGAATCCGGCCTGGTGTCGATCCGCCGCCGTCCCGCCCCAACCACCACAGCGACGAGGCAGCAGGTCTTCGCCGTCATCGACGCGGCGTTCGGTCAGCGGCGGAAGATGCTGCGCTCGGCGTTGAGCGGGCTCGCCGGTTCCAGTGCCGCGGCAGCGCGTGCGATCGAGGACGCCGGGATCGACCCGGAGGTGCGTGGCGAGATGATCGGGATCGAGGCGTTCGCGCGGATCGCCGAGCGGCTCCCGGCCGGCTCCACGCGGGGCAACCCCGCCGCGTAGGCCCCCGGACCGGGACGCGGTGTCGGCCGTGTCCGGCGGTTGAATACGCTCACGGGATGGCCTCGCCCCTCCCGCCCAACCCGATCGGCGTACGGGTCCGGGTTCCGGCCAAGATCAATCTCGCGCTGAAGGTCGGCCCGCCCCGCCCGGATGGGTACCACCCGCTCGCGACGGTCTACCAGGCGGTCTCGCTGTACGACGAGATTCACGCAAGCTGGGGCGATCCCGAGGAGTTCGCCGTCTCGGTGTCGGGCGAGGGCGCCAGCCTCGTCCCGCTGGACGAGTCGAACCTCGCGCTGAGAGCCGCGCAGCTGCTGGCGAGGACCCACGCCCCCTACGACGCGCTGGGCGTTCGGCTCGACATCAAGAAGGCGATTCCGGTCGCGGGCGGTCTGGCCGGTGGCTCGGCCGACGGTGCCGGGGCGCTGTTGGCGTGTTCGGTGTTGTGGGACCTCGACCTCGGGCCGGAGGCTCTGCGCGCACTCGCTGCCGAACTCGGGAGCGACGTTCCGTTCTCGTTGCTCGGTGGCACCGCCGTCGGCAGCGGCCGGGGGGAAGAGGTCGCGCCGGCGCTCGCCCGGGGGACGTACCACTGGGTGTTGGCGTTCGGGCACCACGGCCTGTCGACGCCCGCCGTCTATCGGCGCTACGACGAGCTGACCCCGGACGCCCAGCCGCCGCGGGTGCCGGCGGACTTGATGAACGCGCTGCGCAGCGGCGATGCGGCACAACTGGGTAGGGCCCTCAGCAACGACCTGCAGCCGGCGGCGGTCGACCTGCAGCCTCGGCTGGGCCCCTTGCTGGAGGCGGGGATGGAGTACGGGGCGCTGGGGGCGCTGGTGTCCGGGTCCGGCCCGACCTGCGCCTTCCTTACGGCGGGCGAGAGCGCGGCGGCCGAGTTGGCCTCGGTCCTCGGCAGCGCCGGACTGTGCCGGGAGGTGCGGCGGGCCACCGGGCCGGCGCCGGGCGCGCGGCTCCTCGGCTGACAGCTGAGCCGACTCAGCCGGCGTCGTGCGGCGCCAGCAACGTGCGGAGCGCGCGGGTGAGCTGCTCGCGATCGGTGGCTGACAGCCCGCGAAGCAGGTCACGCTCCGCGACCAGCAGATCGGCCAGCGCACCGTCGACACACTCGCGGCCCTGCTCGGTCAGTGTCACCAGGACCCCGCGTCGGTCGTCGGGTCGGTCCTCTCTCGCCGCAAGTCCGCGGTCGGTCAGTCGATCGACCCGGTTCGTCATCGTGCCCGAGGTGACCATCGTCTCCCGCAGCAGCTGCCCCGGGGTCAATTGATACGGATCGCCCGCGCGCCGAAGCGCGGCGAGGACGTCGAACTCCCACGTCTCGAGCCCATGGTCGGCGAAGCAGGCTCGACGGATCCGATCCATGTGCCGGCTCAAGCGGGTGATCCGGGACAGCACCTCCATCGGTGCGACGTCGAGGTCCGGCCGCTCTCGCGACCAGGCCGCCACGATCGTGTCCACCTCGTCGTGGAGCTCTCGCTCCTCGTCGGCGGCGGATGCGGCGGTCACGTCGTGATCCTAGTGACGCGCCATGGCAGATCAGGCGCCGTGCGGAGCGGGCAGTCCCTCGGGAGTCGCCGTTGCCAGGTCCGGATCTGTGCGCGGCATCGCCACCGCCATGGCGACGATGCCGACACAGAGCGCAGCGGGCACCGCCATCGTGTGGTGGATGCCGAGCTGGGAGACGAGGAAGCCGACGACCGCAGGGCCGGCGAGGAAGGCGGCGTATCCGAACGTGACCACCACCGCGAGCACCCGGCCGCCGCCAAGGTGGCCGGCCACCGCGTAGACCTGCGGTGCGATCATGCCAACGCCGAGTCCGACCAGTGCCCAGCCGAGAATCAGCAGCGGCAGCGCGGAGACGATCGTCACCGTGGCATAGCCGAGGGCCGCGCATACGCCGCCAAACCGGACCACCGCACGTCGACCGAATCGCGCCACCAGCCGGTCGCCGAGCAGGCGGATGACCACCATGAACCCGCTCACGGCGGCGACGCCGATGGCCCCGGTTGCTGGGTCCACCTGTGCGACGTCGGTGACGTGCAGCGACGACCAGTCCATCGCCGTGCCCTCGGAGAGACCGAACGCCAGCGCCATCACGCCGAGCAGCCACGCGGCGCGGGGGATCTTGGTGCGCACGCCGTCGACCTGGTGGGACACGACCGCAGCCTCGGGGGTGATCCGCAGCAGCACGACGAACGCGGCGGCGGCGATCACGGAGAGCGAGACCAGAACGGGCGTCACGACGCGGTCGGCCGGCACCCCGATCACCTTGCCCCACAGCAGCACCGCCCCGGCGCCGATCAGGTTGCCGATCGAGAAGAAGGCGTGGAAGGTGCTCATGATCGGCCGCCGCCGCGCCGCCTCCACCTGCACGCCCAACGCGTTCATCCCGACGTCCATCGCCCCGTTGCCGAAGCCGAACAGGACCGCTCCGAGGAAGGCCAGCGGAATGGTTGGTGCGAGGCCGACGGTCAGCGCGCCGGCGATCACGAAGGGGACCGACGCGAGCGTCACCTTGCGTGCCCCGACCGCGTCGGCCAGCCTGCCTCCGACCTGCATCGAGGCGACGGCTGCCACGCCGGCGCTGAACAGCAGCATCGCGATCTGGCTGGAGTCGAGGTCGAGCCTGGCGCGCAACGACGGCAGGGTCCCGGCCCAGCCTCCGACGAGCAGCCCGTTGACGGCGAAGAGCAGGATCACGGCTACGGTCGCCGTGCTGTTGGCGAGGCGTTGGTGCTGGAGCACCAAGGGTGCGGAGGTCATCGCGGAAGTGGCTTTCTGAATCGATTTACAACGCCACGGTACACCTCGTCGGCCGACCGGCGCGAACGGGATCGAGCGCGACCCGCGTCTGGCGGCGGCCCGCTGGTGTCAGTTGGAACGGCGAACCGGGCGGGGCTTCGATTCGAGATGCCGCAGCCCGTTCCAGGCCAGATTGACCAGGTGGGCCGCGACCTCAGGCTTCTTCGGCTTCCGGGTGCCGAGCCACCACTGACCGGTGGAGGCCACCATGCCGACGAGCATCTGTGCGTACATCGGCGCGGTCTTCGGATCCAGTCCCTGGCGCTTGAACTCCGCCATCAAGATGTCCTCGACCTGCGAGGCGACGTCGCCGAGGATCGTCGCGAAGGATCCGCTGGTGCTGCCGACTGAGGAATCGCGGGCGATGATCCGGAAGCCGTCGGTGTGACTTTCGATGTAGTCGAGCAGAGCCAAGGCGGCCTGCTCGAGCAACTCGCGTGGGCGGCCGACAGTGAGGGCGTCGCGGATGCCATCCAGCAGCGTGCGCACCTCGCGATCCACCACCACCGCGTAGAGGCCCTCCTTGCCGCCGAAGTGTTCGTAGACGACGGGCTTGCTCACCTGGGCCCGGGCGGCGATTTCCTCGACCGACGTGCCCTCGAAGCCCCGACTCGCGAACAGTGTCCGCGCAACGGCGATCAACTGCTCGCGTCGCTCCGTGCTCGTCATCCGCACCCGCTTCGCGCGTCGCCCGGCCCCCGGGTCGACCTCGTCGGCGTTGCGCGCAGCGGACATGGTTCCCAGTCTGGCCGCTGCCCGGAGACGCGCAACGCCGACATCCCGGCGCCGAGTGCAGGCGAGCTGCGCAGTCGGCATGCATTGGGCGTACGGAGGTGCGAGGATGTCCGAGGTCCCCAATCCCCGGTTGGTCTGCCGGCAGGGCCCGCCTGACTTTGAATCAGGATGAGCGACGTAGGTTCGACTCCTACCCGGGGAGCGGTGCCGCCGTCGGCTACGCGTCACGAGAGCACGAGGAGCCCGTCCTTGTCCGACCCCGTCACTCCGACCGCACCACCGGCAGCGGCTGTCGTCATCCTGGCAGCCGGTGAGGGCAAGCGGATGAAGTCGAGCACGTCGAAGCTGCTGCATCCGATCGCCGGTCACAGCATGCTGAGCTACGCGCTGACGGCGGCGGGCGGCGTTCACCCGCAGCACATCGTCGTGGTGGTGGGACACCTGCGCGAGCAGGTCGAGGCGCACGTCGCGGAGATCGCGCCCGAGGCGCTGACCGCCGTCCAGGAGCAGCAGCTGGGCACCGGGCACGCTGTCCAGGTCGCGCTGGCCAGGCTGACGGATCTCGAGCCGGAGGTGCGGGGCGACATCGTGGTGACGATGGGCGACGTCCCGCTGCTCTCCGCAGCCACCCTGTCGGCCCTGCTTGCTGAGCATCGCTCCGGTGGCGCCGCAGCCACCGTGCTCACCGCCGACGCGCCGGACCCGACCGGCTACGGCCGGGTGCTTCGGGACGCCGATGGCAGCGTGTTGGGGATCGTGGAGCATCGCGACGCCGACGAGGGTCAGCGGGCCATCGCCGAGATCAACTCCGGGGTGTACGTCTTCTCGGCGGAACTGCTCATCTCGGCCCTCGCTGAGATCACACCCGCCAACGACCAGGGCGAGTTCTACCTCACCGACGTGCTGGCGATCGCGCGCGGTCGCGGCGAGAAGGTCGCTGCCCACCAGATCGCCGACATCTGGGAGACCGAGGGGGTCAACGACCGGGTCCAGTTGTCGAGGCTGAACGCTGAGATGAACCGGCGGATCGTCGAGCGCTGGATGCGGTCCGGCGTGACGGTGGTCGATCCGGCCAGCACCTGGGTGCATGCATCGGTTGACCTCGCCGCCGACGTCACGTTGCTGCCCGGTACGTCGCTGGAAGGTGCCACCTCGGTGGCGGCGGGGGCGGTGATCGGGCCGGACACAACTCTGATCGATGTCGAGGTGGGGGAGCGCGCCACGATCGCGCGGACGCACGGGTCGCTGAGCATCATCGGGGCGGACGCCACTGTCGGCCCGTTCGCGTACCTCCGCCCGGGCACAACCCTGGGCGTGGCCGGCAAGATCGGCACCTTCGTCGAGACCAAGAACGCCCAGATCGGTGCTGGGGCCAAGGTGCCCCATCTCAGCTATGCCGGTGACGCGGTGATCGGCGACAACGCCAACATCGGCGCCGGGGTGATCTTCGCCAACTACGACGGGGTCCACAAGTCAGCGACCTCGGTCGGCTCCGCGGCGTTCGTCGGCAGCGACTCGGTGCTGGTGGCGCCGGTGACGATCGGCGACGGTGCCTATGTGGCGGCTGGGTCGGTGGTCACGGCGGAGGTGGGACCAGGCGAGCTGGGTGTGTGTCGCGCCCGGCAGCGCAACATCCCCGGCTGGGTCGCCCGGAAGCGGGCCGGTACCAAGTCGGCCGCCGCGGCCGAGGCGGCCACGGCCGCTGCGACGCCACCGCCGGACGCCGATGCGAGCGGCGAGGCGGCCCAGTGACCGGGTTCAAGCGCCCGAACGTCAAGCACCTGATGCTGTTCTCGGGTCGCGCCTACCCCGAACTCGCCGACGAAGTCGCCACCCTGATGGACGTCGAGATCGTGCCGACCCGGGCCATCCGGTACGCGAACTCCGAGATCTACGTCCGGTTCGAGGAATCCGTGCGGGGCTGCGACGCCTACGTGATCCAGAGCCACGCTGCGCCGGTCAACGAGTGGTTGATGGAACAGCTGATCATGGTGGATGCGCTGAAGCGCGCATCCGCGAAGCGCATCACGGTCGTCGCACCGTTCTATCCGTACGCCCGCCAGGACAAGAAGCATCGTGGTCGCGAGCCGATTTCCGCGCGACTCGTTGCCGACCTGTTCCGGGTGGCCGGGGCGAATCGGCTGATGTCGGTCGATCTGCACGCGGCGCAGATCCAGGGGTTCTTCGACGGCCCGGTCGACCACTTGTGGGCGCTTCCGGTCCTCTCCGACTACGTGACGTCCCAGTACGACACGTCCGAGATGACCGTGGTCTCGCCCGACGCCGGCCGGGTGCGGCTGGCCGACATGTGGACCGACCGGCTCAACTGCCCGTTGGCGATCATCCACAAGCGCCGCGACCCGAACGTGGCCAACAGCATCGTCATCCACGAGGTGGTCGGTGAGGTCGAGGGCAAGGTCTGCCTCCTGGTCGACGACATGATCGACACCGCAGGAACCATCTGTCAGGCGGCCGAAGCGCTGAAGACCCGAGGCGCGAAGGCCGTCATCGCCGCTGCCACCCACGCTGTCCTCTCCGGGCCGGCTGTGGACCGGCTGAAGGCCACCGGGTTCGACGAGGTGATCGTCACCAACACCCTGCCGATCCCCGACGAGCGCCGGTTCGACGCCCTCACCGTGCTCTCCATCGCCCCGCTGATCGCTCGCGCGATCCACGAGGTCTTTGAGGACGGCTCGGTGACCAGCTTGTTCGGTGGGGCGAGCTGAGCTGCTCGACTGACCGATCCCGGGTCCATCGACCGCGGCGGCGTCCTGCGCCGGACCGATTGGCCCTCGCCGCGCGACTCGGCTAGGGTTGAGCGGTTGCCTCGGCGAGGGTCGCCAGCGTGGTCGTGATGACGACCGAGCGACCGTGATCGACAAGGACGCGATCGACTGAGCGAGTGACAGCTGGCGTGTCCAGCCACCGCTGCGTCTGGTTCCCCTGCCGAGCAGACGAATGAACCAGGCCCCATCCATCCCATCGTCGAGGAGTTCGCAGGTGCCCGAGGTCAAGCTCACCGCAGAACTGCGCACGGAGTTCGGCAAGGGCGCTGCCCGCCGCATCCGCCGCGCCGAGAAGGTGCCCGCGGTCCTGTACGGCCACGGCACCGCCCCCGTCCACATCACCCTCCCGGGTCACGAGACGCTGCTGGCGCTGCGCACGGCGAACGCGCTGCTGGCGATCGAGGTGGACGGCACGTCTCAGCTGGCGCTGCCGAAGCAGGTGCAGCGGGACCCGATCAAGAACACGATCGACCACGTCGACCTGGTGTTGGTCCGTCGCGGCGAGAAGGTGACAGTCGACGTTCCGCTGCAGATCGAGGGCGAGGCAGAGTCCGGCACCCTCGTGGTCGTCGAGCAGTCGTCGGTGAGCCTGGAGGCCGAGGCGACGCAGATCCCGCAGCAGGTCGTCGTGTCCATCGAGGGCCTGGCGGCCGGCACCCAGGTGCTGGCGGGCGACCTGTCGCTTCCCGCCGGCAGCACCCTCGAGGGCGACCCCGAGGAACTCGTGGTCAACGTGACGGCGGCGCCGAGCGCGGCGCAGGTGGAGGCGGAACTCGCTGCCGCCGAGGCCGAGGCAGGCATCGAGCCGACCCTCGCCGACGCGGACGAGCCCGCAACGGCGTCGGCGGCATCCTGACCCTCGGGCCGGTGCCGTGCAGCGCTGGCTCATAGTCGGCCTGGGCAACCCGGGTCGCAGCTACGCCGACAACCGGCACAACGTCGGGTGGCGGGTCGTCGAGGAACTGGCCCGCCGCGCCGGCGCTCGATTCGCTCCTGTCAAAGGCATCCGGGCCGAGGTGGCCGATGGCCGGGTCGGGCCGCCAGGGCCGGATGCGATCCGGCTCAGCTTGGCGAAGTCGCGCACCTACATGAACGAGACAGGCTCGGCCGCCTCACCGTTGCTGCGGTACTACTCGCTGGCACCCGAGTCGATGATCGTGGTGCACGACGAACTCGACATCGACCCGGGTCAGCTGCGGGTGAAGTTCGGCGGCGGCGACAACGGGCACAACGGGCTCAAGTCGTTGCGCCGATCGCTCGGCAGCGGGGACTTCTACCGGGTCCGCGTCGGGGTCGGGCGGCCGCCCGGTCGCCAGGAGCCCGCCGACTTTCTGCTCAGCGACTTCTCGGCGAAGGAACGGGTCGAGTTGGCCGTCGAGGTCGCCCGCGCGGCCGACGCGGTGGAGTCGTTGGTGCAGGTCGGTCTGGAGCGGACGCAGAGCGCCTTCAACTCCTGATCGGTGCAGCCCCGGCGCCCGCGAGCGCGCCCGCCGCGGCCAGCGGCAATGGCCAGTCTTCGAACGCGTACGCGGTCTCCCAGAACATCAGTTCGTAGCGCGTCGCGTGACCGAACGCCTCGTGCATCCGTTCGCGGACGTCCGCTGCTGCCGCGTCGGCGGCATCATCGGTGAGCTGGATGGCGGTCTGCACCGATGTCCAGAACTCCGTCGCGTCGTAGGTCGCGATCCAACGCGCGTACGGGTGTCCGCCCTCCCGCTGGGTCACGGCAGCTCCTCGGGCGAGCCGGTGCGCCACGTCGGCGTAGATCCAGAAGCAGGGCAGCACGCCGGCAACGGCGACCGGGTAGGGCGCCGTCGCTGCCGTGGCGACCAAGTAGGACACGTAGCCCAAGGTGCTCGGAGACGCGTACGGACGCCGGTCTGCGGCGGTGGGCGGAAGCAGGCCGGAGGTCAGCAGGTCGCCGTGCAGCGAGGTTTCCACCAGGCTCGCCGTGTGTGCTGACCGGGCCCAGAATCCGGCTGCTGCCGGCTCCGGAGCCTGGGCGGCGAGCAGCGCCAGCGCGCGCGCATAGCCGGCGAGGTAGATCACGTCCTGTTCGAGGTAGTGGCGGAAGGTCGCGGCTGGCAGCGTCCCGTCGCCCAGTTGGCGGAGGAACTCCGAGTCGTCGATGGCGGCGCGGATCGTAGCCGTCCGCCGCCAGGCGTCGTCGGTGAACGTCATCGCTGGGGTCCTCGCTCCTGAGGGTGGTCGACGGGCGCGGCGCCGGCGCCAGAGGCGCCCGTACCGCCGCTCACCGTACGCGGCCCGCGCCCGCAGTCGGGCTGTAGCCTCGCCGCGTGAGCCTCACCGGCCTCGTCGAATTGGTCTGCACCGAACCCACCATCTCCGCCGCCGTCGCCGACGCGCGCGCCGGGAGCACGCCTGTGCTCGACCTGACGGCGCCGCCGCCGACCCGGCCCGTGATCGCGGCAGCGCTGGCGGCATCAGCCGAGCGCGGCGGTGCGGGTCGACCCGTGCTCGTGGTGACCTCGACGTTCCGGGAGGCAGAAGAGGTCGCGGCCGCGCTGGATTCGCTGGTCGGCCCGGACGAGGTCGCCTACTACCCGGCCTGGGAGACGCTGCCGCACGAGCGGCTCAGCCCACGGTCGGACACCGTCGGTCGCCGCCTGGCCGTGCTGCGGAGGCTGGCGGGCCACGCCGACATACCCGCGCCACGCATCATCGTGGCGCCGGTGCGCAGCGTGCTGCAGCCGCAGGTCAAGGGCCTCGGCGACCTCCGCCCGGTCCGCCTGGTGGTAGGTGAGGATTCCGACTTCGACTCCCTCGCGGCGGCGTTGGTGGGGGCGGCCTACACCCGCGTCGACATGGTCGAACGACGGGGGGAGTTCGCGGTCCGCGGTGGCATCGTCGACGTCTTCCCGCCCACCGAGGAGCACCCGGTGCGGGTCGACTTCTTCGGCGACACGGTCGAGGAGATCCGCTACTTCTCGGTCGCGGACCAGCGCTCCACCGAGCTGACCCGCTCGGACATCGTCGCGTCACCGTGTCGCGAGCTGCTGCTCACCAACTCGGTGCGGGCGAGGGCGCGCCTGCTCGCCGATGCCCACCCCGAGCTGGTGGAGATGCTGGACAAGATCGCGCAGGGACACGCGGTGGACGGCATGGAGGCGCTGTCGCCGGTGCTGGTGGACGGGATGGAACTGCTCGTCGATCTGTTGCCCACCGACACCCACGTGCTGATCTGCGACCCCGAACTGGTGCGCGGGCGCGCGATCGACCTGGTCAAGACGAGCGAGGAGTTCCTGCACGCGTCCTGGGCTGCGGCGGCGGGCGGCGGTCAGGCCCCGATCGACCTCGGCGCCTCGTCGTACCAGGCACTCGCGGACGTGCGGCGGCATGCGCTCGACCGCGGCCTGTCCTGGTGGACGCTGTCGGCGTTCGCTGCGGCGCCCGAGACGGCTGAGCCGGTCCGGACAGCCGACGGGGAAATCGTCGACCTCGCATCGCGGGTGAGGACGGCCGGGGTGGAAACGCGGATCCTGTCCGGTCAGGCGGCGACGCTCTATCGCGGCGATGCCGCGGCTGCGGCCGAGGATCTTCGCAGCCTGGTCGCCGAGCAGTGGCGGGTGCTCACCGTGGCCGAGGGCAAGGGCATGGGCCAGCGGTTTGCCGAGATCCTGCGGGACGCGGACATCCCGTACCAGGTCGCTGACTCGCTCGCTGAGCCGCCGGCCGCCGGGCTGGCCACAGTGGCCATCGGCGACCTCCGGCACGGGTTCACCCTCGACGCGGTGAGGCTCGCGGTGGTCACCGCAGCTGACCTTGCCGGACAGCGCGGCAGCACCGACAAGGCCCGCGCCAAGATGCCCGCGCGGCGCAAGAACCAGATCGATCCGCTGGAGCTCACTGCGGGAGATCCGGTCGTGCACTCCCAGCACGGGGTCGGCCGATACATCGAGATGGTGCAGCGAACAGTCGCCGGCTCGGTCCGCGAGTACCTCGTGATCGAGTACGCACCGTCGAAGCGCGGCCAACCCGGGGATCGGCTCTACGTCCCGATGGACGCGCTCGACCAGGTCACCCGCTACGTCGGTGGCGAGCATCCGACCCTGGACAAGATGGGCGGCGCCGACTGGGCCAAGCGGAAGAGCCGTGCGCGCAAGGCCGTCCGGGAGATCGCCGGTGAATTGATCAAGCTGTACGCGGCCCGCCAGGCCACCCGCGGGCACGCGTTCTCCGCGGACACGGTCTGGCAGCGCGAGCTCGAGGAGGCGTTCAGCTACGTCGAGACGCCCGACCAGTTGGCTGCCGTCGACGAGGTGAAGCGGGACATGGAGCAGATCGTCCCGATGGACCGGCTGATCTGCGGGGATGTGGGGTACGGGAAGACCGAGATCGCGGTGCGCGCGGCATTCAAGGCCGTCCAGGACGGCAAGCAGGTCGCTGTGCTGGTGCCCACCACGCTGCTGGTCCAGCAACATCACGCCACCTTCGCCGACCGATACGCGGGGTTCCCGATCAACGTCGCCCCGCTCAGCCGCTTCCAGAGCCAGGCCGAGACAGCGGCGACCATCGAGGGGATCGCCGCGGGCCGAGTCGACGTCGTCGTGGGGACCCATCGGCTGCTGTCCGGAGAGATCGCCTTCCACGACCTCGGCCTGGTGATCATCGACGAGGAGCAGCGCTTCGGCGTCGAGCACAAGGAACAGCTGAAGCGGCTGCGGACGGCCGTTGACGTGCTGGCGATGTCGGCGACGCCGATCCCGCGCACACTGGAGATGGCGATCACTGGCATCCGCGAGATGAGCACGATTGCGACGCCGCCGGAGGAGCGCCATCCCGTCCTCACCTTCGCCGGGCCGTACGACGAGGCGCAGGTGACTGCCGCCATCCGTCGCGAGCTGCTGCGCGAGGGACAGGTGTTCTACGTGCACAACCGGGTGCAGAGCATCGAGAAGACGGGGCGCAGACTCGCTGAGTTGGTGCCCGAGGCGCGAGTGGTGACCGCACACGGGCAGATGAGCGAGCAGCGGCTGGAACAGGTGATGGTCGACTTCTGGGAGCGCCGTGCCGACGTCCTGGTGTGCACGACGATCGTCGAGGCAGGGCTGGACATCTCCACCGCGAACACCCTGTTGGTCGAGCGATCCGACATGCTCGGTCTGTCCCAATTGCATCAGCTGCGCGGTCGAGTCGGACGCGGTCGTGAACGCGGCTACGCGTACTTCCTCTACCCGCCGGAGAAGCCGCTCAGCGAAACCGCCCACGATCGGCTGGCCACCATCGCTGCGCACAGCGACCTGGGCGCCGGCATGGCGGTGGCCATGAAGGACCTTGAGATCCGCGGCGCCGGCAATCTGCTCGGAGGCGAGCAGTCAGGTCACATCGCCGACGTCGGGTTCGACCTGTACATCCGGCTGGTCGGCGAGGCTGTCGCGGAGTTCCGCGGTGAGGGCGGCGAACCTGAGCCGGAGGTGCGCATCGAGTTGCCCATCGAGGCGCACCTGCCGACCGACTACGTCGAATCCGAGCGTCTCCGGTTGGAGATGTACAAGCGCATCGCCGAGGTCCGGACCGAGGCCGACGTCAAGGGTGTCGAGGCGGAGCTGGAGGACCGCTACGGGTCGTTGCCCGCGCCGGTGGTGCACCTGATGGCGGTGGCCCGTTTCCGGCTGCTGGCCCGCAGCGCCGGGCTGACCGAGATCGTCGGCCAAGGAACGTTCATCCGGTTCGGGCCCACGGACCTGCTCGACTCGCGGGTGATGCGGCTGAAACGGCTCTACCCGCGCAGTGTGGTGAAGGAGGCTGCGCGGCACATGCTGGTGCCGCGTCCGCTCAGCCCGACCGTGGGCGGGCCGCCGGTCCGCGACCTCGACCTGCTGCGGTGGTGCTCCGAGGTGGTCAGTCAGGTGCTGCTGGCCTGAGTGCGCTCGGCGGCCGGGATAGGATCGCGGTCGTCTGCACGGCGACAGCTGTGCGTCACCGGCCCTTGAGCGGCGCAGGAAGCGGCGGCGGTTCGTCCGTTCTGCTCGCCGGCCGGGTCCAGATCCGTCGATCACATGGAGAAGCGCGCGCGATGAAGTTCCGGGCGGTTGCCGTTGGCGTAGCTGCACTGGCCCTCGCTGCGAGTGGCTGCGGCAAGGCCGAGCCCACGGTGGTGGCCTATGTCGGCGACACCTCGATCACGGAGCGGCAGCTCGAACAGGCGCTGGACGGCATCTCGAGCACGCTGCAGGACGGCCAGCAGGTCTCGACCGAAGCGGTCGTCGACGCCATGATTCACGGCGAGATCGCCAGTCAGATAGCCGCCAGCCGCGGAATCGCCATCACCGACAGCCAGCGGGACGCCTTCCTCCGCACGACGGCGCTGGTCAACCTGCTCGACGTGCCCGAGGCTCACGAGGTGATCTACGACGTCGCCGACCAGCAGATCGTCTCGACCGGCATTGGCGGCGATGCCTACCTCAAGGCGACTGCGGCAGCGAACGTCACGCTGAACCCCAGGTATGGCGTGCTCGATCCGCAGCAGAAGCTGATCGTCAGCGGCAAGTCGGGCTCGCTCGCGAAGCCAACACTCGTCGACGAGCCGCGCTGACCCCACCGCGCCGTGGCACTTCCGGAGGTGGAACGACTCGTCGAGGTGATGGCCCGTCTCCGGCGGGAGTGCCCCTGGGATGCGCGGCAGACGCACCGCTCGCTGGTGCCGCACCTGGTCGAGGAGGCGTGCGAGACGGTCGAGGCGATCGAGTTGCTGACCGCCGACGGGTCCGATCGTTCGACGCCGGCGAGCGGACCTGCGGCTGCCAGCGCTGCGCTGCGCGAGGAGCTCGGCGACCTGCTGTTGCAGATCGTCTTTCACGCCCAGATCGCCTCCGAGAGCGCCGACGGGTTCGACCTGGACGCGGTAGCGGCCGGGATCGCCGACAAGCTGGTCGAGCGTCACCCGTACGTGTTCGGCGAGGCAGCGACCCCGGACGACGTGGTCGGCAGTTGGGAACGACGCAAAGCCGCCGAGAAAGGGCGCCGCTCGTCGTTGGACGGCATCCCGGAGCGTTTGTCCGCGCTGTCCCGGGCCACCGCGGTGGTGCGCCGCGCCCGCTCGCACGGCGTTGCCGTAGATCTTCCGGATGATCCGCTTGAGCCGCACCAACTCGGCGAGCAGATGGTCGCCCTGGTCGCTCGGGCCGAAGCGCAGGGTTTCGACGCTGAGCAGGCCGCGCGGGAGGCAGTTCGGGCGCTCGAGCGGCGCGTCAGCGAGGCGGAGTCGACCGCCGAGGGCTGAGCCCGCAGCCACGCAGGCCTGAGCCGTGGCTCGACGACGCGTGCGACCCGGCGCCGAACTACCCTGGCGGCATGTCGGAGCGTGGGTGGGAGAGTGCACCAGTCGGGCCGCCAAGGCCGGCGCCGCCTCCGGGACGGTCGCCCGCGGGTCCGCGCCCGGGCCAGCCGGCGCCCATGCCGTATCCGACCGAACTGTGGCCGCCCCGACCGCGTGACCCAGGGCCCTACGAACCTCAGCTCCGGCGCGACGTTGCGGCCTCGTTGGCAGCAAGGCGCGAGCTCGGCCCCGAATACGACGATCCCATCGCAGCGGGGCTCGCGGAGCGGGTCGAGGAGCTCGCCGCGTACCGCCTCGCCGAGCTCCGGCAGCAGGCAACGGCGGACGAGCTGGACCGCCGGGACGACCACGCGGCGCGTCGGCAGCGGCTGGCGCTGGGCATCGTGTCGGTCTCGGTCGGGGTTCCGATCACGGCCATTGCGGCGAATTCGGTCGAGCCGGGGATCATCGGCATCGCGGTTTCCTGGGCGGGCCTGGTGGCGGTGAACGCGGTGCACGCGATCAGTCAGCGACGTCGCAGGTAGCCTCTCGGCCGACGCCGGGGGAGATCGAATCGCAGGACGCACGGCGACTGATCACGACCCGGGGCCGATCACGCCGATAGGCTGAGGCGACATTGGTCTCGTGTGCCCAGGTTCCCGCACGGCGAGTCGGGGCAGCCGACACGACAGGCACCATCGGAAAGGCAAACTCGTGGCGAGTATTGAGTTCATCGGCGCGCGCGAAATCCTCGACTCCCGGGGCAACCCCACGGTGGAGGTCGAGGTCATTCTCGACGACGGCTCAGAGGGCCGCGCGGCGGTTCCGTCGGGTGCGTCGACCGGCGCCTTCGAGGCGGTCGAGTTGCGCGACGGCGAGTCGCGGTACGGCGGCAAGGGCGTCACCAAGGCGGTTCTCGGCGTGATCGACCAGCTCGGGCCCGAACTCGTCGGCTACGAGGCCAGCGAGCAGCGGCTCATCGATCAGGCGATGATCGACCTGGACGGCACCGACAACAAGGGCAAGATCGGCGCAAACGCGATCCTCGGGGTCTCCCTCGCGGTGGCGCACGCGGCCGCGAGCTCCGCGGACCTGCCGCTGTATCGCTACGTGGGTGGCCCGAACGCGCACACCCTGCCGGTGCCGATGATGAACATCGTCAACGGTGGCGCGCACGCCGACTCCGACGTCGACGTCCAGGAGTTCATGATCGCCCCGATTGGTGCGGCGACCTTCCGCGAGGCGCTGGAGATGGGCGCAGGCGTCTACCACTCGCTCAAGTCGGTGTTGAAGAAGCAGGGCCTGTCCACGGGCCTCGGCGACGAGGGTGGCTTCGCGCCGAACCTCCCGGCCAACGTGGCGGCGCTGGAGTTGATCTCCAAGGCGGTCGAGGGCGCCGGCCTCAAGCTGGGCAGCGACATCGCGCTGGCGCTGGACGTGGCGAGCACGGAGTTCTTCGAGAACGGCGTCTACACCTTCGAGGGCAAGCAGCTCTCGGCGGACGACATGACGGCGATCTACCAGCAGTGGAGTTCCGACTTCCCGATCGTCTCGATCGAGGATCCGCTGGCCGAGGACGACTGGGCCGGCTGGAGCGCGCTGATGGGCAAGATCGGCGACAAGCTCCAGATCGTCGGGGACGACTTGTTCGTGACCAATGTCAGCAGGCTCCAGCGCGGCATCGATGAGACAGCGGCGAACGCTCTGCTGGTCAAGGTGAACCAGATCGGTTCGCTGACCGAGACTCTGGACGCCGTGGACCTCGCACATCGCGCCGGGTTCCGCTGCATGATGAGCCACCGGTCCGGCGAGACCGAGGACACCACCATCGCCGACCTCGCTGTCGCCACGAACTGTGGCCAGATCAAGTCCGGCGCACCGGCTCGGACCGACCGGGTGGCGAAGTACAACCAGTTGCTCCGGATCGAGGACGACCTGGATGACGCGGCCCGCTACGCCGGCGCGGCCGCGTTCCCGCGGTTCGGGAAGTAGTTCGTGCCGTCCGGGCCACGTCCCACCGCCCGCCCAGGTGCTGGTCCTGGGCGGGGCAAGGTCCGTGCCCGGAGCCAGGCCCGCTCGCCGCACCCGGCGCCGCCCGCCGGCGGGCCCACAGAGGGCCAGCCGGCGGTAGCGCCGGGTCCGACAACGCGGCGAAGGTCAAACCTCACGGCGCGCGCGATCGCGCTCGGCGTCGTATTGCTGATCTTGACGATCTCGTATGCGTCCAGCCTGCGGATCTACTTCGCGCAGGCGCATGAGATCGCTGCTACCAAAGCCGAGATCGGAGCGCGTGAGGCACGGATCGCCGAGCTGAACGACGATCTTTCCCGGTGGGGGGATATCGCCTACGTCAAGGCCCAGGCCCGTGCCCGTCTCGGCTGGGTGATGCCCGGCGAGCGCGGCTATACCGTCGTAGACGCCAACGGAAAGCCACTCGGCGGCGGCGCGGAGATCGTCGCCGACGACGCCCCGGCCGAACAGCCGCAGGACGCGTGGTGGGCGAAGATGTGGGGGTCGGTGGAGACTGCCGACAAGCCTGCGCCGAAAAAGAAGAAGCCGGCCAAGAAGCCGCCGATCACGGTCGAAACCAAGCCGAAAGAGAACGCGAGCGAGTCGCCGTCCGCCCCGGCTACTCCGCGCTGACCACTTGGGCCAACCGGGCGAGACGATGCGCCATGCCAGCATCGAACCTCGCCTGACCGGGGACCACCGCGTTGGCGGTCGCGCATCCCGCGGCCGCCCTCAGCGCCGTCTCGTCGTCGGCGCCGGCCTCCACGGCTGCCAACAGGCCGCCGAGGAACGAGTCCCCGCTGCCGACCGGAAAGTGGCCGCGCACGGGTAGCGGGAGGACTCGCAAGGCGGTCTCGCCGCGGACGGAGACCGTGCCCTCGGTCCCGTCGGTCAGCACCACCCAGCCGCCGCTGCGGGCAGCCATCTCGCGCGCGAGGTGGACGAGGTCGGAGTCGATCGGCCGCTGCAGCAACTGCGCGGCCTCGGCGCGGTTGATCTTCACCAGATCCGGCTGGTGGTCGATGGCATGGACCAGCGCTTCGCTGTGGGTGTCGATGGCTACCCGTTGGCCGTGCATCCGGCCGAGTTGGACGAGGTCGCCGATGATGTGCTGCGCGCCCTCGGTGCCGCGACCGGCGAGCGCCAGCCAGCCGGAACGCCCCGGCAGGTCCTGGTTGAGGGAGTCCAGGGTCGCGTCCAGCGCCGCTTGGGCGACCGGGGCCGGATCCTGGTAGACCTCGGTGAGCTCGCCGCTCGCCGCAGAGGCGAGCGAGACGCAGATCCGGGTCTCCACGCCGGAATCGATCTCGGTGAGCTCGATCCCGTCGGCGCGCAGCAACTGGCCGACCTGGCGTCCGGTGTCGCCTCCCAGGAGAGCGGTGACCGAGCACTCGGCCCCCAGGGCCACGGCCGCGCGGGCGAGGTTCAGCGCTTTGCCGCCGGCGACCCGCAGCGCGGCCGAGGTGCGGTGGATGCGACCCAATTGGACCTGATCCAGCACGTAGGTGAGGTCGAGTGAGGGCGTGACCGCCGCAACTGTGATCATGACACCGCCTCGCCACTACCGTCCGCGTTCACGACCGCCCTCGGCGCCCGATCGAGTCCTCGAGAACTCAGGTACGCCGCCCTACGACGCCTCTGCTGCCACTGCTGTGGCGAGGCATGGACGGTCAGGTCGATGCCGATGGTCCCGATCACCGCAACCCCCGACGGGTCCGTCTCGCCCGCGAGCCTATCGCCATGCGGCTCGGCTGTGGGAGCAAAACGGGGGGTGCGCTTGGGGGGTGAGCAGGCCGGAATCAGCACCCGCCGGGAGTGACAGGATGAGTCGATGTTGGAGCCGATGACGCCCGCCGACACCGCGGCGGTGACCGCGCAACTCGGTCGCTCGCCGCGCAACGTGGTCGGCGTCGCCCACCGCTGCCCGTGCGGAAAGCCCGCTGTGGTCGCCACCCGGCCGCGTTTGGCCGACGGCAGCCCATTCCCGACGTTCTACTACCTGACCTGTCCCCGAGCCGGCGCGGCATGCTCGCGACTGGAATCTGAGGGGTTCATGACGGAGTTGGCGTCATCGCTGGAGAGTGACCCCGACCTCAGGGCGGCGTACCAGCGGGCGCATGCTGCGTATCTCGCCGACCGGGCCGGATACGGCGACGTCCCGGAGATCAGCGGGGTCAGTGCCGGCGGGATGCCGGACCGGGTCAAGTGTCTGCATGCCTTGCTGGCGCATGCACTGGCCGCTGGGCCGGGCGTCAATCCGTTCGGTGACCAGACCTCCGCCCGGGTCGGGGACTTTTGGACGTCGCCCTGTGCGACCGGGGCCTCGGCTCCGCGAGCCGGCGAGGCGGGCCGATGACGCCGGTCGCCGCGATCGACTGCGGAACGAACTCGCTGCGGCTGCTGATCGCGACGTCGGCAGAGCAGGGGCTGGCCGAGGTCGAACGCCGGACCGAGATCGTCAGGCTGGGGCAGGGGGTGGACGCCACCGGCGAGTTCCATCCGGACGCACTGCGCCGCACCTTCGCCGTGCTGGACGACTACGCCGAACGGATCGCCGAGGCGGAGGTTCGCCCCGATCGGCTGCGCTTCGTCGCGACCTCGGCTGCACGCGACGTACGCAACCGGCAGGCGTTGCTCGACGGCGTGCGGCACCGACTCGGCGTCAGCGCGGAGATCTTGACCGGGGTGGAGGAGGCGGGGCTGTCGTTTCGTGGCGCTCTCAGCGGCGTCCGACCCGAGCGCGAGCCGGTGCTCGTAGCCGACATCGGAGGTGGCTCGACGGAGTTGATCGTCGGCAGGCGGGGCGGCAGCGTGGAGTCCGCAGCCTCACTCGACATCGGTTCGGTCCGGCTCACCGAGCGATTCCTGGGGGCGGGTCCGCCGTCTCCGGTCGCGCTCGCCGCAGCGACGGCGTTCGTCGACCAGCAGCTCGACATCGCGGCCGAAGCCTTCCGAGGCGCCGAGACGCTGGTCGGTGTGGCTGGCACGGTGACGACGCTCGCGGCCCTGCACCTGGGACTGACCGCGTACGACCGCTCGCGTGTCCACGGCGCGCAGCTCCCGCGGTCGGCCCTGGTCGCGTTGGCGGACCGGCTCGCCGCCCTGCCCGTGACTCAGATCCGGCGCCTTCCCGGCATGCACCCCCAGCGTGCCGACGTCATCGCCGCCGGGGCACTGATCGCGTCGCGGATCGCGGTCCGGGCATCGGCACCACACCTGCTGGTCAGCGAGTCGGACATCCTCGACGGCCTCGTGTTGGAGATACTCGCCCGATGACCAGCCTTGCGATCACCGTCGTCGGGCACGATCGGCCGGGCATCATCGCCCAAGCGGCGGACGTGCTCTCCCGGTACGGGATGAATCTCGAGGATTCCTCGATGACCCTGCTGCGAGGACACTTCGCGATGACGCTGATCTGCGTCGGGGACGCTGATCCGGTCCCACTGCAGGCCGCGTTGGTGGCTGAGTTCGACGACTCCCTTGCCGTCACTGTGCGCGAAGTGGCAGTCGAGCCGGAGGCGCCTGCCGCCGGCGCCAGCTATTTGGTGAGCGTGCACGGCGTCGACCGACTCGGCATCGTCGCCCGACTCGCCCGCGTCATCGCCGATGCGAGTGGCAACATCACCGACCTCTCGACCCGACTCGCCGGCGACCTGTACGTGCTGCTCGCCGAGGTCGATCTCGCGGCCGGCGCGGACGTCCCCGCGCTCCGCGATCAGCTGTCGGCCGTCGGCTCCGAGCTCGGCGTCGACGTCAGCATCCGGCTGCTGGAGAACGACGACCTGTGACCACGACCGAGGGCGGGTCGGCACTGAGCCTGCCGGTGCTGCCCGCTGGCCGGATCTTGGACGTCGTCCGCGCCCCGGACCCGGTGTTGTCGCGGAGTGGCCCGGTGGCCCGGCCTGACGATCCGGCGGTCATCCAGCTCTGCTCCGACCTGGTGGCGACGATGCGGGTTTCACCCGGCTGCGTCGGTCTCGCCGCGCCGCAGGTCGGGGTGGCGTTGCAGGCGTTCTGCGTCGATGTCAGCGACCATCCCAAGACCCGCACGCGGCACGGCTTGATCGTGCTGCTGAACGCCGAAGTCGTGGAGGCGAGCCGAAACGAGAAGGCGCGCGAGGGCTGCATGTCGGTGCCTGACCTGACTGGTGACGTCAAGCGCGCGGGACGGATCACCATCGTGGGCCAACTGCCGGTGACGGGGGAGCAGATCTCGCTGACCACCGACGCCTTCGAGGCGCGCGCGCTTCAGCACGAGATCGACCATTGCAACGGGCTGCTGTTCCTCGACCGGGTGGCGGGCGCGCACGCGATCTTCCCGCGCAAGGTCTATCTCGATCCGGGCAAGAGTGACTGAATCCCTCCTGAGCGCTTTTCGCCCGGGGTAGCGTCGAAGCGCTATGAAGGAGCCGCTTCGCCGCGGGCTGGCGCGGAGCCTCGCCACCGCTCTCGGCGCCACGCTCGCGGTCGCGATAGCGGTGGCTCCGCTGGCCGCTCTGTGGGGAGTGGGTCACGCCCGGACGGAGGACTACCTCGGTCCGCACCGGGTCACGGTTGCCGCAGACTTCCACGGTGAGGTCGAGATCGACCTCGGGCCGATCGGGAACGCCTACCTCGTGAGCCCGGTCGCGCCCGTTGGGGTCACCATCACCGTCGGCGGAGTCGGGGCGGCGGGCGGCAACCTCGATGCGCTGTTTTCCGAACAGACGCTCGCCGCCTACGCCAGCCTCTATACCGACCCGGCCGAGTCGATTCGGGGGATTGTCAGCGAGCTCGTCGCCGACGCCGTTCGGGAGGCGGTGAAAGCCGAGGCGGTGCTGCTGGTCTGCTTCGCCGGATGGCGGCTCCGCCGCCAGTTGTTCGCACCCGGGGTCTCGCGCCAGCTGACGACCCGGCGCGCGGTGGCGGTTTACCTCGCGGTGATGGTGATCGTGGTCGGGTCAATCGCCACTCCGGCTCAGCCGTCCGGGACACGGATTCCGGTGACGCTGGCGTCGGACACCCGATTCTCCAGCCTCTCCGTCGACAGCGCGCTGCTCGCCCAGCTGCTCGATCGAGGGTTGAAGGGCATTCGGCTCCTCGCCGGCCGACAGGTGGCGGCGACCCAGGCCTACGTCGAACGGGCCGATCGTGATCTCAGCGCCCAGGTGCTGCAACTGCCGACCCCGGCCCCTGGTGAATCGCTCATCCTCGGCTTCAGCGACCTGCACTGCAATCGGGCGACCACCGCCTTGCTCGGCCGGCTGGTCCAGCTGACGTCGCCACGGCTGATCGTCAGCGCGGGCGACGACACAGTAAACGGGACCGCGGCCGAGCGTGGCTGCATCCAGCGCGAGGCGGCGATCGCGTCGGCACGGGTCGGCAGCGACCAGCCGCCCATCCCCTTTGCCGTGGCCGGCGGGAACCACGACTCGGACATCACCGAAGCCCAGATGCGGGGAGCCCGCGCAGTCGTGTTGGACGGGCAGCCGGTGATGGCTGCAGGGCTGAGGGTGCTTGGTGATGACGATCCGGAGCACAACATTCCCTTCAGCGTCGAGCGGGTACGGGATCGGCCCGAAAGCGAAGAGGACATGGGTCGCCGTCTCGCCGACGTTGCCCGCGCGCAGGGCGGCGTCGACGTGGTCGCGGTGCATCAGCCGCTCGCGGCGCGGGAGGTGATCGCACAGCCCGATCCGGCGGCCGCGTTGGTGATCTGGGGCCACTTCCACAGCGAGCAGGGGCCGACGGTGGTGACCCACGGTGACGGGACCTGGACCGTCGCCATGCAGCAGGGCACGGCAGGCGGCGTGCGGGAACCCATCTTCACCTCGTTCAGCACGCCCTTTTCGCCGCCGCTGATCAGCGCGGACAGCTATTTCTACTTCCGCGACGACCGGACGGGTCTGATCACCGGAGTGCAGGCGGTGCACTTCCTCCCCGACGGCGCGGTGCGGATCGGCCCGCGCACGGTGACCGGCGATCTGGCCGGACTGAGTCGCGGAGGGCTGCCGCCTGAGGGGGCCGGCGACGGTGCAGGCGGGCGCTAGCGCATCGCTCGCCGAGTCGCCGCGGCCACTATGCTCGACAGCGCTCGTGAGGCCCGTCTGCGGTCGCCGCCGGCACTCGTGCGCCCCCGTAGCCCAATGGCAGAGGCAGGCGGCTTAAACCCGCTCCGGTATGGGTTCGAATCCCATCGGGGGCACGTCTTCGGTGGGCGCGGGAGCGCCTGAGCGAAGGCTCCAGACTCGCCGAGCATCGGAGCGGCGGCTGAGGGAACAGGACCAGTCCGGGGCACGTTCATTAGACTGTTGGTACCGCTGATCCGCGGTGCATCCCTCAGGAGGACATTTCATGTTGCGCAGTTCCAACCCGATCCTTTCGCGGAAGGACGCGTTCACTCCCGCGCAGCCTCAATACGGCCAGAGCCCGTATGGTCAGGACCCCTACGGTCAGGGCGCGGGCGGCTATCCGCAGTACCCCGGGCAGGCTCCCGTCCAGCCGCGCGAAGGGCTGATGACATTCGACGACGTGGTGACCAAGACTGCGCTCACGATCGGGATGCTGATCCTGACCGCCGCAGCGTCGTGGTTCCTGATTCCGGCGTCGCTGATGTTCCCGGCGCTCATCGTCTCCGGCCTGGTCGGCTTCGTTGTGGTGTTGCTGGTCTCACTTCGGCGAGTGGTGAATCCCGCCCTCGTCCTGGCGTACGCCGCTCTCGAGGGCGTCTTCATCGGGATGTTCAGCAAGTGGTTCGAGACCCTCTACCCGGGCATCGTGGCTCAGGCCGTGCTGGCGACCTTCGCCGCAGCGGGCGTCACGTTGGCGGCGTACAAGTTCTTCAACATCCGAGTTACCCCGACCTTCCGCAAGGTCGTCGTGATCGGGACGATCGCCTTCGCGGTCGCGATGCTGCTGAACTTCGTCCTGGCGCTTTTCGGCATCAACCTGGGCCTGCGTGACAGTGGCACCGGCGCGGTCAGCCTGCTGGCGATCGGGGTTTCGGTGCTGGGTGCCGGCCTTGCGGTGCTCAATCTCGTGCTGGACTTCGATTACATCGAGCAGGGTGTCGAGATGGGTGCTCCGGCGAGCGAGTCCTGGCGTGGAGCCTTCGGCCTGACCGTGACGATGGTCTGGCTGTACGTCGAACTGCTCCGCCTGTTGTCCTATCTGCGGCGCTGATTCCGAAACGATGACCATCGGGGCGGCCCGGTCGCTCTTTCCGCCCCCGTCGCACTGACCGCACCCGACTAGAGTCGGCGCGTGCAGTACGTCGACAACCTGATGGAACTGGTCGGACACACGCCGCTGGTGCGGCTCTCGAGGGTCGTCGGCGACGCGCGTCCGCTGGTGCTCGCCAAGGTCGAGTACCTCAATCCGGGCGGCTCGGTGAAGGACCGGATCGCCGTCAAGATGATCGACGCGGCCGAACGCGAGGGCGTGCTCCGGCCCGGTGGCACGATCGTCGAGCCGACCAGCGGCAACACCGGGGTAGGGCTCGCGATCGTCGCGCAGGCGCGCGGATACCGGTGCGTCTTCGTCTGCCCTGACAAGGTCAGCGAGGACAAGCGCAACGTGCTGGCGGCGTACGGCGCCGAGGTTGTGGTGTGCCCGACCGCGGTCGAGCCGGAGCACCCTGACTCCTACTACTCGACCTCAGACCGGCTGGTGCGCGAGATCGACGGTGCCTGGAAGCCCGACCAGTACAGCAACCCGAACAACCCGGCGAGTCACTACGAGACCACCGGCCCCGAGATCTGGGAACAGACCGAGGGAAAGGTGACGCACTTCGTGGCCGGCATCGGCACTGGCGGGACGATCAGCGGCGCCGGTCGCTACCTCAAGGAGGTATCCGGCGGCCGCGTCCAGATCATCGGTGCCGACCCGTCGGGGTCGGTGTACTCCGGCGGCGACGGACGTCCTTACCTGGTCGAGGGGGTCGGTGAGGACTTCTGGCCCAAGACGTTCGACAAGGAGATCTGCGACCGGGTGATCGAGGTTTCCGACGCCGATTCGTTCGCGATGACGCGGCGGCTGGCCCGTGAGGAGGCGTTGCTCGTCGGCGGCTCCTGCGGGATGGCGACCGTGGCGGCTGTCCGCCTCGCCAGCGAGCTGAACGATCCGGACGCGGTCGTGGTGGTGCTGCTGCCGGACTCCGGTCGCGGCTACCTGACCAAGGTCTTCAATGACACCTGGCTGGCGCGGTACGGGTTCATGCCCCGACCTGGCGCCTCGGTCCGGGTGGTCGGCGATGTCTTGCGCGAGAAGTCCGGAGACCTCCCGTCGCTGGTGCACACCCACCCGAATGAGACCGTCGCGGAGGCGGTCGCCATCCTGCGCGAGTACGGGGTGAGCCAGATGCCGGTCGTTCGCGCCGAGCCGCCGGTGATGGCGGCCGAGGTGGTCGGCTCGGTCAGCGAGCGCGGCCTGCTCACAGCACTCTTCGGTCGCCACGCGCGCCCGGTGGACCCCGTCGCTGCCGTGATGGAGTCACCGCTGCCCGTGCTCGGTGCGACGGAGCCGGTGAGTAAGGCGGTGGAGTTGCTCGCGGGGGCCGATGCGCTGCTGGTACTGGACGACGGCAAGCCGGTCGGTGTGGTGACCCGCCAGGACCTGCTCTCCGACATCAACTGACGCGGCGGTCAAGTCAGCAGTTCGCCCAGCACCTCGCGCCAGTTGGCTGTCCACGGCAGCGCGCGCCAGCGATCGAGGCCGATCCAGAGGGCCGCCGAGGTGGTCCCGTCCTGGTCCACGATCACCGGCTCGGACGGGGCGTCGCAGGTACCGCGGTAGACGAGGCGAACCGCGTGGAAGTCTTCGATCTCCGCCCGCGGGCTGCGCCCGACCCAGTGGGACGTGTGCACCCGGACCAGTGGTCCGAGCGACACCTGCTGCGAGGTTTCCTCGAGCACCTCCCGCAGGACCGCATCCGCAGGCTCCTCCTCGTCATCGAGCCCGCCGCCCGGCAGACCCCAGCGCCCGGCGACGGCGGTCCGATCGGAAAACTCGGTCGCGAGCAGACCGCGCTCAGACACGATCACCGCGTACGCCGCGACCCGCTGCCGAAGCAGCGGCGGCACGTCCGGATTGACCACCAGGTCGTGATCTCGGCCGCGGCCGCGCACCGGCGGCGCCGCTTCGCCCGCGGCAGGGCGCACCCGGAGCTCGAGGCGCAGCCGGCCCGGCCCGGCCCGGCGCGCGGCCACCGGGCGGTCGACCACGAAGCCCCGCTCGTACGCGAGGGTCGCGGGGTCGGCGCCGTGCGGCAGCTCTGCGACGAAGACAACTGCCCCGTCCTCGCGCAGCCCCGCAACCTCGACAGGCACGTCAGGCCTTCCCATCGAGATAGCGCTGCACCGTCGGCCCGATCTCGGCGACCAGTTCCTCGCTCGGTCGCTCCGCCAGCGCCGGGAGCTTGAACACGTACCTGCCGAGGATCAGGCCGAGCACCTGAGAGGCCGCCAGGCCCGCCCGGCGACGTTCCTCGGCAGCGTCCAACCCGCGGCCCGCGACGACTCGGGAGACCACCTCGAGGGTGAGAAACTCCGCCGCGCTCCGGGTCATCGCCGGATCGGTCAGCATGGTCCTGACCGCGCCGACCAGCGCGGGCTGGAGGGCGGAGTCCCAGATCTGGAGCACCCGTTCGACGAGCCGGACGCCCAGGTCGTCAGTGCCACCAGCCGTGACCTCGTCGATCAGTTGCGGGAGCGGCACCGGGATGGAGCTGGTGGCCAGGAACAACTGTTCCTTGGTGTCGAAGTAGTGGTGGATGAGTGCCGCATCGACGCCCGCCGCGGCGGCGATGCCGCGCATCGATGCCCCGGCGAAGCCCTTCTCCGCGAACGCCTCCCGAGCCGCGGTCATGATCTGTCCGCGGGTGTCCACGTTGCCCGGCCGCCGGCCCGCTCGGGGCTTGCGCTGCGCAGGCACGGCACTCCTCGACGTCCTCCGGCTCGCGACCCGTCCGGCTGCGGACAGTCTCGCAGGTGGGCGCAGCACCTGGACCGCTCCCGCCGCAGCGGCGAGCGGACGGTGGCCGGAGCAGGGACGGCCGGCGCTGTAGCGTTGGGCCTCGTGCTGAACGGCTGGGAGCCACGATGATCACCGGGTTCGCGTACGCGGTGATGGCGCTCGCGGGCGTGTCGGTGATCTGGGGGTTGGTCACCGCGATCGCGAACAAGCCGCCGGGCAAGGCCCAGCTTCTCTACGCGGTCGTGGTCGAGCTCGTCACCGTCGTTCAGTCGCTGATCGCGACCATCCGGCTGGCGGCCGGCTTCCGCCCGGTCGAGCTCGGCACCACGATCGGCTACCTGATCGGCATCGTGGTTCTGATCCCGATCGCGTGGATGTGGGCCAACACCGAACGGACGAGGTACTCCGGTCTGGTGCTCGCTGTTGCCGCGCTCGCGGTCCTCGCGATGACGCTTCGACTGCTGGTGCTCTGGCGGCCGGCGTGACCGAGGGTGGACCGCCGCCGGAGACTCTGCCGGCACCGGCGACGAGAAGCCCCCGGGAACGGCGTACCAACAGCGGCCCGGGACGCGCGCTGGTTGCCGTCTACGGAGTCTTCGCGCTCGCGGCCACCGCTCGCGCCGCCGTCCAGCTGATCACCCGCTTCGACGAGGCCCCGCTGGCGTACCTGCTGTCGGCAGTCGCCGCGGCGATCTACATCCTCGCCACCGTCACCCTGGCGCGGGGCACCCGGGCCTCCCGGCGGATCGCGCTCGTCGCCGTCGTGCTGGAACTCGTCGGCGTGCTGACAGTCGGCACGCTCAGTGTGCTCGATCCAGCGGCGTTCCCGCGCGCAACGGTCTGGTCGTCGTACGGGATCGGCTACGGCTTCGTTCCCCTCGTGCTCCCGGTACTCGGTCTGCTCTGGCTGCGCCGGACCCGCCCGGTGGACTGACGGCCCGCTGGCACTGGCTAGCGCTGCGCGACGAGGTCGGAGTACTCGGGGTGCCGGGCGATCCAGCGGCGGATGAACGGGCACTCGATCACAGCGCCCAGGCCGCGCTGGCGGACGTCGTCCAGTGCCCCGCGCGCCAACGCGCCGCCGACTCCGCGGCCCTCGAAGGCGTCCAGCACCTCGGTGTGCACGAACACCAGCCGGTCCTCCTCGGGCTCGTACTCGGCGATCCCTGCAAGCACCCCGTGGATGCGGGCCTCGTAGCGCGCCTCTTCCGGACGGTCGGTCACGACGATCGGGAGCGTGTCGGTCACCCGCCCAACTCTCCCAGGCTCCGATCTCCGCAGGCGCAGCGGGCCGTCGCCTGCCGGTGTTCGGCACCGCAGGCGGTGCGGCCTGAGCACCCGACCATCGTGGCCGTGAACGACAACGACAGAGTGGCCCGCACCAGGGAGACGGTTTCCGCCGCGAGGGCGAATCTCCTGGTGCGGGCCACACGGCGTTCCGCTCGTCGGCGCTCAGCTGTCAGGTGGGCGCCGGGCTCGTTGGCTAGGTTCGGCCGGCCCTGCCCCTCTCCGTTCGGGTCGTCAGGGCTTTGAGCCCCTCGCCATCGTCTGTCGTCTGCACGATCAGGACATTGCAGGAAGCCTTTTCGACCACCTCGGCCGGAACGGACCCGAGCATGTGCCCTTCCTCGGCGTCGAGGCTGCGGTTCCCCACCACGATCAGGTTCCGCGGATTGCCGCCTGCCGCGTCCAGCAATGCCTCCGCCGGTCTGCCGACGAACACCCGCTCGTCGAAGGACTTGATGTGGTGGTCACCTGCCTCGGTGACCGCGCCGACGGACGCCCGCAACGCAGCTTCGGCTGCGGATCGACCATGCACCAGCGCACGAGTGCCCCCAGCGTCGCTCCCGCCCGTCTCGCCGTCCTCATAGGCGGTGACCACGATCAGGTGCGCCTCTGCCGCGTGTGCGACGCCGGCCGCATGTCTCACCGTGACAAGTGAGGCGGGCGTGCCATCGCTCCCGACGATCACCTGGTCGTACACGTGCTGGATGTGCCGCGGCCCGGCGAGCGGGATGAGCGGCGACTCCTCGTCCTCAGGCGGCGGGTTCACCCACAGCATGCTGAGTGCGGCGAGCCCGAGCATGATCCCGGCCATCAGGATGGCGCTGGTGGCCGAGCTGTCGAGCAGGTTCTCGAAGATCCAGCCGAAGCTGAGCGTCTGGATCAGCATCGGGACCACGATCATCATGTTGAGGATGCCGAGGTAGACGCCCATCTGCCGCTTCGGCACCAGGGTCGACACCATCATCGACGGCAGACCGATCATGGCCGCCCAGCCCACTCCGAGGCCGATCATCGGCAGCAGGGCGACGTACTGGTTGGTGATCTGCGACAGCGCGACGAGCGAGATCCCCGCCAGACCGATCGTCGCTCCGAGCACCTTCTTTGCCCCCATCCGCCGGACCCAGCCGATCAGGAACAGCGCCGAGACCATCGTGAAGAAGTTGTAGCCGGCGTTCATCAGGCCGGTCCACGACACCGCCGTCTCCCAGGCCGGACCGCCGGTCTCCGGATCGGCGCCGAAGGCGGTCTTGCCGATGCTGATCGCGACGAACTGCCAATAGATGAACATCGCGTACCACTGGAACAGGAAGGCCAGACCGATCTTGTGCATCGCCACTGGCATGGTCCGGACGGCGCTGGCGATCTCCTTGACCGACGCGCCCAAGCCCTTCGGCGCGGCCCGGATCTCGGCAATCTCCTCCTCATCCGGCCGGAGCTCCTTCGGCCCGGCGAACATGGCGATGCCCATGGTGGCCACGATGCTGACGGTGCCGAGGAAGAAGCACACGTACATCCAGTACGGAAGCCCGTTCGAGCCTTCGCCGGTGATGAACTTCTGGAAGACGAAGATCGCCAGATTGGCGAGCACCGCGCCGAGGCCGGCGTAGAAGCTCTGGGTCAGGAAGCCGCGGGCCAGCTGGTTCTTCGGCAGCCGGTCGGCGAGGAACGCTCGGTACGGCTCGGCCGAGGTGTTGTTGCCGATGTCGAGCAGCCACAGGCAGATCACCGCGGCCCAGAGCACGCCCACGAACGGGAAGATGATCAAGATGATGGCCGACAGCAGTGCGCCGCCGACGATGTAGGGCTTGCGGCGGCCCCAGCGATCGCTCCAGGTCTTGTCGCTCGAGGCGCCGATCAGCGGCTGGATGACCAAGCCGGTGATCGGGCCGGCGATGTTGAGGATCGGGAGGTCATGCGGGTCGGCCCCGATGAACAGGAAGAGCGGGTTGACGGCCGAGAAGACGATGCCGAAGCCGAAGGAGTTGCCGAAGAATCCCAGCGTCATCACGAAGATGTTCATCTGGGTGAGCGGCGGCTTGCGCTCGCTCGCTGCATCGACGTCTACGGTCTTGGTCGTCGTTCCCGGGCTCGCTGTGCTGGCGGCCACGATCCTCCTTATGTAAAGACCAATGCCACAGGCTGAGGCACGGGCGACATTAGTCCGGACAACTGGACATTGGCAAGGGTCAGCAAATTCTTAGATTCGACTTTGAGCGGGCTCCGTGCGGCTCCCTGGGTCCGGTCGGTCTGTATGCTCCGCGCAGGGCGGGAGCGGAGGGAAACCGATGAAGTTCAATGAGGGGGCTCGGCTCGACCCCTCCCAGGTCGGAAGCGGGCGAGGCAACGGCGGCAAGATCGCCATCGGCGGTGGCGCAGGCCTGGTCGTCCTGGTGCTCGCGCTGCTGTTCGGGGTCAATCCAGGCGACCTGCTCGGGTCGGGCGGGAGCGATAGCGGGGGCACCTCGGACCCGTCGGCCTTCGCCCAATGCACGCGCGGGGCCGACATCTCGACCGACCGTGACTGCCGCTTCGTCGCGTACACGAACTCGATCCAGGATTACTGGGGGACAGCGGTCGAGGGCTACCAGAAGATCACCGTCGAGACGTTCGAGGGCAGCGTCAACACCGCCTGTGGCAACGCGACGTCGGCGGTCGGGCCGTTCTACTGCCCCGGGGACAGCACGGTGTACCTGGACCTCGGGTTCTTCAACGATCTGACGGGTCAACTCGGAGCGAAGGGCGGCGATGCCGCCGAGGCGTACGTGCTGGCGCACGAGTTCGGGCACCACGTCCAGAAGTTGGTCGGGACGATGGGTCGGGTGCAGGGCGGCAGCCGGTCTAGCGGACCGACGTCTCCCCAGGTCCGCCTGGAGCTTCAGGCCGACTGCTACGCCGGAGTGTGGTTCCACCATGCGACGGCCGACCCGGACAGTCCGATCAGTGAAGTGTCGAAAGCAGACCTGGAACTCGCCTTGGACGCCGCGTCGGCGGTCGGCGACGACCGGATCCAGGAGAAGACGCAGGGGCAGGTGTCACCAGAGAGTTGGACCCACGGATCAGCGGCGATGCGCAAGAAGTGGTTGACCACCGGATTCTCCACCGGCGATCCGAACGCCTGCGACACCTTCGCCGCCGGTGCGCTGAAATGAGGAGACTCGATGGGTGATAGGGCGCGCCGCGGTGGCGACGGCCGGACGGTAGTCGTCACCGGGACGTCGACCGGAATCGGGCGCGCCGCGGTCGCGGCGCTGACCGCGGCAGGTTTCGGCGTGATCGCCACGGTGCGCCGCCAGGCGGATGCCGACTCGCTGCAGGCCGAGTTCGGAACAGCCGTCCGGCCTCAACTGGTCGATCTCCTGGATGACGCCTCGATCCAGCGGCTCGGGGAGGTCGCCACGGCGTCCGGGCCGATCTACGGCCTGGTGAACAACGCTGGTTCGGCGGTGCCGGGTCCACTGGAATACCTGCCCGCGGCCGAGTTCCGACGGCAGGTCGAAACGAACCTCACCGGGCAGTTGCTGGTGACGCAGGCCGTCTTGCCGGCGCTGCGCCGCAGCGCGGAAGCGGGCGGTGGCGGCCGGATCGTGATGGTCGGCTCAATCGCAGGCAGGGCCACCGCCCCGATGCTCGGGGCCTATTCGGCCGCCAAGCACGGTCTGGTGGGTGTGTCCAACGCGCTGCGTGCCGAGTTGTCGCCGTGGGGGATTCAGGTCGTGCTGCTCGAACCCGGGATGATCGCGACACCGATCTGGGGACGTGGCGGCGATGCCGCGCGGCGGATCGGCGACGGCAACCCGCTGATCGCCGCCCGCTACAGCGATCAGCTCGCGACGTTGACCGCCATGGCCGAACGCGGCGTCAGTCACGGCTTGCCGCCGTCGGCGGTTGGCGACTCGATCCTGCGTTGCCTCGTTGACGCCAAACCCAAGCCCCGGCAAACGATCGGCCGGGATGCCGCCGCGCTCGGTACCCTCGTCCGGCTGCTGCCGTTCCGCGCTCAGTACGCGATGACGCGCGCACGGCGACCCGGGCGGGGCGCCGGAGCCTGATCGAGCGGGCGGCAGCAGGACTCGGGGGTTCGCTCAGGACGGGTTGCAGGTGACCCCGGTGGCGTGCACTGGGCAGTACCCGCGCGGGTTCTTGTCCAGGTACTGCTGGTGGTAGTCCTCCGCGTAGTAGAACTCCGGAGCAGGCTTGATCTCGGTGGTGATGCGGCCGAACCCGGACCGGGAGAACTCGGTCTGGAACTGGTCACGCACCCGTTCCGCCGCAGCCAGCTGTTCGTCGTCGGTGGTGTAGATCGCGGAGCGGTACTGGGTGCCGACGTCGTTGCCCTGCCGCATTCCCTGGGTCGGGTCGTGGTTCTCGAAGAACACCTTGAGCAACTGCTCGTAGCTGATCTGACCGGGGTCATAGCTGACCTTCACGATCTCGGTGTGCCCGGTGCGCGCGCTGCACACCTCCTCGTACGTCGGGTTCGGGGTATAGCCACCCGCGTACCCGACTGTGGTGTTGGTGACACCTGGGGTCTTCCAGAACAGCTTCTCGGCGCCCCAGAAGCAGCCGAGCGCGAAGTAGGCGACGGCAGAGCCCTCCGGGACCTTCTGCACCGGGATCCCGAAGACGTCATGGAAGGTCGGGTTGACCAGGATCGAGCGATCGCGGCCGCTGAGCGCCTGGTCCGGCGCGATCAGTGTGGTCTTCAACCGGGAGAACAGCATGAGGTCAGTCTGCCTTTCTGCACGCCGAGGGAAAACGGCTGCACGGCTACGCAACGCTGACGTCGACCCGGCCTGTTCCTCGTCCGCGGCACCAGGCAGGCCCCGGTACGCTCGCCAGTTGTGACCGACAGCCAGGGCTTCTCGACTCGGGCCATTCACGCCGGACAGCAGCCCGACGCGGCGACCGGCGCGGTCGTGCCGCCGATCTATGCCACGTCGACGTTCATCCAGGACGCGGTGGGCGAGCCGCGTGGAGGCTACGAGTACGCGCGGTCGGCGAATCCGACCCGGACCGCACTCGAGGAGTGTCTTGCCGCACTCGAAGGCGCTAAGCACGGTCTGGCATTTGCCAGTGGGCTGGCTGCGGAGGACACGCTGCTGCGCAGCATCGCCGAGCCGGGCGACCACTTCGTGGTTCCCGACGACGCCTACGGCGGGACGTATCGGCTGTTCGCCCGCGTGCATCAGCGTTGGGGTGTCAGCGCCGATCCGGCGCATCTGACCGATCTCTCCAGCGTCGAGGCTGCCATCCAGCCCGGCACCACCCGGGCTGTCTGGATCGAGACCCCGACCAACCCCTTGCTGAACGTTGCCGACATCGCCGCGATTGCGGACCTCGCGCACGCGGCCGGGGCGCTGGTCGTCGTCGACAACACCTTCGCTACGCCGTACCTTCAGCAGCCACTGGCGCTCGGTGCGGACGTCGTTGTGCACTCGACCACGAAGTACTGCGGGGGTCACTCCGATGTCGTTGGGGGAGCGGTGCTGCTGAACGACGACCCGCTGGCCGAGCGGGTGCGGTTTCACCAGAACGCGATGGGGGCGGTGCCGGGCCCCTTCGACTGCTGGCTCGTGCTCCGGGGGCTCCGCACCCTCGCGATACGGATGGAACGACACTGCGAGAACGCCGAACAGGTGGCCGCGTTCCTGCAGCAGCATCCCCGGGTCGCTCAGGTCTACTACCCCGGCTTGGCCGAGCACCGGAGCCATGCGTTGGCGGCTCGACAGATGCGGCGCTTCGGCGGGATGGTCAGCTTTCGGGTGCACGGCGGGGAAGCGGCGGCCTTGGAGGTCTGCGCGAGGACGTCGGTCATCACGCTCGGTGAGTCGCTCGGCGGGGTCGAGTCGCTGATCGAGCACCCGGGCAGGATGACCCACGCATCCGTTGCGGGCACTCAGCTCGAGGTCCCGAGCGACCTGATCCGACTGAGCGTCGGCATCGAGGATGTCGCCGATCTGATCGCCGACCTCGACTACGCGCTCGGCTGAGCTCCACCGGCCGAGCCTTGCAGCGACCAGTCGACCGGGCTTCCTCCTAGTCGGTCCAGCTGGGCGTTGGCTCGGCTGAACGGCCGGGATCCGAAGAAGCCGGCGTGCGCCGACAGCGGCGATGGATGTGCGCTCGCGATGTGCGGGACCTCACCCAGCAGGGGGACGAGCGTTTGGGCGTCCCGTCCCCACAGAATTGCGACCAGCGGCCCGCCGCGCTGCACGAGTGCGCGAATCGCCTGCTCGGTCACGCGCTCCCAGCCCTTGCCGCGATGGGAACCCGACTTGCCGGGCTGAACGGTGAGCACCCTGTTCAACAACAACACGCCCCGCTCGAACCAGGGTGTCAGGTCACCACTGGGTGCCGCCGGGATGCCGAGATCGGCGGTCAGCTCCTGGTAGATGTTCTGCAGCGACTTGGGGATCGGTCGTACGTCGGGAGCTACCGAGAAGGAGAGGCCAACTGGATGGCCGGGCGTGGGATACGGGTCCTGCCCGACGATCAGCACCCGCACGTCCGCCATCGGCCGACTGAAAGCACGCAGCACCTGGGACCCCGCGGGCAGGTAGCCGCGGCCCGCGGCGATCTCCGCGCGCAGGAACTCGCCGATGGAGGCCACGGTGTCGGCGACGGGTGCCAGCGCCGCCCCCCAATCTGCGGCGACAAGGTCAGTCAGCGGCCGTGGCGTCATCGTCGATGATCCTTCCGGGTGCAACGTCGCGCGGCATTCGCCACGCCAGACCGGTGGACAGCACCATCAGCACGGCGCCGACGCCGAACGCGGCAGGATAGGACACTCGGTCAGCTAGCACGCCCGCGATCAGCGGGCCGAGGATGGCTCCGATGTCGGCGCACATCGAGAACACCGCCACTGCTTGACCGCCCCGGGAACCCACCGCGTCCCCCGCCGCGGCTGCGGGCGCCGTTCCGAGCAGCGCCGACGCGATGCCGTAGAGCGACAGCACGACGATCAGTACCCAGATGGTGGGTGCGAACGGCACCGCCATGATCGACACCGCGGCGAGGGCGGTGCCGGCGATCATTGCGGGGCGCCTGCCGACCGTGTCGACGAACCGGCCCGAGGGAGCGACGGCGATCGTCTGCGCGACCGAGGCGCAGGCGAACGCGATCCCGGTCCACGACGGTGGTCGATCGAGTATCTCCACCACCAGCACCGGCACCAGCGACGAACGAACCCCGAACGAGGTCCAGCCTTGCGCGAGGTTGGTGACGCAGGCCGCCTGGTAGCGCGGATCGCCGATCACCTGTCGAAAGGTGCGGACCGGCTCGGTCGCCTGATCCGGACGCGCCTGGTGCGGACGGAGCAGCGCGAGCCCGACGGTGCCGGCCACCGCCAATGTCGCGGCGTAGAAGAAGAACGGTGCGGTCAGTGAGATCGCCGCCAACACGCCGCCGATGGCGGGGCCTGCCATCCCGCCCAGCAGGAAGCCACCCTGGAAGTACCCGGAAGCCCGCCCGCGCAGTCCGGCGTCGACCGACGTCAACAGCACGGTGAAAGCCGACACCGTGAACATTGCCGATCCGAAGCCGCCGATGCCGCGTAGCAGCAGCAGCGCGGGATAGCTGTGCGCCATCCCGGCCAGCAGACTGGAGACCGCGACGATATAGATGCCGGTGGCCATCACCAACCGCTCCCCGAACGCGAGGATCATCCTGGTGCAGAGCGGGCTGGACACCAGCCGCATCAGCGCGAACGCGGAGACCACGGCTCCCACCGCAAGATTGCTCACCCCGAAGCTGCGCGCGAACACCGGCAGCACGGGAACCAGCACGCCGAATCCGACTGCGACGCAGAACGCAACGAGGCCCAGCACGTAGATCTCGCGCGGCATCCGCGGACGTGAGCCGAGTCGGCCGCGAACTCCGGACAGCCTGCTCACCGCCACAGTGTGCCAACAATCGCCCCGACCCCGGCCCCGACTCCGGTCGTTGGTTACCTTTGTCCCCGGCAAGAACCCGGAGGAGGCGCCGTGACGATCGTCGAGCGGATGCGAACCCGCTGGTCGGCGCTGCGTTCACGGAGCCGGGCGGGCCGCTGGCACCGGATGGAGCCCGCAGTCGAGCCGTCCAGCGGGCTCGCGCCGGCGGCAGTCCAGCCGTCCACGTCGCAGACCGAGGTGGCGGCCGATCAAGCGTCGTTACCGACCTCTGGCGGGGTGCGGAAGTCGAGCGCGTCCAGCCCGGAAGCCGCACCGGACGGGCAGGGTGAGCGTCGCGCCGATACCTCTGGAGCGGTTGTGGCAACGCAATCGGCCCCGGCGGCCAAACCGAAGCGCCGAGGGACTCCTCCGCCACAGCCGGTGACCGTTCTGGGCGACTCCCTGGTTCCGCGCGCCTTACAGGTCGCGGCGTCCTGGTCGTGGCGGGCCATCATCGTCATCACCTTGTTCGCGGGCGTGGTCTGGCTGGTCCGTTACCTGTCCGAGGTCACCGTGCCGCTCGCCGTCGCAGTGCTGCTGGCCGCCCTGCTCAACCCGGTGAAGAACCGGCTGATCCGCTGGGGTATGCCGCGCGGAGCAGCCACCGCGGTGTCAGTGCTGGGTGGACTTGCCCTGATCGCGGGGACGCTGACCCTGATCGGCACCCAGATCGCCTCCCAGGGCGCCGAACTCGCCGCCAACGTCGTGACGGGGTTCAACCAGGTCGTGCTGTGGTTGCAGACCGGCCCCTTGCACCTGAGTGCCAACTGGTTCCGGGTGAGTGACTGGGGCACCCGCATCTCGGACTTCCTCCGAGAGAGCCGGAGCACGATCGCCCAATACGCCACCGAGGTTGGCACGAGCGTGGGCCGGTTCTTCGCCGGGTTTGCGATCGCCCTGTTCTCGCTCTTCTACTTCCTCTACGACGGTCGCGGGATCTTCAGGGCCCTGCTCGGGGTGGTGCCACGGCCGGCGCGCGGTCGCGTGGACGCCGCCGCCTCCAAGGGTTGGCAAGCGCTGTCGAGCTACGTGCGCGCGACCATCCTGGTCGCGCTGGTCGATGCAACCGGTGTGCTGATCGTTGCGCTGATCCTTGGCGTGCCGCTGGCGCCGGCACTGGCGGCGCTGGTCTTCATCGGGGCCTTCGTCCCGCTCGTCGGTGCGCTGGTTTCCGGCTTCGTCGCAGTCGTCGTGGCCCTGGTTCTGCTCGGGTGGGTGCAAGCGCTGATCATGCTCGGCGGAATTATCGCGGTGATGCAGTTGGAGGGGCACGTCCTGCAACCATTCCTGCTGGGCCGGGCGGTGAAGTTGCATCCGCTGGCGGTGTTGCTCGCGATCGCCGTCGGCATCATCGTCGGCGGCATCGTCGGTGCCCTGATGGCGGTGCCGCTGCTCGCCTTCTCCAAGTCGTTCATCGACTACCTGAGCGGCGCCGCCGAACCGCCGGCGGCGAAGGTGCGGTGGGCAACCCCGACCCGGCGCGGCTGATCTCGCCGCTGCCGACCGTGCCCGGTAAACGCGAAACGGCGCGGTCGACCTCGCCGGTCAACCGCGCCGTCGGCGCATAGGCGCCCTGCGCCTTGCCCGCGAAGCGTCAGAGCGCGGACCCCTTCTTGTACTGGGCGTAGGAGAGGTTCCAGTCGCCGTAGCCGTTCCACAACTCCATCCGGCGGCTGGTTCCGGTGGTGACGACCGGGTCGCCGATCAGGGTGTTGTTGATCAGCCAGCCGGCGTCGGCGTTGCTCATGCCGGTGCAGCCGTGGCTGGCGTTCCGGCGGCCGAAGTGGGCGGCGTTCCACGGGGCAGAGTGCAGGAACTCGCCGGAGTTGGTGATCCGCAGCGCGTACTTGGCCGTCAGGCTGTAGTCCTCCTTGGCGCCGATCATCTCGTTGGTCATCTTCTTGTTCCACTCCTTGGCCATGATCAGCTTCACGCCGCTGCGCGTCTGCCAGCCCGGCTTTCCGGCGCTGACGTAGATCCGGCGTACCGCCTTGCCGTTCCGGTAGACGGTGGCGACGTCGGAGGAGAGGTTCACCTTGACGATCATCGAGCGGCCGACGGTGAAGGAGGTCTTCGCCGACGTCTGACCGTAGATGCCGCCACCGGCGTTGACGCCGTTGACGTCGGCGACCACCGTCACCTTCGTACCCGGCTTCCAGTACTTCTTCGGGCGGTAGCGGACTTCGCGGTCGGAGAACCAGCGCCAGCTGCCAGCCTGCTTGGGCGCGGTGACCACCGTGAGGTGACGCTCGATCTCGGCCTTGTTCTTGACGGGTACGTCGAAGTTGATCACCGCCGGCATCCCCACGCCGACCCGGCTGCCCTTCAGCGGGTACAGCTGGGGGAAGGTCTGCTGAGCCAAGGTCAGTTGCTGGGTTGTGAAGCGGGTGGTGGCGGTCGCGGCCTGCGCGGTGCGGTTGCGGCCGGTCATCGTCAGCGTGTACTTGGCCGAGGGCTCGAGCCGGTCGGATGCGGCCCACGCTGTCTTGTCCTTGCTGACCTTGCCGGCGACTGTGCCCTTCTTGGTGCTGCCGTCGCGGCCGGTGTACTTGTAGGCGAGCTTGACCTTGGTCAACGTGCCGTTTCCGGCCTTGACCTTCACGATCGTGTCGACAGTCACCTTCTTCGCACCGTCCTTGACGTTGCTGTCGAGGCGAACCGGATCGATCGTCGGGGTCGGCGTCGGAGTGGGCGCGCTGCTCGACGTACCCGAACTCTGCTGGCTTGCCGGATCCTCGCCGGCGGGGGGCGTCCCGCAGCCCGCGAGCACGGAGGACATCACCAAGGCGCCAGCGGCTACGGTCAGGGCAAGGGCGCGGGTCGACATGGGCAATCCTTCGGGTCGCGAGGCTCGGGGGATCCGTCGAGTCGGAAGGTCGGACAGTTCGAAAGTACGTCCGGCCCGGCAAGGATCAGCAGACCTGGTCGCGGGTAAAAGCCGGTGTCCACTATTCTTCCGCTCTCCTGACATAAATCTGCCATCTGACGCGGGCCTTCACCTAATCGTGGCCTGGTGAAACCGGGCACAGTCGAGCCCAGGATGAGACTCCTGCCCGGCTGCCGCCTCAGTGCGCTGCTGTCGCCAGTTCCGCACCTTCCGCGGCCGGGGTGCCGGGCCCGGTTCTGGTGCCGAGAGGCTTCTCCCGCATCGTCAGCGCGATCACCAGTGCCACTGCCATGAACGGGACGGCGACCAGGAACACGTCGTCCATGGACCGGGTGAACGCCTCCAGTACCCACCCCTTGACTGGTTCGGGCAGCGAACGAATCGCTGTCACATCGTTGCTGGACGCCGTCGCCGCGCCGAGCCGGGACTGGGCGGCCGCCGGTACGACCTCGGCGAGATGCTTGGGCAACTGGGTGTTCAGAATGGCCCCGAAGAGCGCCGTGCCGATGGCGCCGCCCATGGTGCGGAAGAACGCCACAGCGGCGGTCGCCACTCCCATGTTCCGGCGGTCGACGGTGTTCTGCACCGCCGTGACGACGACCTGCATCGTCATCCCCAAGCCGAGACCGAAGATGAACTCGATGACGGCGATGAGCGCGAACGGAGTGTCCACCGCGAGCCGGGAGAAGCCGAAGAGCGCTGCACCCACAATCAGCGCCCCAGAGATGGGCATCCACTTGTAGCGACCGGTCCGGACCATCACCTGGCCGCCGCCGATCGAGGTGACGAAGATGCCGATCACGAGCGGCAGCAACGCCAAGCCCGACTCCGTCGCGGACATGTCCTTCACCGTCTGGAGGTAGATCGGGAGGAAGATCAGCGCCCCGAACATGCCGACGCCCATGATCATCGCGAAGGCGATGTTGGACACGAACGTCCAGTGCCGGAACAACTCGAGTGGCAGGATCGGCTCTTTCGCCCGGGACTCGACCAGCACGAAGAGCGCGGCCAGGGCGGCCGTCGCGACGAGCAGTCCGAGGGCGAGACCCGAGGTCCAGCCACGGTCGGGTCCAGCCCAGCTGAGGTAGAGCACCAGACTCGTCACCGCGCCGACGATGGTTGCGGCGCCGAGGTAGTCCACCGACACCTCGCGGCGGACGTGGTGCAGCTTGAGCGCCATCGAGGTGACCACCAGGGCCACGGCACCGATCGGCACGTTGATCAGGAAGATCCACTCCCAGCCCAGGTGGTCGGTGAACAGGCCGCCGAGCAGCGGGCCGGCGACCGAGGAGACGCCGAAGACGGCGCCGAACAGGCCCTGATACTTGCCACGTTCCCGAGGCGGGATGACATCCCCGATCACGGCGAGCGCCAGCGAGATCAAGCCGCCGGCACCTAGGCCCTGAACGGCGCGGCCGCCGATCATGACGGCGATGCCGGGAGCATTCAGGAGGTCGGCGATCGCCGGGGCGAAGCCACAGATCAGCGATCCGATCAGGAAGACCACGATGGCTGCCTGGAAGATCGGTCGCCGGCCGAGCAGGTCGGAGATCTTCCCCCAGAGCGGTGTGGCAGCGGTGGAGGTCAGCAGGTAGGCCGTGACGACCCAGGACAACTTGTCCAGGCCGCCGAGCTCGGAGGTGATCTTGGGCAGCGCGACCCCGACGATGCTCTGGTCGAGGGCGGCGAGGAACATTCCCGCCATCAGCCCGCCCATCACCACCAGGATCTGCCGGTGGGACAGGTAGTCGGCCCCCTCCACGCCGGCGCCGGATGGCCCTCCGGGCTGCGAAGTGGACGCCGCGCCATCGTCGCGAACGTGCCGCGACCCGTCGTTGCTCATGGTGTCTCCAGGTCTTGGGTCAAGGTGTCGATGTCGCGGACGAAGCGCGTCAGCAGCCGGTCGAGATCGTGCAGGTCGGCGGCTTCCCACGATGCGAGGCTGCGTCGCAGCAGGGCGGCGCGGGCAGCGAGCGCATCCGAGAGCCGCTGTGCCCCGGCTGCGGAGAGTTGGACCCGCTGGGCGCGGCCGTCGTCGGGATCCGGCAGCCGCTCGATCAGGCCGGAGCGCTGTAGCTGCGTCAGGTGCCGCGACACGGTGGAGGGGTCGAGATTCGCCGTGGACGCAAGGTCGGTGACCCGCAGGGAACCACTCGCGCTGATCGTCTTCAGCAGCCAGAAGGTCCCAGGCTCAAGCCCTTCACCCTGTCCTCGCTGCCGCATCAGTCGCCCGATGCCCATCAGGGCATGCATGACCGAGTTGACCGACGAGGCGACGTCGTCCGTCGTCGGTGTCGAATCCGGTTGCATAACGCAACGATATAACTGGTTGCATGATGCATGCAACTTGGTTCCTGGCTGTGACTCGGGAGGTCGCAGCGGGGTGGTTCTAGTAGGCCCAGCGGGCCGCCTGGACGATCTCGGCGTCCGAGCTGGTCGCGAAGTGGTCGATCTCTGACCGGCGCACCGCAAGGATGGCGTCGGTGAGTTGGCGGCCGAGCGCCTCGGTCAGCACCGGATCTCCGGCGAAGAGGGTCAGCGCCTCGGCGAGGGACGTCGGCAGCCGATGGATCCCGCGGCCGGTCCGCTCCAGATCGCTGAGCGAGGCTGGATCGACGTCTACCGATGGCGGAAGCCGAAGGCGCGCCGCGTGGCCGGATCGCCCGGCTGCGATCAGCGAGGCCAGCAGGAGGTAGGGGTTTGCCGTGAGGTCGACGCACTTCACTTCGAGATTTGCCGCCCACGGCGCAGAGCCGGTGGGGTCGGCGATCAGACGCAGTGCGGCCTCGCGATTCTCGTGTCCCCAGCACGCGTAGGGCCCCGACCAGTGGGAGGGAACGAGCCGCTGATACGACACCGCCGAGGGGGCGCCGACCGCGAGTAGGGCCGGGAGATGGCGGAGAATTCCCGCCGCGAAGGCCGACCCCTGGGCACTGATGTCGCGGGCACGCGGGGCGTCGCCGCGTGGCCACCCACGCTCGTCGGGCGGGTCACTCGCCATCAGGTTCCTGCCATCGCGCCAGAGACTGAGGTGGACGTGTCCGCCGTTGCCGACGCCGTCGAGGCTCACGCGTGGCGAGAATGAGGTTCGGAATCCGTGTCGCTGCCCGACCGCGCGGATGGTGTGGCGCACCAGTACCGAGGTGTCAGCAGCCCGTACCGGGGAGTCGGCTGACACCGAGAGTTCGAACTGCCCGGCTGCGTATTCGGGGTGCACCTGCTCGACCTGGACGTCCTGCGCCCGCAGCGCGCCGACGAGGTCACGCAGGTACGCGTCCGCGACGCCGAGCCGGTCCAAGCCGTAGGCGGCCCCGCCGACCGCGGACGTCGCCTCGGGGTCGCCGGCGTTGGTCAGTACCCACTCGATCTCCCATGCCGACAGCAGGGCGAACGCGTCGGCGGAGAGGGCATCCGAGGCCCTGCGTAGCGCGTGCCGACTGCATCCCGGGTGGGGGCTGCCGCCCTGGAGCCAGCGATCGCCCGGCGTCCACGCCCAGCCGGGCGACGCGGCGAGCGGGACCACCCGGTCGAGGTCGGGGAGCAGCCGGAGATCGCCGACGGGCGCGGTGCCATCGGCTGGCGCAGCCAGCCAGTCGTCGAAGCGGAAGTAGTCGAAGCTGGGGGAGCAGCCGACACCCCAAGCGGCGAGATGGGGCAGCCGATCCAACGGCACGGCCTTCACGCGGGCGATGCCGGCGTTGTCGACGAAGCTGATGGCGATCATCGACACGCCTCGAGCCGTCAGTGAGGGGAGTAGCTCGTCGGCGCGGGCCGCGCGGGCCTCACGTTCGGCGGCGTCCACCGCGTCAGGATAGGGGCGCAGCAGCCTCCGGAATCGGAGCCGGGCCGAGTCCGGGGCCTGTCGCTCTCGCCCTCCAGGTCCACGACTGGGTGAAAACCCTGAAAGTGGAAGGCATGACTTTCGATTCTGTGAAGCGAGATTTACATTCGTCGCATGAGCACTCCTGACATCACTCCGATCCTGGAGGAATTGGCCGCGGGTCGGATCGACGCCGCCGAGGCTGCGCGCCGGATCGACGCTATGAAGGCGTCCACCGCCCAGTCGACTCCGGGGCCCGAGCAGACCTCGTCGCCCGAGCCGACGAACGAGGAGATAGCGGCCGCAGGTGAGCCGACCGACCCATGGGCCGCGGCCTCCGATCGTCCGCAGCGCCCCGGCAGCCCGACTGACGATCTCCGCGAGACGGTGGCAGCGGAAAGCGGTGCCACCAGCCGGCCACGGACCGCCTCGCCCGGCGGGGTCGAACGGGTGTCGGTCCGCGCGGTCGGGCGACGCGTGCGGATCGTCGGGGAGACCGCCGTCGCCACCCTGTCCGCGGATGGCCCCCACGTCCTCCGCCGAAACGGCTCGGTGCTGGAGGTGTCGAGCGACGGGGAACTCGGCTCCTCGCTGGACGGCTTCAGCATCCTGAAGGCGCCGCGCAGTCTGGACGACATCCGGGCCCTCGGGCTCGGTAAGGAGCTGCTGCTCAAGGTGAACCCGGCGATCATCGTCGATGTCGAGTTGACCGCGGGCAGCCTGCACACCGAGCGCGTTCCCCACCTCGGCAAGATCAGGGTCACGGCCGGCGGCGCAAAGCTGCTCGACGTCCACGAGATCAACGACGCGTTGGTGCAGGCCGGTCAGGCCACCATCAAGGGCTCGATCATCAGCGGCCGGAATCGCGTGCGGGCAGAATCAGGCTCGCTCGCCATCACCCTCGGCGACGACACGAACGCCACCATCAAGGGCGATGCGCAGCTGGGTCGGGTCAGTTGGAGCGGCGGACACAGCGGCGCCGGTGATGAAGTCGTGATGGGCAACGGCAGCGCCCGCCTGGACATCGAGGTCGTGATGGGTCACGCACAGGTTCGGGTCGGGTCGGATCGCCCGGCCGAGGCGGGCGCCCGGTGAGCGATCGGGCCCGCGAGACCGATCGCCACGAGCACCGCGCGCCGAGTTCCTGCCCGGTCTGCGGGGATCAGCTTGCGGTCACCCGTCTCGGCTGCGCCTCCTGTGGCACGGAGCTGGCCGGCCTCTTCCGCGCCTGCGAGTTCTGTGCCCTGAACGAGGCGGAGATGGAGATGCTGCGGGTGTTCCTCGTCTCTCGCGGCAACCTGCGGGAAGTGGAGAAGCATCTCGGGGTGTCCTACCCGACGGCGCGAGCGCGCTTCGGCGACGTCCTGGTCAAGCTCGGGCTGGTCGAGCGGGCTGACCCGGCGCCAGTGCTGACGCGCGATCAGGTGTTGGCGGAGGTCGCCTCAGGCGCGCTGAGTCCGGCGGAGGCGCAGCGGCTGCTGGCTGAGGGGTGAGGAATCGGCGCCAGGGCGACGACAGTGGCGGACCCGTCAGCCGTGGAACGGCTCGACTTTCAGCACCGTGACATTGATGGTCCTGCCGTTCGGGGCGACGTAGGAAACTGCGTCGCCCTTCCGCTTGTCCAGGATCGCTGCGCCCAGCGGCGACTGGGGGCTGTAGACGTTGGTGTCCACACTGGCGTCGAGACCGAGAAGCTCGCGCGATCCGAGCACGAAGGTGTCCGTGTCGGTTTCGTCCCCGTCGAACGCGATCGTCACCTGAGTGCCCGGGGCGACCGCGTCAGCGCTGGCCGGCGCCTCGCCGACCTGTGCGCGGCGCAGCATGTCTGCCAGTTGCCGGATGCGCGCCTCTTGCTGACCCTGCTCCTCGCGCGCCGCGTGATAGCCACCGTTCTCGCGCAGATCGCCTTCCTCGCGAGCGGCGGCGATCTTCGCGGCAACCTGGGCGCGGCCCGGCCCGGAGAGCTGCTCCAGCTCGCTGTGGAGCTTGTCGTAGGCCTCCTGAGTCAGCCAAATTGTCTGGCTGGCGGTTTCAGACATCCCGCAACCCTATCAACGGCACGTCCTGGTGCCCACGTGTCAAGCCCGCGACAAGCCGCTGATCAGGTGAGACTGCATCCGTTGAGGCGCGCGGCAGCGGCTCTGCGCAGCGTGGCAACCGCGACCTTGACGTCCACCACCCGGCTGTCCGACGGCGGCACCGACACTGTCAGCTCCCCGACGGTCTGGACGTCGTACGCCTGCGCCGACACCCGGCAGGTGGCCGGACGTGACGGGTCGCGTCGGTCGACCGAGAGCGTGACATCGATCGACGTATCGGAGGTGACCTCGAAGGCAAAGACTCGGGCAGCCACCGGCGGGGTGGCAAAGTGCACTCCGGCCCAGACGAGCCAACTGAGCGCTGCAGCCGCCCCGAGGGCGATCAGGCCGATCAGAAGTGGCCTCGGGAACCGCGCCTTCTGATAGCGGCGGCGCAGCCGCGCGGCAGCGTCATCGACGGCGCCGCTGCTGGCCGAGGCGTTGTTCACGCCGCCATTCTGCCGCCGAACGTCGGTCGAGTCCGACCAGCGCGAGCGGGAGGCGTCGCGGGCGCGGCGGGTAGAGTGCCGGCATGGCGCTTTTCGAGGTCGATCCCAACACGGTGCAGCCGGGTTGGGCGCCGCTGCTGATCACCGTGCTGCTCGGCATCGCGGTGTTGGCGCTTTTCTTCAGCATGCGCCGGCAGTTCCGCAAGATTCAGCTGCCGTACGCCGACGAAGTCGAGGCCGGAGGGGCCGACTCCGAGGCCGCGCCGAAGCCGTCGAACTGACCGATGACCGGGGCGGTCCCGGCGGACCGTCGCCTCTGGGCCGGCGGCCCGGTCGCCTCGCCGCTCGGCGTCGGAACCTGGCAGTGGGGTGACCGCAACTACTGGGGTTTCGGCCGGGACTACGGCGACGAGCAGGTGGCCGCGACCTACCGCGCGGCGCGCAATCGCGGCATGGCCCTCTTCGATACGGCAGAGGTCTACGGCAAGGGCATCTCCGAGACCTTGCTTGGCCGGTCGCTCTGCGCCGACCCAGATCCGGCTCGCGTCGTGCTGGCGACGAAGTTCGCGCCACTGCCCTGGCGTCTCGCGCGTCGTGGCTCGGTGCGGCGAGCGCTGGAAGCATCGCTGACGCGCCTCGGGGTGCCGCGGATCGCGCTCTACCAACTGCATTTCCGGCTGCCGGTCCTCGGTGACCGACGGTGGCTGACCGAGCTCGCCGAGGCCCAGCAGGAGGGCCTGATCGACGCGGTCGGCGTCTCGAACTACGGGCCGGCTGCGCTGCGATCAGCCCATCGGGCTCTCGGGGAACACGGCGTTCGGCTGGCCACCAACCAGGTCGAGTTCAGCCTGCTGCAGCGGCGCCCGGAGCGCTCGGGTCTGCTGGCGCTGTGCGCCGAACTCGACGTCGCCGTCATCGCGTACAGCCCGCTCGCGCAAGGACTGCTGACCGGTAAGTACGGCGCCGGTCGGCCGCCTCCGGGCGCCCGGCGTATGCGGCACGCGCGCCGGCTCGCCGAGGTCGACTCCCTGGTCGCGAGTCTCGCCCGGATCGGCGCTGCTCACGGCGGCAAGACGCCGGGCCAGGTCGCGCTGAACTGGGTGCTTCGCCGGGGAGCACTGGCCATCCCGGGCGCCAAGTCCGCCGAGCAGGCGGAGGCGAACGCCGGCGCGATCGGGTGGGCGCTCACTGATGAGGAGATGGATGTGCTCGGCTCGGCAGGTGGGCCGGGTGGCTGAGGGTCGGAACCGGCTGGGCGAAGCCACCAGCCCGTACCTGCTGCAGCACGCCGCGAACCCGGTGCACTGGTGGCCGTGGTGCGACGAGGCGTTCGCCGAAGCGGCGCGGCGCGAGGTTCCGGTCCTCCTGTCGATCGGGTACGCCGCTTGCCACTGGTGCCACGTGATGGCGCACGAGTCGTTCGAGGACGAGCCGACTGCGACCCTGCTCAACGAGGGCTTCGTCGCTGTCAAGGTCGATCGTGAGGAGCGGCCCGACGTGGATGCGGTCTACATGGCGGCGACCCAGGCTCTGTCCGGCCAGGGCGGTTGGCCGATGACCGTCTTTCTCACCCCGGAAGGCCATCCGTTCTACGCGGGCACGTACTTTCCGCCGACGCCGCTGCACGGGCTCCCGTCGTTCGGCCAGTTGCTGGAGGCGGTTTCTGAGGCCTGGGCGGGGCGACGGGCCGACGTCGTCCAGAGCGCCACGGAGATCGCCGGGCGGCTGTCGGCCCGGATGAGCCGCAGCGACTCGGGCGACGCGAGTCCACCTGGGGCGCACGAGGCCCGGCTCGCCATCGATGCGCTGGCCGGGGAGTTCGACGCCCAGCACGGGGGCTTCGGTCGTGCGCCGAAATTCCCGCCGTCGATGGTTGTCGAGGCGCTGCTGCGGGACGGGAGCGAGCGGGCGATGGCGATGGCCGGCAGCACCCTGGAAGCGATGGCGCGCGGCGGCATCTACGACCAGCTCGCCGGCGGCTTCGCTCGCTACAGCGTCGACATGGGCTGGGTGGTGCCGCACTTCGAGAAGATGCTGTACGACAACGCCCTACTCCTCGGGGTGTACACGCACTGGTGGCGCCGCACGCAGAACCCGCTGGCGGCGCGGGTCGTCGCCGATACCGTTGCCTGGCTGGAGCGCGAGATGCGTACCGCCGAGGGCGCGTTCGCGGCCAGCCTCGATGCGGACTCGGCCGATGAGTTGGGCCGGCATCGCGAGGGCGCCTACTACGTCTGGACGCTGGCGGAGCTGGAGAAGGTCCTGGGCCAGGACGCGGAGTGGGCATCCGAGACCTTCGGCGTCACACCGGGCGGCACGTTCGAGGCCGGCGCGTCGACGTTGCGGCTGATCGGCGACCCCGAACCGTCACGGCTGGCGGCAGTCCGTCAGCGCCTCCTCGCCGCGCGTGCTCGACGGTCACCGCCAGGGCGCGACGACAAGGTCGTCGCGGCGTGGAACGGCTGGCTTTGCGATGCGCTTGCCGAGGCCGGGTCGGTCTTCGGCCGGCCCGACTGGGTGGCGATGGCGGCCGAGGCGGCCGAGCATGTCTGGCAGCTGCACTGGCATGGCGGGCGATTGCGGCGTACCTCTCGAGGACAGGTTGCCGGCGCCGCGGCGGGCATCCTGGAGGACTACGGCGGCCTCGCCCTGGGGTGCCTTCGGTTGGCTGCTGCGGAGGCGGATCGGCGCTGGCTGCTCCGGGCCGAGACGCTCCTCTCGGTGGTCCTGGAGCAGTTCGACGACGGTCGCGGCGGCTTCTTCGACACCGCAGCTGACGCTGAGCGGCTGTACGCGCGCCCGCAGGATCCCACCGACAATGCGACGCCGTCCGGTTTGAGCACGGTGCTCCAGGCGCTCGCCGGGCTGTCGCGGCTGACCAGTGACCCGCGCTGGCAGAATCGCGCTGACCGCGCGGCGGCGACGGTCGGCGAGCTTGTCGCGCGCGCTCCGCGCTTCGCGGGCTGGCAGCTCGCCGCGGCCGTCAGTCGCGACTCGCGGCGTTCGCCGGTCGAGGTGGCTGTCGTCGGGCCCGCGGGCGCCGACCGTGACCAACTGGCGGCCTGTGCCGTCCGCGAGGCTCCAGCGGGCTCGGTGGTGCTGGCCGGCGAGCCGGATCAGCCCGGCTTCCCGCTACTCGCGGACCGGCCGCTGATCGACGGCAAGCCGACCGCGTACGTCTGCCGGGACTTCGTCTGTCGGTTGCCGGTCACGACGGTGTCGGCCCTCCGCGGCCACCTGGTGACGCTGCGAGGCTGACCGCGCGCGGGCCTACGCCGCGTAGGTGATCAGCGAGATCGCGACATAGTGGCAGGCGAATCCCAGCACCGTCGCGGTGTGGAAGATCTCGTGGAAGCCGAACCACACAGGTGAGGGGTTGGGGCGCTTGCGTGCGTACACGACCGCCCCGACGGTGTAGCAGAGACCGCCGGCGACGATCAGCGCCAGCACGGCGGTACCGCCTGCGCGGTAGAAGGCTCCAAGCCAGCCGAGGGCGCTCCAGCCCATCAGCAGGTAGAGCAGTGTGTAGAGCCAGCGGGGAGCTCCGAGCCAGAAGAGCCGGAACATGGTGCCGGCCAGCGCCGCCGACCAGATCACGGTCAGCAGCAGCACCCGCGACGTTCCCTCCAGCAGCAGCAACGCAAGCGGGGTATAGGTGGCGGCAATGAAGATGTAGATGTTGGCGTGGTCCATCCGGCGGAGGACGGCCTCCGTGCGAGGGCTCCATGAGCCTCGGTGATAGATCCCACTGGTGCCGAAGAGCAAGACCGATGCGGCCAAGAAGACGGCACCTCCGATCGTGCCGGTGCTGGTGGGAGCCACGCTGATGAGCACGATGCCGGCAACCAGTGCGAGGGGAGCCATGCATGCGTGCAGCCAGCCTCGGAGCCGAGGCTTGACGACGGCGGCGACCCGCTCGGTGGCCGCGATACCGGCGCTTTCGTGATCGCGGCCCTCTTTATCCAGGCCCTCGCGATTCGGACTGAGCATGGTCATGTTCTCCCCGGTCACGGTTCGTCGTCTCGGTCGGTACTGCTGTGCCACCGGCCGACACAACTTTACTCAGAGTAGGTTACGCAAGCGTAGGTAACGCTGAACGCAGCGTGAGAACTCGGCAACGTGGCTGAGAACCGCTCGGCGGGAATCGAAGCGGTGCATCGACGGCTGTGGCGTGCGGCGCCGACCATTCGGACGCCGCCCGGCGCTACGCTGCCCACTGTGGGGCGTCTCGACCGCATCCGGGAACTGGTGGACCGGCTACACCCGTCGGGCCTGCTCTACACGACCTACGAGCACCGGCTGATTGCGGAGCTCGACACGGCCCGGTTGCCGCGCCACGTGGCCGTTCTCGCCGATGGCAATCGTCGCTGGGCGCGGACCAACGCGCCTGGTCAGCCGCTCGTAGCCGGCTATCAGGCCGGCTCAGACAAGCTCAAGGAATTCGTCGAGTGGTGCGACGAGATCGGCATTCCGGTCGTGACGTTGTGGGTGCTCTCGACCGACAACTTCTCCCGCAGCAGCACTGAGGAACTCCTGCCGCTGCTCCGGGTGATCCGGCAGATGGTGGCCGATCTCGCCGAGACCAAGCGGTGGCGGGTGCATCCGGTGGGGGCCCTCGACCTGTTGCCCGCCGAGTCGGCTGAGGCGCTGAAGAAGGCCGACCGCGACACGGCCGACCTGCCGGGCATGGTGGTCAACATCGCCGTCTCGTACGGTGGCCGACACGAACTGCGGGATGCGGTGCGTTCCCTGCTGGCCGAACACGCCCGCAACGGCACCTCGATCGACGAGGTGGCGCAGACCCTTGACATCGAGCACATCGCCAACCACCTCTACACCGCCGGCCAGCCCGACCCTGACCTCATCATCCGAACCTCGGGGGAGCAGCGGCTCTCGGGTTTCCTGATGTGGCAGTCGGCGCACAGCGAGTTCTACTTCTGCGAGGCGCTGTGGCCGGATTTCCGCAAGGTCGACTTCATCCGGGCGCTGCGCTCCTACGGGCAACGGGAGCGTCGTTTCGGCCAGTGACGGTGCTCGGTCGAGCGGTCGTCGCACGTCGGTCGAGCAGCCCTGGGACCCCGGCCTTGAACGCCTCGCCGGTCACGCCGGTCCGCTGTTCAACCGCTCTCGGGCGCTCGACGCCAAGCCGTCGAGCGTGCTCCGGTCGGCGTCGTCGAAACTCTCCCGGTCGATGGCTGCGACGAGCCGCCGGAGCTCCACCGAGATCAGCGGATGGTCCTCCGGGCGCGCGTGGTACGCGAGGTCCCCGAGCATCGTGAACATGCGGCCCGCCACCCGAAGGTCGCCCGCCCCGTACGCGCGTGGCTGGGCGAGCGCGAGATCGAGCAGTTGATCCAGCCCAGGCCGGTTGACCGCCAGCCGTAGCTCCTCCTGACCGCCGTGGATCAGCACGGGGCCGAGGTCTCGCCTGGCAAGTTCCGCCAGCAGCGTCGAGCTGTGCCCCAGGGCGTGCACCGCCGTTGTCGGGTCGTTGATCCCCGGCGACATCGCCTTGTTCACGACATCGGTCAGCTGGCGCAGGCCGAAGGCGACATCCTGGGTTGCGGTCCGTTCGACGCCGAGGTCGAGTGCCTTCCTGGCGGACACGTGGATCGCCTCGACAGTGTCGCCGGCCAGAACCCCGGCCCGTCCCCAGGTGTGCCCGATCGGCGTTCCCAGCACCACGTAGGCGCCGGGCAGTACCTCGATCGAGATCACCGCATCGTGCTGCTGGGCGGCGCTGAGGAGTTCGCCCTCATCAACCTGGCGCAGGAAGCCGGACGCGTGCGCCAACAGCGGCGAGGCGCGGTCCGGGGGGCGGGGCAGCGACCCGCGTGATTCCCGGTCGGAACGGTCGGCCAGGACCACGTCGATCGTGGTGAGGGCCTCCTGACGGGATCGGTAGAGCATCGTCTCCACCCGGATCTGGCGGGTCAGGTGGGCGAGGAACATGACCAGTGCCACCACACTGCCGAGTGCCAGCACATAGGCGATCGAGACGGCCAGTCGGGGAACGAAGCCGGGCTCGCCGTCGCCGCTACTGCGCACGGCGCGCAGCACCGTCAGCGCGTAGGTGAACGTGGCCAGGAACAGCCCGAGCGTCAGCTGCACCAGCAGGTCCTCGGTGAACGTCCGGAGCAGGCGCGGCGAGAACTGGCTGCTTGCCAGCTGCAGGGTCACCACGGTGAGCGAAAAGGTGAGCGAGGTGACGGTGATCAACGATGCGGAGATCGCCTCCAAGAGGGCGCGCGCGGCGTCCGGATCGCCTCCGAAGACGATCGACTCCGCCCAGCTCGGCCGCCCGGCGTCGGATCGCCGATCGGCGACCGGCAGCGCGACGCCGAGCACGATGGCGAACAGCACCATGCCGAGCGGGATCGGCCACAGCCGCCCGCGTACCGCGTCCCGGGTTGTCCACACCAGCCGGCTTGCTCGGTTGCTCACCGGCTGAAAGTACCTCCAACCAGGTGAAAGACCTCGGGCAGCGGGGACGGACTCGGTGCTCGCTCGGGTCGGTGCCGCGCTGCATCGAGGGTGCGGTGTATGCAGAGTGCGTGACACACGACACCGCGCTAGTCGACCTGAACAGCGACGTGGGCGAGGGCTTCGGCATCTGGACCCTCGGCGACGACGACGCCCTGTTGGACGTAGTCAGCAGTGCGAATGTCGCCTGCGGATTCCATGCCGGCGACCCCGACATCATGCGCCGCGTCTGCCGCCAGGCTGCCGCGCGTGGTGTGTCGATTGGTGCACAGGTGGGGTACCGCGACCTGGCCGGCTTCGGGCGGCGCGCGATGGACGTCCCGCCGGAGTCGCTGACGGCCGACGTGCTGTACCAGCTCGGGGCGCTGGAGGCGTTTGCCCGCGCCGCCGGCAGCCGGGTCCGCTACCTGAAGCCGCACGGGGCCTTGTACAACCGCGCGGTGCACGACGAACTGCAGGCTACGGCGATCGTCGCGGCCGTCCTCGCATACGACGCCACGCTCCCGCTGCTCGGGCTGCCCGGGTCGGCGCTGCTGCGGGTCGCGGCGGATGCGGGGCTGACGACCGTTTCCGAGGCCTTCGCCGACCGGGCCTACACGGGGGCCGGGACGCTGGTCCCGCGGAACGTGCCCGGGGCTGTGCTGCACGATCCCGAGGTAGTCGCAGCGCGGGTCCTCCGCCTGGTCACCGAGGGTGTGGTGACGTCGATCGATGGCGAGGAGGTGCCGGTCGAAGCCCGCTCGGTCTGTGTCCATGGGGACACGTCTGGCGCGGTCGCGATGGCGGTGGGAATCCGCGATGCCCTCGCTGGAGCCGGTGTCGCCATTGGTGCCTTCGCGTGACTGTTGGCTTCCGGGTCATTCCCTACGGCCGGGGTGCGGCCCTCGTCGAGCTCGAGGACCTCGATGGGGTGTTGGCCTACGCCGACCGGGTTCGTCGGGCGGTGGCGGCGAGGGAGGAGGACTTCGCTCAGGTCGTGGACGTCGTCCCGGCGGCTCGAACCGTGCTGGTCACCCTCCGGGACGGGCGAGACGCGACCGGCCTCAGAGCCGCCTTGTCGCGGCTGGACGTCGATCGCCGCCGGCGGACGGCCGCTGCGGCGGGAGCGGAGGTCGTCGAGATCCCGGTGCGCTACGACGGGCCGGATCTGGACGCGGTAGCTCGGCACTGCGGTCTCAGTCCGGCGGACGTGATCGCCGCCCACGCCGGCCAGCGTTGGCGCGTCGCCTTCGGCGGCTTCGCCCCCGGGTTCGCCTATCTCACCGGCGGCGACCCGCGCCTGGTAGTGCCGCGGCGCGATGTCCCGCGTACCACCGTGCCGGCCGGTTCGGTCGCGCTCGCGGGATCCTTCAGCGCCGTGTACCCCCGATCCTCTCCCGGCGGCTGGCAGCTGATCGGGACGACTACGAGCGTGCTCTTCGACCCCGATCGAGAGTCCCCCGCTCTGCTCGGTCCGGGGATCGGCGTGCAGTTCCGGGAGGAGGCGTGAGTGCGTCATTGGAGGTGGTGGCCACCGGTCCGCTCGCGCTCGTCCAGGACCTGGGCCGCCCCGGCCGGGCGCACCTCGGCGTCGGCCGCTCGGGCGCGGCCGACCGAGCGGCCTTCCGGCTCGGTGCCCGGTTGCTGGCGCAGCGGGTCACCAGCGCAGCGATCGAGGTGACCTTCGGTGGCCTGGTGGTCCGCGCCGACGGGGCAGTGATGGTGGTCCTCACGGGCGCCGACGCGGTGGCGGAGGTCGACGGCCGGGGCGTCGGGCATCAGGCGCCGTTCACGCTCCGCGATGGGCAGGTGCTGCGGCTGGGGGTCCCACGTGACGGTGTGCGGACCTACCTGTCGGTGCGGGGTGGCATCGACGTGCCTGCGGTGCTGGGGTCGCGGGCCACCGACACCTTGTCCGGGCTCGGTCCGGTTCCGCTGCGGCCCGGCCTGCGGCTGCCGATCGGTCGGCCGCCGCGACGGTATCCGCAGGTGGATCTGGCGCCGGCGCCGATGCGCTCAGCGGAACCGGTCGAGTTGCGCGTGACCGCAGGACCGCGCGCGGACTGGCTTGCCGACCTGGCGACCCTGGACGCGATGTGGGTCGTCTCGTCGCAGAGCGACCGGGTCGGAGTGCGCCTGGAAGGCCCCGCATTGGATCGACGACCGGATCTCGTCGGGGCCGAGTTGGTCAGCGAAGGCGTCGTCCGCGGCGCGATCCAGCTGCCGCCGGCGGGCCGTCCGATCCTCTTCCTGGCCGACCACCCGGTGACGGGTGGCTACCCCGTCGTCGCCGTGGTCGAGGAGGCCGACGTGGACCGTGCGGCCCAGCTCGCACCCGGTCAGTCGGTCCGGTTGCGGCTCCTCCGACACTGAGATCGCGACCGCGTGAACGCCGGTTTTCCATCCGATGAAGATCCCGGCGTGGCGCTCCCGGGCTGTCGGGACCCCGACGTACGGTCGTTGTGCAGGGCGCAGGCCGTGCGTCCTGTCTGGGAGGCAATTCATGCACCGAGCGGTGACGCGTCACGGCGGCCCACGTCGTCGATGCGGATGCCCTTCCCGGCCGCGTACGTAACCGACGGGGCCGGGCGCGGACGCCTGTCACCCCAGAAGGGCAGTGTCTGCTTCCGTGACTGCATCTGCGCCTGAAACCGCGTCTGGCCTGGTTCCTGCCCGGGGCCGCCACACCTACGTCGTCGACACCTCGGTGCTGCTGAGTGACCCGCACGCCCTGCGCCGCTTCGCCGAGCACGACGTCGTCCTCCCGGTGGTCGTCATCACCGAGTTGGAAGCCAAGCGTCATCACAGCGAGTTGGGCCGGTCAACGATGAGGGCGGCACGGTCCAGGTCGAGTTGAATCACGCGGATCCGTCGGCGCTGCCCGATGGCTTCCGGCTGGGTGACAACGACTCCCGAATCCTGGCGGTCGCGCTGAACTTCGCGGCCGAGGGGCGCGACGTCCGGCTGGTGTCGAAGGACCTGCCGATGCGCGTCAAGGCCTCAGCCGTCGGTCTGCGGGCGGAGGAGTACCAGGCCGAGCTTGCGGTGGAGAGCGAGTGGACCGGGATGGCCGAGCTCGAGGTCTCCTCGGCCGATATCGACCTGCTCTACGAGCGCGGCACCATCGACCTGGACCAGGCCCGCGACCTGCCGTGCCATACCGGCGTCGTGCTGCTGGGCGGCACCGGCTCGGCACTGGGCCGGGTGACGCCGAGCAAAGAGGTCCGCCTGGTGAAAGCCGACCGCGACGCGTTCGGAATCCACGGCCGCTCGGCCGAGCAGCGGGTCGCTCTCGACCTGCTGCTCGACCCGAGCGTCGGCATCGTCTCCCTCGGTGGCCGGGCCGGCACCGGGAAGTCCGCACTGGCGCTCTGCGCGGGCCTGGAGTCGGTGCTGGAGCGTCGGCAGCACTCGAAGGTCGTGGTCTTCCGGCCGCTCTATGCCGTCGGCGGCCAGGATCTGGGCTATCTGCCCGGCACCGAACTGGAAAAGATGGCTCCGTGGGCGCAGGCAGTCTTCGACACGCTCGGTGCGGTGACGTCCAAGGTGGTGATGGACGAGATCCTCTCCCGTGGGCTGCTGGAGGTGCTGCCGCTGACCCATATCCGTGGTCGTTCGCTGCATGACGCCTTCGTGATCGTCGACGAGGCGCAGTCGTTGGAGCGCAACGTCCTGCTCACGGTGCTCAGCCGGATCGGCCAGGACTCCCGGGTCGTTCTCACTCATGACGTCGCGCAGCGGGACAACCTCCGCGTCGGCCGGCACGACGGCGTGGTCGCCGTGGTGGAGAAGCTCAAGGGTCACCCACTGTTCGCGCACGTGACCCTGCATCGATCCGAGCGCTCGCCGATCGCCGCACTGGTCACCGAGATGCTCGAGGACGTCGGTATCTGACCCAGTCAGAGCGACATTGGGGACCACAGAGCGTATTCCGTGACCTTGGTCACGGATGGGCATACCAGTCAGCGTGTGGGCGCCGAACGGATTTCATTTCGATAACGACGCCATGGCAGTGTGGAACGCGTGCGTCGCATTGCCAAGCACATCATCGGTGGAATCGGATTCTGCGCGGCGGTCTCGGTGACTGCTGCAGCCGGACTGACCAGCCCAGCCAACGAGCAGCCCTCGGCTGCCACGACCCCTCTTGTCGCCATCGCGGCCAGCCCGTCCTATGTGGTCGCGCCGTCGCCGACCATCGCCGCGGCCGCCGCCGAGGCGCGTGAACAGCGCGTCTCCCGAAGCTCAGCCCGGGCCGCCGGCGTGGCGCGGGCGCGGGCCGTCACCCGCGCGAGCACGTTGGACGACCAGGCCGAGGCGATCGCTGCTCAGCGCGCCACGCTGAAGGCCAAGAAGAGGGCCGCCGCGAAGAAGGCCGCGGCCGCCAAGGCCAAGCGCAAGCGTGAGATCGCGAAGCTCGGCTACACGCCCGGCACGAAGGATCCGCGCGACATCGCCCGCCAGATCTTGAAGAACCGCTACGGCTACGGCGCGAGCCAGTACACCTGCTTCAACAACATCATCATGCGCGAGAGCATGTGGAAGGTCACCGCGCGCAACTCGAGCTCCGGTGCGTACGGGATCCCGCAGGCGCTGCCCGGTTCCAAGATGGCCTCGGCCGGTAGCGACTGGCGCACCAATCCGGCTACCCAGATCACCTGGGGCATCGAGTACATGAAGGACCGGTACGGCAGCCCGTGCGGCGCGTGGGGCTTCAAGAGTTCCCACGGCTGGTACTGATCCGACTGACGAGGCGTCCCGAAACCGTAGGTGGGTCAGGCCGTGGGACGCCTCGTCATCGACAGCACGTCCAGGGCGGCGTCCAGCTGATCCTCGGTCAGTGAACCGTCGGCGAGGAAACCCTTCTCGACGACGACCTCACTGATCGTCTTGCCCTCTTTCAGGGCCTGCTTGGCTACGGCGGCGGCGTTCTCGTAGCCGATGTAGCGGTTCAGCGGAGTGACGATCGACGGCGACGATTCGGCCAGCGTGCGGCACTGGTCGACGTTCGCCACGATGCCTGACACGCACCGGTCGGCGAGCAGGCGCGAGACGTTCGCCAACAGGCGGATCGATTCCAGGACGTTGCGGGCGATCACCGGCAGCATCACGTTCAGCTCGAAGTTGCCGGCCGCGCCGGCCATCGTGACGGCCGCGTCGTTGCCCACCACCTGCGCGCAGACCATCAGCGTCGCCTCGCAGATCACCGGGTTCACCTTCCCCGGCATGATCGACGAGCCCGGTTGGAGATCCGGGAGCGCAATCTCGCCGAGGCCGGCACGCGGGCCGGAGCCCATCCAGCGCAGATCGTTGGCGATCTTGGTCAGGCTGACCGCGATCGTTCGGAGTGCGCCGGACGCCTCGACCAGGCCGTCGCGCGCGCCTTGGGCCTCGAAGTGGTCGCGGGCCTCGGTCAGCGGCAGTTCGGTCTTCTCCGCGACAAGCCCGATCACCGACGCGGCGAATCCGGGCGGCGTATTGATCCCGGTACCGACCGCGGTGCCGCCGAGCGGCAGTTCGGCCACCCGCGGCAGTGCCGCGTGCACCCGCTCGATGCCGTAGCTGATCTGTGCGGCGTACCCGCCGAACTCTTGGCCGAGCGTGACCGGAGTGGCGTCCATCAGGTGCGTCCGGCCACTCTTCACCACCTCGGCGAACTCGTCGGCCTTCGCCGCGAGTGCCGCTCGCAGGTGATCCAGCGACGGCACCAGGGTGTCCACCAGGCTCCGAGTGGCAGCGATGTGGATCGCGCTCGGGAAAACGTCGTTGCTGGACTGCGAGGCGTTCACGTGATCGTTCGGGTGCACCGGGGCCCCGAGTCGGGCGCTCGCGAGCGACGCGATCACTTCATTGGTGTTCATGTTGCTCGAGGTTCCCGAGCCCGTCTGGAACACATCGATCGGGAACTCCCGGTCGTGTGCGTTGTCGGCCACCTCGGCCGCCGCGGCGGCGATTGCCTCTGCTCGCGCCTCGTCGAGCACGCCGAGGCGGGCGTTGGTGCGGGCGGCCGCCTCCTTGATCAGACCGAGCGCCGCGATCAGGGACGGCTCGATCGGGGTCCCCGAGATTGGGAAATTCTCGACCGCCCGTTGGGTCTGAGCCTGCCAGAGCGCCGCGGCCGGGACCCGGACCTCACCCATCGTGTCGTGCTCGATGCGGAAGTCCGTGCCCTCGGCGCGCTGCGTCATGCGCGCCATTCTGGCGCACCGGGGCAGAGCGAGGGCCGGTCGGGCACGGTTCGGGCGGCCGCGTGCTACTCGTCGGGACGGTGCAGCGTGTAGAGCGCGTACTCCAGCTGTCGCCCGTCCCGCTGCACAGCGTGGCGGTGCTCGCGGGCGCCCGCTGCGATGCGGTTCAGGCGGCGCATCAGGAGCGGAGACGGGCCCTGAGACCACAGGGCGAGAACGCCGCCGGGGTGGAGCTGACGATACGCCGCCGCCAGCATCGGCTCGCCGTAGAGCGGTTCGTTCTGCGCGTGGATGAGGAAGTCCGGCCCGTTGTCGACGTCCAAGAGGATCGCGTCCCACCGACCGGATGGCTCTGCACGCCCGCCGAAGACGTCCGCCACATCACCCACATGCAACTGGCAACGCGGATCGGCGGCTACCTGCGCCAAGGTCGCCGTGACTCCAGCACGCGCCCAGCTGACCAGGCAGGGCTCGAGTTCCACGACGTCCACGGCCATCACGTCCCGCTCGAGGACGGCGGCTGCCGTGTAGCCCAACCCGAGGCCGCCGATGAGCACGCGCGGCAGGCGGTCCGTGCCTGTCGCGATCGCGCCTGAGGAGGCGGGCACCCAGGCGGCGAGTGCGCGCTCGGTGTCGGTGTGCGCGCTGTCCATGGCGAAGACGCCGTTCACGATCAGTTCGTCGACCGGACTGCCGGGCATGGTCCGCCGCCTGAGCACGACCTCGCCGCGTTGGCCTTCGTCACGGCCCAAAACGACGAGATCCACGGCACTATCCTCCGCGTCTGCTCTGCCGGCCGCGGTCCAGGATCGGGGGCTGGCTTGCCACGCGCAGTTCGATTGTCCTTTCGCGTCCTGCGTGGGCTATTTTTTCGCCAGTCGGATTCGGCGTCACGGGCGCCGACCGACGGTGGTTCTGCCAGGTGACTCGTGCCGTGGGGGCTGCATGAGGTCGAGCACCGGCGGAGGGCAGCGCGCAGCCTGACGACAGGCTGCCCACAGTGCGGGATGGAGTCGCTGTCACGGGGTCTCCCGTCGCGAGACGATCGGGAGGCCCCGTCCGGGTGCGGCCGGGCGGACGACACGCGCCGCGGCTTGCCTGCTCTGTGAAGATGTCTGTCGTGGCGCGAGGGCAGAAGGCAGCGACCGTCGGTGACATGGTCCGCACGCTCGCGGTCATCGTCGTACCCGTGCTGATCATCGCGGCGCTGTTCACCCAGCTGCCGGATGACCATCCGGTGCAGGCGGTGGACTGGCAGCGGGCGGTGGCGGGTGCGCGCGCCAAGGGGGAATTCGCCGTGATGGCGCCGACCGGTCTGCCCGCCGGCTGGCGCGCCACCCGGGCCGATTGGACACCAGTCGGAGGGTCAGGGCCGAATGGGGACCCTTCGCCACGAAACCTGTGGCGGCTGGACTTCCTGGACCCGGAGGACCGCTACTTCGGTCTGTACCAAGGCGATGCCGGCCCCGACGATCTCGTCGACTCAGCGTCCAGAGGGGGAGTGCCCGACGGGGAGAGCCAGGTCGCCGGGCAGCCCTGGGAGCGCCTGCTCAGCCCGGACGGCCGGACCCGTTCCTTGGTGCGTCGAGGCGGGGACAGCGTCGCCGTCGTGGTGGCAGACCTGGACTACGAAGCGCTCGAGGCTTACGCCGCCACCCTGAGCACCAGCTGAACTGGCACGCTCGGTCGGCTGGCAAAAATAGTGGCGGGGCACAGATCTCTGCCATAGCGTGCGCCTGGTGAGCCTCTCTCGGGTCAGCGTCATCCTCGTCGAGCCGGTCGCGGTGTTCGAGTTCGGCGTATCGGTCGAGGTCTTCGGAGTGGACCGGACGGCGGACGGCGTGCCGGCGTTCGACTTCCGCGTGTGTGCCAGCGAGCCGGGGCGACCGCTGCTGACCGAGAACGTGTCGCCGTTCGCCGTCACGCCGACCCACGGCCTGGACGCAGTCGACCGGGCTGATCTCGTGGTGGCCAGCGCAACGCCTCCGCGCGCCGGCGACGAGTATCCGGCGGACGTTCTGGAGGCGCTCCGGTCGGCGCACGACCGCGGGGCATTCCTCCTCAGCACCTGTTCCGGGGCCTTCCTGCTCGGCGCCGCTGGGCTGCTCGACGGGCGCCCCTGTACCACGCACTGGATGCATGCCGAGCGGCTGCAGCGGACCTTTCCGCACGCACGGGTCGACCCACGCGCGCTGTTCGTCGACGATGGGCAGATCATCACCAGCGCCGGCACCGCCGCAGCGATCGACGCCGCCCTGCACCTAGTCCGCCGCGAGCTCGGTGCCGCGGTCGCGACCAGGATTGCGCGCCGGATGGTCGTGCCACCGCAGCGGGATGGCGGGCAGCTTCAGTTTGTCGAGACGCCGATCCCGCAGAGCACCGCCGACAGCTTGTCGCCGCTGCTCGACTGGGTCGTCGAACACCTCGACGAGCGGCACAACTCCGCATCGCTGGCCCGTCGTGCGCTGATGAGTGAGCGAACGTTCGCGCGTCGTTTCGTCGCGGAGACCGGCACGACGCCGCATCGCTGGCTGACCAAGCAACGGATCCTTGCCGCACGCACGCTGTTGGAGGACAGCGGACTCGGTGTCGAACAGATCGCGATCCGGGTCGGATTCAGTTCCGCCGTGGTGATGCGGGAGCACTTCCGGCGCGAAGTCGGACTGTCCCCGGCGGACTACCGGCGCCGGTTCGTCGTGCCCTGCGACGACGTGCTCGAAGCGTCCGCCTGACCTGCTCGGTGCTGCGTCGGCGGACGGATCAGCCGGACGTGTCGGGGCGGCTCGCCTCGATGCGCGCCCTGGCTCCGTCCAGCCAGGCTTGGCAGATCGCGGCCAGCTGCTCGCCCCGCTCCCACAGGGCCAGCGACTCCTCCAGTGGCGCTCCGCCTGATTCGAGCCGCTGCACCACCGCGAGCAGTTCGTCCCTCGCCTGCTCGTAGCTGAGCTCGGGGGGCTGGGTTGTGCTCTTCGCGCCGGAACGGCGGTCGGCGGCCGGTTCGCGCGGCTCACTCATGCCGCTCGCTCCCGTACTTCGCGGACCTCAAGAACAAGTTGCCCGTCGGCCAGCTGCGCCAACAGATCGTCGCCCGGGTCGAGTCCGTCGGTCGCCGTGACCGCGTGTCCTTCCGGACCGAGCAGAATGGCGTACCCGCGTTCCAGGGTCGCCTGCGGACTCATCGCGCGGACCCGCTCCAGCCGATGCGCGAGCGCAGTCGACTCGCGGTCCAGCATGAGCTGGACGGCGCGTCGGGAGCGGAGTCGAAGGTCCGCGAGCTGCTGGTAGCGCGGGGTGAAGCTGGCCGTCGGGGCCGCCAGGACCGGCCGGCTGCGCAGCGCGGTCAGCATCTCCTGCTGTCGATCGAGCTGACGCTGCAGTGCGGCCCGCAGCCGTTGCCGCGCGAGTTCGAGCCGCTGCCGCTCGTCACCCGCGTCGGGTACCACGCGCTTGGCGGCATCGGTGGGCGTCGATGCGCGGACGTCTGCGACCAGGTCGAGAATCGGGTTGTCCGACTCGTGTCCGATAGCGCTGACCACCGGTGTCCGGCAGGAGAACACCGCTCTGACCAGGCCCTCGTCGGAGAACGGCAGCAGATCTTCTAGCGAGCCGCCGCCCCGTGCGATGACGATCACCTCGACGTCGGGGTGTGCGTCCAGCGACCGGACCGCAGTGATCAATTCGGCGGCCGCCTGCGGTCCCTGGACCAGAGCGTGCCGCACAACCAGCGCGACGTCCGGCCAACGCCGTCGCGCATTCTCCACCACGTCCCGCTCGGCGGCGCTGTTCGCCCCGGTGACCAGGCCGACCGCTCGCGGCAGGAACGGCAATCGTTTCTTCAGTGCGGGCTCGAACAGGCCCTCCGCCTGTAACAGCCGCTTCGACTGCTCGAGCCGCGCCAGCAATCGGCCCTCGCCGACCGGGGTGATCGAGTCGCAGCTGAAGCTGAACCGCCCACTCGTCTCGTAGAACGCCGGCTTCAGCCGGGCAACGACCGTCGCGCCTTCGCGCAGCGGGCCGGCGGCGTCCAACGTCGTCGGTGAGATGGTGACCGAAGCCGACACCTCGGCGAGCCGATCGCGCAGCGTGAGGAAGATGGCGCGGCCGCCGCTGCGGCGATTGATCTCGATCAGCTGGGCCTCGACCCAGACCGCGCCCAGCCGCTCCACCCATTGTCGGACGTTGCGGCTGATCACGCGCAGTGGCTGCGGGTTCTCAGCTGAGGACTCCAACGGCACGGGCCGAGCCTAATCTGCCCAGCGCCCGGCTGGCGGATCTGAGCAGCGCGCCCGCGCCGCCGGTCCCACCTAGACTGCAACGCGTGACCGGCCCCGTCTCCGACACCGTTCCTGCCCCGGCCTCCGCTGCCGAGGACCGCGTCGACGGACCCGGCTTGCCGTCGCGCGACGTCGTCCTTGCCGCGCCGCGGGGGTACTGCGCCGGCGTCGACCGCGCCGTCGTCACGGTCGAACGTGCCCTCGAGCGTTACGGGTCGCCGATCTACGTGCGCAAGCAGATCGTCCACAACAAGCACGTCGTGGAGGACCTGGAGGTGCGCGGGGCGATCTTCGTCGACGAACTCGACGAGGTGCCGGAAGGCGCAACGGTGGTGTTTTCGGCTCACGGGGTGTCGCCGGCGGTGCACGACGAGGCGCGGGTACGCGGGCTGAAGACGATCGATGCGACCTGCCCGTTGGTGACCAAGGTCCATCAGGAGGCGCGCAGGTTCGCCAAGTCCGACCTGCAGATCCTGTTGATCGGCCACGCGGGTCATGAGGAGGTGGAGGGCACCACGGGCGAGGCGCCGCAGCACATCACGCTGGTCGAATCGCCGGCAGACGTGGACACCCTCGAGGTGCGCGACCCGGCCAAGCTGGCCTGGCTCAGCCAGACCACCCTGAGCGTCGACGAGACGCTGGAAACCGTCGGCCGGCTCCGCGAGCGCTTCCCGCTGCTGATGGACCCGCCGAGCGACGACATCTGCTACGCGACCCAGAACCGGCAGCTGGCGATCAAGCAGATCGCTCAGCACAGCGACCTGGTGATCGTCGTGGGTTCGGCCAACTCGTCGAACTCGGTGCGGCTGGTCGAGGTGGCGTTGGAGGCGGGGGCGAAGGCCGCCTATCGGGTGGACAACGCGTCCGAGATCGAGCCGGCCTGGCTGGTGGGGGTGGATCGGGTCGGGGTGACCAGCGGTGCGTCGGTGCCTGACGGTCTGGTGCAGGGGGTGCTCGATCATCTCGTCGCCCAGGGCTTTCCGGAGGCTCGTGAGGAGCGCCTGACCGAGGAGTCACTGGTCTTCGCGCTGCCGCCGGAACTTCGCCGCGACCTGCGTCAGGGTGCCATCAACGACTGACGGCGGTCCGGCTATCCGGTCTCGACGCCGCGTTCTCGGGTCGGCTCGGTCTCGCCCAGCAGGTCCTCCAGTGCGGGATCCAGGCGGACGAGCTCGGTCGCCTCGGGGATCTCCGCCGACGCCCGTCCTGCTCCCCGGCGCCGACGGCCGACGACGGCTGGCAGCTGGACGGCATCCTCCACCAGTTCGGGTGCCTGGATCTGACGCACCGTCTCCTCGATCAGCGGGCTGCCGATCAGGTCCTTCTCGCTGACCTTGAGGTCGCGGAACTTGCGGGCCTTGACCAGCACCGTGCCCTCGACGGTGGCGACGGTCTCGTTGTAGGCGTTCACCGACGACCGCAGCGCCCGACCGAGTTTGTCGAGCCGGTTGCCCATCAGCCCCAACTTCTCGTGCAGATCCCGGCCCAGCCGGAACACTTCGGCGGCGCTTTCGGCAAGCGCCGCCTGCTTCCACCCGTACGCCACCGCGCGCAACAGCCCGATCAGTGTCGTCGGCGTCGCCAGCACCACGTCGCGGGCGGCCGCGTACTCGTACAGGTCGGGGATCTGCTCCAGGGCCGTGGCGAAGAACGCCTCGCTCGGCAGAAACAGCACGACGAATTCGGGGCTCTCGGCCGCCTTCCAGTACTGCTTGCCGGAGAGCTGATCGATGTGGCTCCGGACGTTGCGGGCATAGCGGGCGAGCGCATCGCGTTGGCCGGCTTCCGACTCTGTGCTGGCCGCATCGAGGAAGCCCTCCAGCGGAACCTTCGAGTCGACGAACAGGTGCTTGCCTTCGGCCAGATTGACCCGCATGTCCGGTCGCATCGTGCGGTCGTCGGCGCGGGTCGTGTGCTGGAGATCGAAGTCGCAGCGGTCGAGCATGCCGGCCAGCTCCGCGACCCGCTTCAGCTGGGTCTCGCCCCAGGAACCGCGGATCTGGGGCTTGCGGAGTGCGGTCACCAGTTCCGACGTCTGCGCACGCAGAGCCTCGCCGGTCTGCTGCACGGCGCTGACGTGCACCCGCAATTCCGCCGACATCCGAGCACGCTCCTTCTCCACCTCGATCAGCCGCGCACCGAAGCGCTCCAGGCTGTCGCGGACAGGCGCGAGCAACTGGTCCGTTGCTCGCAACCGCGCCTCCGCCTGCGCGTCGGCCGCCTTGCTCTGCCGATCGAGGGTCTGTGTCGAGAGGGCGGTGAAGAAGTGCCCGATCGCTTCCCGATCGGCAGCGATCTCGTCGGCGCGAGAGATCGCAGCATCCCGCTCAGCGCGCGCCGCCGCGACCTCGGCCGCGGTGGCCACGGTCTGCGCCCCACTCTCCGCGGCCTGCTGCCGGGCAAACGCCACCGCTGCCTGCGCCTCGGCGATCTGGGTGCGTGCGTCGGCCAGCTCTGCGCGAACCTGCGCCACCTCGCTGCGTCCGTCGGAGAGGACGCGGGCCAGCTCGGACTGCCGGCGCGCCTGGGCGGCTGCCCAGCCGAGCGCCGCCCCGACGAGCAGCCCCGCCAGCACGAGCATGATCGTCGTCGGGTCCATGCGCGGCATCTTGCATGGGCGCACCGACAAAACGTGGGAGGCCGCTACCTTGGGCGCCATGGTGTCCGCCCAGCAGCACGCCGCCGACCTCGCTGCCTTCGTGCAGGCTGCGCCTTCGTCGTACCACGCGGCGGCCGAGGTGGGACGTCGGCTGAAGGCGGCGGGCCACGTCGAACTCGACGAGACGCAGAGCTGGAGCGCCGATGCGGACAAGGCGTTCGTCATCCGCGACGGTGCGGTCGTAGCTTGGCGCCTCCCGGAGCGATCGGGCCCGACGACCCCCGTGCGGATCCTCGGTTCGCACACGGACTCACCCACGTTCCGGTTGAAGCCGCGGCCCGATCTCGACGGGTACGGATACCAGCAGCTCGGCATGGAGGTGTACGGCGGGCCGCTGCTCAACTCCTGGCTCGATCGTGAACTCGGTCTGGCCGGACGCCTCTTCGCCGACGACGGTCCGGTTCCGGTCCGCACCGGTCCGTTGCTGCGCATCCCGCAGTTGGCGATCCACCTTGACCGGTCGGTGTCCGAGGCCGGCCTGACGCTCGACAAGCAGGCACATCTGATGCCGGTCTGGAGCGTGGGCTCTCCGGGCCTGCAGATCCTCGACTATCTGGCCGACCAGGTCGGCTACGACGCCGAGGAGATCCTCGGTTTCGACGTACTCGCCTTCGACACCGCGGCACCGGCGATCTTCGGCCCGTCGGGTGAGTTCTTCGCCTCCGCGCGGTTGGACAACCTGAGCAGCGTGCACGCGAGCGTCACGGCCCTGATCGGCGCGCCGCCCTCCGACTCGATCGCGATGCTCGCCGCATTCGACCACGAGGAGCTGGGCAGCGCCTCGCGCAGCGGAGCGTCCGGGCCATTTCTGGAGACGGTGCTCTCGCGTCTGGGCACGATGCTCGGCGCCGGCCCAGATCAGCGGCATCGAGCCCTCGCCGCGTCCGCGTGCCTGTCCTCGGACGCCGGGCATGCGATCCACCCGAACTACCCGGGTCGACACGACCCGGCGAACCGGCCCGTGCTCAACGGCGGGCCGCTGATCAAGGTGAATGCGAACCAGCGCTACGCGACTGACGGGTGGGGAGAGGCCACCTGGCGTCGAGCCTGTCGCGCCGCCCAGGTCACGACCCAGGCGTTCGTCTCCAACAACGCCCTGCCCTGCGGCTCCACGATCGGACCGCTCACCGCGACTCGACTCGGCATCCGTACGGTCGACGTCGGCATCCCGACGCTGTCGATGCACTCGGCCCGCGAACTCACCGGCGTCGAGGATCCGGCCGCGCTGGCGCGGGCGATGGAGGCGTTCCTCGGCATCGATCTCTGATCGCCGGTAGGCCCCGGCACGGGTCAGTGTGCGTCCGGGATCGGCGAGGGGACGGGCAGAGCGGCCCTAGGCTTGTCGCCCGTGGCTCTTACCATCGGGATCGCCGGCTTGCCCAACGCAGGGAAGTCGACGCTGTTCAACGCTCTCACGCGCAACGACGTTCTCGCGGCGAACTACCCGTTCGCGACCATCGAGCCGAACGTCGGCGTCGTCGGGGTCCCGGATCCCCGGCTGGCGGTGCTGGCGAGGGTGTTCGAGTCCGAGCGGGTGGTGCCGGCCACCGTCACCTTCGTCGACATCGCCGGCATCGTCCGCGGCGCGAGCAAGGGGGAGGGGATGGGCAACGCGTTCCTGTCCCACATCCGGGAGGCCGACGCGATCTGCCAGGTGACCAGGGTCTTTACCGACCCGGACGTTACCCACGTCGACGGCACGGTGAACCCCGCGAGCGATATCGAGACGATCACCACGGAGCTGGTGCTGGCCGATCTGCAGACCGTGGAACGGGCGTTGCCGCGGCTGGAGAAGGAAGCCCGGATGAACAAGGAGCGGGCAGCGGTTCTCGACGCCGTCCGTGAGGCGCAGCAGGTGCTGAATGCCGGGCGGACGGTCTTTGCCGCCGGGCTCGACCGCGCTCCGCTGCGCGAGTTGTTCCTGCTGTCAGCCAAGCCCTTCCTCTACGTGTTCAACTGCGACTCCGACGAGTTGGCCGACGCCGCGCTGCAGCAGCGACTCCGGGACCTCGTGGCTCCCGCCGAGGCTGTCTTCCTGGACGCGAAGATCGAGTCCGAGCTGGTCGAGATGGAGCCGGACGAGGCGCGCGAGTTCCTCGCCGAGATGGACATCGACGAGCCCGGGCTGGATCGGCTCGCCCGGGTCGGCTTCGACACGCTCGGTCTGCAGACCTACCTCACCGCGGGTCCGAAGGAGGCGCGTGCCTGGACCATCCCGAAGGGTGCGACGGCTCCCGAAGCCGCTGGCGTCATCCACACCGACTTCGAGAAGGGCTTCATCAAGGCCGAGATCGTGTCGTACCAGGACCTCGTCGACGCCGGCTCGTTGCTGAACGCCCGAGCCCGGGGCAAGGTGCGCATGGAGGGTAAGGAGTACGTGATGGCGGACGGCGACGTGGTGGAGTTCCGCTTCCAGCAATCCACGGGCACCGGCGGCAAGAAGTAGCCGCGGCGGGCCCCGGATCAGGCCGCTTGGGCCCGCCGAACCACCAGCAGGCCGCGCCAGGAGGTCACGTCAGGACGCCGGCGCAGCAGCTTGCGCCGCTCGCGCTCGGTCAGGCCGCCCCAGACGCCCCACTCGATCCGCTCGTCCAGCGCCTCGGCGAGGCACTCGGCGCGCACCGGGCAGTCGGCACAGATCGCCTTGACCTGCTTCTGGGTCGTCGCGTCAGTGAAGAAGGTGTCACCCATACCGAGGCACTTCGCCTGCAACGTCCACTCTGCCGGCTCGACGTTCATCATCACTCAGACTTCTTTCGCCCTGACCCCGAGATAATTGACACGTTGAGAGTGATCGATCCACCTCGGGGATAGCTGTGGTCACGCTGCCGAACAGGCTCAAGAGCGAGCCAACGTTGGCTCAGGACTGGCTCAAGAACGGCCTCGCCAAGCCGTCTTCGTCGGCCGTTCGCGGTCCCGGCTGCCGATCGGGCCCGGAGGAGTGCGGGATAGCGTGGCCCAACGCCGCGCCGCACAGCGACGCGATCAGCAGAGGGGAGCCCACGCGTGTCGGTATCGGACGGCCATTCCCCCGATCTCACCGTTGCCGCGCCGATGGCGTCGCGTTTCGAGGAGATCCTGACCCCGCCCGCGCTCGCCTTCGTCGCAGAGCTTGTCGGCACGTTCGGTCCCCGTCGCGACGCGCTGTTGGCGGCCCGGGCAGAGCGCTACGCCCACGGCTCGCCGGGCGCCAGGCTGGGCTTTCTGCCGGAAACGGAGAGCATCCGCTCCGACCCGACCTGGCGGGTCGCCGCCCCGGCTCCCGGTCTGGCTGACCGGCGCTGCGAGATCACCGGGCCCACCTCGCGCAAGATGACGATCAACGCGCTCAATTCCGGCGCGAAAGTGTGGATGGCCGACTTCGAGGACGCCACCGCTCCGACGTGGTTCAACGTCGTCGACGGCCAGCTGAACCTCTTTGACGCGATCCGGCGTCAGATCGACTTCACCGACGAGGCGGGCAAGCGCTACGCCCTGGGCGACACCACCCCGACCCTGCTGGTGCGGCCGCGCGGTTGGCACCTGGACGAGCGACACCTGCTGCTGGCCGGGGAGCCGGTCCCGGGGGCGCTCGTCGACTTCGGTCTCTTCTTCTTCCACAACGCACGGGCGCTGCTGGAGCGCGGCGCCGGACCCTACTTCTACCTGCCCAAGCTGGAGTCGCATCGGGAAGCGCGGCTCTGGAACGAGGTGTTCACGCTCGCGCAGCAGCTGATCGGCGTGCCCTACGGCACGATCAGGGCGACCTGTCTGATCGAGACCCTGCCCGCCGCCTTCGAGATGGAGGAGATCCTCTACGAGCTGCGGGACCACTCAGCCGGGCTCAACGCCGGGCGCTGGGACTACATCTTCTCGATGATCAAGAACTTCGCCGACTCCGCGGATCACCTGCTGCCCGACCGCAGCCAGGTGACGATGACCGCCCCGTTCATGGCGGCGTACGCGAACCTGCTCGCGAAGACGTGCCATCGGCGCGGTGCGCATGCGATCGGGGGGATGGCCGCTTTCGTGCCCAGCAAGGCGAATCCGGACGCGACGCGGGCGGCGCTGGAGAAGACGACGGCTGACAAGTCGCGCGAGGCGCAGGCGGGATTCGATGGCTCCTGGGTGGCCCACCCGGCACTGGTGCAGACCTGCCTCGATGCCTTCGGCGAGATCCTCGGCGACGCCCCCAACCAGCTCGCCCGTCAGCGCGACGACGTCGTGGCGAGAGCAGCGGACCTGACCGACGTCAGCACTACCCAAGGGGTCGTCACCTGGGAGGGTGTGCGGACGAACGTCGCCGTGAGCCTGCAATACCTGGCCGCCTGGCTCGGCGGCGCCGGTGCCGTCGCCATCGACAACTTGATGGAGGACGCCGCGACCGTCGAGATCTCCCGGATGCAGCTGTGGCAGTGGATCCGGCACGCCGCGCGGACCGAGGATGGGACGACGGTGACCGCGGCCCGAGTGCGCGAGTTGGTGACCGACACCGTCGAGCAGCTGCGCGCGGACGCCGACCCCGGACTGCGGTCCCGGATCGAGCAGGCCAGTGAGGTGCTCAGCGAGGTGTGCCTGGGCGAGAGCTGGCCGCAGTTCTTCACCGGCTACGCCTACCAGCGCTTCCTCGCAACCGCGTGAGCGCTGTCGCGGCGCAGTCCGAGGGTCGCGCAACCCTCACCGCCGAGGAGGCCGCCGTGCGCGCGGCGCACCTGGACGTCCATCGCGTGCAGGTGGACCTCGACCTGCGCGAGCCGGCTGCGGAGGTCTTCCGGTCCACCTGCGTCGTCGAATTCGCCAGCAGTGCGCCGCGGTCGTGGGTCGACTTCGACGGCCGCGCCCTGGTCAGCGCGACGCTGAACGGAGAGCCGCTGGACCTCAGCGGGTGGCAACGGGGTCGGATCGCGCTGACGAACCTCCAGTCGGAGAACGTCCTGGTGGTCGAGGGCGAGATGGCCTACAGCGCCGATGGCGAGGGACTCCACCGGCACGTCGATCCGGAGGACGGCCGGACCTATCTGTACGCGATGTCGTTCCTGGACGCGGCACCGAGGTGGTTTGCCTGCTTCGACCAACCCGACCTGAAGGCGATGATCGGCCTACGGGTGCAGGTGCCGCCGGAATGGGTCGTGCTCGGCAACGGCCCGAGCCGGCGTTCCGAAGCGAGCGCCTGGGAGATCACGTCGATGGCCCCGTTGTCGACCTATCTCGTCACCTTGGTGGCCGGGCCGTACGCCTCCGTGCTGGCCGAACACGACGGGATCCGGCTGGGCTTTCACGTCCGGCAGTCGCTTGGGGATCAGTTGCGGGAACAAGCCGCCGACCTGCTCACTGTGACCGGCGAGGCGTTCGACTACTACCACCAGACGTTCGCCGTGCGGTACCCGTTCGGCGAGTACCACCAGGCGTTCGTGCCCGACTTCAACGCCGGCGCGATGGAGAACCCCGGCTGCGTGACGCTGCGCGACACGCTGATCTTCCGCGGTCGGGCCACCGAGGCCGAGCGGGGGCGGCGGGCGGGCGTGGTTGCGCACGAACTCGCCCACATGTGGTTCGGCGATCTGGTCACCATGCGCTGGTGGGACGACCTCTGGTTGAACGAGTCGTTCGCGGAGTACCTCGCCCAACGCTGTTGCACCGCGGCCACGCAGTACTCCATGTGGACCGACTTCGGCATCGTCCGCAAGGACTGGGGGATGGTCGCCGACCAGTCGCCGTCCACCCACCCCGTCGCGGGCAACGGGGCAGCGACCGCCGCAGCGGCGCTGCAGGACTTCGACGGCATCTCGTACGCGAAGGGGGCGGCTGTGCTCAAACAGCTGGCCACCTACCTCGGCGAGGCAGTCTTCCTGGCCGGCCTGCGCCGCTACATCCGTCGGTTTCAGTTCGGCAACGCACGCCTCCAGGACCTGCTCGACTGCTGGGTCGAGGCGGGAGCGCGCGATCTCGACGCCTGGGCCGAGAGCTGGCTTCGCTCGTCGGGGATCGACCTGATCGACGTCGAGGAGATCGGCGACGCCACTCGCGCTGTCATCCGGGTGCCACCCCCCGATGCGCCGCAGCGGGTGCACGCGCTGACCGTAGCGGCCGTCAGCCCCACCGGCGCACTCGCGCCGATCGGCGACGTCCGGCTGGGTGCCGAACCCGTCGCGGTCCGGCTTCCCGCGGGGGCGGAGCTACTGATTCCCGATGCGACCGATGCCACCTGGGCCAAGATCCGCTTCGGTCCGGACGGATGGGCGCTGATTGCCGAGGCCCTCCCGGAGTTGCGGGGGGAGCCCGCGCTGGTGGTCATCTACAACGCCGTCCGGGACGCGGTCCGCGACGGCGAACTGGCACCGGAGGTAGCGCTGGGCCTGATCGAGCGGGGTCTGCCGGGTGCGTCCTCGGAGACCCTGGTCGCCTCGCTGCTGAACTTCGCCGCCGATCAACTGTGCGGGGCCTACGCGGCGGAGCAGCAGCGGTCGACGCGGATCGAACGGCTGCACGGGCTGGCCTGGCAGCTGTTGGCGCGGAGCGAGAGCGGCTCGGATCGCCAGCTCACCGCGTTTCGCACAGCCGTCCGAACCGCGCACGACGACTGGCTGCTGCGACGCTGGGGTGCCGGCGAACGGCTGCCGACGGGGATTTCGCTGGATCCGGAGTTGGGCTGGCGGATCGTCCAGCGCCGTGCCGCGCTCGGTGCGGCGCCGCAGTGCATCGACGCAGCGCTCAGCTACGACCCCAGCGCGTCCGGCCAGCTGCACGCGTGGCGAGCCCGTGCCGGTCGGCCGGACGAGGCGGCGAAGGTAACGGCGTGGCAGGCCATCATGGGTCGCTCGCAGCTGTCCGCCTACGAGGTCTACGCCGTCTGCGACGGCTTCTTCGACCCCGAGCAGCTTGCTCTGACCAGGCCGTACGCGACCCGCTACTACGAACAGATCAGCGCGACGGCGCAGTTCCGGAGCGGCTGGGTGCTCGCCGAGGTCGCCCGGAAGGCCTACCCCTGGTCGGTCTCGGAGCCGGCAGCACTGGAGGCCGCGGAGTCGCTGCTCCAGCGCTCCCGCCCCGGGCCGGTACGTCGTGCGGTCGTCGACGGAACGGACAAGTTGCGCCGCGCTGTGCTGTCGGTGCAGCGATTTGCCTCGCTCGGCGCCGATGGGGTGGAGCAGTAATGAAGCTGTGCCCTACCCGCGTCGACCGCAAGAGTTTTGTGTGGTTAGTTTGGTGTCCTATAACTGTTCCGGTTTGGAGCGGCGGAGTCAGGACGTCGCGACCGGTCGGCTGACGTCCCGGGTGGACGGCGTTAAGGAGGAAGGCATGCGAGCACGACCTCGCAAGATGGCCGTTGCTGCGGCTGCTTCGATAGCCCTGCTGGCGACGGCATGTGGTGGCGGCGGCAGCGATTCGGGGAGCACCGGCAGCGCCGGCGGCACCGGCGCGTCGGGCGGTGAGATCACTGTGCTCGGCTGCACGCCGCAGAACCCGTTGGTCGCCGGCAACACGGCGGAAGCCTGCGCCGGGAAGATCCTGCCGCTGTTCGTCTCGGGTCTGGTCCACTACAAGACCGAGAACGGTGCCCCGGAGAACGACATCGCAGAGAGCATCGAGACCAAGGACAACCAGAACTTCACCATCAAGCTCAAGAAGGGCTACAAGTTCGACGACGGGACCGAGGTGAAGGCGAAGAACTTCGTCGACGCCTGGAACTACACCGCGCTCGGGACCAACGCCCAGCAGGGCTCGTACTTCTTCGAGCCGATCGAGGGCTTCGCCGACGTGTCCTGCTCCGACGAGAACTGCACCAAGACCAAGGCCAAGACCATGTCGGGCCTCAAGGTCGTCGATGACTACAGCTTCACGGTGAAGACCTCGGAGAAGGTTTCGAATCTGACTGTGCGGCTGGGCTATTCGGCTTTCGCGCCGCAGCCCGATTCGTTCTTCGCGGATCCGGATTCGTTCAAGACCAAGCCGATCGGCGCCGGCCCGTACAAGGTCGACGAGGTCAGCGATACCCAGATCGTGTTCAGCAAGAACCCCGGCTACTCCGGGGAATTCGCGGGCAAGCCGGACAAGGTCGTCTACCGGATCTACAACGACCCGAGCGCCGGTTACACCGACGTGGTGGCGGGCAATCTGGACCTGACCGACACCATCCCGCCGGACCAGCTGGTCGGCGACCAGTGGAAGGCCGATCTGCCCGACCGCACCTTGGTCCGTCCCGCCGGTGTGATCGAGACGTTCAGCTTCTCCCCGATCGACGATCAGCTGAAGGATCCTGATCTGCGGCACGCGATCGCGATGGCGATCGACCGGGACACCATCACCAAGCAGATCTTCAACGGCACCCGTACCCCCGCCGACAGCCTCGCGTCGCCGGTGGTGCAGGGATACCAGGCCGGCGCCTGCGGTGAGTACTGCGTGTTCGACGCCCAGAAGGCCAAGGACCTCTACGCCAAGACCAAGGGCTACAAGGGAACCCTCACCTTTGCGGTGAACACCGACGGCGGCCACGGGCCGATGGCGACGGCTGTCTGCAACTCGATCAAGAACACCCTCGGGATCGACTGCCAGCCCAAGCTGACGCCGGACTTCAAGACCCTGCGTGACCAGCTGAACAAGAAGGAACTGAAGGGGATGTTCCGGACCGGCTGGCAGATGGACTACCCGTCGATCGAGAACTTCCTGGCCCCGATCTATGCCAAGGGTGCATCCTCCAATGACTCCCGCTACGACAACCCCGCCTTCGACGCCAAGCTGAAGGAGGCCGCAGCCGCGCCCACCGAGGACGAGGCGAACAAGCTCTACCAGGAGGCCGAGCAGATGGTGATCAAGGACATGCCCGCCATCCCAGCGTGGTACCGGGGGGCTGTCATCGGCTGGTCTGACCGGGTGACCGATGTCACCAGTGACGCGTTCAGCAATCCGGCGTACTCCGAGATCACGGTGAAGTGATCATCGAAAGATGACCCCGGACGCGCCTGAAAGGGAAGCAAGGGTGTCGTAGCCAGACGCGGGTGTGGCGGTTCTGATCGACCAGGGCCGTCACACCCGTTCGTTTCACCCCCGGTTGCCGGGGTCCCACGATCAGCCTCCCGGGCAACCGGGTTCCCCAGAAGGGCCTTCCCACCCGTGAAAGGCCCCGAGAAAGGGAGGAGAGGTGCTCAGTTTCGTCGTCCGCCGCATCTTGCAGATGATCCCTGTGGTCATCGGCGCGACGTTTCTCCTGTTCGCCGCGGTGTTCGCGCTGGGAAACCCAGTGGAGGGCCGGTGCGGCCAGCGCCCTTGTCCACCGGGCTACATCGCGAAGTTCAACGAGGAGTACCACCTCGACCAGCCACTGATCGTGCAGTACGGGTACTACGTCGGGAAGCTGCTCCAGGGCGACCTCGGCACCAACTTCTACGGCAACTCGGTGGCGCACGAGTTGGCGATTCGCTACCCGACGACGATCAAGCTCGCGCTGATCGCCATCGTCTGCGAGATCGTCATCGGCATCACCGCCGGCGTGCTGGCCGGCATCAACAAGGGCAAGTTCATCGACAGCCTGGTGCTGGTCAGCACCCTGGTGGTCATCTCGATCCCGGTGTTCGTGATCGGCAGCCTCGCCCAACTGGTCTTCGGGCTGAAGCTGAACCTCTTTCCCGCCACGGCCACGCAGGGCACCTGGGGCCAGTTGATACTCCCAGGCTTCGTCCTCGGCACCCTCTCCATCGCCTACGTCGCGCGGCTGACCAGAACGAGCGTGGTGGAGAACCTGCGGGCCGACTACGTGCGGACCGCACGTGCTAAAGGCCTCAGCAAGAGCCGGGTGATCTCGGTGCACACGTTGCGCAACTCACTGATCCCGGTGGTCACCTTCATCGGTACCGACTTCGGTGCACTGATGGGCGGCGCGATCGTCACCGAGCGCATCTTCAACGTCAACGGCATCGGCAACTTCATCTTCCGAAGTCTCAGTCAGAAGGACGGCGTCTCAGTGGTCGGGGCGGTGCTGGTGCTGGTGCTGGTGTACCTCCTGATGAACCTCATCGTCGACCTCTTGTACGGGGTCCTGGATCCGAGGATCAGCAATGACTGACACCAAGCAGCCGGCCCCGGCCGTGGCGCCGCAGGATCAGATCGCCGCAGCCGGTGGCGGTGCCGGCGCGGCCGCCGGGCTGGAGAAGAGCCGATCGCTGTGGTCCGATGCCTGGCGCGAGGTGCGCCGGAATCCGATGTTCTGGATTTCCAGCGTGCTGATCGTCATCGTGCTGACGATGGCCATCGCGCCGCAGTTGTTCACCAACACCGACCCCTACTACGCCAACCTGTCCGATGCCCGGCTGCCACCGGGCACCGACGGCCATATCTTCGGAACCGACAACCAGGGCTACGACGTGTACGCCCGGACCATCTACGGAGCGCGTGCCTCGGTCATGGTCGGGCTTGGAACGGCGCTCTTCACCCTCATCGTCGGCGGGCTGATGGGCCTGGTGGCGGCCTACAACGGGCGCTGGGTGGACGCGGTCCTGCAGCGCATCGGCGAGATCTTCTTCGCCTTCCCGCTGCTGCTCGGCGGCTTGGTCTTCCTCTACACCTTTCCCGGTAGCCCTGGTGATCCGTTCCTGCTGACCGTCGGCAAGATCATCCTGATCCTCGGTCTGCTGGGCTGGCCCCAGCTGGCCCGCATCATGCGCGCCAGCGTGCTGCAGGTGCTGCCGGGGGACTACATCCAGGCGGCTCGGGCGCTCGGCGCCGGGGCGCCGCGGCTGATCTTCCAGCACATCCTTCCGAACGCCGTCGCCCCGGTGATCGTCGTGACGACGATCAACCTCGGCGTCTACATCTCCATTGAGGCGACGCTGTCCTTCCTCGGCATCGGGTTGCAGCCGCCGACGATCTCCTGGGGCCTGGCGATCTCCGATGCCAGCGGTATCGGCCTGGTTCGCTCGGCACCACACATGCTGCTCTTCCCCAGCCTGTTCCTGTCGGTCACGGTGCTCGCCTTCATCATGCTCGGCGACGCGGTCCGCGACGCTCTCGATCCGAAGTTGCGCTGACAGCCGCCGACGGCAGGCTGAGAAAGGACGTGTGGTGAGCCAGACGACGCGCGTGGCCTCGGGTACCGAACCCGACGTGATCGACAGCGACCGCCGGTGGCGGCCGGTGGACGGGCTGCTGCTGGAGGTGGACGACCTCAAGGTGGAGTTCCGCACCCGGGAAGGGGTGGCGAAGGCGATCAACGGCGTCTCCTTCGACCTGCATGAAGGTGAGACGCTCGCCATCCTCGGCGAGTCGGGTTCCGGCAAGTCGGTGACCGCACAGGCGATCATGGGCATCCTGGACTCCCCACCCGGCTTCATCAGCGGCGGCCAGGTGCGCTACTGCGGGACCGACATCCTCACGTTGAAGGAGGAGGAACGCCGCAAGGTCCGTGGGCCGGAGATCTCGATGGTCTTCCAGGATGCACTGAGCGCGCTCAACCCGGTCTTCCCGGTCGGCTGGCAGATCGGGGAGATGTTCCGCAAGCACCGCGGGATGAACAAGTCGGACGCGTACACCCAGGCGATCCGGCTGATGCAGCGGGTGCAGATTCCAGCAGCCAAGGAGCGGGTGAAGGCGTACCCTCACCAGTTCTCCGGCGGCATGCGCCAGCGCATCATGATCGCGATGGCGATCGCCCTCGATCCTGCGGTGCTGATCGCCGATGAGCCGACCACGGCGCTCGACGTCACCGTCCAGGCCCAGATCATGCGCTTGCTCGCCGAACTGCAGGAAGAGCGCAAGATGGGGTTGATCCTGATCACCCACGATCTCGGCGTGGTCGCCGACGTCGCCGATCGGATCGCGGTGATGTACGCCGGGCGGATCGTCGAGCAGGCCGGGGTCTTCGACCTGTACGCCCAACCGGCGCATCCCTACACCAAGGGGTTGCTCGAGTCGATCCCGCGCCTCGACCAGAAGGGCGACAAGCTGGCCGCCATCGGTGGCTTGCCGCCGAATCTGATGCGGATCCCGGCCGGCTGTGCGTTCAATCCTCGCTGCCGCTACGCCGAGGACGTCTGTCGGCACGACCCGCCGCCGGTGCTCCGCGAGGTCGTCGCAGGAAGACTGGCCGCCTGCCACTTCTCCGAGCAGCTACTGGCCGAGGAACCGGTCGGGGTCGCCCCGAAGGAGGACGAGCTGCGATGAGCGCCGAGGTCATCCTCAAGGCTGACGGCCTGGTCAAGCACTACCCGATCAAGGCCGGGGTCTTCCGCCGCACCGTCGGTCACGTCAAAGCGGTGGATGGCGTCTCCTTCGAGCTGTACAAGGGCGAGACGCTCGGCATCGTCGGCGAGTCCGGCTGCGGAAAGTCGACGCTGGGCCGGCTGTTGATGCGGTTGGAGGAACCCACCGCCGGCACGCTGACCTTCGACGGGGTCGACATGTATGCCCAGAAGGGCGCAGCGATGCGCCGGCTGAGGCGCGACATCCAGATCGTCTTCCAGGACCCGTATACCTCGCTGAATCCGCGGAAGACCGTCGGCGACATCGTCGGCGAGCCGTTCGACATCCATCCCGACGTGCTGCCACGTGGCAACCGCAGGGCGCGGGTGCAGGAACTGCTGGAACTCGTCGGACTGAATCCCGAGCACATCAACAGATACCCGCACCAGTTCTCCGGCGGGCAGCGGCAGCGGATCGGTATCGCCCGCGGGGTCGCGCTGAACCCGAAGGTGATCATCTGCGACGAACCTGTGTCGGCCCTCGACGTCTCCGTGCAGGCACAGGTCGTCAACCTGATGGAGCAGTTGCAGAGCGAGCTCGGGCTGGCGTACATCTTCATCGCCCACGACCTGTCGGTGGTCCGGCACATCTCCGACCGGGTCGGCGTGATGTACCTCGGCAAGCTGGCCGAGATCGGTGACGAGGAGCAGATCTACAGCCGGCCGACCCACCCGTACACGCAGGCCTTGCTGTCGGCCGTACCGGTCCCCGATCCGACCCTGCGGGAGGTGCGTGAGCAGATCATGCTCACCGGCGACGTACCCAGCCCCGCGAATCCGCCGGTCGGCTGCCGCTTCCACACCCGGTGCTGGAAGGCACAGGACCTCTGTTCGGTGGAGGAGCCACAACTCATCCCGCGGCCCGACGGTGAGTCCGAACATGCGTCGGCCTGCCACTTTGCCGCCGCGCGTGAGGTGGTCTGACCCGCGGCGGGTGGCGCCGCTGCGGCCGGGCGCCGGTCTAGGGTTGGGAGCGTGACCTCGGAGTTACCTTCCCGCCGGTTGATGCTGGTCCACGCGCACCCCGACGACGAGACGATCAACGACGGGGTCACGATGGCCCGCTACGTGGCCGAGGGTGCAGCGGTCACCCTGGTCACCTGCACGCTCGGCGAGGAAGGCGAGGTGCTGATCGACGACCTCGCCCATCTGGCGGCCGAGCACACCGACGACCTGGGTCCGCATCGCCTCTCCGAGTTGCACGACGCGATGCGCATCCTGGGTGTCACCGACTACGTCCGGCTCGGTGGCGACGGGCACTTCCGCGACTCCGGCATGGCCTGGCATCCGGACGGCTTCGCGACCGCGAGGGACGTGCTGCGTCCCGGCATCTTCTGGACGGCTGACCTGTTGGAGGCGTCCTCGCTGCTCGTCGAGCTGATTCGCGACCGGCGGCCGCACGTGCTGATCACCTACAACGAGGTCGGGAACTACGGCCACCCGGACCACATCCAGGCGCACCGGGTGGCGATGTACGCCACGCAACTGGCGGCGATTCCCTACTTCCGACCCGATCTCGGTGAGGCCTGGCAGGTCTCCCGGGTGCTCTGGACGATCCGCAGCCGCACGAAGTCTCGGGAGCAGGCCGAGAAGTTGAGCGCTGCGGGAATGAAGAGCCGCTGGGGCGACACCGACGACAGCCAGATCCCCTTCCTCGCCGACGACGTGGACATCGCCGTCGCCATCGACGGCCCTGAATGGGTGGACCGCAAACTCGATGCGATGCGTGCCCACGCCACCCAGATCACCGCCGACGGACCGTTCTTCTCCGACCTGGACGTGCTCGGCAAGGAGCGCTGGCAGACCGAGTGGTACGAGCTCGCCGCCGGCGAGCCGTACCCGGCTGACGGTGGCTGGGCCGATGACCTGTTCGCCGGGCTGAGCTGACCCCCGGCATGGCGGCGGAGCTGTCCGGCATGTCCGGAGCGAGGTGGCGGGACGGAGTGGCGGGCTCGCCACAGGGCCTTCGGCAGGTGATGGGTCAGTTCGTCAGCGGCGTCACCGTGGTGACCGCGATGCACGACGGGCGTCGGCACGCGATGACGGCGACCGCGGTCAGTTCGGTCTCGCTGGAGCCGCCGCTGCTGCTCGTCTGCGTCGGGAAGGCCAGCCGCTTCCACGACCCGGCTATGGCTGTCGACAGCTGGGCGCTGTCGATGCTGTCCGCCGGGCAGCAGCCGGTTGCCCAGCACTTCGCAGATCCGACGCGTGACCTGTCGTCGCAATTCGACGGGATCGACTGCTTCCCCGTCGGCGACTCCGGGGCGCCGGTGATCGACGGCGCGGTCGCCTGGGTCGAGTGCCGCACCTACGCGCGGTACGACGGTGGGGACCACACCATCCTGATCGGGCAGGTCGTCCGATCAAGTCCGGTGGACGCAAGCTTCGGGCCGCTCGAGCCGGTGCTGGGCTATCTGCGGGGACGGTACACGCCCGTCGGAGGCGACGACCCCGGCTCGGCGGCCAACGCGTGAGCGCGGAGGACATACCGCCGGGCTCCGCCGAGCCAGCGCCGTCGGAGCAGCCGCCCGCCGGGCTTCGCGCCGCCCCGCGCCGCCGTGCGATCGTCATCGGACTGATCGTGCTGGCCACTGTCCTGCTGGGCGGCTACCTCATCGGGTATCTCCTCGGTGGCGGGACGCTGCCCAGGCACGCCGAGGTCGCTGGTGTGCCGATCGGCGGCCTGAGCCGCGCCGAGGCAGTCAGCACCCTCGCCGCCGAGCTCGGGCCGAGGGCGGCCGAGCCAATCGTCATCGCCGTCGGGCCGGAGCGTGCCAGCGTGGATCCGAGCGCGGCCGGCCTGTCGGTGGACTACGAGGCCAGCGTCGACGAGGCAGGCGGTCGCCGGAGCCTGTCGCCGCCGGCCATCTTCCGAGCTCTCAGTGGCGGCGCATCGACGTCACCGGTGATTCGAGTGGACGCCGCTGAGTTGAATCGCGCGATGTCCGAGCTCGCCGGCCGGGTGAACCGCGCGCCGGTGGACGCCGAGCTCGGCTACCGCGACGGAAAGCTGGTCCAGCAGCGCGCCGGACTAGGGATTGCCCTGCTCGTCGGGCAGGCTCCGGAGGCACTGCGTCGGGGCTATCTGGCCGACGGCCCGGTCGAGCTCCCGGCCGACCTCACCGATGCCGCGATCACCGATGCCGAGGCCGACCAGGTGCGGCGCGAGATCGCCGAGCCGGCGATCTCCGGCCCGATCCGCATCACCGTGCGGAATGCCCGTCGGGTGCGCATCGAGCCTGCGATGATCGCGGCCGCGCTGACGTTCGTGCCGAGCGACGGAACGCTGGCGCCGCGCCTCGATCCGGCGGCGCTGAAGAAGGCCGCCCGCGGGGTGCTCGACGGCATCGAACAGGCCAAGCCCAAGGACGCCACCGTTCGCATGGTCGGCGGCAAGCCCAAGGTCATCCCCGCCGTTGACGGCACCGAACTCACGGCGACGGCGCTGGCGGGCGCCGTCGAGCCGGTCCTCACCAAGGTGGGTGCCGAGCGCACGGCAGTGGTCGAACTGTCCGGCGCAAAGGCACGCTTCACCACCGCCGACGCCGACAAGCTCGGCGTCAAGGAGGTGATCGGCCAGTTCACCACCTACTACCCCTACCTCCGGTACCGCGACGTGAACATCGGGCGGGCCGCCGAGCTGATCAACAACACCCTGCTGAAGCCGGGTGACACGTTCTCGTTGAACGGGGTGGTGGGGGAGCGCACCGCTGCGAACGGATTCGTCAAGGGCTACGTCATCCAGAACGGGAAGTTCCGGGAGGAACTCGGTGGTGGTGTGTCCCAGAGCGCGACCACGACGTTCAATGCGATGTTCTTCGCCGGTTTGACCGACATCGAGCACAAGCCGCACACCCTCTACATCGACCGCTACCCGGCAGGTCGGGAGGCAACCGTCGCCTGGCCGTCGCTGGACCTCAAGTTCCGCAACGACACCAGGTACGGCGTTCTGGTGCAGGCCTACCGCACCAGCGGGGCACGCTCAGGACGCGGGTCGATCACCGTCCGGATGTGGTCCACCAAGACGTGGGACAAGGTGGACTCGACGGCGCTCGCGCGATCCAACTTCACCACCGGGCGAGACCTGGACGACGACTCCCCGAAGTGTGTGCCGATGGTCCCCGTCCAGGGATTCGACGTGAACTACCAGCGCCGCTTCTACCGCGACGGCAAGGTGGTCAAACGCGAGCGCTTCTTCTGGCGGTACGCCCCCACCGATCGCGTCCGCTGCACCTAGGCCTTGACCTGCCTATCCCTCGCCGGGCGGGCTGAGGTAGCGATAGCGGTGGTGCAACTCGAAACCCAGCCGCGCGTAGAGACCGCGTGCCTCGGTGCTTCCCTCGGCCACCTGGACGTAGCAGTAGCGCCCCGCTCGGCGGGCAGCCCAGGACGCCAGCGTCAGGACCGCTGACCGGGCCAGGCCTTCCCCGCGGCGTCCGGGGTCGGTCCAGACGGCGGAGACGCCGAGCCACGCCCCGGCGAGCTGCCCCCTCGCAATCGCCGCCGGCCGGAGCCCGAGCGGGCCCGGAGCGAACGCAAACGCGACGGGTGGCTGCGCCGCGAGCAGCGCGCGAACGGTGTCGGTGTCGGCGGTGGTGGGGCGGCTCGCGGCGAACGCTTCCAGCCACGGCTCGGACGGGGCCTCGTCGACCAGGATCTCGATCTCGGGTGCAGCGGTGTCGAGCAGGTCGGCCAGCCGCACTGCCCAGACCTCGGCGGGGACGTGGGTCTGGTGCCAACCCAGAGCGAGCAGCGCGCGGTCCGCCGGTGTACCCGGGATGACCTGCGCGCGGGCAGCGATCCCGTGACGGTCGGCGTACGAGCGGATCCGATCCGCGGCGCTCGACGCGGGCATGCCCGGATCGCCGACGGCATGGCAGGAGTTGGCCCTGGCGGTGAAGCCACCCGCCGCGCGCAGAGTCCACTCGCCCAACGCGGCTCGGTGCAGGCACCAGCCGTCCACCGTTCGACGTTCCAGTTCCGCCGCGCTCACGCGGCGCGGATGCGGCCCTCCCGCGGCGGCGGGTACGCGCCTGGCCGCGATCAACGCCCGCTTCGCCAGCGCGACCTCGTTGCCGTCGGCCACCAGCACCCGGACCGGATCCTCGAGTGCCTGCAGCCAACCGATCACGTCGCTCGCCGATCCGTCGGCCCGCCGGTGCCGCAGCACCCACCGCTCGCCGACCCGTGCGGCGACCAGGGCGTCGTCGGCTTCGGTCACAGAATTCCTTCCGTGGTGTGGTGGACCTGCCGCCGCTGCGCGTGCGGCACGCGGAATACTTGGCGGCAGTCAGCACCAAGCGTTGCACCCGTCAGGACGCAGCGCGCGTATCCAACCGAGGAGTACATCCGTGACGTACGTCATTGCGCAGCCGTGTGTGGATCTCAAGGACCGCGCCTGCGTCGAGGAATGCCCCGTCGACTGCATCTACGAGGGCAAGCGGATGCTGTACATCCACCCGGACGAGTGCGTCGACTGCGGTGCGTGCGAGCCGGTCTGCCCGGTCGAGGCGATCTTCTACGAGGACGACACGCCCGACGAGTGGAAGGACTACTACACCGCCAACGTCGAGTTCTTCAGTGACCTCGGCTCGCCCGGCGGTGCTGCCAAGCTCGGTGTGATCGAGAAGGACCACCCGCTCATCGCCGCCCTCCCGCCGCAGGAGTCCGCCGAGTGATCCCGGCGCTTCGGATGGGCGCGTGATGCGGCTGTCCGCGGCGCTGCCCGACTTTCCCTGGGACACCATCGCCGCCGTACGTGAGCGGGCGGCCAGCCATCCCGGAGGGATGGTCGACCTCTCGGTGGGTACACCGGTGGATCCGACACCCGAGATCGCCCGGCGTGCGTTGACCGATGCCGCCGACAGCCCGGGCTACCCGCTCACCGCGGGCACCCCGGAGGTCCGGGAGGCGATTGCGGGCTATCTGACCAGGCGGTGGGGCGCGGTCTCCCTCTCTGCCGCTGCCGTGCTGCCGGTGATCGGCACCAAGGAACTCGTCGCCTGGCTGCCGACTCTGCTGGGGCTTGGCCCGGGCGACCTCGTCGTCTATCCGGAGACGGCCTACCCGACGTACGCCGTCGGTGCGGCGCTCGCCGGCTGCCGCTCGGTCGCCTGCGACGACCTCGGGACGCTGGGCGAGCGTCCCGCGCTGGTCTGGATCAATTCCCCGTCGAATCCGACCGGTGCCATCCTCTCCACCGACGAGCTCGCCGCCCGGGTCCGTTGGTGCCGCGAGCGTGGTGTGGTGCTTGCCTCGGACGAGTGCTACGGAGAGTTCGGCTGGGAGGCCGAACCCTCCTCGGTGCTGCATCCCGCGATCGCCGGCGGCTCGTACGACGGGCTGTTGGCGCTGCACTCGCTCTCCAAGCGCTCCAATCTGGCCGGATATCGTGCCGGGTTCGTCGCAGGGGACACCGCTGTGGTTGCCGAGCTGCTGGCAGTCCGCAAGCACGCGGGGATGATCGTGCCGCGGCCGGTGCAGCGCGCGATGATCGCCGCCCTCGCCGACCAGCAGCATGTGGTCGAGCAGCGGGCGCGGTACCGCGCCCGGCGGGCCGAGCTGAAGCCGGCGTTGGAGTCCGCGGGCTTCCGTGTCGACCACTCCGAGGGCTCGCTGTACCTCTGGGTGACGCGAGGTGAGGACTGTCGCCAGACGCTCGAATGGCTCGCCGCGCTCGGCATCCTGGCCGCGCCCGGGGACTTTTACGGGATCGCGAGCCGGCAGCACGTCCGCATTGCCCTCACCGCCACCGACGAGCGGATCGCAGCGGCTGCGGCACGCCTCCGGGTCTCGGCGGCCGGCGCGTCCGAGCGGACTAGCGCAGACTGATCTGCACCGGATCGGCGCCGCCGCTCTCGGTCCCGGTCCAGCTCGCGAGCTTGTTGGTCTGGTTGCGCCACTCGCGTCCGCGCGCCTGGACGGCCGAGACTCCGTGGTACTTGCCGTTCGCGACGGCGAAGTGGGCGTAGGCCCAGGCCCGTGTGTCGCTAGCGGTGGTCAGCCGCACCCGGCGGTCGTTGGCGTCGACGTCGAGCCTGCCGAACGTCTTGCGCATGGCCGTGACCAGGCCGTCGGAATCGCCGTCGCTCTTGCTGCGGTCGAGGCAGCTCAGACCACCGGGGGAGTGCCCGGTGAAGACACTCGCCAGCACCCGCGCGTCTTGCTCATGGTCGCGGTACGCCGTCGGGTATCCGCTCCGCTGCACCTTCTGGGCGACGTCGGCGATCCGGTCGGTCTCCCAGTCCGCCACCTTGACCAGGGCGTCGTAGAACTTCCCCGTTGCGTAGTACGGGTCCATCAACTGCTTCTCGGTGCCCCACCCCTGGGACGGTCGCTGCTGAAAGAGCCCGACTGAGTCCCGATCGCCGTAGTCCAGGTTGCGGATACCGGTCTCCTGGTACACGACGGCGAGCGCGATCGAGGCGGCCCGCGACGGAAGCTTCCGGCGCACCGAGATGCCCGCGATGATCGAGGCGTAGTGCGCCTGGTCGAGATCGAGGGAGACGGAGCGCCCATCGGCCTTGGCGACGCACCGCTGTTGCCCCGCGACCGGGGCGGTCAGACCTCGCTCGCGCAGCCAGAGGAACCCCGCGACGGCGATGACGGCGAGCACCAGCACGATGACCCCGAGACAGCCGAGAGCCCATTGCGGACCGCGCCGCTCGGGCGCGCCCCCACCGCGGCCAGCGCTCACCGGCGGCGGCCGGTGGAACGGGTGCGGTGCGCGCCCACCCCGGTTCAGTTGGCGTGCAGGTCGGCGTTCAGAGCCACCCCGACCCCCTGCCGATAGCGGACCTCGACGGCACCCGTCATCGAGTTCCGGATGAACAACAGACCCGGCTTGCCCGACAGCGCCCGCGCCTTGACCACCTCACCGCTCGGCAGCGTCACCTTGGTCGCAGCCGTTACGTACAGCCCCGATTCCACGATGCAGTCGTCACCCAGCGCGATTCCGATCCCCGCGTTGGCCCCGAGCAACGAGCGCTCGCCGACGGTGATCACCTCGGTGCCGCCGCCCGACAACGTCCCCATGATCGAGGCGCCACCGCCGATGTCGGAGTCCTGGCCGACCACGACACCTGCCGAGATCCGGCCCTCGACCATGGACGTGCCGAGAGTGCCCGCGTTGTAGTTGACGAAGCCTTCGTGCATCACCGTCGTCCCCGGTGCCAGGTGGGCGCCGAGCCGGACCCGATCCGCGTCGGCGATCCGCACCCCTGCCGGCAGCACGTAGTCGACCATCCGGGGAAACTTGTCGACGCCGAAGACGGTGAGGTGCCCGTGGGCCGTACGCAGCCTGGCGCGGACGGCTTCGAAGCCTTCCACGGCGCACGGTCCTGCCGAGGTCCACACCACGTTCGGCAGCACCCCGAAGATGCCGGTCAGGTCGATCGTGCGTGGCTGGACCAGGCGGTGACTGAGCAGATGCAGCCGGAGGTAGGCGTCGCTGACCGAGGTGGGCGCCGCGTCGAGGTCGATGACCGTCCGGACCAGTTCGATCCGGACGCCGCGCGCAGGGTCGGCGGTCTGCGCCGCTGCGAGATCGAGCGGCGGCTCGTCCGGATCGGCCGCGCCGAGTTGAGGATCGGGATAGTAGGTGTCGAGGACGCCCGCACGCTCGTGGACGGTCGCCAAGCCCCAACCCCACGCGAGTCGCTGCACAGGTGCGGTCGTCTCGGCCTCGTTCTTGGCGCCGCCTGCAGCGGCGGTCTCTGCGGCACTCACGCGTCCAAGCGTATCGGCGCCCACGGACACCGGGCCGCGACTGCGGGCGCTGTTAGGGTGGCCGGCGTGCCGGCGCCGCTGGATCTGACGGGCGACCTCAGCAGTCTGCTGACGACGCTGATCGACCTGCCCTCGGTCAGCGGAGACGAGTCCGCGATCGCCGACGCGGTGGAGGCGGCGCTGCGACCGCTGGACCACCTGGTGGTGATCCGCGATGGGAACGTGGTGATTGCCCGTACGGAGTTGGCGCGCGCTCAGCGGATCGTCGTGGCCGGGCACCTCGACACCGTGCCGATTGCCGGCAACGTGCCTTCGTGGACCACGGTCGACGAGCACGGTCGCACGCTGATCTGGGGGCGTGGATCCTGCGACATGAAGGGCGGCCTGGCCGTCCAACTGGCTGCTGCGGCCGCGCTGACGGCGCCGCGTCACGACGTGACCTGGATCTTCTACGACTGCGAGGAGGTCGAGGAGCAACGCAACGGCCTGGGCCGGATCGGGCGGCAGCGTCGGGACCTGTTGCAGGCGGATTTCGCGGTGCTCTGTGAGCCGTCCAACGCGAGGATCGAGGGCGGCTGCCAGGGCACCATGCGGGTCAGTGTCGAACTGACCGGCGTTGCGGCGCACTCCGCCCGCGCGTGGATGGGTCGCAATGCGATCCACGCCGCCGCCGAGGTGCTCGACCGGCTGGCCCGGTACCGCCCGGCGGTGGTTCAGGTCGACGGGCTGGAGTATCGCGAGGGCTTGAACGCCGTGCGGATCCACGGCGGCATCGCGGGCAACGTGATCCCGGACCGCTGCACCGTCGAGGTGAACTACCGGTTCGCGCCCGACAAGAGTCCGGCCGAAGCGGAGGCGCACGTCCGCGAGGTGCTCGCCGGCTTCTCGGTGCAGATCACCGATGTTGCCGCGGGCGCACGTCCCGGCCTGGACCGCCCGGCCGCGGCGGATTTCGTGGCGGCCGTGGGCGGCGAGCCGAGCGCCAAGTTCGGCTGGACGGACGTGGCCCGATTCGCGGCGTTGGGGATCCCGGCGGTCAATTTCGGGCCGGGCAATCCGAGCAAGGCACATGCCGACGACGAGTTCTGTCCGGCGGATGACCTGATCAGCTGCCACGACGCCTTGCTGCGCTGGCTGAGCTGAGGCCGGCAGCCCGGCTTTGTCGGCCATGGCACGATTCCGTTGAGGAGGGCTGGGGATGGAGTGGATCATCGCCGCGATCGCAGTCGTGGCTCTGGGGATCGCCGCAGTCGCGGCAGCCGGTGGCCTGGGCGAGATGGCGCGCGACCCGATCCATGACACGTTCCACCAGGACCTTCCCGCCACCCCGCTCACCGCGGGGGATCTGAGCGGACTGAGATTCGGCGTCGCGCTGCGCGGGTACTCGATGCGGCAGGTCGATGCCGTGCTGGACCGGCTCGGCCGAGAAATCGCTGACCGTGATGCCCGTCTCGCGGAGCAGCAGGGAACACCGAGCGGGCCGCCAGCCGATCCGGTCGCCGGTCGAACGGCCGACGCGGGGACCGCGGTGCAGGAGGCTGCGGTGCCCGAGCTCCGGCCGGCTACGACGGTGGACGCCGCCGGGCGTGCCGAGGAGTCGCAATGAGCCTCCGTCTCGACGTCAGCCGGGAGGTCGCCGCGCCGCTGGAGCGGGTTTGGGAGGTGCTCGTCGACTGGACCGGGCAAGAGCGCTGGATCCCGATGACGACCGTGCGGATCACATCGGCGCACAGCGCAGGACTGGGAGTGCGCGCCGAGGCGCTCTCGGGACGTTGGCTCGGCCCGGTCCCCCTCGGCCTGCTGGACCGCTTCGTCGTCACCGGGTGGGCCCCTCCGGCCGAGGGCCGGGCAGAGCTGGAGGTGCTGCACCTCGGACCGTACTTCACCGGCCCCGGGGTGTTCCGGCTCCGCTCGGAGGATGCGGGCCGCACCACGGTCTCCTGCACCGAACTCTTCGATCTACCCGGGGGCCGGCTGACCGAGGCCGTTGCGGGGCTGACCCTCCCGATCATGCGGCGCGGGTTCGCCTCCAGCATCACTGCGCTCGGACGGCTCGCGGCCGGATGAGCCTTCCGGGTCGGGAGCGGCAGGCGTGACCGTCGGGCTGGCGGTCGGCCCGGACGGTCGGGCGCGATGCAGCTGGGCGCTCTCGGCCCCCGAATACCTGGAGTACCACGATCTCGAATGGGGCCGTCCGGTCACCTCGGTGCAAGGCCTCTACGAACGGCTGACGTTGGAGGCGTTCCAGTCGGGGCTGTCCTGGATCACGATCCTGCGCAAGCGAGAGCACTTCCGCCGAGCCTTCGCCGGCTTCGATCCCGAACAGGTGGCCCGCTTCGACACGGCAGACGTCGAGCGGCTGATGAACGACCCGGGGATCGTGCGCAATCGCGCGAAGGTCACTGCCGCGATCGACAATGCCGAGGTGGTGGCGGCGCACGGTGAGGCGTTCGCGGCGTTGATCCTGGGGTTCCGTGCGGTCGGCAGGTCGCGCCCGGAGCCAGGGGAGGTTCCGGCCATGACTCCTGAGTCGGCCGCACTCGCTCGCGAGTTGCGCCGGATGGGCATCCGGTTCGTCGGAGCGACCACCGCGTACTCGTTGATGCAGTCGGTCGGACTCGTAGACGATCATGTCCGCGGCTGCTCGGCACCCGGCGAACGCTGAGTCTTCGGCCGTGAGAGCGCTCCTGGCGACGCGCCACCCGGTTCGGCGATGACGCCACCGATGCGGAATAATCCACCGGGAACGGCTCCATCACGACAGATGAGGATGTGCGATGGCTGCAATGAAGCCCCGGACAGGTGACGGCCCGATGGAGGTCACGAAAGAGGGGCGGGGCATTGTCATGCGAGTTCCCCTGGAGGGTGGCGGGCGCCTCGTCGTCGAGTTGAACGCTGACGAGGCCGCCGAGCTCGCAGGTGCCTTGAAGGGCGTCGTGGGCTGAACACCCGGGTTCACACGGCGAAGACTCGGTCGCGTGGCGGCCGGGTCTTTTTCGTGCCGCAGCGATCCGCCGACGGCGACGGCCGTCCCCACTCCCGGAGGTAGGCCCGCGTGGCACATCCGAACTGTGACCGCGTCGATGCCGCGCTGGCTGCTGCCGGGGTTCCCGGCCGCGTCCAGCTGCTTGGTGAGGCGGCGCCGACGGCTGCGGCCGCGGCCGAACAGCTCGGGTGTCCGCTCGGTGCGATCGCCAACTCGCTGATCTTCGCTGCCGACGGGAGCGAGCCGCTGCTGGTGATGACCAGCGGCGCCCACCGGGTGAACGTCTCAGCGCTCGGGGCACAACTCGGCTGCCGCCTCGAACGGGCCAATGCGGAGTTCGTCCGGGCGCACACCGGCCAGCCGATCGGCGGCGTCGCGCCGGTCGGTCACCCGCAACCCATCCGCACCGTCGTCGACCGCGCCCTCGCCGACTATGACGTGCTGTGGGCGGCCGGCGGCATCCCGCACGCGGTGTTTCCGCTCGGGTACGACGAGTTGGTTCGGTTGACTGGCGGAGCCGAACTCGACGTCGGCTGACCGAGCGCAACGCCCCGAGTATCACCGGGGCGGACGGCCACCGCTACGGACCGCTGATCGCCAACGCGGCGAGGGCCTCGGCGTCGCTCAGCTGGTGAAAGTCCTCGTAGGCCTGACCGACCGCGACGAAATGCCGCGGCACCCACGGGCAGACGACGGCGTCGACCTCCGGGCGAAGGGTCCGCATCGCTTGGCCCGAGCCCACCGGAGCGACGGCCAGCACCAGGGCCGCACCTGCGGCGCGAACTGCGCGAACCGCGACCCGCATCGTGGCACCGGTGGCGAGACCATCGTCGACAACAAGGACGGTCAGGCCCGCCAGCGAGGGCACCGGATACCGCGCGAAAGTGGCAACGCGGCTGCGGAGTTCAGTGAGCGCCCGGGCTCGCGCCTCGGCAAAGGCCTTCTCGTCGACGTCGAGCCGGTTCAGCAGGTCGTCGCTTCGCAGCGTCTGCACCGAGTAGCGGCCGGTCGCCGCGACCGCGCCGACCGCGAGTTCCGGCCGTCCGGGCGCGCCGATCTTCCGCACGATCAGCGGAGCGAGGGGCGCTGACAACGCTGAAGCCACCGGAGCCGCGACCGGAATCCCACCACGCGGGAGCGCCAGCACGATCCGAGGTAGCGGGGCCCGCGTGTCGCCGACCAGCAGACTCGCGAGCTGGATCCCCGCGTGCCGTCGATCGGGATAACACACGGCCGAGTGCGCCCGGGTGTCCTAGCTGTTGTGCACCTCGATCGCCCGCCGGTAGACCTCGACGGTCTCAGCGGCGATCTTGGCCCAGCTGAACTCGTCGATGCAGCGCTGCCGACCGGCAAGGCCGAACTGGCGTGCCTTGGCCGGATCGCGCGTCAGTGCGTTGACGTTGTCGGCGATGCCCTGCTCGAACGCGGCTACCGCCTCCGGGTCGTCGGCCTGCTTGGGGTCGTAGGGAACGAGGAAGCCGGTCTCGCCGTCGACGACCACCTCGGGAATCCCTCCGACGGCACTCGCCACCACGGCGGTTTCGCAAGCCATCGCCTCCAGGTTGACGATGCCGAGTGGCTCGTACACCGATGGGCAGGCGAAGACGGTCGCATGCGAGAGGACCTGCCGGACGCTCGCGCGGGGCAGCATCTCCTCGATCCAGAGCACGTTGCCGCGAGTAGAGCGCAGATGCGCGAACGCGTCGCCCACCTGCTTGGCGATCTCCGGCGTGTCCGGGGCGCCGGCGAGCAGCACGACCTGGGTGTCGGGATCGAACTGCTCGGCTGCGCGGACGAGGTGGATCAGGCCCTTCTGGCGGGTGATCCGACCGACGAAGACCACCGAGGGGCGATCAGGGTCCATTCCGATCTGCTGCACGACGTCGGTGCCCGAGTCCGGAGCGAACTCCTCCGGATCGATGCCGTTCTTGACGACGTGGACCTTTTCCGGATCCAGGTCGGGGTAGGAGCCCAACACGTCGGTCCGCATGCCGCCGCTCACCGCGATCACCGCATCGGCGCCCTCGAACGCGGTCTTCTCCGCCCACGAGGAGATCCGGTACCCGCCGCCGAGCTGCTCGGCCTTCCACGGGCGGTGCGGTTCGAGTGAGTGGGCGGTGACCACGTGCGGGATGTCGTAGAGCAGCCCGGCCAGATGGCCCGCCATGTTCGCGTACCAGGTGTGGGAGTGCACCACCCCGGAGGACGAGGGGATAGCCGCCGCCATGGACAGGTCGGCGCCAAGGATCCGGACGGCCGCGTTTGCGCCCGCGGGGAAGTCCTCGGTGTGGGCGGTGGCGCCCTCGCGCTGCTGGCCCATGCACTGAACGTCGACGTCGATCAGCTTCCGCAGCTGTGGCACCAGTTGGCCGACGTGGACGCCCGCACCGCCATAGATGTAAGGCGGGTACTCACGCGTCAGCAAGGAGACGGAAATGCGGTCCGATTCGTCGGCGGCGCTGGTCATAAGGCGCATCGTTGCACAGGGCACGATCGATGAACAGGCCGATGCTCCCGAGTTCGGACGGTTCTGGGAACGGTCTGGCGGGGCGCGCACGAGAGCGGTAAAGGGCATCCGGAGAGCCGCCTCGGTCGCTTGCGAACCATCCCGATCAGGGTTCTGTCCGGCCGCTCGCGGAGAGGCCGCCGGCGGCGTCCCCATGCTGGTCCCCCTTGTCGGTCCCAGCGGCGACCCCCTAGGTTTCAGTGCATGGCGCCACGTCCAAAAGTCCTCGCGATCGTCCTCGCCGGTGGCGAGGGGAAGCGGTTGATGCCGCTCACAGCTGACCGGGCAAAGCCGGCCGTGCCTTTCGGTGGCACGTACCGGCTGATCGACTTCGTGCTCTCCAATCTCGTCAATGCCGGTATGCGGCGTATCGCGGTGCTGACGCAGTACAAGTCGCACTCGCTGGACCGCCACATCTCCTTGACGTGGCGGATGTCCACGATGCTCGGCAACTACGTCACGCCGGTGCCGGCGCAGCAACGTCTCGGCCCGCACTGGTACCAGGGCAGTGCCGACGCGATCTTCCAGTCGATGAACCTGATCAACGACGAGCGCCCCGACTACGTGGTCGTCTTCGGCGCCGACAACATCTACCGGATGGACGTCGGCCAGATGTTGGATGCGCACATCGACGGCGGACTCGGCTGCACCGTCGCGGGGATCCGCGTCCCACGCAACCAGGCCAGTGCGTTCGGCGTCATCGACGCCGCTGCCGACGGCAAGATCTCAGCGTTCCTGGAGAAGCCGGCCGACCCGCCGGGGCTCCCGGATGACCCGGACGCCTCGTTTGCGTCCATGGGCAACTACATCTTCAGCAGCGACGCCCTGATCGACGCGCTCAACACCGATGCCGCCGACGAGGATTCCCGCCACGACATGGGCGGCAACATCATCCCCAGCTTCGTCAGTCGGGGCGAAGGTCTGGTCTACGACTTCACCGCCAACGACGTACCTGGCAGCACCGAACGTGACCGCGCCTACTGGCGCGACGTCGGGACGATCGACGCCTTCCACGAGGCGCACATGGACCTGGTGTCGGTCGACCCGGTGTTCAACCTGTACAACCTCGACTGGCCGATCTGGACCTACCCGGTGCAGATGCCCGCGGCGAAGTTCACCTTGCGCGGCCTGTCGCTGGACTCGATCGTCAGCCCCGGCTGCATCGTCTCCGGCGGTGCCATCGAGAGTTCGGTGCTGTCGCCGAACGTGCGCGTGATGGAGCACGCGAAGGTGGATCACTCGGTCGTCCTGTCGAGCGTGACCATCGGCCGCAACGCCGTGGTGCGCAACGCAATCCTCGACAAGAACGTGGTGGTGCCGGACGGCGCCAAGGTCGGCGTCGACCACGAGTTGGATCGTCAGCGGGGCTTCACGGTCTCCGACAACGGCATCACGGTCGTCGGCAAGGGCATCACGGTCCCGGTGTCGTGAAGCCGACCTCCTCCCACCCGGGTGGGGAGGACGTCGGCCACCGAGCCGGTAGTTTCTCCGCTGCGCACACGCCTGCCAGGGCGTCCGCGCTCGCGACGTCCGCAATCGGGTTCGCCGGGCTCGCCGCCGTCGTGGCGGCGACGCTCGGCCCCGGTTTCGCGATTCTTCCCGGGGTCGTCGCCGTGGCGGCGGGATTGTCGGTCGCCAGCTATCTGTATACGGAGTTTCGCGGACGCCACGCGTGCTGGGACGCGTTGCTCGACGAGGTACGGCTCCGCGGAGACGAGCACGCTCTCGATCTCGGCTGCGGCCGCGGTGCCGTGATCGTGCCACTGGCTCGGCGACTGGCCAGAGGGCACGTGTCGGCGATCGACGGCTGGCGCGACTCGTCCTCAGATGCCTCGCTGGACGACCTCGCCGAGGTGAAGCAGGCCACGCGCTCGAGCGGGGTCGCCGATCGGGTCGAACTGAATCCCGGATCGCTCGAGACCTTGCCCTACGACGATCAGATCTTCGACCTGGTCGTCTCCAGCATGGTGCTGCACCGGCTCGGGTCCGACGAGGAGCGCCGCGCCGTCGTCGACGAGGCAGTCCGGGTACTCGAACCCGGCGGCCGGCTGATCATCAGCGACTACCGGCACATCGCGTCATGCGCCGAGTGGCTTCGTGCCGACGGGATGACTGACGTGTCGGTGCGCAGCCTCGGCCCGCGTTGCTGGTCCGGGACGCCATGGGCGCCGACCTCAGCGGTGCATGCCTGCAAGCCAGGCCGTCCCCGCGCGACGTTGTCCGACGCGCGCCGCAACGCCCTGAGCTGACCTGGTCAGCGCCGGGGGAGGGGCAGGTCAGCGCTTGACCGCCACCAGCAGACCGTCGCCCACCGGCAGCAGTGCAGGTACCAGATCCTCGTTCTCGCGAACGGCTGTCAGCGCAGCCCGGATGGCCTCGGTCTCCTCGTCGGCATTTCCGCCGTCGGCGACTCGGTCGTGCCACAGGGTGTTGTCGACCGCGATCACCCCGCCGTGACGGAGCAGTCTGATTCCTTGCTCGACGTACTCGGGGTATTCCAGCTTGTCGCCGTCGACGAAGACGAGGTCGTAGGCGCCATCGCTCAGCCGGGGCAGCACATTCAGCGCCGCGCCGCCGATCAGCCGGAACCGCTGGGTGGGGATGCCGGCAGCGAGGAACGCGCGCCGGGCCGCTTGCTGGTGCTCCGGCTCGATGTCCACGCTAGTCAAGATGCCCTCAGGCTGCATGCCCGCGAAGAGTGCCAGGCCGGAGACACCGGCCCCGGTGCCGATCTCCACTACTGCTCTGGCGTTCACCGCGCGGGCCAGCATCGTCAGCGTGGTGGCCGTACCGCGACCCACCGGTGGCGCCCCGAATGTGGCGCCTTCGGCGCGGCACCCGGCCGCGAGTTCGGACTCGTCGAGGAAGTCCTCGGCGTAGGCCCAGGACGCCGCCTTGGGCGCTGCTTTCGGCGAGGTTCGGCCGGCGGGGGAGTTCACGGGCGCCAGCCTATCGAAGTAGGCGGGGGGCGAACCCTACGATGGCGACATGCCGCACACCGTGGTCGCCGAACTCGTCGCCGCTGTGATGAAGGTCGAGGTCCAGGTCGGGCAACGGGTAGCAGCCGAGGATGAGGTCGTCATCCTCGAGTCGATGAAGATGGAGATCCCCGTGCTCGCCGAGGTAGCCGGCACGGTGCGCGAGGTCGTCGTCAGTACCGGCGACGTCGTCAATGACGGCGACCCCCTCGTGGTGATCGAGCCGACCAGCCGCTGACCGCGGGATCGCCGCCGCGAGGCGTCGCCCGAGTCGCGCGGCAGCTGTCCGCAACTGAGCCCCGACCAGGCCCGGCGTCCGGGCGCGCGGCCGTCACCGGCCGCGGTCGAAGGCCCGACGTCGCTAGACTGACGCCCATGACCGCCCCGCCGTTCGGACGCCTGTTGACGGCCATGGTCACCCCGTTCCGGCCGGACGGCTCGGTCGATTTGGCCGCCGCCGCGGAGCTGGCTCACTACCTGGTGGACTCTCAGGCCAACGACGGCATCGTGGTCAGCGGCACCACCGGCGAGTCGCCCACCACGTCCGACGCGGAGAAGGCTGATCTGCTGACGGCCGTCGTGGAGGCGGTCGGTGACCGGGCCCAGGTGTTGGCCGGGGTGGGGACGTTCAACACCGAGCACACGCTGGAACTTGCGCAGCAGGCTGCCAAGATCGGCGCCAGCGGTCTGCTGGTGGTCACTCCGTACTACTCGAAGCCGCCCCAGGCGGGCCTGCTGGCGCACTTCCGCCAGGTGGCCGACCACACGGACCTCCCGCTCATGCTCTACGACATTCCCGGGCGGGCTGGCACCGCGATCGCCTCCGACACGCTGCTGCGACTCGCGGAACACCCCCGCATCGTGGCGTTGAAGGATGCCAAGGGGGACCTGGTCGCGTCCGGGCGGGTGATGGCGGCATCGGACCTCGCCTACTACTCCGGGGATGACGCGCTGACCTTGCCGCTGCTTTCGATCGGCGCCGTCGGAGTGGTGGGAACGTCCACCCATTTCAGCGGCGCCGGCACCAAGCAGCTGATCGAGGCGTACCTGGCCGGTGACGTGACGCGTGCGACCGAACTGCACCGCCGGCTCCTTCCGATCTACACAGGGATCTTCGCCACCCAGGGCTGCATCCTGGTCAAGGCGGGCCTCGCGCTCCAGGGCCGGCCGGTCGGGGGACTGCGCTCGCCGCTGGTGGCGGCAACCGCCGCGGAGGTCGCCGCCCTCGCCGATTGCCTCGCCGCTGCCGGACTGCCCGCCGAGTCGCCGGCTTAGGCAGTCGCGCTCCTGCGCTTCCGGGGAACCCGGTGCGGTGCGGGCCCGTTTGGCCGGTGAAGGGAGGCGGCGTGCACAGGCGGTTGACAGGCATCGTTCAGCGGTTTGCCAGGATCACCAGCGAGACTGAAGATCCTGTTCGCGAGGCGGGGCGCTCGGTCGCCCCTCGTCTGGAGGTGCCGACGATGGCGCAGTGGCCCGCACCCGATCCGGGGTCGTGGCAACCACCCACATCGGCCGAGCGCATCGTCGGCGCCGACGTCGAACCTTCGGCCTGGGTGCCGCCGACGTGGGAAGAACTGGTGCGCGACCACAGCGCGCGGGTCTACCGCCTCGCGTACCGGCTCACCGGGAACCCGCACGACGCCGAGGACCTGACCCAGGACGTCTTCGTCCGGGTTTTCCGGTCGCTGCACCGGTTCCAGCCGGGCACGCTCGAGGGCTGGATGCACCGCATCACGACCAACCTTTTCCTCGACGGTGCTCGCCGCCGGCAGAAGATCCGCTTCGACGGCCTCGTCGACGGCGCTGACGAGAGGCTCGCGTCAGCGTGGCCGACGCCCTCGGACCAGTTGGCCGACGCCGCCCTCGATCACGATGTCGCCGCTGCACTCAGTGCCTTGCTGCCGGAGTTCCGTGCCGCCGTCGTGCTCTGCGACATCGAGGGGCTCACCTACGAGGAGATCGCAGCCACCCTGGACGTCAAGATCGGAACGGTGCGGAGCCGGATCCACCGTGGCCGGGCCCAGTTGCGGTCCGCACTTGCGCACCGGCGGCCTACCGGTGAGCACTCTCGCTATCTCGGCGTCGACGCCGAGAGCGGCGCGCACGCTGAGGACCGGCGGCCGCGGCCGGCCGGCGGTCCGCGACGACTGGAGCCAGCGAGGGTTTCGTGACCCGTCGGGCGTGCGCCGACCTCGCTGAGGTGCGCTCGGCGTACGTCGATGGTGCGTTGCCCGCCGAGGCGCGGGAAAAATTGGCGCGTCACTTGCTGTACTGCGATGGGTGCCGGCGAGATGTCGCCGAGTTGCGTGACGTCCGGGACCTGCTCGCCTCGCAGCGTGCCGATGGCGAGGCGCCGGCAGATCTGTCCGCCCGACTGCTCTCCATCGCCACCCGCGAGGAGCCGCCAACGTCAGGTCGGGCGCGCCAGTCCGACGATCCGCTCGACCGGCCGCCGCGGCGACGTCCGGCCCGGGCCCTCCTCGTCGTCGGCTTCAGTCTTTCGCTGTTTCTGGCCAGTGTTGCCGCTGTCGGCTACCTGGCCGCCCCGCCCAACCTGGCGGCCGTTCCGGATCCGGTGAATGCCGCGCGGTTGGCGTTCGGGTCCGGCCTGAGTGAGCTGCCGCTGGGTACCGAGGCCGTCGCCGCGGCGTTGCTGCCACGGTCGACGTCGCCGGTCCCGACTGTGCCCGGCGCCGAGGCCAGCGGCCCGACATCGGACGTCGAGTCCGCTACCGGCCGGTCGCTCTCAGCCGACCAGGCGGCGGCCACGCTCGCCGACGCGGCCGCCGCGTCCGGTGCGATCAGCTACCGGGGCCGGCAGGCGTTCTTCTCTGCGCTCGGCGGGGCGCCGGTCGTTGCCACGATCGACGTACAGGTGGTTGCGGGGAAGGGTGCGGATTTCGTCGCGCGCGATGCGGGAGGCGCGGTGCTGCTGTCACGCTCGGTCCCGGCGTCGCTCGCCCTCCGCGTCGGCGATCCCGATCTCGTCCAGCTGATCCAGCGCCGCTACGTGCTGTCCGGCCGCACCGGCGCGACCGTCGCCGGGCGTCCTGCCACCGTGGTCACCGCTGGGCGGTCCGGGATGGTGGCCGCCCGATGGTGGATCGACGACGAGAGCCGAGTGCCGCTCCGTCAGCAGATCTTCGGCCTCGACGGGGCGTTGCTCGCCTCCTACGGCTTCACCAGCTTTGCGCTGGGGAGCAGCGAGGAAGCGTCGTCGCACTCAGCTCCGCACCTCGGCCTTGGAACGACGACCACCTCCATCAGCGTGTCGAGTGCGCCGCGGCTCAGCGCCGAGGGCTGGTCATGCCGGAGCCAGCTGGCGGGACTGGATCTCGTCGGGGTGCGAGGCGATCACGCTCATGCGCCGACCTCTGTTCATCTGCTCTATACCGACGGAATCACCAGCGTCGGCGTCTTCGAGCAGCGGGGGCGGCTGGAGCCCAGCGCCGGGATGGCCTTCGACGAAGCACTTCGCGTCTACCGCCCAGCCGGTGACGAGGCGGTGGCGACGTGGCAGTCGGGGGGCATGGTGCTCACCGTGGTGAGTCACGGATCACCCGCGCTACTCGCCGACGCGGTCCGTGCGCTACCCCATGACCCCCCGCTGGAGCCGTCTACGATGGACGACATTAGGGCGGGATGGGGCGAGATCCTGCACCGGAGCACCAGCTGAGGCGGTGGGGCCGGAGCGGGCCGAGCAGAGCCGGTCGGCGCAGGCCGCTGGCGGGAATGATTCGACGGCTGTGAGCGAGCAGGGCATCGACGGTCGCGTTGCTGGCGACGCCGAGGGATCCCACGGCTCCAGCCCCCCGCCCGTTCCGGATCGCGGCAGGCCGGACTTCGACTACCCGCCGCCTCCGCCCGAGTTGTCGACCCCCAGCCAGCCTCCGCCGTCCTGGCCGGGTCCGACGAGGCCGACGTCCCATCCCAGCGCGGTAGCCGCGTGGCCACCCCCGGCCAGGGGCCGCCGCCCGATGCGTCCCGCATCGGTGCTGGCGGCGGCTGCATTGGTGGCGTTGCTGGTCGGCGGTGGCGCAGGATTCGGCGGTGCACTGTTGGCCGGACGTCTGACGCCCGTCGCCACGACGCCGGCTACCGGATCCAGCGGCCCGCCCAGCCCGGCGAGCAGCCGGTCGCCCGTCCCGGCGGCACCGGCGACGCTGGACACGGTCGCGGTCGCCAGACAGGTTCTGCCATCGACGGTGATGATCGACGTTGGACGGAGCACCGGCTCCGGCGCTGTGATCGACCCCAAGGGCCAGATCCTCACCAACAATCACGTCGTTGCCGGTGCCGCGAAGGGATCCAGAATCCGGGTCGAGTTCGCTGACGGCAGGCGTCGCACCGCGACTCTGATCGGGCGGAGTCCCTCCTATGACATCGCCGTCATCAAGGTGAAGGGCTCGCGGCTGGCCGCGTTGGAGATCGGTGACTCGGACAGGCTCGAGGTCGGTTCGCCGGTGATCGCCGTGGGGTCGCCGCTCGGGCTGCCCGGCACGGTCACTCAGGGGATCGTGTCGGCGCGACACCGTCCGGTCGTGGTCGACAAGGACAGTGACGCCGACACCCCGACGGCGTACATCGACGCCATCCAGACTGACGCGCCGATCAATCCGGGCAATTCGGGCGGGCCGTTGATCGACGCCGGCGGCCGCGTCGTTGGCATCAACTCAGCGATCCTGACCCTCAGCGATGATCGCGCGTCGGCAGGAAATATCGGTCTCGGCTTCGCCATCCCGATCAATCAGGCGATTGCGGTCGCCAACGAGATCATCGCCAACGGCCGGGCGACCTATCCGGTGATCGGTGCTGACGTCCGCGAGGCTGATCGAGGTGTCGAACTGACGCGGGTGGAGGCCGGCGGCCCGGCGCGCAAGGCGGGCCTGAAGCGGGGCGACGTGATCACCGAGGTCGACGGCGTACCCGTGCGCGGCGTTGACGAGCTCATCGTGGACATCCGTACTCGCCGACCCGGCGACGTCGTCGTGCTGGACTACAGTCGCGGTGCCGCGCGGAAGGCCGCGCGCGTCACGCTCGGCGGCAAGGAGGGCTGATGATGGTCCCGCTGCTGCTCGACATCGGTACCCCGGAGTTCCTGCTCCTGTTGGTCACCGCAGTCATCCTGTTCGGGCCGGACAAGCTACCTGAGCTGGCTCGAAAGGCCGCTCGGGTGGTCCGCTACCTTCGCACAGTTGCGGGTTCGGCGCAGCAGCAACTGAGTAAGGAACTCGGGCCCGGATTCGAGGATATGGACATCCGCGACCTGAACCCGCGGACGTTCGTGCAACGTCACCTCCTCTCCGATGTCGAGCCGATGATCGACGACGTGCGCAAGGAAGTAGCGGACCTACGCAGCACCGTCGACGGCGTCGCGGCGCAGCAGGCCGGCACGTCCGACCCCGCGCAAGACGTCTCTTCCGGAACGCGCAACTCCGGCTCGGCGAACGGCCACCCGGCGAAAGCGGTCAGCCCCGGTGGGCCTGGTGAGTCGTCGGCGGGCCGATCGCGTCGGCACGCCCCGTACGACGCCGAGGCGACGTAGTCCTCAGCGGCTCGCCGGATCCAGCCCTAGCTGGCGTCCCACCAGGCCGCGGCCACGCTTCGCGAGGGTGTCGGCCAGTCCCACCAGCGCAGCGGCCGCTGGTTGCTGCGCACTTGTCGTGACGACCGGCTGCCCGGCGTCTCCGGATGCTCGCAGTTCCGGGTCGAGCGGCACCTGGGCGAGCAGCGGTACGGAATAGCCCAACCGCGCGCTGAGAGTGCTGGCCACGGTCTCGCCGCCTCCGGCGCCGAAGATGTCGTGACGCTCGAGCTCCCCGCAGTGGCTGCACCGAGTGGTCAGATACGCCATGTTCTCGACCACACCGATGACGCGCTGGTTCATCATCGAGGCCATCGTGCCCGCCCGCTCGGCGACCTCGGCTGCGGCGGACTGCGGGGTCGTCACGACCAGCACCTCGGCGTTGGGCAGTTTCTGGCCGAGCGAGATCGCCACGTCCCCGGTGCCGGGCGGCAGGTCCAGCAGCAGGTAGTCGAGGTCGCCCCAGTAGACGTCGGCGAGCATCTGAGTGAGCGCCCGATCGAGGATCGGTCCGCGCCAGGCGACCACCTGATCGCGGCGCGGCTTGAGCATCCCGATCGAGATCACCTTCAGCGGGCCTGCCGGCACCGGCATGATCATGTCCTCGACAGCTGTCGGGCGGGCGTCGGCGACGCCGAGCATCGCCGGCACCGAGTGGCCGTAGATGTCGGCATCCAGCACGCCGACCGTGCTGCCGCGGGCGGCGAGCGCCATCGCGAGATTGACCGTGACCGACGACTTGCCGACCCCGCCCTTGCCGGAGGCAACGGCGATCACCGTGGTCAGCGACCCGGGCCTGGCGAACGAGATCTCGCGCTCCGCCTGCCCGCCCTTGAGCAGGTCCCGGAGAGCTGCCCGCTGCTCGTCGCTCATCACGCCGAGCTCGACCTGCACCGATGACACCCCGGCGACCCCGACGGCGGCAGCCGTGACGTCGCGCTGCAACGTGTCCCGCATCGGGCAGCCGGCGACTGTCAGCAATACCCGGATGCGCGCGTCGCCTGCGTCGGACACCGCGATCTCCTCGACCATGCCCAGGTCGGTGATCGGGCGACGGATCTCCGGGTCGTTGACTCCGTGCAGCGCGACTCTAAGGGCTGGGATCAGTGGATGCTCGGTGGTCGCGGTGGAGGCGGCTCGATGGTCAGGCACCGTGCCAGCCTAGTGTCGCCTGTTTTTCTCGCTGCCGCAATAATACGGATCCATGTGGGGAGCACTGCTCTGGGGCGCCGTCGCCGCCTCGTCCCTGGCGTTGGGAGCGCTGCTCGGGGTGGCGCGCCCGTGGCACCGGGGCGTCGTCGGTGGCGTCCTGGGCTTCGGTGCTGGTGCTCTTGTGTCCAGCATCTCCTTCGAGCTCGCCCACGAGGGCTTCAAAGCGGGCGGTCCGGTGCCGATCGCCATCGGCTTGGCGGTCGGTGCGCTGGCGTTCTTCTTCGCGGACCGCGGCGTCGAGCGGCTGGGCCAGCGCTGGCATTCGGCGTCCGCCGGACTGCCGCTCGCGCTCGGGGCCCTGCTCGACGGCATTCCCGAGCAGGTCGTGCTCGGCCTGGGCCTGGCGGACGGCCATGGCGTGAGTGTCGCGCTGGTGGTCGCGATCTTCGTCTCGAACCTCCCGGAGTCGATCGGGTCCTCGATCGACATGACCGAGTCCGGGATGCGGAAGTCGGCAGTCGTCGCGCTCTGGGCGGGGGTGGGCGTGGCCTGCACGCTGGCGAGCGTGGCCGGCTTCGCGGCGGCCAAGAGCGCGACCGGCTGGTTCGAAGGAGCGGTGGACGGTTTCGCCGCGGGCGCACTGCTGGTGATGCTGGTCGGTTCGATGATTCCCGAGGCCACCGAGAAGGCCCAGGACAAGGCGGGACTCGCAGCCGTCCTCGGGTTCGCGGTGGCAGCCGCTCTCTCCGCCTTCTCCTGACCAGATGGGTGGCCTGCACCCGGACGATCGAGTGGCGCGGTCCGCGAGGGCGCGGGAGGGCGCACTATTCTCAAGCGTGGCTGCGGAGAGCCGGAAGTACCCTCGCCGGTTCGTGACGGCCCCCGACATCGTCGACGTCTTCGTCTACGTCGTCGTGCTCAACCTCGCCGTCGAGTACCTCCCGGCCGTGATCGCCGAGACGTTCACCATGTCGCTCGTCACGGCTGTCGTCCTCAAGGCCGTGCTCGAAGTGGTGGTGGCGGTCAAGACACGCATTCGGCGACGCTTCCGCACAGCCGCCACGGCTGCTGGCGGTGCCTGCCGCCGGCGGTGCCCGGTAGCCGTCTGAGACGAGCGACTAGGTGCCGCGGCCCTTGGTGGCGCTCTCGCCGTGTTCCTCGTCGGAGTCCAATTCCGCCAGGATCGCACGCAGCTCCGAGCGCAGCTCCGATCGGAGGTATTCGCGGGTCGCCAGTTCGCCGACCGACATCCGCACGCTGGCGATTTCGCGGGCGAGGAAGTCCATGTCCGCCCGGCTCTGCGCCGACTGGGCGCGGTCCTGCTCCAGACCGACCCGGTCGCGCGCCTCCTGCCGATTCTGCGCGAGCAGGATCAGCGGCGCAGCGTACGAGGCCTGGAGCGAGAGAACCAGGGTCAAGAAGATGAACGGGTACTCGTCGAAGCGCGGCCGGGGCGGCCCGTACGGGATGTTCCATGCCACCCAGCAGATGATCACGATCGTCATCCCGAGCAGGAACCGCGCGGTGCCCATGAAGCGCGCGAAGGCCTCGGCGAACTTGCCGAAGGCGTCGCGATCCATCTTGATCTTGGGCAGCGTCGACCGGCGTCGGCGCCCCGGCGTGTTCAGGCGTGAGCGATCCCGATCCGCGCTAGCCACCGCTGGTCACCGTCGGCCCGCCCGCAGGCTTGTCGGAGATGGAGTCGAGGTCGGTGCCGCGCCAGTCCTCCGGCAGTACGTGGTCCAGCACGTCGTCGACGGTGACGGCCCCGACGAGTCGGTGGTCGGCGTCCACCACAGGCGCGTTGACCAGGTTGTAGCTGGCGAAGTAGCGGGAGACGTCGTGCAGGTTCGCCTCCGGAGTCAACGTCGGCAGTTCCGCGTCGACCAAGCCGGAGACGAGGGTGGACGGTGGCTCCCGGAGCAGCCGCTGGAAGTGCACCCCACCGACGAAGCGTCCGGTCGGCGTATCCAGCGGCGTGCGGCAGACGTAGATCATGCAGGCCAGAGCCGGGGTCAGTTCGGAATCCCGGATCCGCGCCAGCGCTGCGGACACCGTCGCATCCGGAGGCAGGATGACGGGCTCGGGTGTCATCATGCCGCCGGCGGTGAACTCGGCGTAGTTCAGCAGTCGAAGGACGTCCTCGGCCTCGTCCGGCTCCATTCGGCCGAGCAGCTTCTGGGCCAGGTCCGGTGCCAACTCCGCGACGAGGTCGGCCGCGTCGTCGGGGTCCATCTCCTCCAAGATGTCGGCGGCGCGCTCGGTGTCCAGCTCGGAGATCAGTTGGACCTGCTCGTCCTCAGGCAGCTCCTCCAGTGCGTCGGCGAGCTTCTGATCGTCCAGCGCCGACGCCACCTCCGCGCGACGCTCGGGCGACAGGTCGTGCAGCTCACGGGCGATGTCGGCCGGCTTCATGTCTTCCATCCGCGCCAGCAACTGGTCGGTGCCCTGCGCCCCGCTGGCGCCTGGCAACGCGATGTCGGCCCAGTCGACGATGGTGACGTGGCCGCGGCGGCCGAACCGGGTACGGCTCGCGGAGTCGCGGAGCGCAACCTCGGTCACCTCCCAGTCGTGGGTGCGGGCCGGCTGCATCGCGACGTCGAAGATGACTGCCCGCCCGCCGTGGTCGACCCGCGTCACCGCCAGGTCGAACAGATCGGCGATGACGAGTGTCTCGGACTCCCTGCGTTCGAATCGCCGGGTGTTCACCACCCCGCTGATCACCAGCTGGAGATCCCCGATGGAGCGCACCCGAGCCATCGGGATGAAGATCCGATGCCGCGCGAACAGTTCCACCACCAGGCCTTTCACCCGTGGTAGTCGGCCTGGGCTGCGGAGTTGGATCACCACATCGCGGAGCTTGCCCACCTGGTCGCCGGCGCCGTCGAGCACAGGCAGCCCGCGGATCCGCGAGATGAACACCGAGTTCGACGTTGCCGAGGCCACGCGTTGATTATCACAGCCGGGTTGCGCCGAACGCGGGAGCTCAGGCTGCCCGACTTTCGGGGGCTGACGAAATGCCGGTGCTCGATTAGCCTGTTGCCGCTCGGGTCAGAAGAATCAACGGAGCTCGAGATGACGACCTTCCCCATCGCCGTCGCCGTCGCCGAACGCAGATCCCGCCTCCGTCGCCTGTTCGTGGCGGCGCTGGCAGTTCTCGTCGCGGTTGCGATCCCGATCGTGTCCCCCGCCCCGGCGGATGCCGCCGCTGACCCGGCCCTGGTCAGCAAGCTCAAGTCGGTGATGGCCGACCCGCGCAGCAAGGCGGCCAAGACCGGCGCCACCGTGCTGGACGCGGACACCGGCGAACTGCTCTACAGCCGCTACGGCACCCGCGCGGTGATGCCGGCCTCGAACACCAAGATCCTCACCGCGGCCGCCGCCTTGGAGACGCTAGGGCCGTCCTACCGCTTCAAGACCGAGGTGATCCGGCGGGCCAAGGTGCTCGACGGCGTGCTGCAGGGCCGCCTCTACCTGAAGGGGTACGGCGACCCGACGCTGCGCGAGTCCGACCTGGCGACTCTGGCCCGCAAGACTCGGGCGGCCGGCATCACCCGGGTCGCCGGGGACCTCGTGGTGGACGCGAGCTTCTTCGACTCCCAGACCTACAACCCTGGCTGGCGCACCTCGTACGCCGACGAGTACTACGCAGCCCCGGTGATGGGACTGACGCTCGCTCCGAACGCCGACTACGACTCCGGCACGGTCATCGTGCGGTTCACGCCCGGTTCGCGGGGGAAGCGGGCCAAGATCTCCACCTACCCGGCCGCTGCGGCACGCTTCCTCCGCATCGACAACCGCACCGTCACCTCGGCGCGCGGCACCTCGACGACCTTCTGGGTGGACCGTCCGTACGGCAGCGACACGATCACGGTCGGGGGGCGGGTGCCGCAGGGCCGGTCAACGGGCAGCGTGCTCGTCACCGTCAGCCGACCGGACCTGTACGCCGGCGGCGTGTTCCGAGCTGCGCTGGCCGATGCCGGAGTCGTCGTCGACGGCGCGGTGATCGCGCGGACGATCCCTGTCAGCAAGCAGCGGCTGATCGCCCGAGATCGGTCGATGGACCTGTCCGCCATGCTGGTGCCGTTCATGAAGCTGTCCAACAACATGCACGCGGAGGCGCTGACCAAGACGATGGGTCGGGTCGACGGCGCGCCGGGGACGTGGCCGGCAGGCCTCTCGATCACCACGCGCTACCTGACCAGCCTTGGCGTCCCGATGACAGGGGTCAGCCTCACCGACGGTTCGGGCCTCACCCGGCTGAACACGGTGACTCCGATCGCGATGGCAACACTGCTGTACCGGGTGCGTTCCGAACCCTGGTTCGCCGACTTCTCGTACTCCCTCCCGGTCGCGGGGAACACCTCCCGGATGGTCGGTGGGACGCTGCGCTATCGGATGAACGGGACCGCAGCCGCGAACAACGCCAGGGCGAAGACGGGCAGCCTCACCGGGGTGACGGCGCTCGCCGGATACGTCACCGGGCGAGACGGGCGGCGCTACGTGTTCTCCCTGGTCAGCAACTACTCCGGCCGGTCGCCGCGGCCGGTCGAGAACACCTTCGTGATCGCGCTGGCGCGCTGGCGAGGTTGACCTGGGCCGACCTCTGCGTGGCGCTGCTCGGCCGGGCAACAGGCGCCCGGCAGGGGCAGGATGGCGCCGGGCTGCCGGAGGTTCGGTAGATTCGGAGTGAGTCAGGAGGGCTGATGACCATTCCCCAGCCGCAGCCGCGGCCGAGCGTGATCCTGGAGTTGAAGTTCCCCCAGTCGGTGGCCATCTACGCCACCTACGAGGAGGCTCAGCGCGCGGTCGACTATCTGGCCGACGAGAAGTTCGAGGTGCAGAATCTCGCCATCGTCGGCACCGACCTGAAGTCGTTCGAGAGGGTGCTCGGCCGGCGGAACTGGGGCACCGTGTTGCTCCAAGGCGTGCAATCCGGCATCTCGACGGGCCTGCTCTTCGGCATCCTGATGCTCATCTTCACCAACCCGAAGAGCGTGTTGGTGCTGCTGCTGGTGTCGCTGGCGATCGGTGTCTCGATCGGGGTTGCCTTCGCCGCGGCCGGGTACGCGATGAGCGGGGGCCGGCGGGACTTCACCAGTGTCACGCAGACGGTCGCCACCAAGTACGAGGTGCTGTGCGAGCACAAGGTGGCAGCGAAGGCGCGCGAGATGCTGGCGCAGCTGCCTGGAGCGCGTGCAGCCCAGTTCGAGTGAGGGTGGCTACAGCCACCGGTTGCGCTTGAAGTTCACGTACAGCGCCACCATGGTCAGCGCCATCAGCCCGATGATGGCGAAGTACCCGTAGCGCCAGTGCAACTCGGGCATGTGCTCGAAGTTCATCCCGTAGACGCCCGCGATCATGGTCGGTACGGCGATGATCGCCACCCAGGCGGAGATCTTGCGCATGTCCTCGTTGTCGGCGACGGAGGCCCGGGCCAGGCCCGCCTGCAGGATCGAGGTCAGGACTTCGTCGAAGGAGGCCACCGCTTCCTTGGCCTCGGTGTGATGATCGGCGAGCTCGCGAAAATAGGCCTTCGCCTCAGGCGGAATGACCGGCAGTTCCCGGGTGGCCAGCCGGAGCAGGGGAGCGCCGAGTGGCAACACGCACCGCTTGAACTCGATCAGTTCGCGCTTGAGTTGATACACCCGGTCAACTTCTCGCTGGCCGCCGCGGGCGAACACCCGCGTCTCCACCTCGTCGATGTCGTGCTCCATCGCCCGGACCACCTCCTGGTAGTCGTCGATGATCTTGTCGGCGATGGCGTACAGCACCTCGGACGGCCCGCGGGCGAGCCGGTCGGGCTCTGCCTCGAGCGACCGGCGCAGCGAACTCAGCTGAGCGTGCTCGCCGCGACGCACCGTGATCACGAAGTGTTCGCCGAGAAAGACCATCACCTGACCGCTGGACACCACTTCGGAGGTATCGGTGAGTTCGACGTGCTCGACGTAGGAGACCGTCGAGATCACCATGAACAAGTCGTCGCCGAACATCTCCAGCTTGGACCGGGTGTGTCCGTGCGCGGCGTCCTCGACGGCGAGTGGGTGCAGGTCGAACTGCTCCGACAGAGCGACCAGATCGGCATCGTTGGGATCCTTCAGCCCCAGCCAGACGAAGCCGTTGCCGCTGGTGGCGAGCCGGGCGGCAGTCGCCAGGTCTTCGACCGGCTGCCGGACGCCGTCGACGTACCAGGCCCACGCGACGACCGAACTCGGCGGCGGGGTAGCGCCGAGGCCTGTCGGCCGTCCGAGGGTGCGGCGAGCCAGCGAGCCGAAACCGGGCAGATAGCGCCACTGAAAGGCATCCGACATCGCGCCTCCCTCCGTGTTCAGCCGGACGGTCGGGCCTGCCAGATCCCCGTCATCCACGACTCGACGTCGTCGGCTGTCCGGGGCAGAGCCTGGGACAGATTCTCATTGCCGGACGGGGTAATCAAGACGTCGTCCTCGATCCTGACGCCGATGCCGCGGAAGCGCTCTGGCACCAAGGCATCGTCGGCCTTGAAGTAGAGGCCCGGCTCGACGGTGATCACCATCCCCGGCTCGAGAGTGCCCTCGCGGTAGTACTCGCGGCGTGCCTGGGCGCAGTCGTGGACGTCGATGCCGAGGTGGTGTGAAGTGCCGTGCACCATCCAGCGCCGGTGCTGGCCGCCGCTCTCGCCGAGTGACTCCTCGGCGCTGACGGGCAGCATGCCCCAGCGCTCCAGGTGGCGGGCGAGTACAGCGATGGCCGCCTTGTGAACGTCGAGGAAAGCCGCCCCTGGTCGCGCCGCGTCGATCCCGGCCTGCTGTGCCTCCAGCACGGCCTGGTACACCTCGCGCTGGGCCTCGCTGAACTGCCCGCCGATCGGCAGCGTCCGGGTCACGTCGGCGGTGTAGAGCGAGTCGAGTTCGATCCCGGCATCCATCAGCAGCAGGTCGGCGGGATCCAGATCGCCGTCGTTGCGGATCCAGTGCAGGGTGCAGGCATGCTCGCCCGAAGCGGCAATCGTGTCGTAGCCGACCGCGTTTCCCGCGTGCCGTGCGTGCAGGCCGAAAACGCCCTCCACCCAGCGTTCTCCACGGCCACGCCGGACTGCCTCTGGCAGCGCAGCCACCACCTCCTGGAACGCCTCGGCTGTCCGCTCACAGGCGGCGCGCAACTCACCGATCTCGAAGTCGTCCTTGATCAGGCGCAGCTCGCTGAGGGCAACGGCGAGTTCCTCGTCGAGTGCCGCCGGTCGCTCCGTCCCCGCTGCGACTGTCTCGATCAGCTCGAGCAGCGCGTGGTCGGCACCGTCGCGGACAAGCCGGAACTCGATGCTGTCGGCGTCCTTGTGGAGGGCGTCGGCCAGGTCGTCCATGTGCGCGCAGCTGATGCCGCAGAGCGCGGCCATCTCCTCCAGGGACGGGCGTCGGCCTACCCACATCTCGCCGTAGCGGGTGTCGGCGTAGAACTCCTCGGAGTCCCGCGGGGCTCGGGGCACGAAGTAGACGGTGGCGTCGTGTCCCTGGTCGGTCGGCTCGAGGACGAGCACGGCGTCGGGCTCTCGGTCGGTGCCCAGTCCGGTCAGCCAGGCGAAGGCCGAGTGCGGCCGGAACCGGTAGTCGGTGTCGTTGGACCGGATCTTCAGCCCTCCGGCAGGGATCACCAGCCGTACGCCGGGGAATGCGGCACTCACTCGGCGGCGACGATCGGCGGCCCACCGCGCCGCGCTCAGCGGCTCAGGCAGCGCCGCCGAGGGTGGCGTCCAGTCCTGCTTGATGAACGCGCGGAACGCGGCGGAGAACGGCGTCTGCCGATTCGGCAGCCGCGGCTGACGATCACTCACCCCGTCATTGTCGCACCGGCTTCGCCCCGAGATTCGGGCTACGACGGGCGGCCGCGGAGGCGCTGGCGATACGGTGGCCGCATGCCAGAGCCGGAGTCCCGCGTCCTCGTCCTCGTCCGCCATGGCGAGACCGAGTGGAGTCGTGCCGGTCGGCATACGTCGATCACCGATCTGCCGTTGACGGAGGTCGGCGAGGGCCAGGCCCGGGCACTGGTCGGTGCCCTGGACCCGGCGGATTTCGGCCTGGTGCTCTGCAGCCCGAGGCGGCGGGCACGTCAGACGGCGGAGCTTGCCGGCTTCACCGGCGAGCGCGCCCCGGAGGTGACCGAAGACCTGGCTGAGTGGTTCTACGGCGACTACGAGGGCCGGACCGCCGAGGACATCCGCCAGCACGATCCGGATTGGACGATCTGGACCAAGACTCCGCGTGGTGGTGAGTCGGCGTCGGAGGTGGCGGCCCGACTCGACCGCGTCGTGGCCCGGGTCCGCGAAGCGGGCGTCGAGCGGTCGATCTGCTTCGCCCACGGCCACGCCCTGCGTGCACTGACGATGCGCTGGCTCGGCTTCGAGCTGACCCTGGGCGGGCAGTTCCCGCTCGACACCAGCACGATTTCGGTCCTCGGCTGGGAGAAGGGCGACCCCGCGCTGCTGCAGTGGAACGCTCGGCCCTGACCCGGCCCCCGGACGCCGCCGAGACGATGCCTGGCGCGGACGGTATCAGCGTCGCGTCGCCTCCCTCACCCATGACGACATCCGCGTCCCGGCCGACGATGCCCGGGGCCGTGCCCTGAGCGGCACGACACCACCGCCGGCACGCTGCGTAGCGTGACCGCCGCAACGAGAGAGTCCGGGGAGAGATGGGATTCGTCGAGGACCTACTTGCTGCACCGCGTCCGGAAGCGCTTGCCGACGTGTCGCTTCCCCGGCGGGAGGCCTATCACCCGTCGCCGGGATCCTGGCAGGACGAAGTGGTCTACTTCCTCCTGGTGGATCGGTTCAGCGACGCCGGGGAGGCGGGCCGTCCGCTGTTGGACCGGACGAACCCGGCTGCCGCGCGGGTGCGTCCCGGCGGGCAGGCCTGGCGATGGGACGAGTGGGCCCGCTCCGGCGTCGATCGCTACCAGGGCGGGACCCTGCAGGGCGTCGCCAGCAAGCTGGACTACCTGCGCGACCTCGGCGCGACCACCGTGTGGCTGAGCCCGGTGTTTCGGCAGCGGGCGCATCTGGACACGTACCACGGCTACGGCGTCCAGGATTTTCTGGACGTGGACCCGCGCTTCGGCAGCCGGTCCGACCTGGTCGACCTCGTGAACGCGGCGCATCAGCGCGGCATGCGGGTCCTGCTGGACGTGATCTTCAACCATTCCGGCGCGAACTGGCTCTACCCGGCCGGCAGCCCGGGGGGTGAGGTGCGGCCGGCGTACACGGCGGGCCGGTACCCGTTCGGCCAGTGGCGCGGGTCGAACGGGCAGCCGATCGTGGCGGTGGCCGGCGCCGAGGATGGCGTCTGGCCGTCGGAACTGCAGGACCCGGACTCCTACACCCGGGCCGGCTCAGGCAGCCTGAACGCGGCTGCGTTTCCCGACGTGGACGACGCCGAGTTCCGGCGCACCGACTTCGAGGACTTGCGCGACTTCGCCTTGGAGTCGCCGGGCACCCTGTCCGACCTCGCGCGGGCGTACTGCTACTGGATTGCGTTGACGGACTGCGACGGGTTCCGGATCGACACCGTGAAGCACGTGTCCTACACGGCGGCGCGGAACTTCTGCGGTGCGATCAAGGAGTTCGCGCTCAACCTGGGCAAGCGCGACTTCTTCCTGGTCGCCGAGATCCCGGACGACGACTTTGCTCACCGCTACCTGTCGGCCGTCGGTCGCAATCTGAACGCGGCGCTGGACATCTCCGGCGGCAGGCTCTCCCTGCGCGAACTCGGGCGCGGCACCGCCGGTCCGGCGCCCTTCTTCGCCGGGTTCGAGACGACCGGAGCGCCGCTCGGGTCGCACCGCACGATGGGCGACAAGCTGATGTCGGTACTCGACGACCACGATCACGTCTACGGCGAAAAGCTGCGATTCGCCATTGGGGCGCCGCATGATCACCGGGCGACGGTTGCAGTCGCCCTGCAGTTGTTCACGCTGGGCATCCCGTGCCTGTACTACGGCACGGAACAAGGTCTGGCTGGGCCGGAGCAGGCCGAGCAGGTCTGGTTGCCCGGCTGGGGCGGCCACGACCGCTACCTGCGCGAGGCCATGTTCGGGCCGCTGGAGCCGCGCGCCTCCGGCCGAGCGGGGGTCCCGGGCCTGGTGCCGGGTGTCGACGCTCTCGACCACTCGTTGCCGGGGTTCGGTCCGTTCGGGACGGCGGGGGCTCACTGCTTCGATCCCACTCATCCGCTCTACCTCCGCATCGCAGCGATGGCCGCCGCGCGGTCGGCGTTCCCGGTCCTGCGCCTGGGTCGGCAGTACCTCCGACCCGTATCGGTGTTCGGCGAGGCATTCGCCGACGCTCGGGCGGGGGAACTCTTCGGCTGGTCGCGAATCCTCTCCGACGAGGAAGCGCTCTGCCTGGCGAACCCCCACCCTGGCGAGGCCAGAGGTGCGGACGTACTCGTCGACGCCGCGCTCAACCCGCCCGGCAGTCACCTGACGGTTGTGGTCAACACTGCTGCAGCAGTCGGAGCGGCGGCGACCCATCCGATCGGGAGCGCGCTGCCGGTGCTGGCACACCCCTCCGGCGCGGCATTCGTCCGGGTTCGCGGGCTCGCCGCCGGCGAGGTCCTGGTGGCGGTCAATCGGCCGTAGCGATCGCCCGTAGCAAGCGCCCGTGATCGGCGACGCGCTCGCGTGGCTCGACGACGGGCCGGTGAGCCGCTCAGGCCTCGGTGGAGGCGAGCAGCCGCCCGCGGACCGACCAGAACAGCGTGGCGCCCACGCTGGTGGTGCCCAGCATGACCGCGGCCATCGGCACCGCCGTGCCGTTCGCGAGCGCTCCCACCAGCGGTGCGATCGCACCGCCGACCAGGAACTGCGCCGAACCGAGCATGGCCGCGGCCGTACCCGCTGCCTCGCCGTGTCGGCTCAGCGCGATCGCCGGCGCGTTCGGGAAGCTCAGGCCCACGCTGCCGATCACGAGCAGCAGCGACACCATCAGGCCGAGCAGGCCGCCGGTCCCGGTGACCGCCTGCACCAACAGGAGCGCCGCGCCGAGCGTGGCGACGATGAGAGCGGCCGACATCACCCGGACGGGGCCGAACCGTGCCACCAGCACGGGGTTGATCTGGCTGGTCGCGATCAGCCCGACGGCGATGCTGCTGAAGGCGAGGCCGAACTGCTGCGGGTTCAGGGCGTAGACGCCCTGCATGACGAACGGCGCGCCGGCGATGTAGGCGAAGAGCGTGGCAAACAGCAGGCCTGCGACCACCACCATCGCGACGAATAGCCGGTCCCGGAACAGCAGCCCGTAGGCACGCAGCGATCCGCGGATGCTGCCGACCGCACGGCGGGCCGGCGGCAGGGTTTCTGGCAGCGCAACGAAGGCGAGCACCAGCAGCATCAGCGCCAGCACCGCCAGCACCACGAAGATGCCGCGCCACGAGGTGAACCTGAGCAGTGCGCCACCGAGCGACGGCGCCAGAATCGGCGCCACCCCGAGCACGAGGATGAGCCGTGACAGCAGCTGGGCCGCCCGTACGCCGGTGAAGAGGTCACGGACGATCGCCATCACGACGACCGACACCGCCGCCCCAGCAAAGCCTTGCAGCACGCGGGTCACGATCAGGAGTTCGACCGAGGGAGCGAGCGCACACAGCACCGACATGACAGCGTGCAGGCTGAGGCCGATCAGCAACGGGCGCCGGCGCCCGAGGACGTCCGACAGCGGGCCGATGATCAGTTGCCCGACCCCGAGCCCGACCAGCAATCCGGTGATGGTCAGTTGAGCCTCGGACGCGGCCACACCCATCTCCTGGGTCAACGTGGGCAGCGCCGGCAGATACGTGTCGATGGTGAGCGGACCGACCGCCATCAGGGCGCCGAGCACGACCACGAGCTGCACGTAGCGGCGGCCGACGAAACGGCTGGCGAGGTCGTTGGTGGTGGCGAGCGCGGGCTCGACCAGGGCTGTCATGCGGTCTCCTGACCAGGAGCGGAACGGAAGTGGGCGGTCACGTCGGCGTGGCCAGGCTTGCCGTCTGCGGTCCAGCTCCGGGCGATGGATCGTCGGGCTATGCAAGCTCTCAGTTCGGCAACCGGGGCTGCGGCGCGTTCATTCCCGCTTCTTTCCGTCCGACCGGTGCGCGTCGACGCGAGTCAGTAGGGTGGTGCAATCCGGACCGGCGTGCTGCCGCGTCGTGCAGAAGGGGATGACTATCAAAGCCGACCACGGTGCGCAGCTCCGGCTGCTCGACCTCCAGGAACTGGATTCCGCCCTGATTCGGCTGGGCCATCGGCGGCGAACACTGCCCGAGCATGCGGAGTTGGCTGAGTTGCGCAGCCAGCGGGATTCGGTCGGCTCCGATCTGGTGCAGGCTGCCACCGAGGTGTCCGACCTGGAACTCGAACAGGAGAAGGCGGAACGCGATCTCACCCCGGTTCGACAGCGGCTCGAGCGCAACCAGCAGCGGGTCGCCGACGGTTCAGTGTCGGACCCCAAGGCTCTGTCTGGACTCGTGGATGAGATCGGTCACCTGCGCAAGCGCATCGGCGACCTCGAAGATGCCGAGCTCGAGGTGATGGAGCAACTGGAGGACGCCACGGCCCGGCGGGCGGCGTTCGAGCAGCGTGCGGCGGTGTTGGACGGTGAGATCGGCGCCGTGACAGAGCGGCGGGATAGCGAACTGCGCCAGATCGCAGCCGAGGCTGGTGAGCGGAACGCGGAGCGGGACGCACTGAGCCCCGGTCTGCCGACCGACCTGCTCGCCCTGTACGACCGACTGCGCGCGAGTCACGGCGGTATCGGGGCGGCCGAGCTTCGGGCCCGGCGGTGCACCGGCTGCCAACTGGAACTGAACGCCGCCGACCTCCGCGGGTACGCAGCGGCCGCGACCGATGAGGTACTGCGGTGCGAGGAGTGCGGCCGCATTCTGGTGCGCACCGCCCAGTCGGGGCTCTGACAGCTCGCCGGATTCTTTCGGCTTTCGCTGCAAGAGGGTCACGTCGGCGGTCGGTCGGGGTGCAGCCGGAGGTCGCACCAGTAGGCTCAGGGCATGCCTGCACGGAAGGTCGGACTGCTCGATGGCGCCCCGGCAGACTTGGCAACGGCGTTCGCGGAGGTCCGGTCTCAGTTGCACGTACCGGCCGACTTCCCGCCGGCCGTCCTCGCGGCCGCCGAGCGGGCGGGGCGCGACGTTCGCCTCCCTGACCTGGACCGGACCGACCTCGATCTGATCACCATCGATCCCGAGGGTGCCCGCGATCTTGACCAGGCGATGCACATCGCCCGCCACGGCCAGGGCTATCTGCTCTCGTACGCGATCGCCGACGTCGCGGCCTTCGTGTCCCCGGGCGATCCGGTGGACCTCGAGGCCCAGCAGCGGGTGATGACGCTGTACGCGCCGGATCGTCGCACGCCGTTGCACCCGCCGGTGTTGAGCGAGGGCGTGGCGAGCCTGCTTCCGGGAGAGGTCCGTCCCGCTCTGCTGTGGACGATCACGCTGGACGAGCGTGGCCAGATGACCGATGCCGACGTACGGCGGGCACGGGTGCGCAGCCGGGAAGCGCTCAGCTATCCAGAGGCGCAGCGGGAGATCGACAGCGGTACCGCCCGATCGACGCTGCAGTTGCTGGCTCAGCTCGGGCCCTGGCGCGAGCAGCGTGAGCGCGAGCGAGGCGGTGTGAGCCTCGATCTGCCGGAGCAGGAGTTCGTCGCGGACCCCGCCGGCGGCTGGCGATTGGAGTACCGGGCGCCGTTGCCGGTCGAGGGCTGGAACGCCCAGATGTCGCTGCTGACCGGGATGGCGGCCGCGCACCTGATGCTCTACGCCCAGGTCGGGGTGCTGCGCACGATGCCGCCTGCCGATCACGACTCGGTACGTCGGCTGCGGCAGACCGCGCGAGCGCTGGCCATCGCCTGGCCGTCGGAACTGGACTACCCGGAATTCGTCAGGGCCCTCGACCCGTCGAAGCCGGCGCACGCGGCCATGCTCAATGCATGCACCAGCCTGTTCCGGGGCGCTGGCTACCAGGCTTTCAACGGTGGAGTGCCGGAGAACGCTGAGCATGCCGCGCTCGCGATCGACTACGCCCACGTCACCGCACCGCTCCGTCGACTCGTCGATCGCTATACCGGCGAGATCTGTGTCGCGCTGTGCGCCGATCAGCCGGTCCCCGAGTGGGTGCTGCGTTCCTTGGAGACCCTGCCGGCGACGATGTCGGCCGGCGAACGCCGGGCCAAGCGCTATGAGCGCAGCATCACCGACCTGCTGGAGGTCTGCCTGCTCCAGGACCGGGTCGGCGAGACGTTCACCGGCACCGTGATCGAGGTGGACAAGGAACGACGCCGTGGCCAGGTGATGCTCGCCGACCCCGCGGTGGAGGCCACGCTGAGTGGCACTGGGCTCCCGCTCGGCCAGGAGGTCCAGGTCAGGCTGCTGGCGGCACAGTTCTCCGATCGTGCGGTCCGATTCGGTCTGGCTGAGGAGCCGGCGCCCGTCGGGGCGGCGGTCCCCGGATGATCCGCGTGCAACGCTGACGGAAGAGACCCCGAGGGGGACGAGTCGGTCGGTAAGCCGGATTCTGTGCCGGCGCTCACGCCGGCGGCGATCATCCATCTGGGACCGCTGTTGCCAGCGGCCTCATGCGACCTACCCGGAGGCTCGGGCGAGCAGCCCTCAGGCGCCTCCGCAGACACGCGTACGTGTCCTCTTGGTCTTGCTCCGGGTGGGGTTTGCCGAGCCATCCCGGTCACCCGGGATGCTGGTGGTCTCTTACACCGCCGTTTCACCCTTACCTGCTCGCCGAAGCGGTGCAGGCGGTCTGTTCTCTGTGGCACTGTCCCGCGGGTCGCCCCGGGTGGGTGTTGCCCACCACCCTGCTCTGCGGAGTCCGGACTTTCCTCGGCGGGTGGTGCCCGCCGCGATCGCCTGACCGACTCGTCCACCGTCACCCTAGCCGAGGGGACCCCGGTCACGGCAGCGTCAAGATCTCCGCGCCCGAGTCGGTGATCACCAGCGTGTGCTCGAACTGCGCCACCCGGCTGCCGTCCGTCGTCACCACGGTCCAGTCGTCATCCCACAGGTACGACTCGCCACTACCCAGCGCGATCATCGGTTCGATCGTGAAGGTCATCCCGGGTTCGATCACCGTGTCGTGAAACGGGTCGTCGAAATGCGGGATGACCAGCCCGGAATGGAATGACCGGTGCACCCCGTGCCCGGTGTAATCCCGGACCACGCCGTAGTCGAAGCGCCGCGCGTAGCTCTCGATCACGCGCCCGATCACATTCACCCGGCGGCCCGGCTTGGCAGCCTGAATCGCCCGCCTCAGGGCCTCCGCGGTGCGCTCGGTGAGGAGTCGCGACTCCTCGTCCACCTCACCGCAGAAGAAGGTCGCACAGTTGTCGCCGTGCACGCCGTCGACGTACGCGGTGATGTCGATCTTCACCAGGTCTCCGGCGACCAGTGGCCGCGAGTCGGGGATGCCGTGGCAGATGACCTCGTTCACCGATGTACAGCACGACTTGGGGAAGCCGCGGTAGCCGAGTGTCGACGGGTACGCACCACGGGCGATCAGGAACTCGTGCGCGACCTGGTCCAGTTCGTCGGTGGTGACTCCCGGGGCGATCGCCGCCGCGGCCGCCTGAAGTGCCTGGGCGGCGACCCGGCCCGCCACCCGCATCCGAGCGATCGTGTCAGCACTCTGCACGTGGCTTCCGGTGTACGGGTCGGGTCCGGGTCGGCCGACGTACGGCGGCCGACGGATGTGCCGAGGGACGGCCCGGATGGGGCTCACCGCCCCTGGCTGGACGCTCGGCATGGGCTCGATCCTAGAGGTGCCAGGCGCCCAGATCGGCCTCCGTCGCGCCCGAGTAGCCTCGACGCGTGGGCCAGCGTCGGCCCCGGAGGAGGTGCGAGATGGCTGATCGTCAGTGGTACTACGACTTGAAGACCAAGACTGTGGTCTCCGATGACAACGACACCAAAGTCACCGACCGGCTCGGCCCCTACCCGTCCCGCGAAGCGGCCGAGCGGGCGCTGGAGACGGTGGACGAGCGCAACGACGCCTGGGACAACGATCCGCGCTGGAACGACGACTGACGCGGACGGTTGGTGCCAGGTCGACTTCCTGAGAGTTCGCCGGGAGTTCGGCTGAGGCTCCTCCAGTTATCTTGAATCGTTCCAGATAGCGTGTTTGACTCGCCCCATGGGTCGATCCGTGGAGGCAACGTCGTGGCCGGAGATGCTCCGGTCCGCGGGCCTTCGGGTCACCCAGCAGCGGCTCGCCGTCTTGCACGCGGTGCATGCCAATCCGCACGCGACCGCCGACGACGTCGTGGCGGCCGTGCGATCTGAACTGGGCAAGGTGTCGACGCAGGCCGTCTACGACACCGTCAATGTCCTCACTGATCACGCGATCCTTCGCCGGTTCGAGCCCGCGGGCTCCTCAATGCGCTTCGAGCTGAGTACCGGCGACAACCACCACCATCTGGTCTGCCGCACCTGCGGGACCGTTGTCGACGTGGCCTGCGCCGTCGGCTCGATTCCCTGTGCAGTGCCCGCCGAGACCGCGGGCTTCGTCGTCGACGAAGCCGAGGTCACGTATTGGGGGCAATGCGCTGCGTGCGCTGCCGGACCGTCCTCCCCGTCGCCCGGCGGCGCGATAGTGCCGCCAGGCAGCACAGAAAGCGAGTTGTGATGAGTACCGAGATGCAGGCCGGACCGACCGGTCCGGATGCCAAGGTCTCGACCACTGACACCGGTGCCCCCGCGCCGAGCGACCAATTCTCGTTGACCGTCGGCCCGGACGGGCCGATCCTCCTTCACGACTTCCACTTCGTGAACCAGATGGCTCACTTCAATCGAGAGCGGGTTCCGGAGCGGAACGTTCATGCCAAGGGCGGCGGCGCATTCGGCGTCTTCGAGACCACCGAGGACGTCAGCCGCTACACCAAGGCCGCGCTGTTTCAGCCGGGCGCCAGGACCGACCTGCTGGCCCGTTTCTCCACCGTCGCCGGGGAGCAGGGCTCGGCCGACACCGTGCGTGACCCCCGTGGGTTCGCGCTGAAGTTCTACACCAGCGAGGGCAACTACGACCTGGTCGGCAACAACACGCCGATCTTCTTCGTGCGCGACACCATGAAGTTCCCGCACTTCATCCGGTCGCAGAAGCGGATGCCCGACTCCGGTCTGCAGGACTGGGACATGCGCTGGGATTTCTGGACGCTGCAGCCCGAGTCCGCCCACCAGGTCACCTACCTGATGGGCGACCGCGGCATCCCGAAGACGTGGCGGCATATGAACGGCTACGGCTCGCACACATACATGTGGGTGAATGCCGAGGGTGAGCGGGTGTGGGTGAAGTACCACTTCCACAGCAACCAGGGGGTGGCGAACCTCAGCAACGAAGAGGCGGCCGCCACCGCGGCGACTGACCCCGACGCCCACCGGCGCGACCTGTTCAACGCCATCAAGTCCGGGGAGTACCCGTCCTGGACTCTGTTCGTGCAGGTGATGCCGTACGAGGACGCCAAGGCGTACCGGATCAACCCCTTCGACCTGACCAAGGTCTGGCCGCACGGCGACTACCCGCTGATCAAGGTCGGCACGATGACCTTGAACAAGAACCCGGAGAACTTCTTCGCCCAGATCGAGCAGGCAGCGTTCGAACCGAGTGCGGTCGTGCCGGGGATCGGATTCAGCCCGGACAAGATGCTGCTGGGCCGCGTGTTCGCCTACGCCGATACGCATCGGTACCGGATCGGCCCGAACTACCACCAGCTGCCGGTGAACCAGCCGCAGGTCGAGCTGAACACCTATGAGTTCGACGGGCCGATGAGGTACGCGTACAGCCCCGACCAGCCGGTGTATTTCCCGAATACGGCAGGCGGGCCCGAGGTCAAAGCCGATCTGTTCGCGGGTGCCAGCTGGGAATCCGACGGAGACATGGTGCGGACCTCGTACACGCTCCGACCCGACGACGACGACGTCAGTCAGGCGCACGCGCTGCTCACGCAGGTGATGAGCCCGACGGAACGGCAACGGCTGATCGAGACCGTCGCATCCACCCTCGGTACTGTGCGCGAAGACATCAAGGAACGGGTTTTCGAGTACTGGCGCTCGATCGACAAGCCGAGCGGCGACGCCATCGCCGAACTCGTCGGCTCGCCGCAGGCCGAGCCGCACGGCCCGGCGCCAGCCAGTGACGACCCCGATACCCCGGTTCGGCGCGCTTAGATCGCGCGGCGTACCGGCTGGAGGGGCGGTTTGGGGGCCCGGGACCATCGGTCCCGGGCCCGCTGCTCTCGCCACGCATCGGGCACGGCCGCCCCGGCTGTGCGTACGCCGTAAACTTCGCAGCAGGCACGGCCGTCGAGGAGCGAATGTGAGCCCATCCGATCCGACGCCGAACCGCGGGGGAGCGCTCATGCGCCGGCTCGCGGTCGGTTGCACATTCGTCCATCAGTCGGCGGTGGACGTCCCCGCTGTGTTCCTGGTCGAGCCGCTTCCGGACCAGGAGGTCGTGCTGCTCGACTCGGAGTGGAGCTCTGAGCCGTACGCCCCGGCTCGCGGATTCCGCGACCTCTACGGCAATCAGAGCCGCCGGACGACGCTGCTCGCCGGCCGCTCCACGATCGACTACCACGCCACGGTGCTGGTTCCCGACGCGGTCGAGGAGGCCGATGAGGGCGCGCCGGAGATCCCCGTCGAGGACCTTCCGGATGACGTGTTGATCTACACGCTGCCCAGCCGCTACTGCCTGCCGGACGTGCTCGGCAGCGAGGCCTGGAGTCGCTTCGGCGGCGTGGCGCCCGGCTACGGGCGAGTGCGGGCGATCTGCGACTACGTGCACGATCATCTGACCTTCTCCTACGGCAGCAGCACCTCATGGACGACTGCCGCGGACGTTCACGCCTCCGGGTACGGCGTCTGTCGCGACTTCACCCACCTCGCGGTGTCGTTCTGCCGTGCCCTGAACATCCCGGCGCGCTACGTCTTCGGCTACCTCCCGCAGGTGGACATCCCGCCCCGGGAGTTGATCATGGACTTCGCCGCCTGGATGGAGGTGTATCTGGGCGGCCGGTGGTGGACGTTCGACCCGCGCAACAACGAGCCGCGGAAGGGCCGGGTGTTGATCGGCCGCGGACGCGATGCCGGCGACGTGGCGATGTTGACCACGTTCGGCGCGCCCTACTTGGAGTCGATGACAGTCGTCGCGGAAGAGATCGCCACCGCGCCGGAGGCGCGTTCCGCGTAGTTGAACCGCGCCGGAGGCGCGTTCCGCGTAGTCGAACCGCGCCGGCAACGGTCCGAACGGTCGTCAGTCGACGCGCAGTTGACTGACGACCCGGTCCAGCTGCGCGATCAGTGCCCGATCCCCGATCGGCACCGCCCCCCAGAACATCGCGAGCGATTCGGGCGAGTCCAGGTCCACGATGACGACCTCGACGACGTCGCCCTCGATTCCGAGGTCCGGCCGATCCACCCTGACTTCCGACCGCAGTCGCCATCCGGGATGCCCGGCGAGCGTGATCTGGCCGAACTCGAGGTCGCGCCGTTCGGTGAACCGGTCGTAGTACCCCGACGTCACCGAGCACTCCATCACCGCCGTGACCGCGATCTCAGGGTTCTCGAAGCCGTCGGCGGTGGAGACCGCGCCGACCGCGAGCATCGAGAACCACTCCGGCGCGATCTTCTTGTCCTGGCCGTCGACGTCGTAGGCCCAGGTCAGCCCGACACTCAGCGAGGACGGGTCCCAGTTCGGCTGCTTCGGGAACGACAGGCCGCCACCGTGCACCCGGCCGTCCTGCGGATGGGGCTGCCGGGCGCCGGGGTCGCCGGTCGGGCACGGCGCACTGGTGCCGCGGGAGGGGGTCGGGGTTGGCGAAGGCGGCGTTGGGCTGGGAGTGACAGAGGACGGTACGGGGGTCGGGCTGCGGTCGTCACCGCCCGGGAGCGCCGAACTCGGCGTGTTGTCAGCAGTGCGGTCCAGCGCCGGACGGATCAGCAGAGCGCCGGCGATCAGGGCGATCACGACCACGAGCCCGACCACGGCCAGCATGAGGGTGCGGCGCGGGCGGGGCGGCCCAGGTGTGCCTGCACCGGGTGGCCCGGCTGTGGGGTGCGCCGTGGTGGTCGCCGACCAGGTCGTGCCGTCCCAGTACCGGAACTGACCGGCCACGCCGCCGGGGTCGGGATACCAGCCCGGGACTGCCACGCCTTCACCCTAGGTCGCCGGTGATCACGTCGAGGGCGCGCCACGCCTCATCCCGGGTCGCTGGCTCGACCGGGGGGCCGCGCCGAGGTCAGTCGATCTGGAGCGAGGCCAGGGCCCGATCGACGATCTCTCCGTAGCGACTGCTGCCGAGGGGGGAGGCGCCGAAGAAGAAACCCCAGTCGTCCTGGTCAGGCACGACGATGAAGACGGCGCGGTCACCGGCGAACGGGAGGTCCGGCTGATCCACCGAAATCTCGGTCTCGATCAGCCAGCCGCGCTCACCGCTGATGGTGACCTCCTCGCTGCGGGTGTCGTGCCGGGCCGGGCCGTAGGGGAGGTACATGCTGCCGTTGACGGTGCATTGGACGAGGCGCTCAGCTGTGGCGCGGGCGTCACCGCGGAAGCCCTCGGCCTCCCGAAGCTGACCGACGGCGAGCTGGGCCAACCAGCCAGGATCCTGGTGGACGAAGCGGATCTGCTGGACGACGTCGTATGCGAAGGAGAACCGCGATTCGACGGCCGGCGACTGGAAGCTGGGCTCGGCGAGGAACGAGAGGTTGCCGCCGTGCACCCGCGCATCGGTGGGATGGTTCTGCCGCGCCGACGGATCGCCGGCCGGACAGGCCTGCAGCCCGCCCGGGGTGGGCGTCGCCGACGTGCCCGGCGTAGGGCTGGAGTCGTCGCCCCCGCTGACCGTGCTGCTCGGGTACGGATCGAGTGCGGAGCGGACCGTACGCGTCAACACGACGGCGGCGACCACCGCGAGCACCGCGACGAGGATCACCGCGGCCAACGCGATTCGCGACCGGCCCGAACCCGCCCGGCCCGAACCCGCCCGGCCCGAACCCGGCGCCGCCGGTCCCGGCGCCGGATGGCGCGGATCGTCGACCGTGTCGGAAGACCACTGCGTGCCGTCCCAGTATCGGTAGCGATTCGGCGCCCCGGCCGGATCGGGATACCACCCAGGCGTCGACACACCCCAAGGCTAGAGGGACCCGCGCGCGGCGGCTCAGTTGGCGCGGAGGCTCTGCATGGCTCCGGCGAGCGCTCGATCCAGCGATTCGTCGGCTATGGGGACGATGCCGAGGAAGAACCCGAAGGCTTCCGGGGTCCCCGGCTCGGCGACGACGATCACGACGACGCGGTCGCCGTCGAAGCTCAGCCGCGGGTCCTCGACAACGAGCCGGCTGTCGATCAGCCAGCCCGGCCGTCCCCGCACCATCATCGGGCCGCCCCGCAGATCGATCCGCGTCGCGTCGTATGGTGCATAGACCGGTCCCGACGTGAGGCAGTCGAGGAGGCGGCCGGCGGCGCGCCGGGGCGAACCGCCGAAGCCGTCGGCGCGCCGCACCCGCCCGACGCTGAGGCGGGCGAGCCATTCGGGATCGTCGTTGACCCGCCGCACCTGCGCGGCGACGTCCTCGGCGAAGCCGAGTTCGGGACTGTTCGCCGTCGGTTCGAACCCCTCGACAGAACTGAAGGAGAGGGTCCCGCCCTGCACTCGTCCGTCCGGCCGGCGCGATTCCGCGCGATGGGGACTGCGGTACGGGCACGGTCCGTTCGCGGCCGGCTCCTCCGGGGTCATCGTCGCCGTCGGTCGCGGGCTGACCGAGATGCTGGGCAACCGGGTGCTGCGGCCCTCGCCGAGTGTGCTGACCACGACCGCGGCGGCGAGCAACAGCCCGGCGAGCAGCCCGACGGTCCGTGCGGGCAGGCGACGTCGTCGAGCTGCGGGCCGCGTCGACGGTGCCGGTCCGCCGGGATCCGCGGCGGTCTCAGTCGACCACCCCGTCCCGTCCCAATAGCGGTAGCGGTCTACTGCTCCGCGAGGATCGGGATACCAGCCCGGCGACGGCACGAATCAGCCGCTTCGCCCGCCGGGCCGGCCAGCGCGCTGCGTCGCCGCGGCTGTCGAGGTCACGATCGCCTCGGGGGGTGCGCGGCCTGACCCTCGCGCCAGCCGTTGGTGATCGGGAGGCGGCGATCGCGTCCGAAGGCCTTGAAACTGATCTTGGTTCCCGGCGGGTACTGGCGGCGCTTGTACTCTGCGCGGTCGACCATTCGGGTGATCCGATCGACCAGCGCCTCCTCGAAGCCCATCGCGATCAGCTCCTGGTGGCCCCTGTCGCCCTCGACGTAGTCGTCCAGCACGTCGTCGAGCAGTTCGTAGGGTGGCAGCGAGTCGGTGTCTTTCTGCCCGGGCCGGAGTTCGGCGCTCGGTTCCTTGGTGATCGAGTTCTCCGGGATCGGTGGGGTCTCGCCACGCTGCGCGGCCTGCTCGTTGCGCCAGCGCGCGAGCCGCCAGACCCAGGTCTTCGGTACGTCCTTGATCGGTGCGTACCCGCCGACCGCGTCGCCGTAGATGGTGCTGTAGCCGACGGCCAGTTCGCTCTTGTTGCCGCAGGCCAGCACGATCGACGGACCGTGCTGGTTGGACTCGGCCATCCAGATCATGCCGCGGATCCGCGCCTGCAGGTTCTCCGCGGCGACGCCGTCGATGTCGACCATTGTGTGGAAGGCCTCGACAGCGGGGTTGATCGGCACTGTGGCGAAGTGGAGTCCGGTGCGGCGAGCGAGCTCGGCCGCGTCGGACTTCGAGTGATCCGAGGAGTGCACGCTGGGGTTGGAGATCCCGTAGACGTGCTCGGCACCGATGGCGTCACAGGCCAACGCCGCGACCAGGGTGGAGTCGATGCCGCCGGACAATCCGAGGTAGACGCGCTCGATGCCGTTCTTGCGGCAGTAGTCACGGAGGCCGAGCACCAACGCGAGGTAGACCTCCGCCATCGGCTCCAGGGGTGTGGCGACGCCAGGGTCTAGCCGGTCCGCGGGTCCCTCGCCGGCGTCGCTCAGGTGGTGTCGGACGATTCGCATTCCGGCCGAGCCGGCTGGCGTCTCGGCCGGCTGCTTGGTCGCGGCCGGCAGGTCCAGGTCGGCCACGACGAGTTCTTCGACGAATTGCAGCGCTCGCGTCGTGATGGTGCCATCCGCTGCGGCGATCATCGTGTCGCCGTCGAAGACCAGCTCGTCCTGGCCGCCGACCAGGTTCACGTAGGCGAGCGTGCAGCCGGCCTGCCGGGCGCGGCGCGCCACCAGCGCTCCGCGGACGTCGTCCTTGTCCCGTTCGTACGGGCTCGCGTTGATCACGGCGAGCAATCCGGCGCCGGCTTCGGCAGTCGCCGCCACCGGACCGCCCTCCTGCCAGAGGTCCTCACAGATCGCCAGCGCCACGTCGATGCCGCGAATCCGCAGGACGTGCAGGTCGTTGCCGGGTTTGAAGTACCGGAACTCGTCGAAGACGCCGTAGTTGGGCAGATGGTGTTTGGCGTAGGAGGTGATGACCTCGCCCCGGTGGAGCACCGCGGCGACGTTTTGTGGGTGGCCGCCTTTCGGGTGGTCGGCCTCGTCGGTGCGGTCCAGGTAGCCGACGACGGTGACGATCTCACCAAGTCCGGCATCGGCGAGCCGGCGAGCGAGCCGGCTCACCGAGAGTCGCGACGCCTCGACGAAGCTCTGCCGCAGAGCCAGATCCTCAACCGGGTAGCCGGTCAACATCATCTCCGGGAAGAGCAGCAGGTCGGCGTCAGCGGCGGCGGCGCGCTGCGCCCACTCGACGACCAGATCGGCGTTTGCAGAGATGTCGCCGACGGTGGCGTTGACCTGGGCCATGGCGATCCGGAGCAGCGGCACAGCTGGAGCCTAGTTGTTGGCGAGGGGCTCGACAGTGGCCGAGCCCCTCACCGCCGCCCGTCGACTACGCCTTCTCGGCCTTGCGCACCTCGCGCAACCCGATGATGCCGCTGACGATCGCGGCCACTCCCAACATGATCAGCAACCAGCCGCCGAGCAGCACCAGGGTCGCCAGCGCGATGCCCGGCCAGATCAGCATCAACACGGCGCCGATGACGAACAGCGCGCCGCTCAGGATCATCCCGACCCGCTGACCGCCCGACCGGCGTGCGCCGTGCGCGATCTGCAGCACGCCGTCGACCAGCCATCCGGCAGCGACGAAGATGACGATCCAGAGCAGCGATAGCGCCGGGCTGCGCAAGCACAGGATGCCTGCCAGCGCGACCAGCACTCCCATCACGATGGACAGGCCGCGCTCCCAGCCCTCGGTGCCGTCACCGGCGATGCCGCCGATGACGCGCACGATGCCGGCAACCAGCAGCTGGACGCCGAAGATGATGGCGATGGCCAGCAGGCTCGCGCCCGGCCAGGCAAGCATGACGATTCCGCAGACGAGTGCGGCGGCGCCCATCACCAGGCTGAGAACGCCGAGGCGCTTGGTCATCTCGCCTGGTGAGCCCGGAAGGACGTCGGTGATGATGGACATGTGGTGCTCCTGTTTGGGGGATGCCGCGCACGGGTAGCAGGTGCGGTAGAACTGCATACGGGCATGGCGTCGAGGTTTGGATTGCTGCTGCCACGCGGATTGCACCCGGAAGGAAGTCCTGCTCACCGATGGCCGCTCTCATGATGTTCGGACATAACGTATCCCTGGCTTCGGCGGATTTTTCTCAAGGTCTGATCACTCCTGGTAAGTGTCCGACGTGTCTTAACCCGTCCGTTACTGCGGCGGCGGCAGACTGACGCCGTGGACAAGCAGACCGAGTTCGTCCTCCGGGCTATCGAGGAGCGCGATGTGCGCTTCGTCCGGATGTGGTTCACCGACGTCCTCGGGACGCTGAAATCCGTGGCCGTCGCGCCGGCGGAGCTTGAGGGGGCGTTTGCCGAGGGGATGGGCTTCGACGGATCGGCGATCGAAGGCTTCGCCCGCGTCTACGAGTCCGACATGGTGGCGCACCCCGATCCTGCGACATTCCAGGTGCTGCCCTGGCGGGACAGCAGCCCGGCGACGGCTCGGATGTTCTGTGACATCACCATGCCTGACGGCTCGCCGTCCTACGCCGATCCGCGCTACGTGTTGAAGCGCGCGCTCAAGCGGGCCGCAGACCTCGGGTTCACCTTCTACACCCATCCCGAGGTGGAGTTCTTCCTTTTCAAGGACCCGATCGTGCCCGGCCAGCCGCCGGTTCCGGTCGATCAGTCCGGCTACTTCGACCACACACCGCAGAGCCTGGGCAGCGACTTCCGCAGGCGTGCCATCACGATGCTGGAGCAGATGGGGATCTCGGTGGAGTTCTCCCATCACGAAGGGGCCCCGGGGCAGCAGGAGATTGATCTGCGCTACGCCGACGCGCTGTCGACGGCTGACAACTTGATGACCTTCCGGGTCGTGGTGAAGGAGGTCGCGCTCTCTCAGGGCATCCACGCCTCCTTCATGCCGAAGCCCTTCACCGAGCATCCGGGCTCCGGCATGCACACCCACATGTCGCTGTTCGAGGGTGACAACAACGCCTTCTACGACGCGAGCGATGAGCACCACTTGTCCAAGGTCGGTCGGCACTTCATCGCGGGGCTGCTTCGGCATGCCGGCGAGATCACCGCGGTCACGAACCAGTGGGTCAACTCCTACAAGAGACTGGCCGGCGGCGGTGAGGCCCCGAGCTACATCTGCTGGGGCCGCAACAACCGCTCCGCCCTGGTCCGGGTCCCCATGTACAAGCCGAACAAGGGCTCGTCCGCGCGGATCGAGTTGCGCTCGATCGACTCCGCCTGCAACCCCTACCTGGCCTTCGCGCTCATCCTGGCTGCTGGGCTGGCCGGCATCCAGAACGAGTACGAGCTGCCCGAGGGTGCCGAGGACGACGTCTGGTCGCTCACCGAACGCGAGCGGCAGTCGCTGGGGATCCGGCCGTTGCCGCGCAACCTCGACGATGCGGTGGCCCAGATGGAGCAGTCGGAACTGGTCGCCGAGACGCTCGGCGAACACGTCTTCGACTTCTTCCTGCGGAACAAGCGCGCTGAGTTCGACGAGTACCGCCGTCAGGTGACGCCGATCGAGCTGACCCGGATGTTGCCGGTGATGTGAGCCTCGCGGCGGCGATCGCCGCGCGGGTCAGCGCAGCAGTGGAAGCGCCGCCGACAGGTCGGCACGCAGCCCGGATGCGGCGACGCGGCCGGTGGCCAAAGCTTCGGCCCAGCCGAGCCGGCCCGTCCCGAGCCGGAGAAAGATCACCGGATCGGTCTCGATCACGTTCGGCGGCGTGCCGCGCGTGTGCCGGGGGCCCGGACCGTCGGTCTCGGCCGTCGGCGCGCACTGCACCGCGGCGTACGGCGGGATGCGGACCTCAACCGATCGGCCGGGCCACTGGCCTTCGAGGATCGCTGCCAGCGCGCGGACAGTCCGGCCCAGCGCGCTGCCCTGCAGGGGGACCGGCGAGCGGTCGGCCAGCGAGCGGGTCAGGTCGTCGGAGTGCACGACGATCTCGATGATCCGGGTCGCGATGAAGTCGGCTACCAGCAGCGGCCCGCGGCTACCCGAGACGGTGGTGCCGGCGGCGACGGACTTGACCATGGCTCGCAACGCTTCGGTGGCGGTGCTCAGCTCTTCGACGAGGTCCGCACCCGAGCGCCCAGCGCCGACCTCGACCGAGGCTGAGGCGATTGCCGCGGACGCCGGCGCATATCCCTGAACGTAGCGATGCAGGGGGATCGGACGCTCGGCAGTGGCCGAGGCCAGAGTGGTCGCAGCTCCGCGCATCATCAGGATCAGGTGTCCGACCAACCCTCCGACCTCCCAGCCGGGCAGCGCCGAGGGGCGACCGAACGCCTCGCCCGGGAGGTCGCGAAGCCAATCCACCACCACGGTCGCCTGCTCCAGCAGTGCGTCGGCGGCGTTGCGGTGAGTTCGAGGCACGCCCGGACGGTATCAGTGGGTCTCCTCACGCTCCCCGAGATTGGCGCTGGTCAGGGGCCCGCTGGCGAGGACTGCCCTCACCCCGATGACCGGGCGGCGCGAGGATGGGCCAATGCCTTCGACGACGCCTGACGGTCAGTACCGGGCGGTGGTGGACGGAGCGGTCACCTTTGCGAACGGGGCGACATCTCTGTCCATGGGTTCCGGCTGGACGTGGCGAGTCCCGACATCGGCCGTGCCGACGTCGGCCGCGCGCTGGTCAGGGCACTGGGACTGCTGATGGCGGACGACGTCAGGCTGCGCTCGGCTCGTCGACCTCAGTCATCCGATCCGCGCGGGGATGGTGACGCTGCCAGGATTGCCCGGTCCGGAGATCACCGCACATCTGACGCGGGACGCCGGCGGCCGAGCCATCCAGCCAGAATCGCTGGCTGCGCACGCCGTCGCCGGCTGCGCGGTGCTGCTGGAGACGGGTGACAGTGATTGGTGACGCTGCCAGGATTGCCCGGTCCGGAGATCACCGCACATCTGACGCGGGACGCCGGCGGCCGAGCCATCCAGCCAGAATCGCTGGCTGCGCACGCCGTCGCCGGCTGCGCGGTGCTGCTGGAGACGGGTGACAGTGATTGGTGACGCTGCCAGGATTGCCCGGTCCGGAGATCACCGCACATCTGACGCGGGACGCCGGCGGCCGAGCCATCCAGCCAGAATCGCTGGCTGCGCACGCCGTCGCCGGCTGCGCGGTGCTGCTGGAGACGGGTGACAGTTCACACCCTGCTGCTCGCTGCCGGCATCCCGATCGTCGAGCACCTGACAGCGCTCGACCAGTTGCCCGTCCACGGCGCTCGGTTCTTCGCGGTGCCGCCGAGGGTCGAGGGGATGGCGACCTTCCCTGTTCGCGCCTTCGCGCTGGTGCGGGCGTGAGTGGCACCCGCGGCGGGCGCCAACACGCCCGGTCACTCGTGGCGAGGACCGGGCGCGTCGGTCGGGGGCCGCGCCCAGGGCGCGTCGACTGTCAGCTCACAGGTTCACTGGACGCAGCACGCGGGTGATGCCGTGCGCGATCTGCCGGTTGTGCCAGTTCAGATTGGGTCGCAGCACGGCGGGATTCGCGTCATCCGTGTCGGCGTCGATCAGGCGAACCCGGCGGTTGCGCGTGACGTCGACGGTGATCGTGCTCCCGAGCGCGGTGGTCAGCTTGGCGCCGTCGGACTTCCGGGCCTGCCGGTAGGTGATCGTCGCGCTGGGTACGACGTGGTACAGCAGCACGCTCTCGATCGTTGCGACGCCGAGCTTGCCCGCCAGGGCGCCGAAGACCTCGGCCTCGCTCTTGTACCAGGTGCCGGTGAGATCGTGAGCCAGCCGTCGGAACGCGCGATCGCTGGGCAGGAACGCCGTCAGCGCGACCGTGCCGTCCGCCAGGACCGCGACGGGGCTGTCCGAATTCGCCTTCAGCACAGCGCCGACGGCGTTGTCCACGATGTCGAAATCGTTCCAGTTCCGATCGAATCCACTGCCGTCGCGCGCGAGGAAGCTGGCGAGGCTCCGGGTCCCTGTCGGGTGGTTCTTGGGGTGAGCCGCGGCTGGCAGCACGGCTGCGAAGGTCGTTGCGAGTGCCAACGTCAGCGCGGCTGCGACGCGAGCGAGGTGTCGTGGGGTCATCGTCGTCCTCCTGTTGGCCCTGACGCGCAGATCGACCGATCCGATCGTCGGGCGGCCGTTTGCGCGCCAACGACGTCGCGGTAGGAGACCCACGCGGGGCCTCGGCGTCAGGGTGTGAACGTGGTGTCGACTCGTCTTCCTGTGCTGTTGATGCCTTGGATGCGCTTGCACCACCTGATCGTCGAAGGGGTGCAGATTCCGCTGCGCGACCGGCGGGGCGCTGTCGAAAGCCGGACCCGCGACGACGCGGCTCAGTAGCATCGTGGCCGTGAGCCGCCTCGAGACCGTCCAAGGGACCCTGGCCCGTCGCGGTTTCGCCGACGCGCATGCCGCGCAGCGTGCCGTACTGGGTTGGCCGCGCGACTACGACCGGGTGCTGGATGTGGTGTCGCGATCCGCCGATCCTGACGCGGCGCTGGCCGTCCTGGAAGAGCTCCGGGCAGCCGTCCCCGGGCTCCTGGACGAGCTCGACGCTCAGCCGGTCTTCGCCGAACAGTTGATCATGGTGCTGGGCGCGAGCAACCGCCTCGGCCTCCATCTCGTCGCGCATCCAGAGCACCTGGACCTGCTCAAAGTCCGGCTCGAACCGACTCAGCCGGCCGACTTGCGACGGGAGCTGCTCCGGGCGACCGGCGCCGACGCCGATGCTGAGCAGCCAGTGGCGTCTGATGTGAAGGGCGATGCGCTGCGGCTGGCCTATCGCGGGGCGCTGCTGCGGATCGCTGCTCGCGACCTCTGCGACCCGGAACCGCTGGAGGCTGTCGACGCGGTCGCGGACGAACTCTCCGATCTCGCCGACGCCACCCTCGAGGCTGCCCTGTCGATTGCCCGGGCGAAGTATCCGGCCGAAGCGTCGTTGACCCGGCTTGCGGTCGTCGCGTTGGGGAAGTGCGGCGCCCAGGAACTGAACTACGTCAGCGATGTCGATGTGCTGTTCGTCGCCGAGCCCGCCCTCGATGAGGCAGGCCAGCCGCTGACCAGCACTGACCGGGCCGTGACGATCGCAACCAGACTCGCGGCGGAGATGACCCGGATCTGCTCGGCGCACACCGCAGCGGGCACCATCTGGGAGCTGGATGCTGCGCTGCGGCCCGAGGGCAAGGCGGGCCAGCTGGTGCGCACCCTGACCAGCCACAGCATCTACTACCAGAAGTGGGCCAAGACCTGGGAGTTCCAGGCGATGCTGAAGGCTCGCCCGTGCGCGGGTGACCTGGCATTGGGTGAGCAGTTCGTCGAGATGGTCACGCCGATGGTCTGGCGGGCTGCCGAGCGCGAGAATTTCGTCTCCGATACCCAAGCGATGCGCAAGCGGGTCGTCGCGCATATCCCGCGCCGCGAGCAGGGGCGCGAGTTGAAGCTGGGCGAGGGCGGACTGCGCGACGTCGAGTTCTCGGTCCAGCTGCTGCAGCTGGTGCACGGGCGGGTGGACGAGAAGCTACGCACCCGGGCCACCTTGCTCAGCCTGAAACGGCTGGTCGACGGCGGCTACGTCGGTCGCGAGGACGGCAAGGGACTGGCGCTCTCCTACCGCTTCCTGCGCACCCTCGAGCACCGGATCCAGCTGTACAACCTGCGGCGCACCCACGTGATGCCTGAGGACGAGCGGGAGCTCCGGCGGCTCGGCCGGTCCCTCGGCTACGCCGACCCGGTCGCGGAACTGCGCAGCACGTGGAAGCACACCGCCCAGCGGGTCCGTCGGCTGCACGAGCGGCTGTTCTACTCCCCGTTGCTGGATGCGGTCGCGCGGATTCCCTCGACGGAGTTGCGGCTCACCACCGGCGCGGCGACGGACCGGTTGAAGGCCCTCGGCTTCGCCGACCCGAACGCAGCACTGCGGCACATCGCCGCGCTGAGCCAAGGGGTGAGCCGGCAGGCCGGAATCCAGCGTCAGCTGCTGCCGGCGATGCTGGGGTGGTTCGCCGCAGCGCCCAACCCGGACCACGGACTGCTGGCCTTCCGGCAGGTGTCGGAAGCGCTCGGCAACACGCCCTGGTACCTGCGCGCCTTGCGCGACGAGGGGGCGATGGCCGAGCGGCTGGCGCGCATCCTCGCCTCCAGCCGCTATGCGGTCCAGTTGCTCACCCGGGCGCCCCAGACCGTGCAGATGCTCGCCGATCCGGACGAACTGCGACTGCGCTCGCGCCAGGAACTCTGTGCGGCGATGTCGGCCGCCGCTGGTCGCCAGGACACCGTCGTGGCAGCGGTTGAGGCGATCCGTGCGATTCGGCGGCGTGAGCTGTTCCGCGTCGCGGCTGCCGACATCCTCGGCGAGAGTGACGTGCACGAGGTGGGCGAAGCGCTCACCCGGGTCACGTCCGCGACCATCGATACGGCGCTCAACGTCGTCCGAGACGCGGCCGGCGGCACCGTGCCGGCGATGGCGGTCATCGCGATGGGCAGGTGGGGTGGCCGCGAGCTCTCGTACGCCTCCGATGCCGACGCGATGTTCGTGATGACCGATGACGTGCCGCCCGGCAGCGATCCGACCAAGGCGGCAGCCGCCGTGATCACCGAGATGCGTCGGCTGCTCGCCCGGCCCGGTGCGGATCCCGCCCTGACCATCGACGCCGACCTGCGTCCGGAGGGCAAGGGCGGTGCGCTGGTCCGCTCGCTGACGGCGTACCGCAACTACTACGCGCGGTGGTCGTCCACCTGGGAGCTGCAGGCGCTGGTGCGCGCCGACGCGCTGGCCGGCGATCCGGACCTCGGACAGTCGCTGATGGCCGAGATCGACCAGCGTCGGTGGCCGCACGGGGGCCTGACCGCTGCGCAGTTGAGCGAGATCCGCAAGCTCAAGGCCCGGGTCGAAGCAGAGCGGTTGCCGCGCGGCGCCGATCCGGCCAAGCACACCAAGCTGGGACCGGGCGGCATCGCCGATGTGGAGTGGACGGTTCAATTGCTGCAGCTGCAGCACGCCGATCGGCTACCCGAGCTGCGATCGTCGCGCACGATGGTTGCGCTCCGGGCTGCCAGGGATGCCGGGCTGATCGATCAACTCGACGCCGGACACCTCGAGGCCGCCTGGACCTTCGCCAGCCGGATCCGGAACCAGATCATGCTGATGCGCGGGCGCGGTTCTGATTCGCTCCCGTCGGACAATCGCGAACTGGAGTCGCTCGCCGAGTTGCTCGGCTACCACGCGGGCGAGTCTTCTCACCTGCTCGCCGATTACCGCCGGGTGACCCGGCGCGCCCGCAGGGTCGTCGACCGGATCTTCTGGGGACTGAAGTAGCTGTGTCGGTCGGTGGTTCGCCCCGCGGTGGCCGTCAGGGTTCGCCCCGTCCTCCCGTTGTCGCGCGCTCGGCGGCGGCGAGCGCGCGCCGGTAGGCCTTCAGCGTCGAGGCTGCCGTGTTGTCCCAGCTGAACGTCGACGCCCGTGCCGCGCCGAGGGCCCCCATCCGGCGGCGCCCGGCGGCATCGTCGAGCACCCCGGCCAGCGCATCCGCCCACGCGACCGGGTCCTGACCGGGCACGAGCACGCCCGTCACCCCGTCGCGGACCGCGTGCCGAAGACCGCCGACGTCGGTGGCGACGACGGGCCGGCCGCAGGCCTGTGCTTCCAGGGCGACCAGCCCGAAGGACTCGTTGAACGACGGCACCCCGACCACGTCTGCGACGCAGTACCAGCGGAAGAGCTCGGCCCGCTCCGAGTGCGGACGCAGATCCACCAGGTCCGCGACTCCGAGTTCCTCCGCGAGCGGCAGCAGGCCGTCGGCCCAGGCCGCATTGGGTCCGCTCGGACTGCCGATCACGATCAGCCGCAACCGCTCGCGCCGCAGCCGCTGGCCGTCGGCGGGATCGGCAGCGTCCGGGTGCGGCCGGGACGCCAGCTCCGCCACCGCTCGGATCAGGACGTCGGGAGCCTTCAGTGGCTGGATGCGGCCGACGAAGAGGACCACGTCGCAGTCCTGCAGGACCCCGAACATCGCCCGCGACTTGGGCTGGTCACAGGGGTGGAAGACGTGGAGGTCAACGCCCGGGGGGACCATCACGATCTGGCGGCCGCGCGCGTGGTACTGACCGCGCAACTCGGCCGCTTCGTCCGGAGTATTCGCCGTCAGCACGTGGGCCTGCTGGACGATGACGGACTCACCGTGCTCGCGGGCACTGGGTTCGAGGGGTTGCGCCCCGCCGCGGCTCGCATTCTTCACCCGAGCCATCGTGTGCATGGTGTGCACCAGGGGCGTCCCGAGCGTGTGCTTGAGCCGGACGCCTGCCATTCCCGACAGCCAGTAGTGCGAGTGCACCACGTCGTGGGGGTGCGGCGAATCGGCGATCCGCTCGCCGATCCGATCGGCGAACTCGTCGGTGAGATCTGCTCGACCCGCGCGTGTTCGTTGATCTCGACGACCTCAGGGTCGCGGCGCGACTCGCGGCGGGTGAACACGTCGACCTTGAGCCCTCGCTCGCCGAGTCGCCGGGCGACCTCGGCGACATAGACGTTGAGCCCGCCGGCGTCACCGACGCCGGGTACCGCCAGCGGCGACGTGTGCATGCTGAGCAGCGCGACGCGGCGTGGGTACAGCTCGGACGACGTCACCAGCCGACCTCCGTCCAGCGCAGCGGCTGCGGGCGCAGGCGCGCCCTCACCCTAGACGGCGCGGCCATCACCGGCGGAACCGCCCGACGCGGCGGCATTCATCAGCGTCGAGGACCCGACGCCGTCCTGGTGTGAGAGCTCCCGCGGTGCCGGACGCCGATCGACGAGGCTGCTCAGTAGCTGCTCGTATCGGCTGACCATCAGCGACTTGTCGAAGCGTCGCACGCTGGCCCGAACGCCGTCCCGGTCGAGATCGCGGGCCTGGACGGCCGCGCTGGCCAGCGCCGCGGTGGTGCTGTCGGCGGCGACCACTCCGCCGCCGGCTCTGACGACCTCCAACGCTGCACCTCGCGGCAGCGCCGCCGCGGGGGTCCCGCACGCCATCGCCTCGACCAGCGCCAGGCCGAACGGCTCGTCCCATTGAGGCGAGGAGAGGAAGACCGCCCCGCGCTGGAGGAAGCGGGCCAACGCCTGGTGACGGAGATGGCCTCGATACCTGACGTCGTTTCCCAGCAACGGGACGATGTCGTCGGCGAAGTGTGTCTCGTCGACGACCGGACCGCTGAATTGGAGCCGCAGCCCCGCTGAGCGGGCAGCGGCGATGGCGGTTGGCAGCCCCTTCTCCGGGGTGATACGCGCCGCCCAGACCGCAAGATCGGGCTCGATCCGGACGTCGGTCGTGGGTCGCCAGTGGCCGAGATCGATTCCGTTCGGCACGCAGCCGACGCGCGGCAGTACCCGCGACCAGTCGGCCCGCGTCGCCTCCGACACCGCAACCCACGCGTGCCGGGCTCCCGGCCGCCACCCCGGTGAGGAAATGACCTTCAGCACCCGAGTCAGCGTGGCGGGCGTGTGCAGCACGGTGAGCATGGGCATCGCGCCGAGCGCACGATAGGGGACCGGGCCGAGTGAGTTGTTCAGCACCGCGTCGTAGCGGCTCGGAACGATCGTCGCCACGGCGTCGGCCATTGCCGACTCCAGTTTCCGCTGGCAGCGGGCGATGTCGGTCTCGACCGGTCGGGTCGGGAACCGAACCTCGGGTCCGACGACCGGGTAGAGATCGGCAGCGGTGCGACTCCCAGCCTTGGCGAACACCGTCACCTCGTGGCCTCGTGCGACGAGTTCGTCGGCCGCCATCACCGTATGGGCCTCCAGCCCGCCCAGGTACGGCTCCGTCAACGCGTGGTGGCAGTGCGCCAGCAGTGCGATCCTCATCTCGAGTTCCTCCCCGAGCCCCCGTCGACGGCAACTGCCGTCGCCCCGTTGTGTGCCGTCGGCCCTTTGTGCGCGACGGCTCCTGCCGTCGGCCCCTCGTGCGCGCGTTCCCAGCCGCCACTCGCGCTGGCCGCTACCAGGCCGAGCGATGCGAACTGCCGGAACCATCCCTCCATCGGCCACCAGCCCCACCGCTCGGCGAAGACCGCGCCGTTGCGCAGAATGGCGTCGAGGTGCTGGGTCGGCGGCCGCCGCGTCGGGTGCCACTGGTGGTACGCGGTCGCACCCCCTACCCAGCAGAGTGGTCGTTGCTGCTGGCGGGCGATCATGGCCAGATCGGTGTCCTCGGCCCCGTAGCCCGCGTAGGACTCGCAGAACCCACCGAGTCCGCGCCACACCGCTGTGGTCACGGCAAATGACAGCGACCAGAACAGTGCGTGCCGGTCGTCGAGTTGAAGTTCGCCCGGGGGTGGTGCGGGGCGGGCCGGGTGAGTCGGCCAGGCGTCGAGGGTCGCAAGCCGATAGCCGTCAGGTGGCGGCGGTGGCAGGTAGGCGACCGGTCCGCAGAGCAGCGCACGGTCGGTCTCCGGCCGAGCTGCCGCGGCGTGAAATCGACCGACCAACTCCGGCCCAGGGAGGCAGTCGACGTCGAGGAACACGAGCAACTCCGCTCCCGCAGCGATCGCTCGGGCCGCCCCGGCGTTGCGCGCTGCGGCCAGCGGCAGTCCTCGGCTGTCGGGTCCCAGCGAGACCACGATGGCGTCGTGCGCCGGGAGCGCCGGATCGTCCATCGCCACCAGCACTCGGAGGTCCGGCAGCTGGTCAGAGCGTCGAAGAGCGTCTCGCTGGAGACGCAGGTGGTCGTGTCGGCCGTGCACCGGCGTAATCACCGCCGTCTTCACGCCGGGACCGCCAGCGTCCCAACCACGGCTTCGAGCAGCTGCCCGACGCGGGTTGCGCCGCGGCCGTCGTTCCAGCGCGTCCAGGTCTCACCCTCCAGCCCGGCGGCCCGATTCAAGATGTCGGGCCACTCCTGCGGCTGCGGCCAGCGTGTCAGCACCTCGGCTGGCCACGTCCCGCTCCGGAGGGCGGCTGCCATCCAGTGCTGCTCGGCGAACGGTCGCGGCTGTGGGATCAACACTGCGGGTCGTCGCGCTGCGGCGATCTCGGCGATGGCGTTTTGTCCACAGTGGCTGACGATCACCGTCGCTCCACACAGGAGCGGCCACGGATCGTCGGCCCAGGTGCCGGCCGCCGGGTCGAGCACGGCCCACTCCCAGTCTGGAGTCGCCCGGCTGGCCAGCGAGATCTCGGTGCTGAGCGCACCGCCGCCCGCCCCGTTGAGAACCACGACGCGGCGACTTCCCGGCTCGCCGACGACCGCGCGGTCGAAACGGCTGATCGCGCCGACCGGGTGGACGAGGCCGGGCTCGACCGCGGCTCGCCACAGCCGCGGCCCGACGGACGCCGGCCACGGGGCGATCACCGCATCGCTGATGCCGTATCCGAGCGTGTGCACGCGATCGGTGCGGCTCCCGGGCTGCGCCATGCTAATCACCGGTACGCCGTGCAGCCGGAAGAGCAGCGCCACCTCGACCGACACGTCCACCACGGCGGCGATCGGCCGATGCCGTTGGATCCAGGCCGAGAGCCTCGCCATCCGCGCCCGCAGGTTCGCGTGCTGGTCGGGTGCGTAGTGCAGCCAACCGCCGACGGTCGAATCGCCCTGGGCCGCAGGGGTGGCGTCGTCGGGCAGAGAGACCCACGGACCCGCCCAGCCTGCCGGACGGCGCAGCGTGGACAGACCGGTGATCGGGAGCTCGGTCGCGCGCTCAATGGCCAACGCGCGGTGGAGGTGCCCCCGGCCCTGATGGTGGACGTAGTACCCGATCACCGCGCGCGCTCGCGGGCGGCGGCGGATCGGAACGGCGGCATGTTTACAGTGTAAACGGCCTGCCTAAAGGTCCGGATGTGCCTCGATCAGGCCGTCGACGATGGCCGCTAGCCGGGTGAAACCGCCTGCCTTGGCCATGCTCGCGGCAATCCTCCGGGCGTTCGCGCGATACGCCGGGGAGTCCAGGACGTCGCGCACGGCCGCCTGCACCTGCTGCGCTGACGGCGTTTCGGTCTTCAGCCGTCGGCCGGCGCCGGACCAGGCGATGCGCGCGGCGACCTCGGGCTTGTCCTCCTGTCCGCTGCTCGTGACGATCGGGAGGCCGTAGCGCAGGGCGTATTGAACGCCGCCGTAGCCGCCGTTGGTGACGTAGACGTCAGTCTTGGGCAACAACTGGTCGTAGGGGAGGTACTCAGCCGCTCGCGCGTTTCCGGGCAGTGTCGGCAGTGTGTCCAGCGGTCGGCCGCCTGTCGCGACCACGATCAGCACGTTGTCGTCGGCCAGCCCCTCCAGTGTCGGGGCGATGATCTGCCGGTAGTCGCGGTTGGCGATCGTGCCCTGAGTCACGTGGACGACCGGCCGCGACCCGTCGAGCTCGTCCCACCACGAGGGCAGCGGCGCCGAGGATCCGGTCGCAGAGAGCGGCCCGACGAAGTGCAACGTGGCGGGTGCGTCGGAGCGCGGGTACTCGAATTCGGGGACGGTGAACTGAGCGATCGCATCCGCGTGGCGTGGCCAATCCAGGGGCGCGAAGCCGAGTGGTCGACCGAAGAGTTCCTGGCTCACCTCGGTGGCGATGCGCTCGGCGCCCGGAAACACCGTCCGCGCTGCGAGGGTGCTGAGGAGTGTGTTGCGGACCCGGCCGACGGGTCCGGGCAGCGGAGTGAGCCCCATCCCGTACGGCGCAGTGTCGCGGCTCGCGATCGTCAGCGGAATGACCCCGCAGACGACCACCGGTGGGCGTTCAGCGCTGGGATGGCCGAGGATGAAGGCCCCGCCCGCGAAGGTCGGATCGGTCAGTACGGCGTCGGCTCGCTCGTCGGCGAGCGCGGCCATGACGCCGCGGTATTGGTCACGGCCTGGCCGCACGAAGACGTGCTCGATGTCGAAGGCGACCGACTTGGCCCCCCGGAGCGACTTGCGCTCGGGATAGACCTGGTTCCAGTCCTGACGGTCGTCGAAGTCGGCCTCGCCCTGCAGCGGGATGTGCACGGCGCCGGTGGCCTCGACAGCACTCGCGAAGCGGGTTCCGGTCAGGAACCGCACCCGGTCGCCGCGCTGGACGAAGGACCGAGCGACGGACAGCAGTGGCGTGACGTGCCCATGAACCGGGACGGACGCGATGAGGATTGACGACATTCGACTCCCCCTACGGTGCAGATGGGCATCGTCGGATGCCTGGATGTATTAGCCACCGGGGGTGGGTCGAAGTCAATGGGCCCGGCCGCTTCATAACTGCACGCCCTGGAGCGCCCCCCGTCTCGACCACATGACCGGCTCACCTGGCGGTCTCTGATGTCGCGAGTGCCGGGTCCGGATCTAGCTCCGGAGGCCAGGGCGATGCCCTGCCGCCGCGGTTGGTGCATGCGCTCAGGGTCGGGGCGCCTGGCCGCGTATCCCTGCCATCAGCGTGTCCAACCCCAAGTCGAGCCACTGCTCAGAGGTTGTGCAGTCGGTCAGCGTGGCTGCCGAATCGATGAGGATCGGGAACCGTTTGGGCGACAGTGCCTGCAGCGCGGCCCACCTCGCGCGCACCTCCTGCTCGCGCTCGTCTTCGGATGCGCCCACCGCGAGCCCTGGTTCGTCGGCGACCAGGCTCGTCATCGAGAGCAGGGAGTACACCCCCAGTTGCGCGGCCTGCTCGGGGGAGTACCCACCCTCGCGGAGCAGCCGCAGGATACGTTCAGCGATTTCTCGGCCGGGGTCGTTGAGCAGTATCCGTTTCTTGATGAGGCCGGCGACTGCGGGGTGGGCGGCGAGGCCGGCCAGCAGCGCGTCGAGCACGTCGCGCAACCGCTCGTCCCACGTCGCCGAAGCGGCGTCGTCCGGGAGGATCACCTCGGACAGCAGCTGCTCGACCACGCCGTCGAGCAAGGCGTCCTTGTCCTTGAAGTGCCAGTAGAGCGCCATCGGTGTCACGCCGATGCTCGTCGCCAGGCGTCGAACTGTCAGCGCTTCGAGGCCCTCAGTATCGACGAGGTTGATCGCCGCTCGCGCCACCGCTTCGCGACTGAGGCGGTCCTTCGCGGCGGTCGTCTTGGCAGTCGTCGGGCTCACAGTCCACAACTATACAACGTACATGTGATTCATCTACCATGTAGATGTACGGCGTACAGGTACGCTGTTTCTGAACACACTCGATGGGAAGAAGACAGGTATGCGGAAGAGTCCGTGGGCGACGCTGGCGGTGCTGGCGCTTGCTCAATTCATGGTGGTTCTCGACGTCACGATCGTGAACGTCGCACTGCCCGACATGCAGAGTGATCTGGGCTTCAGCCCCGACAATCTGCAGTGGGTGATCAGTGCCTACACGCTCGCGTTCGGGGGTTTCCTGCTTCTCGGCGGTCGACTCGGTGACGTGCTCGGACGGCGCGCGGTCTTCTTGGTGGGACTGGTGTTGTTCACCGCGACCTCGCTGGCGGGTGGGCTTGCGACCTCGCAGTGGTTCTTGGTCGCTGCCCGTGGAGTTCAGGGCTTCGGGGGCGCGCTGATGTCGGCCGCGGCTCTGTCGATCCTCACCGTGACGTATGCGGCGGGCCGCGAGCGCAACATCGCACTGGGTATCTGGGGTGGCTTGGCGGGACTCGGCGGCACCCTCGGCGTCGTGGCCGGCGGTGCGTTGGTCGACGCCTTCGGCTGGGAGTGGGTCTTCTTCGTCAACGTCCCGACGGGCCTGGCGTTGCTTGCGCTCACCCCATCGACCGTTGCGGACAGCCGTGTCCCGTCTGAAGGACCGCGCTCCTTCGACCTCGGCGGGGCCGTGCTCGGGACCGGCGCGGTGCTTGCTGTGATCTACGGGGTGATCCGCTCGGAGTCGCGCGGCTGGGGCTCGGGTGAGGTGATCGGCTCGTTGGTCGCCGGCGCAGTGTTGCTTGCAGTGTTCGTCATCGTCGAGGCCCGGTCGAGCGCACCACTCGTTCCGCTGCGCCTGTTCCGCTCCGGCTCGCTGAGTCGGTCGACCATCGTGCTTGCCCTCAACGGCGGAGCCTTTCTGGCGATGTTCTTTCTCAGTGCCCTCTTCCTGCAGCAGGCCAAGGGCCTGACTGCCTTCGAGACCGGCCTGCAGTTCCTGCCGATGGGCATCGCGGCGGTCGTCGGAGCGATGATTGCCACCCAGCTCGTGCCGCGCCTCGGCACCCGGCCTGTCCAGGTCGGGTCCGCTTTCATGGCCCTCGTCGGCCTGCTCCTGCTGACACGGGCGACCGCACACGGCTCCTACGTCGCCGAACTGCTGCCCGGGTTCGTCCTCTATGGCGCCGGCATCATGGGCATCGGCGTTCCAGCCCAGATCTCCGCGCTCTCGGAGATTGACGCTCACGATGCCGGCGCGGCTTCAGGGATCATCAACACCGGCTACCAGGTCGGCGGAGCTCTCGGTCTCGCCGTCATCTCGAGTCTGGCGACCGCTGCCGTCACCTCATCACTTCGCGGCGGCGCCTCGGTGACCGATGCGCTCGTCGTCGGCTACGACCGGGGGCTGGCCGTGACTGCCGGCATCGCTCTCGCGATCGTGCTGCTCGCTGCGGTGTCTCGTCAGCTCAGGCCGAGCGCAGAAGAGGTCGCCGAGATGGCGGTGGCGGCATGACAGCGTTGGGACAACACGACGTCCTTCCCGCGCCGGATTCGAAGGGTCGGGGACGATGACGACGGTCCTGGTCACTGGGGCGACCGGATTCATCGCGGGTCACTGCATCGCAGATCTACTGGCGCACGGATACGCGGTCAGAGCCAGCGTCCGCGACCTTCGGCGTGCGCCCGTGGACCACCTGCGACAACTGGCAGCCGAGGCTGGGCGGGATCTCGAGCTCGTCGAGGCGTCGCTCGACAGCGACGACGGATGGGACGCCGCGTGCGACGGGTGCGACGTCGTGTTGCACGTCGCCTCGCCCAACCCCAAGAACGCGCCGACCAGCGAGGACGAGGTGATCCGTCCCGCCGTGGATGGGACCCTACGCGTGCTTCGTGCCGCCGCACGCTCCCATACGGTGCGTCGCGTGGTCCTCACCTCGTCCAGCGATGCAGTCACCGCGGGCCGTCCCAAGGCGGATCACACGGTGCGTACCGAGGCTGACTGGGCGGACGCTGCGGCCGCTGCGCCGTACTCCAGGAGCAAAGTGCTCGCCGAGCAGGCCGCGTGGGCCTTCGTCCGGGACACCGACCTCGAGCTCGTCACGGTCGTCCCGAGTCTGGTCCTGGGTCCACTCCAGCGAACCGAGAGCCGCGCGTCGATGGAGACCGTGCGCCTGCTCTTGGCCGGCGAGCTGCCGATGGTCCCACCTCTGGGCTTTGCGGTCGTCGACGTGCGCGACGTTGCCACGGCCCACCGGCTTGCCATGGAGGTTCCCGAGGCCGCCGGTCCGCGTTACATCGTCGCCGGCGAAGCCATCTGGATGGACGAGATCGCGCGGCTCCTCGCAGAGGAGTTCGGGCCCAGGGGGTACAAGATCCCAACCCGTCGAATGCCCTTCTGGGTGATGTGGATCGTCGCGCGGTTCGACCGGAGGGTGAGGCTCGCCCTTCCCTACGCCAACCGTCCCGCACTGCTCTCGTCGGCCAAGGCCCAGCGTGAACTCGGATGGGCCGGCAGAGCAACTCGACGGACGATTGTGGACGCCGCGGACAGCCTGCTGAATGCGGGCGTGGTGAGACGGCCAGCGTGACGGCAGTCCCTGGCACCTCCAGCGGGCGCTACGCCATCCGCGGATGAGGCACGGGGTCGACCAAGACGGCGCCCGACATCCACGACCCCCTGTGGCCCGACTCCGCTGACAGCACTCGGGCCGCGATCAGCAAAGTGATCGCGGCCCGAGTGAAGGTCTTCCAGACAGCCTGCGGACTGACCAGGGAGGCTGAGCAGATCCCCCTAGTCAGCGCACAGGTATCGACTACACGTCGTAGTAGAGCTCGAAGTGGGATCGCTCCGATGGTTGGCGTTGGCTGGGATGGGAAATCGGCGCTGACAAGGACAGACGTCGTTGAGCAGCGTTGGGAACGCGCACCCAGAGCTGACAGTCCTGCGGACAATCTGCGGACTGAACAAGATCGAGAAGGAGACCCAAATGTCCACCACCACACAGACCAGCAGCCCCCGCACCCGCGTCATCTCATTCTGGGCCGCGAGTGGCACCGAGGACGCCGACGTCAACTTCGAGGTTCCGATCGAGTTGAAGGCCCCGCTGGCGGCAGTGCCTGGCCTGGAGTCATCCAAGAGCAGCAAGGCCCAAGTCGTGGTGATCCTCGACGTCGACGACTGCTGGCACGGCGTCTACGTCGACTCCCCAGGCTGGCAGGACGAGGTCGAGGCGATGGAGGAGGCGATCAAGGCGCTCACAGTCGCCAAGGCGAACCTCCAGCGGCTCAGCGCCGCGGCCTGAGGGAGGTTGCACTGACACAGGCCACCGGGCGCAGCACATCGTGGTGAAAACACGATGTGCTCGCCCGGTCAGGCGCGGCAGACCGCGTGCCGCGCAACGCGAGCGCGCCGGGAGTAGACGCCTGCAATAATTACTGCCGATGAACGCAAGGCCGCCATCTCGCTGCGTCTCGCGCAGCGGCGCGCCCTACTCATGGATCTGGTACGTCGAAGGGACCAAGCGCGTCGCCGAAAACGAGCTAGACGAAGCCCTCCAACAGACGTGCGCCACGCAGGCTGAGTACGAGATGCGGCAGTCAGAGGTGCGGCAACGGCTCAAGAGGGCGGCCAACGGCCTCCTCGCCCCCGAGTCCGACGACGTGGTGCCTATTCACATGGACCCCGACCTCTGGGAGATTCGCTGGCAGTGGGATGGCGGGCGCCAGCCCTTCCGCCTATACCACGCTGAGCCGCCCTCAAGCCCGACCCAGTTGGTGGCCCTCCACGCCCACTTCAAGAGAGTCGACGGCTCACCACAAGAGATCAAGGCTGCCCAAGACGCTGCCATCCGGGAGGCGATCCGCCGGTACTGGCGACGCCCACCGGCTTGACAGTCTTCATAGACTCATGTCTATGACGGATGTGAAGCGATTCTCCTTCGATCCCGACTCCCCAAGCCAGCGACGAGCGGATGCCCTCGCCTTCGCCGACGAGAAGCTTCACTCGGACCTAGTGGCGGCGCGGATACGGGCCGGCCTCACCCAACAGACCGTGGCGGAACGGCTCGGAGTGTCGCAGCCGACCATTGCGGCGTTTGAGCGCTACGACAACGACCCTCACCTGTCGACGGTGCGGCGCTACGCCCACGCTGTCGGGGTCGTAATCTCGCACAGCGTCCGAGAGGATGACGGGCACGCATCCTGCAGCTGGGAGGCATTGCCGACCCGATCGCGTCTCAAGGTGCAGCGACAGCCCGAGGCCGGAACGAGTTGGGCAGCTGAGCCGCTGACATTGTTTGTTGGGCGGAAATCGGCCCACGACGCGGCCTAGATGTCGGAGATGAGATCCATCTCAGAGGCCCGGGAGCTTGCCGAGTTGTGCGAGCTGACAAGGATCGTCACCTACGAGGCTTGTGGGCGCCGAGCACAAGCTCCACGGAGCGAGGATGAGGAACCCCAGTTGTCGGCGATGGTCCGACTCACCCACCAAGAACTGGAGACCCGGTTCGCGATCTCTGTCGAGACCACCGATGCGGACCTGAGCGCGGACGTCAGTGCGGCCTTCACCCTCAACTCGGAGGCTGAGGTCGAGCCGGCCGCTCTCCGTGAATTCTTGTCGAGCATCGCGATCATGGTGGTCTATCCGTACCTGCGGGAGAGCATCTTCGCCTCCGCTTCCAGACTCGGCGTGGACCCGCCGCTTCTGTTGCTCTTTCGAGCCGGCCAGATCTCCTTCGAGGAGCCTAGTCAGATTGCGGAGCCCACCGAGAAGTGAAGGATCGGGCAACACCCCGACCTTCGTCGTTGCCAGCCGCTCCGGACGCCACCCGCGCGGGCCTGGCGACGCCGGAGGTTCGTTGAGGCAGGATGAGCGGAAAGCAAATTGTTTCGCGGAGAGAAGAAGGCGAAGGTCCCGGCCAGTCGCACCAAGTGCGTGGTGGTGAAAAAGTCAGGGAAAGATCGGTTCTGACGTCCTCAGTGTTGCCCGCGAGCGCCACGATTTTCTTCGTTGTCGGCTCAGGCCGTCCCCTTGCAAGTGGCGATGGCGTAGGCCCCCTGTGCCGTGTTCTCAGAGATGACCACGCCGTCCACCGTGATGCTGCACGTCAGGTCCCCCGAACCCCCGGTGTTCTGGGCGGAGATGTAGACGAAGGCACCGTGCCTGAAACCTCGGATGGTCAGGCCCTGTTGCCCGTCCTTGGTGGTCAGCGGCACTGACCGGCCAGTTGCCTGAGAGGTCCCAGTCGGGGTCTCCATAGTCAGGTCCGCGCCGGACGCCGAGCCCTCGACGTTGTATACCACCACCGGTGGGGCGGCGACCGGCGCCTTGACGGCTGGCTCAGAGGAGTCGTCGGTGAAGACCGCCATGAGCGCGAACATCGCCACCATGGCGAGCACCACGCCGCCGAGGATCACCAATACAGGGGGGGCCGGTGGTCTTGGTTGCCACGGTCTCCATCTGCACATCATGGACCCCGGTCGGAGGACGCGCGCGCATCCTGCTGGATCAACAATGCCTAGGGCGGTCCATGCTGCCCAGCGCTCAGCAAGTTCCAGTTCTTGCGAGACACACCCCAATCCCTTCAGGCAGGATGAGCGGGCATGAGACGCCTTGCGCTGTTGGTCACGTCCTCGCTCATCGTTGGGCTGGTCGCTCTGACCGGCTGCGCAGGCTCGACGGGAACGACGGCGCCGGGGGACGGCCCGGCGGAAGATTCGCCGACGGTCGTCGAGGGAGAGCCCGCCGAGGGAGAGCCCCCCGAAGGGCCTGCCGAGGAGGCGGACGCAGAGCCGGCCGAGGTGAAGTTCGGGCAGAAGTTCACCTATCCGGACGGGTTGGCCGTGGAGATCACCAGAGTCCGCCACGGCAAGATCTCCAAGAGCGACTACAAGGAGTACTACGCCGAGGAGGCCGCGCCTGACTTCGTCGTTGTGACGATGCGCATCACGAACGGCACCCCCAAGCGAGTCGAGATCAGCGACTTCACCGACATCACCTTCGGACCGGACGGGACCGGCGTGTCGCCGTACGTGGAAAAGGGCTCGCTCGATGGGCTCCTGCTCGCGGGCAGGGCGAAGTCGGCCACGGTGAAGCTGTATATCCCGCCCCAGTACCAGGACGAAGTGGTGTGGGTTCAGGGCGTGGACATGGAGCGCGATCAGGTTGTGTTCACCGGATCGCTCGCGGACGACTTGAACTAACTAGACGCCTCCACTCGGCCCCTCGATTCCGGAATAGGGTTCCGACTTCTCGTGTGTGGGAGGGCGCGAGTCAGTTGGCCAGGGACGGGGGGTTGCGTCCGACCCCATCCCCCTACCCCTGGGGGCTCACCAGCGCGAGGACTCACCAGCGCGAGCACTCCGCTGGAGGGGTGAACTGGCGATGCTTGCTGCCCTGAAGCAGTCGGCCCATCACTGCACCTTCGGTCACGTTGCACTTGCGATGTTCGGGGCGAGTGTTGGCAACGGAGTAGATCTGCTCCACCGTCCAGCCCAGCGCCTTCGCCTTCCATCGGGGTACGACGTGGCCAGCGTTGAAGCTGGTTGGCTTGGTGAAGGGTGGCGTGTAGTCGATCGGTATGCCAGGCAGCAGACACTTGGCGGCTTGGCAACGAGGGAGTCGCCTGTCCTTCCAGTGCTTCTTGACCTTCGCCCACATCTTGCTGCTGAGCATCGGGTCGTTCGCTGTGCGGGGTCCACGCCAGGGCATCAAGCGCGCCTCTTCAGGCTCCGGGCGATCCCGTTGAGCGCCCCGAGCCGTTCCAGATTGTGAAGTGCCTTCAGCAGCTCGCGTTGTGGGCCGACGTAGTTCGGTGCTTTGACGGTGATGTTGATGTTCTGGTTCACAACCTTGCCGCGCGTCTGGCCGAGGATGCCCACGAGGTTCTCGAACCGTTGCGTCTGGTCCGGCGACAGCACCCGCTCGGGCCGGCCGGACAGGTTCACACCGCTGGAGCCGGGGTGAAGGATGCCGCCCTGGTCGTAGGAGACGTGGACGTGGTTGACGTGCCGGAAGTCGCCGCGGTTGGTCATCGGGTGGTAGCCCCGCCACCGCCAGCCGGACCGTGCTGAGGCGATTTGCATCTGCCCGATGACGTAGCGGGCACCGATGGCGCCGTGGTTCACGCGGAGCGCGTTGCGGATGGCCCGGTTCTTCGAGCCGCTGGAGCCGATGTCGAACGCGGGGCCGCCCTGCGGGTCGCGGTGCCCGGCGATGTAGGAGGCGTTGTAGGCGCGGGCGATCCTGCGGATACCTGCCGCGCCGTGGCCGATGCCGGTGAACTTGTCTTTGAGCCCGCCGCCGGAGTCCTCCGCGGACTTCTTCTTGACCCACTTCACGATCCGCTCACCGGCCCAGCGGGCAGACTTGCCGCCAGCCCAGCGTGCAGCGTCAACCGCGGTGTTGTAGGCGCGGTGAACGGGGACCTTGCCGGAGGTGGAGCCCCTCACGGTGATGTCGTTGTACACCCCGCCGTCAGCCAGCGCCTGCCGTTGCAGCGCGCGTCGCACCCCCGCCGTGCCGCCCGTCCGTGCAGCCCGGTTGACGCTGTCGACCCATCCGCGGCCCACGACCTTGCCGAACTCGGGCCGCATCACCGGCTCGCCGCCGGAGAGTTGGAGCACGCCGCCGGTCGGAGAGACGAAGGTGTGGATGTCCCGACCCGGCGAGTAGCCGGGCATGATGCCGCCGGTAGCGGCGGTGAACTTCGGGCCGCCGCCGATCGAGATCTTGCCGCTCGCGCCGAACTGGACCCGGACCTTCACGGTCTTGTTGTTGATGCCGTTGATGTCGGAGTCGAGACCGCGCGCATTCCGTCGGGCAGAGGCCATGCCGGGCTGCTCGACCTTGGTCTTCACCTTGGGCGGGATGCCCGCGTACTCGTTGGCGAGCCTCCTGGCCTCTCGCTTGCTCAGGCCCATCTGGACAAACTCTTTGTAGAGCCGCTCCCGGCCCTTCTTCCACGCCTCGGTCAGCTTGTCCTGGCTCTTCTCGGCGTCGCGCATGGCGCTGGTCTGCTGGCGCATCGCCGTCTTGGCGTCCGACAGCCGACCCCGGAGTTTGCGCTGCTCATCGGCGGACAGCTTCGAGATGTCGGAGAACTTCTTGAGCTTGATCTGCGAGCCGTTGGAGGCGGTGCCGATCGCGCTGATGGCCTTGCCGGCTTTGACGATGGAGTCCCGTGCCCGGGCGTCCATGATCTGTTTCTTGCCGACCTTGTCCAGCGAGGCGCCGGCATCGTCGAGCGCGGGGATCAGCTTGCCGTCGATCCCGTCCGCGGCCGACCGGGCACCCTTCGCCGCCTTGCCCATGCCGGAGATCGCGGTCGCGGAGAACGCCGCAAACGAGGCGTCGGCGGCCTTCAGCTTCGGCCCGATGCCGGGAATCCAGCCATAGGCCAGCGCGGCCCCGGCGGTGACGCTGCGGAAGCTCGACAGCATGACCTTGGTGGTCTGCGCCTGGGCATCCATCAGGAACGCGAACGCCCGCAGCCCGGTGGACGCCATCTGCGCCAGCACCTTGCCGAACGCGATCGCGCCCTTGCCACCCGCCACCATCCCGGCGGTGATGTCGCCCTGGTGGGTCGACAGCCAGGCGGCGAAGTCCTTGAAGGACGCCCGGCCGCCGGAGATCCCATCGCCGAACGCCTTGAACGCCGCCAGCGAGATCGAGCCGAAGCTCTTCAGCAGCGATGACCCGGCCTTGAAGGTCGACGTCAGGGCGCCCTTGTTGTCGGCCACCATCTTGGAGAACGCCTCAGCGCCCTTGGTGACCCCGGCCAGCCCAGACTTGATCAGCGGGAACGCCGGCTCAACAGCCTCCGCGAGCCCCTGGCCGAGGGTGTCCTTGAGCGTGGACACCATGCCCGACAGGGACTTGGACTGCTTCTCCATCAGCCCGGAGAACCGCTCCAGGCCCTTCCCCGACTCCAGCGCCTGCATCATGGCGCCGAGTTCCTTCTGGCCCAGCTTCCCGGCCTGCGCGAGCTTGACCACCTCGGCCTTGCTCTTGCCGGTCGCCGCGGCCAGCAGGTCGTAGACGGGGATGCCGGCCGTGCGGAGTTGCTCCAGACCCTCCCCGGTCACCTTCCCGGCCGCGGTCATCTTCTGAAGCGCGACGGTCGCCTGCTTCACACCCTCCGACCCGGTCCCGACCCCCGAGGTCACATCGCCCAAGGTCCGCATGATCGGGATGATCTTGTCGGCGTTGATCCCCGCCGCGATCAAGCTCGCCGACGCCGTCTGCAACTCGGGGAACTCGAACGGTGTCGAGGCGGCGAACTTCTGCAGTTGCCGCAGGAACGCGTCGGCGCGCTTCGCCGAGCCCAGCATCGTCGTGAACGAGATCCGCGCCTGCTCGTTGCCGGAGGCAACCTTGACGCCCATCCCGATCCCAGCCACGCCCACCGCAGCAAGCGCACCAGCACCGACGGCGCCGAACTTCAGCGCTGCGCCACCGACCCCCAGAAGCCCCTTGGCTGCGCCGCCGGAGAACCGGGAGAAGCTGGACGTCGCCTTGTCCGCGTGTCCGGAGATCCCCTTCAGGCCCGCCTGCACCCCATGATCGCGCCAGTACGCATCGAAGCTGAGCGTCGTCACAGTCGGCTCAGCTTCCGCGCGACCTCGTCCATCGCGCCCTCGATCGCTTTCCGCACATCAGCGGCCGCGGCCTCGGTCGGGTTGGTCCACCAGCCCGGCGCCACCTGCTGCGTCACCCACGTGTCCCGGTCGCCGAATACCGGATGCCTCACCCGGCCCTTGTCCAACTCCCCGAGCCGGTAGGCGTTCGCCGCGGTCAGCCGCACACCCACCGCCCGCGACGACGCACGCCGCACCGTGCGGAACCGCGAACCCGCGACCCGCCGATTCAATCCACCGCCCGCTGGCAGCGTGTCCAGAGCAGACCGCTTCGCCGCCTCCCGGACCGGCTTCATTGCCCGGTTGATCGCAGTCGCCAACTCCCGTTGCAGGCCCTTGTCCCCGGCCTCCTTCAATGCCTTGGAGAGCGCGGCCAGCTTCTCGACGCCACGAATCTCGATCACAGCCACTCACCCCCATGTCGGTCGATCCAGTCGCAGGCCGCGAGGAACTCCTCCAGCCGCATGCGGTAGCTCTGCTCGCGAAGAGACATGCCCAGCAGGTGCGCTATTGCGAATCGGTACCGGCGTCGCCGGTCTCGGATTTTCCCTCGATCACCGGCGCCACCACCGGCACCTCCGGAACCTCGATCGCGACCTCGTTCGGGCGAGGCTTGAACTCCTCGAACGCCAGATCAGGCCGCCCCTCGCGCCGCAGGCACACCCACAGCGCCACCCGCCAGGCGCGCCAGCCCGCCGAGTTGAACTGGTCGATCCAGCCGCCATAGGTGTCCCACTGAGTCCCGCCAGCCTGCTCGATCCGGTCGGCCTCGTCACTGGTCAAGTCGTCGACATCGAAATCAATGACATGCGGCGGCAGGCCTGCCGGGGAATACGTGATCTTCATCGAACTTTCCTCCTCGTTGTCCCGGGACAAACCCTCCGGGCTCCGTGTGTGCAAGCGGGTTTTTCATGTTGGCGAGTGATGTCGCCGCCTCGTTTCGCGAGGGGCTCGCACCCCGGGGGGAGGCGAGCCGGGACGCTGGAAGGGTCTGCACGGGGAAGGATGAAACCCCGCTCACCAACCATCGATTCGGCGCCGCCCATGCACGTGCAACAGGCCCGCCGTGACGTTGACGCCCCAAGTTCTTCACCTCACGCACTCGCGGCACCCACAGGTGTTCGAATGCCAGTACGGCACCCAATTGATCCGACGTGCTCGGGCCTCGTCGGGGGTCATGAAGACAACCGTGTCCCTCGTCGGGGCAGCGGAGCGGCCCGAGGGGGTCGAACTGCGTCTCCTCCTCGGGGACGTCTCAAGTTCGGCCAGGACTGCGCGGGCCTCGCGTGCGGCCGACCGCACACGCGCACGGAATCGGTTGCGATCCATCACGCGCTCCTGAGCCAGCCCTTGCGCTTCATCGCGGCCCACGCCGGTACGGGTCGGGATCGCCCGACATCCTCCGGGCCTGTGCAAGCTCCGGTGAGACGTACCCGGGATCACCCGGCGACACCCACGGGTTGGGTCCGTCCGTGTAGCGCTGATGACGGATCTCTGCGGCCAGCCGCTCCTGATAGGCCTCCAGCTCGCGCTCGGCCTCGCGCTCGCGCTCGTACTCAGCGAGATCTCGCTCACGCTCCGCGTCTCGTGCGGCACGAATGCGCCGAGCTTGCTTCTGCATCCTCCACTGCCGCGACGCCGCGAGGCTTTGCTCGATCTCCGGGTTGCCAGGGCCGCCGGACTCGGGGGCTCGCGAGAGATCGCGATGCAGCCGGCGCGTCTCGGCCGCCTGCTCGGCCGCCTGCTCGGCCGCCGTCCGATAGCCCTGCGGGTCGAACCGTGGTCGACCCAACTCGTCGTAGTACACCTCACGCCGCCCTTTCGCTTCCCCGGTACAGCACCACCGCTCCCCGGTCGATCAGCCACGACCGGCCGACCTTGCGGGCCAAGCCCTCGTCCGCCCACGCCGCCGCAAGCTGGCAGACCCGACGCTCCGTCACGCCGAGGATCGTCGCCGCCTGTTCCGTGCCGATCTCCTGACTCAAGCCTGGGCGCGTTTCCGTCAACACCGCTTCCGCGCTACCGCCCGAGGAAGTGGCGCTGTGTCGCGCCCGCTCATGCGCCAACGCCGCCTCGTGGATCGCTTCAACGGCACGAAGAACCTCACGCCGCACGTCGTACGGCAGAACCCTCAGATACGGCCTCAGATGGCGGCTGAGCACCGCGTCGAGAACCTTCGCCGAAACGCCACCCACCGGCGCAACCAGCCCACTCACCACCCCACCCCCGGGGGGGTGGAGACCCCGCGCGGCGGACGAGGCGACATCACCCGCCTACTGACCCCAGCCTCCCTCTCCCCGTAGTGCCACCCCCCATCGCGCGAGGAGGTCACGGCCCGTTGACCCGCAACTCTCCGCTCCTTGACACGGAGTTCACCGAGGAACAGGTCGACGGGAGTCCCCAAGCCCGAATCGGGGTGCTCCGCCGCCCAGACCCTCCTAGCTCGCCGCCAGGCCTGGAACGCCTCATTCCACTCATCCGCCGCCCAGTCCGCCGGATCGAATCGCTGGAGCACGGGCGGCACGCTGCAGTCGTCGACTTCTCTCCTTCGCCTCATCGCAGCTCGCGCCTACAACTCGGAGTAGTCGAAGTAGTCGTCAGGGAACGCCTTCCAAGCCTCCTGAGTGGCACGCTCCCGCTCCGCTCGACCGACGCCAGGCCGCGCTGCCTGGAAGGCATCCCACGCTGCCTCGAACGCCGTCAGCGCCTCCCCGTACGCCGTGCCTGGCTTCCTCACCGGATCAGCCGAACTCGGCCACTCCGACGGATCAAACCGCAGCAACCGGGCAGGCGCGCCAATCTCGGCCGCCTCCTCGACAGACCGCACCCGGCGCCTCACTGCGCCACCCGCAGCGACGGCCGACGCACACCGACGCGCCGCTGAGGCAACCTCGGAGCCGCCTCCTCGTCGTCCTCCAGTGGAATCCGCAGCGCCGCCGTCAGCCGCGCCAACGTCAGCCGCTGCTGCCGCAACTCGACCAGCGCAGGATGCGCCCGGACCCCCTGCGGGCTGGCGTTCATCACCCCATCCGCCTCAAGCGTCTCCTGTAGCGCCGCGCAGGCGTCAACCGTGCGGCAGGCCTCCAAGAGCACCGCGCGCTCATGCTCCTCCAGTTCATACTCATCAGCGACCGAGCGCCACAGACGCCGGCCGCCAGCCTTCAACCCCGACGGGGCTCTAACAGCAGGCATTCAGACCTCCTCATAGGTCGATTGATCCAGGTCTCCGGGGATATATCGGGGGGGCATGTTGGCGGGTGCTGTCGATCCGGCGGTTGCGCCGAGCAGTGCCCCCCACCCCCGCGTCAGGGGTGGCGAGCCTGGCGATACACCTCGCGGGTCGCGTTGGCAGATCCGACCGCGCGGCCACCTCGCAGCACCTCGGAAGCTGTCACCCATTCGTGCCACACGCGGCCCGTTCGCAGTCACGCTCGCCAGGGCGCGACTGCGGGTCGCTGCCATCCGATGGTCCTGGTGACGTGACCGTTCCGAGCCGGCTTGTTGGCGTGAGACCATCAGGTACCGACCTCCGCCAACCACTTGGCCCACTCGACCACGAACTTGTCCATCGGCATCGCCTCGGCCTCGACGGTCGCCACGGCCAGCGTCGCGACCCGCAGCAGCAGCGTCAGCCAGCTCATGCTCTCGACGATGACGGCACAAGCTTCATGGTCGTGGCGAGACCACGCGGCAACGAACGCCGCGGCAGCTCGCAACTCATCGGCGGTCGCCGCGTCGATCCGATCGCTCGTCTCGTCCATCACGCTGCCCGCCTTGCCGACCGCGGGACTGTCGTCCGGTCGATATCAGCCCAGACACCGAATCGCTCACCGGCTGCCTGCGCCGCAGCTCCACACGGCTCCAGCAACGGACAACCGCCGCACCACTCCGAAGCCAACGCCCGAGCCGCGGCGTCCTCACTCAGCCAGTACTCCCCGGCCCTGTCGCCTGAGCACGCTGGACGCACACCCCGAGCAGCCAGCCCAGCGAGAGCGACGGTCAACTCGTCGTGCGCCGCGCGGCAGCGAATGAGAGCCACCCGGCCTGTCATGCCGTCTTCCTTGCTGGTCGATCAGTGCCAGAAGAGTCAGTAACTAGGTGTGGGGTGTACCTCTGCTCCCCCTCTTCTCTAGGGGAGTAGGGACGTGTAGTGACTTTCCTGGCACTGTTTTCCTTGCTGATCGCCTCGGGATCGACGTGCTCGCTGACCCTGTAGTGCCACCTGGTCACGGGCTGCCCTCGCCACTCTGCTGTCTCCTCCTCGCAGACCAAGACACCGAGCATGTGCAGCGCTTGCAGCTCGCGATCGACTGTCGCCCGCGGCTTGTTCAGCCGCTTGCGCACCGCGGCAGTGTCCGTTCCGGGGTTGGCCGCAACGTCCTCGATGATCTCCAGCCGTAGTGGTGGGGTCGAGTCACGCGCGCACCGGATGGCCAGCCGCCGCGCATCGCCACGACTCATCCCGACCGCCACTGCGCCTCGCACCACTTGGGCGAGTTGCTTTGCAAACCGCGTCGGCATCTCAGGCGCGTGGCAGTCGATGACATCGCCGCGGTAGTCGCGCTCGACCGCCGTTCGGGCCAGGGTCACAATGTCGGCAGCCGTCAGCAGCAACTCGGTTTCCGCCGGCGTCAGATCCACAGGGTCGGTATTCATCGTCGTGACGACGCGGCCTACAGCCGCGCTCAGTTCGGCGCGCATCTCGGCCTCGCTGCCCGTGTTCCCGATCGCCCGCCGACCAGCGGTCAGGCGCCCCTTCGTCGAGTCGACCCGAACCAGCACGAACCGATCGCCCATGCTCGCCACCACGGCGTGGTGCGTGTCCCACGCGGTGGTGACGGCCCCGACAACGGTGATCCGGCCGGCCCATTCCAAGGTTTGGCCGCCGTCTGTGCCGACGTTCCGTGACCAAGCCCCGTCGTAGACCTCTCGCAGCGCGCCCAGCACCTGCCCGCGCACCTCGCGATTCATGCTCAGGATCGAGGTCACGTCCTTGATCACGAGGACCCCGGAGCCCAGCTTTCGCAGCAGTCCGCCGGTAGCCGAGCTGCTGCGCTCACGCTTGGCTGTCGCCGACAACAGCGCACCCTCGCTCGTGATGGTCGAGGTGGCCATGGCCCCGGCGCCCGTGAGCGCCTGCACAGTCTCAGTCTTCGCGTTGCCCGACCCGCTGATGAGCAGCAACCACAATGGGTCTCCCGTGAGTCCTTGAACGGCAACGGCGGCAAGCGCGGCGTCTAGAGCGTCCATGTCGTACTCGTCCCCCAGCCATCGCTCGAAGGTGGCATGGCAGTCCGCGAGCGCGGCCACTAGGCCGCCACCTCCCCGAGCACGGCAGCGACTTCGGCCACCGTTGCCTCGCGGCCCTCCGGCCAGGACTCGACCTCGGCCCGACGCCGACACGCCAGGGCTGCTTCGCGGCACCGTCCTCGCGCCGCAGCCAGATCCTCAGCGGTTGCCGCACCCGTGAAGTCACCCGGCCGTGGTGCCGCGTCCTCGAACGCCCGAGCCCGACGACGCCAATAGACCGCCGTCGCCTCACCCAGCGCGTCCTGCAGAACACGCGCCTGGAAGTGCTCGACCCGAACGCCAAGAGTCATGCCCCCGGTCATCGGACACACCCCCACCACACCCGGACCGGCCGGTTCGCACGACCGATCCTCGCGCCGACCGGCTCGATGACACCGCGGCGATACGCCGCGGCCAACGCCGCGCCAAGATGATGGGGATCATCAGGCTCGCCCACCAGATCGACGACATGCTCAGCGGAGAACCCGACGCCCTGACGCGCAAGCTGCTGAATCGCCAACGCGGCGCCGGCCCACCACCAGGACGAGTTCGCCCCGTCCATCGCTCGATCAATACCCCCAAGGGGTACACTGGCCTCGTTGGTGGCATTGGTGGCGATCGACTTGGAGGCGGCCTCGTTGCGGGGGCCGCCTCGTCGCTCTCTGGCGCTCATGCGGCTGGAGCGGGCGCGCTCTGCTGCTCGGCCAGCCACTCTTCGACTGCGGCCGCCTCGTACAGCACTCGCCGACCGATCTTGAACGACCGCGGCCCCTTGCCGACGTGCCGCCAGTACCGGACTGTCTCAGGGGGCGTGCGACACAGCGCCGCCAACTCGTCTGTCGTAAGAAAGCGAGCCATCAAACCCAACCTCCGTAACGGTTTTTCACGGTAGCTTCCCGTGACTTCCGTTGACAGCGTGGCACGGCAGTGGCACTATCGGAAACGTGGAACAGGGAGAGCTTTCCGTTACGACCTGGCCGGGATACGCCGTCCCGGTTCCTGACCTGCTCCACTATCCCGATGCAACGCTTGACGGGGAGACAATCTGGCTCGGGGAGACAAGCTGGCTCGCTGACTGGCGTGGCCACATGGCACCACCGCCAGCCGAGCTGTACCTACGCCAAGCCCGCCAGGTTGACCTACTGGACCCGCAGGCGCTGCTCCACTTCACTCAGAGCGTCGGTGGTGTTCCGGCCGCACTGGAGGACCGAGACTTGTTTCCCGCGACGAAAGAGGCAAGGGCCCGATTTGCGGTCAACCGCGACAGGCTCTACCACGAGCCACGGTACGAGCCCGACCGGGGGTTTGGTGTTCACCTTGACGAAGTGGCCTACAGGCTCCGGGTCTTGGAGATTCTCGGCCGGCACGCCGTGGCCTACCGGGAGGGCGATTACCTCGTCCCGGTCTGGCAGGAGGCGTATGACGGCCACCGAGTCAGGACCGAAGAGGACGCCTGGAGAGCGTTCGGTTACCACGCCAACGCCGCACTAGCGCCGTTCCATGCCAGAGTGCGGGTCATTGTCGCAGGAGACGAAGCCCGCGCGATCGGCGACGGCGCGTGCACCTTCCTTGAGGCCGGCGTCCTTCAGATCATCAACGACCTTGCTGACGAGGTGGACTATCTGACCTGCCCAAACTGTGCCCGCGTGTTCGCCCGCCAGGTCGGCGCATCCACCCACTACTCGCGTCGAGCAGGCGTCACCTATTGCTCACCAGCCTGTGGCAGTAACGCTCGGGTCAAGGCGTATCGAGCACGCAAGCGAGCGGCGAAGACAAATGGCCAGCATCCAGAAGCGTGAGAACGGCCGCTGGCGCGCCCGCTACCGCGACCTCGCGGGGAGCGAGCACGCCCGCCACTTCACACGGAAGGTCGACGCGCAGCGGTGGCTCGACCAGGAGACCGCGAAGATCCAGACCGGAACCTGGGTTGACCCGCGCGTCGCGAAGATGACCGTGGGGGAGTGGACCGGGGTCTGGCTCGACGGCTACCGGACGCGCAAGCCCCGCACCGTGCGACAGGCAGAGGTGCACGTCGCGAGGATCAATGACCACTTCGGGGCGCGCAGGCTCGACTCGATCCGCCCGAGCGACATCAAGTCTTGGCTGGCCGGGCTCCGCGGTGAAGGGCTCGCGGACAGCTACGTCTACGCGCTGCATGCCAGGCTGGCGCAGGTTCTCTCCGATGCTGTGCATGACGGCGTCCTGACGCGGTCTCCAGCGTCGCGACGCACGTCCCCCAAGGCCGGGGCGCAGCGCCCCTACGTCGCCTCAACGGCGCACGTCTGGGCGCTTCACGACAGCCTGCCGCCGCGCTTCCGGGCCGGGCTGCTCCTCGCCGCCTTCGCCGGGCTCCGCCTCGCTGAGGTCTGCGGGCTGCGCGTGTCCGATGTCGACTTCATGCGCGGCATCGTCTCCCCGGCCAGGCAGTACCCGGACGAGACACTGAAGACAGAGACCTCCCGTACACCAGTCCCCATTCCCGAGTCGCTCGCGCTCGCCCTGTCGGCGCACGTCGCGGAGTTCTCGGACGGATGGATGCTGACGGACGAGTTCGGGCACCAGCTCGGCCCCTGGCAGCTCCAGCGGGCGTTCCGCCAGGCTCGGGCCGGCGTCCCCGGCCTGCCTGACGGCTTCCGCTTCCACGACCTGCGCCACTACTACGCGAGCCTGCTGATCGCCGCCGGGCTGGACGTCAAGGTGGTCCAGGCGCGCATGAGGCACGGGTCGGCCAAGACGACTCTCGACACCTACGGGCACCTGTGGCCCGACTCCGATGACAGCACTCGGGCCGCGATCAACAGAGTGATCGCGGCCCGGAGTGAAGTTCCTGCGGACAGTCTGCGGACTGAGAAGGGAGGCTGAAAACATCCTCCCTAGTCAGCGCACAGAAGAGGGTCACACGTCGTAGTAGAGCTCGAACTCGTGCGGGTGCGGGCGCAGCCGCACGGCATCGATGTCGGCACGCTTCAGCTCGACCCAGGTTTCGATCAGGTCGGGGGTGAAGACGTCGCCGGCCAGCAGGAAGTCGTGGTCGGCCTCCAGGTTGTCCAGTACTCCGCCCAGGCTGTCCGGAACGGTCGGGACACCTGCGTGCTCCTCCGGCGGCAGCTCGTAGAGGTCCTTGTCGACCGGCGGGAGGGGCTCGGTCTTCTTCTGGATCCCGTCGATGCCGGCGAGCAGCAACGCGGCAAATGCCAGGTACGGGTTCGACGACGGGTCCGGGCAGCGGAACTCGACGCGCTTGGCCTTCGGGTTCGAGCCGGTGATCGGGATACGCATCGCGGCCGACCGGTTGCGCGAGCTGTAGACCAGGTTGACCGGGGCCTCGAAGCCCGGCACCAGGCGGTGGTAGGAGTTCACGCTCGGGTTGGTGAACGCCAGGATCGACGGGGCGTGCTCCAGGATGCCGCCGATGTACCAGCGGGCGAGGTCGGACAGGCCGCCGTAGCCGGCCTCGTCGTAGAACAGCGGGCTCCCGCCGTTCCAGATCGAGGAGTGCACGTGCATGCCCGAGCCGTTGTCACCGAAGATCGGCTTCGGCATGAAGGTCGCAGTCTTGCCGGCGGCCCAGGCGGTGTTCTTGATGATGTACTTGAACTTCTGGATGTCGTCGCCCGCGCTGAGCATGGTGTTGAAGCGGTAGTTGATCTCCGCCTGGCCGGCCGTGCCGACCTCGTGGTGGGCGCGCTCGACGATGAGGCCGACGCTCTCCAGGTTCTTCACCATGGTGTCGCGCAGGTCGGCAAAGTGGTCGACCGGCGGAACGGGGAAGTAGCCGCCCTTGTAGCGGACCTTGTAGCCCCGGTTGCCACCCTCCTCCACGCGGCCGGTGTTCCAGGCGCCGGCGACGGAGTCGATGGAGTAGTAGCCGGTGTTCTGCTTCGTCTCGAAGCGCACGTCGTCGAAGACGTAGAACTCGGCCTCGGGCGCGAAGAATGCGGTGTCGCCGATGCCGGTGGAGGCGAGGTAGTTCTCCGCCTTGCGCGCGATGTTGCGCGGGTCGCGGCTGTACGGCTCCTTGGTCAACGGATCGTGCACGAAGAAGTTGATGCAGAGGGTCTTGGCGATCCGGAAGGGATCGATGTAGGCCGTCGTCGGGTCGGGCAGCAGCGCCATGTCGGACTCGTGGATCTTCTGGAAGCCACGGATCGACGAACCGTCGAAGGCCAGGCCGTTCTCAAAGACGTCTTCGTCGAAGGAGCCAGCGGGGACGGTGAAGTGCTGCATGATGCCGGGCAGGTCACAGAAGCGGACATCGATGATCTCGACGCCCTCATCCTTGACATAGGCCAACAGATCGTCGGCGCCTTTGAACATGAATCCTCCGGTGAGGTGTTGTGTGCCGTCGGCACGCGATGGGCTGGACGAGCGCGACCGTGACCGCTCTCCGCTCCCGGGAATGTACCCAAGGGCGCGTTTCGGTTCGGTTGCGCCTCGGTTTCGCGGCCATGACGCGGGTGCGCCGCCCGGAAGACCGATCCACCGATGCGCTGTCCCGTCGAGTGATGACGGTCGGCTGAACCCGAGCATTGTTGCGCACCATCCGGCGGCGGAGCCGGGGCATGGTCCCGCGATGTGAGACCCCCGTCGCGTCGACGCAGGTGCGTCGGGGCGAACTCGGGGTCGATGGACAGCTCATGAGTAGCCTTCAGCCGTGACTGTCGATGGCTGAGCCGACGACCTATCCGGGGCAGGATCTGGGGCTGCCGCGCTCCGGCCGCGGCTCGCTGGCCGGCTGGAATTCGCGCATTCTCGCCCTGGTCGTGGACTGGTTGGCGTCGATGGCCGTTGCCGTCGGGCTGTTCGGTAGCGCCGTGATGACGGGCGGCGGCTGGCGCGCGTGGATGGTGCTGGCGACCTTCTGCGTGGAATCGAGCATGTTGGGTGCGGTGGCCGCCGGGAGCTTCGGCCAGATCCTCTTCCGAATCGCCGTCGTCCGGCTCGATGGGCAGCCGCTGGGCTTTCCTCGAGCGATCGCCCGGGCCATCCTGGTGAGCCTCGCCTTGCCCGCGCTGATCATCGGAGCGAACCGGCGCGGCCTGCAGGACCTCGCGCTCGGCACGGTCGTCACCAACCGCCGCTGAACGGGTCGTGGCGGGACGCCGTCGGAGCGGTCCCGGCCGCGACGGGTGCTCAGACGACCGCGCCCGGGTTCAGGATGCCGAGGGGGTCGAGTGCGTCCTTGATCGTGCGCGTCAGGGCCATCACCTCGGGCCCCAGCTGGTCCGGCAGCGCCGACTTCTTGGCTCGGCCCACCCCGTGCTCGCCGGTGATCGTCCCGCCGAGGGCGATCGCGGCCGCCATGATCTCGTCGAATGCCTGGTGTGCACGCGTCGCCGACCCTGGGTCGGAGCGGTCGAAGACGATGATCGGGTGGGTGTTGCCGTCGCCTGCGTGCGCGACGACAGGAATCTCCACCCCGTACCGATCGGCGATGGCCGCGACGGCCGCGATCAGGTCCGGCAGCTGGGGTACCGGTGCGCCAACGTCTTCGAGCAGGATTGCCCCACGTGCCTCGATGGCGGGGAAAGCGGCTCGCCGCGCGGCGACGAACAACTCGCCTTCGTCGGGATCGTCGGTCGCGAACACCTCGGTCGCTCCGGCGGCCTCGCACGCGGCCTCGATCTGTTGGATCTCCTCCGCCCGCGCCGCGCCGGGTGCGTCGGACTGGACGATGAGCAGCGCGCCGATGGCGCGGTCCAGGCCCATCGGCCGATAGTCCTCGACCGCGTTGACGGCTGTCCGGTCCATCAGCTCCATCATCGACGGCCGTAGCGTCCGCCCAATCGCCACCACGGCCTCGGCTGCCGCTGCAGCAGTCGGAAAGGAGGCGACCAGCGTCGCGCGCGGGGGTTGAGCCGGCACCAGTCGGAGGACCGCGCGGGTGACCACCCCGAGGGTGCCTTCGCTGCCGACGAACAGCTTCAGCAGCGACAGCCCGGCCACGTCCTTGATGCGCTTGCCGCCGAGGGTGATCGGTGTCCCGTCAGCGAGCACGACGTCCAGACCCAGCACGTAGTCGGTCGTGACGCCGTACTTCACGCAACACAACCCACCGGCGTTGGTGGCGATGTTGCCGCCGATCGAGCACATCTCGTACGACGACGGGTCCGGCGGGTACCACAGCCCGTGCGCGGCGGCAGCAGCCTTGACCTCGGAGTTCAGTGCCCCGGGTTCGACCACGGCCACGCGGCTTGCGAGGTCGATCTCAATGCCACGCATCCGCTCGAGGCTCAGCACGATGCCCCCGTCGACAGCGCTGGAGCCACCCGACAGCCCGCTGCCGGCTCCGCGGGGGACGACCGGGATCCGGTGCGCCGCCGCCCAGCGCAGCGTCGCCTCGACATCGGCGGCACTCCGCGCCCGGACCACGGCGATCGGCACTCCAGCGCGGGGGTCTCGTGACCAGTCGAAGCGATAGTTCGCCAGTGCCACCGGGTCGGTGCTGACGGCGTCGCCGAGAGACCGTCGCAACTCCTCCACGGGGCTCTGCACCTGCTCACCGTAGTCCGGCTCGTTGCCCGATCGCTCTCCGGCGCAGCGTGCCTCGCGCCGCCCTCAGCGCTGCTTCAGCCAGGCGAGCACGGCGAGCACCCGCCGGTTGTCCGACGCCTCGTCCGCCAGGTCGATCTTGGCGAAGATGCTGGTCACGTGCTTCTCCACCGCGCCCGGCGACACGACCAGCCGCTCGGCGATCGCCGCGTTGCTACGCCCTTCGGCCATCAGGCCGAGCACGTCGCGCTCGCGCGGTGTCAGCCGGCTCAGCGGGTCTTCTCGCCGGGGCACCAGGAGCTGGGAGACCACCTCCGGGTCGAGCACGGTGCCGCCGCGGGCGATCGTGCTCAGCGCGTCGGTCAGCGTGGTCAGCGACGCGACCCGGTCCTTGAGCAGGTAGCCGGTGCCGCCACGGCCGTCGGAGAGGAGGGCCTGGGCGTACCGGAGTTCGACGTACGCCGACAGCAGCAGCACCCCAAGGCGAGGAAGAAGGGTCCGCGCCTGAACCGCTGCGCGCAGCCCGTCATCGCTCATCGTCGGCGGCATCCGGATATCGACGACCGCCACATCGGGGCGGTGTTCGACGACCGCCGCGACCAGCGCCGGTGCCTCGCCGACGGCTGCCACGATCGTGCAGCCGGCCTCGTCGAGCAGCCGGATCAGACCCTCCCTGAGCAGCACCGAATCGTCTGCAACCACGATCCGCAGACCGAGCGGACCGGGGCCGCGGCCGGGAGGGCTCGGGGAGGTCGGCGATGCCGCGTTCACTTCGGCATTGAACCATCCCGCCCCGTCGGCAGCGGGTGCCGACGGGGCGGGAGTCGAGCCGTGGGGCAGCGCGCTCGGGTCAGCGCAGAGACGGAATGGTTGCGGTGACCTGGGTAGGCCCGCCGTCCGGCGAACTCACCGCGAGGCTGCCGTCGACGCCGCGCAGTCGGTCCGCCAGTCCGGCGAGACCTTGGCCGCGCGCCAGCGAGGCGCCGCCAACACCGTTGTCGGTGATCGCGATGATGACCACGCCGCCGACCTGGCGGATCTCAACGTCGCAACGGCTCGCGGCGCTGTGCTTCTCCATGTTGGCCAGCGCCTCGGCCACGACGAAGTAGGCGGCGTTCTGGGCCGCATCGGTCAGCACCACAGGCCCGACCTCGACCGTCGTCACTACGGTGCAGCGGGCTGCGAGCGTGGTGATCGCCGCTTCCAGACCCTGCTCGGCCAGGATCGGCGGCGCGATGCCGCGGGACAGCTGCCGGATCTCGGTCAGTGCCTCCTGAGACTGCTGGTACGCGGCCTCCAGCAGTTCCTTCGCCTGGCTCGGATCGCTGTCGATGCGCCGCTGCGCGCTGGAGATGTCCATCCCGAGTCGCACCAGCCGCTGCTGGGGGCCGTCGTGCAGATCCCGCTCGAGCCGGCGCAGGGTGTGCGCCTCTGCCTCACCGGCGGCCGTGCGGCTCTCCGTCAGCTGGCTGACCCGTGCGCGCAGGGCCGAACTCTCGTCGACCAGCAGGCCACGGGCGATCGCCACATGCAAGCGGACCAGTCCGGCGAGCACGAGGGGAGTGGTCAGCACCAGCACGGTGCCGAGGGCCGAGTTGAGCACCACCTCGGCGACATGGCCCGGGAAGCCGAGCAGATTCGCCAGCCCCTCCGGCTCCTGCGGCGGCAGGTAGCGGCTCCAGAACCAGTACGTCACGCCGCCCAGGCCGCCCGCCACCCAGCTCACGGCGATGGAGAAGGACGCGACGCTGAGCGGGAAGGCGACCCCGATGTAGAGCAGATCGCGCCAGGCCTGGCCGCTGCGCAGCCGAGCCAGCAGCGGGAATCGGCCCGCACGGGGCGGATAGACAGTCGGGGGCAGGTCGGCACCGGTGAGGTTCAGCACCGCCTTGGTCGCCTGAGCGAACGCACCGGCCGCGATCAGGCAGCCGACCAGGATGAACAGTCCGGCAACCAGCACCAGCAGGCTGAGTCCGAGGCTGAAGAGCGTTGCGCCGACCGTGAAAGCGGCGACGGAGACGATGAAGAGGCCGACGATCGCGAGGAAGTTGCGGCCGGCGGCGCGAATCACCGGCGGCGACTGGAGTCCGTGGACATCATCGGCTCCGGAGGTCAGTGGTGCGGGGGGTGTGTACTCGTCCGGATCGGTCCAGACGCTCGCTGTGGTCGAGGGATTCATAGCCACAACGGTTCCGGATCCGGAGCGGGGACACGATCAGGCTAACCGGCCTCTTGGACCGGGGGTTATCCCCACGGGGTGTGGCGACGGCGCGCCTGATCTCGTCGGACGGTGACCGCGGTCAGCGCCCGCGCAGCGCGTGCTTCGTACCGCGCACCTGACGCGCGCTGGTCGGAATCGGGCCCTTGGGTACGCCGACCGGGGGCCGGACCGCATCCAAGGCACGGAGCCGTTGCCGAAGGTCGGTCACCTGGATCGGTTGCAGCACCTTGGGCAGCTTGCGGATGTGGTCGGTGAGCTTGGTCAGCGGCACCTGGCCCTCCTTCTCGCCCATGATCAGCGTGGTCACGGTGATGCCGTAGGCGACTCGCTCGTGCTTGCGAGCCTCGCTCGCGAGCAACTGGCGGACCCGACCGGGCTCACCCTCGCCGATCAGCACCAGCCCGCCGGGGCCGACGGTGCGGTGGACCAGGTCACGGCTTCGGTTCGCCGCGATGCCGGGTGTCGAAACCCACTGCTTCGGCAGCATCTGCAACGCCACCTCGGCCGAGCCGGCCTGACCGGCGTACCTCTTGTACGTCGCCCGCTTGGCCCGCCGGCCGAGCACGATCATGGTCAGCAGCAGACCGACACCGACGCCGCCGAAGATGAAGTTGAACTTGTAGCCGATGGTGAAGCCGAGCACCAGCCCGAGCGCAATCGGGCCCAGGAAGCAGGCGAGGAGCAGATAGGGCAGTGCCTTGTCGTACTGATGCGTGACCTGGTACGCCCGGATGATCTGCCGAATGCGGCCCATGTCGGCCGGGTCGTCGCTGGCTTTCCGCCGGGCCTTCTCGGCCTTCTTCGCTGCCTTCGCTTGCGCCTTCGCGGCTCGCGCGTCAGCCTTGGCGTCGCGGGCGCCTCCCCGTGCCGGGTCAGCCATGACAGGTCACTCCCTTTCGGCGGTTGCAGGCTGGCGGGCGCTGAGCGCCTGCTGGTAGAGCCGGCCGGCCCGGTACGACGAGCGCACCAGTGGCCCGCTCATCACCCCGGCGAAACCCAGCTCCGTCGCCTCGGCCGCTAACTCTACGAACTCCTCCGGCTTCACCCATCGCTCGACCGGATGGTGTCTGGGAGAGGGCCGCAAATACTGCGTGATGGTGATCAGTTCGACCCCGGCGCCGTACAGGTCGCCGAGCGCCTCGCTCACCTCGGCACGGGTCTCACCCATTCCGAGGATCAGGTTGGACTTCGTCACCAGCCCGGCTGCCCGGGAGGCCGACAGCACACCCAGTGAGCGGTCGTAGCGGAAGCCCGGCCTGATCCGCTTGAAGACTCGCGGCACCGTCTCGACGTTGTGCGCGAACACCTCGGGTCGCGCATCGAAAAGCTGGCCGAGGTAGTCGAGGTTGCCGGAGAAGTCGGGGGCCAGCATCTCGACGCCGGTGTCGGGGTTCAGGGCGTGGATCTGCCGGATCGTCTCGGCGTACAACCAGGCGCCCTCGTCCGGCAGATCGTCCCGGCACACCCCGGTGACGGTGGCGTACCGGAGCCCCATCGTGCGTACCGATTCGGCGACCCGGCGCGGCTCCTGGTCGTCGAAGTCGGCGGGCTTCCCGGTGTCGATCTGACAGAAGTCACAGCGGCGGGTGCACTGGTCACCGCCGATGAGGAACGTCGCCTCGCGGTCTTCCCAGCACTCGAAGATGTTCGGGCAGCCCGCCTCCTGGCACACCGTGTGCAAACCCTCGCTGCGCACCAGCTGCTGCAGATCGCGGTACTCCGGCCCCATCCGCGCGGTCGTCTTGATCCACGCGGGCTTCTTCTCGATCGGCACGCTGGCATTGCGCACTTCGAGGCGCAACAGCTTGCGCCCTTCGGGGGCGATGGTCACCGGCTCAGCGTACCCGCGGCATCCGCCGGTTGGTCGGCGTCGCGGCGCCCCGCGACGTCAGTGGACGTCGCGGCGGCGGAAGACAGCTGCGCTACTAGCGATGGCGCTCGCGAGCAGGGTGATGGTGAACGACACCCCGTGCACCAAGCCGACCGAGCGTTCGACGCCGTCCACCTCGTAGTCGTCGAAGCCGCCGGGCGGTGGGACCAGGTACTCGAAGCGCCCCCGGACAATCGCTGCAAGGGCGTTGTGGAAACCGAACACCGCGACGAGATATCCGGCCAGGATTCCCACGGTCACGGCGGTCGAGCGGGTCAGCATCCCGAGGCAATAGCCCAGAGCTGCCAGCGTCGCCGGTACCGCGAGCGCGCGGCCGGACGCAACGACGGCCGCTCCCATGCCGATCGTGTCGATGCCCGACAACCATGCGATCGTTGCGATCCCGAGGATGAGCGTGCCGAGGCAGATGGCCGAGATGAGCGTCACCGGTACTACCAGTGCGATCAGCTTCGAGGCGAACACGGCCCCGCGCCGCGGGACAAAGGTCAGCCACGTGCCGATGGATCCGCTGGCGAACTCGGCGCCGATGGAACTCGCCGCCAGCAGGAAAGCAACCACCCCGATCAGCCAGGCGGCCGTCTCAGTGGCCGCCTCAACCGCCTCCCGCGGCGTCAGCGGCTCCCAGAAGTAAGCGTCGCGGCTCGGAGCGCAGTAAGTGTCAGGATCGTCGACGCACTCCTCTGCGGAGTCGCTACCTTCCGCCCTCCAATCGTTCAGGTCGCGCTGATAATCGCGATTCGCCTCGGCGACCTCGGCTGGGGACATCGGTTGCATCTCAATGCCCCCGCCTACCACGCCGATGGCTGTCACGCTCAGTGCCAGGAGCAGTGCAGCGAGCGCAACCCGGCGGCCGACGAGGCGCGACACCTCGCTGAGGACGAGTGTGATCACGGCTTCGTTCCGGTTCCTTCTGAAGGATTGGGTGCGGTCGATCGGGGGGGCGCACCCGGCCTGTCGGCGGGCTGCGCGGGTTCCCCGGAGGCCAAGGCCTCGCGTGCGGCCGGGTAGTCGCCTGGCTGGCGCGGTGGGAAGATCGGCGGTGCGCCGAGGGCGCTGCTCGCCGTCAAGGACAGGAAGACGTCTTCCAAGGCGGTCGTCACGGGCGCGAGTTCGGCGACATAGAGTCCTTCGGCCGCCAGTGCCCGCGTGATCCCGGCAGGGTCGTAGCCATGGGGCGCAGCGACCCGCAGCGAGTCGTCCGGGAGAGTCTGGACGTGGTAGCCGGCCGCATGCAGCACACCTGCGGCACGCAACGGCTCAGCGACGACCACCCGGCTCCAGGGCAGCTCCGTCCGGGCCAGGATCTCAGCGACGGGGCCCTCGGCGAGCAGTCGGCCGCGGCCGACGATGGAGATCGTCTGGGCGAGCTGCTGGACCTCGGCGAGGATGTGGCTGGAGACCACGACCGTCTTGCCCTCCGCAGCCAGCCCGCGAATCAGCCCGCGCAGGGCGTGGATTCCAGCCGGATCGAGCCCGTTCGTCGGCTCGTCGAAGATGACCAGGTCCGGATTCTTCAGCAGCGCTGCTGCGACCGCGAGCCGCTGCTTCATTCCCAGTGAGTAGGTGCGATAGCGCGCCTTCGCTCGATCGGCGAGTCCGACCTGGTCCAGCACCACGCCTACCCGTCCTCGCGGCACGCCGATGGCGCGCGCAAGCACCATCAGGTTCTTCTGCGCGGAGAAGTGCGGAAAGAAGCGCGGCTGTTCCACGATCGCGCCGACCCGGTCGACGACCTCGGGAAGGTCGCGCGAGACGTCGTGTCCGAAGATCCGCACCGTGCCGGCGTCCGGCCGAACCAGGCCGAGCAGGATGCGGATGGTGGTCGTCTTGCCCGAGCCGTTCGGGCCGACGAAGCCGTGCACGCCGCCGCGCGGCACATGCAGGTCCAGCCCGTCCAGCGCAGCGCTTGCGCCCACGCCCGAGCGGTAGCTCTTGCGCAGACCGGTCGCCTCGATCACCCAGGGAGGATCGACTGCAGAGGTGGTCATGTGGCACTCATCGGAGGTCGGCCCGCCGCAGCGGGGGTCGGAAGATGTCTCGACAGTCCTCGTGCCAGGACCGGCTTCGATGGCGTGGCCGCGCCGCTACGCCGCTCCGACCGTCAGTCCGTACGTGACGGACGGAAGCGGGGGTGCGACCCGTGCGATGTCGGGCGACTGCTGGTACGCCTCGAAGGCGAGGTAGTGCTCCAGGTGAGGCCGGAGGGCGGCTGCTACGTCGGTGAGGCCCGGGCGGTTGCCGAGTTCGGCCGCCATCGACGTCACGCCGACGTCGGTGAGCCCGCAGGGCACGATGCGGTCGAACCAGGTCAGATCCGGGGCGACGTTCAGTGCGAACCCGTGCATCGTGACGCCGCCCGCCACCCGTACGCCGATGGCGGCGATCTTGCGCTCGGGACGTTCATCGTCGGCCGGCAGCCAGACACCGGAGCGGCCTCGGACCCGTCCGGTCTGCAGCCCGAAGCCGGAGAGCGTCGTGATCAACGCCTCCTCCAGGCGGCGGACGTAGTCGACGACCCCTACGGCCTCCGGCAGGCGGACGATCGGGTAGCCGACGAGCTGGCCCGGCCCATGCCAGGTGATCTTGCCGCCACGGTCCACCTCGACGACCGGTGTGCCGTCCAGGGGCCGCTCGTGCGGCTCGGTGCGCTTGCCCGCGGTGTAGACCGATGCGTGCTCGAGCAGCAGCACGGTGTCCGGGCGCTCGCCGGCGACGACCTCGGCATGGATGCGACGCTGAAGGTCCCATGCCCACTGGTAGTCGATCTCGTCCCGGCCCAGCCCGGTGGGGAGGAACTGCACTGGCATGGCGCGAGTCTAGGCCGCAGTGATCGTCTCGATGCGCTGATCGAGATCAATCAGTGCGCAGCGCGGCATCGACGAGTTCGGCGACACTCGGGGCGACGAACTCGAAACCCGCGTCGGTCAGGCGCTTGGGCAGCACGTACATGTCGCCGAGGAGTTGCTCCGCTTCTTCGCCGAGCGCGGTACGGATGACAGCGGCGGGCACACCGAGGAACCGCGGGCGATGCAGGGCCCGCGCGAGCGCATCGCTGAACTCCCGGTTGGTCATCGGTTCCGGCAGGGTCAGGTTGTACGGACCGTGCGCAGCGGGATTCTCGGCGAGCCACAGCACCGAACGCAGATAGTCCTCGAGGGCAATCATCGGCATTCGCTGGCGTCCGTCACCGAGCACTGCCCCGAGGCCGACGTTCCAGGCCCACCGCAGCGGCTGCCCGAGGCCACCACCGCGACCGAGGACAGGGCTGGTGCGCAGCAGCACCACCCGGACGCCGGCATCCGAGGCGGCGCGCGTGGCGGCCTCCCAATGCACCGTCACCTGGGCGAGGAAGTCCGGCGCCGCGCCGGACTCCTCGGTTTGTGGCGTCTCCGTCCGCTCAGTGCCGTAACGGGCGACCCCGCTCGCCGACAACAGAACGGGGCTTGTGCCGCGCGTTGCCTGCAGAGTGGCGAGCGCCTCGGCAATCGTGCGGGTCGCGTCCACCCGCGACGACAGAATGGCCTTGCGCCGCGCGGCCGTCCAGGGCAAGCCGAACACGGGCACTCCGCCGAGGCTCACCACCGCGTCCACCCCGTCGAAAACGCCAGGGTCCAGTTTTCCCTCGGCGGGATCCCAGCGGTGCTCCAGGCTGGTGGCGGGCTCGCGGCGTACCAGGCGGACGACCTCGTGGCCGGCGTCAGCCAGCCGGACGCGAAGCGCCGTTCCGAGGAAGCCGGAGGCTCCGGCGAGCAGCCATTTCATGCAGTCGGATCAGACCCCGAACTCGGAGCCGAAGTCGCCTTCCTCCAGTCGCGCCTTGACCGCGCTGAGGAAGCGGGCGGCGTCGGCGCCATCCACGATCCGGTGGTCGTAGGACATCGAGAGGTACATCATGTCGCGGACCGCGATGACCTGGCCGAGCCGCGGATCGTTCACCACGACCGGCCGCTTGACGAGTGCACCGGTGCCGAGGATGGCCACCTGCGGCTGGTTGATGATCGGGGTATCCATCAACGTGCCGGCCGAACCGTAGTTCGTCAGCGTGAAGGTGCCGCCGGAGAGCTCGTCCGGGCTCACCTTGTTCTGCCGGGTGCGCGCCGCGAGATCAGCGATTCGCTTGGCCAAGCCGGAGACGCTCAGGTCGCCGGCGTCCTTGATCACCGGGACGAGCAGGCCCTTCTCGGTGTCCACCGCGACGCCCAGGTGCTCGGCATCGGGATAGGTGACGGTGTTCGCCTCGGTGTCGATCGTTGCGTTGACCTTCGGGTAGACCTTCAGCGCCTCGATGGTGGCCTTGGCGATGAAGGGCAGGTACGAGAGGCCGGCTCCTTCGCGACGCCGGAAGTCGTCCTTCGCCTTCGCCCGGATCTGGGAGATAGCGGTCAGGTCGACTTCGACCGTCGCCGTCAACTGGGCTGACACCTGCAGCGACTCCACCATCCGCTTTGCGATGGTCTGCCGCAGCCGCGTCATCTTCTCCGTCGTGCCGCGCAGCGCACTCGGTTGTGCTGCCGCTGGAGCCTTCGCGGCCGGAGCAGGCGATGCAGGGGGTGCTGCCGCAGGCGGCGCCGCCTTGGCTTCGGCGGCGCGGCGCTCGGCCTCCGCCGCCGCCTGTTGTGCCGCCTCCGCGGCGGCGAGGACATCTTGCTTGCGCACTCGTCCGCCGACACCGGAACCCTTCACCGTCGACAGGTCGACACCATGCTCCTTGGCGAGCTTGCGCACCAGCGGCGTCACATAGCCCGCGTCGGACTCGGAAGCGACGGGTGCGGCCGGGGCGGCGGGCTCACTGGGCCCGTGGCGTTCCGGCTGAGGGTCCTGGGCAGGTGCCGGGGCCGACGCCGGTGCCTTGGGCTCGGCCGCCGGTGCCGGAGCCGGCTCAGCTGCGGCGGGCGCGGCAGCACCCGCTTCGCCGACCACGGCGAGGACGGCGCCGACCGTCACCGTCTCGTCCTCCTGCACCCGGACCTCGAGCAGCGTGCCTGAGACGGGCGACGGGATCTCCGTGTCGACCTTGTCGGTGGACACCTCCAGCAACGGCTCGTCCGCTTCGACGGTCTCGCCCACCTGCTTGAGCCAGCGGCTGACGGTGCCCTCGGTGACGCTCTCGCCCAAGGCGGGCAGCGTCACCTCGGTCCCGCTGCCACCTCCGCCGCCGGTCCCGGACGTCGAGGGTTGCGGCGCAATGGGCTCAGGCTCGGCTGCAGCTTCCGGCTCAGGTTCGGGCTCAGGCTCGGGCTGCGCGTCGGGCGCCGGTGCTTCAGACCCGCCACCGCCCGAGCCAGCCTCGTCGGGGTCACCGATCACGGCCAGAATCGCGCCGACCTCGACGGTCTCGTCCTCTTGGGCCTTGATCTCGAGTAGCACACCCGACGTGGGCGAGGGGATTTCGGTGTCGACCTTGTCGGTCGACACCTCCAGCAGCGGTTCGTCCGCCTCCACCGTGTCGCCGACCCGCTTGAGCCAGCGGCTGACGGTGCCCTCAGTGACACTCTCACCGAGGGCCGGAAGGGTTACAGAAGTCGACATGGTGGTTTGGACTCCTTTATCGCGCTGCGTTGTGGCCTGACGGTGCCGGCTTGCAGCAGCCTAGCCTCCGCGAGACGCGCGGAGTCAGCACCATTGCTCGTCCTGTCCGCGGCGCAACCGAATGCACCACTGACGCGCAGTGGGCGAGCCGAGCCGCGGTCTGATCTCACCAATTCAGCCGTGCGAGTGCAAGGGTTTCCCCGCCAGCGCGAGATGCGCCTCGCCGAGCGCCTCGTCCTGGGTGGGATGCGCGTGCAGGAGTCCGGCGACATCGTCGGGGAAGGCGTCCCAACTGGTGATGAGTTGCGCCTCGCCAACAAGCTCGCTGATCCGGGCACCGATCATGTGAACGCCGACGACCGGCCCGCCCACGCGGCGGACCAGCTTGACGAAGCCCTGGGTCCGCAGGATCTGCGACTTGCCGTTGCCTGCCAAGTCGTAGGTGAGGGTCTGGACATCACCGAAGCGTGCCCGCGCCGCCTCCTCGGTCAGCCCGACCGAGGCGATCTCGGGCGAGCTGTAGGTGACCTTGGGGATGGCGTCGTCGTCAATCGGTACCGGCGCCCGCTCCGTGCGTCCGAGGCGGTGCGCGGTCTCCTCGGCGACGAAGATGCCGTGCGCGAAGCCGCGATGGGCGAGTTGCGGACCCGCCACCAGGTCGCCGACGGCGTACACGCCCGGCACCGTCGTGCGGAGCCGTTCGTCGACGACGACGAAGCCGCGGTCGAGCCGGACGCCGGCGTCTTCGTACCCCAACCCTGCGCTGCTCGGACCGCGTCCGACGGCAACCAAGAGCACCTCGGCGTCGAGCTGGCGTCCATCGGCGAGGGTGACCTGGACGCCGGTCTCGCCGGCCGAGCAGGACGCCATCGCGGACCCGGTGAGCACGCCGATCTTGCGGCGCCGGAACGCTCGCTCGAGGGCGGCGGAGATCGCGGCCTCCTCGTTGGCCACCAGTCGGGGTAGCGCCTCGATGATCGTCACGTCGACGCCGAGCGAACGCCATGCCGACGCCATCTCGACTCCGATCACCCCGCCGCCGAGGACCAGGGCGGAGGCGGGCAGCGTCGCGAGTCGCAGCGCGTGTTCGCTGCTCAGCACGCGCTCACCGTCGATCTCGAGGCCGGGCAGAGTCCGAGTGTGCGAACCCGACGCGAGCACCGTCGCAGTCCCGGTGAGCAGGTCGTCGCCAACCGCGATTCCGACGGACTCGCCGGCGTCCACCAGCCGTCCGGTGCCGCTGACCACAGTGATGTCGCGGCTCTTGACCATCCCCGCGAGGCCCTTGTAGAGACGGTCGACGACCTTCCCGGAATAGCTGAGTACGCCGGCCATGTCGACCTTGTCCAGTGTGGCGTGGACGCCGAAGCCCGCGGCCTCACGGACGGTGTCGGCGACCTCCGCTGCGTGCAGCAGGGCCTTGGTAGGAATGCAGCCCCGATGCAGGCACGTCCCGCCCACCTTGTCCTGCTCGACCAGCGCTACCGTCAGCCCGAGTTGTCGGGCGCGCAACGCGGTGGCATACCCGCCGCTGCCGGCGCCGAGGACGACGAGATCGAAGGTCGCTGCCATGCGGCCATCTTGTCAGCACCGGCCTGTCGCGTCGCCGGATCGCCGCGCGTTCCCGTCGTCCCGGCCGCCGGCACCTGTTGCCGCGCGGACGATCGTGCGCCCTGGTCGACGCGGCCATAATTGGCCCATGGGGTGGTTGCGACGCACGACGAATCGAGTCCAGCGCAAGGCGCGCCACTCCGTCGAGAATCGCGGTGTCGACAACGCCGTGACCCAGCACTTGACCCAGTTCGCGCGCACACGGCGTGGGGTTGAAGCGTTCGTCGAGCCGAAGACCGCGGTGACGGACACGACCTTGCTGCTGGTGGCCTACGACGGCGAGTGGACCCGGCGCGTGGTGCCGTCGCCGGAATGGGCGCACGCCTTCGCCGAACATCTGCAGATTCCGGGGTACGACGCGGCCGTCGTCGGCTATCCCCAGCGGATGCGGGACTACAACACCCGCAACAAGAAGCATCCCGACCTGCGCTGACGGCGGTTGCCGACCAGCGACCGAGTCGGCGAATGTGGCGACATCGATCCAATCCGGCTGGTCGGCGGCGCCGAACCCTGGTCGGGGCGCGCGCCGGTCGGTCGCCATCTCAGCGGGTTGAGCGGGCCGAGGGGGCTCGGTGGGCGCCGTACCAGCCGTGCTGGCGGGGCACCGCGCCAGCCGGGGGGGATGGCACGGCGCCGCGTATCTCCGCCAGCACGGCACACCCGCGACCACGGGCCCGCTCGGTCAGCTCAGGGAGCGTGCGACCTCGACCAACGTCCGCACCCCAACTCCGGTGCCGCCGGTTGTGATGTAGCCGTACGGCGCGCCCGTGTGGAACGCAGGCCCAGCAATGTCCAGATGCACCCACGGCGTTCCGGCGGGGACGAACTCACGCAAAAACGCCGCTGCGAGCTGCGCCCCAGCCCAGCGATCGTTCCCGGTCGAGCGCAGGTCGGCGACCTTGGATTCGAGCTTGGCTCGCAGTTCGTCCAGGATCGGCAGTTGCCACATGTCCTCGCCGACCATCCGCGCTGCCTCCAGCACGCGGTCCGCCGCCGACTGGTCATTGGCCATGACGCCGGCCGTGCGCTCGCCGAGTGCGACCACGCAGGAGCCGGTCAAGGTGGCGACATCGATCACCAGGTCGGGTTTGTCCTCGGCGGAGCGTGCGAGGGCATCCGCCATCACCAGCCGCCCTTCGGCGTCAGAGTTGCCGTTCTCCACCGTCTTGCCGCCGTAGATCGTCAAGACGTCTGAAGGCCGGTAGGCGCTGCCGGACGGCATGTTCTCCGCCAGCGCCCCATAGGCGGTGACCTTGACTTTGAGGCCGAGCGTGGCGATCGCGTACGTCGCAGCCAACACCGCCGCAGCGCCGGACATGTCGCACTTCATCGTGTACATGCCGTCGCCGGGCTTCAGGTTGAGTCCACCGCTGTCGAACGTGATGCCCTTGCCGACCAGAGCGAGATGGGTCTTGGCGCCGCGTGGGGCGTAGCTCAGCCGGACCAGCCGGGGAGGCCTGGCCGACCCGCCGCCGACCGCGGTGAGGCCGCCGTAGCCGCCCTTGGCGAGGGCCTTGTCATCGAGGACATCGACGCTCACCTTGGAGTCCGCAACCAGAGCCCGGACCTGCTCACTGAACGATTCCGGATGGAGGAGGTTGCCCGGCAGGTTGATCCACTCCCGTGCGGCGTAGACCCCCCTCGCCACGGTGACGCGATCGCTGACCGGGCGCGCGTCGAGATGGCCCGCGTGCAGCACGGCGACCCGGTCCACCGTTCCTGCGGACGACTCATCGAGCGCACCTCGGGTGTAGCGGTAGCTGCCGAGGAGGGCGCCGTCGACGACGGCGAGCGCTTCGTCGGGGCCGCTCGTGCCGAGCGAGATCGCCGCGGACAGCGTCGTCACCTCCGCCAGTGATGCGACAGAGCGAACGCCCTCGCCCGCGGCCCGCCGAAGCTGCTCCAGCCCGATCCGGCCGGTCCCCAGCCCGACGACGACGATCCGCGGACCATCCCCGGCTGATGGCAGGGTCCGGGCCGACCCGGCAGCCGGCTTCGCCCCCAGAGATCGGGCCATCTCGGCGACGGAGACTCCGAAGCGCTTGCTGAATCGGGTGCCGAGGTCGTCGGGAACTCCGCGCAGGCCATCGTCAGCCAGTCCCACCACCACCACGTCGATCCCGCGCGGCAGCGTTTTCGCAACCGAGACGGACAGGGGTGACGGAGCAGGCACGATGAGATTCCTTCGGTCCGAGGCCATGCAGGCAGTCGCAAGAGCTTGACAGCGTAGTCCCGACTCCTCCGCGTGGCGCGAGGGCAGTCGGTAGGACGGTAGGTTGCTGGGGACGGCGTGGAAGGAGTGGGCGGCAATGGCGGACGTGGTGTTGTCCCCCCTGCACGAGCGTCACCGCTCGCTCGGTGCCAAGTTCGCACCTTTCAGTGGGTGGTCGATGCCGCTGGAGTACGCCGGCGGCGGCGTGCTGGCGGAGCATGCGGCGGTACGGCAGCGAGCAGGCATCTTCGACGTCAGCCACCTCGGCAAGGCCACCGTCACCGGCACCGGCGCGGCCGCGTTCGTCAATCGGTGTCTGACCGCCGATCTGGACAAGATCGGTACCGGCGAGGCGCAGTACACGATGCTCTGCAACCGCGACGGCGGCGTGGTCGACGACGTGATCGCCTATCGGATCAGCGACGACGACATCCTGCTGGTGCCGAACGCCGCCAACTGCGCGACCGTGGTTGCGACGCTGGGATCGCTCGCGCCACGAGGCATCGAGGTGGACGACCACCACCGTGACTACGCGCTGATCGCTGTCCAGGGGCCGCGCTCGGACGAGGTCTTGGCCGGCGCCGGATTCCCGGTGGCCCACCCCTACATGTCCTTCGCCACGGCCAGCCACGCAGGCGCGCCGTTGTTGGTCTGTCGGACCGGCTACACCGGCGAGCGCGGGTACGAACTGGTGGTTCCGGTGGATGCGGCTGTGCCCGTCTGGGACGCGGTCATCGCTGCCGGTGAGGCCTACGGTTTGCAACCCGCCGGTCTCGGCGCGCGCGACACGCTGCGGACCGAGATGGGCTATGCCCTCCACGGGCACGAGATCACCCCCGAGATCAGCCCGGTCCAGGCCCGGCTCGGCTGGGCCGTCGGCTGGTCGAAGCCGGATTTTCTCGGTGCGGACGCCCTGCGGGCCGAGCGCGAGCGTGGTGCGGATCGCCTGCTCTGGGGGCTCCGGGCGCAGGGCCGCGCCATCCCTCGGGCCGGCATGACCGTTCACGACGACGGCGGCGAGGTCGTCGGCACCGTCACCTCCGGCACCTTTTCGCCGACGCTCCGGACCGGCATCGCGCTCGCGTTGCTCGGCCGAGACTTTCGGGTCGGTGACGTCGTTCAGGTCGATGTCCGCCGGCGTTCCGAACCCTTCTCGGTCGTCCGGCCGCCGTTCGTCGAGCCGGGGGTCCGCGAAGAGTGACCAGCCGCATACGTCGGGTCGCTCAGGCCTGCATTGTGCTGGCCGGCCTGCTGATCGCCGCCTATCCGCTGACGTTCGGCGCCAGCGCGCAGCTGACCTGCCGCGGCTCAGTCATGCAGCCGGGGGACGTCTGCCCGAAGGCCGACGGATCGAAGGTGCAGACCTACGAGCAGCGCGTCCAGGCCCGGCGAAACGCCGCGCCCGTCGTGGTCGGCCTCGGCCTCGCGGTTGCCGGATTTGGCGTCGCGTTGCTGACCGGCGCCAGGGGTAGCTGGGGTGTGACCGGTCACACGTCGAAGACGCACGCCGCGTCGGGCGACAGTGCGCAGGCGATGCGGCGCAGCACCGTGGCCGACAGTTCGGGCAGTGCGTCGACGTCGAACCAGTCGACGTCCAAGGATTCCTCGTCGCCGACGACGGCCTCACCGGAGACGTAGCGGCAGCGAAAGCACATGGCGACGAACTGGCATCGATCGCCGTTGGGGTAGACCTGATCCGGATCGGTCACCAGGAGTGCGAGCCGCTCGGCGACTGCCACCACCCGCGTCTCCTCCCAGAGTTCGCGGATCATCGCTGCCGCCGGCTGCTCGAAGGGTTCGACGATGCCGGCGGGGAGGCTCCACCGCCCAGTGTCGCTGCGCCGCGTCAAGAGGATTTGCGTTGCCCCTGTGTCCTGGCGGACCACCACAGCGGAAACCCCGGGCAGCAGAAGCCGGCCTTGCCCATAGGTCGCACGAATGTCGGTGATGTACGACGGCGTCGGCATCCCGGCTGTCTATCACAGGGACGGACCCGTCGCCCGAGGTCGGGCGATGACGTTCAGCGATCCGGCTCAACCATCGGGTTCGAGCGACATCGGTCCGTAGACGAGGCGATCAGCTTCGTAGAGACTCACGGAGCGGATGCCGCGTTGGCGCAACTCGGGGTAGAACTCGCCGAGCCACGTTTCGGCCTCGCCTTGGGTGTGAAAGGTCCGGTCGAGGCGCGCGTCGCCCCGCCGCTCGTCGGTGACCCACCGCCACGTCATCGCGACCTCCTAGGTCAACCGATGGCGCGGTGTGCCGCGGCCCACCAACGCCGGATCCCGCTCGATCGCATCCCCGAGTGCTTCGTCGATCGCGGCGATCGTCTCGGCGGACAGTCGGTGACCAGCGGCCTTGACGTTGCTGGTGACCTGTTCGGGACGGGAGCCGCCGGTGATCGCGCTGGCGACGTTGTCGTTGTGGAGGACCCAGGCGACGGCCAATTGCGCCATGGTCAACCCCTCGGCCTCCGCCAGCGGCGCCAACCGCTGCACGCGCTCGAGCACGGCATCGGTGAGCAGGCGCCGGATGAATTGGCTGCCGCCGGACTCATCGGTGGCGCGGGAGCCCGCCGGTGGGGGCTGGCCTGGCTTGTACTTCCCCGTCAGCACGCCCTGCTCGATCGGGGAGTAGACGACCTGGCTGATCCCGAGCTCGCGGCAGGTCGGCACCACCTCCGGCTCGATCACGCGCCACAGCGCGTTGTACTTCGGCTGGTTGGACACCAGCGGCACACGCAACTCCTGCGCGAGCGCATGAGCCTGGCGCAGCTGCGGCGCTGTCCACTCGCTGACTCCGATGTAGAGCGCCTTGCCCGCCCTGACGACGTCAGCGAACGCCAGCATCGTCTCCTCCAGCGGCGTCTCGACGTCGTAGCGGTGTGCTTGGTACAGATCCACGTAGTCGGTGCGGAGGCGGCGCAGCGAGGCATTGATGGACTCCGCGATGTGCTTGCGGGAGAGCCCGGTGTCGTTGGGGCCACCAGGACCGGTCGGGAAGTAGACCTTGGTGAAGATCTCCAGACTCTCGCGACGCTGTCCGCTCAAGGCTTCGCCGAGGACTGACTCGGCGCGTCCGTCGGCGTAGACGTCTGCGGTGTCGAAGGTGGTGATCCCGGCTTCCAGCGCGGCGCGGACGCAGGCGGCAGCCTGCTCGCTCTCGATCTGCGAACCGTGCGTGAGCCAGTTTCCGTAGCTGACCGCCGAGACTTTCAGCCCACTGGCACCGAGGTAGCGAAACTCCATGGCACTTTCCTACCCGAGTGCGCTGACACAACGCTCGGCGGGCACGTCCCGGACGTGGCGCTGGGAAGGCGAACCGACGTGCGCAGGGCGCAGCCGGACGCGCAGCTCAGTAGACCTCGCGCCGATTGATTCGCGGCTTGGGCATCCGGAACCGTCGCAGTTGGGTGGCCCGGGTCAGCCCGTAGAGCAACAGGCCACGTTGCGACGCCCGCGGCAGTCGCTCCGCCAGGACCCGCTTGAAGCCCCTCCACATCAAGAAGCAGTCGACGACACACGCCAGGATGAAGACGTACATCACCAGCGTCGTGTACAGGGTGACGGCTGGCCAGATCTGGCCCAGCAGCGTCACGGCCAAGATCACCACGACGGAGGGCAGCAGGAACTCGCCGATATTGAAGCGCGAGTCGATGTAGTCCCGCATCAGCGCCTTCTCGGGCACGGCCTCCCGCGCGCTGACCGCACGCATCCGTTCGGTCCGCTGCTGCTTGCTGGCCTGGCGCCGGGCGTCCTTCTTGGTCAGCGTCGGTGTGATCCGCTCGCGGCGGGCCGCTTCGGCCTGCCTGCGCGTGGGGGTGGGCTTGTCCTTTCGCGCGCCCGGCTCGGGCGGGGGCGGGGCCGGCTCCGGCTCCGCGATGCTGCTCTTACGCCGGATCAGTGCCACGTGTCCCTCCCGCTGGTCTGCGCGCCCGGTCCCGTGCTCGGGGATCGGCCCGGTCGGCCCTGGATTGTCTCAGGGGATCACCCCAATGTCGAAACTACTCCGCTCCCGGCAGCCCAGGCGGCTCGGCGACGGAGATACGGTGGAGGTCTGTTTGGGCCTGCGCCAGCGCGTCCCACTCGATCCCGGGAAGGACCGGCTGACACCACATGAGCGGCATCTTTCAGCGCATCTCGTTGATCTTCCGCAGCAAGACCGACAAGGCCTTGGACAAGTTGGAGGATCCTCGGCAGACGCTCGACTACTCGTATCAGCGTCAGCTGGAGCTGCTGCAGAAGGTGCGGCGCGGAGTTGCCGACGTGGCGACCAGCCGCAAGCGGGTCGAACTCCAAGCGACCCAATTGAGCAATCAGGCCGACAAGCTGACTCAGCAGGCGCAGCGGGCGCTCGAGGTGGGTCGCGAAGATCTCGCCCGCGAGGCGTTGACCCGGCGGTCGGGGCTGCAGCAGCAGCTTGCGGACCTGCAGACCCAGCACGCGCAACTGCAGGCCGAAGAGGAGAAGCTGACCCGGGCGAGCCAGCGGTTGCAGGCGAAGGTCGAAGCATTCCGGACGCGCAAGGAAACCATCAAGGCGACGTACTCCGCCGCTGAGGCGCAGACCCGGATCAACGAGGCGTTCACCGGGATCAGCGAGGAGATGGGCGACGTCGGTTTGGCGATCCAGCGAGCCGAGGACAAGACCGCCCAGATGCAGGCTCGTGCCGGCGCCATCGACGAGTTGCTGGCGTCCGGTGCACTCGACGACCCGACCGGGACGAGCAAGGACGACCTGACCCTCGAACTCGAGCAGCTGGCGAGCACCTCCGACGTCGAGAGCGAATTGGCCAGGATGAAGGCCGCGATCGGCGCCGGACCGGGGAGCGCGCCGCAGGCGATCGCCGGCCAGCCGACGCAAGCGCAGGGCGGGTACCCGCAGCCCGGTCAGCCGTATCAGACTCCCGCGCAGTCGGCGCAACCGCAGGGCTTCCAGCAGCCCCCCGCCCCGGGAACACCGCAGGCGCCGTCCGGCGACGATCTCCGATGACCGTCAGGATCGTGAGGATCGTCAACGAGGCAATCGCGTCTCGGTGAGCAGCTGCCTGGAGGTCAGCTGACGGATTCGGGTCTGATTCCGAGCACGCGACTCAGGAATCGGCGAGAAGGCGCCGCGCTGCGGCGCCCCCTCCAGCCTCCTGGATTGCGCGTCCTGCCCGGCTAGTCCTTGGCCGTCTCGCCGGGCAGGTCGAGCATCCGCTGCAACGCTTCCTTGGCGAAGTGCTCGGTGTCCGGGTCGACCACGATCTGGTTCACCACCTGGCCGGCGGCCAGATTCTCCAACGCCCAGACCAGGTGCGGGAGGTCGATCCGGTTCATCGTGGCGCAGTAACAGACGTGCTCCTCGAGGAAGGCGATCTGCTGCTCCGGGTGCCGCTCGGCGAGTCGTTTGACCAGGTTCAACTCCGTCCCGATCGCCCACTTGGTTCCGGCAGGCGCCTGCTCCACCGCCTTGATGATGTACTCAGTCGACCCGACCAGGTCGGCCTTCAGGACGACGTCGTGGCGGCACTCCGGGTGCACCAGGATCTTCACGCCCGGCATCCGGTAACGCGCCCGGTCGACGGCTTGGGCGGTGAAGCGTCCGTGCACCGAGCAGTGGCCCTTCCAGAGGATCACCTTTGCGGCCTGCAGCTGGTCGTCGGTGAGGCCGCCGTTGCGCTGGCGCGGGTCGTAGAGGACGCAGTCATCAAGGCTGAGGCCGAGTTGCAGCACCGCCGTGTTGCGACCGAGGTGCTGGTCAGGCAGGAAGAGCACCTTCTCGCCGCGCTTGAAAGCCCACTCCAGCACTGTCTTCGCGTTGGACGACGTGCAGACGACACCGCCGTGCTTGCCGCAGAAGGCCTTGATGTCTGCGGAGGAGTTCATGTAGGTCACTGGGACGGTGACCTCGGCCACGCCGGCGTCCGCCAGCACGTCCCAGGCGTCCTCGACCTGAGACAGCCGTGCCATGTCGGCCATCGAACAGCCGGCTGCCAGGTCGGGCAGGATCACCTTCTGGTCGGCTGAGGTGAGGATGTCGGCCGACTCGGCCATGAAGTGAACCCCGCAGAAGACGATGTACTCCGCCTCCGGCCGGGCCGCCGCCTCGCGCGCGAGCTTGAACGAGTCCCCGGTCACGTCGGCGAACTGAATGACCTCGTCACGCTGGTAATGGTGGCCCAGCACGAAGAGCCGCTCGCCCAGTGCTGCCCTGGCTCGACGGGCGCGCTCGACGAGCGCGGGATCCGACGCTGCCGGGAGATCGCCCGGACACTCGACGCCGCGTTCCGATCGATTGTCGGCACCGTGGCCGAGCACGTACAGCGACAGCGGAACACGCTCGGCCTCGGGGCCGGTGATCGGGCTCGTGGTCATCGCCCCAATGTACTCAGCGGCGCTCGTGCGCGCGCCCGCTTCTGATCCGCTTCGGACACCGCCGATCGGCCCGCGCGCTGGAGTGGCCCGGCGAGCTTGAGCGAACCTTCATCCTCGCTTGACGCTCGCTCCGATTGCCTCTCGTTGACTGCGGCTGTGTCCAGCAACGCGATCACCTCGCCCCTGCCGCCCGATGGTGCGGCCCCGGTGGTCGATCCGTGCGCACGGTGCGGGTCCGCCGCCGGGAACCCCGATTCCCGTGCGGCGGATCGACCGATTGAGTGCGCACACCGCGGTCAGACGACGGCGGCCGCGCCGAACACGGTGCTCGGGGACGGCCGTCTCGGGCGGAACGTCCGCACCGGCCTGCTCACCGTGCTGATCGTGCTGGTCCTCGTCGCTCTGCTACGTCCGACGCCGGGGGCGACGCGGCCCGCCGCGCTGGCCGCAGAGCTCAACGACAGCGTCAGTCGCCAGCCAGGGGTCAGTGCGAGCACCGCGGCGTACCTGCCCGGGACAGGGGTCGTGATTGCCAGTACGGTCGCGGGCACGGCGCCCAGCGCGCTGCCCGACGTCTTGGCCGCGGCACTGAACGGCTACGCCGACCGACTGGCTCAACTCCCACGCGGCGAGGCGCTGTCCTGGCAGGCGACCACAACCGAGGCTGACCGCCCCCCGGTCACGACGATGCTGCGCGTGGGCTCGCGGGACGTCGGCAACGTCGGTTCCTGGCAGGTCGTGCCGGCGTCTGCGGCGTCTGTCGGCGGGCCGTCGGCCGCTCCGACTGACGGTTTGCAGCCACTCGTGGCGCCGACGCCCGCGCCGACGGCACCATCAGCCGGCATGCCCACCCCCGCGGCGCCCGACCCGAGCAGCGCGGCCAAAGCGCCGGCCACTGCCGCCGACGGCAAACCGGCCGCGGACGACTTTGCCGCGGAGTCGCCGAACTGGAGCCCCCTGGCGGGATCCTGGTCGGTCTCGGATGGCTCCTACCGGCAACAAGATGCCGCCGGGTTTGACTTCATCAGCCAGTTCGCGGGGGCGCCGCCCAAGGCGTACGCGGTTTCGGTCCGGCTGCGGGGGATCGGAAAGACGGTCAACGGAGGGCTTGTTCTGGGCCAGCCGCAGCTCGGTTCCCGGAGCGGCGCGACGCTGGTCGATCTCGCCGGCACGGACTACCTCCGGTGGGGCAGCTACGACAAGTCCTCAGGCACGTACGCCTTCAAGGGTGGCGCGAACGTCGGAGCGCAGGACGCGCGGAAGTGGCACACCTTGGCGGTCGACGTCCGCGGCAAGACCGCAACGATTACGTGGGACGGCAAGAAGGTCGGCACCATGGATGCTGTCGGCACCGGGTACCTCGGTCTCGTCACGTCCCAATCGGCCGTGGAGTTCGACGACTTCGAGGTTGTCGCAGGATGAGTCTCGCCACCCTGGACGAGCTGCTCGACGGCCCGTCGACTGCACCAACTCCGCGTGAGCGCGGATCCCGCCAACCCCGCTCCGGCCTCCGCCGTGCTCGATCCAGGACGCGTGGCGCGGAATCCACAGAGCGGCCACCCGCGACCACACCGACCGCTGGCGGACGGGAAACCTTCCTGGACGTCCTCCGCGGCGTCGCCCTGCTTCGCGTCGTGATCTGGCACGCGCTCGCGGCGGCGGCGATCAGTTGGATCGTCGCGGCGATGCCGGCGATGTTCTTCGTCGCGGGAAGCCTGCTGGCGCGCAGCCTGGATCGTCAGCCGGCGGGTCGGGTGCTCGCCGGCCGTCTCCGGCGGCTGCTGGTGCCGTTCTGGGTGCTCGGCGCCGTCGTCCTCACGACGCTGATCCTGGTCCATCAACTCCGCCAGACGGCTGACACCGTGGTGCCGCTCTCGGCGCTGCCGGGGTGGGTCGTTCCGCTGGTCGACCCGCACGGTTCCAGCTGGGAAGCAGGGTGGGCCTCGACGCCGCTGTGGTATCTGCGCTGCTACCTCTGGCTCCTGCTCCTCTCGCCCCTGCTCCGACTACTCCATCGGCGATTCGGGCTGGTCATGCTGGTGGTTCCGCTGCTCGGTGTGTTCGCCGTCGACCTGATGATGCGCCACCCGGATCAGGTCCCGGAGGCCCTCTTCGCGGTCCGCTACTACCTGGGCGACCTGGCGACGTTCGGTATCTTCTGGATCCTCGGTTTCAGCCATCGCGACGCAGCGCTGGCGGCGCTGCCCACGTCGGGCAGGCTGCACTGGGCGGTGATCGGTGCGGCCTCCGCCCTGGTCTGGGTCCGAATGACCCGGCCCGACAGTCTGGTGGTGAACGACTCCTACCCGTTGCTGCTATTCGTCGGCGTCGGCTGGCTGGGCCTGTTCTTGGCGGCCGAGCCCTGGATCGCCCGCATCGGGCAGCGACGTCGGGTTGCGCCCGTCGTCGCGTGGTTGGGTCGCCGCGCCGTGACCATCTATCTGTGGCACCCGATCGCGATCGTCGGCGCGTACTGGCTGCGCGCACAGTTCGCGCCCGCCACGCCGCGCGCAGCAGTACTGCCGGTCGTCGCTCTGCTGACACTCGGGCTGTGTTTGCTGTTCGGCAGATTCGAGGACATCGGGGCCGGCCGACCTGGTCGCACCTGGCCGCTCCGCGACGATCCCCACGTCCTACGTAGATTCGCTGACAGGCTCCGCGCCGGCGCTTCCGCGCGGATTCCGGTGCCGGCCGCGATGGTGGCCGGCCTGGTCGCGGGCCTCGTTCTGCTGGGCATCTTCTTTCCCGCAGCCGCCGGAGTTCGGCCGAGCCGTGCCGAGACTCCTACGGCCGGCCTCGCTCTGCCGCCCGCCCCCTCGGGCAAGCCAACCCAGCGGGACCTCGAGCCGTCGGCGGCACCGGAGACGGGTTCGACGCCGACGGCCACCGGGTCGACCCCCTCGGGCCCCGAGCCGGCTGAGACCGCGCCACCCGCGGGCAAGGCACAGGGTATCGACGCTGCGGCCGTCCGCACCAGGGTTCAGTCGGCGGTCGATGACTGGCGCGCCGCGAACAAGGTCGACGGTGTCCAGCTCGGCGTCCTCGCGGGCGACGGCAGCCGATTGCTCGTGGCCAGCGGAACCGCCGCGGGCGGGGCCCCGGTCGACCCGGCCAGCGAGTATCCGATCACGTCGATCACCAAGACGATGACGGCAACCCTGATCCTCCAGCTCGTCGCAGACGGCACGATCGGGCTGGACGATCCCTTGCCGGCGCTGACCAAGGCGCCGAACCTCCCCTTCACGGGCAAGGTGACGGTGCGCCAGCTGCTCAATCACACCGCCGGGGTGCTCCCCTACGACAAGAGCCCGGGCTACGCGGCGGTGTCGGCCCAGCCACTCACGCCGGAGTCCGCGCTCGCGCTGATCGCCGACCAGCCGCTGGAATGGGAACCGGGCAGCAAGGGCGGCTACTCGAACTCGGGCTACCTCGTGCTGGGACTGCTCGCCGAACAGCTTGCCGGCACCGACTACGCCTCCCTCCTCGCCGAGAAGCTCGCCAGGCCCGCCGGGCTGACCGCGACCCGCCTCGACAGCACCCCGACCGCGGGGTGGACCGGGTTCTCAGCCGGCGGCGTCGTCTCCACCCTCAACGACCAGCTCAGCTACGGCGACGCGCTGTACCGCAGACACTCGCTACTCGATCCCACCCGAACGGAGCTCATGATGAACGTCGACAACGCTTTCCACGCAGGACTCGGCGCCTTCCCGACCTGCCCCTGCAGCGAAGATGCGGGCTCGGTGACGTACAGCTCGATCGGCCACAACGGCGGTCAGGCCAGCCTGCAGTGGGCGCCGGATGCTGACGTCGTGATCGCCCTCACCCTCAGTGAGTCGATGTGGACGAACGACCTCACGCTGGACCAGGTCGGGGAATTGCTGACCTCCGTGGAGGCTGCGGTGGTCGCAGCCTGAGTGTCGGTGGGCGGGCGATCCAGCCGTGCGAATTGGGCTCTGACGGCCGAGAACTGGTAGCTTCCGGCCCGTGCCGAGGTCGTCGATCGTGCGGGGACGGTCGGGAGCCGACGGAGTCGACTGCGGCGGTCTTGCCGGCGTCGATGGCGCGACCTGGCCCGGTGGCCGAGGGGCGACGGCGTTGCTGGATCGCCAACCAGAGCCTGGCCGCCACAGCCCTCCGCCCTCGGCCGAGGACCTGAGTTCACCCGGTTCGCGGGTACCGGCAGGCTCCGCGCCGACGTCAGCCGCCGCAACGGGGGAGCGCGAGGTCTTCCTCGACACGCTCCGCGCGGTCGCTTTGGTGCGCGTCGTGGTGTGGCACGCGCTCGCAGCGGCGCTGATCAGCTGGACCGTGGCGGCGATGCCGGCGATGTTCTTCGTTGCCGGCAGCTTGATCGCCCGCAGCTTGCGGCGCCAGCCCGTACGTCGGTTGCTCCGGAACCGCTTGCGGCGGCTGTTGATCCCGTTCTGGGTGTTCGGTGCTGTGGTGCTGAGCACGCTCACAGCCGTGTATCTGGTCAGTCCGTCAGCCCGGACGCAGGTGCCGGCGTCGTCGCTGCTGGCTTGGGTCATTCCGCTCGCCGACCCGCACGGCTCGTCGTGGGAGGGCGGCTGGGCGTCCGCTCCGTTGTGGTACTTGCGCTGCTATCTCTGGCTGCTCCTGCTGTCGCCGATCCTGGTCCGCCTGCACCGCCGCTTCGGACTCCGCACGCTGGTGCTTCCGATCGCCGGGATCTTCATCGTCGATGCGCTGATGCGGCATCCAGCAGCGGGCCCGACCGCTCTGTTCGACCTCCGGTTCTATCTCGGCGACCTGACGACGTTCGGCACCTTCTGGCTGCTCGGATTCAGCCACCGCGATGGGGCGTTCGGCCGCGCGACGCGGTCGACGAGGCTGCAATTCGCGGTACTCGGGGGTGCCGCTGCGGCGCTGTGGGTCGGGTTGGGTCGGGTTTCGAGTGCGGTGGTCAACGACTCGTACCCGCTGCTGCTGTTCGTCGGGATCGCCTGGCTCGGCCTGTTCCTCGCTCTCGAACCGTGGCTCGAGCGGCTCGGCAGCCACCGCCTGGTCGCACCGGTCGTCTTCTGGCTCGGCTGCCGTGCTGTGACGCTCTACCTGTGGCACCCGATTGCGATCGTCGGCGCGTACAGCATTCGCTCGGTGCTGATGCCGACGGCTCCGGCGGTGTCGGTACTGCCGCTGGTCGGAGTGCTGAGTCTGCTGCTCTGCGTGGTTTTCGGCAGGTTCGAGGATTTTGCTGCGCGCCGGCCTGGGCGATGGTGGCCGGGGCGCACCGATCCGGTGCTGCACGCCCGCGTCGCGCGGTGGTTCAGCGCCAGGCTGTCCCGGCGCCGACGGGCCGTCTGGGGAGCCGCCGCCGGCACTGTCGTGGGCGTGATCCTTCTCGGTTCGGTGCTGCCCGCCGCAGTCGGGACGTCAGCCACGGCGGAATCCGGCGCCGGCTCCCCGAGCCGGCGTCACCTCGCCCTGCCCCCCGCCCCGTCCGGGAAACCCGATCAGATCGTTTTCGCGTCGCCCTCGTCGACCTCGCGCGACGCGATGCCGACCGGAGAGGTGGCGCTCGACCAGCCGGGGGCCGTCGCTCGGGTAGCCGCAGCTGCGGACCACTGGCGGGCGGCGAAGGGCGTCGCCGGTATCCAGCTCGGTGTGGCTGACGACTCCGGGCGAATCGCGTTGGTGAGCGGGACGCGTGCGGACTCGACTCCGCTCGGGCCGACTGCCCGGTACCCGATCACCTCGATCACCAAGACGATGACCGCGACGCTGATCCTTCAGCTGGTGGCAGAGGGCAAGATCGGTCTGGACGACCCGTTGCCGCGACTGTCCAGCGTTCCCACGCTCGACCTCGGCGAACGGGTCACCCTGCGACACCTGCTGCGCCACACGTCCGGGCTGCTGCCGTACGACCGAAGCCCCGGCTATGCCGCGGTTTCCCAGCGCGAACTGAGTGCGGCGGAGGCGGTGGCACTAGTCGCGGATCAGCCGCTGGAGTTCGCTCCCGGCAGCCAATTTGCCTACTCCAACACGGGTTTTCTGGCCCTGGGTCTGCTCGCGGAGCAACTCACCGGGCTGGACTACGAGACGCTGCTGGAGCAGCGGATCTTCGGCCCTGCCGAGATGCGGGACACCTGGCTGGACACCACTCCGACCGCCGGCTGGGCCGGATTTTCCTCAGGCGGCGTGGTGTCGACGATCGAGGACCAGCTGCGCTTCGGCCAGGCCCTGTTCCAACAAGGTCGGTTGCTCGACGACGAGACCCTCGCCACGATGCTTGACCTGGACAACGACGTCAGCGTCGGACTCGGCGTCTTTCCCGCCTGCCCGTGTTCGCTCGACCGCTCGACGAAGGTGTACAGCACCATCGGCTTGAACGGTGGCCAGGCCGGGCTTCAATGGGCACCGACGCTGGACGTGGTCATCGCGCTGAATCTGACGGAGTCGATGTGGACCGGCGAGCTGAACCGTCACGATGTCGAGGAGCTCGTCACCGCCGTCCAGCGAGCGCTGCTCCGCTGACTGCTGCCGCGCCCGGCCGCCGTCGGAAAGCCGGGCAGGAGGGAGGGTGAGGTGCGCGTCGTCGTAGCCACCGATCGGATCGGAGCCCTGACGTCGGCCGCGGCGGGGGCCCTGATCGCCCAGGGGTGGCCGACCGCACAGGTCGAGGTGATCTCCATCGGCGACTCCGGAGAGGGATTCGTCGACGCGTATGCGGAGTCGCGCGGGATCGAGGTCGCCCTGTCCACCTCGGACGGGTACCTCGTCTCCAGCGGATGCACCGGGCCGGACGCGGTCGTCGGCGTCGCGGGCCCGGCCGGCGACCGGGTCGGGATGGACGCCAGCTCCCGCCCGCTCGGCGACGCGATCACCAGCCTGCTGAGCCGCGCGAGCCCCGACCGGCTGGCGGTCGACCTCGGCGGATTCTGGTCGCACGACGGCGGCGCCGGTTTCCTCGGAGCCCTGGGAGCGAGCGCAGATCGCCCCCTGGACCGCGGCCTGACGGGCCTCGACGGCGTCTCGGCCGTCTCACTCCGATCCGCTCGGACAGCGCTGGCTGGGATCGAGTTGATCGGAGTCGCGCCCGCCGCAGAGCTCGCACGTCCCTTGTTGGGGCTACGAGGCACGACGGCCGTCCGGGGCCGCGTGGCCGGTCAGCTCGTACCCGAACTGGTCGGGGTCGACGCCGCGCTGGAGTCGTGGGCACGCAGGGCTGCGGCGGACCGGATCGGGGACCCAGGTGCCGGGGCGCTGGGAGGCCTAGGGCTCGCCGTCCTCGCGCTGGGTGGAACCCTCGTCAGCGGTCCAGCGCTGGCCCTTGGCCGACTCGGTGACCGACCGCGCCCGGACTTGGTCGTGACCGGTTGCACCACGTTCGACTTCGCAAGCCGGGGCGGTGGAGTGGTGGCTGAAGCGGCGGCCTTCGCCGAGCGACAGTTGGCACCCTGCGTCGTGCTTGCCGCCGAGGTGCTGATCGGCGCGCGAGAGATGCGCACGATGGGGATCGAGGCGGCGTACCCGCTACACGCGGCGCGCCCGGACGAGACGCCTGCGACGCTCCACCCTGCGAGCCTGGCCGAAGCAGCGCTCCGGGTGGGGCGCAGCTGGCAGTGGTAGCGGATCGCGTCGACTGCTGCAGCGCCGATGTGGCAGACGTCGCGTTGTCACCGAGCCCGATCTCCTTGGACGCGTAGGAACCCGCCCCTAGACTGTCGCCATGACGGCTACCGATCAGACCTTCATCGATGCGCCCAAGATCGCCGACGGCATCATCCTCACGAGTGGGGCCTCCGCGAAGGTCAAGGCTCTGTTGGACTCGGAAGGCCGCGACGATCTCGCTCTCCGGGTGGCGGTTCAGCCGGGCGGGTGCTCGGGCCTGCGGTACCAGTTGTTCTTCGACGAGCGCACGCTCGACGGCGACGTCGTAAAGGAGTTCAGCGGGGTGAGCGTGGTCACCGACCGCATGAGCGCTCCCTATCTGATGGGTGCCACCATCGACTTCGTCGACACGATCGAGAAGCAGGGCTTCACGATCGACAATCCGAACGCAACCGGCTCCTGCGCCTGCGGCGACAGTTTTCACTGACGCACACCGCGTCGTCACGAGTCCCTGTCCGGCTTGCCGGGCGGGGATTTGGTGTTTGTGGTCGCCGAGAGCGTCAGACCCGGGTCGTCCCGACCGCGGAATCAGGAGTCCGTCGTCTTGTCAGTCCCTCCGCCTAGCGTGGGCCGAGTCAGCCCGCTAGCAGGTTGTGGAGGCCACCATGGACTGGAAGATCGAACTCATTCTCGTGCCGGTCAGCGATGTGGACCGGGCCCGAGATTTTTGGGCAGCGTTGGGATGGAACGTCGATCACGACCACACGGTGAGCGATGAGATCCGATTCGTCCAAGTGACACCGCCCGGGTCGGCGTGCTCGATCGCGTTCGGGAAGGGCATCAGTCCGATGGCGCCGGGAAGCCTTCAAGCGGTGCAGCTGGTGATCCCGGACGCCGATGCAGCCCTGGCCTTGCTGACTGATCGGGGCGTCGCGGCGCGTGGCGTCGCCGATCTCGAGTGGGGCCGCTTCGTCAACTTTGAGGATCCGGACGGGAACGGCTTCACTCTGCAGCAGATGCCCCGCCGGGCGTCGTGATCACCACCACTCGGTACAGGTCGAGACTGCAGGCCAGCTGATCGGCGGTCCTACCCGGTCACTCGCCGCACTTCGAAGCGTGGTGGCTCCCTCAAGACCAGCGCATGTCCGCGCATCCGGCACCAGGCGGCCAGGTCAGGACCTGCAGCCGGATCGTCGGCAATGATCTCTACCACCGCGCCGATCGGCACCTCTCGGATCCGGCGAGCCAACTCGATCACCGGCCGTGGGCAACGCATACCTGTGCAATCGAGACTGAGCGTGGCGCCGCCGCTCACGGGGCACCCAGCTGGGCCCTGATCGCCGCGACTATCGGCGGCAGAGCGTCCAGAAAGCGATCGACATCGGCCTGGCTGCTCGACCAGGTGAGCCCGATCCGCACATTCCCGTGGGTCAGCGCACCCATCGCCGCGAGCACGTGTGAAGGGTGCTCACTACTTGCGCTGCAGGCCGATCCGCTCGCCACCGCGAATCCGGCGCGATCGAGTTCGAGCGTCAGCGTCTCCCCATCGACGTACAGCACGGAGAAGGTCAGCAGATGGGGCAGCCGCTGGACGGGATCGCCGACGATGTCCACGTCCGGCACACGCTCAGCCAGCCCTTGCCGCAGCCGGTCGATCAGGGCCGACTGCCGGTCGCCGACCGCTCGTCCGAGCTGAAGCCAGCGGTCCAACGCCACCGCGGCGGCGAAGATCGCCGGCACGTCCGGCACGCCGGGCCAGCGCCCGCCCTGGAAATCGTCGGTCAGATAGGGAGCGCGCCAGCGGGCGCCCTTCCGAATCACCAGAATGCCCACGCCGGCGGGCCCGCCGAACGCGCCTGCGGATCCGGTCAGCACGCCCCAGGGTCCAGCCTTGGCAAGGTCGACTCGGCCGAGGGCGCTGCTCGCGTCGAGAATCAGCGGCACCCCACGTTCTGCGCAGGCCTCCGCCGCCGCTCGGAAGGGCTGCAGTGTGCCGACCTCGTGATTACCGACTTGAATACACGCCGCCGCTACTCCCGAGCCGCGCACGGTATCTCGCCAGGCGTCGAGATCGATTCGCCCGAACGAATCCACAGCAACTGTGAGCGGCTCACCCACCGCCGCTGCCGCGGCGAGGGTGGCGGAATGATCGACCGCCGTTGTCACCACCCGACTGCCGATACGCCGCCGCCCCAGGGCCATCCCGGCGACGGCCGCGTGCAGCGAATGAACGCCGGAGGCGGTGAACACCACCTCGTCGGGACGCGCCCCGACCGAAGCGGCGACGACCTCGCGCGCCCGGTCCAGCGCCTGGGCCGCCTGGCGTCCCCGGTGGTGCAGCCGTGCAGGGTCCCCGAGGCCCGTCGCGGCGGCCTGGATCCAGGCTTGCTGCGCCTCCCGGAGCATCGGCTCCCCGGAGGCTCCGTCGAGGAAAACGTCGGCGGCCGGTGTGCTCACCCAAGCAACCTACGCGACTCGGGCAGCAGGCCTCGACCGCTGCTGCAGGAGCCGTTCGCGGGTGCCCGGAAGCCCCGAATTGGGCCGGTTGAGCCGCCTGACCAGGGGGCCTATCAACCGGTGAAACTCGTGAGTTCCAACCGGTGATCATCTGTGCTTCCTACGTTAGGGTGAGCACTGGATGGCCCGGGCCCTCCACGTGCGGCTGTGGCGCGGCAGAGCAGCCGATGACTCGACCAACGAAAGGCGCGATGTGGGTGGCAGCATGAGCAAGCCTTCGGGTGGCCGCGTGACACCGGCCGGCTGGGCACGTCGGGGGCTGTTGGCGGCAGGTGCAGTGGCGACTCTGGGTCTGGCTGGATGCTCTGCGGAGACGGTCGACCAGCTGAAGCGGCTGGGTCTGCCGGTCGCGGCCAGCGACCGCGCGCCGTATATCTTCGACCTCTGGATCGGCACCTGGATCGCCGCCGGGATTATCGGCGTGATCATGTGGGTGTTGATCTTGTGGGCCGCCCTCAGATATAAGTCAAATCACAATAAAACGCCTCGGCAGAACCGCTACAACCTGCCGATGGAAATCTTCTTCACCGTCACCCCGGTGATCATCGTGGGTGTTTTGTTCTATTTCACCGTGGTAGCCCAGAACAACGTGCTGAAGCGCGACCCGAACCCCGACATGACGGTGGACGTGGTGGGCCAGAAGTGGTCCTGGACCTTCAACTACAAGTCGGCCGAGAACCCGGCGGTCGGCACCGACGTCTGGGAAGCGGGCACGGTCAACGAGACTCCCGACCTGTACCTGGTCGCGGGCAAGTCGGTCCAGTTCAACCTGTCCTCCCCAGATGTCATCCACTCGTTCTGGGTGCCGGCCTTCTACCAGAAGCTGGATGTCGTTCCCGGACGTCACAACAGCTTCCAGATGACTCCGACGACCGAGGGTGTCTACGCCGGCAAGTGCGCCGAGTTGTGCGGCACCTACCACTCAGCGATGTTGTTCAACGTGCACGTCGTGGGTCAGCAGGAGTACGACGCGCACTTGAAGAGTCTGGCCGCCAAGGGTCAGACCGGCGAGGCCAAGGGGCCCGCCGATGCCAACGCCAACGCCAAGGCCGCCCCGGTGGGCTCGGTCGGTTCTGAGGAGGGCACGGAATGACGACGCTGCAGCGGACCGCCACCGCCGCCGAGATCGCCACGCCCAAGCGCCAGCTCGGCACGATCTCGTGGAAGTGGATGGTCACCACCGACCACAAGGTGATCGGGAATCTCTACTTCATCACGGCCATGCTGTTCTTCCTCTTCGGCGGCGTGCTGGCCCTCATCATCCGGGCCGAGTTGGCCTTCCCGGGCCTGCAGTTCGTCTCCTACGAGGCGTACAACCAGATGTTCACGATGCACGGCGCGATCATGCTGTTGCTCTTCGCGACGCCGCTGTTCGCCGGCTTCGCGAACGCGATCATGCCGCTGCAGATCGGCTCGCCGGATGTCGCCTTCCCGCGGCTGAACATGATCTCGTACTGGCTGTATCTGTTCGGTGGCCTGATCGTGTTGGCGGGGTTCCTCACCCCTGGCGGGGCCGCGAGCTTCGGCTGGTTCGCCTACATTCCGCTGAGCAACGGGGTCAACACGCCGGGCGCAGGCGCTGACCTGTGGATCATGGGCTTCTACATGGCCGGTCTGGGCACCATCCTCGGCGCGGTCAACTTCATCACCACCATCCTGTGCATGCGCGCCCCGGGCATGACCATGTTCCGGATGCCCATCTTCACCTGGAACATCCTGGTGACCTCGCTGCTGGTGCTGGTCGTCTTCCCGATCTTCGCCGCGGCCCTGCTGGTCGCAGAGTCGGACCGGGTGCTCGGCTCGCACGTCTTCGACGCGGCAAACGGCGGGCCGATTCTCTGGCAACACCTGTTCTGGTTCTTCGGCCATCCCGAGGTGTACATCATCGCGCTGCCGTTCTTCGGCATCATCACCGAGATCCTGCCGGTGTTCAGCAAGAAGCCTGTGTTCGGCTACGTCGGTCTGGTCGGTGCCACGCTGCTGATCGCGATGCTCTCGGTGGCGGTCTGGGCGCACCACATGTACGTCACCGGCGCGGTGAACCTTCCGTTCTTCTCGTTCATGACGTTCCTGATCGCAATCCCGACCGGAGTGAAGTTCTTCAACTGGGTCGGCACGATGTTGGGCGGCAATATCGCGATGCGAACGCCGATGGTGTGGTCGATCGGCTTCTTGACGACGTTCCTGTTCGGCGGCCTCACCGGTGTCGTGCTTGCCAGCCCGCCCCTGGACTTCGCGCTGTCGGACTCGTACTTCGTGGTCGCGCACTTCCACTACGTCGTGTTCGGCACCGTGGTGTTCGCGATGTTCGCCGGCTTCTACTTCTGGTGGCCCAAGTTCACCGGGCACATGCTCGACGAGACGCTCGGCAAGGTCCACTTCTGGCTGCTGTTCATCGGCTTCCACGCGACGTTCCTGGTGCAGCACTGGCTGGGTGTCGAGGGGATGCCGCGGCGGTATGCGGACTACCTGCCGAACGAGGGTTTCACCTTCCTGAACCAGTTCTCCTCGGCCGGCGCCTTCCTGCTCGGCGCCTCGATGCTGGTGTTCTTCTACAACGTCTGGAAGTCGCGAAACAACCCCCGCGTGGACAGTGACGACCCGTGGGGCTGGGGTCGCTCCCTCGAGTGGGCGACGAGTTGCCCGCCGCCGCGACACAACTTCACCGCCATCCCACGGATCCGTTCCGAGTCCCCTGCGTTCGACCTTCACCACCCCGAGGTGGCGCTGTCGGAGTATGAGGACGAGGACGAGGAGGAGTTCACCGACACCACGGTGGATTCCGGCGACGACACCGGTCGGCATGCCGAGCTGCGGCACCGCGTACGCGGCGACACCACCGACCTCGCAGCACAGTGGGAAGCCAGCCACCACAGCCACTCGCCCGAAGCAGAGGAGGACCAGCGGTGAAGGTCGAGGCATGGATCTTCGGGTCGTTGACGATCTTCTTGGCGGTCGTCACCCCCATCTATGCGCTGATCACGAAGGCGATGGATGGGCAGGTGGAGATCACCGGCACGGTCGCGCTGATCCTCACCTTCTTCCTGGTGCTGATGATCGGAGGCTTCCTCGGACTGGTTGCTCGTCGGATGGAGCGGCGCCCCGAGGACCGGCCCGACGGTGAGATCGCCGAGGGAGCCGGCGAGCTGGGGTTCTTCCCCCCGCAGAGCAAGTGGCCGCTGTTCTGCGTGCTCACCTTCATTCCTGTCGTGATCGCCCCGGTTTTCGGTTGGTGGCTGCTGTTCCTGGGCTTCGGCTTCGGGGCACTCACGCTGACCGGGTTGTTGTACGAGTTCTATCGCGGTGACCACGCGCACTGATCGCGCACCACACGAGTTTCACAACGGCCGTCGAGCACTCGCTCGGCGGCCGTTGCGGTTGCATCTCGGAGGGCGGCTAATCTTCCAGACATGTGCCGCAACATCCGCACTCTCAGCAATTTCGAGCCACCCGCAACGGACACCGAGGTCCACGACGCCGCGGTTCAGTACGTGCGCAAGGTCGCGGGCTTCACGAAGCCTTCGCGTGCCAATCAGGACGTGTTCGACCGCGCCGTGCACGACATCGCACACATCACCGAGCATCTGCTGTCGGATCTGGTGATCAACACACCGCCGCGCAACCGCGAGGTCGAAGCGGAGAAAGCGCGGGCGCGCGTCGCACGTCGCTACGCCGTGAGCTGATGGTCGGCCTAACCCCCGCGGTCCTGCGGTACGCCGCATTCTCCGTCGACGGTGCGGGCGGCAACCCCGCCGGCGTCGTGCTCGATGCGCGTGGCCTCGACGCGGCAGCGATGCTGACCATTGCGGCGGACGTCGGCTATTCGGAGACCGCCTTCGTCTTCCCACGGGAGGGCGAACCGAATGTGTACGACGTTCGCTTCTTCTCATCCCGCGCCGAGGTGCCCTTCTGCGGGCACGCGACCATCGTGGCGGCGATCGCGCTCGTCGAGCGGACACCGGCCGCCGAGCTGATCTTCCACACGCCAGCGGGCTTCGTCAGCGTCCTGGTGGGCCGCGAGGCCAACGGCGAGCTGGAGGCCGAACTCTCCAGCGTTGCCCCGCGCGTCGAGGCGCCGCCAGCCGGCCTGGTAGAGGAGGCCCTTGCAGCGTTGCGATGGCGGGCGGCGGATCTCGATCCGGACTACCCGCCGATGCTGGCGAATGCCGGCTCGCAGCATCTGGTACTCGTCGTCCGAAAGCACGAGCGGCTGCGGACCCTTGACTACGACTACGACGCGCTCGCGGCAGTGATGGAGACGCACGGCCTGATCACCCTGCAACTGGTCTGGCCGAAGTCGAGGCGTCGGTACCACGCCCGCAACCCGTTCCCGCCGGGCAACGTCGTCGAGGATCCGGCGACCGGCGCTGCCGCTGCTGCGTTTGGCGGGTACCTGCGCGCGCTCGGGAAAGTCGGCGACGTTGCGTCCTTCACCATCGTCCAGGGCGTCGAGATGGGTCGGCCCAGCCAACTCCGGGTGCGGCTGCTGAAGGGCGAACCGGGCGTGCGGGTGCGCGGAGCGGCGTCGCCCATCTCGGCCGAGGAGTCTGAGAGCGCGAAGCTCGTCAGGCGGCCGACGTAGCGCCGTGGCACCGGCTACCAGCTGGTGTGCAGCGGCCGTCCCTCGTCGTAGCCGGAGTGCGATTGCACCCCGATGACCGCGAACTCATGGAACTCCTCGAGCGTCGAGGCGCCCGCATAGCTGCAACTGCTGCGCAGCCCGGCGACGATGGAGTCGATGAGATCCTCCACACTCGGCCGCTCTGGGTCGAGGTACATCCGACCCGTCGAGATGCCCTCCTCGAACAGCGCTGCGCGCGCGCGATCAAAGCCGCTGGCCGCCTTCGTCCGGAGCTTGACTGCGCGGGCTGAGGCCATCCCGTACGACTCCTTGTAGAGCCGGCCCTGCGCATCGGTCATCAGGTTGCCGGTGCTCTCGTACGTCCCGGCGAACCAGGATCCGATCATGACGCTGGACGCCCCTGCTGCCAGCGCGAGCGCGACGTCCCGCGGGTAGCGGACCCCGCCGTCGGCCCAAATCGCACGGCCCCGTCCGCGGGCTGCAGCTGCGCATTCGAGTACTGCGCTGAATTGTGGACGTCCCACGCCGGTCATCATGCGGGTGGTGCACATCGCTCCCGGCCCCACACCCACCTTGATCACGTCTGCGCCGGCGTCAGCCAGGTCGTGCACCCCGTCGGCAGAAACGACGTTGCCGGCCACCAGCGGGATGCGCCGGCCGTGCGCTTCCGCCCACTGATCGCGCACGTCGCGGACGGATTTCAGCGAGGTGAGCATCCTCTCCTGGTGCCCGTGCGCTGTGTCCACCACGAGCATGTCGATACCCGCGCCGAGCAGCGTCTCGGCGCGTTCGGCGACGTTGCCGTTGATGCCGAGGGCTGCCCCGATCATCAGCTGGCCAGACGGATCCAACGCCGGGGAGTAGAGCGTCGAGCGCACCGCGTGCTTGCGCGTCATCACCCCGAGCAGGCGCTCGCCATCCAGCACCAGAGCCGCCTCGAGGTGCCGCCGGGTGAGGTCGTCGTAGATCTCGATCGCGCCGGACTGTGGGGTGGCCGCAACGATGTCGGTCGACATCACCTGATGCACCTGGGCGAAGCGGTCGACCCCCGTCAGGTCCGCTTCGCTGACCACACCGAGCGGGCGGCCCTCGTCGATGACCACCACCACTCCGTGAGCGCGTTTCGGCAGCAGCGACAGCGCCTCGCCCACCGTGCTGTGCGGACTCACCGTCAGCGGGGTGTCGTAGATCGGATGTGCGTTCTTCACCCGGCTGACGACCTCTGACACGACGTCGCTGGGGATGTCCTGCGGGATGATCGCTACGCCGCCGCGACGGGCGACCGTCTCGGCCATCCGCCGCCCCGATACCGCAGTCATATTCGCTACGACGAGGGGAATCGTGCAGCCGGTGCCGTCGGTGGCGCTGAGGTCGACGTCGAGCCGAGATCCGACTCCGGAGCGTCGCGGCACCATGAAGACATCGGAGTACGTCAGGTCGTACGGCGGCGGCTGCTGTAGAAATCGCACCCCGCCATTGTCGCTCAGCAGACCAGGCGTCGTCCGCCGGGATGTGACCCCCGCAACAGCCGCGAAACAATGGCGCGGTACGTTGACGCCCGATCTGGCCCGCCCGCGGACACGGAGGGGTGTCGCAATGAACCTTGCGCCGTCGGAGACCGAGAAGCTGCTGATGGCAGTCGCCGGGATGGTCGCCAGGGATCGACTGTCCCGCGGCGTACTGCTCAACTACCCCGAGACGGTCGCCCTACTCAGCTGCTGGGTGGTCGAGCGCGCGCGTGAGGGCAGTTCCGTCGAGCAGTTGATGGTGAGCGGACGCGAGGTGCTCTCCCGAGAGCAGGTCATGGACGGTGTGCCGGAGATGCTCTCCGATGTCCAGGTCGAGGCGACCTTCCCCGACGGCCGCAAGCTGGTGACGTTGCACCAGCCGATCCAGTGATGCGGCCGGCGACTGACCCGCGGGCAGAAAGAAAGGGCTAGCCGATGGCAGGTACGACGACGTCAGGTCCGGGGGCGATCCGGGTGCGAGCGGGCGAGGTCGAGATCAACGCCGATCGCGGTCCGGAGGAACGTGGCGAATTGACCTTCACCAACACAGCGGATCGGCCGATCCAGATCGGCTCGCACATCCACCTCCCCGACGTGAACTCCGGACTGGAGTTCGATCGCCAGGCCGCCCAGGGATTCCGCCTCGACATCGCCGCCGGTACGTCGGTCCGATTCGAGCCGGGCGCATCGAAGACCGTCGCCATCGTCGCGCTCCGCGGTGCGCGGCGCGTCCCAGGCATCCAGATCCGGCGAGAGGACGAGGCCTGATGGCGCGGCTGGACCGGCAGGCGTACGCGGCGATCTTCGGCCCCACGGCGGGCGATCAGATCAGGCTCGGCGACACAGATCTGTGGATCGAGATCGAGCGGGACCTGACCTTCGGCGGCGAGGAGTCCGTCTTCGGCGGCGGCAAGTCGATCCGCGAGTCGATGAACCAGAGCCTGGTGACCTCGGCGGATGGTGCTCTCGACACCGTCATCACCAACGCCGTGATCCTCGACCACTGGGGGATCGTCCGGGCCGACATCGGCATCAAGGACGGCCGCATCGTCGGCATCGGCCGCAGCGGCAACCCCGACATCGCCGACGGCGTCGACCCTGCACTGATCATCGGCCCCGGCACCGACGTCATCTCGGGCGAGGGCAAGATCCTCACTGCGGGCGGCTTCGACTCGCACGTCCACTTCCTCTCCCCGTCGCAGATTCACGAGGCGCTCGCGGCCGGTTTGACGACCCTCGGCGGTGGCGGCACCGGGCCGTCGGAGGGTTCCAAGGCGACCACTGTCACGCCCGGCGCGTGGCACCTGAAGCAGGTCCACCGGGCGCTCGACGAGTTTCCGGTGAATCTGTTGTTTCTGGGCAAGGGGAACACCGTCTCGGCGGCGGCGTTCGAGGAGCAGGCGCTCGCTGGGGCCGGCGGGTACAAGGTGCATGAGGACTGGGGTTCTACCCCAGCCGCGGTCGACGCGGCGCTCAGCGGAGCTGCCGAGTGGGGCCTGCAGGTCGCGCTGCACTCGGACTCGCTCAACGAGGCCGGCTTCGTACAGAGCACCATCGACGCGATCGCCGGGCGCAGCATCTCGGCCTTCCACGTGGAGGGCGCCGGCGGCGGGCACGCGCCCGACATCCTGACCATCGCGGGGCTTCCCCACGTACTTCCCGGGTCGACCAACCCGACCTTGCCGCACACCGTCAACACCGTCGCCGAGCACCTCGACATGCTGATGGTCTGCCATCACCTCAACCCGGCCGTACCAGAGGATCTCGCGTTCGCCGAGTCCCGCATCCGGGCCACCACGATCGCCGCCGAGGACCACCTGCACGACCTCGGCGCGATTTCGATCACGTCCAGCGACGCGCAGGCGATGGGTCGGATCGGCGAGGTGATCACGCGCACCTGGCAGGTTGCGCACGTGATGAAGCACGTCCGCGGTGAGATGGCCGGCGGACTGCCGGCTGACAACTTCCGCGCGCGACGCTACGTCGCCAAGTACACGATCAACCCAGCCATCAGCCACGGGGTCGACCACGAGATCGGCTCGGTGGAGGTCGGCAAGCTCGCCGACCTGGTGCTCTGGGATCCTCGCTTCTTCGGAGTGCGACCGTCGGTGGTGATCAAGGGCGGCGGCATCGTCGTCGGCGCCCTCGGCGATCCGAACGCCTCGATCCCCACCCCGCAGCCGATCCTCATGCGGCCGGCGCTGTACTACAGCAGCGGCCCGGCCAGATCCCAGTCCTACGTCGCGCCGGCCGCGTTGGACGCGGGTCTGGCCGCCGAGCTGGGACTGCGTCGTGAGTTGGTCGCGTGTCGTCCGACGCGGGAGGTCGGCAAGGCTCAGATGGTCAACAACGATGCGCTGCCACGCATCGAGATCGACGCCGAGACCTTTGGGATCACCGTTGATGGCGACGAGATCACCCCTGCCCCGGCGTCGGTGCTGCCGCTCGCCCAGCTCTACCAGCTGTTCTGAGCGTGGCCGCGCCGTACCTCAGCCTGCTGCTGGCCGACGGGCGGCTGCCGACGGGCGCCCACACCCAGTCCGCCGGTCTGGAGCCGGCATTCACCCATGGCATGGCACTGAGTCAGGTGCCTGACTATCTGCGGGCGCGGCTGGCTACGGTCACGGAGGTCGAGGCAGCCACCGCGGTCGTCGCGCAGCACGCCTGGGCCACCGGAACCGACAGGTCGCGGCTGATGGTGGCGATCGATGCGGCCTGGCGGGCCAGGACGCCCGGCGACGCGCTCCGGTCGGCTTCCGATCTGTTGGGCCGCAGCTATCGGCGTACCGCAGCCGCGGTCTGGGATCTCAGCGAACTCGATGCTCGCCGGATCTGGTGCCGTCCCGTGGTCGTCGGCGCGACAGCAGCGGAGGCGGGCCTTGGCGCGGAGGATCTCGCCCGGCTTGTCGGGTACGACGATGTGCAAGCGGTCGTCGCGGCAGCGCTGAAGCTGAGCCCTTTCGATCCCGCAGTTGGCGTCCGGTGGGCCGCAGCCGCCATGGCCCCGGTGGAATCGATGGTCAGCCGGGTGGCCGGTCTGACCACAATCGAGGAGATCCCGGCGTGGTCCGCGCCGCAGATCGAGGAGTGGGCGCAGCGGCATCAGGTCGCAGAGAGGCGGTTGTTCCGTGCCTGAGTTGGATCATCATCTGACGCGCGCGTTGCGACTGGGCGTTGCCGGGCCGGTCGGCACCGGCAAGAGTTCGCTGATCGCGTTGCTCTGCCGAGAGCTCGGTGCTGAACTCAGCCTGGCGGTGGTGACGAATGACATCTACACCGACGAGGACGCCCGGTTCCTGCGGTCGGCCGGTGTGCTTGACCCAGCCCGTATCCGTGCCGTCGAGACCGGCGCCTGCCCCCACACCGCCATCCGTGACGACGTGACGCAGAACCTGATCGCCGTCGAAGACCTGGAACGGGACTTCGCGCCGGTGGATGTCGTGCTGGTCGAGTCCGGCGGCGACAACCTCACCGCCACCTTCTCGCCCGCGCTCGTTGACGCACAGTTCTTCGTCCTCGACGTGGCCGGTGGGGGAGATGTTGCCCGCAAGGGCGGTCCCGGGATCGCGCGTGCCGACGTGCTGGTGGTCAACAAGACCGACCTCGCTCCGTACGTCGGAGTCGACGTCGACCAGATGGTCGGCGACGCCCGGCGGGCCCGGGACGGCCGGACGGTGATCGCGCTGTCCCGAACGGACCCGGAATCCGTCTCGCGGGTCCGCGCCTGGGTGCTCGAGACCCTCGCGTCGTTCCGGTCCGGGGCACACGTTGCGGTGGATCCGGGGCCGATGGCACCGCACACCCATGCGGACGGGACCGTTCACGACCACCCCGGTGAACCGGGACACCTGCACGCCGACGGCTGAGTCGCGATGCGGCTGGAGGTCGAGGGGGACCGGATCCGGGCGACGCCGGGCTTGCTGCGCGCGCAGCGGGTGCCGGCGCCGGACGGCTGGGTCCGGGCCGGGCTGGTGACCACGACCGCCTTGCTGCTCGGCGGGGACGAGGTGGACATCGACATCCGGGTTGCTGCCGGGAGCCGGCTGGCGCTGTTCGACGTCGCCGGCACGGTCGCCTATCACGGTCGTGGACGGCCGTGCAGCTGGCGGGTGCAGGTCGACCTCGGCCCCGGGGCGGAGCTGGTTTGGGCTGCGGAGCCGCTCGTGGTCGCCGACGGCGCAGACGTTCGCCGCACCACCGTGATCCGGGCGGCCGCCGGATCGGCCGCACGGATCAGGGAAACCCTCGTCCTGGGCCGCAGCGGAGAACGCGGCGGCGAACTCCGAAGTCGGTCCGCGGTGTCGGTGGACGGCGTCACGGTGATGCTCGAGGACCTGCACCTGGCGGCCGAGACCCGTGGGTTGCCCGGGATCCTCGGCACCGCACGCGTCGTCGACAGCGTGCTAGGCATCGGCTGCGCACCGCCGGAGGGGACGCCAGAGGCGGTTCGCTTGACCCTGCCGGGCAACCGGGGCTGGCTGCTCCGCTACCTCGGCACGGAACTCGCGCGGTCGCCGATCCCGATGCCGCAGGTCAGATCGTCATCGCCGACATGACCGAGCCGACCGCTCCGGCGCCGCCGCTGCCGGTCGCGGTGAGATAGCCGGACGCCATCACGGCGTAGCCGGCAGCCGCAGTCAGCGCGAAACTGACGTGCTGCTCCACCAGCAGCACGGCAAGGCCGGATTCCGCCAGCGCGATGATCAGCTCCTCGATCTCGGAGACGATGTTGGGCTGGATGCCTTCCGTCGGCTCGTCGAGGATGATCAGCTTCGGATCTGTGATCAGCGCGCGGGCGATCGAGAGCTGCTGGCGCTGGCCACCCGACAGCAGGCCGGCCTTCCGGGTGGCGAACTGTTTCAGCGCCGGGAACCGGACGAGCATCTCGTCGACCTTGGCCGCGCCGTCCTTGCGCCCGTCGGCGACGAGCTGCAGGTTCTCCAGCGTCGTCAGCTGCGGGAACGACAACTGACCTTGGGGGACGTAGGCCATGCCCCGGGCGACGCGCTGGTAGGTCCGCGCTTTGGTGACGTCCTGCCCGTCGAACGTGATGGCGCCGCTGCGCGTCGGCAGCAGGCCGAGGATCGTCTTCAGCAAGGTGGTCTTGCCCGCCCCGTTGTGGCCCATCACGGCGAAGACGGAATGGTCGGGGACGACGAACGAGATGCCGTGTACGACGTTCGTCGGCCCGTATCCGGAGTGCAGATCGGTGACCTCGAGCATCACTTCACCTCCTGAGCGGCCTCGTCGGCAGCCATCAGTTCCAGCACCTCCGCCTGCGCCACGGCCTCCTCGCCGACGGCGTGGGCCCGGCCGAGGTAGACCTCCTGAACGGCACGGTCGGCCTGCACTGCCGCGACCGAGCCCTCGCTCAAGACCTTCCCCTGATGGAGCACGGTCACCGAGTCCGCCCAGCGCCGCATGAAGTCCATGTCGTGCTCGACGATGATGACGGTGCGATCGGCCCCGATCCTCTTCAACAGTTCGCCGGTGGCGTCGCGCTCGTCGGAGCTCATCCCGGCCACCGGTTCGTCCAGCAGCAGCACCCGGGAGTCCTGGACGAGGAGCATGCCGATTTCCAGCCACTGCTTCTGCCCATGCGACAAAACGCCCGCGGGCTGATGCATCTGCTCGGTCAGTGCGATCGTCTCGAGGGCAGCGGCGACCGAGTCCGGGACGCCTCTGCGGATCCCGAGCAGCGACCATGCCTTGCGCTTCGAACCGGCAGCGATGTCCAGGTTCTGCAGAACGGTCAGCTCAGTGAACACGCTGGCGGTCTGGAAGGTCCGACCGACCCCGAGTCGGGCGATCTGATGGGACTTCTTCCCGATGAGTTGATCGGCGCCGTAGTGGGCCGAGCCGGTGGCCGACACCAATCCCGTGAGGGCATCGATGATCGTGGTCTTGCCTGCGCCGTTCGGCCCGATGAGAAACCGCAGATCGGACTGGAAAACCGTCAGATCGACCCCGTCGACGGCCTTGAAGCCGTCGAACGACACGGTGAGCCCGCGGACCTCCAGATAGTCGCGTTGCATCTCAGATCGCCACCTTCTGCTCGGTCTCGCTCGGCGTCGGCGATGTCGGCTCGGGACGCGGAGGCGGTGGCACGGCAGCCGCCGTGGCTGCCCGACGACGCCTGATGACGGCTGGGATCGAGGCGATCCCGCCGGGCAGGAAGGCGACGACCAGCATGAAGAGCGCCCCCTGGAAGTAGATCCAGAAGCCGGGGAACTGCTCGGACAGGGTGGTCTGGGCGTAGGCGACGACGACAGCACCAAGTACCGGTCCGAGCAGGGTGGCGCGACCGCCGATGGCAACCCCGATGATGAAGGCGATCGAGGGCACCACGCCGACGTCGGCGGGGGAGACGATGCCGACGATCGGGACGAACAGGGCGCCCGCGATGCCGGCCATGGCGGCGGCGATGACGTAGGCGACGAGTTTGATGTTCGCCGGGTTGTAGCCGAGGAAGCGAACCCGCTCCTCCTGGTCACGCACCGCGACGAGCAGTTCGCCGAAGCGGCTCCGGTAGAGATGCCAGGCCACCAGCACCATCAGCAGCAGCGCGGTGACGATCACGAAGAACACCAGTTGCTTGTTCACCGGGTCGAACAGGTTGTAGCCGAAGAAGCCGCGGAAGCCGTTCAGGCCATTCGTGCCGCCGGTGGTGGTCTGCTGGCCGATCAAGAAGATCGCGAACGCCGCCGCCAGCGCCTGGGAGAGGATCGCGAAGTAGGCTCCCTTGACCCGCCGTCGGAAGATCGCGACGCCCAGCAGTGCCGCGACGGCCGCGGGCAGGATGAGGATCGCGAGCAGCGTCACGACTGGGCTGCGAAACGGCTCCCACCAGGCGGGCACGATGCCGTTGCCGTAGAGCAGCATGAAGTCGGGCGCCTTGCCCGGCCCCGCATCGGCGAGCTTCAGGTGCATCGCCATCATGTACGCCCCGAGGCCGAAGAAGACCCCTTGGCCCAGGACGAGCATGCCGCCCTTGCCCCAGGCCAGGCCGATGCCGACGGCCACCATCGCCCAGCAGAGGTACTTGCCCAGCAGCGCGAGGCGGAACGGTGTCAGCAGCGTCGGTGCGACGGCGTACAGCAGGATGGCGGCGAGCAGCAGGCCCAGCCAGATCTTGCCGTCCCCGCGGAGGTAGCTCAGCAGCTTCATGTCGGGCTCCTCTCAGGCCAGGCTGCGGGTGCGGACGCTGACAATGCCCTGTGGCCGGATCTGCAGGAAGACCACGATGGCGACGAAGAGCAGGACCTTGGCCATGCTCGCTGTGGTCGTGTACTGGAAGATCGACTGCAACAGACCAAGAACGAACGCGGCGATGACCGCGCCACGGATCTGACCGATGCCGCCGACCACGACGACCAGGAACGCGTCCACGATGTAGTTGGTGCCGAGGGTCGGCCCCGTCGAACCCAGCAGGGTCAATGCGACGCCGGCGACGCCGGCGAGACCCGAGCCGATGAAGAACGTCAGCCGGTCCGTCGCGCGGGTGGAGATCCCCACGGTCTCGGCGAGTTCGCGGTTCTGCACCACCGCTCGCACCCGGCGACCGAGCGAGGTGAACTTGATGATCGCCGAGAGCGCGGCGACGCAACTGAGGCTGAGCGCGAGGATGAACAGCCGCGACGCGGCAAGATCCACGCCGGCGACGTTGATGCTGCCGCGCAGCCAGGTGGGAGCGGCCACGTCGACGTTCGGTGCGCCGAAGATGTCACGTGCCAGCTGCTGCAAGATGAGGGAGACGCCCCAGGTGACCAGCAGGGTGTCGAGTGGGCGGTGGTACATCCGCCGGATCAGCGTGGCCTCCAAGATCACACCGAGCGCGCCGCCCACCAGGAAGCCGATCGGGATGGAAACCATCAGCGAGACTCCGGCGTTGCTGAAGATCCCTTGCATCACGTACGCGGTGTACGCGCCCGCCATGATGAATTCCCCGTGCGCCATGTTGATGACGCCCATCTGACCGAAGGTCAGAGCCAAGCCGAGTGCGATGAGCAACAGGATGGAGCCCTGCGACACTCCGGCGAAGAGCTGCCCGGCGATGATCTCCACCACACGCTCCCTTCATGTGTGCTGCTGTGGGGGGTGCGACCCCCACCCGGCCGCCGGCCGGGTGGGGGACCGCGGGAACGATCAGCCGTTCAGGCCCTTCGCCCAGTCGTAGGTCTCCAAGAACGGATCCGGTTCGATCGGCTTGCCGGAGGACCAGATCGTCTCGATCAGGCCGTCGGGGCGGATCTTGCCGATCAGCGCCGTCTTGGCGATGTGGTGGTTGTCGCCGTTCACAGTGACCTTGCCCTCGGGGGCGTCGAAGCTCACCCCGCCGGCGGCGGCTTGCACGTCAGCGACGGCGAAGGAGTTGGCCTTCTCGACCATGCCCTTCCATAGGTACAGCGACGTGTACGCGGCCTCCATCGGATCGGAGGTCACCCGGTCGTCGCCGTACTTGGCCTTGAAGTCGGCGACGAACTTCTTGTTCTCGGGGCTTTCGATCGTCTGGTAGTAGTTCCAGGCGGCCAGCTGGTCCTTGAGGTTCGCGGCGCCGATGCCCTTCACCTCTTCCTCGGCGATGGACACGCTGATCACAGGCATCTTGGCTGCGGTCAGCCCGGCGTTCGTGTACTCCTTGAAGAACGCCACGTTGGAGTCGCCGTTCAACGTGTTGAACACGGCGTCGGCATCGGCAGCCTTGACCTTGTTCACGATGGTGGCGAAGTCGGTCGAGCCGAGCGGGGTGTACTCCTCGCCCTTGATCTCGATGCCGTTGGCCTTGGCGTAGGCCTTGATCTCCTTGTTCGCCGTCCGCGGGAACACGTAGTCCGAGCCGACCAGGAACAGCGACTTGGCGCCCTGCTCCTTGAGGTAGTCAAGGCCCGGGATGATCTGCTGGTTGGTGGTGGCGCCGGTGTAGAAGATGTTCTTCGACGCCTCGAGGCCCTCGTACTGCACCGGGTAGAACAGCAGCGAGTTGTTGCCTTCGAAGACGGGCAGCATGGCCTTGCGGCTCGCCGACGTCCAGCCACCGAAGACGGCGGCAACGCAGTCGCTGCTGATCAGCTTCTGGGCCTTCTCCGCGAACGTCGTCGGCTCCGACGCGCCGTCCTCGGCGACCACATCGAGCTGCTTACCGAGGACACCGCCCGCGGCGTTGATCTCGTCCTTGGCCATGACCAGGGAGTCGTAGACGGTGTTCTCGCTGATGGCCATGGTGCCGGAGCGGGAGTTCAGGAAGCCGATCTTGATGCTGTCGCCATCGGTCTTGACGCAGCTGGTGCCGCCGGAAGCGGTGTCGGCGCCGACCTTGCTGCCGCCGCACGCAGTCAGGGCGAGGATCGGGGCGAGGGTGAGACACGCGGTGCTGAGCACCCGTGCCGTGAGTTTGTGACGCGTCATGGGGAGCAATCCCTTCATGGACATCAGGACGTGGGAGCTCGGCGCGACTCGACGGTGAGATGTGGGCCCCGAAGCATCCCGAACCTAGTGAGGCCGTGTTTCGAGGGAGTTGGGGGACGTTGCGGACTTGTTACGGTCCTCACGCGAAATGTCTACACAAGTGCACGAGTAGTGAGGACGGTGCGAAAACGGCTTGGAGCCGTACCCGGATGTCACACCAGGAAACGAACGAAGCCCCGGCCGATGGGCCGGGGCTTCGTGGTGGTTCAGGACCTACTTGGCGAGGTGGTGTTCTTCCTCGCCGGCACCGATCTCGTGGTGGCCGTCACCGTTGCCGTGGCCGACCTCAGCGTGATGGTGGTGCGCTGCCGCCTCCTCGAGTTCCGCCCGCGACGGCTTGCGGAGGTCGTCGATGAAGAAGAAGCGCGAGGCCTTGCGCCGACGCTGCTCGGCCCGAATCTCCTTGGCCGACATCCCGTCGAGGTCCGTTGCCGGCATCAGCGCCTCGTGCTGCTGGTGCTGCGTCAACGTGAACGCCTCCCCGGCGCTCACCGGGCGGTGCCGCTCGGAGAACTTGCCCGAGGGATCACGGTCGATCACGCCGGTCTCCGCGCCGTGCAGGAGCCGATCCTGGTCGGAGCGTTGCAGACCGATACAAATCCGCTTGGTGAGCAGGAACGCGAGCACCGGAGCCACGAACACCATCACGCGCAGGAAGTAGGTGACCGCGTTCAGCGACACGTCGAACTGCGTCGCCACCAGGTCGTTGCCACCGCCGATCCAGAACATCGCGTAGCCGGTCATCGCCGCGACCCCGAACGCGGTGCGGGTCGGAGCGTTGCGCGGGCGATCGAGCAGGTGGTGTTCGGACTTGTCGCCGGTCACCCAGGCCTCGATCCACGGGTAGGCGAGCATGACGCCGGCCCACACACCGAGCAGGCCGAGGCCAGGAACCGCGACGTTCCACGACCACGTCGTCGAGCCGATGTGCGACTCCCAGTTGGGCATGATCCGAATGGCGCCCTCGACGAAGCCCATGTACCAGTCGGGCTGTGAGCCGGCGGTGACCTGGGCTGGGTTGTACGGGCCGAACACCCACACCGGGTTGATCTGCATGAGCGCGCCCATCAGCGTGACGACGCCGAAGACGATGAAGAAGAAGCCACCCGCCTTGGCTGCGTAGACCGGGAAGACCGGGAAGCCGACCACGTTGCCCTCGGTCCGACCGGGGCCGGGGAACTGGGTGTGCTTGTGGTACACGACCATCGCGAGGTGCGCCACGATCAGGCCGAGAATGATGGCCGGAATCAGCAGGATGTGGGCCATGTAGAGCCGCGAGACGATCAACTCACCCGGGAACTCACCACCGAAGACGAAGAATTCCGCCCAGGTGCCGATCAGCGGGATCGAACGGATGAGACCGTCGACGAACCGGAGACCGGTGCCGGAGAGCAGGTCGTCCGGCAGCGAGTAGCCGGCGAAGCCCTCGATGAGGCCGAGGATGATCAGCACGACGCCGATCGACCAGTTCAGCTCACGCGGCTTGCGGAAAGCGCCGGTGAAGAAGACGCGAAGGCTGTGCGTCATCATCGCGGCGACGAACAGCATGGCCGCCCAGTGGTGCATCTGTCGCGCCAGCAGACCGCCACGGATGTCGAACGAGATCGACATCGTGGAGTCGAACGCCTCCGACACCTGCATCCCGCGGAGGAGCGGGTAGACACCCTGGTACTCGACTTCACCCATCGACGGCTTGAACCAGATGGTCAGGAAGACGCCGGTCAGCAGCAGGATCAAGAACGAGTACAGCGCGACCTCGCCGAGCAGGAAGCTCCAATGGTCGGGGAAGACCTTGCGCAGGAACGGACGGCCCAGGCCAGCAAGGCCGATGCGCTCATCGAGCGCCGTGACCGGGCCGGCCGCCCGCTTGAAGACCGGGCCCAACTCCTTCTTGGGTTGCTGCGCCCGAACGGCAGTGTCCGCGGTTGCGGCAGGTTCAGCCATCAGTTATCGCCTCGCTTGAAGTCCTTGCGTGAGTCCCGTTCGAAGAAGCTGGGCCCGGTCGGGACGTCGAAGCCGGCCCGTGCGACGAGGTAGCCCTCGCCGTCGGTCGTGATGGGGAGCTGTGGCAGCGCACGCGCGGCCGGCCCGAAGACCACCAGGCCGGAGTCGCCCAGGTCGAAAGTCGACTGGTGGCAGGGGCAGAGCAGGTGGTGGGTCTGCTGCTCCCACAGGCTGATCGGGCAGCCGACGTGGGTGCAGATCTTGGAGTAGCAGAGGATCCCGCCGACGTGCCAATCCTTGCGGGACTCCGGAATCTTGATGGTGTTGGGATCCATCCTGACCACGATGATCGCGGCCTTGGCCTTCTGTGTCTGGTACTCGGCCCCTTCCAGCTCCTTCAGGTTCTCCGGCTCGCCGTTGATGAGCTGACCGATTTCGACGTCGGCTGCCTTGATCGGCTCGTAGGTGACGTCGTGCACCAGCCGGATGCCTTCGGCCCAGATCGTGGCCTCGATCGTCTCTGCGCGCTTCTTCTTGGTCGGCCAGGGGCCGAGGTCGGCGAAGCTCACGATGAGGGGCAGGCCCAGGGCCGCCAGTGCGCCGATGAGCGAGCGGCCGATCACCTTGCGGCGGGTGATCTTGGACTCGTCGATGACCTTGTCGAGCTCCGTGAGCATGTACTCACGGTCGTCAGCGCTCGACGACGCGCTATGCCGGTAGTCGACCATCTCGTGGTCGTCCATCAACTGCCGGGCCCACTGGACCGCGCCGATGCCGATGAAGAGCAGTGCGAGCCCCGAGCAGAGACCCATCAGCAGGTTCTTCGTGGTGGTGTGCAACAAACCGAAGTCGATGTACCACTCCGACGGGACGGCGAAGTAGACGACGACGAAGCCGACCGCGAGCAGCGGCACGAGGCCGAAGAAGGTTGCGACCTGCCGCGTCGCGCGGTTGGCCGCCGCATCGTCGACGTCGGTCAACCGGGGCAGATGCTCCGGGTGGCCCGGGTCGGGTGCCGGGAAGCGCTCCGGGTCGTCGACGACCGCGACCTCGGCGCCGTGCTGGTCGTGCGCGGACGTGTCGCTCACTTGGCCTTGACCCCCTTAGCTGCGATCCACAGAGAGAAGAACATCAGCGTGCCGAGGCCCAGGATCCAGGCCCAGAGGCCCTCGGAGACCGGACCCAGGCCGCCCAGCGTCAGGCCACCTTCGGCCGGCTGCTCGTGCAGGTGGTTGAGGTAGCCGATGATCTCGCGCTTGTCCTGCGGGCGCATGACCTCGTCGGAGAACACCGGCATCTGCTGGGGGCCGGTGAGCATCGCCAGGTAGAGCCGCTCGTTGCTGACGCCCTTGAGGGACGGTGCGTACTTGCCGTTCGGCAGCGCGCCACCGGCGCCCTCGAAGTTGTGGCAAGCAGAGCAGTTGGTCTTGAACAACTCTCCGCCGCGGGCCAACTCCTCCTCGGTGAGGCCCTTCGGGTCGTACGAAGCCGGATCCGGAATGGCCGGGCCGGGGCCGAGCGTGGCCACATAGGCCGCGAGCGCTGCGATCTCCTCGTCGGTGTACAGGTTCCGCTTGACCGGGGCCTGCGCCTCCGGCCGTGCCATGGGCATCCGGCCCGACTTGACCTGGAACTGCACCGCTGCGGCTCCCACGCCCACCAGGGACGGGCCTTGGATCGTGCTGCTGGTCTGTCCCTCGCCGTTCAACCCGTGGCACGAGGCGCAGCCGACAGCGAACAGCGCCTTACCCTCCGCGACCTGTTGGCTGGTCCCCGTTTCCGCTGACACCTGTGGCTTCGGTGCGAGCGCCGTGTACAGGGCGGCCATCACCAACAGCCCGAACACGAGCAGCAGGGCCCTCACTGCTGGGTGTCGTCGTCTTGCTGACAGGAGTCGCACGCGGATTCCTTCCCGGGTGTCTGGTAGCTCGTCGTGGAGGCCAAACGGTATTCGGTTGTGTCGGCCGGAGCGGATGCGCCGGACGGGTCCAGTCGTCACTGCAAGAGGTAGATCACGCCGAACAGCGCGATCCACACCACGTCGACGAAGTGCCAGTAATACGAGACGACGACCGCGCTGACCGCCTGCTCGTGGGTGAACGTACGGGCCAGGAACGTGCGGCCCATCAGCAGCATGAAGGCGAACAGGCCACCGGTGACGTGCAGGCCGTGGAAGCCGGTGGCGAGGAAGAACACCGAGCCATAGACGTTCTGCGAGATCGTCAGGTTCTCGTGGAAGAGCGCTGCGTACTCGAAGACCTGGCCGCCGATGAAGAAGGCGCCCATCAGATAGGTCAGCACGTACCACTCGCGGAGGCCCCACTTGGTGAACGCGGCGATCGACCCGGTGCGCTTGACCTGGCCCCGCTCAGCCGCGAACACGCCCATCTGGCAGGTCACTGAACTCAGGACGAGGACGGTCGTATTGGCGATCGCGAACGGAATGTTCAGCAGGGCGGTCTGCGTCTCCCAGAGGGACGGTTCCCCGGCCTGCGCCGCCTGTGACGTGGTCACGTTGCGGATGGTGAAGTAGGCCGCGAACAGTGCCGCGAAGAACATCAGCTCCGAAGCGAGCCAGATGATCGTCCCGACCGCGACCATGTCCGGTCGGCCGTCGCGTCCGCGCAGCCGGGAGAGGGGAATCGGGTGCAGCGCGCCTTCCGGCTTGACCATCGAGCCGGATACGGCATGGGTGTGTAGGGCCACGAGGTCATTATGGCCATAACCCCCCTTGAGGTCACCCCAGTGGCGCAGTTTGTTTCAGGAGTCGCCGGCCCCTCCGTTGACCGGCGTTTCGCCTTCTGGCTTGGTCTTGTCACCGGCGGAAGCGTGCGCTACGGGCGCTCATAGTCGATCTTGGGGCGCTCTCTGTGCCGCCGTCGCCTCAACGGTCAGGAGCGGCCCGTGTTGATCTTGGCCGTAGCCCGGTCAAGATCATCAGGTGCCGACCCGGTCCAACCCGTGTCTGGGTCGCCGTAGCAGCAGCCAGCGCCGTCGCCGTTGCACGCTACGATCGAGCGCGCAGATTCGAGCTGCCTCGTGGCCACCGGCTGGTCCGGGCGGAGAACCGGAAGAGGACCGATGACCACGATGGACCCGATCACGGAGCCGACTGCTGGTGCGGCCGCCGAGCCCGAGTTGACCGTGCTGGTCTACTCCTCGAACCGGCTGACCCGAGAGAACGTCCGGTACGCGCTCGGGCGCAGGGTTGCCCGGGACGTGCCGCCGATCCGGGTCGTCGAGGTCGCAACGCAGCCGGCAGTGCTGAGCGCGATGGATGCCGGCGGGATCGATCTCGCGGTATTGGACGGCGAGGCGGTTCCGGGCGGCATGGGTCTGGCGCGGCAGCTCAAGGACGAGATCCCGCGCTGCCCGCCGCTGCTGGTTCTGATCGGGCGTCCGGATGACGCATGGCTGGCCACCTGGTCGCGCGCCGACGGGGCAGTTGCCCACCCGATCGACCCGGTGGCGCTACCAGCAGCGGTGGCCCGGCTGCTGCGGCCCGAGACGTCGAGCGAGACCTCGCTCGCCACTCGGGCATGACCGCGACGACGAGCTGGCCGGCGCTGCTCGGCGGGCTGGTGCGCGGGCAGGCCCAGACCGCCGATGCGACCGCGTGGGCCATGCGGCAGATCCTGGCCGGCGAGGCCAGCCCGGCCCAGGTCGCCGGGTTCGTGGTCGCGTTGCGCGCCAAAGGGGAGACCGTCGAGGAGATCTCCGGTCTGGTCGACACCATGCTGGCCTTCGCGACCCCGATCGAGGTATCCGATCCCGCCGTCGATGTCGTCGGCTCGGGCGGTGATCGGTCCAACACCGTGAACATCTCGACGATGGCCGCCCTGGTGGCCGCTGCGGCAGGTGCGCGGGTGGTCAAGCACGGAAATCGGGCCGCTTCCTCTGCCTGCGGGGCAGCTGATGTTCTCGAGGCGCTCGGAGTCGCCCTCGATCTGAAGCCGGAGGCGCAGCAGCGGGTGGTCGAGGAGGTCGGGATCGGGTTCCTGTTCGCACCGATGTACCACCCGGCGCTGCGCCACGCAGGTCCGGTACGAAGCCAGTTGGGCATTCCGACCACCTTCAACTTCCTCGGCCCGCTCGCGAACCCGGCGCAACCGCTGGCCCAGGCGGTCGGCGTCTCGGACGTCCGGATGGCGCCGCTGATGGCGGGAGTATTTGCGGCGCGTGGCAACCAGGGGCTGGTGGTGCACGGCGGTGACGGTCTGGACGAGTTGACGACCACCACGTCGTCCCGAGTCTGGCTCTACGCCGACGGGCAGGTGAGCGAAGCGCTCCTCGATCCGGCCGATCTCGGAATCCCGCGCGCCACGGTCGCCGACCTGGTGGGTGGCGACGCCCAGACCAATGCCGCTGCGGTGCGGGAACTCGTCGCAGGGAAGCCCGGCGCGGTGCGCGACATCGTGCTGCTGAACGCCGCCGCAGCGCTGGTCGCGCTGGCGAAGCCGCAGGCGGCGAGCCTTACCGAAGACTTCGCTGCGCAGCACGCGGTCGCCGAGGCCGCGCTCGACTCCGGGGCAGCAGAGCGTCTGCTGCAGCGCTGGGTCGAGATCAGCCAGTCCTACCGCTAGCTGTACCCGGCCATCAGGTTGGTGACAGGCGGCTGATCGGCGGGAGACCGCCGAGTGCGGTGTGTCGTCGTTGAGTGTTGTAGAAGGCCAGCCAGGGGGCAAGGGCTTCGGCGCGTTCGGTGTTGCTGGCAAAGACCTGCCGGTAGGCCCACTCGACCTGCAGGGTCCGGTTGTACCGTTCGGCTTTGCCGTTCTGCCAGGGGCAGTGTGGCTTGATGAACAGGTGCCGGGCGCCGAGGGTGGCGACGGCGGCCCGCATCGCGGCCGAGCGGCGGTAGGACAGGTGGTTGTCGGTGATCACCCGCTCGATCCGGTCGATGCCGTGCCCGGCGAAGTAGTCGGCGGCGCGGATCAGGAACGCCGCGCAGGTCGGGCCCTTCTCGTCGGGCAGGATCTCGGAGTAGGCGAGCCGGGAGCGGTCGTCGACCACCGAGTGGACGTAGTCGTATCCGATCCCGCGGCCGCGGACCTGTTCATTGCGGCCGTGCGCTTTCCAGCCGCCGCCGTCGGGGATCCGGCCGATCTTCTTGACGTCCATGTGGACCAGCTCGCCGGGCCGGTCGCGCTCGTAGCGGCCGCTGGTCTGCCGGGATGCCCGGATCGGCTGCCCGGTCAGCGGGTCGCAGTCAGCCAGCCGGGGCAGCCGGTGGCGACGGAGGATCCGCGAGATCGTGCGGGCCGGCACCCCGAGCTCGGCGGCGAGCCAGTCCGGTCCGCGGCGCTGATCCTTCCGAGCCTGGATCACTCGCGTCTCGACCGACGGAGGTGTCCGGGTCGGCGTGCGATGCGGCCGTGACGACCGATCCAGCAGACCTGTCGGCCCCTCGGCGGCATGCCGTGCCACCCAGCGGTGCGCGCACTGCCGCGACACCCCAAGCTCGGCGGCGACATGAGCGATCGGGCGGCCGGTCGCGACGCGGTCGACCAACAGTTGCCGGCCGTGCGGGGTCAGCCGGGCATTACGGTGAGACATGAAGACCTCCGGATGGTGAAGACGTGAACATCTCCACCGCACCCGGAGGTCTTCGCTACGTCAACCGACCCGCCGCGTCACCAACGTCCTGACCGAGTACAGCTAGCGCGGGCGCCGGGGCGATCCGCGCCGCGCACGACGTGCGGCGCGAGGACTCACCGGACGCCGAGGCTGTCCAGTGACTGCTGTGCCAGTCGGGACAGCTCGGGAGCGGCGTCGTCCGGAACGACGCTGGCCGCCGCGACCACGGTGCCGTCGTCGAGACCGACGACCACGACGACAACCCGGTCGAACGTGCTGGGCAGCCCGGCCACCTCATAGCTGATCTTGGCCGTGAGTACCTCTCCGGCCTCGCCGCCGATCGAGTGGTCGCCTGCCGAAAGCTCGCCAACCTTGGTCGTCTTGCCCCCGTACGCGCGCTCGCTGATGGCGTGGATCACGGCGGTACCAGCTGCCTCCAGATTGCCCGGCATCCCGCTGGCTAGTTGCCCCACCAGCACCGTCGAACTCCAGCTATGCATGCCGTCGTAGCGAGCGTGCACCACCGCCTCCGCGGTGAAAACGACATCGAAGACGCCGGGGACCCGGCCCGCTCGGGTGTGCACGACGTAGGGGTCGTCGGGCATCACCATGCTCAGTGGCCCGATGGTGGCTATGCCGGTCGACTCGTCGAGTTCTCCGATCGGACCGGCGGCGCCGTCGCGCTCGGGCGCCGTCGCATCTGAGGGGTCGCGCCAGAGCACGAGCCCGAAGCCGGCGGCCGCGCTGACGAACAGGGCGATGCCGATCACCAGGGCGACGGCGGCGCGGAACGGCGACCGACGCCGGGCCGGCCCGCCCACCTCCTCCCGGAGCACGGCGGGCGCCGCCCCAGGCCGCTCGCTCGTCGCCTCCGCCCACTCCGAGCCGTCCCACCAGCGGAACAGCTCGGTGCCCGCCGGGTCCGGGTACCAGCCCGGACGGGGGTCCTCCGTCACGGCGTCGAGCCTAGTCCGGGCTACCAGGCGCCAGACCTGCCGCGCGTACCGGTTGCGCCGCCGATGGATACTGCCAAGGTGATCTCGCGCGCTCTGGCACAGCAGCTGGCCGCGTGGCTGGAGTGGACTCCGGCCAACGGCGATGTCTTCTTCATCCCACGACCCGAAATCGCCGATCAGACGTTCATCGTCAGCGACATGGTGGTCGAGTTGGTGGTGGCCAACGGCGAGTCACGGTTCCACTTCAACGGCACCGTGGAGTGGGCTCTGGATTCGGTGGAATCGAGCGGGGTGGTCTGGATGCCCCGCGAGGATCAACTCCGCGATCTGCTCGGCAGCCAGTTCCTCTCCCTGGATCGCGTCGGCGACAGCTACGTCGTGGCGCTGCACGGTCCCTCGGGTGCGTACCACACACCTGCCGAACCAGATCCGGCCGATGCGTACGCGCGGGCGCTGCTGCACGCTCGCGCATCAGTCAGCTCGGCGGTGGGCTGAGAAGCCACTGCAGGGCGGTGGCTGCGAAGGCGCCGCCAAGCATCGCTGGGCCGTAGGGAAAGGGCCCGGTTCGGCGGAGAGCCAGCATGACCAGGCCGGCGAGGCCGCCCAGGATGCTGCCGAGCAGGACTGCCCAGAGCGCCAGTTGCCATGACACTGCGGCGGTCGCCGCTCCGATCAGCGGCGCCAGTCGTACGTCTCCAAACCCGATCGCTCCCCGCGAGAACGCCCAGACGGCACCATAGAAGCCGGTCGCAGCGGCCGCGCCGAGGAGCAGTCGAACCACATCTGCCGTCGCGCCGCCGAGAAGAAGGATCGTCGGGGTTGCCGCTGCCATGGCTGCCCAGCAGACGCGTGTCAGCTGGAGTGGCAGCCAGGTCGTTCGGGCATCGATCGCGACAAGGATCAGGGTAGGGACGGCCAGGACGCACCAGAGCCCGACGGTGGATCGAGGCACGGTGCTCCAGGCGAGCAGGGCCGCACCCGCCGACAGCACCGCGCAGCCGAGTACGAACGTCGTGGAGCCGAGCTCGCGGTACGGGATCTTGCGCTGGTTGGCGGCGTCCGGGGGCTCGCGAAGCCACCCGAGCACCGGCCTGGTGAGCAGCACGGTCAGGGCCGCGCAGCCGGAGACAACCAGAATGCCCCAGCCCGTGTCGCTCACCAGGGTCGGACGCCGCTGTTGCGGCGACTCGAATCGGTCGGACTTGTCGTCAGCGCTGTGCGCGGACGAAGCCTGCTGCCTGGGCCGCCTCCTCGCTGCTGAACCACACCTCCGAGATGGTCCGGTTGTAGCCGGTCGACTCGGGGAGGTGGTACTTCATGGAGCGCTCGTTGCCCTTGATGACGAAGCCTTCCGGAGGCTCGGCGCCCACGTAGACCCCATCGCCGGCGTACGTGGCCCGATCCGCGTCCGGATCCGTACCATCCACTGCGCCTTCCGACTCCGCCTCGGCAGTCTCGGACTCCTCGGCGGCGCCCTCCGCGGGCTGCTCCGGCGCTGCTGCGCCGTCTGCTTCCAGATTCGCGAGGTGGGCGCTGGTGCCGCCTTGCGGGTCGTCGCTCGCGTCGGCGTCGGTCGCAGCCGCCTCAGTCGGCTCCGCGGCGGCCGCGGGCGGCGCGTACGGCGTCGTCGGCCGAGCGGCCTGCCAGCCGTCGTCGCCCCGCCCGCCGAGGAACTTTCGCACCAGGATGACCGCGGCCGCTGCAGCGGCGAGCGCCGCTGCGATGCCGACCAGCAGACCGGTCTTGCTCCGCTTCTTCGCCGGGGCCACCGCGGGCAATTCGAGGTCGCCCTTGGCTGCAGCGACGGCAGCTTTACCTCGCTTGGATGCCTCGATCACGACCGGCGACCCGGCAGCGGCGCTCAGCGCAGCAACCAGCCGGGGAATCAGGTCTTCGGACACCTTGACCCGAGCCGACTCCACCGCGGGGCCGACCCGGTCCATGGCGCTGTCGACGGCAGGCTGCACACGCTCGACTGCGTCGTGCGCCAGTTGCGCGCCTCGCACCTTCGCGGTGTGGGCGTAGGGACCGATGGTGTCGGCGGCCCGGTGCGCGTACGGCGCCACCGCGTCGACCGCCTGGTGCGCGTACGGGGATACGGCGTGCCTGGCCCGTTCGGCGTACGGCCCGACGGCCTCCACGGCCTGCTGCGCGTACGGAGAGATGCGATCGGCCGCCTGATGGGCCAGCGGCCCGACTCGGTCGGCGGCGGACTGTGCCAATGCGCCTGCTCGATCCGCTGCCTCGTGGGTGAGCGGGCCGACGTGACCGGCGGCCGAGTGGGCGAGCGGGCCGAGTCGTTCGGCCGCGCCGTGCGCCATCGGCGACACCTTGTCAGCGGCCGTGCCGATGCGGTCGGCGGCGGCTTGAGCAAGCGGCCCGACCCGGTCGGCGGCTGACTGCGCGAGCGGCCCTACTGTGTCGGCCGCCGAGTGGACCAGCGGCCCGACGCGGTTCGCGGCCGAGTGCAGGAAATCCTCGGCGGCGGGTTCGACCTCATTTCGGACGGCTTTCACGCGGCGGGAAGTGTTGGACACGTTTCCTCCGTGATGATCAACCTCATGCCCCGGCTGGGGCGCCTTTACACCGTATCGCCATCTTGTGTCGTCTGACAGGATGGCTGGCGGACGGCCGGGGCAGCACAATGTGCTGCCGAGAGACTGCCTCCCGTACTCGTCAGCGAGTCTCGACGAGCCGGTTCCCCCTACCAGCACAAGGAGATGCTTCGGCGATGGCGCAGCAGACGGCCACCCTTCACACCAACCATGGCGACATCACGCTGAACCTGTTCGGAGACCACGCACCGCAGACGGTCGCGAACTTCGTCGGGCTCGCCGGCGGGACACAGGAGTACCGCGATCCGAAGACTGGCGCCACCACGACCGGCAATTTCTATGACGGGCTGACCTTCCACCGTGTCATCGACGGGTTCATGATCCAGGGCGGCTGCCCGCTGGGCACCGGTACGGGGGGGCCGGGATACACCTTCCGCGACGAGTTTCACCCGGAGTTGTCGTTCAACAAGCCCTATCTGCTGGCGATGGCGAACGCCGGGCCCGGCACCAACGGGTCGCAGTTCTTCATCACTGTCGGTCCGACGCCTCACCTCAACCGGCGGCACACGATCTTCGGCGAGGTCGCCGACGAGTCCAGCCGAGCCGTCGTGGATGCGATCGCGTCGGTGCGGACGGGACGCTCGGATCGTCCGATCGAGCCGGTGGTGATTGAGAGCGTGACCGTCGTGCCCGCGGATACTGCCGGCGCGTGACCTCCACGCCCGGCGCCGGGCCGGATTTCTCCCCGCCCGGGTTTGCCCCCTGTTATCGGCACCCTGATCGCAGCACCGGCATCTCCTGCCAGCGCTGCGGCAAGCCGATCTGCGGGGAGTGCATGAATCCGGCGTCCGTCGGCTTCCAATGTCCGGCGTGCGCGGGCGTCGGCCGCCGGAGCCGTCCGGCCGCTGCGTCCGGGCGCCGCTCGGGAACCTTCGGCGCCAGTGTCTCCGCCTCACTCCGCCGCGGCCGGGCTCCCGCCACGGTGACGTTGATGGCGCTGCTCGCGGTGGAATGGTTGCTCGACCTGCTCAGTCGTGGTCTCGCGGATGGTCTGCTGGTGATGAGCAACGAGGCTGTCGCACTGGGCCAGTACTGGCGCCTGGTCACCGGGACCCTCACCTCCGGGTCGATCCTGGGCTTGCTGATGGTGCTGCTCGTGCTGTGGATGGCCGGCCGGGCGTTGGAAGCTGACCTAGGCGGCGCGCGGTTTATCGCCTTGTTCGCTATCGCGGGTCTCGGCGGGGCCACGCTGCTGATGGTGGTGGCCCCGATGGGAAGCTACGGCTACGGGGCCTCAGCCGCGGTGCTGGGTTTGCTCGGCGCCAATGCCGTCTTCAAGCACAAGGCGCGCGAGGACGTCCGGCCCGACATCGGCCTGTTCGTTCTGCTGGTCCTGTACGGCGTCCTGGTGGGCTATGCGACGTACGGATGGGTCATGCTGATCGGCGGCATCGGCGCGGGGTCGCTGGCGGCAGCGGCCATCGCGTACGTCCCGGGCGGGCGGCGGGCACCGGCGCAAGTCGCCGCCCTGGCCCTGGTTGCCGGCCTGTGTGTGGCGGCTGTCGCCGCACGGCTGACCCTGGGCTGACTGGTGCCCCTCACTCCCCGAGGGTGAAAGCTGCCTCGATGTCGCGCGCTGAGTAGGTGCGGAAGGCGATGTGGGTCTCCGTCGACCGGATGCCCGGCAGCCGATTGACCTGATCGGTCACGATGGCAGCGATCTGCTCGTGGTCGGCGACCCGGAGAACAGCGATCAGGTCGATCTCGCCGGTTACCGAGTACACCTCGCTCACGCCGGACAGGTTCACCACGGCATCCGCGACCTCGGCAATGCTGGCGGGCTCCGCCCGGATGAAGACGATCGCGGCGACCATGGTCGGAGCCTAGTAGCCCGACCGGCCCGGCGTCGCGGGTGCTGCGTCGGGCGTATCGGGCATCCCACCACCCGCGGGCCCGAGTGCGTGCGCAACCAGCGTCTCGTGATCGAGGATCGCGTGCAGCGGCCACATCCAGTCGCCCTCGATGTCGATGATCCGCACCCCCGGCCGCTCCAGCCAGTCGGCGATCCGCTCGGCCTCCTCGACGCCGCCGGCCGGGAGCGGGCCGACCGGTACCTGCACCGTCTCTGCCGTGCTCCGGACGAGCCGTGCAATCGCCTGCGGCACGTCGCCCGGCCGGGCGAGTCCAGCTCCGGCGAGCCTGCCGTGTCGAATCACGTGGATCTCCCAGTCGAGGCCATTCCGTACTGCTGCAACGATCTCTGCGCAGGCCGCGAGGCTGCGGACGCGGTGAAACCGCCGTGCCGTGGCCGCGAGCGTGTCCAGCCGTCGACGCAACGTGGCCGCTTCCTCGTATCGCTGCTGCTCCACCAGTCGCAGCAGGCGGCGTTGCAGGCCCGCGACGACGATCCGCGGGTCGCTCGACAACGCCGACCGCACCCGATCCACGAGCGCGAGGTAGTCGGGCCGTGAGACGCTGCCGTCGCAGGGAGCGCAGCAGCGACGCATTCCCGCCAGCGCGCAAGCCGGTGTGGGTGTCGCGGCGCTGAGCCGTGGCGTGCATTGCCGGATCGGGAATCCGTCATAGATCGCCAGCACCACGTCCTCTGCGGCCTGTCGCCGGGAGAACGGTCCGAAGTACGTCGCGCCGTCGTCGCGCACCGCTCGGACGATCGAGAGCCGCGGAAACGGCTCGACGGTGACCTTCACCCAGTGCTGGCGCTCGGGGAACTTGGATCGGCGGTTGTAGCGGGGCGCATGTGCAGCGATCAATCGGAGTTCGGTGACCTCGGCCTGCAACGCGGTGACGCACGGGACGGCCTCGACCCCCGTGGCCACCCGCACCATCTCCTCCATCCGCGGGCGCTTCTCGGCCGCGGTGAAATAGGTGCGGACCCGGGCCCGGAGATTCTTGGACTTGCCCACGTAGAGGACGTGTCGCTGGCCGGGGTGCTCGGCGACGAACAGATACACACCCGGTCCCTCCGGAACCGCAGCCGCCCAACTGCGCTTCGCCCGACGCTGTGGCGAGACCTTGCGGGCGAACTCGCCGAGGTCCTCGACCGTCTGAACGCCGAGATTGCCCACTCGCTCGAGCAGCCCATGCAGGACATCGACGGTCGCTTGTGCGTCGGTGAGCGCTCGGTGGTTCGGTGCGACAGCAGCCTGGAAGTGGCGGGCCAGGGTGGCAAGACGGCAATTCGCCACTTCATCTCTGAGGAGCACCTGCCGAGCGAGTGCAGCCGTGTCGACAACGGGCCATCGCGGCACCGGATAGCCGAGGGCCTGGCAGGAGCGACGCAAGAACCCGGTATCGAACGGTGCATTGTGAGCGACCAGCACCGACCCCTCCGCGAAAGACAGGAACGCCGGCAGCACCGACCCGAGTGCAGGGGCGCGGGCCACCATCTGATTGGTGATCCCCGTCAGTACGGCGATCAGCGGCGGAATCTGGGTCTGCGGGTTGACCAGGGTCTGGAATTCGCCGAGGACGACACCACCCCGAACCTTGACCGCCCCGACCTCGGTGATCCGGTCGGCTTCCGTCGATCCGGTGGTCTCCAGGTCGACCACGCAGAACGTGGTCTCGGCGAGTGGAGTCCCGAGGTCGTCGAAGGAGGCTTGGAGCCCGGCCGGTGCCATGGCGGGAAAGCTAGGTGCCGGCACTGACAACGGCACCGAGAACGGCACCGAGAACGGCACTGACAACGGCGCGGAGACAGCTGGCGATCGGTCAGCCGCAGGGCCTCAGCCTCGGCACAGCGCCTCGCCGTGGACGATGCAGAACCAGGCCGCGTGGTCGTTGCCCCAGGCCCGCCAGGCCTCGGCGAGCGTCGCCAGCTGCGCGTCGTCGGCCAGGCCCGCCTCGGTCGCGTGCCGGGCGAAGCTGGAGTCGACGACCCGATCAGCCCAGGTCTGCGTCCACCAGGCCAGGTCTGCCTCGTCGGCGAAGCACCACACCGATGCTGAGGCGGACACCTCGGCGAAGCCTGCGGCGACCGCCCATTCCCGCAGCCGCCGACCGGCATCGGGCTCGCCGCCGAGGTGGCGCGCCAACTGGCGGTAGAGACTGAGCCACTGATCCAGCCCGCTCGATGCCGGGTGCCAGGTCATCGCGTCGTAGTCCGCTTCCCGGACCGCAACGACACCGCCCGGCGCGCAGACCCGGCGCATCTCCCGCAGCGCGCCGACCGGGTCGGCGAGGTGCTGCAGCACCTGGTGCGCGTGCACGACGTCGAAGGTGCCGTCGGGAAAGTCGAGGTGCATCACGTCCGCCACCGCCGCGTCGACGTTGGCGACCCCGGCCGAGGTCGCGGCAGCGCGCGTCGCACTGACCGCTGCGGGAGCGCTGTCGATCGCGACCACCCGCCCGTGCGGCAGTCGGCGTGCGAAGTCAACGGTGATCGTGCCTGGGCCGCTACCCACGTCGAGGACGTGGGCGCCGTCGCGCAGGTGGGGGAGGAGGTAGGCCGCGGAGTTCTCCGCGGTCCGCCAACGGTGCGAGCGAAGCACCGACTCCTGGTGGCCATGGGCATAGCGAGGTTCGGCGGCGGTCATGGGCAAAGTGTCAGCGGCCCCGTGCAGAGTGACCGGGAATTCTCATCGAGCAGGGTGTGCCGGTGACGCACCGGGGCAGGGAGGCACGGATGGACGAGGTGCACGTGGATTGCGACCGTTGCGTTGCCCGCGGCCCGAGCTGCGACGACTGTGTCGTCAGCGTGCTGCTCGGCGTCCCGCGACCCGCCATCCGACTGGATTCTGACGAGCGTGCGGCACTCGAGGCTCTGGCGGGTTCCGGCCTGGTACCGCCGCTGCGGCTCATCCCTGGCTCACGTCCGGCGCGCTCTGTGCAGCAGTCTCTGGATTGGCACGGCTACGCCTGATCTGTTACCCAAGGCTTCCTGCACTTTTGCCGCGAGGCCGAACCGTGACCTAATCTGTCTGCACCGCGTGCTTCACACAGGGACGTTCGTGCTGCGCACTGTGGTATCGGGTCGCCGTTTCACGACGACGCTCCGGGTCTTGGGGGAGACGACGAAGGGTAGAGGCGCGTGTCTTTTCGCACCAGCGAAGCTGACCGCCACCACGCACCAGCAGCAGGGCTGCGGGCGTCGGTGGTGGACGGCGCCGCGCTGCCCTCTGGTCCGTTGACTGCTCCCGTCGTGGGGTCGTCCGCCAGCCGCGCGAAGCGGAGCCTGCGCGTCCGTTCACTCGCCGTCGCGTTGTCGACCGCTTCTCTCGGGCTGATCAGCGTGTTCGCCGTGGCCACACCCGCGGTCGCCGATCCGCCATTGACGGTCGCTGAGGCCAAGGCGCAGATCGAGCAGCTGGAGACCGAGGCCGAGGCGATCGACCAGGAGTACGTGGCGGTCAAGGAGCAACTCGACAAGGGCAGCAGTGAACTCGAGCGCAAGCGCGCCGAGCTTCAGGCCCAGAGCGATCGGGTCGCGGCCATGAAGAAGCAGGTCGGCCAGGTAGCCCTCGCGCAGTTCCAGAATCGCAGCCTGGACACGGCAGCACAGCTGTTCGTGACGCCGAACACCGAAGAATTCCTGAGCCAGGTCTCCACGGTCGAAAAGGTCACCGAGAACCAGAACTCCGTCCTCCAGGACTATCAGCAGCAGCAAGCCGCGCTGGACACGCTGGAGCGTTCCGCCAAGACCGATTTGGCGCTGCTGACCACCCAGGAGCAGAAACTCGGTGCGTTGCGCACGCAGTCCGAGCGCAAGATCACCGAGTCCAAGGCTGTGCTGGCCAAGCTCACCGAGGAAGAGCAGCGCCAGATCCAAGAAGAGGAACGCCGCGCGACCGCGCAGGCGAACGCGGCGGGCGACCGCGCCGTCGAGCCGGCTCCCGGTGACACCACTGACATCCCCGCCGGCAGCGGGCGCGGCGCCAAAGCGATGGCGTTCGCGAAGGCGCAGATCGGCAAGCCGTACCGCTTCGCCGCCGCCGGGCCGAACGCGTACGACTGCTCAGGCCTCACCAGCGCCGCGTGGCGCGCCGCGGGCGTGACGCTGCCGCGCACCTCCCAGGCCCAGTTCCGGGTCGGCCGCGCCGTCTCCCGCTCGGAGTTGCAGCCCGGCGACCTGGTCTTCTTCTACTCGGGCCTCAGCCACGTCGGGCTCTACGCGGGGAATGGCATGTTGCTGCACTCACCGCGCCCTGGCAAGACCGTGCAGTACGTCCCGGTGTCGTCGATGCCGTACGCCGGCGCCCGCCGGCCGGGCTGACCACGCGAGGCGCCGTGCGGTCCGGGCGGCGCGCTGCCCCTCTCGTCTCGATCGGCTTGGCTCTGACCGTCGGCGTCATCTCTGCCGGTTGTGCCCCGCCGATCGCGCAAGTGCCGCTCGAGCCGGTGGAGCCTTCCGCGACGGCGGCACCCGCTCCATCCGCTCATCCCGGACCGGATCGTGCGGAGGCGCAGGCGGTGGTGGCCAGGCTGGTGGCCGCGGTCCGCGCCGACGATCAGCGGGCCTACGAGGCAGTATGGAGTTCCCGCGACCCCACTGCGGAGCGCACTGCGCGGCTTCTCCGCGACAATCTCCGCGCGCTGGGCCTCGCAGAGTTCGAGATCGCGCTCAATCCGACGGCTCGTCCGGTCGCGCCCGATCGGGCCGCCGTTCTGGGGCCCGCAGCCTGGCAGCAGCAGGCGGTGGTCAGCTGGCGGTTGCCGTCAGATGACGCGCCGGCCGTCCATCAGATCTGGATGACCTTCGTCGACGAGGGCGCCGGGGTGGTGCTCGCCGGGGCGGCGCCCCCCGACGCGGGCGCAGCCTCGGGTGACCCTGCGACGACCGAGCCGGTTCCGATCTGGTGGCTCGGGCCGGTCGAGGTATCCCAACGACCTGGCGTCACCGTCGTCACCGGCGGCGCCCAGCGCTCAGCCGCGTGGATCGAACTCGCCGGAAACGCAGCTCGCCGGATCGAAGCCGACCTTCCGGTGCGCGCTGCGGCCCGCCCGCTGAGCCACCCGGTGGTCGAGGTGCCTGGGTCCGTGCGCGACTTCGCCGCTGTCTGTGGACGGACGCCCGAGCAGGCGGCGGGGATCGCGGCGACCGCCCTACTGGAAGGCGACGGCTCTGCGCCTGTGCTGCACGTGGTGGTGAACCCGGAGGTGGCGCGGATCGAGCCGCGCTCCGCCCGAGCGTTCGTGTTGCGGCACGAACTGGTGCACGCGGCAACGGACTCGCCCACCTCGGCTGCGCCGCTCTGGGCGGTGGAGGGGTTCGCCGAGTGGGTTGCGTGGCGGTCGACGCCGCACCTGCCGGTCGACGGCGCAGCTGATCTGCGTGCCCGCGTCCGGCAGGGCGATTCGCCCGCGGCGCTGCCGCCGGATCGCGCGTACGAGGTGGGCGCCGCCTCGCTGGTGGAGTCGTACGCCGAGGCGTGGTCGATCTGGCGCTACGTCCAGCAGCGGTTCGGGGCGGAGGCAGCAGGCCGGCTCTACGCCGAACTCGACCGCGGGCGACCTATGGACCCGGCCGGCCGGGCCGCGCTCGGCGTTTCGTCGGATGTGTTCGTGCGCGGCTGGCGCCGCTGGCTGGACGAGTGGGCGAGGTCGGAGGGCTGATGGCCACGACGCTCCTGGTGACCAACGACTTCCCGCCGCGCATCGGTGGCATCGAGTCGTTCGTCGAAGACATCTGCGCACTCCTCGACGGCGACGTCGTCGTGTACACCTCGGGTCCCGCGTGGGCGACGGAGACCGACCGTGGTCGGGCGTACCGGGTGGTGAGGGACGGTGCACTCCTGCTGCCGACCGCCCGGACCGCGGATCGTGCCAGATCCCTGCTGCGAGAGTCGGGCGCTACCCGGGTGATCTTCGGGGCGGCGGCGCCGCTCGGCCTGCTGGCGCCGACGCTGCGGGCCGCGGGGGCTGAACGGATTCTCGCGCTGAGCCACGGGCATGAGGTCGGGTGGGCGTCGCTGCCCGGGACTCGTGCAGTCCTGCGCCGAATCGCGTCCTCCTGTGACGGACTCGGCTACATCTCCGACTACACCCGAGCACGCCTGGAGGCGGCGATCGGTCCCGCGCTCGCCCGACGGCTGGTACGCCTGCCGCCGCCGATCGCCGTGCAGCCCGTCGCAGCCCACGATCCGGCCCCGGACCCGCGTTGCATCGCGGTCAGCCGCTTCGTCCCGCAGAAGGGCGTGGCGACGTTGCTGCGCGCGTGGGCTCAGGTCGTCGCGGCGGGGTCGATCCCGGCGAATGCGACGCTCGTCCTGGTCGGGGACGGCCCGGAGCGGGAGCGGCTGGAACTGCTTGCATACCGCCTCGGGTTGGCCACGCAGGTCCGCTTCACCGGGCCGCTGCCACGCGCCGCGGTGGCCGCCGAGTTGCGGGCTGCCCGCGTGTTCGCCCTCCCCATGCGCACCCGACTCGGCGGGTTGTACGCCGAGGGGCTCGGACTCGCGGCGCTGGAGGCGGCCGCGGCGGGGCTTCCGGTACTGGTCGGAAACTCCGGTGGGTCGGCGGAGACCGTGCGACACGGGGAAACCGGCTATGTCGTGCATCCGTCCGACGCGGCTGCCCTTGCGCGTCGATTGACAGGCCTGTTGGCCTCGCCGGAGACGGCGACGCGGATGGGGGTCCGCGGACGGGCCTGGGTGGCGGAGCGATTCGGCGTCGAAGCGGTGCGTGCGCGGCTGGCAGCAGTCCTCGGCCTCGGAGCACTAGGCTTGGCGGCCAAGCAGGGCCAGCGTGCGGTCTGAGGTCCCGCGCGACAGACGAGAAGGGGCACCGTGGCCGACCAGACGAGCGCCAGCATCGACATCGCCGCGCCGCCCGAGGAGGTGCTCGCGGTCATTGCCGACTTCGAGAACTATCCCGCCTGGGTCGATTCGCTGAAGAGCGCCGAGGTCCTGACGGAGTACGAGGACGGTTGGCCCGCCGAGGTGCGGATGGTGCTGGACCATGCGTTGGTCAAGGACACCTACGTGCTCTCCTACGACTGGACCGAGGACGAAGTCACCTGGCAGCTCGTCGAGGGCACGCTGCTCAAGGCGATGGACGGTTCGTACGCCCTGCAGCCGACCGGAAACGGCACCCGCGTGACCTACACGCTCGCGGTGGATGTGACCATGCCGATGATCGGGATGTTCAAGCGGAAGGCTGAGAAGACCATCATCGACGGCGCGCTGAAGGGCCTCAAGCAGCGCGTCGAGGGCTGACGCGGCGCAGTGACGGGCGTCGGCGCGGCAGCACCCGAATCAGTCAGATGACAGCGCCATTGCCCGCGTCCGGCGGCCGCTGGCGCGGAAGCTGGCTGACCAGCAGACCGAACCCGCCGACGAAGCTGACCACGGCGAGCCAGCCGGCCCACACCGGAAGCCGCAGCCCGAAGATCGAACCCAGCACCGCGATCACCGCATAGCCCAGACAGACCGAGCCGATCAGGACGGGCGCGGCGGGTCGACGGAGCGGCGGCAGCGGCTCCGGCACGTACGGCTCGTCGTCGTCGTCGAACTCGATCGGCTCTTCGGTACGCGACGGAGGGCGGCCGTGCTCGAGGCCCAGGTCGAAGACGAACGCGGGCTCCTCGGGCAGCGCGACCGGCTCGACGGTTCCCGCCTCGGCCGAGGCCGCCGCGACGGGGTGGTCAGGTGGCTCCGCGGTGCGGTGGTACCCAGCGACCAACTCCGCGAAGGCGCGGTCGATCGCCTCCTGGTCGTCGTTACCGTGCCGCGGCATGCCGGTCCTCAGGGCTCGGGCGGTGCGAGGCGGCGGAAGAAGTCACGGCTGCCCGCGAAGATCTCCTCTGCCTCGTAGTCGAGGGTGGCTACATGGTAGCTGCGTGCCAATTCGTGGTAGGTCTGCTCGGCTGAGCCGACGCCGGCCCGGATCAGACGCACCGACGACGGATCCGCAACGTGATCGGTGCGGGAGCGGTACACCAACAGCGGCTGGGTGACCGCGGGCAGATGCTCCACCACGTCGCGCCAGAGGAACGTCTGGGAGTAGAGCGCCTGCAGCGGAAGTCGGTGATAGCCGCATTCATCCTGGCCGGGCTTGGCGATGTCGTTGGTGATGCCGGGAAACGACGGAAACAGCCGACGGAGGATCGGCAGGATGCGCATCCGCGGATCGGTGATGTTGACCACGGGATTCACCAGAACGATGCCGGTGATGTCGTCGCCGTGCTGCTCGGCAATGCGGAGGGCGAGCGCTCCGCCCATGGACAATCCGGCCACGAACACCGTGGAACAGCGAGCCTGCAGGGCCCGGTAGGCGCGATCGGCTTCGGCGTACCAGTCAGTCCACGCGGTGAGGTTGAGTTCCTGCCACGTCGTGCCGTGTCCGGGCAGGCGTGGCGCTGAGACGGCGAAGCCGGCCTGCTGGAGGTGCTTCGCCCAGTCGATCATCGACCGTGTCGAGCCGCTGAAGCCGTGCAGCAGCAGGACGCCGGCGGCGCCGTCGCCACCCTGGTACGGCTCGGCCTCGGGCCGCACACGCGTCACGGCGGAAATCCTGGCATGTTTCCCGGCGCCTGACAGCAATCGACGCCACATTGCTGCGCTGAGTGCCACTAGGGTGTTTTCGCCGCGGCCGGCCGCGGTCAGCAGGGCACGGTGGCTCCGGCGATCCACAGCCAACTGGGATGTGGCAGACCGACGGAATGTCTTCGGCACCTAGGCTGTCGATGACGGATGCGGAGGTCGAGTTGCTGTACTGGGTCTTCAAATGGGTGGCGTTCGCGCCACTGTGCCGCGTGCTGTACCGGCCGACCGTCACCGGGCGCGAGAACATCCCTGAGCACGGCGCGGCCATTCTCGTGAGCAACCACATCTCCGCCGGAGACACGTATCTGCTGCCGGCGATGATCAAACGGCGACTGACCTTCCCGGCGAAGGCGGAACTCTTCGAGGGTCGCGGTCTGAAGGGTCGGGCGGTCGGCGCGTTCTTGAAAGGGGTCGGTCAGGTCCCGATGGATCGGACCGGCGGTCGCGCGAGCGCCAGTGCGATGGAGAGCGTGCTCGGCGTACTCAAGCGTGGCGAGTTGCTGTGCATCTTCCCGGAAGGGACACGCTCGCCGGACGGGCGACTGTACAAGGGCAAGACCGGAGTGGCCCGTCTGGTTGTGGAGGCTGGCGTTCCGGTCATTCCGGTCGGGATGATCGGTACCGAGATGGTGCCGTCGAAGCGGCTCAGGTTTCCGACCATGAATCGTCCGCGCATCGTCATCGGCCCGCCGCTGGACTTCAGCGCCTACGCCGGAGCGGGAAATGACCGCGACGTGCTGCGCTGGATCACCGACGAGATCATGAACGCCGTGATGGAGCTCAGCGGGCAGACCTATGTCGATGTCTATGGGTCGGCGGTCAAGGCGGCGCTGACGCGGGGCCAGCAGGAGTTGCCTGGCGTGGTGCGCAGTCGGCCGGGCGAGGGACGTTCAGCACCGCCGCTGCCCGGAGGATCCGCTGCCGAGCGGGTGACGCCGTGAGCCAGCCGGAGCCTGCCCGACCGACTCGGCGCCGCCGGTCGGAGCTCGCCGTACGAGAGGGGAGCGACGTTGCCGGCGCCGACGCGACGGCCAAGCATCGCGGTCGTGGCGTCTACTGGGTGCTGAAGAACGTGCTGCTCGGTCCCGCGGTGGACAAGATCTTCCGTCCGGTGGACGAGGGGACCGAGCACGTACCGTCCAGCGGTTCCGCCATCATCGCCAGCAACCACTTGTCGTTCGCGGATTGGCTGTTCATGCCGCTCGCGCTGGATCGCCGGGTCACCTTCGTGGCCAAGTCCGACTACTTCACCGGAGCCGGCGTGAAGGGCTGGGCTCAGAAGCGATTCTTCGCCGGCACCGGACAGGTGCCGATCGACCGCAGCGGGGGGCGAGCGAGCGAAGGTGCTCTGCGCGCCGGCCTCAAGGTGCTGCAGCGGGGCGAACTGTTCGGGATCTATCCGGAGGGGACGCGCAGCCACGATGGCCGGCTGTACAAGGGGCGGACCGGCGTCGCCCGGCTTGCGCTGCTGTCCGGCGCCCCGGTGGTCCCGTCGGCGATCATCGGCACCGACGTCATCGCCCCGCCCGGCAAGATCGTCACCAAGGTGGTCAGCCCGACCGTCCGGTTCGGACCGGCACTGGATTTCTCGAGATACGCGGGGATGAGCGAGGACCGATTCGTCCTCCGCTCGATCACCGACGAAATCATGTACGCGATCATGGAACTCTCCGGGCAGGAGTACGTCGACGTCTACGCGCCGGTCGCGAAGGCGGCTGCGGCGCGGGAGGCGAAGGCGCAGGAGGTCGACGAGGTCTCGCCACAGGCCTGACCACCCGCGGGCGCGCTCAGCCGGGGAAATGCCACCGGGGCACCTCGGTGCTGCGTCTACAGTGTTCGCGTGTCCGACACCTCAGCTCCAGAGGCGCGTCTGGCGGCCAGCGTGCCGACGTTGCCGGAGTTGCATGCGCTGAGCCCGCTGCAGCAGCCCGACTACGCCGACGCGGCGAGACTTTCCGAGGTGGTGGCACGGCTGCGCCGCTTGCCACCGCTGGTTTTCGCAGCAGAGTGCGACAAGTTGCGCACCAAGATGGCCGATGTCGCCGCCGGAGAGGCGTTCCTGCTCCAGGGCGGCGACTGTGCCGAGACCTTCGACGGTGTCACCGCAGCGAACATCCAGGGCAAGCTGCGCACGCTGTTGTCGATGGCGATCGTGCTCACCTACGCAGCGCAGGTGCCGATCGTGAAGGTCGGCCGGATCGCCGGCCAGTACGCCAAACCGCGCAGTTCCGCCACCGAGACCCGGGAGGGCGTGACGCTCCCGGCGTACCGCGGTGACGCGGTCAACGGGTTCGATTTCACCCCCGAGGCCCGCGTCCCCGATCCGCAGCGGCTGCTCGGGGTCTACAACGCCTCGTCCGCGACGCTGAACCTGGTCCGCGCGTTCGTCACCGGCGGGTTCGCGCACCTCCGCAGCGTGCACAGCTGGAACGCCGACTTCGTCAAGAGTTCGGCGGCCGGGGTGCAGTACCAAAACCTCGCCAACGAGATCGATCGGGCGTTGGCGTTCATCGTCGCCTGCGGGATCGACGATGACGCGTTCCGGACAGTCGACTTCTACTCCAGCCATGAGGCACTGGTGCTGGAGTACGAGCACGCTCTGACCCGGATCGATTCGCGGACCCAGCGCCCGTACAACACGTCCGGCCACTTCCTCTGGATCGGCGAGCGCACGCGGCAGCTCCACGGCGCCCACATCGAACTGCTCAGGCACGTCCGCAACCCACTCGGCGTGAAGCTCGGCCCGAGCACGACGGCTGACACAGCTCTGGAGCTCGCCGACCGGCTCGACCCCGACCACGAGCCCGGCCGGATCACGTTCATCACCCGGATGGGTGCGGGGCGGATCCGCGATGTGCTGCCGGAGGTGGTCGCCAAGGTGACCGCGAGCGGCCGGCAGGTGGCTTGGGTCTGCGACCCGATGCACGGCAACACGTTCGAGGCGCGCAACGGCTACAAGACCCGCGCCTTCTCCGACGTGATGGACGAGCTGAACGGCTTCTTCGACGTGCACGAGGAACTCGGCACCTGGCCGGGCGGTGTGCACGTAGAGCTCACCGGTGACGACGTCACCGAGTGCGTCGGCGGCAGTGACGATCTGGTCGAAGCCGATCTGGCCACCCGGTACGAGACGCTCTGCGACCCTCGACTGAACCGCAACCAGTCGTTGGAGCTGGCTTTCCTGGTGGCCGAACGGCTGACTCGTGGTGGCATTCGCCGGACCAACCCGGTGCAGGCCTACGTCCCGCTGACGTTCTGACCCGACTTCGCGCGATGGGACCGCTGCGGTGATCGATCTGCGATCCGACACCGTCACCCGGCCGACGGAGGGGATGCGGGCCGCCATGGCGGCGGCGCCGGTGGGCGACGACGTCTACGGCGAGGACCCGAGTGTTGCGAGGTTGGAGCGCAGGGTCGCGACGCTGCTGGGGCACGAGGCTGCCCTGTTCTGCGTCAGCGGGTCGATGGCCAATCTGCTTGCGCTGCGACTCCTCGCCGAGCCTGGCCAGGAGGTGCTCTGCGACGCCCAGTCCCACATCGTCCGTGCCGAACTCGGTTCGCACGCTGCGGTGCACGGGCTGACGACACGCACCTTTGTTTCTCCCGGCGGTCGCCTGGACGCGGCACACCTGGCCGACCTGGCGGCTCCGGACGCCGGGCCGTACCTGGTGTCGACGGCCGCCGTCGCGGTCGAGGACACCCACAATTTCGGCGGTGGCGTAGTCCAGCCCTTCGAGCAGCTCGTGGCGGTGTCCCAGCTGTGCCGATCACTCGGGCTGGGCAGTCACCTGGACGGCGCTCGGCTGTGGAACGCGCACGTTGCGTCCGGGGTGGCGCTGGCCGAGGTCGGGCGGCTGTTCGACACTGTGGCCGTCAGCTTCTCCAAGGGCCTCGGCGCACCGGTCGGTTCGGTGCTGGTTGCCTCTGCCGAGCGGATCGCCCGTGCTCGAGTGCTGCGCAAGCGGCTCGGCGCAGGGTGGCGCCAGGCGGGCATTCTCGCGGCCGGCTGCAGCTACGCGCTGGATCACCACGTTGAGCGGCTTGCTGAGGACCATGCGGCCGCTCAGGCGTTCGCGCTCGCCCTCGCTGACCACGTACCCGAGGCTGTCTCCGCGGAGCGGACTGAGACCAACATCGTGATGGTGCGCACCGGAGACATCCCGGCGGCCGTCGTCGCGGCTCGGGCGAATGAGTCGGGTGTTGCCCTGTCGGTGATCGGGCCGCACGTGATCCGGGCTGTCACCCATCTCGACGTCACCCGGCAGGAGTGCCGGACGGCCGGGAGCGTCGTCGGTCGGCTGCTGCGGGAGCCTGGCCGCTAGCCGCGCCGAACCGGCTGGGGCCTACGGTTGCCCAATGCGGATCACCCACCTGGGCCATGCGGCGGTCCTGGCCGAGACCGACGATGCGCGCATTCTGATCGATCCCGGCAACTTCTCCGAGTCGTGGCAGCGGATGACCGACCTGGACGCGCTCCTGGTCACCCATCAGCATCCTGACCATCTGGATCCGGTGAACGTGGGCCCGCTGTTGGCGGCCAACCCAGGTGTTCGGGTGCTGGTTGAGCCCTCGATCCTCGACCTGGTGGCGGCAGGGTCGTTGCCCTCACTCGGTGACACGGCGTCGGCGCTGCACCCTGGCGAGCAGGTTGTGGTGGGCAACGTGGCAGTCGGCGCGGTCGGCGGCCAGCATGCGTTGATCCATCGAGACATCCCGCGGATCGGCAACGTCGGCTACGTGCTGCGAGCGGAGGGCGAGCCGACGTTCTTCCACCCCGGCGATGCGTTGGACACCGTGCCGCCCGCGGTCGACGTGATCGCGATCCCGGCGTACGGGCCCTGGGCAGCGATGAAGGAGACGGTCGACTTCGTCCGGGAGGTCGGTGCGTTGGAGGGGTTCCCGATCCACGACGAGCTGCTCTCCGATCGCGGCCGCGCGCTCGTCTTCGGTCGGTTGAACGAGATCACCTCTACCCGCGTCCGAGACCTCCGGAGCGGGATCACCCACGAGTTCTGACGTTACGACGCTCGGCGCTCAGCGCCGACCGCATCACGGCTCGTCCGGCGGGGTTCCGGTTGCGCAGAAGGGCATGCCCGCCGGATCGCCCAGGGTGATCCAGCCCGCGCCCTCCCAGCGGTGTGTCGCTCCCAACCTGGTCAGGCGTGCGGCTTCGGCATGGTGGTCGTCACAGCCAAGGTCCAGGTGCGCACGCGTCCGATCGCCCGGGTCGTCGGGGCCGAGTTGCTGGAGCAGGAACTGCAACGGGTAGCCGTCGGGCGGGCAGAGGGTCCCGGTGAACTCCGGTCGTGGGCTCGGCCGCAGCCGCCAGCCGGTGAGCTGGCGCCAGAACTCGACCTCCGGCTGGTGGAGGTGCGGAGGCGAGTCGATGCAGATCTGCGCAAGGCGACTACGCCTCCCCTCCGTCCCCCGGGCCGGCGGTCGCAGGCGGCCCTCCCGGCCACGCGGCACCAGGCAGAATGGCAGGCCGCCGGGGGAGCGAAAGGTCCGCCAGCCCCGCTGGAGCTGTGCGTCGGGCCGTTCGACAGCGCCCGCCGCGAGTACGTCGGCGGCCGCCGCGTCGAGGTCGTCGGTCTCCAGGTCGACGTGCACTCTCGGTCGGCCTTCGGCGATGGTCTGGACGACGACGTAGCCGTCGCCCTCGGGAGGCTCGATGCTGCGGAACTCCGGATGCTGCGGCCATGGATCGCCGAGCCGCCAGCCGAGGACCGCCGCCCAGAACGCGCCGGCTGGCTCGACCATGCTGGCCGGCAGGTCGATCGTCGCGTGCGCCCAGCCGATCACTCGGCGCCCCGGAACTCCGGCGGTGTGACCTGCAGGTTCTTCCAGACGAAGGAGGGGACGCGGCCGAAGAAGGCGTGCGCGAAGTCGGCGCACCGGCCGATCGCCTCCGAGTCGTGCTTGTTCACCGAGAAGCGCATCACGTCGTGGTCGATCCGGAAGCCGGGCGGTTGCTCGTGCATCAGGAATTCCATCGTTCGGGGATGCAGGACGTCGTAGGCGAACTTCGCGTCGGCGGTGCGCACGGTGAACCGATCGTTGAATTCCTCGCTCTCGAACTTGACGCGCTCACCGCCCCAACCACCGCCGACCGACAGCATCGGCCAGGCGAACGGCATCCGCACCGCGCAGATCACCTCCGAGTGCTCGTCGGTGACCGTCCGGGTCTGGGTGCGCCCCTCGGAGTCGGTGTAGGTCTCGGTGCGCTGAGTCTTCCAACGGTGAATGAAGCCGTCGACGGGGAGCCCGCCGTTGTCACCGTGGACGACCTTGACGGTTTCGTGGCCGAACCCGGCGCGGGTCAGGTCGTAGCGTGCGATCAGAGAGTCGTCCCGGCCCACCAGGACCCAGTCGGGGCGTCCGTAGAAGCCGAAGCGCGGCGGCAACGGCGGCTGGGCGTACGGCGCGAGGGCCGCGGCGTCGACAGCGAGGGCAACCGCGGCCAACGCCTCGAGGTACGCCTGAAGCTCATCGGGGTCCTTTGGCGCACCGACAGCGACCAGATTCTGGCCGTCGATGGAGACGTCGGGGGAGTGGCCGGCGTGGGCGAATCCGGCGACGGCGGCAGCGAGACCGCGGCCCAGCGCGAGCCGGGCGTAGCCAGCGTCCTCGGCGGCCACGAGCAGCCCGGTCTCGTTGTCGACGTTGGGGACCCGCAGCCCGGTACGGCGACCGGTCGGGTGAATGAACAGATCTGGCAGCGGCAGCGGGAGCCGGAGGCTCGCCAGACGCTCGTCGAACGGCTCGCCCCCTTCGCGGCAGGCGTACTCGAAGACCCGGAAGTCGACGCCGCTCGCCGTGGTGCCGGAGATCCCCTCGTCGACCTTGCGGACGAATCCCAGGCCGAACGGCGGGGCATGGTGGTCGAGCACCCAGTCCAGCGTCGGACGGCTCTGAAAGGTCCAGCCGCGGCGGCGCAGCGCGCGGACGTAGCGCTGCCGCCGGATCACGAAGAACGCCACCACCGCGAGCGCCAGCACGGCGACGATGAGGACGATCAGGGCGGTGCGACTCATCTGACCTGCTCTCTGTCAGGTGGCAGTGCGGGCTCGTCGGAGGACAGACGCGCACGTCGGGGGGCAACGTCGACAAGGACCATGGCCGCGAGGATCGTCATTCCGCCGACGAGCATTCGAATGGTGATCGTCTCACCCCCGAGGGCCACCGCGAAGACGGCCGCCCAGACCGGCTCGGTGACCATCACCACGGCGGCGCGGGTCGCCTCAACCCGCGCCTGCGCCCACACCTGCAGCAGGATCGTCAGCGCGCCGGCCACCAGGCCGAGGTACGCCACCGCGGCCCAGTCGGCTGCGCTCGCCGGCAGCGAGATCGCGACAGCTCCCGAGTCGTCGGGCCAGCAGGCCGCAGCCACCGAGATGAGCGCGATCACCGCCAGTTGCACGAGCGTGAGAGAGAGTGCCTCGCCGGGCCGGCTGGTACGCCCGAGCAGCACGATGTGGGCGGCGTAGCAGAGCGCGGAGAGTGCGGTCAGTGCCTCGCCGGCTCCGACCGACAGTCCGTGCAGCGACAGCACCGCCAAGCCGGCGGTCGCCAGTGCGACGGCAGCCCAGGTCAGCCGGCTGATCCGGGTACCGAAGACAACGGCGGCGAGCAACGGGGTAGCGACCACGTAGAGCCCGGTCACGAAGCCGGAGGCGCTGGCCGAGGTGAAGGCGAGTGCGCTGTTCTGCAGGATCTGCGCCACGCCGTAGAGCAGCCCGAGCAGAGTTCCGGCGCCCAGAGTCCGCCTGGTGATCCGCAGTCGACGCCCCGCGATGAGGGCGAACGCGCCGGTGGCCAGCGCGAACCGGAGGGCGAGCATGTCGGCAACCGGGAGCCGCGTGATCAGGTCCTTGATCAGGAAGAAGGTGGACCCCCAGATCGCGGTCATGCCGAGCAGCGCGACCATCGGGAGCGATGAACGCAGCACGGGCCGGGAGTCGGACATGCGCACACCCTAGGCGTGCCAACGGACAGGCGAGCGGGTCGACCTCAGACCACGAAGAGCGTGATGGTCGAGCCCTTCGGCGCCTCGCGCCGCGCACCAGGATCGGTGCCGACGACGAACCCGATGCCGATGTAGTTGACCGCCTGCTTGGTCCGGGTCTTGAACCCGGCATTGCGCATCACGCGTTGCGCTGCCTTGATTCCCATCGCGCGCACGCTGGGCACGGCGACCAGCACCGGTCCGAGCGACTCGGTGACGGTGATCGTGTCGCCCTTCACGGCGGTCCCTGATTTTGGCGCCTGCGCGATGACCTTGCCCTTGGCGACCGCGTCGGAGTTCTCGGTCTTCAGCTCGACCTTGAAGCCGGCCTTGCGCAGCTTCTTCACGGCATCCTTGACCGACTTGCCCGTGTAGTCCGTTACCTTGACGGGTTTCGGGCCCTTGCAGACAACCACATTGACCGCGGTGTTCCGCTTGAGTTGCTCGCCCGGTTTCTTGGACGCGGCGAGCACGATCCCGCTCGGGACCGTGTCGCTGTAGCCGCCGCTCACGGTGCCCACGGCGAGGTTGGCGTGCTGAATGGCGGATTCCGCAGCGGCTTGGGTCAGCCCGGTCACCCGCGGCATGGCGAACCGCTCCGGGCCGAGAGACACCGCTGCCTCGATCGTGCTGCCGCGACGGACCCGCGTCCCTGCCGTCGGATCGGTGACCGCGATCAAGCCGCGGTCCACGTCCTCGCTGTGGGCCTTGTCGAAGTGGATCTGCAGCCCGGCTCGATCGGCGACCTGCTCGGCCTCAGCCTTGCTGAGGGCGGTCAGCGCCGGCATCGCGGTGAAGCGGCCCTCCATCAGGTACCAACCGGCCAACGCCGCGAGCGCCGTGAGCAGCAGGACCACGAAGAACGCGACCCAGCCGCGGCGGCGCTTGCGAGCTTGCCGGGCCTGGCGCTGGGCCGGATCGCTGGGGGTCCATCGCTGGTTCGTGCCCGCTGGGGTGGCATAGCCCGTAGGTGGCGGCGCGTCGAGAACGGTTGGCGGCGAGGATTGCCGGACCGGGCGAGCCACCGGCGCCTCGAAGGAGGACCTCCCCGTCGGCGCTGCCGCATGTCCGGCGGACGATGTGGGGACGGCGGACGATGCGGTGCCGGCGGATGATGCTGGGCCCTGTGGAGTCCAGCCTGCGGAATAGGGCAGTGCCGGGTTCGAGCCCGGGTGCGGCCCGGTGTGCACCCGTTGGGTCGGCTCGCCGTCCGGGCCGGCGGTCTGCAGCTCCTGGGTCAGCTCGACGTCGTCCAGCGAGCCCCCTTCGAGCGCCACCCGGACGCGTCGGATCTCGGCCAGCAGCACCTTGGCGTCTTGCGGGCGGCGGCTCGCGTCGCGCGCGGTTGCGCGCGCCACCAGGGCATCGAGGTACGGCGGAATCGGCTCGGCGGTGCGGTAGCTCGACGGCGCCGGGACATCGGCATGGACGTGGGCGTAGGCGACCTGGATGGGGGTCTCGCCGGTGTGCGGCTTGCGGCCGGTGAGTAGTTCGAACAGCACGACGCCTGCGCTGTAGACGTCGGAACGGGCATCGGCCTTGCCCGAGACCACCAGCTCCGGCGGCAGGTACGACACCGTCCCGATCAGCAGGCCCTGAGTTGCCGTCGAGGTCTGTGAGCTGATGGCCTTGGCCAAGCCGAAGTCGGCCACCTTCACCTGCCCGCGCGGGCTGATCAGCACGTTCTCGGGCTTCACGTCGCGATGGACCAGGCCGGCATCATGGGCCGACGCGAGCGCGGCGAGCACCGGCTCCATCAGTTCGAGCGCCCGGCGCGGGGGGACCGGCGACTCCGCGGAGATGATGTCCCGGAGGGTCCTGCCCTCGACGTACTCCATCACGATGTACGGGCGGGAGTCCGAGCCGTCGATGGTGTCGCTGCCCTGGTCGAAGACCGACACGACATTGGGGTGGGAGAGCCGAGCGGCGGCACGTGCCTCCCGGTCGAACTTGCGGGCGAACTCCGCGTCGTCGCCGAGCCCGACGTGCATCACCTTGACGGCGACGGTCCTCGTCAGCCGAGTGTCCACGGCGGAGTAGACGGTCGCCATGCCGCCTCGCGCAAGGCGGCCGGTGATCTGGTACCGGCCGTCCAGCAGGCGTCCGACCAGCGGGTCGCCTACTGCGGTCGTCGTCACGTGTGCTCCAGAACGGGTGGGGAAGCTGGCCGTGCCGGCCGTGGGCTCGAGTCTAGAAGTGGAGGTGTGAGGGTCGGGCCACGGCGCGCCGCGCGTGCCGGACTGGCTCGGCGGCGGCACCGGCGGCTGACCCGGCAGCTGACCCGGGAGCGGCCGGGTGCCCTCAGTCGATTCGTCCCGCATGCGAGGAGGACGCCTCCGCATACCGCCGGACGGGAATCCGTCCGGCGCCGCGAGCCAGCCGGCCGGCCCGGACGGCGAGCCGCATCGCCTCCGCCATGCGAACCGGATCCTCGGCGCGCGTGACCGCCGAGGCCAGCAGCACGGCGTCGCAGCCCAGCTCCATCGCGTGGGCGGCCTCGGAGGCCGTACCGATTCCCGCGTCGAGAATCACCGGCACCCGGCTGCTACCGCGGGCGGCCATCGACTCCACGATGAGCTCGATGTTGTGCGGGTTGCGAATCCCGAGACCCGACCCGATGGGCGCCCCCAGCGGCATCACCGCGGCGCAGCCCACGTCGGCGAGCCGGCGCGCCAGGACCGGGTCGTCATTGGTGTACGGGAGCACGACAAAACCGTCGTTGACCAGGCGTTCTGCGGCATCCAACGTCTCGATCGGGTCCGGCAGCAGGGTGACTTCGTCGGCGATGACCTCCAGCTTCACCCAGTTGGTCTCCAGCGCCTCCCGGGCCAGCTGGGCGGTCAGCACCGCCTCCGCGCTGGTGTAGCAGCCGGCGGTGTTCGGCAGCACGCTGATCCGGTTGCGGTCCAGCACCTCCAGCACGGAGCCGGGCGCGGTCGGGTCGACCCGGCGCATCGCCACGGTGGTCAGTTCGGTTCCGGAGGCGAGCAATGCCGCCTCCAACACCTCCAACGACGGCGCGCCGCCCGTGCCCATCACCAACCGCGAAGCGAACTGCCGCCCGGCGATCTGGACGTGTTCCTCGCGATCGGTGCCGGCGGCCTCGGGACGGGTCCGCACGATCGGGCTAGCCACCTTGCACCGCCGTGACCACTTCGACGCGGGCACCGTCGGCGACAGCGGTGTCGGTGAGCCGGCTGCGCGGGACCACTTCGCCGTCTACCGCGACGGCGATGCCGCGCGGTACCGCCCCGTGGGCGTCCAACTCCAACAAGTCGCTGAGTACCGCCGTCGGCGCCACCTCGCGACGCTGCCCGTTCACGTGCACGATCATCGGACCCTCCCAGGTGCGACGGCAAACCGCTCGAGACCGAACACTGCGGCCACCGGGTCGAGTTTCCCTTCGGTGACGAACCGGCTGATCACCTCAGCGGTGATCGGGGTGAGCAACACCCCGTTGCGATAGTGCCCGGTCGCCAGCACCAGGCCCTCGAGCTCGCAGCCGCCGAGGATCGGTGCGTTGTCGGGCGTCCCAGGGCGGAATCCGACGCCGGTCTCGGCCAGCGCGTACTCCGCCGACACCGGCAAGACGTGGCGGGCGTCCCGAAGCAGCTCGTAGACGCCGCCGGCAGTGCTGCGACCGTCGAAGCCGAGGTCCTCGGCGGTTGCGCCGACGACCACCTCGCGGCCGCTCTCGCGCGGGACCAGGTACACCTCCGAGCCTCGTGCGTACGCGCGCACGGTGACTCCGGGCGAGGGCAGCCGTACCGGATCGAGCCGCAGGATCTGGCCTTTCACCGGCCGAACCGGCAGCGACGGGATCCCCCCCAACTGGGCAGCCCATGCTCCCGTGGCGACAACCACCCAGCGGGCGGCCAGCACCGTACCGTCCGCCAGTGCCACGCCTTCGGTGCCGCCGTCGCCACTGAGCACGCGGTGCGCGAAGGCTGGCACCTCCCGCACCCCGGCGCGGTGGGCCACGTCCTGCAGCGCCGTCCACAGCACGCGGTTGTCACAACTCCAATCTCGCTCCACCAGCAGCCCGCCACGCAGCTGTGGACCGAGTAGCGGCTCGACCGCACGAGCCTCCCGGCTGGTCAGCTGCTCGCAGGGAAGCCCCTGACGGTGGAGGAAGTCGGCGAAGGCGCCCAGTCGGGCCGCGTCGTCGGCGTCGTAGGCCACGGAGAGAGTCGGGGCCTGCCGGAGCCCGGCAGGGCGGCCGCTGGCCTCCTCGACTTCGGCCGCGAAGTCGGACCACAGGCCGAGCGAGGCCAGGTTGAGCGACAACAGCGCGGTTTCGGTGAAGGTCGCCTCGGTGACCGGTGCCAGCATCCCTGCAGCCACCGCTGATGCGGCCGCACCACGCTCCCCGGAGACCAGCAGGACGTCCAGGCCGGCCTGGGCGAGGCGCCAGGACACCGCGGTGCCGATCAACCCACCGCCGAGCACGATGGCATCAGCGCCGGTTTCGGGGGTCGGATGCACCCGCTCAGTCTAGGAGTCGGAGGGGCGTCGAACGGGTGCCCGGACACGGACGTCGCCCCGTGCCCAGCCGGCTGGAGATGACGGCTGACCAAGGGGCGACGCCCGGTGCAATTCAGTCACAATATCGTCACCGGACCGTCGTTAGCCAGTACCGCAACGACTGCTGAGTGGTGTCGTGCTCGAAACGCTGTCCATTGTGCGGAACTGATCATGGACAGTTCTGTCGCTTCAACGCATTTGTGGCCGCGGCCCGAGTTGTGCCCATCCGATCCTGATCTTCGCGGTAGCTGGTAGACCGATGTCCATGGAATTGGGACTGACCACCTTCGCCGAGATCAACGAACCGGGCGTGACGCCGGGGGAGCGGCTCCGCGAGGTGATCCGTGAGGCTGTCCTCGCCGATCGACTCGGACTGGACGTGTACGGCATCGGCGAACACCACCGGCCGGACATGGCCGCGTCGGCGCCCGAGATCGTCCTCGCCGCGATCGCCGGCGCCACCGAACGGATCCGGCTGTCGAGTGCGGTCACCGTGCTCAGCTCGGCAGATCCGGTGCGGATCTACCAGAGCTTCGTCACCTTGGACCTGGTCTCGTCCGGACGGGCGGAGCTGATGGCAGGACGAGGATCCTTCACCGAGTCCTTTCCCCTGTTCGGCTACTCGCTCGCCGACTACGACGCACTGTTCGAGGAGAAGCTGGACCTCCTGCTCGCACTTCGGGGGGAAGAGCCGGTCAGCTGGCAGGGACGCTTCCGGGCGCCGCTGGCCGGCGCCGTGATCCATCCGCGGCCTGAGCGCCCTCTCCCGGTGTGGCTGGCGGTCGGCGGGACGCCGAACTCGGTGGTCCGTGCCGGCATGCTGGGGCTGCCGATGGCTCTGGCGATCATCGGCGGCCAGCCGGCAGCGTTCGCACCGCACGCCGATCTGTACCGGCGAGCGCTGGCGCACGGCGGTCAGGATCCGGCAACGCCGCTCGCCGTCCACGCGCACGGCTACGTGTTCGACGACGAGGCGTCTGCCCGCACGCTTTTCCTGCCCGCGTACCGCGCCACCTTCGCCAAGATCGGCCGGGAGCGCGGCTGGCCACCGATGTCCGATGAGGCGGTCGAGGCGCTGATCGCGCCCGAGGGCGCGTTGTTCTTCGGGACGCCGCAGACGGTTGCCGAGAAGATCCTGCGGGTGCGCGAACTGCTCGGCATCGACCGGTTCGAACTCCACGTCTCTCACGTCGGTCACGCCGCCACGATGCGTTCCATCGAACTCTTCGCGACTGAGGTCGCCCCGCTGGTGCGGCGGAGCGCCGGATGACCCCGGTGTGGGCGACTTCCCACGCCGCGAGCGGACCGGTCGGCACAATGGGCGCATGACCGCGCTGATGGGCCTGGCTGCTCGGCTGCGACTGGCCCGCCTCTACCTGTGCACGGATGCCCGCGACCAGCAGGGCGACCTGGCCGCCTTCGCGGCCGCCGCGTTCGCCGGCGGCGTCGACATCGTGCAGATCCGCCAGAAGGAGATGGTCCCCGAGGCCGAGCTGGCGGCGCTCGGCGTCGTGCGGGAAGCGGCCACCCGGCACCGGGGCGTCGTCTGTGTGAACGATTCGGCCGACCTCGCCGAGCGGTTCGCCGCCGACATGCTGCACCTGGGTCAGACCGACGGACCCGCAGGCCCGGCCAAGGCGCGCCTGCACCCATGGGCTCTGCTCGGGCGCTCCACCCACACCCAGGACCAGGTGGATCAGGCCATCGCCGACCCGGATGTCGACTATTTCTGTGTCGGGCCGGTCTACCCGACGACGACCAAGCCGGACTATCCGGCGGTGGGTCTCGACCTCGTTCGGTACGCCGCGCGCCGCGCACCGACGTTCGACCCGGCGGCAAAGCCGTGGTTCGCGATCGGCGGCATCGCGCAGGACAACCTGGACGAGGTGGTCGAGGCAGGCGCTCGGCGGATCTGTGTGGTGCGAGCGATCACCCGTTCAGAGGATCCGCAGCGCGCCGCGGAGCGGCTGCGCGCCCGTCTGCAGCAGGCGTGGCTCGCCGATCCGCGGATGGAGTCGTACGTCCTCCAGGCACTCTCCTGACTCGCCTGGCGCAGCGAGGAGTGGTCCGCCGGTGACCCGGCGCCGCGTGCGTTCGGCAGGAGTCGCCGGGGCTGTCGCCGCCGCCGCACTGGCATCCGCCGTCGCGCTGCTCGGTCCGTGGGGACCGGCGCGCACCGATCCGGCGAGGACGGCGCCGCCGGCCACGGCGGCAGCCACGTCGGCGGCATCGACGTCGGCGGCATCGACGTCGGCGGGAGCCCGCGCGAGCACCCCGTCGCAGCTCGATCCCGAATCGGGTCTGCCCGTGGTGTCCTTGTCGGCGCTACCGCCGGAGGCGCGGCGGACGGTTCAGGCGATCGATCGGGGTGGCCCGTTTCGGTACTCGCAGGACGGCGCTGTCTTCGAGAACCGAGAGCGGCTGCTGCCTCGCCGCCCGCGTGGGTACTACCGGGAGTACACGGTGTCCACGCCGGGCGAGGACGACCGCGGACCCCGCCGCTTGGTGACGGGCTCAGCCGATGAGCTCTACTACACCGCCGACCACTACGCGAGCTTCGTTCGGGTGCGACGTTGACCGGCGCTGAGGACACGTGGGCGGGCCGGGCGGGAACCGAGCCGCCGGCCCGACCCAGTCCGGGAGCGCATCGGATGCTGGGGCGGGCGGACGCCGTCACCGCTGAGCTCCGCGCGGCGGGCTGGCGGGTGGTGAGCGTCGGGGCTGCCGACGATCTGCCCGGGTTCTATCGGGAAATCGCCGCCGCGCTCGACTTCCCGGCGTACTTCGGAGCCAATCTGGACGCTCTCTGGGACTGCCTGCGCGACGTCGAGGCCCCGACCGCCCTCGTCCTGCCGGCCTGGCGCCGGCTGGCAGTCCACGATCCACGCAGTTGGCGGCGCGTCCTTGGCGTGCTGACGCGGCGCGCTGAGACGCCGCCGGCGTTCGTCGTCGTGCTGCCCGGTTAGCCGCGCTCGGTCAGAACTCGCGGTGGACGGCTGCGTCGGCGAGTGCCGTCAGCGCTGTCCGGCCCTCCACACTGATGTCGGCCCCGTCCAGTGCCAGCAGCGCGCGCTGGTATCCGTCGTCGATCATGGCCTCCACCGACTGTCGCGCACCCGACTCGGTGATCACCTGCTGCAGGTCTGCGACCCCCTCGGCGTCGAGGTCAGGATCGCCGAGCCGAGTCGCGAGCAGCCTCCGGCCGGTGTCGTCGGCGTGTGCGAATGCATGCGCGACGAGGACCGTCCGCTTGCCCTCGCGCAGATCGTCCCCGATCGGCTTGCCGGTCAGCTGGGGATCGCCGAAGACGCCGAGCAGGTCGTCGCGGAACTGGAAAGCCCGGCCGAGCGGGGACCCGTATGCCCCGAGTGCGAAGTACACATCGTCATTGCCACCGCCCAGCGCCGCCCCGACCTGACTGGGCCGCTGCACGGTGTAGCGCGCCGCCTTGTACTCCACCACCCGGCTTGCGTCGTCCAAAGAGACCTCGAGCGGCTGCCGCTGGCTGCCGATCGCCGGGCCGCGCTGGCGCAGCGGGTGCGCCTGAGCGACCACATCGAGGTACTGCCCGCAGGTCACCTCGGTCCGCATCGCCTCGACGATCGGCAACGCACGTTCCAGTGCGGTGGGGTGAGCGCCGCAACTCTGCAACATCTGCACCGACCACATCACCAGCAAGTCACCCAGCAGGATGGCTGCCGCTCGGCCGAAGGCCGCCGAGTCGCCGATCCAGCCCGAGTTGGCGTGCAGGGCCTCGAACTGCCGGTGCGAGGCGGGCCGACCACGACGCAGATCGGAGGCGTCCATGACGTCGTCGTGCACCAGCGCGCTCACGTGCAGAAGGTCGAGACTGGCGGCGGCGGTCAGCAGGGGAACCAGGTCGTCGTCGGCGGGCAGTCCGTTCGCCGCGACGTAGCCCCAGACGCAGAACGCGGGCCGGAGCCGCTTGCCGCCGCGCAGCAACTGGCCCGCCATCAGGTGCACAGGGACGAGCTCTGGCCCCATCGAGTCCAGTACGGTCGCCTGCTCGTCGCAGAACGCGGCGATGCGCTGCCAGACAGCTTCGCGGAACGGCTGGCCGAGCGGCCGGTGCGGGTCCAGCAGGGCGCCGGAACGGGCGTCGAGCGAGGGGCTGACCACATGGTGAGCCTACGGAGGACCCCAATTGGCCTGACCTAGGGTGTTCGCATGTCGGGCCGTGATGTCGGGCTCCGGGTGCACCGGCCCACGATCGGCGAGCTGCTCCAGGGAGCCGAGCGCCCCCTCTACTCGTTCGAGTTCTTTCCGCCCAAGGACGAGGTTCAGGAGCGTCAGCTCTGGCGGACCATCCGCGAGCTCGAGTCGCTGGGACCGGATTTCGTCTCGGTCACCTACGGTGCCAGCGGCTCCACCCGGGACCGCACGATCCGGGCGACGCGCGGGATCGCCCAACACACCACCCTCCGGTCCGTCGCGCATCTGACCTGCGCCAGCCAGAGCCGGGAAGAGCTGCGGCGGGTGGTCGGCGCGTACGCCGACGCCGGGGTGAAGCACGTGCTTGCCATCCGGGGCGACATGCCCGGCGGGCCTCGGGTCCCCTGGCAGCGGCACCCGGACGGCCTGGACAACGCGACCCAGTTGGTCGAGCTCGTACGAGAACTCGGCGACTTCTGCGTGGGGGTGGCGGCGTTCCCCGACCCGCACCCGGAGCGCAGCGACCCCGCGTTGGATGCCCGGTTGATGGCTGCCAAGGCGCGGGCCGGTGCAGCATTCGCGATCACCCAGCTGTTCTTCACTGCTGCGGACTACTTCGCGCTGGTCGAGCGGGTGCGCGATCTCGGCTGCGACCTGCCGATCATCCCCGGCATCATGCCCATCACGAATGTGCGCCAGCTGGAGCGGTTCGCGGAGTTGTCGGGTGCCGCCTTGCCGTCGGCCGTGATCGAGCGGGTGCAGGCAGTTGCCGGCGACGACGAGCGGGTTCGCGAGGTCGGCATCCGGATCGGAACCGAAATGGGCGAGGAACTGCTCGCCGGCGGTGCACCCGGGTTGCACTTCTTCACTCAGAACCGCTCCCGGGCTACCCGAGAGATCTACGCCAATCTGCAGCTGGCCCGGCGTCCAGGGTGACCAGGCGCTGGGTGGCGCGGGTGAGGGCGACGTAGAGCGCCCGGACGCCGCCGGGCGATTCGGAGACCACAGCGTCCGGCGCGACCACCAGGACTGCGTCGTACTCCAGCCCTTTCGACTCCAGCGGAGTGACGACTGACACCCGGGCCGCGTCGGCCGGCGACAGCGCGGCGGCGACACGCTCGCGCAGTGACGGCGGCGAGATCACCCCGACCGTGCCGTCGACTTGGCCGAGCAGCGTGTCCACCACACGGGAGGCATCGGCGGCCAGCCGCTCCGGAGTGGACTCCAGCAGCTGCGGCGCTGCCCCCGTGGAGCGGACCGCCTTGGGCAGGTCCGCGTCGGGGAAGGCCGTGACGACGACCGACGAGGCGAGTTCGAAGACCTCGGCCGGGCTGCGGTAGTTCGTACTCATCCGGAATCGCCGGACCGGAGCGGTCCCGACGATCTCGTTCAGAGCGTGCGCGGCCTCGCCCGCGTCGGGCCACGAGCTCTGCGCCGGGTCCCCCACGATCGTCCAGCTCGCCGACGCGCCGCGTCGACGCAGCATCCGCCACTGCATCGGCGTGATGTCTTGTGCCTCGTCTACGAGGATGTGCGCATACGTTTCGTGCGGCGGCTCGTTCGGGTCGATCTCGCGGCTCACGGAGAGCCGGTCGGCTGTGGTGACCAGCTCGGTCACGTCGGCGTCGTCGGGCAGGAAGAGTGTCAGGTCGGGCTCGTCGGAGACCGGAGGCGGGACCGGCCCGAGCACGTCGGCGAGCTCGTCCAGCAGTGCGCTGTCGGCGACCGTCCAGTCGAACCGCCGACCGGGCTGGGACCGGTAGCTGCCGCTGACCGCCGACACCTCCGCTCCGCTCAGCGACGTCCCGGCCAGCCGGAGGATCAGCGCGGCGTCGGCCAGCCGGAGCAGTGCCTCAGGCGCGCTCACGGCCGGCCACCAGGCATTGCAGAACATCCGGAAGGTGGCGAGCTCGGTGATCTGCTCGTCGAAGGTCTCGCGGTCGGGCTCGACCCCCGACTCGGCGTCGTGCTGGCTGCGGTACTGGCGCCAGAGCGCGTTGGAGAGCGCGCGCTCCGCGGCCTCTCGCCCTCGATTGACCTTGTGGTGGGCGAGGACCTCGGAACGGATGCGATGCAGCGCCTCCGCTCCGACGGTGAGCACCTGGCCGCGGACGGTGACCCGAAGCTCCAGTGGGACGGCTTGCGGAGGCTCGGCGGCCAGCCGGCGAAGCAGACCCACCATCCGCAGGCTGCCCTTGACGGCGGCCGCTGCCGGTGTGTCCACCCGATCGCCGGACACCTCGACCACGTCGCTGGCCACGGTCCCGACCGACCGCAGAGTCACCGACTCTTCGCCGAGAGAGGGCAGCACCCGTTCGATGTAGTTCATGAACACCCGGCTCGGTCCGACGACGAGCACCCCGCCCGACTCGAACCGGCGCCGGTTGGAGTACAGCAGGAACGCCGCTCGGTGCAGCGCCACCACGGTCTTGCCCGTTCCCGGACCGCCCGAGATCATCGTGAACCCCTGGTACGGCGCCCGGATCGCCTCGTCCTGCTCAGCCTGGATGGTGGCGACGATGTCCCGCATCGTGTGCCCGCGGGCCCGCGTCAGCGCAGCCATCAAAGCGCCCTCGCCGATGATTACCAGGCCGTCGTCGTGTTCGGCGTCCAGTAGATCGTCCTCGATCCCGACCACCCGATCGCCGCGGCAGCGCAGCACTCGGCGCCGCACCACCTGCATCGGGTTGGTCGGCGTTGCGCGGTAGAAGGGTTCCGCTGCCGGCGCTCGCCAGTCGATGACGAGGGGCTCGTAGTCCTCGTCGCGAACCCCGAGCCGGCCGACGTACCGGCGTTCGCCGTCGACCCGGTCCAGCCGTCCGAACACCAATCCCTCGTGCTCGGCATCGAGTGTGGCGAGCCGCTTGGCGGCCTGGAAGGCGAACACGTCCCGCTCGTACAGACCCGTGCCGTCCTCCTCGCGGACGAACGAGCCGCGATCGGAGGTGTAGAGCGACTGGCCGGCCCGGGCAACTGCCCGAGCCGAGCGGGTGGCCGCAGCCAACCGGGCGTAGACGAGATCGACGTGAGACTGCTCAACGGCGAGTTCCTGCTCGTACGACGGAACCTGATGGCCGTTCGGGGACGGCGTCGCCGGCGGTGCGGTCTGCGGGTCGGTCAAGAAGGGCGATCCTTACCCAGCGGGGAAACGAACATCTGAGTATAGGTGTGGTGCCACCAAAATCAGGTCCCCTCGTTCCGGGCGGCCGGTCAGGGGGTGAGCTGGCGGTTGCACGCGGCCGCCGCCAGTGCGGCCGACAGGAGCGCGGCCGACGCGCTGGAGCCGCCCGCTGACCAGGGCCCGACCAGGTACAGGCCAGGCAGCTCGGTGCTCACGCGAGGCCTGCGCAGCCAACTCCTGATGCCGTCCCAGGCCACCCCGCGATTCGGATCCGGGATAGTCGCCGTCCAGTCCTGCCAGTCGTGGGCGGTGCTTCCCGACGGTCGGCTGTAGACGACCCGAGGACGACCGGACCCGTCCAGTTCGACCCTTTCCTGGACCCGCTCCGTACTGGTGACGAAGTGCGCGACCCGGGGAGCTGCCGCAGGACGGAGCCGTCGAAGAGCGCGCCGAGTGTCGCGCGCCGTCTGGGCCGGCGCGGCCGCGACCGCCTGCCAGGGGTCGGCCGCCCAGACCACGGCGGCGGCTTCTTCCAGCCCCGCCGCGGTGGCGACGCCGTCGACTCGGCCCGAGGTGGCGGAGACTCGGACGACGCGCGCGGCGAGTCGTACCTCGACCTTGCGCAACAGCAACCGTTCGGCCAGGGCCTCGGCAAGCACCGAGGAGCGGCCGGCGTCGGCGGTGGCGTGCTCAGGGTCGCTCGGCCGCACCACCCAGCGGCCGAAGGTGCGGTGGACCGAGAGATCGACGGCCGCGAACGCGGGAGTCCGCTCCGGCAGCGATCCCTGCCGATAGGCCATGCTGCGGACCAGGGCGATCAGCCCTGGATGGTCGAGGTGGTCGGCCAGATCGGCCACCGTGCGGCGGCCGCCGAGCAGCCGGTCCCGGGTCGCGCGGGGCAATCGTCGCGGCCCGGTCACCTCGGCTTCGAGGCCGAGTGGCCGCAGCGCCTGCCAGACCTCGTCAAGGCCGTCCAGCAGCGTGCGCCACCGCTGTGCGGGGCCTTGGCCGAAGGTGTCTCGCACGACCGCGAACTGCTCGCCGCGATCCGCGGGCCAGCGGATCTCTGTTCCGTCGGGAAACGCCACCGTGGCGGCATCGGCCGGCGCCAGCTCGCGCCCGGAGCGACTGAGTTCGGCTTCCAGCGGCCGCCCGCTCTTGCGGAACAGATCGCGCCACGGTGCCGGGAATCCGAGGACGGCGGGGGCGTCGTCGACCATTCGGCCGTCGCCGGTCAGGTACGCGGCCCAATGGCCGCCGAGCTGTTGCCGCGCCTCGTAGAGCCGGACCGAGTGGCCGAGCTTCGCCAGCCGTGCAGCCGTCGCCATACCGGCGAGGCTGCCGCCGACCACGGCGATCGGCGGCGTCGTCTTCATTGCCTGCCCTGACATGCCGATGCGGGTGGCCCGACCAGGCCGGGGGCGGGCAGGAACATGCGGACGAGGGTAGTGGTGCAGTGGCCGGGTCAGCAGCGTCGCGGCCCCGGCGGCCACTCTCCCCGTCGCGTGGTGCGACTGAGAGGCTTGCCGGGTGACTTCGGGCAACGCACCGCGCGTGGTGATCACCTATTGCACCCAGTGCCGGTGGTTGCTGCGCGCGAGTTGGCTGGCGGGAGAGTTGCTTACCTCCTACGGCACCGACCTCGCCGAGGTGTCGCTGCGGCCGGGTGTCGGCGGCGTGTTCCGGGTGGAACTCGATGGTCAGGTGATCTGGGACCGCTCGCGCGACGGCGGCTTCCCCGAGGTCGCCCGGCTCAAGCGGCTGATCAGGGACCAGGCCTTCCCGGGACGGAGCCTCGGGCATTCCGATGGGCTATCCCACTGAGCCGGTCGAACCGGTCTGGGACTCCAACTCGCCGCGGTGGGCGGCCAGGGCCGCCGACATCGCCGCCATGAAGCGCTCGATGACCGCGAGATCACCATCGTCGAATCCGTCCATGATCGCGTCCGTCCGGGCTCCGAGCGGCTGAAAGAAGGCGTACGCGAGAGCCTGGGCGCGACCTTCCCAGAACAGCCGGGTCTGCCTCCGGTCGTGGGGGTCCGGACGGCGTACCACGTGACCGGACTCCACCAGCCGATCGATGGTGCCGGTGACCGCGCCCGAGGTCAACGACAACGCCTGTCGCAGCGCAGTCGGCGTCGCCGGCTCGCCCTGACGCTGCGCATTCATGATCAGGACGAGTGCTTGGAAATCCGTCGGGTGCATCTGGTGGGTCTTGGCGAAGACCTCGATGACCCGAGTGCTCTCGGCGCCGTAGCGGCGGAGGTGGTCCTCGATCAGGCCGCGCAGCGCCCGGCGTCGCTCGTCGCTCACTCGTCTCCCACCTCCCCTGTCGGGACCTATCTTCGTCGCTGATACTCTTAGTCACTAAGATATCTCGACGGAGGACGAATCATCGATGGACAGAGTGGCACGGATTCTCGTTGGGCGAGTCTCGTCCTGGGTCGTCGTGCTCGCCGCACTCGCGGCCGCGGGTGCGCTGATCGCGTTCCAGCCAGAGGCGCGTACGGCGGAGGAGGCGACCGCAGGACTACCGGCGTCGGCTCAGTCCACCCGTGTTGCGGAGCTTCAGCGCACCCTGCCGTCGGGAGAGTTGAACCCGGCGCTCGTCGTCTACAGCCGATCCGGCCAGCCGTTGTCATCAAACGACATCGCGGCGATCAGGGCACAACAAGCCACGTTGCGTCCGCTCGCGTTGGGCGGTGCGGTCAGCCCGGTGCAGCCCTCGCCCGACAACCGCGCCGCGATTGTGGCGGTGCCGCTGTCGGGTGCTCTCTCCGGCGCGGAGACGGTGGCCGCCGTCGAAGCGATCCGGGAGGTGGTCCGGGCGGACCTACCGGCCGGGGTGACTGCCGAGGTCACCGGCGGAGCCGGCTTCGCTGCGGACCTCAACAGGGCGTTCGACGGCGCAGACGTGCGGCTGCTGGCCACCACGGCCGGCGTCGTCGCCTTGCTTCTGCTGGTCACCTATCGGAGTCCGCTGCTCTGGCTGGTACCGCTGGCGGTGGTCGGTCTGGCGGACCAGGTGACCGTCGCGTTGCTGGCAGTCGCCTCCCGTGCGACCGACCTGCCGTTCAACGCATCGACGGCCGGGATCGTCTCGGTCCTGGTCTTCGGAGCCGGTACCGACTACGCGCTGCTGCTGATCGCGCGGTATCGAGAGGAGTTGCGGCGGGAGGCGGACCGCCGGATGGCGATGCGTCGAGCCTGGCGGGCAAGCGCGCCGGCCATTGCGGCCTCGGGAGCGACGGTCGCGCTGGCCTTGTTGACGCTGCTGTTGGCCGACACGGGCGGCACGCGGGCCATCGGTGTGGGCGGGGCGATCGGCATCGGTGTTGCGTTGCTCTTCGGGCTGCTCGTTCTTCCTGCAGCGCTGGCGCTCTGCCCGCGCGGAATCTTCTGGCCGCTGGTTCCCCGGGTCGATCCGGCGGCGTCGGAGGCGGCAACCGGCGGCCGGGTCTGGCGGCGGATCGGACGGCTCACCTCGCACCGGCCCTGGCTGGTCACCGTCGTGTCGTTGCTCGTGCTGGGCGCGCTGTCCGCGGGAATCACCACCACCAGTTTCGGCCTCAGCCGCGCCGATACCTTCCGGACCGAGGCTGAGTCGGTGGCGGGGCTGAAGACGATTTCCGCGTCGTTCCCCGCCGGCCTCGTCTCGCCAGTCGTCGTGATCAGCTCGCCGGAGGCGTCCGACGCGGTTGCATCAGCGGCGGGCCGGGTCGCCGGCGTCGCGTCCGTACGACCAGGTGAGCGGACCGAGAGCGTTGCGGAGTTGAACGTCGTCATCACCGCCGAGCCGGATACCCCGGAGAGCTACCAGACCATCCGTGATCTGCGTGCAGCGGTGGCGGAGGCCGATCCGGGGGCCCTGGTCGGGGGCTCGGTCGCGGCGAGTCTGGACGCCCGCGATGCCTCGATCCGCGATCTCACGCTGATCGCCCCGCTGATCCTCGGCCTCGTGCTGCTCATCCTGATTGTGCTGTTGCGGGCCCTGGTTGCGCCGTTGGTGTTGATCCTGACTGTCATCGCCAGCTTCTTCGCCGCACTGGGCGCCGGCAGTCTCGTCTTCAGCACAGTGTTCGATTTCCCCGGACTGGACTACCAGGTGCCGCTGCTGTCGTTCCTCTTCCTCGTTGCACTCGGCGTGGACTACAACATCTTCCTGGTCTCCCGGGCCCAGGAGGAGGCGGCCCGGGTCGGCACCCGTCGCGGCATCGTCGATGCCCTCGCCGTCACCGGGGGTGTGATCACCAGCGCCGGGGTGCTGCTGGCTGCCGTTTTCACCGTGCTCGGTGTACTGCCGGTCATCGTGCTGACTGAGATCGGTGTGATTGTGGGGATCGGCGTGCTGATCGACACGTTGCTGGTCCGGACGGTCCTCGTCCCCGCGATCGTCCAGATTCTCGGCCCGACCTTCTGGGCCCCCGGACGACTCAGCCGCGGCGGTGCTTGACGAACTGTCTGCGGGCGGGTGTAGATTCTGCTCTGTTCGAACAGGCGTTCTAATCGGCTGAGGCCTCGCGTGTGCCTCATGGGAAGGGCCGACCTGGGGCTCTGTTCGCGCGTGGTGCACGTTCGCGGCGTCGCACCCTGGGCATGCTCCGGCGTGGGCGAACCTCGACCCTCGCCTGCGCCGGAGCCCCCAAACCAGCGTCGTCCTGCCCCACCGCCTGACCTGGAGGAGTTGCCATGCCGGGCGCACGTGTCGCCACCTGCACGGCCGCGGTGCTGGGCTCCGGGGGGTCTCCGCGACAGGCCCGCCGATGAACTCGCTCCACGCAGAGCTTCAGCAGGCGCGGGCGGCCGTCGCTGAGGCTGAGCTGGTGCAACGTCCCGCGGAGCGATTCGTCGCTGCGCACCACGCCGCGCTGCGGGTCGCGGCCCTCGTACTGGCCGCGCGGAGCACTCCTGTGTTGGCGGCGCGGTGCCGGCGACCCCGCAACGCGTGGCAGTTGGTGATCGTGGTTGCTCCCGAACTCGCCGAGTGGGCTGGCTTCTTTGCGGCGACCGAGGACAAGCGCGAGGCCGTACGAGGCGGCGCGGTGGCGATTGTGAGCGCGCGAGAGGCCGACGACCTCGTACGGGACGCACAGGCATTCCTGGAGGTGGTCGAACGGGCGCTGGGGCGGCAGCTGCGGTCGCACAGCGCCCCGTCCGCGCGGTGAGGCACTCGCCCTGGCGGCACGTCGTCTCCGGCGAGGCCCCTGTCCGTGGGTGGCGCGGCGGTTAGGCTGCCCACGTGGTGGGTCGCCGCTCCGTTTCCCAGGGGCTCGTGTTGGAGTTGCTCCGCTCGGAGTTGCGCGGACTCATCGACGGCGGCTGGCGCCCACTTGACGTGCTCGACGTGGGTGGGGGCACCGGGGGAGTCGCGGTAGCGCTCGCCAGCGACGGTCATCGGCTCACCGTGGTCGACCCGAGTCCCGACGCCCTTGCCTCACTCGATCGGCGGGCCGCCGAAGCCGGCGTCTCTGCTCAGGTCCGTGCTCTGCAGGGTGACGCGACCGACGTCGTCCGGTTGCTCGGTACGGACGTCGCCGATGTGGTCGTGTGCCACCGGGTGCTGGATGTCGTAGACAGGCCGGACGCGGCCCTCGAGGCGATGCGCCGGGTGTTGCGGCCCGGTGGCATGCTCAGCCTGCTGGTGCCGCAGAAGCATGCGTTGGTGCTGTCCCAGGCGCTCGCGGGCCATGTGGCCTTGGCCCGGCGCAGCTATGCCGACAGCTCGCGATTCGACCACGCCCAGGTGCTCGACCTGGTGGCGAGGGCGGGATTCGTCGTCGTGGAGTCCCAGGGCATTGGAGCGGTGGCTGATCACGTCGCCGAGTCGCTGCTGGACGCAGAGCCGCGTGCGTACGCCGAACTGGCCGCACTCGAGCACGACATCTGCCGGGATCCCTTCTTCCGGCCGCTTGCCCCGCAACTACACGTGTTCGCTCAGGTCGTCCGCGGCCGGCCTGCGTCGATCTGATGTGCTGCCTACCACTGTAATCGAACATCTGATCTAATAGGGTCCATGGTTCGTCAGGATGGCGGGGGCTGAAGCGTGGCCGTCGTCATGCATGTGGACATGGACGCCTTCTACGCCTCGGTGGAGCTGCGGCGCCGGCCAGAGCTGCGCGGTCGGCCGGTCATTGTGGGTGGTTCGCCGCGCGGTGTGGTGCTGTCGGCAACGTATGAGGCGCGAGCACGGGGTGTCCGCTCGGGCATGCCGTCGGGTCAAGCCCGCCGCCTCGCTCCGACGGCGACCTTCCTGCCGCCCGACTTCGACAGCTACTCCGCTGTCTCCAAGTCGATCGTCCAGGTCTTCCGCTCGGTGACCTCGGTGGTGGAGTCGGCCTCCATCGATGAGGCGTATCTGGAGGTCTCGGGTGCGTTGCGGATGTTCGGTAGCGCGCGAGCCGTCGGCGAGCACATCCGCGCCGTTGTCGCGGACGAACAGCAGATCACCTGTTCGGTCGGGATCGGGCCGACGAAGTTCGTTGCGAAGGTGGCTTCCCGAGCGGCGAAGCCGGACGGACTGGTCGAGGTGCCACCCGAGCAGGTGGCCTCGTTTCTGCACCCGCAGCCGGTCCAGAACATGTGGGGGGTCGGCGCGCCGACGGCCGGGCGCCTGCACGACCTCGGCGTGGAAACGGTCGGCCAACTCGCCCAGACGCCCAGGGACGTGCTGCGCCGCGCGTTCGGCCCGCACGCGGGCAGCATCTTGCTGGAGTTGGCCTGGGGTCGCGACCACCGTCGGGTGGTGCCGCACCCACCCGAGCGGAGCGTGGGCTCGCAGGAGACGATGATGCGTGACACGACCGACCCGGCGGTCGTGCGGCGGGAATTGCTCAGGATGGCTGACCGGAGCGCCCGGCGGATGCGCGGCCAACGGCTGGTCGGCCGAGTCGTCACGCTGACCGTGCGGTTCGCCGACTTCACCGACATCAGCCGATCGCTGACGCGTACCGGGTACACCGATGTGACGTCGGACATCTTCAACGATGCTTGGAATCTCTACGAGCGCCTCGGACTGGACCGTCCGCGGGTGCGGCGGGTCGGTGTTCGGGTGGAGGGTTTGATCCCGGCCGGGAAGGCGCACCGGCAACCCTCGCTGACCGATCCCGAGTTCGGCTGGTCGGAGGCGGACCAGGCGATTGACGCGATCGTGCAGCGGTTCGGGAGCCGAGCGATGCAGCGCGCCGTCCTCACCCGCAGGTGAGTTCCGCCGGATCAGTTTCGGGTGCGCCGCCGCGCACCTAGACTTGACACAGACGTTCGAAGCACTCGGACGGCCTTAATGCTGCACGAACCACACAGTCGTGGAGGGTGTTCGGTATCCGAGTCGGATCTCGACGCCTCTGTGGTCATGTGTGACGCGTATCATGACGGCACGCGCGACGACATTGTGGGAGGTGGCCGGTGGCTCTCTCGGAAGAGGAGCAGAGGCTCCTGGAGCAGATGGAAGCGGCCTTGGCCGCCGAGGACCCCAAGCTCGTCAGTGCCATGCGCGGGACGAATGTGCGCCGGGTCCACCGTCGACGGGCGGCCATCGCCGGCGTCGGCTTCTTTGCCGGGTTGGCGCTCCTCATCGCTGGCATCTCGACCACGCCGATCCTCAGCGTCGTCGGCTTCATCGTCATGGTCGCGGCCGCGGTCACGGCGATCTACTCCTGGCAGCACGTCGGGTCGGCCGTGGCGGCTGGCGATCCGCGTGACAAGGCCCAGTCGGCGCAGGGCTCCCGCGCGCACGACAGCCAAGGCTTCATGGACAAGATGGAGGAGCGCTGGCGTCGCCGCCGGGATGAAGGCTTCTGATCTCGGCGCGGTCGTCTGACCGCCCCTCTCTGCGGGTCATTCACCGGCTCGCAACCCATCGTCGGTCACCGACGCGGGTTGCGAGCCGTTGTCGTTCCTAGTTGCCCTGCCCGGGGTAGCGCCGGGCGTGGACGCGCGGCCGAGTCACCTCCATCGAGTCCGACAGGGGCCTTGGGTCGCGATGGGTCGCGATATATCGTTGACACATCGGGTGCCGACGACGCAGGTTGCCCGCGACACTTCAGGAGTGGTGATGTCGATGAGTGGGACGTTCGCGATGGGAGCTCCGTGGCTGCGCTTCGCACCTGGCTGCGGCGGACGGGACCGGTCGCAGGCGGCAGAGTGGTGGGCTGCCATGACGGGGCACGGTGGTCGGCGGTCAGCGCACGGCTTCGGCGCCTGGGGCGGATTCGGCGGGCCACCCTTCGCTCCGTGGGGCAGTGGGCCGGCGTGGCGGGGGATGAAGGCCCGTCGAGGCGATGTCCGCGCAGCGATTCTCGGGGTGCTGGCGGATCAGCCCATGAACGGGTACCAGCTGATCCAGGAGATCGCCCAGCGCAGCGGAGGCGCGTGGAAGCCGAGCCCAGGTTCCATCTATCCCACCCTGCAGCAGTTGGAGGACGAGGGCCTCGTACGGGCGGACGCACCTGATGGTCGGCGCACGTTCAGCCTGACCGACGAGGGCGTTGCGTAGACGAAGGACTGAAACCCCTGATCGGCCAGGTCGCCGCAGCGGTCTGGCAGATCGTTGCAGTCGGAACGCCGGCCCAGCAGGCCGCTGCGCAGGAGGCCCTCGCGGCGCTCAGACGACGCCTCTACGCGATCCTGTCCGAGGATGCACCGGGCGAGGACCGGCGATGACCTCCCCGACGCATCAGCCGGATCAGCTGGATGGGCCGTACGCGGACAACTGGTGTCCGCCGTCGGTGCGCTGGTCCGTGCCGCCCGGAGGTGATGGGCGCATGCCGTGGTGGGCGGGCTGGTGGGAGCCGGACCCGCGGCCGAGCCGCCAGCTCCGGATCGGCGACGCGGAACGAGACGCCACGGTGTCGGCGCTGGGCGATCACTTCGCGGCTGGCCGGCTGACCCGAGTCGAGTTGGACGAGAGGGTCGACCGAGCAATGCAGGCTCGAGTGCAGGGTGACCTCGCTCCACTGCTCGCCGACCTACCGCCGCTCCAGCCCGCCGCCCCGCCGCCTCATGCGCGCACCCCGGCGTTCGGGCCAGGATTGTGGCTGCTGTTCCCGGTCGCCGTGCTGGCGGTCGTGGCCGGCTCGGCGATGCTGCACGGCCCCTGGCTGCTCGTACTGCTCATTTGGATGAGCATGGCTCACTTCGCCTGGCGGCGCTCCGGGCGTGGCGGAGGGTTTCCGCGTCGCGATCCACGCTGGCGGTGATGGCCGGGCATCGGACCTGACGGGCCGGCTGCTCGACCGCCTGGCCGGCGGAAGACCGAGCGGGGGAGCAAGGCCACGCTGATCCGGCGACGCCGGCTCAGCGGAGCCACCAATGCGCGCCGGAGCTCGCCGGTTGCGGCGGGGACCTGTGCCGCCGCCTGGTCATCGCTGAAGCCGCGCGCGTACCGCGCGCGCTCCACCAGGACCGCGACGTGAGCGATTCGGTCGCCGTCGGCAGGATCCAATCGCGACGCCAGCTCCGCCCCGACGGCGCGCGGCGACCCCGCCGGCCAACTGCCGCCGGTGTCCAGCACCGTGTCGCGGATCTCCTCCCAGGCATCCTCAACGACCTCCGCGGCTGGCTTCCCGCGATCCAGTCGCCGCCACCGCCGTCGGACACGGATCAGCGCCGGAGCTGAGGCGAGGGCGATGACAAGCACCACGGCGCCGACGACCACCAGGATGCGAGCGACGTCAGCGGCTGCTCCGGGCTGCTGGCTCGGCGCGGCGGTGGCTTGCGCATCAGGATCGGTGGTCGCCGTTGACGGTTCCACGCTGGGCTGCTCGGTTGGTGCCAGGGAGGGTTCGTCGCTGCCGCCCCCGCCGCTGTCAACGGTCCACCGCGGCGCGGGACCGGTGACGAGGCTGGGGGTGGGCTCGTACCGCACCCAGCCGTAGCCCTCGAAGTACAGCTCTGGCCAGGCGTGCATCTTCCGGATGGACACCTTCCAGCCCTCGTCGTCGCGGACGCCGGGCAGAAATCCGACGGAGACGCGCGACGGGATGCCGGCGACTCGGGCCATCATCGCCATCGATCCGGCGAACTGTTCGCAGAAGCCTCGCCGATCCACCAGCAGAAACCGCTCCAGCGCGCCGTAGCCAGTGCCCGGCAGCTGTTCGGTGCTGTAGGTGAACCGGGAACTGCGGAGGAATGCCTGGATCGCGGCCGCCCGCGCAGCGGGGGTCTGTGCGTCCGCGGTCACCTGGCGCGTCAAGGCGATCAGCGAGGTGGGCAGATCGGGAGGGATCTCGGCGGTGAGGTCGGCGTCGTCGGGCGAGCCTGGGCGGGCACCGGCAAAGGCCTCGCCTTGCGGGTCGACGGCCGCGCTCTCCACGCTGTAGGCGAGATGGCGCAACGCGTTCGGCCGGCTGTCGTTGTTGATCACGACCAATGAGTTGGCGTCGAAGCGCCAATCGCCTCGGACCTCGATATGGGTCGGCGCGTACGGCAATGGCAGGTACTGCGAGCCGAAGTCGAGCACCTGAACGCTCGTGCTCTGCGGGGTCTGGGTGATCGCCCTGGACACACCGGGGGCCGGCGGGAGGTCGGCTCCAGTGCGGAGTTGGATCGGCACGCTGCCCCAGCCGGCCGAGCTGAGCCGGGGGAGCGTCGCGAGCCGGAGATAGACGCCGCCCGGCGCGTCGGTCTGATACTCGATGACGACGCGATCTCCTGACTGCGTCAGATTCCGGCGAAGGTCGAGGGTGGGGTCGGTGAGCTGGAGCGGCCCGCCGCTGCCGCTGCCCGGCCCGATCCCGATTCCCGGCAGTGTCAGGGTCGGCAGCACGACCCCGAGTAGCACCGTCAGCGCCAGCGCGGGCAGCATCAGGTACGCGGTCGCGCGCCAGACGACGGGCGTTGCGGTGCCGAACCCCTCAGCGGAATCCCGGATCAAGCCGCGCGGCCAGCGGCGGGTCCGGTTCAGTCCGTCGGCTACCAGGATCGCCGCGTATCCGGCGACGAGGCAGCCGAAGCTCGCGATCCCGGTGTCGATGCCCAAGCCGACAGCGGGCACGGCGAACACGGCTGCCAACGGAGCGAGTGACCAGGCCGGCCGGCCGAGGGCATTGACGAGCGCATCGACGACGACTGCGGCGAGGGCGAGGACGGTCGCGAAGATGAGCCTGACGCCGTCATTCGGAGCCATCGGTGAGGTCTGCGTCTGCATGTGCTCGATGCCCGCTGTCCACAGACCCAGGTAGTGCGGGACCGGCCCCGTAGCGGCCGACGTGCCGAGCGTCGCCGCCAGAGCGGCCGAGCCGAGCGCCGCCGCCGCGAGTTGTGCGCCGACGATCGCGGCCTCGGGCAGCTGTAGGCGCCGCAGCAAGGCGCCGAGACCGATCAGGCCTGCCACCATCAGCCAGCTGACGCCGATGTAGCTCAGATCACTGGTCAGCGGAAGCGCCGTCAACGAGACGAGGGCGACCGCGACGGCTACCGCCAGCGCTGTTCGATCGGTCGGTCTCAGTGCGGGTCCCGATCCGAACTGGGCGTGCTCGGTCCCGCTCATGGTCCGGTGTTGAGTTGTTCGAGCGCGAGCCACGCCGCCCCGACACCCATCCCGCGGGGGACGTCGAGGACGCGCCACTGGTTCTCGCGCAGCGTGCGCGCCGCCAGTTCGTGCTGCGCGCGTCGCACGGGGTCCACCGGCCCCTCGGCAAACGTGTCGACGTCGAGCAGCAGGGCCACTCCCTGTGCGCGGTTGCGCCGCGCGCGTAGCAGCACGTGCGCGTCCTCGGCGGTCAGCCGACCGAGCACCGCAACGACGAGTTGCCCGGGACGGTCCACCGCGGCGCTCTCGACGGCGATGCGTAGCGACCGAGTCGCGCGCGGACGCAGGTCGGTCAGCCGGCCCAGCAGGGCATCGTGCGCCATCGACCCGCGCTGTCCCTGGGACAGCCCTACGTCGAGCGGGCCGTCGGCCTCGTACACCTCGATGCCGAACCCGTCGTCGAGGAAGTGCACGCCGATCGAGGCCACCGCCGAGATGGCCCATTCGAGCGAGTTCCAGATTCCCGGACCGGCGTGCGCGCTGCTCCGGGAGTCCAGAATCAGGCTCACGGTGGGGTCCCAGGCCTGCTCCTCACGGCGCACCATCAATTCGCCGCGGCGCGCCGTAGAGCGCCAGTGGATCCGGCGGACGTCATCGCCATCCCGGTACTCGCGCACCAGGGCATCGTCCTGACCGATGACGCCGACCCGGTGCGGCTTGGTCTCGCCGGTACTCCCGCCGCCTCCTGCCGTACGGACGGCTGTCAGCGGGACCACCTCAGGCGTCACCAGCACCTCGCTGGTGGCGACGAATTGGCGGTCCAACTGGACCAGACCGAAGGGATCGGCAGTGCGGACGCGTAGCGGACCGGTCACGAAGCGCCCTCGGACGCGACCGAGCATCGGGTACTCCACCACCCGCCTCCAACTGAGGTCGGCCTTGTCCACACAGAACCGCGGCTCGTTCCCGAGTTGGGCCGGCACAGTGTCTTGAAGCAGCAGGATGCCGGCTGGTAGTCGTGCGTCCTGGCCGAGCACCAGCCGGCCGGTCATCGGCGCGCCAAGGTGCACACGGGCCGGCTGAACGCTGCGCTCACACGACAGCCGTAGTGATGCCCGGGCGACGAGGATCGCCGCCACCGCCGGCAGGATCGCGAGCAGGAGGCCGACCCGCATCACGTCTCGCTGGCCCGTTGCCATCGCGACCAGCACGATCGCGATTCCGACGCCGAGGAACACCCGTCCGCGAGGCGTGAAGAGCCGCCACCAGCGCCGCATCGGAGGGTCTAACGCCGATCTGCCACCGGGACCGAGCGAACCGCCTGAGAGATCACGTCGGTGACGGTCCGCCGGGCGAGTTGGGCGTCAGTCGAGGGCAGCACCCGGTGGGCAAGGACGGGGACCGCGAGTGCTGCGACATCGTCGGGAGTGACGTAGTCCCGTCCGGACAGCGCGGCGGCCGCACGGCTCGCGCGCAACAGGTGCAGGGTGGCTCGGGGTGACGCGCCGAGTCGTAGGTCACGGGTGTGCCGGGTGGCGTTGACCACCTGGACCAAGTACTGCTTCACCGGCGCGCTCACGTACACCGTCTTCACGGCGTCTACCAGGCCGCGCACGGTCCGGGCGTCGGTGACCGGCTCGAGGTCGGCGAGAGGATCGGTCGTCCCGTGCGAGTCCAGCATGTCGGACTCGGCTGCGGGGGTCGGGTAGCCGATCTGGATCCGGGCCATGAAGCGGTCGCGTTGCGCCTCTGGCAGCGGATAGGTGCCTTCCATCTCGATCGGGTTCTGGGTGGCGACCACCATGAACGGAAGCTCGAGCAGGTAGGTGGTGCCGTCCACACTCACCTGTCGTTCCTCCATCGACTCCAGCAACGCCGATTGAGTCTTGGGCGAGGCTCGGTTGATTTCGTCGCCGACGACGATGTTGGCGAAGATCCCACCCGGCTTGAACTCGAACTCGCGCGTCTCCTGGTTGAACACGGCAACACCCGTGATGTCGGACGGGAGTAGATCCGGTGTGAACTGGATCCGTCGTACCGAACACGCGATCGAGCGGCCGAGCGCCTTCGCCAGCATCGTCTTGCCGACCCCTGGGACGTCTTCGACGAGCAGATGACCCTCGGCGAGCAGCACCGTGAGCGCGAGGTCCACCGCGGCGCGCTTGCCCTCGATGACGTGCTCGATGGCCGAGCGGACGCGTGCCGTCACGTCGACGACATCGCTCAGGCTGAACAGCGCCTCGGGATCGCGCTCGGCCTCGCTGGCCGACTGGTACCTCAGACTCACGTTCCCTCCGCGCGTTGCTCCCGGTCGCCACCCTACGTGGTGCCTTCGGTCCGCACGGTCGGTGTGAGTAACCGCTGGGTCGGTCCCTGTCCCTCGACTACCGCTCCGCCCTCCGGACCCATCTGTACCGATATCCCGGCTCGGCAACGGGACGAGGTGAACCGCGCAGCAGCCGGATTCGCGGGGGACATCGGTGCCAAAGGGGGCTTGGTGGAGGAAAGTGGAGTACAGTGGCGGAAAGTGGAGCAAGCGGGCGATGTGGGGGGTAAGGAGGGTGGACCGTGTTCCTCGGCACCCACACTCCGAAGCTCGACGACAAGGGCCGCTTGATCCTCCCGGCGAAGTACCGCGACGAGTTGGCGGAGGGCTTGGTGATCACGCGTTTCCAGGAGCGTTGCCTGGCGATCTGGCCTCTTCAGACCTTCATCGAAGTCGCTCAGACGGTGCGCAGTGCCTCCTCGAGTCAGCAGCACGTGCGGGACTACCAGCGGATGCTCGCCTCCGGCGCGTCCGACGAGGTTCCGGACAAGCAGGGGCGGATCACCATCCCGCCGCACCTGCGGGCGTACGCGGGCCTCGACAAGGACTGTGTGGTGGTGGGGGCGATCAACCGTGTGGAGGTGTGGGACGCCGCTGCATGGGAGCAGTACTCCACTGAGAAGGAGTCGGCCTACGCCGACCTCAACGAGTCCGTGTTCCCGGGAATCTGAGTACGCAGACAGCACGCAAAGAGGACGAGAAGGAGACGCGATCGGTCCGTGCCGTGAGGCTTCAACCCGCAGGTCTGGCTCCCTGGCGCACCTTCCCCGGCGCCAGGTAGCACTCGCAGATCTCGGGTTGAAACCCCAGGGCATGAGCCGGTCCGTTCGGCAAGCAAAGGGTCGAGATGTCCGCGCCACAGACTGAAGCCACTCGAGGCGATGACCTCGGCACCGGGCCGGAGGGCTGGGTCGCCGCAGCGCCGCTGATGCCCGCGGTGCACTCCGGTCAGCTGCGGCGGTACGCCCGCGAATCGCTGTCGGCGGCCGCGCTGTCGTTGGCCGCCTCGGCGGGGGTGACGGCAACTCTCTGGCTGCTGCTCAGGTGGCTCGGGTGAACAGCCCGCAGGATGCCGGCTCGCGGCACCAGCCGGTGATGCTCGCGGAGGTCGTTGCGCTACTCGCGCCGGCACTCTCGGCCGGCTCGGCACGACGTCCGGTCCTGGTCGACTGCACGCTCGGCATGGGAGGTCACGCGGAGGCGCTGCTCTCGGCGTGCCCGGAGGCCGAACTCATCGGGATCGATCGGGATCCGCAGGCGCTTCGCCTGGCGGGGGAGCGACTCGCGCGGTTCAGCCCGCGCGTCCGGCTCGTCGAGGCGGTCTACGACGAGCTCCCCGACGTCTTGGATCGGCTCGGCGTCCCTGCCGTGCAGGGCGTCCTGCTCGACCTTGGCCTGTCCTCGCTGCAGATCGACGACGTGGAGCGCGGTTTTGCCTACGCCCAGGACGCGCCGCTGGACATGCGGATGGGGAGTGGTGGCCCGACGGCGGCCGACATCGTGAACACCTACTCGCGCGCGGAGTTGGCTCGGATCCTGCGCCAGTACGGCGAGGAGCGATTCGCTGACCGGATCGCGGGGCGGATCGTCAGTGACCGAGCGGACTGCGCGTTCGACCGGTCGCCCCGCCTGGTCCGGGTGATCGAGAGCGCCATCCCGATGGCGGCGCGCGCCAGCGGGGGACACCCGGCCAAACGCACGTTCCAGGCGCTCCGGATCGAGGTGAACGGTGAGCTGGCGGCCTTGGAGTCGGCGCTGCCCAGCGCTGTCGCAGCGCTCGCCGTGCGGGGCCGCGTCGCGGTGCTGGCGTACCACTCGCTCGAGGACCGGCTGGTGAAGCAGGTGCTGGCGCTCGGGGCCAGCGACCGCGCGCCGCGCGGCTTGCCGGTCGTCCCGGCGTCGCTGGCCCCGGAACTCCGCCTGCTCACTCGCGGCGCAGAGCGCCCTTCGGCGGCCGAAGTCGCCACCAACCGACGTGCCGCCTCGGCCCGCCTGAGGGCGGCGGAGCGGATCCGAGCATCACACGACCGCAGGGAGGTACGCGCATGAGCGCGCTCTGGGCACCGATCTCAGGCTGGTTCGACCAGGCACCCGCCGACCCGCTCCGGCTGCGTGCTCTCCGCAGCGGCGCCGAGTCGAGCGAGCGGATGGCCCGGTTCCCGTTCGTGATGGTGCTGATCGCCATCTTCGGCGTCGGAATGGCCGGGCTGTTGTTGCTGAACACCACGCTCCAGGGGCAGGCGTTCGAGTCGCGCACCCTGAACCGGCAGGCAGCCGAGTTGAGCTACGTACAGACGGACCTGGAGACCCAGCTCGACGTCCTCAGCACCTCGCACGAGCTCGCCCGGCGCGCCTCCGCGATCGGCATGCGACCCAACCCATACCCTGCGCTTCTGGTGGCTCCGAGCGGCAAGGTGATCGGCAAGGCTCAGCCGGTGGCCGGCGACGAGGTTCCCCACCTGATCGTCAAAACGAAGGCGCAGCGCGACGCGGAGAGGGCTACCGCCCTGGCGCGGCGGGAGGCCAAGGCTGCCGAGAAGGCGGCCGCGGAACGGGCTGCGGCCGAGGCCGCGGCGAAGAAGCAGGCAGCAGCGTTGGCCGAGGCGAAGGCCGAGGCGGCCCGTAAGGCGGCCGAGGCGGCGCAGAAGCAGGCCGCCAACGCAGGAGTGAGCAAACAGGCCGCCGGGGCGGCGGGGAAGAAGTCGACCAAGCCGGCCGAGGGCAGCAAGCCCGAGCGAGGGAGCCAGGGGTAAATGGCACGAGAGCGGCGGCCGCACCCGGGAGTGCCCGGTGGGCGCGGAGTACGCGGTGACAACGCCACAGGTGGTGGCGCGCACGGACGCCGCGAGGAACGGCCGACTCAGTATCAGCACGTCCGCGGTCAGCGGATCCTGCGCGACGGGTCCGCGGCGCGTCCGCGTCCGCGTCCGCGGGCACGTTCGGAGGCGGGGCGTGGGCGACCCCCGCTACGGCTCCGGATCGGCACTCGACGCCTGCCGCTGAGTTCCAGTCCGCGACGGCTGCACGCCCTGCTCATCATCGTGGCGATCGGGTTGTCGCTGTGCGCCGGCCGGCTGGTCCAGTTGCAGGGATTCGACTCGGCGTCCTACAGCAACGAGGCGCTCACCCGCACTCTCCCGTTGCTCCCTGCTCGAGGCGAGATCACCGACCGCAACGGTGAGGTTTTCGCGTCGACGCAGGCGACCGTTGCCGTTACTGCCGACCCCTCGTTGACGACTCCCCGTGCGGGCGAGATTGCCGGTGTGCTGTCCAGCCACCTGGGGATGACGCAGGCCCAGCTGATGCCGCTGCTGACCAAGACCGGGACGCGCTTTGTGTACATCAAGAAGCGAGTGCCCGCTCTGACCTACTCCGCCATAGCCTCCGAACTCTCCAGCCGCGGCGTCTACGGCGTGTTCCGCGAGGCGGATCCCGTTCGGAGCTACCCGAACGGCTCGGTCGGCGGTCCGTTGGTGGGCTTCGTCGGCGCCTCGGGCAAGGGCCTCGGCGGGCTCGAGCTGAGCATGAACAAGGAACTCTCGGGGGTCGAAGGCAAGCAGAAGTACGAGGCCGCCCCGAACGGCAGCAGGATCCCGCTCGGTCGTAGCTCCATCACGCCGGCCCAGAACGGCCTCAACCTGCAGACCACGATCGACAGCGAGTTGCAGTGGACCGCCGAGCGACTTGTCGCCGCCCGGGTGCGCAAGACGAGGGCCGACTGGGGATTTGCCGTCGTGATCGCGCCGAAGACCGGCGAGATCCTCGCCCTCGCGAATGCTCCGACCTACAACCCGGCCAAGCTGCAGAAGTCCAAGCCCGAGGACCGTGGCAACCGTGCGGTGTCAGCGCCGTATGAGCCGGGCAGCGTGCAGAAGATTCTGACGTCCGCTGCCCTGATCGACTCCGGCACCGCCACGCCGACGACCAAGGTGGTCATACCGCCGTTGCTGCCTTCCGGCGGCGCGACGATCAAGGACCACTTCTACCACGGTGAGTTGCAGTACAACATGCGCGGCATCATCGCCAACTCCTCCAACATCGGCACCGCGCTGCTGACTAGGCAGCTGGACAAGACGACGCTGCGCGAGTACATGGTCCGATTCGGCCTCGGCGCTCCGACGGGTGTCGAGTTGCCGGGCGAGGCAGCCGGCATCATCCCCGCTGCTGACATGAGCGATGGTCAGCGCGACCAGGTCGCCTTCGGGCAGGCGCTGGCCGTCACCGGCGTCCAGCAGGCCGCCGCGATTGCGGGGATCGTGAACGACGGCGAGTACCACCCGCCAACGATCCTGCGCCGGGCGACCGACAGCACCGGCAAGGAGGTGCCGCTCGATCGGCCCGAGTCCCGCCAGGTGATCACGCCCAAGAGTTCGAAGCTGGTGCGGGAACTGATGCAGGCGGTCATCGACAGCCCCAACGGTCAGAAGAACCTCCGGCTCGACGCCTACAGCTCCGGCGGCAAGACCGGGACGGCGCAGCGCGCGGACACCAAGTGCCACTGCTACAAGGGCTACACCACCTCATTCGTCGGGTTCGCCCCCCTGGATGACCCGCAGCTGCTCACCTACGTCGTCCTGAGCAACCCACGCAAGGGCGACACCGGAAGCCGGACCGCCGCTCCCGTCTACCGCGACATCATGAACTTCGCGTTGCCGCGGTACTCGGTGAAGCCCGACGCCAAGCGGCACGATCCGCTGCCGACGGAGTGGTGATGCGAGCACTCGACCGCGCTGGCGACGATCGGTAGCGTCGTCGCCGTGGCGGACGCTGTACGGCCGGATGCGCTCAGGCCGAGCACGGTACGCCCGGTCCCGCTGGACTCTCTCGTCGGCGGGCTGGTCGGCGGGCTCGGAGCAGAGGCCCCGGTCGCCGTCAGTGGAGTGACGCTGGACTCGCGGCTGGTTCAGTCCGGTGATCTTTACGTCGCCCTGCCCGGACGGCGTCATCACGGCGCATCGTTCGCAGCAGCAGCTGCGGCGAACGGGGCAGTCGCGGTGCTGACGGATCCCGCCGGCGCAGCCGCTGCACGCGACGGCCGACTGCCGGTCGCCGTGGTGGACGATCCCCGGGCGCAGATGGGGCGTATCGCCGCTGACGTCTATGGCCGCCCGGCTGACCGTCTGCGGACGCTGGCCGTGACCGGCACCAACGGGAAGACCACGACGACCTTCCTGCTCGAGGCTGCGCTGCGAGCGGCTGGGGTGCGTACCGGGTTGGTCGGCACCGTGGGCTTCCGCTTGGACGGCGGCGCGCTCCCTGGCATCCGCACGACGATCACCACGCCCGAGTCGCCCGAACTCCAGGGCTTGCTGGGCTACCTCGTCGAGCGCGGCGCCGAAGCGGTGGTGATGGAGGTGTCGTCCCACGCGCTCGCGCTGGGTCGGACCGACCCGATCAGATTCGACGTCGCCGGGTTCACCAACCTCGGCCAGGACCATCTGGACTTCCACGGCGATCTCGAGTCCTACTTCGAGGCGAAGGCCTCGCTGTTCACCCCAGCACGCACGCAGCACGCGGTGCTGAACGTGGACGACGCTCGTGGCGGACAGATCGCCGAGCGTGTGGCGCGAGCCGGTGTGGCACTGACGACGGTCAGCCTCGACATGGACGCCGACTGCCGCGCGGTGGCCCACGAGTACGCCGACGGCCTGGTCCAGGTGCAGTCTGAGATCCGCGGCCGCACGCTGTCGTTCCAGCTCGGACTGCCGGGTGACTTCAACGTCCGCAACGCGCTCACCGCGCTCGCCATGCTGGCCGTCCTCGACATCGATCTGGACACGGCGGCCGCCGGACTGCGCGCGGCACGGGTGCCGGGTCGGATGGAGCGCGTCGACCTCGGCACCGGTGCTCCGACGGTGTTCGTCGACTTCGCCCACACTCCGCAGGCCGTGGCTGCGGCGCTCGCCGCGGTCCGTCCGAGTGGTCGCACCGTCGTGGTTCTCGGCTGCGGCGGCGACCGCGATCCCGACAAGCGCGGGCCGATGGGCGCTGCTGCCGCACGCGGCGCCGACATGGTCGTCGTCACCGATGACAATCCGCGCAGCGAGGATGCGGCCACGATCCGCCGACAGGTTCTCAGCGGTGCCGAGCGGGTCGCCCATGCCGAGCGCCCGGCGGTGCAGGTGATCGACGGCGGCGGCCGGCGAGCGGCGATCGCACTCGCGCTGCGACAGGCATCCGCGGCCGATGTTGTCGCGATCCTTGGCAAGGGCCATGAGACGGGACAGGAGATCGGCGGAACGATGCTCGCCTTCGACGACGTTGCCGTGGTGCTGGAGGAGTGGCGGCGACTCGCGTCCGTCGGCGCTCACGAGGGGCAGTCGGTCCGGTGATCCCGTTCTCGATCGATGAGGCAGTCCGGGTGACCGGTGCCGCCGTGGCGGGGCCCGTCGACCGGACGGCGCTGGTCCGGACCATCACGGCCGACTCGCGCGAGGTACGCCCCGGCGCGGTCTTCGTGGCGCTCCCGGGCGAACATCTCGACGGGCAGGCCTTCGTCCAAGCCGCGGCTGGCGCCGGGGCTGTCGCGGCGCTGACTCGGTCTGCCGTCGCGGGTGCCCCCTGCTTGGTTGTGGCCGACCCGCTCGCGGCCTTCGGACAGCTGGCACGCCACGTCGTCGATCTCGGCGTGAGCGGAGATCTTCGTGTCGTCGGCATCACCGGGTCGTCGGGGAAGACTTCCACCAAGGATCTGCTCGCCCACGTGCTCGAGTCTCACCAGCCGACGGTCGCGCCCGCAGGGAACCTCAACAACGAACTCGGCGTGCCACTCACGGTCGTCCGCGTCACTGAGGCCACCCGCTTCCTCATCGCGGAGATGGGCGCGCGCGGCATCGGCCACATCGCCTACCTGTGCCGGATTGCGCCGCCGCAGGTGGGTGTCGTGCTGAACGTGGGTCACGCGCACGTTGGCGAGTTCGGGGGTCAGCAGGCGATTGCCATCGCGAAGGGCGAACTGGTCGAGGCGCTGCCAAGCGACGGGTGGGCGGTGCTGAACGCCGCCGATCCGCTGGTCTGGGCGATGCGGGATCGCACGTCGGCTCGAGTCGTGGCGTTCTCGGCCGTTGGCGACCCTGGCCAGGCTGCGGCCGTCTGGGCCACCGATGCCGTCGGCGACCAGGCCGGGTGTTATCGGTTCGCGCTGCATGCTCGGTGGCCAGGCGCACCCGAGTCCTCTGTGGAGGTCCAACTCGGTCTGGTCGGGCGGCACCAGGTGGCCAACGCCCTCGCCGTGGCCGCCGCGGCCGGCGCTCTCGGGCTCGGTCCGGTCGACATTGGCGCGGCGCTGGAGTCGGCGCGGCCGCGGTCACGTTGGCGGATGGAGGTGAGCCGGCGCGCCGACGGAACGACGATCGTCAACGACGCGTACAACGCCAACCCGGACTCGATGCGCGCGGCTGTCGACACCCTTGCCGAGTTGGGCGCAGGCGGGCGGCGGACCTGGGCGCTCCTCGGCGACATGTTGGAGCTGGGTGACGACGCGATCCCGGCCCACCGCGAGCTCGGCGAGTACGTCGCCGAGCGCGGAGTCGACGAGCTGATCGCCCTCGGCGGCTATGCCGAGGCCGTTGTCCAAGGAGCCGAGAGCGTCGGCGGCCGCACCCGCGCGCGGGTCGCTGTCGACAAGCACGGCGCGACCGAGATGGTGACCAGTGGTCTCGGACCCGGCGACGTCGTGCTGGTGAAGGCCTCCCGTGGCCTAGCCTTGAACACCGTGGCCGACGCCTTGATCGCTGCCGAAGCGGCACCGACGATGCGCCCGGACACAGCTGTCACGGCCGAGGTGGGGGAGCCCACCCGGTGAAGACGATCGTCTTCGCTGGCTGTCTTTCGCTGCTCGGCACCCTGCTCGGTACCCGGCTGGCGATCCGCGTCCTGGTGAAGAAGGGCTACGGCCAGCTGATTCGCGACGACGGACCGACGTCGCACCACGTCAAGCGTGGCACCCCGACGATGGGCGGGCTGGTGATCATCGCCTCGGTCGTGCTCGCCTACCTCGTCAGCCACCTGATCACCCTGACTCCGCCGAGCGCTTCGGCCCTGCTGCTGCTGTTCCTGTTCGTCGGGCTCGGCGTGGTCGGTTTCCTGGATGACTTCATCAAGATCAGCAAGCAGCGCTCGCTCGGCCTCCGGAGCAAGGCCAAGATCGCCGGCCAGTCCATCGTGGCGGTGCTCTTCGCGCTTGGCTCGCTGCAGTTCCCCGATGAGCGGAACATCACCCCCGCGTCGTCGTTCGTCTCGTTCCTGCGCGACATCGGGCCGAAGCTGCCGGTCGTGCTGGTGGTCCTCTGGGTACTGCTGCTGATCGCGGCGGCCAGCAACGGGGTGAATCTCACCGACGGCCTGGACGGGCTGGCCGCCGGCGCCTGCGTGATGATCTTCGGCGCCTACACACTGGTGAACATCTGGCAGTACAACCAGTCCTGCGCCTACACCTCCTCGGCCGGTCCGAAGTGCTACGAGGTGCGAGACCCGTACGACTTGGCCGTGGTGGCGATCGCCCTCGCCGGAGCCTGCTTCGGCTTTCTGTGGTGGAACGCGGAGCCCGCCAAGATCTTCATGGGGGACACCGGCTCGCTCTCGCTGGGCGGGGCACTTGCGGGGCTGGCGATCTTCACCAGGACTGAGCTGCTGCTGATCATCCTCGGCGGGCTGCTGGTGATCGAGGTGATGTCGGTGATTCTGCAGACGGGTTTCTTCAAGCTGACGCGCAGAATCACCGGGACGCCGCAACGGCTGTTCAAGATGACACCCATCCATCACCACTTCGAGCTGCTGAACTGGGCTCAGGTGACCATCGTGATGCGGTTCTGGATCATCGCAGGTCTGTTCGTCGCCGGCGGCCTCGGCATCTTCTACGCCGAGTGGGTGGCCGGTACGTGAGGTGTTCGGGGGAGCTCCGATGAATTCTGATCTTCGCTGGATTCCGACTGCCGACGGAGCGTCTCCCTGGCCCCAGGCGCACGTCGTGGTCGCGGGCGTCGGCGTGTCAGGGTTCGCCGCAGCCGATGCGCTCACCCAGTTCGGCGCTCGCGTCACCGTGCTCGACGATGCAGCCACCGCAGCCAACCAGGACAAGGGCGCCCTGCTCGAGGTGTTGGGCGCGACGGTGCGGTTGGGCCCGGGCTCGACGGCGCTCCTTCCCGCGGACGCGAATCTGGTCATCACAACGGGCTGGCCGCCGACTGCTCCGCTCCTGGTTCAGGCGGCCGCCGCCGGAGTGCCGATCTGGAGTGAGGTGGAACTCGCCTGGCGACTGAGCCGGCCGGCCAAGGTGGTTCCCTGGCTCGGCATCACCGGGACGAATGGCAAGACGACGACCACCCAGATGCTTGCCGCCATCCTCACTGCGGCTGGGCTGCGCACTGCCGCCGTGGGGAACATCGGTCGTCCGATCACCGAGACGGTGCTCGATCCTGAGCCGTACGACGTCCTCGCGGTCGAGTTGTCGAGTCATCAGTTGCACTGGTCCAACTCACTCGGGCTGCACTCGGCGGCCGTCCTCAATCTGCAGCCGGATCACCTCGAATGGCACGGCTCGCAGCAGGCGTACCGCGACGCCAAGGCACGGATCTACCAGCAGGTCCAGTTCAGCTGCGTCTACAACGTCGCCGACCCGGCCACCGAGCAGATGGTCGAGGACGCCGAAGTCGTCGAGGGAGCCCGTGCGATCGGTTTCACCCTCGGCATCCCCGGTCTGTCGATGCTGGGGATCGTCGACGACCTGCTGGTCGACCGTGCCTTCATCCAGCAGCGGCGGGATTCCGCGCTGGAACTGGCCCGAGTGTCCGACGTCCAGCCGAGTGCCCCGCACAACCTTGCGAACGCGCTCGCTGCAGCGGCGCTGGCGCGCTCCTTCGGGGTGCCCGCCGCCGCCGTTCGAGACGGCCTCCGGGCGACAGCCATCGGGGCACACAAGATCCAGACCGTGCTGGAGCGACGTGGCGTGCGGTGGGTCGACGACTCCAAGGCCACCAACCCGCATGCCGCCGATGCCGCGCTGCGCTCGTTCGGATCGACCGAGCCCGGCGATGCGTCGCCCAAGGTGGTCTGGGTCGCCGGCGGACAGGCGAAGGGCACCACCTTCGACGACCTGGTACGGAGCCATCGGGCCCGGCTGCGGGGCGCGGTCCTGATCGGCGTGGACCGCGCTGTGGTGGCCGACGCCCTGACCCGACACGCGCCAGAAGTCCCTCGAATGGTGATCGAGGCGACCGACACTAGTGCCATGGCACAGGCCGTCGCGGCGGCCGATCGATTGGCGCGAGTGGGGGACGTGGTTCTTCTCGCGCCGGGATGTGCCAGCAAGGACATGTACAGCGACTACGCCGCGCGCGGGGATGCGTTCGCCGCCGCAGCGCGCGACTTGGCGAAGGAGTGACCCGCCGTTGGCGACCGTGGACTCGCAGGTGCGGACACTCCGCCCCAATCGGCAGGCCTCGGTCTCCGGCTTCCTGCCATGGCTTCGCGGCATCCTCGACCGGCCGCTGACGAGCTTTCACCTGGTCCTGGGCTCCACTGCCCTGCTCGTTGGGGTGGGCCTGCTGATGGTGCTGTCGGCTTCGAGCGTGAACGCGTACCTGACCACCGGCGACTCGTACTTCTACGTCAAGCGACAGGTCTTCTTCCTGGTGGTGGGAGTGATCGGTGCGTTCGTGATGATGCGGATGTCGCCGGCCACCCTGCGCCGCCTGAGTTGGGCCGGCACGGCGCTGGCAGCAGTCTTGTTGATCTTGACCTACACCCCGCTCGGGATCACCCGTAACGGCAACCGCAACTGGCTCTACTTCGGTTCGGAGACCTTCGCGATCCAGCCGGCGGAGTTCGCCAAGCTGGCGATGATCGTCTGGGGTGCGGACCTGCTGGCGCGCAAGGCCCGGCTCCTCGATCAACCTCGGCACCTGCTCGTGCCGTATCTGCCGGTGACGGGCATGCTCATCCTGCTGGTGCTCTTCCAGGGCGACGCAGGCACGGCAGTGGTGATGGCTGCGATCGCGGTCGGAATGCTGTGGGTGGTGGGAGCGCCGGGCCGGGTACTGACCGGTCTAGGGCTCGCTGGCGTCGCGGGTGTGGTGGCGATCTTCGTGTCCTCCCCGGTACGGATGCGCCGGCTCGCGGCGTTCCTTGACCCCAGCGCGAACCTGAACGGCGCCAACGACCAGGCCAACGCCGGGATGTTCGCCATCGCATCGGGCGGCTGGTGGGGATTTGGGCCCGGTGGCAGCCGGCAGAAGTGGGGGAGTCTGCCCGAGGCGCACACCGACTTCATCTTCGCTGTGCTGGGCGAGGAACTGGGGCTGTTCGGGAGTTTGGTGGTGCTGGCCCTGATCGGTGTGCTCGGCTACGCCGGGATCCGGATCGCCACCCGGTCCGACGATCCGTTCGCGCGCTACGCGTCGGCCGGGGTCACGCTGTGGCTGATGGTGCAGTCGCTGATCAATCTCGCGGTCGTGCTGCGGATGCTGCCGATCGCCGGAGTTCCGCTGCCGCTGGTCTCCTACGGCGGGTCGGCCTTGATCGCGAACATGATGGCCGTCGGCGTTCTGCTGGCCTGTGCGCGCCGAGAGCCGGAGGCTCGGCGGTTGTTGGCGAGCAAGTCCACCGCATCGAAACCTCGGATGACCACGGTCGTCGGCTCGGGCAGGGCGCGCAGGCGCGCCGGGCGATGAGCGGCGCCTCGGAGCGCCTCGAGGTGGCGCGTGCGGGCTCGATCGTGCTCGCCGGTGGCGGCACTGCCGGCCACACCTCGCCTCTGATCGCCACCGCGCTGGAACTGCAGCGGATCCGACCCGGCGTGCGAGTGACAGCGCTCGGTACGGCGCGCGGCCTCGAGACGACCGTGGTACCGGCCGCTGGCCTCACCCTGGAGCTGATCCCGCCGGTGCCGATGCCGCGCCGCCCGAGCAAGGACTTGCTCCTCCTCGGCCCCCGGCTTGCGGCAGCGGTGCGGGCAACCATTCGGATCTTGCGCAGGGTCGAGGCTGACGTGGTCCTCGGCTTCGGGGGCTACGTCTCGACGCCGGCCTACTTGGCTGCCCGCCGTCTTGGTCTGCCGATGGTCATCCACGAGCAGAACGTGCTCCCCGGTCTCGCCAACCGGCTCGCTGCTCGGCTGACGCCACACGTCTACACCTCCTTTCCACAGACGCCGCTGCCGCACGCGACCTGCCTGGGACTGCCGATGCGCCGTGCCCTCACCGATCTGGACCGGATCGCCCGCCAGCGCGGAGCCCGGGAGGAGTTCGGGCTGGATCCCGAACTGCCGGTGCTGTTGGTGAGCGGAGGATCGCAGGGCGCCGCCAGTATCAATGCCGCAGCGGTTGGCGCCGCCGACGTCCTGCTCGCCAAGGGGATCCAGGTGCTGCACGTGCTCGGCCCGAAGAACATCGACGCGGCGCCGGCTCGGCGCTCCGATCCGACAAGCGGGGCCCGGTATCAGCCTCTCGCCTATGTCGACAGGATGGAGGACGCGTACGCGGCCGCCACGCTGATGCTCGGTCGGTGCGGCGCGGGAACCGTGCTGGAAACAGCCGCGGTCGGTCTGCCGGCGGTCTTCGTGCCCTACCCCCATGGCAATGGCGAGCAGGCACGAAACGCCGAGATGGTGGTGAAGGCCGGCGGGGGATTGCTCCTCCCGGACGCCGACTGCACCCCGTCCTGGGTTGCCGCGGAGATACCTTCCCTGTTCGCGGATTCGACTCGGTTGGCCGGGATGGCGACGGCACTGGTCGGTGTTGCTCAGCGTGACGCGGCTGCCGTGCTTGCGGCGTCGGTGCTGGCGTTGGCACAGGTAGGAGGAGGTCGTTGATGGGGCTGATCGATCCCGTGCCGCTGGTGCCTCTGGCCGATCTCGGGCCGGTCCACTTCATCGCGATCGGCGGCTCGGGCATGAACGGGATCGCCTCGATGATGCTGGCGGCAGGGACGTCGGTGAGTGGCAGCGACCGGCAGGATTCGAAGTACCTGAGGGCCCTCGAGGATGCCGGTGCCCGCGTCTACGTGGGTCACCGTGCCGATCAACTGGGCGACGCCCAGACTGTCGTCGCGTCCTCGGCGATCCGCGAGGACAATCCCGAACTCGCCGAAGCGCGTCGTCGAGGCCTGCGGATCCTGCATCGCAGTGCGGCTCTGGGTTGTCTGATGCTCGGGCATCGCGGCATCGCGGTGGCCGGCACCCACGGCAAGACGACGACGACCGCGATGATCTCGCACGTGCTGACCGGGTGCGGGTTCGACCCTTCGTACGTCATCGGTGGTGCGCTCACCGGTAGCAGCACCGGCGGCCACCTCGGAACTGGCCGGGAGATGGTCGTCGAGGCCGACGAAAGCGATGGCTCCTTCCTGCAGTACCCGGCCGAGATCGCCGTCGTCACCAACGTCGATCCGGATCACCTGAGCAACTGGGGAACCGCTGAGAACTACGCGGATGGCTTCCTGCAGTTCGCGACCAGTGAGCGGATGCGGCTGCTGGTGATCAGCGCTGACGATCCTGGCGCGGTGGAGCTCACCCGCCGGGTACGCGCGACGAGCGGACACCGACCCGAGGTGGTCACCTACGGCGAGTCCGACGCCGCCGACGTGCGCATCGTCGGCGCCAGCTACGCGGGAACCGGCTCGCACTTCGAACTGCACGCCGCTGCAGACGCGACCGAAGCGGGGGGCGGACCGGTTTCGCTCGTCGTGCCGGGGGACTACAACGTCTGGAATGCGGCCGCTTGCTATGCGGTCGCGAGCTGGCTCGGCGCGTCCGATGAGCAGATTCGAGCCCAGCTGTCGGGCTATCGCGGCACATATCGGCGCTTCCAACTCGTTGGCACGGTCGGCGGTGTCCGGGTCTACGACGACTATGCCCATCATCCGACTGAGGTGCTGAACACCCTGCGCGCCGCCCGTACCGGGGTCGGCGACGGCCGAGTCGTCGTGTGCTTTCAACCTCACCTCTACACCCGGACCCGCGATTTCTGGCGCGAACTGGCCGCGGCCCTGGAGCAGGCCGACGAGGCGGTCGTGATGGACGTCTGCGGGGACCGCGAGGATCCGCTGCCTGGGATCGACGGCGCCATGGTGGCGAACGCGGTGGCACCGGGGACGGCTCACGTCACCTACGAGCCCATCTGGGATGAGGCGGCACCGACAGTGGCGCGGATCGCGCAAGCGGGTGACCTGGTGATCACCGTCGGCTGCGGTGACGTGACCAAGGTTGCGCCGAAGATCGTCGCCGAACTTGAGCGGCTGAAGGAGGTCGCGCTATGAGCGCCACCCTGACTCGACCGGGCCAGACCGATCCCGGTCAGGACGGCCTGGGGTATCTGCCGCAGAAGAAGCGGCCGGGCCGTCTTCGCCGAGTACTGACCGTCATTCTGGTGTCGCTACTGGTGGCCGGACTCGTCGTCGGCGCGGGCTGGCTGCTCTTCTTCTCCACGGTGTTCGCGGTGGACGCCGTCGTGATTCGCGGGACCCAACGCACGGCCGACGGGACCGTCGCGAAGGCTGCCGCCGTCCCGCTCGGCGTTCCTCTCGCGCGCCAGAACCTGCGCGCGATCGCAAAACGTGCCACGGCGGTGCCCGCGGTCGAAGCGGCAACCGCAACGCGAGAGTGGCCGCGCACCGTCGTCGTGACGGTGACCGAGCGTCAGCCGGTGCTGGCCGTCCGGCAGCCAACCGGATACGCGATCGTGGACCGGGGCGGCGTCGCCTACGAGTTGTCCGCGACGCTGCCGAAGGGCTTGATGATCGCGGAGGTCAACCCGGGTGACGTCGCATTGCTCCGGGACGTCGGCGTGGTCAGCCGTGCGCTGCCAGGCAAGCTCGCGGGCCGGGTCGCTCGGATCCGTGCCACCAGCCACGACAACATCACTCTGGTGCTCACCTCCGGGGTCATCGTCACCTGGGGCAACGTGGCCGAGTCCGACCTCAAAGCGGACGTGACGCTGGCGCTGTTAAAGCGCAAGCCGAAGGTCTCCATCGATGTCAGCGGCCCGCACCAGCCAGCAGTCCGCTGACGGCCGGGTCCACGGGAGGCGAGAGAGTATAAACGTCAGGTTGACCTGTAGCGAATATTCGCTCCGGGCAACCGATTGGCGTGTCGCGCCGACTCGTGTGGACACGTCCGTCCGTCGTCTCGTAGCCTCGTCCAGAGTCGCGGTCTAGCAGCCGCCGCCTTCCCCCTTGACTAGAGGTTGAGAGTGCCGCGACGCCCGCACCCCCCATCTAGCGCGAGCGTCATGCAGTAGGAAGAAGAGGCGTAACCCGTGGTCTCTGCATCACAGAACTATCTGGCCATCATCAAGGTCGTCGGGGTTGGCGGTGGCGGCGTCAACGCGGTCAATCGGATGATTGAAGCCGGTCTGCGCGGCGTGGAGTTCATCGCGGTGAACACCGACGCGCAGGCGCTGTTGATGAGCGATGCCGATGTCAAGCTCGATATCGGCCGGGAGCTCACCCGCGGCCTCGGTGCCGGCGCAGACCCCGACAAGGGTCGGCAGGCCGCCGAGGACCACGCCCAGGACATCGAGGACGCCCTGAAGGGCGCGGACATGGTGTTCGTCACTGCGGGCGAAGGAGGTGGCACCGGCACCGGGGGAGCGCCGGTCGTCGCTCGGATCGCCCGAGCGCTCGGGGCGCTCACCATCGGCGTGGTCACCCGACCGTTCTCGTTCGAGGGCAAGCGGCGCGCCAATCAGGCGGATCAGGGAATCAGCAATCTGCGTGAAGAGGTCGACACGCTGATCGTTATCCCAAACGACAAGCTGCTGCAGATGATCGATCATCAGATCGCGATCCTCGACGCCTTCAAGCAAGCCGATCAGGTGTTGATGCAGGGCGTCTCCGGTATCACCGACCTCATCACCACCCCGGGTCTGATCAACCTCGACTTCGCCGACGTCAAGGCCGTGATGTCCAACGCCGGCTCGGCACTGATGGGAATCGGTTCCGCGCGCGGCGAGGACCGGGCGCGTGCGGCAGCTGAAATGGCGGTGTCGTCGCCGTTGCTCGAGGCCAGCATCGACGGTGCGCACGGCGTGCTGCTGTCGATCGCCGGCGGGTCGGACCTGGGCTTGTTCGAGGTGTCGGCAGCGGCCGCGCTCATCCAGGGTGCGGCGGCGGACGACGCGAACATCATCTTCGGCACCGTGATCGACGATGCGCTCGGGGATGAGGTCCGGGTGACCGTGATCGCTGCGGGCTTCGAAGGCGGGCAATTGCCACGCCGACAGCCGGGCATCAGCCGGGCCGCCGACCTGCGGTCGGCTCGCCCCGCACCCGCGGCTGATCCGGCGCCCAGCCCGTTCGCCCCTCGGCAGGAGCCCGTCGCGGCAACACCGTCCGTTGGCTCGCCCTCAGCGCCGCCGGTGCCGAGCGGGTCGCCCTCGCAGTCGGGGACTGCCTCAGGGTCGGCGGCCCGTCCAAGTGATGACGACGATCTCGACGTTCCGGATTTCCTCAAGTAGATCCCGCTTCGGTCGGTCCCTGGTTGGCGGCGCCAGATAGCAGGCTTGCGCCAGTGTCGGCGTCGCTCCGGGACCGTCTCGATAGGGCCGCGTGTCGCGTTCGGGATGTCTCGCATCCAGGACGCGGGCCGGTAGCCTCAATGCCATGAACGTGCCGGCTGCGGCGCGCTTCGACGTACGGATGTGAGGGTGGAGGAATGGCGGAACGACTGAAGCGGGCGGCGGCCTGGCTGGGTTTGGTGACCGACGACCGGTACCCCGAATACGAGGAGTCGGACGCCCAGGAACTGACCGAGGGGATCAGCCGGGAGGAACTGCTCGGCGCGCCGGAGAAGCCGGCGAACGTGACCCCGCTCGAGTCGCGGCGCCCCGCTCCTGCAGCTCCGCAGCCGACCGTGGCTGCGACGCCGCCGGCGCCCCAGCTGAAGACCGCGGACGTCTCCCGGATCGTGACCGTCCACCCGCGCACCTACAACGAGGCGCGCACCATCGGGGAGCATTTCCGCGACGGCGTTCCGGTGATCATGAACCTGTCCTCGATGGAAGACGTCGACGCGAAGCGGCTCGTCGACTTCGCTGCCGGCCTCATCTTCGGTTTGAGGGGCACTATCGAGCGGGTGACCAGCAAGGTGTTCCTGCTCTCCCCGCAGAACGTCAAGGTCGCGGCAGAGGACAAGGAACGCATCGCTGGGGGCTTCTTCAACCAGAGCTGAGCCGCCCGAGAGGTCGGCATGTGGCAGCGCCAGGCGGGTCGCGGATGCATCTCCGCGGCCCGTTTCGCGTCCGCCGTGCCGAGTGTGTCGATCTGCGTTGCGGCTGCGCACGAGTTGGCGCGGTGGCTAGGCTGGCATCGGCGTGCGGCGCATCTTCTGAGCGTGAAATGAGAGCCACGCGACCTAGACTCACCTGGCACCGACACTCTCCAGACAGGGCTCGCACGTGTTTGTCGTAGGAACGATCATCGACTGGGTCCTATGGATCTTCCTGCTCATCCTGTTCGCGCGGATGATCTTGTCGTGGGTTCCCGTGCTCGTGCGCGACTGGGAGCCCCGTGGCCCGATGCTGGTCTTCGCCGAGATCGTCTACTCGATCACGGACCCGCCGCTGCGCCTGCTGCGCAAGGTTCTGAAGCCCGTCCGGGTCGGCAACATGATGCTCGATCTCGCCTTCATCGGTCTGGCCATCCTGGTGAGCATCTTGATGCAGGTGAACCGCACGATCTTCTTCCACTGACGATTGGTGAACTGGGGCTCGCCCCACCGTGGGTATCGTCCGCGGCCAGCAGTTCGCCTGACCACCCCGGCAAGGTCCCCCACAGCGCACTCCGCAGATCGCTGATGGAGCACGCTCGGCGGCTGCGTCGGCGGCGGAGGGTGAACCGATCTTCGGTACGGTAGATGCGCGGCGAGCAACTGGCTGCCGCGCTCGCGGGACTCAGAGGTGGACGATGACGCTGACATTGGACGACATCCGGTCAAAGCGCTTCCGGATGGCGCGCAAGTCTGGCTACGAGGTGCTCGAAGTCGACGAATTCGTCGACGCGGTCGAGGAGAGTTTCGCCCAACTGGTCGAGGAGAACGTCAGTCTGCGTCGCCAGATCGACGCGCTGCGGGCCTCCGCGCCAGCACCGGCCGAGCCGGTGGCGGCGGCGAGCCCGGCGTCTCCGCCGCCAGTGGAGGCGCCCACGCCGGAGCCAGTGGCGGAGCCGCAGCGGATCGTGGTCACCACATCCCACGAGGCGAGCGCCGCCGTCGTCCGTCTGGTGGAGATGTCCACCGAGCAGGCCGAACGGCTTGTCGAGGAGGCCGAGGCCGACGCCGGCCGGATTCGCGAGGATGCCAACCGTGAAGCGCAGCAGGTCACCAGCGACGCGCGCACCCGGGCGGAACGCGTCGAGTCTGAGGCGCGGGTGAACGCGGAGCGGGTGCAGGCTGACGCCAACGGGCGCGCTGAGGCGCTCGACCGGGAACTGGATTCACGGCGGGCCGAGCTGTTCGGCGATCTCGAGCGCGAGCGTGCGGAGTTGACCGATGCGGTGAACGCGCTCCGTTCGTTCGAACTCGCCTATCGCAGCAATCTCGCAGACCACCTCCGCGGGCAGCTCGCCGCTGTGGAGTCCGCGCAGGCCGAGCCGTCGGACGTCCCGGCACTGCTGGACGCTCCTCGCCCCGGTGAGGAGCGCTCGCCAGAGTCCGGCGCCGGCAGCAACACGCCCCGACTGGATGCGTTGCTGGGGGAGCAGGCCTGAGCCTGGCTCGGCCGTTGGGGAGCGGCGGACGGTCGAGGCACCGAGCCGCGGATCTCGAAGCGGTCAGAATTCGGCTGGGAGCGTTGAAGAAACCGAGGCGTCCGCCTAGGGTCTCTCCGACACAACGCGCGTGGTGCCCGACGGATGCCTCGCCGGTGTCGGCCACCACGTTTCACTGTCGAGAGTTGGGGAGCCCATGACGAGCGTTCCGGCTAAGGCGGCGCCCACGGTGCACGCGGTCGAGGTCGAGCACGCCGACCGGGCATCGAAGCCGATCGACATCGCGAGTCTCCCGGTGCGGCCGGGGGAGGACCCGTGGACCGCTGAGGAACTCGCCGAGTTGAAGGCCGCACTCACCGAGGACATCACTCGGTTCGAGAGCCAGATCGAGATCTCGACCGCCGAACTGGTGGGCCTGCTCCGAGACGGCAGCGAGGGCGCGGGGCGCGATCCCGCCGATGTCGGCTCGGCCAACTTCGAGCGGGACGCGGAGATGTCGCTGGCGAACAATGCCAGGGAGATGCTCGACCAGTCCCGCCTGGCGCTTCGCCACATCGATCTCGGCACCTACGGCAGCTGCGACAACTGTGGCCAGCCGATCGGGAAGGGCCGGCTCCAGGTGTTTCCCCGAGCCACCCTGTGCGTGAGCTGCAAGCAGCGCGAGGAGCGGCGGTAAGCCGGGAGGGCGGCAGCCCGTCGCCGGCGCGGTATCGCCTCATCTTCGCCGGCGTCGCACTCGCAGGACTGGCCGCCGACGCGATCACGAAGGCCATCGCCGTCGCCTCATTGGATCCACGCGACCCGCGGGTGTTGCTTGATGGCCTGCTGACGTTGCGGCTGCTGCGCAATGCCGGCGCGGCGTTCAGCCAAGGGGAGCGGTTCACCGTGGTCTTCGCCGTCGCAGCCCTTGCTGTGCTGGTTTTTGTCGTCGCGCGGCTGGTGCCCAGGATCGCGCACAGTGGATGGGCTGTCGCCCTCGGATTGTTGTGCGCCGGCGTTGGCGGCAACCTCCTCGACCGACTCATCCGGCCGCCCGGCCCATTTCGCGGACACGTGGTCGATTTCCTTCAGCTGCCGTACTGGCCGGTGTTCAACGTCGCGGACATGTGCATCACGGCTGCTGCTGTGATGATCGTGCTGCTGGCGGTGATCCGCAACGTCGGCGTTGACGGTCGCCGGCCCGGCTCAGCCGCCGCCGACGCGCGCGGGGACGTAGCGGGCGGAGATGTAGCGGGCGAGGCTGGCGGCAGCCATGGCTGACCAACGGGTCGTCCTGATCCCCGAAGGCCTGTCCGGGGAGCGGGTCGACGCCGCGGTCGCGCGGATGCTGGGCCTGTCGCGAGGGCGCACGGCCGACCTGATCGGTGCCGGACAGGTGCGGCTCGATGGTCGGGTGACCAGCAAATCCGAGCGAGTGCGCACCGGCGCGATGCTCGAAGTGGTCTTCGACGACGGGCCGGCAACCGCGGCGGTGGTACCGCGCGAGGTCGCCGGCGTGGCCATCGTCTACGACGACGACGACATCGTCGTCGTGGACAAGCCGGTCGGCGTCGCGGCACATCCGAGCCTCGGCTGGGACGGGCCGGACATCTTGGGTCACCTGGCCGGTGCAGGCTTCCGGATTTCCACATCCGGCGTTCCGGAGCGGCGCGGCATTGTGCAACGTCTCGATGTCGGGACGTCGGGGCTGATGGTGGTCGCCAAGAGCGAGCACGCGTACACGGTGCTGAAACGGGCGTTCAAGTCGCGTTCGGTCGACAAGACGTACCACACCCTCGTGCAAGGTCACCCCGATCCCTTCACCGGCACGATCGATGCGCCGATCGGGCGCCACCCGGGGGCGGACTACAAGATGGCCGTCATCGCCGGCGGTCGGCACAGCGTCACCCATTACGACACCCTGGACGCGTTCGTCGGCAGCACGTTGCTCGAGGTGAAGCTGGAGACGGGACGCACCCACCAGATCCGGGTGCACATGGCGGCCATCCGGCATCCGTGCGTGGGTGACCCGACCTACGGCGCTGACCCGGTGATGGCGCGTCGTCTCGGTCTGCAGCGGCAATGGCTGCACGCGGTCGGCCTCGGGTTTCTCCATCCGCGCAGTGGCGAGGAAATGCGATTCGACTCCGACTACCCCGATGATCTCCGGAACGCGCTCGAGTTGGCCCGTCGCGCCTGATCCAGTGCCCATCTGGTCTCCTGGGCGGGCGTCGACTTCGCTAGGGTCGAGACGTGCGTAGAGCCAAGATTGTGTGCACGCTCGGGCCGGCGTCGTCCTCGCCTGAGCGCCTTGCTGAATTGGTTGCCGCCGGCATGGACGTCGCGCGGCTGAACATGAGTCACGGCGACTACGCCGATCATGAGGCCAACCTGCGCAACGTGCGGCAGGCCGCGGCGGATGCGGGTCGGCCGGTCGGTGTCTTCGCCGACCTCCAGGGCCCCAAAATCCGGCTGGGACGGTTCGTCAACGGCAAGGAAGTCCTTGCCAAGGGCGACACCTTCCGGATCACCGTCGAGGACGTCCCGGGCACCGCAGAGCGCTGCTCCACGACGTACAAAGGACTGCCCGGCGACGTCAGTCCCGGTGACACGATCCTCATCGACGACGGTCGGATCGCGCTGAAGGCAGTCGAGGTGACGGCGACTGATGTCGTTACCGAGGTGGTCGTCGCGGGCCCGGTGAGCAACAACAAGGGCATCAACCTCCCCGGGGTCGCTGTCAGCGTGCCCGCGATGAGCGAGAAGGACACCGCTGATCTGCGCTGGGCACTGCGCAACGGCGTCGACATGGTCGCCCTGTCCTTCGTGCGCAGCGCGGACGACGTCAAGCTCGTCCATCAGGTGATGGAGGAGGAGGGCCGGGTCATCCCGGTCATCGCCAAGCTCGAGAAGCCGCAGGCAGTCGAGAACCTGGACGAGATCATCGACGCGTTCGACGCGTTCATGGTCGCCCGGGGCGATCTCGGCGTCGAGCTCCCACTGGAGGAGGTGCCGCTCGTCCAGAAGCAGATCGTCACCGCTGCCCGCCGCTGGGCCAAGCCGGTCATCGTGGCGACGCAGATGCTGGAGTCGATGATCTCGGCGCCGCGGCCGACCAGGGCCGAGGCCTCTGACGTCGCGAACGCCATCCTCGACGGTGCCGACGCGGTGATGCTCTCCGGCGAGACCAGCACCGGCGAGTATCCGGTGATCGCCGTCCAGACCATGGCGCGGATCGTGGAGAACACCGAGGCCCACGGCATGGATCGGATGCAGGACATCGACTGGGATCCGCAGACCACCAGCGGCGTGATCACCAAGGCCGCCGAGGAGGTGGCGCAGCGGATCAATGCGAAGTTCCTGGTCGCCTTCACGACCTCTGGTGACGCCGCTCGCCGCCTGGCCAGGCTGCGGTCGCCCATCCCGATGCTCGCGTTCACCCCCCGCGAGTCGACCAGGTCGGCGCTCGCACTGAACTGGGGCGTAGAGACGATCCTCGTGCCTATGGTCGGTCACACCGACGACATGATTCGCCAGGTCGACAAGGCCCTCATCGAGACTGGCCGGATCGACGAGGGCGACCGCGTGGTCATCGTGGCCGGGTCTCCCCCCGGAGTGGCCGGTCACACGAACATGATCCGGGTTCGCCGGATCGGCGCTCCGCTCTGATCCTCGCCCCGGCTCCGATGGCTGGGAGATTGATATCGCGTCCAGGCCCGGCGGCAACGCCGGGCCTTTCGCTTGCTCAGTGCCGACGCTCGGATGGGGCATGGCGCTCTGACGGCGAGGCAGCACGCTCGACAGGTGGTGCCGGGAAGGGGAGTCGAACCCCTACGTCCTTATCGGACAGACGGGTTTGAGCCGTCCGCGTCTACCATTCCGCCATCCCGGCCGTCGCGCCCAGGTGATCGCCTTCGCGCGCGCAGCGCCGACATTCTGGCACAGACGGCGTAGCCAGACCGCCGCGTGCCAACCTGTGCGCGTGATCGTCGTGCGTATCGGCGTAACACGGCCTGGCTAGAGTGTCGTCGTGACCGACGCAGACACCTCCCCCATCGACAGTTCGAAGACCCGGGTCGTCGTAGCCGAGGATGAGGTGTTGATTCGCCTGGACCTCGTGGAGATGTTGACCGAGGAGGGGTACGAGGTCGTCGGGCAGGCCGGGGATGGAGCGGCCGCCGTCTCGCTCACCACCGAGCAGCGCCCCGATCTGGTCGTGATGGACGTCAAGATGCCGAAGATGGACGGCATCACGGCGGCCGAACAGATCGCTTCGGCTCGCATCGCACCGGTGGTGATGTTGACGGCGTTCAGCCAGCGCGACCTGGTCGACCGCGCCAGCCAGGCCGGTGCGATGGCGTACGTCGTGAAGCCGTTCAGCAAGGCCGACCTGATCCCCGCGATCGAGATCGCGCGTGCGCGGTTCGCCGAGATCCAGGCAGTGGAGGCCGAGGTCACTGACCTACAGGAGCGGCTGGAGTCGCGCAAGGCGGTGGACCGGGCGAAGGGCCTGCTCCAGACCGGGCTCGGTCTGACCGAGCCGGAAGCCTTTCGCTGGATTCAGAAGACGGCGATGGATCTTCGCAAGTCCATGCGGGAGGTCGCCGAAGGCGTCATCGAGCACGGCGCGGGAGCCAAGAAGAGGTAGTCGGCGTGACGCCGGTGCGGGTCTAGGTGCGTCGCGGGACCGGGTCGGAGTGGTCCGGGAACACGCGTGTACCGACATGGGGCTCAGCCGGAGCGAATCGCCTCCTTCACGGATCGGTGGTGCTAGTTTCTGCCAATCAGCAGTGCTGGACCAGCCAATTGATCGTGAAAGAGGTTCCATGAACAAGCTGAAGAAGCTGCCAGGTCTTGCCCTGGCGGGGACGGCTGCTGCGGCACTCATGCTGAGTGCGTGCGGCACCACTGGTGAGCCCAGTTCGACGGGTTCGAGCGCTGGCGGTGACTGTGCGGTCACCATTGCCTTCATGGGCCCGCTCACCGGCGACTACGCCAACTTGGGGTTGAACATCGTGCGCGGCGCGAAGCTCGCGCTGGAGGAGTACGAGGCGAAGAGCCCGACCTGCAAGGTCACTCTGACCGAGAACGACACGCAGGGCGCACCTGCATCGGCGACCCCGATCGCCAGCAAGCTGGTGACCGATACCAAGGTCCTCGGTGTGCTCGGCCCGACATTCTCGGGTGAGACCAACGCCACCGGCGAGACGTTCAACGAGGCCGGACTGGTGACGGTGTCCCCGTCTGCCACCGATCCCTCCATCTCGACGAACGGGTGGAAGACCTTCCACCGGATCTTGGGCAACGACGCGTTGCAGGGGCCGGCGGTGGCCAAGTACATCAAGGACACGGTGAAGCCGAGCAAGGTCTTCACCATCGATGACGCCACTGACTACGGCAAGGCGCTGACCAAGATCGTGAACGACGATCTCGGCTCGCTGGTCGTGGACAGCGATCGGGTGCAGCAGAAGCAGACCGACTTCAGCGCGACCATCACCAAGATCAAGGCGTCGAAGGCCGACGCGCTGTGGTACGGCGGCTACTACCCGGAGGCTGGCCTGCTGGCCAAGCAGCTGCGGGCGGCGAACTGGACCGGCACCTTCGTCTCCGGCGACGGCAGCAAGGATCCGGGCTTCGTGGCCGCAGCGGGCGAGAGTGCTGCCGAGAAGGCGGTTCTGACCTGCCCCTGCGCCCCGGCGTCGCGCGACTTCGCGGCGAAGTACCTGTCGTCCTCCGGCGAGGAAGCCGGGACGTACTCCACCGAGGGCTACGACGGCATGAACATCTTCCTGCAGGGCGTCGATGCCGGAAAGAAGACGCGGGAAGACATGCTGGACTGGGTGACCAGCTACAGCGCGGAGGGCGTGAACGGCCCGATCAAGTTCGACGCCAACGGTGAACTCGTCGGCGGCAAGGTGTACGCCTACGTGGTGACCGGCGGCAAGCTCACCGAGGCGACCCCGATCGAGTGACGACGCGCTCTGCGTCATGACGAACCACAGGCGGATGCGGCCGGGCCGTTGGCCCGGCCGCATCGGCACTTCACCCCTCGTTGCCGGGTTCCCCGAGACCGTCTGGCCAGGTCTCGGCCGTAGGGCCTAGGAGCTGCGCATGTTCCTGTTCGAGCACTTCTTCGAGCTGACCGTCACGGGGCTGGCCCTGGGATCTGTCTACGCTCTCGTCGCCCTTGGCTACACGATGGTGTACGGGGTCCTGCAGCTGATCAACTTCGCGCACAGTGAAGTGTTCATGTACGGAACCTTCGCCGTGGTCTTCACCCTCTACGTCCTCGGCGGCACTCCGCAGACGGCCCCTGGCGGCGTGATCGCGATGCTGATCGTCTGCCTGATCGTCGCGATGATCGTCTCCGGCGCCGTGGCCCTCGCCCTCGAACGAGTGGCCTATCGGCCGCTGATCAAACGGAAAGCGCCGAAGCTGGTGGCACTGATCTCCGCGATCGGCGCCTCGTTCGTCCTGGCCGAGTTGGTGGGGCTGCGGAGCAACATCGCTCGTTTCCTCGGGCTGGATGACACCTTGTCCCGGTTCGTGGCACGGTCCCGGGACACCATCGGTGTACCCGTAGAGATCCGACCGGTTCCGCTCTTCCAGATCGGCGACTACCGCATCACCTCGATCGACCTCCTGGTCATCTCTTCGGCGTTGCTGATGATGCTGATCCTCGATCAGTACGTCCGGCGGTCCCGGCTTGGCCGAGGCATTCGGGCAGTCGCCCAGGACCCAGAGTCCGCTGCGCTGATGGGCGTGAACTCCACCCGCATCGTGCAACTCACGTTCTTGATCGGCGGCATCATGGCCGGCGCGGCCGCCACGCTCTACATGATCCGCATCGGAGCGACCCGGTTCGACGCCGGATTCATCCTCGGCGTCAAGGCGTTCACCGCAGCAGTGATGGGAGGCATCGGGAATCTGCGCGGCGCGCTGCTCGGTGGTCTCGTGCTCGGGGTCGCGGAGAACTGGGGTTCTGCCCTGATCGGCACCCAGTGGAAAGACGTCGTCGCGTTCTGCCTGCTGGTGTTGATCTTGCTTTTCCGACCGACCGGGCTGCTCGGTGAGTCGTTGGGGAGGTCGCGAGCATGAGCACATCGACCACGTCCACCGCTTCGGGTTCGGGATCACGTCCGAAGCGGCGGCTCCAGTTGCGAGATCGCATCGTCAAGCTGCCCAAGCCCGCGAAGATTGCCCTCCTCGCGGTGGTCGCATTGCTGGCCTACGCGCTGCCGCTCTTGGATCCGCCGATTCTGTCCACTCCCGACACCGACTTCGCCGGTGTGTTGTTCACTGTGGCTGTCTACGCGCTGGTTGCGCTCGGCCTGAATATCGTCGTCGGCTACGCCGGCCTCTTGGATCTCGGCTATGTCGCGTTCTACGCCGTGGGGGCGTACACCGTCGCGATCCTGACCGCGGCACACGGCAACTGGCCCTACTTCCTGACCATTCCGATCGCCGTTGGGGCGGCGATGCTGTCCGGGGTCATCCTCGGCGCCCCAACGCTCCGCGTCCGCGGGGACTACCTGGCGATCGTGACGCTCGGCTTCGGCGAGATCGTCCGGCTCACCGTCGTGAACAGCGCGTGGCTCGGTGGGGCCGCCGGCATCAACAAGATCGATCGGCCGCCGAGTATCGAGCTGTTCTCGATCCCGCATCTGAGCTGGGAGTCGGGCGTCCCGCTGATCGACCTGGGTCGCAAGACGGTGTTCCTCAAGTTCGGCGTGATCGACCTCGTGCCGTACTACTGGCTCGCCTTGACGGTGATCATCATCGTGCTGATCGCCGACATCATGATCAAGAACAGCAGGGTCGGCCGGTCGTGGGAGGCCACCCGTGAGGACGAGGACGCGGCCGAGCTGATGGGCGTGCCGACGTTCCGGTTCAAGCTGCTGGCTTTCGCGATGGGGGCGTTCGTCGGTGGCCTGTCAGGAGCGTTGTTCGCAGGCCGGCAGGGGTTCGTCAGTCCGGAGTCGTTCCCGCTGTTGCTGTCGATCCTCTTCCTCGCGGCGGTGATCATCGGCGGCCAGGGGAACCGGTGGGGTGTGATGATCGGAGCCGCGCTGGTCGCCTACCTTCCAGAACGGTTCCGCGGCTTCGAGGAGTGGCGGGTGTTGCTGTTCGGTGTCGCCCTGATCGTGCTGGCGATCTACCGGCCGCAGGGGATCCTGCCGCCGCGTCGCACCGTGCGCGCCAAACGCGCGCAGGAGGAGATCACCGCACTCGAGGAAGGCGACGAGAATGCCTGAGACGGTGCTCGAAGTGCGCGACGTCACCCTCAAGTTCGGCGGGCTGACGGCGTTGGACAACGTCAGCTTCACCATCGCCGAGGGCGAGATCCTCGGCCTGATCGGGCCGAATGGCGCGGGCAAGACGACCTGTTTCAACGTGATGACCGGCGTCTACCAGCCGACGGCGGGCAGCGTCAGCTTCAAGGGTCGCGGGCTGAAGGGCTTGAAGCGGTACCAGATCACCAAACTCGGGATCGCGCGCACCTTTCAGAACATCCGGCTGTTCCGGTCGATGACCGCGCTGGAGAACGTGCTCGTCGGCACCGACGCGCGGCATAGCACGGGAGTCATCTCAGCCTTGTTCCGGCTGCCGAAACATCGCTCAGAGGAAGCGGACGGCCACCGCGAGGCGATGCGGCTGCTGCGGTTCATGGGTCTGGAGCGGCGCGCCGACGAGCTTGCGTCGAATCTGTCCTACGGCGAGCAACGGCGGCTGGAGATTGCGCGAGCGATGGCGACCAAGCCTGCCCTGCTCTGCCTCGACGAGCCTGCGGCCGGGTTCAATCCGGCCGAGAAGCGCGAGCTGATGGGGCTGATCCGCAAGGTTCGCGATGAGGGCTTCACCGTGCTGCTGATCGAGCACGACATGCGCCTGGTGATGGGCGTCACGGACCGCATCGTGGTGCTGGAGTTCGGCCGCAAGATCGCCGAGGGAGCGCCCGAGGAGATCCGGAACAACCCTGCCGTGATCGCCGCCTATCTCGGCACCGAGGCGGAGGAGCAAGCCGGTCCCGGTGAGCCGAGCGAGGAGTCCAGCGATGCTTCTTGAGGTCAAGGGCCTGTGCGTCAACTACGGCCATATCGAAGCCATCCGCGACATTTCGTTCAGCGTTGAGGAGGGTGCCATCGACACCCTGATCGGCGCCAACGGGGCGGGGAAGACGACCACGCTGAAGACGATCTCGGGTCTGCGCAAGGTGCGGGCAGGGGCGATCCTGTTCGACGGCAAGGACATCACGAACCTGCAACCGTACGACCGGGTCCGGCTCGGCATCAGCCAGGCGCCGGAGGGGCGGGGGGTGTTCCCGGGCATGAGTGTCCGGGAGAACCTCGAGATGGGCGCCTACCTGCGGCGCGACCGCCGCAGCAGCGAGTTCAGCAAGGACCTCGACCGGGTGTTCGAGCTGTTCCCGCGGCTGCAGGAACGGATCAGCCAGTCAGCCGGCAAGCTGTCCGGCGGCGAACAACAGATGCTCGCCATCGGCCGCGCGCTGATGGCCAAGCCGCGCCTGGTGCTGCTCGACGAACCTTCGATGGGGCTGGCGCCCATGATGATCCAGCGGATCTTCGCAATCATCCACGAGATCAACGCCCGAGGGACGACAGTGCTGCTCGTCGAGCAGAATGCGGCGCAGGCGCTCAAGGCGGCGCGGTATGCGCACATCCTGGAGACCGGCGAGATCGTCCGGTCCGGGACCGGTGAGGAACTCGCCGGGGACGAGTCCGTGCGCGCCGCGTACCTGGGTGGGGACGTCTGATCTAGCGGGCCAGATCCACGAGTTGGCAGGTGACGCGTGCGGTGCAGACCCGCGCCCCCGCGTCGTCGGTGAGCACGATCTCGTAACTCGCGACGGTCCGGCCCAGACGTAGCGCAGTCGCCGTCCCGGTCACCCACCCGGAGCGGACGGCGCGGTGGTGGGTGGCGTTGATGTCGACGCCCACGGCGGTCCGACCCTCGCCTGCATGAGCGTGTGCGCCGATCGAGGCCAGCGTCTCGGCCAGGACGCAGGAAGCGCCGCCGTGCCACAGCCCGATCGGCTGCGTGTTGCCCTCCACCGGCATCCGGCCGACGAGGCGTTCGGGGGTCAACTCGATCGGCTCGAAGCCCATCTTCGCGTCGAGTGCGCTTGGATGCTGCGCGAGCCAGGCGGCCAGCATGTCGTCGGGGCGAGTCATCGGCCCATCGTGGCAGACAGCTGTGTCGGTGGCCGCGGATAGAGTCAGCGTGTGCCAGCAGCGAGGAAGGCCAATCCGGCGGCGAAGTCGGCGTCCGCGGCCGCGTCGCGACCGAAGTTGATGCTGATCGACGGGCACTCGATCGCCTACCGCGCCTTCTTCGCGCTACCGGTGGAGAACTTTTCGACCCAGACGGGTCAGCACACCAACGGTGTCTTCGGCTTCACCTCGATGCTCATCAACGTGCTGCGCGACGAGGCGCCGACCCACCTCGGCGTCGCCTTCGACGTCTCGAGACAAACGTTCCGCACCGAGATCTACAGCGAGTACAAGGCGAATCGCTCCGCTACTCCGGATGAGTTCCGCGGCCAGCTTGATCTGGTCAAGGAAGTGCTGAAGGCGCTGAATATCGTCTACGTCGAGAAGGCTGGCTACGAGGCCGACGACGTGATCGGCACCCTGGCCACGCAAGCTCAGGAAGCGGGTTGGGATGTCCTGATCTGCACCGGTGATCGGGATGCATTCCAACTGGTCAGTGACCAGGTCACCGTGCTGTACCCCAGGAAGGGTGTGTCCGATCTGGGGCGGATGACGCCGGCTGCGGTTGAGGAGCGCTACTTCGCCTCGCCTGCCCGGTATCCCGATCTCGCGGCACTCGTCGGTGAGTCCAGCGACAACCTGCCCGGAGTGCCGGGCGTCGGGCCGAAGACCGCCGCCAAGTGGCTGGAACTGTACGGCGACCTGGAGAACCTTGCGGCGCACGTGGGCGAACTCAAGGGCAAGGCGGCCGAGGCGTTCCAGGCTCGGGTTGACGACGTCCTGCGCAACCGGCAGGTGAACGCGCTGGTGCGCGACCTCGAGTTGCCGGTCACGCTGGACGATCTGGAGCGTCGCCCGTGGGATCGCGAGGCGACGCACCAGCTCTTCGATGGTTTGGAGTTTCGGGTCCTGCGCGACCGGCTCTTGGAGGCGTTGCCGAACGAGGAGGAGGTCAGCGCCGACGGTGGCTTCGACCTGACCGCTGCGACCTTGGAACCGGGGGAGTTGGCCGGTTGGCTGTCCGAGCATGCCGTCGGAGAGCGCACCGGGGTCGACGTCATCGGTCACTGGGGCGCCGGAGGCGGAGACGTCACGGCACTGTCGCTGGCAGCCGCCGACGGCGCGGCCGCCTACGTTGACGTAGCCGACCTGGTGCCCGCGGATGAGAACGCGCTGGCGGGATGGCTCGCCGACCCGGAGCGCCACAAGGCGATGCACGATGCCAAGGGTCCGCTGCTGGCGCTGTGGGAGCGTGGCTGGGAACTTGCCGGCTTGACCTCCGACACCCAGCTCGCCGCGTATCTGACCCGCCCGGACCAGCGCACCTTCGATCTCGCCGACCTGACCATCCGCTACCTCAAGCGGGAGCTCAAGGTGGAGGGATCACCCGACCTCACCGACTCCGACCAACTTGCGCTCGACTTCGGTGATGACGACTCCGGCAGCAAAGTCGCCGCCGAGGCGTCGATGGTGCGGGCACGCGCGGTGATCGACCTCGCCAACGCCCTCGACGTCGAGATCGAGCAGCGCAACGGGACGAGCCTTCTCTACGGGGTCGAGTTGCCCCTGCTGCGGACCCTGGCTCGGATGGAGAAGACCGGCATCGCGGTCGACACCGATCACCTGCATGCGCTGGAGTCCGATTTCGCGGCCACCGTCAGCCGGGCCGCGAGCGACGCGTACGACGTGCTGGGGAAGCAGATCAACCTCGGTTCGCCCAAGCAACTGCAGGCCGTGCTGTTCGACGAGTTGGGCATGCCCAAGACCCGGCGCACCCGCACCGGCTACACCACCGATGCTGATGCACTGCAACAGCTCTACGCCAAGACCGAGCACCCATTCCTGGCGCATCTGCTGGTGCACCGCGACGCGATCCGGCTGAAGCAGACGGTCGAGGGGTTGCTGAAATCGATCGCGGATGACGGGCGGATCCACACGACCTACGTGCAGACGATCGCCGCTACCGGGCGGCTTTCCAGCACCGATCCGAACTTGCAGAACATCCCGATCCGTACCGAGGAAGGCCGCCGGATCCGGCAGGCCTTTGTGGTCGGCCCCGGGTACGAGTCCTTGATGTCGGCGGACTATTCGCAGATCGAGATGCGGATCATGGCGCACGCGAGCTCCGATGACTCGCTGATCGAGGCGTTCAAGTCGGGAATGGACTTCCACACGGTGACCGCATCGAGGGTCTTCCGCGTGCCGCCGAACGAGGTCACGCCCGCAGCCAGAGCCAAGATCAAGGCGATGAACTACGGTCTCGCGTACGGCTTGAGCGCGTACGGCTTGAGCCAGCAGCTCTCCATCGAAGTGTCTGAGGCGAAGGCGCTGATGGACGAGTACTTCGAGCGGTTCGGCGACGTGCGCACCTACCTTCACTCCCTCGTTGCCGACGCGCGCCGCACCGAGTACACCGAAACGATTTTGGGCCGGCGGCGCTATCTCCCCGATCTGATCAGCGACAACCGCCAGCGTCGCGAGATGGCTGAGCGGATGGCCCTGAATGCGCCGATCCAGGGATCAGCCGCCGACATCATCAAGGTGGCCATGCTGGACGTCGAGCGGGCGCTTGACGAGTCCGGAATGGCGAGCCGGATGCTGCTTCAGGTCCACGACGAACTCGTCTTCGAGGTTGGGCCAGGGGAGCGCGCCACGCTCGAAGCACTCGTCAGGGACAAGATGGGTCATGCAGTTGACCTGCTGGTGCCACTCGAGGTCTCGGTCGGAGTGGGTCGTTCCTGGCACGACGCCGCTCACTGACACGAGGCGCGACGGAGCGCGCGGGTCGCTGACGGGTCGGCGGGCCGAAGCGAAAATTGACCCTCTTTGTCGAGGAGGGATAACCTTGCAAGTCGCTGTGGCTTGTGTGTCCTCGGACGGAGCAGGTCACGCTCGTACGGGTGGGATGGTCGTCTGTCCGGTTGTCTTCAGCTGCAGGGTGAGCCTCAACGCGTAAGTACGGAAGGCCGCAGCGTGTCACAACCACATCGATCCATCTCTCGGAGCCCTACTACATGACGTCCTCCCTCGAGGCACCACCTCAGGTCGCAGTCGACGACCTCGGTTCACCCGAAGCCTTCATGCAGGCAATCGACGCCACCATCAAGTACTTCAATGACGGTGACATCGTCACCGGCACGGTCGTCAAGGTCGACCGCGACGAAGTCCTGCTGGACATCGGTTACAAGACCGAAGGGGTCATCCCGTCCAAGGAACTCTCCATCAAGCACGATGTCGATCCATTCGACGTCGTCAGCGTGGGAGATGAGGTGGAGGCCCTCGTCCAGCAGAAGGAGGACAAGGAAGGCCGCCTGATCTTGTCCAAGAAGCGCGCCCAGTACGAGCGCGCCTGGGGCACGATCGAGAAGATCAAGGAGTCCGACGGCGTGGTCACCGGACAGGTGATCGAGGTCGTCAAGGGCGGTCTGATCATCGACATCGGTCTCCGCGGCTTCCTGCCCGCGTCCTTGGTCGAGATGCGTCGCGTCCGTGACCTCCAGCCGTACGTGGGCATGGAGCTCGAGGCCAAGATCATCGAGTTGGACAAGAACCGCAACAACGTGGTGCTCTCCCGGCGTGCCTGGCTGGAGCAGACTCAGTCCGAGGTGCGGCAGAACTTCCTCACCCAGCTGCAAAAGGGACAGATCCGCAAGGGTGTCGTTTCCTCCATCGTCAACTTCGGCGCCTTCGTCGATCTCGGCGGTGTGGACGGCCTGGTGCACGTGTCGGAGCTCTCCTGGAAGCACATCGATCACCCGTCCGAGGTGGTCGAGGTTGGCCAGGACGTCACCGTCGAGGTGCTGGACGTCGACATGGACCGCGAGCGCGTCTCGCTGTCGTTGAAGGCGACGCAGGAGGATCCGTGGCAGGCCTTTGCCCGGACCCACCAGATCGGCCAGATTGTCCCCGGCAAGGTAACCAAGCTGGTGCCGTTCGGCGCGTTCGTCCGGGTCGAAGAGGGCATCGAGGGCTTGGTGCACGTTTCCGAGCTCGCCGAGCGCCATGTGGAGATCCCCGAGCAGGTCGTCCAGGTCAACGACGATGTGATGGTCAAGATCATCGACATCGACCTGGAGCGGCGCCGCATTTCGCTCTCGCTCAAGCAGGCGAACGCGGGTCTGGACGCCAACGCCGAGGACTTTGATCCGACGCTCTACGGCATGGCCGCGTCGTACGACGACCAGGGCAACTACCTCTACCCCGAGGGCTTCGATCCGGAGACGGGCGAGTGGCTCGAGGGCTACGAGGATCAGCGCGCCGCCTGGGAGCAGCAGTACGCCGAGGCGCACGCCCGCTGGGAGGCACACAAGAAGCAGGTCGAGGACGCCGAGACCGCTGGTCACAACACGCCGTCGCCGACCAGCTACTCCTCCAGCAGCGCTGCCGCTCCGGCTCCATCGGCGGCGCCGGAGGGTTCGCTCGCTTCGGACGAGGCCTTGCAGGCGCTCCGTCAGAAGTTGACCGGGGCCAACTGAGCCTCGCGCCACCTCGGGCAGCAGTCAACGGCCCCGCCACGCACGCGCGTGGCGGGGCCGTTGGACTGTGTGACGCTTCCGCGAACGGTCGGGACGAGTGCGGCTGCGCGATCCGGGCGCCCAAGTTCGCGAACCCGCGTGACGGCGCAAGGCTCGGCACTAGGCTGCCGTGATGCTGCGCGTTGCACTGACCGGCGGGATCGGTTCCGGCAAGAGCACGGTTTCGGACCTGCTCGCTGCCCACGGTGCTGTGGTCATCGATGCCGATGTGCTGGCTCGCGAGGTGGTGGAACCCGGCACGCCGGCGCTCGCGGCCATCGTTGAGCGCTTCGGTCCGAGCGTGCTCGCCGACAGTGAGTTGGACCGTGCCGCGCTCGGCGCCATCGTCTTCGCAGACCCGTCGGCACGGGCCGATCTGGAAAGCATCGTGCACCCGGCCGTACGGGCCCGTTCGGCTGAACTCGAACGCCTCGCTCCGTCCGACGCGATCGTCGTGCACGTCATCCCGCTGCTGGCCGAGTCGCGCGGCCGCAAGGGCTTCGACGTCGTCGTCGTGGTCGACACCCCCCGCGGTCAGCAACTCGATCGGCTCATCCGGCAGCGCGGGCTGAGCCGTGAGGATGCCGAGCGGCGGATGCGCGCCCAGGCCTCACGTGACCAGCGGATCGCCCTCGCCGACATCGTCGTACCCAATCAAGGCACCGTTGCAGAATTGAAAGAACGGGTCTCGAAGCTATGGGCTGATCTCCGGTCAACGGCCGCCACTAGGTGACATACTCACAGTGCTCCGCCGCCGGCCGCCTGTAGCGGCGCGCCGCGCGTGCTTCGTCCCCCGCGGGAGCATTCGCTCCTGGCACGTCCGAGGAGGTCGCCCTTGCAGTGCTCGCGCTGCCGAACTGAGCTGCCGCCGGTCGCTCACTTCTGCCATGTCTGTGGGCGCGATCAGCGCTCTCCCGATCTGGCCCGCCGCCGATCGTTCGCCGCGAAACCGGACGAGCCCGTCGCCAGCTTCGCGCTGATCTCCTCGATCATGCCGCGCGGCGCCGGACAACGCCCGCAGACGTACCGGGTTGCGCTCAGCATCGCGCTGCTCGTCGCGCTCGTCGCCGCCATCTTCGGCGCGATGCCGATCGCGGTCTTGGTCGCTGCGTTCGCTGTCCCGATCGTCTACATCGTCTACATCTACGACGTGAACCTCTGGGAGGACGAACCGCTCCCGGTGACGGGGCTCGCCTTCGTGCTCACGGGCGCCCTGGCGACCGGGTTCACCATCTTGTGGACCTTCCTCCGCGGTGCCGTGCCGGTTGCAACCGAGACCCTCGACGGCGAGTTGCAGGCCACGCCGAATGTCGGCACCTTCCTGCTGGTCGCGGTCGCCGTGCCCGTCATCGGCGAGTTGATCAGGCAGGTGGGACCGCTGGTGCTGGCCAGCCGACCGCAGTTCGACGACCTGATGGACGGGCTCACGTTCGGCGTCATCAGCGGGGTGTCTTACTCGGCTTTCGACACCATCGTCCGCCACTGGGATCTGCTGACCGGTGGCCTGCAGGAGCGCAACCCGGGCCTGTGGGTCTCGCTGATCTTCCTCGAAGGCCTGGTCAAGCCGCTGATCATCGGCACGGCGACAGGGATCGCGTGCGCGGAGTTCTCCGGGCTCGGCCGCGGCTACGACGGCTTCACGCTGCGCTATGCACGAGGCCTCGTCAGCGCGATCCTGGCCAATATCGCCTACCAGGCGGGGGTCTACCTGTTCGCATACATCGGGGATCCCGGCACCGCCATCGTCCTCAGCATCGTCTGGGGGTTGGTGATCCTGGCCATCCTGATTCTGCGCGTCCGCAATGTCCTGCACACCGGTCTGATGGAGGCGGCGCTGGAGCGCGCCGCACGATCGGAGAGCTCGAGCGGCAGCGACATCGAGTTCTGTGCGCAGTGCGAGATGCCACTGCCGGGGCACGCGGCCTTCTGCAGCAACTGCGGCACCGCGGCGCGCGTCCAGCCGAAGCCGGAGCGCGCGAAGCAGACCGTCCCGGCGGGTACAGCGTCAGCGCCGGTACCGCCGACTCCACCGCCCAACAGTCAGCCGGGCGCCCCGCCACCTGCGAGTGCAGCAGCGGGGGAGGCGCCCAGCGTCAGCTCTGACCGCGGCGCCGACGAGAGTGACGGGGGGAGCCGGGCATGAGCCAGGGTCCAGGTCAGTGGGGTCAAGGCGGATACCCGCAGCAGGGCGGCCCCGGCCAGCAGCAGCCCTATCCGCAACAGGGGTATCCGCAGCAGGGCCAGTACCCGCCTCAGCAGGGGCAGTACCCGCCTCAGGGTTACCCGCAGCAGGGCCAATATCCCCCGCAGGGTCAGTACCCACCGCAGGGTCAGTACCCACCGCAGGGTGGTGGCGGATTCGGGCAGCAGCCGCCGGGCGGACCGCAGGCGCCGACGGGACGTCCGGCCAAGAAGAGTCCTGTGATGATCATCGCGATCGTGGTCGCCGCGGTGGTCCTGCTCGCGGTCATCGGCGGCGTGATCATGGTGCTGAACCGGGGCAAAGACGCCAATCAGCCCCCGGTGACGATCAATCCCTCGCAGCCCGTGCCGCCGAGTGATGGGCCCACCACCCAGCCGACCGAGCAACCGACTGACCAGCCGACCGAGCAGCCGACCCAACAGCCGACGGAGCCCACTGAGGAGCCGACGAGCAAGCCGAGCGGCAAGAGCATCGATCTCGGGAACGGCATCCGCCTCACACCTGCGTCGGGGTGGAAAGTCGACAAGACGGCGAAGGGCTATGCGCGGCTGACGAACGGGCAAGAGATCTTCGCGGGCCAGGCCGGGCAGCTTGACCCCGGCACCAACCCCGGCCAGCTGTGCGAGGCATGGCACCGCAAGATCGCCGAGTCTGGTTCCAACGGGAAGTTCGCCGAACCCAAGCCACTCCAGATCCACCCGAGCTTGAATGCAGCGGTTTGTCAGGCCGTGGCGACCTTCTCCTCCGGGAACGGTACGACGAACATCTATCTCATTTCACTCGTCTCCGTACGCACCGACGGGGTGACGGTGCTGGGCACCGCCTACTTCACCGAGAGCGTCGATGCGAAGCAGCTCGACAAGGACTTCAGCACCATGGTCAATTCGATGCTGAAGACCCAGGTTGCCGGAGGCTGACGAAGCAGCCGACCAGCGTTCGCGCGTAGCTGCCTGAGACCGGCCTGGCGGAGTTCCCTCGGACTCCGCCGGGCCGGTTTCTTGTCAGTCCGGCGACGTAGGCTCCGGCCATGCGTCCGATCGAGGATTTGTTGCGGACGGTGGCCCCGTTCGCCGTCGAGAGCGAATTCGCCCCGTCAGGCGACCAGCCGCGCGCGATCGCTGACCTGGAGCGGCGCATCAATGCCGGAGAGCAAGACGTCGTGCTGCTCGGCGCGACCGGCACGGGGAAGACGGCGACGGTGGCTTGGCTGGCAGAGCGGCTGCAGCGGCCAGTCCTCGTCATGCAGCCGAACAAGACGCTGGCCGCCCAGTTCGCCAACGAGCTTCGGCAGTTCTTTCCGCGCAACGCGGTGGAGTACTTCGTGTCCTACTACGACTACTACCAACCCGAGGCGTACGTCCCGCAGACCGACACCTATATCGAGAAGGACTCCTCGTTGAACGAGGAGGTCGAGCGGCTTCGGCACTCTGCGACGAACTCGCTGCTGACAAGGCGTGACGTCATCGTGGTCGCGACTGTCTCGGCAATCTACGGCCTCGGAACGCCGCAGGAGTACCTGGGCCGGATGATTCGCCTGCGGGTCGGGGAGGAGATCGAACGGGATACGCTGCTACGCCGGCTCGTCGCGATCCAGTACGCCCGCAACGACCTCGCTGGGACCCGAGGGACGTTCCGCGTACGCGGCGACACCCTGGAAGTCTTCCCCATGTATGAGGAACTGGCCGTGCGGGTGGAGTTCTTCGGCGACGAGATCGAGCGGCTCAGCACGCTGCATCCGGTCAGCGGCGAGGTCGTCACCGAGGATCAGGAGATCTACCTCTTCCCAGCCAGCCACTACGTCGCTGGGCCCGAGCGGATGGAGCGCGCCATCGCGGGTATCGAGGTCGAGCTCACCGACCGGCTCGCCGAACTCGAGCGACAACAGAAGCTGCTGGAGGCCCAGCGGCTCAGGATGCGGACGAGCTACGACATCGAGATGATGCGTCAGATCGGCACCTGCTCAGGGATCGAGAACTACTCCCGCCACATCGATGGGCGAGGGCCCGGCAGTCCGCCGAACTGTCTGCTCGACTACTTCCCCGAGGACTTCCTGCTGGTCGTCGACGAATCCCACGTCACGGTTCCGCAGATCGGGGGGATGTACGAGGGCGACATGTCCCGCAAGCGGACTCTGGTCGACCACGGATTCCGGCTGCCGAGCGCGATGGACAACCGGCCCTTGCGCTTCGAGGAGTTCGTCGAGCGCATCGGTCAGACCGTCTACCTCTCCGCGACGCCCGGCAACTACGAGCTAGCCCGGTCGTCCGGCGTTGTCGAGCAGTTGATCCGGCCTACCGGGCTGGTCGACCCTCAGGTGATCGTGAAACCGACGCATGGCCAGATCGACGACTTGATGGGGGAGATCAGGCTGCGGGTCGAGCGCCAAGAGCGGGTGCTCGTGACGACGCTGACCAAGAAGATGGCCGAGGACCTCACCGACTATCTCCTCGAGCACGGCATTCGCACCCGATACCTGCACTCGGAAGTGGACACGCTGCAGCGCATCGAGTTGCTCAGGCAGCTGCGGCTGGGCGAGTTCGACGTCCTCGTCGGCATCAACCTGCTGCGGGAGGGGCTGGATCTTCCGGAGGTGTCGTTGGTCGCGATCCTGGATGCCGACAAGGAGGGCTTCCTGCGCAGCGAGAAGAGCCTGATTCAGACCATCGGCCGCGCCAACCGCCGGCGCGACAAGCAGGTCGCCTACAACAAGGCGAATGGCATTGACCCGCAACCCATCCGCAAGAAGATCGCCGACATCACCGACATGCTGGCGCGAGAGGACGCCGACACCGACACCTTGTTGAAGGGACAAGGCCGTGGTCGAGGGCGTTCTCCGGTCCCATTGAGTGCGGCGGAGTCGCGATCGGCGACCAGCCGCTTCGCCGATCTCCCGGCGACCGAATTGGCGGGGCTCGTCCAGGAGCTCAACACCCAGATGAATGCCGCCGCAGCAGACCTTCAGTTCGAGCTCGCCGCACGCCTCCGCGATGAGATCTCAGACCTCAAGAAGGAGTTGCGCCAGATGGTCGAGGCGAACCGGTAGCGGTAGCGAGGCGCTGCTGGGCGTGGCCGGTCAAGCCGGACCGGTGGCGACCCCGGGTCAAGCACCGAGCGGCGCTAGTTCGGTGACGACGGCGGCGACGGCTCTCCTCGCCCACAGGTACGGTTCGTCGCTGTCGAACAGCAGGGACGCGTCATTTGCCCCTTCGAGGAGCGCGGAGATCGTGAAGGCGAGTTGCGCGGCGTCGGTGGTCTCGGCCAGCTCGCCCGTCGCCATCGCGCGCTCGATCGCCCCCTGGAGGTACTCGCGCCACGCCCGCTGCGCCGTCGCGATCGCATCCCGGACCGGACCCGGACGCGACCGGAACTCCGCCGACGCGGCTGAGAAGAAGCAGCCCCCTGCGAAGACGCGGTCCTGGCTGTAGCGGAGCCAGCCCTCGACCAGTGCGCGGAGGCGCTGCAGTCCTCGAGGCTGCTGCAGAGCGGGTGTCACCACCTTCTCGATGAAGACCTGCGAGGCAGCAGTGATGGCGGCGAGCTGAAGGTCCTGCTTGCTGCCGAACAGCGCGACGATTCCGCCCTTGCTCATTCCCGCGGCGGCCGCGAGCGTGCCGATGGTGAGGCTGTCCAGCCCGCTCACCGACGCCACGTCGACGGCCAGGTTCATCACGGTCCGCCGGGACTGCTCTCCTCGCAAGCGGCGCCCATCGGTGGGTTCCACGGCACTCCTCGTGTCCAAGCGTTGAGGATGGTCTACCACGCATCTAGTATACGAACGATCGTATGTTTACATAGGAGGCGCGGTGAAAGTAGGTGGTCGTAGGGCGATGGCACTTCTGTGTGCGATCGCTCCACCGATTGCAGCGGAACTGGCCTACGCGCTGTGGCGGCACCTCGGGGCGCCGGTGGCCGTGCACGAACGGGAGTCCGACGTGCATGCCCGCGCGCGTCGGGGTCTGCTGACGGTGGGCCGCGAGCGCGTCGTGACCTATGCGTGGGGGGACGGCCCCCAGGTGGTGCTGCTCGTCCATGGCTGGCGGAGCCGAGCCTCGCGCTTCGCTGCGTTGATCCACGCTCTCGAATCGCCCGAGCGCACCATCGTCGCTTTCGACGCACCCGGAAATGGCGACTCGTCGGGCCGGCGGGTGACGATCCTGGACTACGTGCGAGCGATCGGCGAGATGCACCGCACGTTCGGGTCCTTCGAGGCGATCATCGGCCATTCCTTCGGCGTGCTGTCCACCTTCGTGGCGGTGCGCCAGGGCGTCCGCGCTGAGCGGATCGTGGGCCTCGCGGGCATGTACGACGCGAACCACCTGATGGAGCAGTTCTCGCGACAGCTGGCGTTGTCGGCGGCCGTGCAGGACGGCGTCCGGTGGCGATTCGAGCGTCGCGCTCTCGCCGGTGTCGTGGACCCTTGGCAGCGATTCGTCGCCAAGGTCGATCCGAACGGGCCAGCCATCCCGGTCCTTCTCGTGCACGACGATCGCGATTCGGTGGTCGATCCGAGCCAGGCTTCGCTGATCGCGGAGGCGCATCGCGGTCCCGTACGCGTGCTGATGACGCACGGTCTCGGGCACTCCAAGGTGCTCCATGACCCCGAGGTCGTCGCCACCGTCGGGCGCTTCCTCGACGGCTCGGCCGACGCCGTCGGCGCGGAGGCGTCGCGGTCCCGCGACGCCACGGCGGCCTAGGCGGCTTGGTTCGGGCCTGGAGCCGAACAGGGCGCCAGCTGTTCACCTGCCATACTGGTCGGAACGAGGGGAGTATTCCTTCGCGGCGTCATCGTCATCACGGATGGCTCGAGCAGCGGCTCGTAGTCGCCCGGTGGCGCCGGTCAGCGCACCTGCTGGCGGAAGAGACCTCACCGACCCGACCGGCGCGTCCGGCGGTACCCGATTCGGAAGGGCCCTCGCATGAATGTCCACACGTACGCCTGGATCATCACCGTTGCCGTGATGGTGGTGATCCTTGTCGTCGACATCTTCGTGATCGGGCGCCGCCCTCACGAGCCGTCGATGAAAGAAGCGGGCATCGCGATCGCGGGTTTCGTCGGCCTCGCGATCCTGTTCGGGCTGGGCGTGTGGTGGGTGTCGGGTCCGCAGTACGCGGCCGAATTCTTCGCCGGCTGGCTGACCGAGTACAGCTTGTCCGTCGACAACCTGTTCATCTTCCTGATCTTGATGACGAGCCTCAAGGTGCCGAGGCAACTGCAACAGTTCGCGCTGTTGGTCGGCATCATCTTGGCGCTGATCTTCCGGGGAATCTTCATCGCCGTCGGCGCCGCCGCCATCAGTCGCTTCAGCTGGGTCTTCTTCGTCTTCGGCGCCTTCCTGCTCTATACCGCGGTCAAGCTGGTGATCGACTACCGGAAGCACGACGACGAGAGCGCGCCCGACAACTCGTTGATGCGCTTCGTGCGCAGGCGGTTCCCGGCGACTGACGAGTACCGCGGCACGAGACTGACGGTAAAGGAGGACGGGAAACGACTGATCACGCCGATGCTCGTCGTGATCATCGCGCTCGGCAGCACCGACCTGCTGTTCGCCCTCGACTCGATTCCGGCGATCTATGGGCTCACCCAGGAGCCCTACCTCGTCTTCACCGCCAACGTCTTCGCCCTGATGGGGCTGCGCCAGCTCTACTTCCTGCTCGGCGGCTTGTTGAAGAAGCTGGTGTACCTCTCCATCGGGCTTGCCGTGATCCTCGGCTTCATCGGGGTGAAGCTCGTCTTCCACGCGATGCACGAGTACCACCTCGACGAGAAGCTCGGGATCCCGTTCAGCCTCGAGATTCCCATCTGGTTGTCGCTGACGGTGATCATCGGCACCCTGACGATCACCACGGTGGCCAGCCTGATCAAGTCGCGCTGGATCGAGGACAACCCGCCCGACGCCGATCAGTCCGCGTCAGCGGAGTCGGGGTCGGGCGGGCCGTCCGGGGTCTGAGCGTCAGGCCGCGGCAACCGCCGCGGTCTCGGCCGGTTCGATTGCCGCGGCGACGAGCTCGGCCACATCACTGCTCGGCACCACCCGCAGCGCCTCGAGGACGTCGGCTGGTACGTCATCCAGGTCGGCCTCGTTCCGCTTGGGGACGAAGACCGTCGTCAGCCCAGCCCGTTGAGCAGCGAGGAGCTTCTGCTTCACACCGCCGATCGGCAGCACTCGCCCGTTCAGGGTGACCTCGCCGGTCATCCCGACCTCGGATCGCACCGGGCGACCGAGGGCCATCGAGGTCAGCGCCGTCACCATCGTCACGCCAGCAGACGGGCCGTCCTTCGGGACCGCCCCGGCAGGGACGTGGATGTGGATGTGCCGGTCCAGGATCGCTGTGTCGGTGATGCCGAGCCGCGCCGCGTGCGCCCGGACGTAGGAGAGGGCGATCTGCGCCGACTCCTTCATCACGTCGCCGAGCTGACCCGTCAGCGTGAGGCCTTGCTTTCCCTCGACGGCCGATGCCTCGATGAACAGGACGTCACCGCCCAGGCCGGTCACCGCGAGCCCGGTGGCAACGCCAGGCACCGACGTCCGCTCGTGAGCTTCCGGTGTGAACCGCGGTCGGCCCAGGTAGTCGCGCAGGTTGTCCGTGTCGACAGTCAGCGGTCCTTGCGCACCCTGTCCGAGCTTGGTGGCCGCCTTGCGGAGTGCCTTGGCCAACAAGCGCTCCAGCTGGCGAACGCCTGGCTCCCGGGTGTAGTCGGCTGCGATTTCGCGCAACGCCTCGTCGGTGAAGGCGACCTCGTCGTCGCCCAAGGCCGCACGCTCCCGTTGCCGAGGCAGCAGGAAGTCGCGGGCGATGGCGATCTTGTCGTCCTCGGTGTAGCCGTCGAGGGTGACCAGTTCCATCCGGTCCAGCAGTGCCTGCGGGATGGAGTCGACCACATTCGCGGTCGCCAGGAAGAGCACGTCGGACAGATCCAGGTCCACCTCGAGGTAGTGGTCGCGGAAGGTGTGGTTCTGAGCCGGATCCAGCACCTCGAGCAGTGCCGCGGCGGGGTCGCCCCGGTAGTCCGCACCGACCTTGTCGATCTCGTCCAGCAACACGACGGGATTCATCGAACCGGCCTCGGTTATCGCACGGACGATCCGACCCGGCAGGGCGCCGACGTACGTACGCCGGTGTCCCCGGATTTCGGCCTCGTCGCGGACGCCACCCAGTGCCACCCGGACGAAGTTGCGGCCGAGAGCGCGCGCGACGGACTCTCCCAGGGACGTCTTGCCGACGCCGGGAGGTCCGACCAGCGCCATCACCGCGCCGGAGCCACGGCCACCCACGACGGAGAGGCCACGCTCGGCCCGTCGGGACCGAATCGCCAGGTACTCCACGATCCGATCCTTGACGTCGTCAAGACCGTGGTGGTCGGCGTCGAGCACGGAGCGCGCGGCGCCGATGTCGGTGGAGTCAGTGGTGCGGGTCGACCAGGGCAGGTCCAGAATCGTGTCGAGCCAGGTGCGGATGTAGCCCGACTCAGGGCTTTGATCGCTGGCGCGCTCGAGTTTGCCGACTTCGCGCAGCGCGGCCTTGCGGACGTCCTCGGGAAGCTGCGCCTCCTCGACCCGGGTGCGGTAGTCCTGCGCCCCCTCCGGTTCGTCCTCGCCGAGCTCCTTGCGGATCGCGTTGAGTTGCTGCCGCAGCAGGAACTCCCGCTGGCTCTTCTCCATCCCTTCGCGCACGTCATCGGCGATCTTGTCGTTGAGTTCGGTCTCGGCGAGGTGCGCCTTGACCCACTCGACCAGGGTCGTCAGCCGCTCCGTGACGTCCGGGGTCTCGAGGAGCTGGCGCTTCTGGTTGTCGGACAGCCACGACGCGTAGCCGGCGAGGTCGGCCAGTGCGGATGGGTCGGTCACCTTGTTCACGGTGTCGATCACCTGCCAGGCGTCGCGCCGCTGCAGTGTGGCGATCACCAATGCCTTGTACTCGCTCGCGAGCTTGCGTACCTGCTCGTCGTCGTGGGGCGCGGTGGTGATGTCGTCCGCCTCAACCCATAGCGCTGTACCCGGGCCGGAGACGCCCGATCCGATCCGGACTCGGCGATCGGCGCGGAGGACAGCAGCGGGCTCACCGGTCTGCAGCCGGCCAAGTTGCACAATCTCCGCAACGACGCCGTACGACGCGTACCGGTCTTCCAGTCGTGGTGCCACGAGGAGCTTGCCGTCACTGTGCGACTTCGCCGCGTCAACGGCGGCGCGTGCCGCGTCATCGAGCTCGATCGGGGTCACCATCCCGGGTAGCACCACGAGGTCGTTGAGGAACAGGACGGGCAGGCGGGTTGTGGACATATCGGTGCTTCCTCCAGGTCGGTCGCCCAGCGAAGGTTGAGCGTCATAGGCTCAATGCAGGTGTCGCCGGATTTCTTCCCGATGCCTGACCCCATTGCTAGCTCAACCAGGCCGGTGCCGGGCTGGCCCAGCGGCGCACTGCTCCTGGTGCCTCGCGACCATCGCGCATCTCGACTGCAGCTGCGTGGCACGTGACGACGTCTCAACCAAGACGTCGTAGGCGCGGACGCATCGACGATGGCGATTCAGGACCGACGCTCAGGGCGGACTCAGTCGGACGAGTTCAGCCGCGTGAGTTCAGCCGCCAAGTCGGCGGCCTCCTGCCATTTGGAGACGTACGAGCGAGCGTCTCCGGCAACCTTGAACGAGATCCGGCCGGACCGGCCGCCGCGGTCAGTCGTCCAGCGAGGCTTGGCAATATCGCCGACAAGGTACTTCGCAAGGACCCGATCGGGGCGCAGCGCCCAACCCGTTTGGATGCGGTAGAGCGCCGCCGGTGTAAGCACCAGCGCCTGGACGCCGTTGAATCCGTACCAAGGACCGTTGCTCACGTGCGCAACCAGGTCGGGAGCCGGCTGTCGAACGATGTCTCCGAATCGATCCAATTCTCAGGCGGAGTACCCGCGGTAGTTCACAACGGACATGGTGCCCGAACGAATCAGTTGCCCGCACCGTTCGCCGAGGGTGCGAGTGGGCGCCTGGTGCGGCGACTTGTCGCTTCCGGGTCTCACTGGGGCCGCACGGCGCCAAGCCGCTGCACTGGTGTGATGACGCGTCGCGCGATGAGCCACCGGCCGTTGTGGTGGCGCAGTTCGTCGGCGTAGTTGACGGCGTGCGCCAAACCGTCGTTCATGATCATCAGACCGCGGGAATGCGCCGACACGATCGCCGGCTCCCCGTCGACCGCCTCGACCACGATGTTGGTAACGAAGTGAGCGAGTGGAGCGTGCCCGCTCGCGCTCAGCCTCGAGGCGGCGGCGCCGATCACGTCGATTCCCTCAAATACGCCCATACCTGCTGCGCTCATGTCGTAGACCGCGTCGGGAACGAACAATTCACCGAGGCGCTCGAGCTGGTCCTCGTCGACGATGTAGGCGTGCAGCGCGAGCGTCTCGGCGACCTGCCGGCTGACTTCCGTCGTCACTGCTGTCATGAAACTCTCCGTTCGGTAGTGAGTGTCAAATGGGACTCAGTGCCAAACTGTACTCGGTCCGAAGAGGTTCCGCGTACCAGGACATGTAGGCTGCGTCACATGCGCTCGGTTCCCGCCTCGACCGGACCCGGGGGTTCGTCTCTGGTTCGACGGCGACAGACGATGGCTCGGCAGCGCATCGTCGACGCCGCGGACGAGCTCTTCAGTGCTCGAGGCTTCGACGCTGTCTCCGTCAGCGACATCGCAGCCCGGGCCGAGGTAGGCCGGAGCACCTTCTTTCGCTACTTCGGTGACAAGACCGAAGTCGTCTTCGCGCAGGAGCAGGCGATGCTGGACGCCGTCGCCGCGCTGACCCCGGGACCTACAGGCGCCGCTCCGACCACGTTGGTCGGAGCGATCGAGCAACTGCAGTCCGTTGTCCTCGATCTCTGCCGCCGGGCCAACGCCGATCCACGGGCTTACCGCCGCCACCTCGACCTGCTGGCGGCCAACGTCGAGCTGCAGGCACGAAGCGCGCTCAAGGACCAACTGATAGCCGATCGTTTGAGTGAATTGCTCGTGAGTCAGGGCGCCTCGCCGCCGCTTGCCGTGCTCGCCGCACAATCCGCTCTGGCCTGCTACCAGACCGCCGTTAAGACCCGGGGCCACTCGGACGGTTGGAATCTCGAACAAGCGACTCGCGCCGCTTTCGTCAGCCTGTTGACACTCCACGAACAGTGATCTCGCCCCATGGCGTCCGGTAGGGGGTCCGCCGGCGGTCTCGCACCCCGCCTCGGCTGGATGCTGCGTCGCTCAATAGGGCGCACCGACTGCGGGCGAGTCGCCAACCGCGGGGGTTCGAACTAGTTGTAGGAGCGCAGGACGTTGGTGATGCCGAGGTCGAGTCTGGCAGCGGGTGGCTGGTTCCCGACGGCGGTGTGGGGCCGATGGTAGTTGTAGTGGACGTTCCAGACGGCGATGGCTTGGGCGCGGGCGGCTTCTGAGGCGAAGGGGCATGCGTAGAGCAGTTCCTCGGCCAAGACGCTGGTATCCTCGACGATGCCGTTGTGCTGGGGTGCTCGGCATCGTCGCGTGCAGGACGGGCGGCGTGGCGTCCAGGAGCAATGGCGGGCAGGAGCCGTGGTCGGTGACGATCGCTTCATGGTGATGCGTCGGGCGCCATGCGGTGCGGCCCGTGTCCTCACGGTTCTCGGTGTATCATGCCTCCGTGGTCGCCCGAAAGTGTCAGTGGCGCCTTGATCGGTCGGCTACCGCCGCTGTTGCGGCATGGCGCCACCCGTCTCGGGACGACCTTCATCAAGGTGGATCACCTCCTCGTGCTTGGGCAATCGTGCCCGGGGCTCGGACTCACGTCGGTGGCCACCTCGGTTCAGCGTCGCTGGACTACGCCGCGGTGCAGACCCGATGCCCACGTTCGCTCGGCCGCTGGATAGTGGACATGCACACGATCGCGCGACCCGTCGAGAACGACGATCCAGACCGGGGTGCTCACCAAGTCGTCGCGTGCAGGACGGCCACAAATGACGCAATCCAGGAGCAATGGCGGGCAGGGCCTGGAATTTGACACGACTTCGAGCGGGCGGCGGCAGGGATCGGGCGCCATGCGGGCGCGCCCGTGTCCTCACGGTTCTCGGGCATCATGTCGTGGTGCCGTGGTCACCCGACTGGGAAGTGTCAGATCCGCGCCTTGATCCCTACCGCGATCGGGTCGCAGTGCTGACTCGTTCGGGGACGACCGCAGGACACCTCCTCGTGCTTGGGCAAGCATGCGGCACTCACGTCAGTGGCCACCTGTGGTGGCGTCGCTGGACTACGCACGAACTCCCGATGTTGTTCGTCGAGCTAGCCGATGGCACCTCGTTCGACGCGCTGGTCGATGAGGACGATGTCGAGCGCGAGTTGCAGGCGTGGGCTCGTGGGCATTTTCACTTTGCCGGCGAACGCCTCGAGCTGGCCTGGCGAAGTCAGGACGAGGCGATAGCGATCGCGCCTCGGGCTTTCGGCGTCACTTGGTGCTTGGACAACGACGGCCAAGTCATGTGGAGCTGGCCCGACAGGTAGCGCCACATCGCGCCCGCATCCAACGCCGTATCCCGCGCTGAATCGGTCCACCTGCGGTACCGAAGCAGGTAGCGCTTCTCGCGACTGTCGCCTCGATAGCGCTCCTCAGGGAGACTGCTGCCGTGGGCACGAAGGACCGAGGACCGCGGCCGAAGGTTGATTCTGACGCTCAGCTCCGCAGCGACATGCGGACGGCATTTCGCTGGTTGGCGGACCGGCCCGACGATCGCTTCGCCGCCGAGCCCACCGGCTGGTGGGCCGACGCCAGCATCCTCCGCCAGCTCGGACCAGCTCTGGCCGAACCTGCTCGCGGGTCCGACCCGACGCACATCGTCGGTCCCGAGTCGCGAGGAGGCCTTCTCGGTGCCCTCGTCGCAGTCGAACTGAAAATCGGCTTGGTGGAGTTGCGCAAGGACCCTGAACCCTCGACGGATAGCGACCGCTGGATCACCGCCCGGACGCCACCGGACTACCAAGACCGGAACCTTCGGCTCGGCCTGCGCCGGGACCTGTTGCCGATCGGATCACGGGTGTTGTTCGTCGACGATTGGATTGACACGGGCGGTCAAGCGATTGCCGCCCGTCGGATCGTCGAAGCGGCCGAGGCAACGTGGTGTGGCGCCTCGGTGATCGTCGACGCTCTGAGCGATGCCCGACTTCGCCGTGACTTGTCGGTCAGCTCCATGTTCCGTGACAGAGAGCTGTGATCCCAGCGCGTGGGTCCGTCGCGGGCATGACTGCTCGCTGGACGTCGCCAAGGTCGCCGACCCTCGGCTGTCGATCGGTGAGCTGCTGCACCCATTCGACGACTCGAGGCTGCTCGAAGTAGTGATGATGTCTCGGTGACAACCAGACTGGTCACGCCCTGGTGGATCGACCGCGCTGCAGTGACGCCATTCAGGTCGGCATCCGGCGGCACCGATCCAACCCGCTCGCTGGACTGGCACTCGCCGGTGATCGGTGCGCTGATCGCGTCACTTCGCGAGGATGGGCAGCGTCAGATGCTCGTCGACGCCCATGCGCTGATCAGCGTTCGAGTCCGACCGGTGTACGCGGTCAACGACGCCCAGCCCGCCTCGCGGACGCTGCGCCGACGTCGCGGGTCGTGCAGCCAACGGTTCGCCGTCCTCGAAGCGGTGGCTCGCGCGATCGGAGTCCCGACAAGGGTGCAGGGACTCCTGGTCGAGGGAAGCTTCTGGTATCCACGCTTTCCCCACCTGCGCTTCCTCGTGCCTGACGTGGTGGTACTGGCCTGGCCGGAGTTCTGGCTCGAAGGCCAGTGGGTGCAGGTGTCCAGCCTCTTCAACACGACATGCCAACCATCCGAGGCGCCAACGGCGACGCAGTTCACCAACGCCGGCGCCGAGACGCTGTTCGACGCAGTTCGGCGGACCAGCATCGCCTGGGATCCTGTCGCGGCAGCCTCCTGCGGTCCCTGGAGCTGCGACCTATCCGCCGCCGTCCAGCAGGATCTCGGCTATTTCGACTCTCGGGACGACCTGTTCGACCGCGTCGGACAGACGTTGCACCGGGTGGCGCGCGCCATCGCTGATCCCGTTGTGGGCAGGTGGGAGCGCAGTCCACACCTGCGACTTCTGCCTATTCCGCCGCGTGATGTCCGATCCGGCGGAAGGTGAGGACGGCGTAGAGCGGCAGTTGGTCGTCGAAGCGTCCAGTCCCGAGGTCCGAGCGGACTCAGGCCGGCGTGATCGCGGGGGGCGCCGTCATCGGGCTTCGCCGCCGAGCGAGCCGTCGAGTGCCTCGCCGAGCGGGCCCATCACGGTGTCGACCTCGTAGTACGCGACGCTGGTGGGTCCTGGCAGCAGCGCCGGGTCCTCGCCAGGGAGCAGCTCGGAGTTCATGATGACGTCCTCGAGCAGGCTGAACACCTCCCGGCTGGCGCCGAGGCCGATGAACACCTCTTCGCCGTTGGGGGCCAAGGCGCGGATGCCACCGAGCAGGCCCTCCCTGAGGGTCGCATTGGCCTGGATGAGTGGGCCGACGCGGTCACGTCCGGCGCGGTCGGAGGCGGCGACGAACTCGGGCCCGCGGGGACCCGCGAAGGTCACGATCTGCAGATACATGGGGACTCCTGGTGCTGGGTGCTGTAGGGACGACCCGTTGTCGGGTCTTCGCAAGCGTCCAACGGCGGCGCAGCCGGCGCCTCAGTGCTGATACCTAGACCGCTACTGAACTCACGGGTTGCTCGCGATACTGAGGCCATGCACGCCGTCGGTGCGCGGGCAGCTGAGGTTGCCCGCGTCGAAGCTGTCTGCCGCGACGCCGCGTCCGGCTCCGGCCGCCTGGTGCTCGTGACAGGCGAGCCTGGCATCGGCAAGTCGTGGTTGGCGCGCGCCGCGGCCGACTGCGCCCGTAGCGTCGGGATGCGCTCGGCGCGGGGGTGGTGCATGGACGACCCAGCCGCGCCGCCGCTGTGGCTCTGGCGTCGGTTGGCCCGTGACGTCCCTGGGGTTGCGGATGCCTTGGCGGCCTTCGAGTCCACCGCCGGCGGGGCTGAAGATCGCCTCCGATTGGGCGACGCCGTCGGGCTGCGGATTGCCGAGGCCTCCTCTGCGGCTGGCCTCAGCATCGTGCTGGAGGATCTGCACTGGGCCGATGAGTTGTCCCTCGACCTGTTGCACCGGCTGCTGCCGGAGTTAGGGGGGTTGCCCGTCGTCGTCGTCGCAACCGCTCGCGACGATTTGCTGGAGGGCACCGCCTTCGGGCGCGCGATGGGACGCCTCGCTCGGGCGTCCGCGACGACCCACCTACCGCTTTCAGGCCTGACCGTCCGCGAGGTGGCGGAGATGTTGGCGGCCGACGACCACACGACCGCCTGGGCGGCACGGGCGGCCGGGCTGGTGGAGATCACCCGCGGCAACCCGTTCTATGTCCGCAGCCTGGCGGTCGAGCTGTCCGGGACCCCCGACGTCGAGATCGACGTGGCGTTGCGGCGGCATCCGAGCTGGCGGCTCGTCCTCGTCGGTGCGCGCGATGAGCTGCCGGCGGAGGCTCGGCGCACCATCGACGTCGCTGCGGTCCTGAGCGAGCGGGTCGCGCCGACGATCGTTGCGGCCGCGGTCGGCCGTCCGGTGGAGGAGGTTGCGGCGCACCTCCGCAGCGCGGTGCAGGCCGGGTTGCTGCACTTCGCCGATACCGGGCTGGCCTTCCGACACGCGCTGGTGCGCGACGCAGTCGTCGCTTCGCTGTCTGAGGAGGCGTTGGAGGCCGCGCACGCGGGGGCAGCTGCCGCCCTCGACGCCAGCGGCGATCCGTCACTGTCAGGACTCGCCGCGGCCCACTGGTCCAAGGTGCGCGGTGCGGAGGCCGCTCGGCGGTGTCTGGCTCGCGCGTCGGCTGCGGCGGCCCGCACCGCCTTCGCTCCGGAGCGGGCAGTCGAGCTGGCCCGGCTCGCCGTCGATGCGTCCCGCACCCTCGGCGTTCCGCCGGCCGAGCTGGGGGAGCGCATGTTGGTGCTGGCGCAGGCGCAATGGGCTGCCGGCGACATCCACCCGGCGCTCGCGACCTGCACCGCCGGCACGGACATCGCGCAGACCGCCGGACGGCCTGACCTGATGGCGGATTTCGCCCTCGTGCCGCAGGGGGTGGGCGACCCGCGCGTCGCCGTCGTTGCGGCCGAACTCAACCGTCGTGCGCTGGCAGCGCCTCCTCCCGCCGATGCGCCGCGGAGCGCCAGGCTGCTCGCTCAGGCAGCGGTCATTGCCGTCGAACTGCGGCAGCCGAACCTCGACGGCTCACCGCCCGAGGCCCGAAGTTACCTGCTCGACCCGGACGCGGTGTCCGCCGATGCGCTCGCAGTCGCTGAGACCACCGGGGATGCCGACGCCGAACTGGAAGCCCTCGCCGCTCGTCACTACGTCTTGTCCTACCCCGCGGCGCTGGATTCCCGGGCAGCGCTCGCCACGCGCGCGGTGTCGTTGGGTTCGGCAGCGTCTTCGGCGATCGGAGCAATATGGGGGCACTTGTGGCAGGCCGACTTGGCGTTCCAACGAGGTCAACTCGGCGAGGTGCGGCGGATCCAGGCGCACATCGTTGGCATCGCTGAGCAGCGTTCCTCTCCGGTTGCTCGATGGCATGCGCTGCGGCTCAACGGCGCGCTGGCCGTCATCGACGGTCGCTTCGACGACGCGAGGCGTGAGGGCGCGGCCGCTCGGGCGATCGCCGACAGGATGGGCGACGTGTCGATGATCGGCATGCACCACGCCATGCACGTCTCGCTCGCCGTCCTCCGCAGCGACGTCGGAGAGGTGCTACCCGACTGGCGCGGGTTGATGGCGAGAGCGCCCGCGATGCCCCTCGTCCGGATCAGCCTCGTCCTCACCCAGGCGCTGGAGGGGGATATCGAGGGTGCCCGCCATCAGCTCGAGCCGTTCCAGGCCGTGGCCGAGCACTTCCCCGTGGGACCGCGCTGGTTCGGAACGATCGGCCAGATCGGTCTGGCGGCCGTGCTCGTAGCGCATGGGCCACTCGCGCGGACCTGCTACGACCGGTTGTTGCCTGGCGCCCACTGGTGTGCCGGGGACGGTGGCGGTTCGCCAATCGCTGGGGGCTCGACCGAACTGGAACTCGGTGCGCTTGCGCGCACGATGGGCGAACCCGCGCTCGCCGCCGGGCACTTCGAACGGGCCATCGTCGTCAACGACCGGCTGCCAGCCCCTCCGTACGCGGCGCTGGCCCGGATGGGACTCGCCACCACGGTGGCCGAGACAGACCCTCGACGTGCCGCGGCGCTAGCCCACACGGCGCTTGAGGCCTTTCGTCGCCTCGACCAGCCGGGCCACGCCCGGGACGCCGAGGCGCTGCTCGTTCGGCTGGGTCGAGGTGGAGCGCTCCGCGCGAGCGAGAACCTGCCGTCGCTGACCGAACGCGAGACCGTTGTCGCCCGGCTCGTCGCCGAGGCGCTGACCAATCAGCAGATCGCTGACCGGCTGGTCGTGTCGGTGCGTACCGTCGAATCACACGTGCGGAGCATCTTGGCCAAGCACGGCTTTTCCACCCGTACCGAGATCGCCCTGTGGGTGCGATCTCGGTAGCGAGCCCGAACGTGACGCAACCGCATCCGGGTGGCGTTGAGCCCGATCGAGGTGACCCTGAGCACCGTTGGAAAGCTGGGCTTTGCCGGCGTCAGGGCCGGACCGCCAGTGCAAGCCGATCACCGTCACGCTCGCTCGCTGCGCGCGAACTGAGCTCGGTCGGCCTCCAGGTCGCGCATCGCGCCGGCCACCCCGTCGACCACTCCGGCGTCGACCATCGCCTGGAAGAGGGGGTCGCCTCCCGCCGCGAGGCCGCGGATATCGCTGATGTGCGATGCGAGACGTTCCCTCACGACGTCGAGAACCTCGTCCATCGGTCCGGTCCAGCCGTAGGCGTCGAGCAGCAGCCTCAGCCGTGTGGGCCTGGCGGCGAAGTCGCGGAAGCCTTCGGCTTCGACCACGGCGCGGCTGTGCAGTGGTACCCACGAGAAGGCTGTGAAGGCGAGATCCCACAGAGGCGGGCACGGCGCTGCGAAGTCCCAGTCGATGAAGCCGACCAGGCGCGCCGCACCGCGAGCGCCCGGGATCCAGACGGCGTTGTACGGCGCCGCGTCGTTGTGCCCGATGATGTCGCCGGCGCGCCACTGGTGGCTCCCGATGCGCCAACGAGCATCCGTCGGTGGCGCGAAGTCGCTCACCGCGCGGTGGAACCGGCGTAGCCAGGCTCCGACCTGCTGCAACGCGTCGTCGGAGTGGACCCAGCCTGGCCACGGACGGGTGGCACCGATTGTCGATCCAGGCAGAAAGCTCAGCATTTCCCGGCCGTGCGCGTCGATCCCGAGCGCTCGGGGCGCTCCATCGAAATCGCGGCTCTCCAGATGGCGCAGCAAGGCGTGCACCGCCGGCGTCCAGGGCCCTGTCGCTCGACGCACCGTGCCGTCGACAAGCACGGCTCCACCAGCGTTGCCTCCCTCGAGTCGCTGCTCCACGGACCTAGGATCCACGCTCCGTCCTGGCGGGCCGTCGGAGGCCGGGACGTGCATCCACCTGGACTATGCAGCCGGCATCGTTGACCGGCACCTTCAACAGGTTCGCTTGGCGACGGGGTGTGCGGATCGGTTCCGCTAGCGTTGCGCCATGACGCAGCCGCATGCCCTGCTGGTCTGCGACGACGACCCTGTGGTCCGCGAGGCGTATCGAGCCTTCTTCGCTCCCCAGGACGACTTCACGCTTGTCGGTGAGGCGAGAGACGGGGCCGAGGCAGTCGAGGCCTATGCCGCGCTGCTCCCCGAGGTTGTGCTGATGGATCTGCAGATGCCGACGGTTTCCGGCATCGAAGCCACTCGCCAGATCTGCCGAAGCTGGCCGAATGCATGCGTGGTGGCGATGACCACGTTCGGCACTAGCGAGTACGTCGTCGCCGCGCTGCGCGCGGGCGCCGCGGGCTATCTCCTCAAGGACGTCGGCGGCACAGCACTGCTTGCTGGGTTGCGCCAGGCGCTAGCCGGAGAGATGCCCTTGTCGAGTTCGGTTCGTCGTGAATTGGTCGGGTCGGTCGTACGGGACCGCCCGCGCGTTGCCGTCGAGCCAACACACGTCGAGCTGAGCCCGCGGGAGCACGAAGTGCTGGGCTGGCTCGCGCAGGGCCTGACCAACCGCCAGATCGGAACCCGGATGTACGTCTCCGAGGGTTCGGTCAAGCAGTACCTGTCGCAGATTGGGACCAAGCTGGGCGTCAAGTCACGGACGGGAATCCTGATCCGTGCCGTTCAGCTCGATATTGTCGACCCCCACACAGTGCCGGCGGCCCGGGCCTGAGCGCTACACCGGTGGAAGCGCAGCGGTTGATGCCTCCGGGGGACCGATCGCCCGTTCCGGTCAAATAGCCGCTCACATTGCCACGTTATGGTGCGGGAATGACGACAGCCGGGCCGTCGCTCACGGACATCGCCGGCGATCCATCACCCCTCCATGTCCGCGAAACATCGCTGACTGCGACCGATACGGCACTGCGGGCGCTTCGCTGGGTAGTCCTCCTGGTCATCGTGCTGGATTTCGTGAGCACGCTCATCGCGGACGCCTACGGCGTCTCGGCCGGCCCCGCTGGTCCGGTGGCGAGCGCGCAGAGCATGATCGGCATCGGCGCCACTGCGGCGGCCATGTGGTTTCGCAGCCGCCTCAGTGCGCTCTTGTCCGCCGTTGCCGTCGTGCTCGCCCTGGTCCTGCACCCGAGCGGCGTCGAGATCTGGGTGCTGATCGTCACTGGCGTGATCGTGTGCGCCCTCGCGACTTGGCAGGGGATCGCGATCCTGATCGCGGCACAGCTCGCCTTCGGGCTGGCCTACGCGTGGAGCGGCGAGCACGACACCTGGTCGCGGGCGCTCGTCTCGACCCTGGCAATCGCTGGTATCAGCGACGGCCTCGGGCTGACCGCGCGGCGCCTATTGCGCGCCCGCGACCGGTGGTTCTTGCTGGTCCGGCAGGCCGAGCGCGGCAACGCCGCGATCCGGGTGGCCGAGCGGGTCCGGCTGGCCGAGGACACGCGGGAGATACTGACCCGGACCCTCGACCGGATCGACGAGACGGTGCAGGCCGTGAACCGAGGCGCCGCTCCCTCGTCGGAGCTGAGGCGAAGCCTGCTGCGCGTCCAGGAGCTGAGTCAGTTTCTGCTCATCCGGTTGCGGGAACTGGTGGACGTCCTACGCACCGACGTCCCTGCCGCCGCTTCGCCGACGACCTCGGGCCCAGCATCGCGACTGGATCGGTTCACCCGTCGGGAACTGGGCCTGGCGGTCACGGCGGTCGCCCTGCTGCTGATCGCCCGGGCGTTTGTCGAGGACCTGAGCGCCGAGCCGCCGGCGTACGTGGCCGTCGAGTTGGTCGCCCTGGCGGCCTGTGCCGTCGTCATCTGGCGGCCACAGATCGGTGCAGTCGTCGGGGGAGCAGCGATGGTCGCCACCCTTGCGCTCCGCCCGAGCGGCATGTGGGACCTCCTGGCCGTCGTCACGTTGGGTGTGCTCGGGGCGATGACCCGGCTGAGGCGACGTGACGTCTGGTGGATGATGGCCGCCCTCCTCGGCTATGCAGGGGCATTGCTGCTCACCAGCCGGAACTCCGGCATCGTGCACGCGTTCCTCGCCGTGACCTTCGGCGTCGCCGCGCTGTTGGCCGGAGCCTTTCTCCGCCAGCTGCTGGCCACCCGGATCAGGGCGCGCGCGGAGTTGGACCAGCTGCTCGTCATCCACGGCCGGCTGGTGGCGAACGAGCGCTTGGCCTTGGCCCGCGAGTTGCACGACGTGGTGGCGCGTCAGCTCTCGGTGACCTCGATGGTCATCATGTCGGGAACCGTCAGCGACCGGCGCGACGTGCTCCTGGATACCGTCGATCGGGTCGGTCGGAGCACCGACGAGGCGCGCCGGGAGCTGCAGGTGCTGGTGGCCGCGATGCGTGGACCGGATGTCGGGGCGGTCACCTCCGAACCCCAGGGACCGCTGGTCCGGCCGGTTGCGTGCGCTCGAGCGCTGGCCGATCAACTTAGCGAGGCCGGGCGCCAGGTCGAGGTAGAGCTGGACGCTGGAGCCGACGAACTGGCCATACCCACGCAACGGACGCTGACCAGGGTCCTCCAGGAGTCGACCACGAACATCCTGCGCTACGCGCCGCACCGAGCGAGGGTGCGCATCGCACTCGCTGTCGGCCCGGCCATGACCAGCCTGGTCATGGTGAGCGAGCTCGGCGCGTCAACGGCACCGAGCAGCGTGTCCTCGGGATGGGGCCTGCGGGGAATCCGCGAGCGGGTCGAGTTGAGCCGCGGCACATTCGCGGCCGGGCCGCGGGACGGCACCTGGGTGGTCGACGTGGCCCTGCCCCACGCGATCCCGGCGGAACCGGCCCTCTCCGCGGCAGATCCTTTCTCCTGCGGGCTGGCAGCGCCGGCGATCTTTCCGAAGGGCGGTCATTCGGCGACCAGTCTGGCGATGACTGTGGGTTCGGGCAGTCGGAGTGAGCGCAGCGTCGGGATGAGGATCGCGGCGACGGTGAGGGCGGCGGCGGCGGCCAGGGCCGTGGCGAAGACGCCCCAAGCCGGGAGGAACACGAAGGGCAGGCCCGCGGCCGGCAGCGCGATCGCGAGGTAGCCCACCGAGACCCCGACCATCACCGCCGCCAGCAGCGTGCCGGTGATGGTGATGATGACGGCCTCGAGGATGGGCATGGCGACCCGCTGGGCGGGGGTGGTGCCGACGATGCCGGAGAGAGCCAGCTCGGCGTCACGCTGCTTGGACATCATGATCAGCGAGCCCATCGAGCCAGCGAAGGCGATCAGCAGCGGCAGTGCGAGGAAGACCAGCAGTGTGGCCGTGGCCGAGCCGGAAAGGCCCAGATCCATGCCCATCGCGGACAGCGATGCGACGAACGTGTCGGAGACGGCTTGCAACCCGAAGAACAGCCCGATCGTCATCATCACCGGCAGCACCGACTTGGTCAGCCGGGGGGCCCGGGCGAGCACGGTGCTTCGGGTGAGCTGCCAGCTCGGGTCGAACGCCGGGACGAGGCGGGTCCAGGCTGCCGTGACCGGGCCAACGACGCGGGGCCCGACGACGGACAGCAGCACCGCGGTGACGATCAGCAGAGTCAGGCTGATGATGACCATGTTGCTGAGGGTCTCCTTGGTCCGGTGCGCGACGAGCAGGGGTAAGCAGGCGTAGGTAGCCGCGATGACCAGGGTGCAGAAGCCGGCGCCGACCCAGCGGCCCACGGTCATCGGGTCGTCGCCGACCCGGTGGGTCTGGCGCAGGGCCTCGACCGGAGCGATCTCACTGGCCCGCCGCGCCTGCTTGCGGCCGCCGATCAGGGCCGCCCCGATGGCGAGGGCGTTTGCCACCAGCACGGGCCAGGCCACGTAGTGCGCCGGCGGCACGGGGACCCCGCCGCGTTCGGCCGCCAGGAAGGTGAGTGTGGGTTGGAGGGCGAGGAGGGCGGCGAGGTCGCCGATGGCGGCGCTGGCGAGGGTGATGGCGGTGAGCTGGCTCATGATGGTGGCGATGATCTGGCCGGGGGTGGCGCCGGTGAGGGCGAGCCGGCCGAGGGAGCCGCGGCGGGAGTCTACGACCAGGCTGGTCGCCGACCCGATCACCACCGCCCCGATCACAGAGCAGAACAGGAAGTTCTGCGCCGGGATAAGTGTCAGCGACGCCGAGTCCCAGACGCTGATGGCGCCCGACAACACGAAGATCTGCCCGGAGTAGGTGGTCAGCGCGGCGAGGGTGAGGGTGAAGTTGATGGTGATGAAGGCGATGGTGACGCCGAGCCAGGCGGACCAGGAGTTGCGGAGTTCGGCGAGGTGGAGGTGGCGCATGGGGGTGCCTAGTCCTGGGGGGTGGTGAGGCCGACGAGGACGGTGGCGACCTGTTCGGTGGGTTGGTCGGTGCCGGTGGGTCGGAGTTCGTGGACGAGGAGTCCGTCTTTCATGAACAGGACGCGGTCGCATTGGGCGGCGACGGCGGGGTCGTGGGTGACGACCAGGACGCAGCGGCGGCCGCCAGTCGGGTCGGTGGATGGTTGGTGGGCGATCCGGTGGAGTTCGTTGAGGATGCGGGCGCCGGAGCGGGTGTCGAGGGCGCCGGTGGGTTCGTCGGCGAAGACGATGCGGGGTTGTTGGGCGATGACGCGGGCGAGGGCGACGCGTTGTTGTTCGCCGCCGGACATGGAGGGTGGTCGGTTTCGTAGGCGGTGAGGGTGGGGATGAGGTTGTAGGACTGGAAGACGAATCCGATGTCGGTGCGTCGCATCCGGGCGAGGTCGGCGCGGCTGGTGGTGGCGAGGTCGCGGCCGGCGAGGGTGATGTGTCCGGTGGAGGGTGGCTCGAGTCCGGCGAGGCAGTAGAGCAGGGTGGATTTGCCTGATCCGGAGGGGCCCATGACCGCGACCATCTCGCCGTAGTCGATCTGCAGGGAGACCCCGTGCAGGATCTCGACCTGTTCCCTGCCGACCGGGTAGGCCCTGGTCACCCCATCCGCCACAATCGCCGCAGTCGTACTCGAGGCGGACGCTGTGCCACCCTGCTGGCCGCTGATGAGCGACATCGCACCTCCGTGAGAATTCGACTCGTCCCGCCACACTCCGAGGAGCGCACCCGCAGGGTCAATGAACGAGCGCCTGAACTAGGCGAAAGTTAGGCTCGGGGCCGACGGGGCTGGCGCCGGGGACGGGCCTAGGGTGAGGGGATGCGCGTCGCCATCGCCGGAGGTCACGGTCAGATCGCTCGACGACTCGCCACCCTGTTGGACGCCCGCGGCGACCAGGCGGTCGCGCTGATCCGCAATCCGGATCAGTCCGATGCGGTTCGTCGCGCCGGTGCCGAGCCCGCGCTCGTCGACCTCGAGCGCGACGACACCGCGGGCGTCGCCGCGGCGATCGCGGGCTGCGACGCCGTCGTCTTCGCGGCCGGGGCTGGGCCCGGCAGCGGCGCGGCGCGCAAGGAGACGATGGATTACGGCGGTGCGGTCCGGCTGCTGGAGGCCGCCGAGCGCGCGGGCGTCGGACGCTACGTCATCGTCAGCAGCATGGGGGCGGACGCCGACGCGGCCGGGGATGACACGTTCAGCGTCTACCTGCGGGCCAAGGGTCGGGCCGATGACGCGGTTCGGGCCAGTGGGCTGGATGCCACCGTGGTCCGACCGGGTGGGTTGACCGACGACCCGGGCACCGGACGGGTCGCGTTGGGTGAGCGGCTGCCCAGGGGTCGGGTCAGCCGGGACGACGTGGCCGCCGTCCTGCTGGCCGTGCTCGACAACCCGGGCAGCATCGGCCGCACCGTTGACCTGATCGCCGGCGACACCCCGGTCACGGACGCGGTCGCTGGGCTTTGACCGGCGGCGATGGCGCGGGCCCCGCCGCGCCGGCCGGTGGTGCTTCGCGAGGACATCGACCCAGGGCTCAGCCCGAGCGAGGCATCCGCAGCTGGCTCAGCGGGCGCGGTGGCACTGGGCGGGTGTGCCAGATCGCTCGGAACGTGCCGTCGGGGCGCGAGCAGCGCACGGTCAATCGGTGCGGAGTCTCCAGCAGGATCACGTCAGCCTCGAAGGTGCTCGGGTCGGTCCAGCCGCCAGCCGCCGCCACCGGAAGGTCGGCGCTGACACTCGTCCGCCACCCGTGGGCGCCTACAACGAGGGCGACACGTGCTGCGTCCTCAACCAGCGTCAGCCGCCACTCCGCGCCGACGCGGCGCAGGACTACCCCAGTGAGCGTTGGCTGGTGCTCGCATCCTGCACCAGCCGGGCTGAACCGCAGCTCCGCGGGAGCGTCGGGATCGGCCGGGGTCGGGCGCCGGGGCAGTAGCTCCAGCGCGGCAAGCCGATCGGCCAGATCCGCGCCGGCCCGGGAAGGCCGCAGCGGCGCCGGGGCTAGAGCGGGGAGCAGGTGGTCCCAGACCGCGTCCAGGACGCCCTGCATGTTCTCCGTCGCCGCGGTGGTAGCCAGCACGACGTGGTGCTCGGGCAGCACCAGGCAGAACTGCCCGTACGCGCCATCGCCGCGGTAGCCGTGTCGAGAGCGCCAGAACTGAAATCCGTAGCCCTGCTGCCAGTCCGGTTGAGGCTCGGTCGGCGTCGGGATCTGGAGCCGGGTCGCCTCGGCGACCCATGCTGCGGGCAGCACGCGGCGCCCTTCCCAGATGCCGCCCTGGAGGTAGAGCTGCCCGAGCTTCGCGATGGCATCCGTGGTGGCATGCAGTCCGCTGTAGCCGAGGTCCCGACCGGCAGGGCGCTGCAGTGAGGCGACTGGACCGATGCCGAGCGGGTCGAGGAGCCGGGGACGCAGGTACTCGCTGAGCGTGTGGCCGCTCAGCCGCTGAATGATGGCGGCCAAGGCGTAGCTGCAGGGCTGGTTGTACGCGAAGATCGTGCCTGGCTCGCGGTCGGGCGGGACGAGCAGAAACCCCCGTACCGGCTCGTCGGGATCGGCGGCGAAGGCGCGGTCACGCGTATCGCGCAGGTGACCGCTGGTCATCGACGCGACGTGCCGCACCGTCATCGCGCGTGGCATCCAGGTCGAGCAGACCCTCATCGACGGCGAGCCCGGCGGCCGTCGATGTGAAGCTCTTGCTGAGCGAGTACAGCAGGTGCGGCAGGCCTGCCCGGTAGGGCGCCCACCAGCCCGCGGCGACCACCGCGCCGTGCCGAAGCAGCATCAGGCTGTGCATCTCGACGTCGGGCGTCTCCGCCCAGGCATCCAGCAGACCGAGGAGCCCGTGTGGATCGACGCCTTGCGACTCCGGCGTCGCGCGGGCTAGTCCCGCGAGCCGCTGGTCCATCACTGGACGGTACGTCCAGGCGTCGACCCATCATGCGGCGATGGTGAAACCAGCCCCGGAGCATCGTCGTCCTCGGGCGCGGGCTGGTGTTGTTGCTGTGCGCGCCCGATGCTCTCGCGCTCGCGTTTGGTGAATCCAGCGCTCTTGAGGATCTCCTGGATGAGGTGGCTCTTGCCCTGCACGTACTCGTCGCTGGTTCTCGCCGTCCGTGCGAGGTGCACCTTGAGGTCGCCGTAGGCATCGCGGAGCTGCGGGTCGGATCGGAGCCGATCGCGAACGGCGAGGTGGTTCCGCAGCGACACGCATCCGGCGACGGTCACGTAGGTGTGGGTCGGCGCGAGCCGCGCGGGTGGTGCGAATGCCCACCGTTGCTCGATGCCCAGATCACCCCGCGGCCGAAAGCCGAGCCCGACGAGCGCTCGCGACGCGGGCTCGACGTCATCGGCAGCCACGACGATGTCGCAGTCGATGACGGGCTTCGCGGCGAGTCCCGGTACGGACGTGCTGCCCACGTGTTCGATCGCAACCACGTCCACGCCCGCCCTGCGCAGTACAGCGGTGTACTCGGCCTTCAGGTCTTCGAACCGATGCGCCCAATCAGGGTCGTACGGAACGACGTGGATCACGGCCGCAGCCTACGTCGGCGCCTTGCTCCGCTGCGTGCTGATACTCCCGCCGACGCCAGCAGGAATGAGCCCGCCCGTCACCCCTCCGTGCCGAGCGGCGGACCGTCGAGGACGGTCGGCACGTACTCCAGGAGTTGCAGGCCGCCACCGAAGGTCCGGCTGTCCACCAGTTCCAGCCGAACGTCGGGGTACCCGGCATAGATCCGATCGCTGCCGGTCGCACCGGTGACCACCGGGAAGACGACGACGCGGAAGCGGTCGACCAGCCCGGCCGCGAGCAATGACCGGCACAGGCTGACGCTGCCGAGAGTAGTCAGCTCGCCGTCGTCGGCGTCCTTCATCGAGCTGACCGCCTCAACCGCATCACCCCTGACCAGACGCGTGTTCCCCCACTCGATCGGCTCGGTCAGGGTGCTGGAGAAGACGACCTTCCGGAGGGGAGTGAGGGCCTCGTCGACGCCCTCTTCGCCGTTGGCGGCGAAGGCGGACATCAGTCGGTAGGTGGTTGCGCCCATCAGCACCGTGCGCGGGGGTTGAGCGCCCAACCAGTCGAGGTACTCGGGGCTCTCCATGCCCCACCAGCCCGGCCAGCCCTCGGCTGCTCCGTAGCCATCGAGTGAGGTGATGAAGTCGATCATCAACGTTCCCATCGGAGTGCCCTTCCGTCGTTGGTCCTTGACAGTCCAGACCCCTGCCGGTCCCCGAACTCATCGCGGTTTCTCGGCTTGACTCAACACTTGTTTTTTGCAAGTGTTTGGCCGAACCCGCATGTGAGGAGACCACGATGATCGCGATGTTCGTCAATCTTCCGGTGACCGATCTGGAGCGTGCGAAGGCGTTCTACACGGCCCTTGGATTCACCATCAACCCGCTCTTCACCGACCACAACGCCGCATGCGTCGTCGTCGAGGAGGACCACAGCTACTTCATGATCCTGGTCCGCGAGTACTTCCAGACCTTCACCGACCTGCCGCTCGGCGACCCGGCCACCCATCCGTCGGTGTCGACAGCCATCTTCCTGGACGACCGCGAGTCCGTCGACGCGGCCGTCACCAACGGTCTCGCTGCCGGCGGCACGGAGGCGCGGCCCGCTGCGGACTACGGCTTCATGTACCAGCGCCAGCTCACCGACCCGGACGGCAACATCCTGGAGTTCGGCTACATGGATCCCGCTGCCGCCCAACAGGGCCCGGAGGCCTTCGCGAACCAGCAGGGCTGAGGGCCGTGGCCGCGCGCGACTACGGGCAGTACTCCGGCATCACCCAGGCCCTCGAACTCGTCGGGGAGCGCTGGGCGATGCTGATCGTGCGGGACCTGCTGGTCGGGCCGAGGCGATACGGGGAGCTGGCGGCCGGTCTGCCTCGCATTCCGACCAACATCCTGGCCGCGCGGCTCAAGGAGTTGCAGGCGGCCGGCGTCATTCGCCGGGCGCCGCGGTCCCGGGTCATCGTCTACGAGTTGACCCCGTACGGCCGCGAGCTGGAACCCGTCGTCCTCGCACTCGGCGCGTGGGGCTTCAAGGCGATGGGCGATCCGAGAGAAGAGCAGGTCATCACGCCTGACTCGATGACGATCGACCTGCGTACGGCCTTCCGCCCGGACGTCGCGGCAGCACTCCCGGCGACCGCATACGCGGCCCGCTTCGGGCCCGACCAGCTCTTCATCCGCGTGGATGGGCCTGCTCTGGATGTGAGCCGCGGCGAGGGCGCTGTCGACTTGTCCTTCGCGGCCGGCCCGGGAATCCACCGGCTCATTTCCGGCCAGCTTGCCGCCGACCGGGCGATCGTCAGCGGCGCCGTCGAGGTGCTCGAGGGCGACGGCCACCTTCTCGGCCGATTCGCGCACACCTTCCATCTCGCCGCCTGATCCCACCCTGTCGCGGCGGCAGGATCGGCTCAGTCGTTGACGGGGTTGAGTTCGGTCCCGTGGTCGATCAAGACCCGAGCAGGCTCGCGGACGAAGGTCGCGTCGCGCCGGAACAGCATGTCGGTCGGCGATGCCGGGGCCTCCACCCAGAGGAGGAAGTCGCGGTGGCGGAGGTAGGCGCCCGGAAGGTTCACCGACTCGAAGGACACTCCGGCCGGATCGGCCAGCCCCTCGACGAAGCGGAAGGTCGAGTCCCTCCGAAACAGCTCGTCGTCGGAGATCGGGTCCAGATGGACCTCGAAATTCCGGTGCCGGAGCATCCGGTTCGGGAAGTTTGCCGAGCGGAGCGACACGAGGTGCTCGCCGCGCCGGGTGATGGCGAACGAGAAGTCCTGGATCGGGCCGGTCAGCCTGGTCACCATCCCGCGAAAGCCGCTGTGGCGGATGAAGTGCTCGGGGACGTTCAGGGACCGCAGATTGACGTTGGCCATGGCACACCTCTCGTGCGAAATGTTGAGTCTGCGGGCAATGAGGGTGCGTCGGACGAGGGTGATACCCGCCGACACCCGTGCCCGGGGGAGGCCGAGGCGGACCCCCTCGCCGAGCGTTCCGATGCCATTACGCCGACGTAAATTCCGTCGGTGGGTCTGTCGCGCCGCGCGCAGGGCGTTCCATAGTGAGCCGAAGCAAGGGAGCGCGGGGTCACCCCGGCCAGCCCGGGACCGCCCGGCGCCGGACGCCGAGGAGATGCGATGACCGCCACCCTGACTGCCCAGAAGGCGACGCCGCCGGCGCGCAAGCATCCGGTGGATGAGGTCCTGCCGGTTCCAAAGCTGGCGGCCTACGGATTTCAGCACGTGCTGGCCTTCTACGCCGGGGCCGTCCTGGTGCCGATCCTGGTCGCGAACGCGTTGGGCCTGACCAGCGAGCAGTTGATCCACCTGATCAACGCCGACCTGTTCACCTGCGGCATCGCCTCGATCATCCAAGCGGTCGGCTTCGGCCGCGGGTGGTTCAGATTCGGCATTCAGCTTCCGCTCCTTCAGGGCGTGACCTTCACTGCGGTGTCGCCGATGATCGCGATCGGAACTGCGGTGATCGGTGCCGGCGGCACACCCGTCGACGGGCTGCTGACCATCTACGGTTCCGTTCTGGTCGCCGGTCTCTTCACCATGCTGGTGGCGCCGTTCTTTGCCCGCCTGCTGCGCTTCTTCCCGCCCGTGGTCACGGGCTCGATCATCCTGATCATCGGCGTGGCGCTGATCCCGGTCGCGGCCGGCGACATCACCTTCGGCGCCATCGGCGGGCTCAACGGCTTCTACATCGATCCGGCCGGGGCGTTCCAGGAGGTGGCGTTCGCCGATTACAGCCTTCGGAATCCCGACCTGTTGCTGCAGAACCTCGCCTACGCGGGTGGCACGTTCGGCCTCATCCTGGTCATCCAGCGCTTCACCCGGGGCTTCCTGCAGACCATCGCGGTACTGCTCGGCCTGGTGATCGGCACGTTCGTCGCGTTCCTGCTCGGCGACGCGCACTTCGACAACATCGCGACGTCGCCGTGGGTGGGTGCGGTGACTCCGCTCTCCTTCGGCATTCCGCAGTTCTCGATCACCGCGATTCTCTCGATGATCATCGTCATGCTGATCACGATGGTGGAGACGACCGGCGACTCGTACGCGACCGGCGAGATCGTCGGCAAGCGCATCCGGCCCTCCGACATCGCCGCCGCCATCCGCGCGGACGGCCTGGCGACGTTCCTCGGCGGCCTGTTCAACTCCTTTCCCTACACCGCGTTCGCCGAGAACGTCGGTCTGGTTCGACTGACCCAGGTCAAGTCGCGCTGGGTGGTCGCCGCCGCCGGCGCCATCATGATCGTCCTCGGACTGCTGCCGAAGGCCGCGGCCATCGTCGCCGGTATCCCGCATCCCGTGCTCGGCGGCGCGGCGCTGGCGCTCTTCGCGGCCGTCGCGGTCGCCGGCATCCAGACCCTGCAGAAGGTCGACTTCAACGACCACCGGAACTCGATCATCGTCGGCTCGACGCTGGGAGCGGCGGGACTGATCACCTCCTACGCTGCGATCTCGGGCGCCCTCCCCGCCTGGGCGCAGATCTTCTTCGGCTCGGGCATCACCCTCGGCGCCATCGTCGCGATCGTGCTGAATCTGCTCTTCTTCCACACCCGGCGGCCGCGGCCAGGCCGTCGCCGGACGGCCGGGTGCTGACCTCGTCACGCTGGACCAGGTCAATCGGATGAGCGAGGACGAGTTCGTCGCGACCTTCGCCGATCTGGTCGACGGCGCGCCGTGGCTGATCCGAGCCGCGTACGCGGCGCGCCCGTTCGGCGACGCCTACGCACTGCGCGGTGCCTTCCACGATGCCCTGCTGACCGGCGCCGGCGAGGACCAGCTGGGGTTGCTCCGGTCACTGCCCGATCTCGGCAGCGAGGACGCGCCGGACCTGACCTACGTCCGCGACCACTCCGAAGCCGGCGTGGGTGCGCTCGTCGCGGAGGATCACGACAGCCTCCAGGAACTGGCCGCCACTTACCGCGAGCGATTCGGATTTCCGCTGATCGTGAGTGCCCGCGACGTTGACCGGTACGACAAGGTGGTTGACGGCGGCTGGGCCCGGATGGCCAATTCTGCCGCGGCTGAGCGGGCTGCGGCCCTGATCGAGGTGGCCAAGATCCTGAACCATCGCTTCGACGAGAAGGTCGCCGACGCGAACCCGATCGCGTCGGCGAGGGTCAAGCGTGCTGCCGAGATCGCGCACTAGCTCCTGCCGGTCCGTTCCGCCGTAGGCTGGTTCGACCGGGGTCGTGGGCGATCGACTGAGGAGGCGGCATGCAGGGGCTGGTGCTCGGAAGCATTGCTGTGGTGATCGGGCTGTTGCTGTGCTTCGCCGGGTACCTCGCAATGCGGGTGCTGATCAGCATCTTCGGAGCCTTCTTCGGCTTCCTGCTGGGTGCTGGGGTCGTGGCGACGGTGACCAACGGCGGCCTGCTCGCGACGACCCTGAGCTGGGTCGTCGGCATCGTGGTGGCCATCGCGTTCGGGCTGCTCGCCTACTTCTTCTACCAGGTCTCAGTGGTGCTCGGGATGGCCACCATCGGGTTCACGATCGGAGCGACGATCACGGCGGCGCTGAGTGCCGGCCCGGGTTGGGTGACGGTCCTCGTCGGGTCGATCGTCGCGGTGATCTTGGCGGTCCTGGCGATCGTCACGAATCTGCCGGTCATCATCCTGATCGTCACGACGGCGTTGGCCGGTGCCAGCACCGCTGTGACCGGAGTGGCGCTGCTGCTCGGCGCTGCGGGGGTTCCCGGCGTCGGTGGTGGCGTAGCCACCCGCGCTGAATGGTGGTGGTTCGCCGCCTACGTCGTTCTCGCGGTGGTCGGGATCGTCGCCCAGGGACGGCATTACCGGCGCCGGCGGCGCACCGCTCGCCAGCAGTGGGATGGCAGGCCGGACCGGGCAGCGCCAGCGGCTGCCTGACGCGCAGTCCCGCCTCGTCCTGCCTCGGTCCCGCTACGCCCCGTCCGCCCGCGCCTGCGGGAGCTGGTTGCGCAGCCGCGGCCAGGTGCCGGCGAATCCGGGGTGCAGCCCCAGTTCTTCGACGACGGACACGGCAACCCAGCGCAGCTCCTCGGACTCCTCCTGCGGAATCAGCTGCACCTCTTCACGTGCCGTCGCCAGCACGGTCGTGTAGCTCCAGCCCGCGCCGTGGTCGTCGAGGAATTCATCGATCACCGCGACGGACCGGGCCGCGATGCCGGTCTCCTCGTACGCCTCGCGCAGGGCGGTCTGCACGGGCGTTTCGTGGCTGTCCCGGGCGCCCCCCGGAATGCCCCAGGTGCCGCCATCGGCGGTCCAGATCGCGCGATGCTGGAGCAGGATCAGCGGCTCGCGCTGTTCGTCCGCTCGGGGCGGCCATTGCAGCAGCAGCCCGGCCGCGCCGAAGCGACCCCAATGCCGGTGCCCCTGGCCACAGTGCACCCAACCGTTGCCGTCATGCTGCACACGAGGAGTCTGCCGCCTGCCACTCCGGCGGGGCGGCCTGGGTGACCTGGTACGCCGCTGCGAGCTCAGTCGCGGCGGCCGGGGCGCCTCGCGCGGAGCCAGGCGACCAGCGCAACCGCTACGACGCCGAGCGCGGCGAAGGGGATCAGCCGGGTCGGACGAGGCGGGCTCGTCGTCTCGTCCTCGCCCCGCGGCGCTGCTGCCGGCGACGCCTGACTCGATGGTGCGCCCGGATCCCTGGCGGTGAAGCCGAAGGTGCCCGTGATCGGGTGACCATCCGCCGAGGTCACCCGCCACTGGACGACGTAGGACCCGCCTGTCGACGCGGGGGCCAACGCCTGCGTCACCGTGTTGTCGACCAGGACCGGGTCGCCGGCCTGGACCTCACCCCCGGGCCCCGTCACGACGATTCTCGTGCCCATCGCGATTGCCGGCTCGTCGAACGTCAGGACAACGACCGACGGCGTGCGTGCCAGTCGGGCGCCGTCGGCCGGATCGCTGCCGACCAGACTGTTGTGCGCCCACGCGGTGACCGGCGCGGACCAGAGGTACGCAACGACCAGTGCGAGCGTGACCGCCACCATCCGCCTCCGTGCGGTCACCACGTGGACGCGCGGCGTCATGCCGAAGGGCTCCGCCGGCTGCGAAGGGCGACGGCACCGACGCCGATGCCCGCGAGGCCTGCGACCAGTCCCGCGCCGCCGAGCACGCGGGCCGCAGGATCGGCGGACGCTCCGCCGCCCTGAGCAGACGGCGACGGCGTCGACGAACTGTGGTCGCCGGCCGCGGCCGTCACCTCGAACGCCGGCGCCGGATGTTCCGGCTCCTCGCCCGACGCGCTGGCCGGCTCGTCCCAGCGGACGATCTCTCCGTCCGAGTAGGTCTGGGTGGCGGGCAGCAGCAGAGTTCCGGGCGCAGGCAACGGGCCGACCGAGACGGAGAATTCTTGATATTCACCCGGACGGATGCGGGCGCCCTTGTCTGCAGTCCAGACCACCCTTCGCACAGCCTTGGTCACCGTGGTGCCTTCTGTCGTGATCGGTTTCGGGAGCGGCTCCTCGATGCGTCGGGCGGTCCAGCCCGGGACGGGCCGCGTGCTGACGAACAGGAACGGTGCGTCCTGGGGCAACTCGACGCTCACCGCGACGGTACCGGCATTGGCCGACTCGTTGGGCACCCGGAAGGTGAGGGCGCTGAAGGAACCGCTCGCGGTCGAGTCCGGGCGGACCCGGACATGGGCGTCGGCGACCGGTGCCGAGATCAGCAAGGTCGTCGCGATGCCGGCGGCGACGACCGCCCGGCGGAGGGATGGGCGCAGCCGTGAGGCGACTGTGCTGGACGTGCAGAACAACAAGGACATGGGTATTTCTCGCTTTCAGCGGGAGGGCGTGACGCTGCGGTCTGACCGCCGCACGTCAGGAGGGGTCGCCGGCCCAGAAAGCGGTGCGAGAGATCGCGGGTGCGTCAGGCCGGCAGGGGCCAGGCCGGCGGGCCGCGAGGAGCTGCCGGAGCGCGCCCAGCGCGACCCACGGTGACGCGCGAGACCGCGAGCACCAGCCCGAGCGGCCTGGCGCGGCGACGAGAGGGCCTAGTTAGCGCGGCACGGACGATCCGGCCCGCGGACCGCCAGAGCCAGGCCTCGCCTCGAGCCAGCAGCCACGCCGTCGCCAGCACCGCCAGCAGGTGCAGCGCCAGCATCGGCCACCCAGCGGAGTCCGGCTGGGCTGGCGCGGGGGTGACGGCACACGCCAGCGCCATCGCGTGGTGGGAGGGCGCCACGACGCAGCCGTCACCCGTTGGGCGGCCTGGAGCCATCGACGCCGCGAACAGAACGTGGGCCACGAACTGCTCGGTGAGCAGGATGCCGGCGAACAGCACACGGCCACACCTGCGGCCGGTCGCGATCACGCCGACCAGGGCAAACACCGCGGCTGCGACGAGCAGCGGGCCGGCCTCCGGAGGGGCCCCGCCGGCTGCGACGTGAGCCATCGCGGCGATTGCGACCGACGCCGCGGTGAGGACTGCGACGCGGGCGGCGCGCACCGGGGCGTGCAGCGGGTGCGGCGCCCGACGGCGCGACGCGCTTCTGGTCACTGCCGCTCGTCGCGGCGCTCTACTCGTCACTGCCGCTCGTCGCGGCGCTCTACTCGTCACTGCCGCTCGTCGCGGCGATGGAGCGCTGTCAGCCGCTCGTTGTATGCCCTCAGCTCGGCGTCGTTGTCACGGTCGGCCTGGCGATCCAGCTGACGCGCCCGGCGCGTGTCGCTGCGAACCCACCCGACGGCGAGCAGGACAGCGAGGAGGAGGGAGGGGACGTCGCCGGTCGCCCAGGCGATCGCCCCTCCGTTCTGCTGATCGGCCAACAGCGCAGCATCGTCCAGTTGGCCGAGGGAGTGCCACCAGTCGAGCGCCAGCACCTCGTTCGACGACATCAGCGAGATCCCGAAGAACGCGTGGAACGCCAGGGTGATCATCAACACGATCATTCGGAAGGCGTACGGAGGGCGCTTCGGACCTGGGTCGATGCCGACCAGCGCCCACACGAACAGGTACCCGGCCGCGAGGAAGTGGGCGGTCATCAGCACGTGTCCGGTGTGGGTGAACATCGAGAGTTCGAACAGGCGCGAGTAGTAGAAGACGACCAATCCAACGGTGAAGAGGGCTGCGGCGACGACGGGATTGCCGAGGATCTGGAGTGGTCGCGAGTGCACCAGCGCCAGCAGCTGCTCGCGAGGGCCGAAGCTGCCGTCCGTCCGCGGTTTCAGCGCGCGCATCGCGAGCGTGACCGGAGCCCCGAGCACCCAGAGCAGCGGGACGCGGCGCAGCCGGCAACCCAGGCGATCGATCGGCCGACCGGCCAGGCGACCGAACGGCGCCGCAGCCGGACAACGCCGACGAGATAGAGCGCAGCGAGACCGATCGCGAGGGTCAGCCAGAGCACAGACGGGTAGAACTCGGTGAGGTATCGCTGCGCGGTCAGCGGCGGGGGTGCGGGAAAGCCGAGGAGAACGTCCAGCGGATCGACCGGGACCGCTGCCGAAGGCGGAGGGGTACGGGACAACCCGACGGCAATGCCGACAGTGGCCCCCATCACCACGATCTCGGCGGCCGCGAGCCGGATGAAGTGCACGGGACGCTCCGGGAGAGCCCGGAGCGTCTGGCGTCGGTGAACCCAGCCCGCGACCCCGAGAGCGAGCAACGCGGTGCCCTTGGCCGCCACCAGCAGGCCGTACCGGCTACCGAGGCCCTCCAGCGAGCCCAGGCGCAGCCATCCGGCGATCAGTCCCGAGGCCGCTACCGTCACGAAGCACCAGCCAGCCAGAAGGGAATACCGCTGGACGACGGCTGGCAGCTGTCGCCCCAACGTGCGGCGGATGGCCAGCACCGTGATCAGGCCGCCCACCCACAGGGTGACGCCGAGCAGATGGAAGGTCATCGTGTCGACCGCGTTGGCGTGGTCGCGGGCGGAGCCGGCGTGCCCGGCGAGTGCGAGCGGTGGCAGCGCCAGCAGCGCAACAGCAGCCGCCCAGACGAGGGTGCCGTGGCGGGTCGCCGTCACCAGCAGGGTGACGCAGATCGCCACCAGCAGCGCGCTCACCCCGAGCGCACGGCCGAGATCGATCTGGCTGGCGAAGGAGGTGACGACTGCGCCGAAGCCCGGCGCGCCCGGCGGGATCCCGGACACCTCTGCGGCGGTCAGACCCAACAGGATGACCGCCAGGCCGAGCCAGGATGCAGCCGCGATCACGGCAACCCGTCGTGCCGCTTGCCGGGCGCCCGTGATCGCGCCACGCTCAGCGGTGGTCGCCGGCGCGATTCCCCACGCTGCCAGCGCGGTGGCCCCGACAGCAACCGCTGCAGCGAGGTCGCGCAGAGGGCGCAGCACAGGAATGCCGATCCGGGTGAGGGCGCCGGGATCGAAAGGCCCGTACGCGGCGGCGCTGAGCCCTCCCCCCGCCGCAAGCACGAGGAGCGCCACGGCGACCGAGGCGACACCACTGATCGCGAGCACCAGCGCGGCGCCTGGTCTCTGACTCGCCGACGCCGGGGGAGGGGGAGTCATACCCGCCGCTGGAGCGGTTTGCCGACGAGGCGCGGGTCCTCGACCGCGAGATGGCCGATGAGGGTGCAGACCCGATCGCGTTCCTGCATCGCACCCGCTACGGATTCCGGGATCTCGGGGTCCGTGACGCGCCAGCGGCGAAGCGGGCATCGCTGAATCAGGATGCGGTCGTCGCGGCCGCACGGACCTGGTTCACGGCCGAGAACGCTGTGCTCTTGGTCGCCGGACCGCTACCGAGGCTGTCGTTGCCACTGCCGTCGGGCCCGCGTCCGGTGTCGCCGCGACCGCACCCCCGCACGCTCGCGGGCCCAGGCTTCGTCGTTGTCGACGCTCCCATCTGTCTTGCGAGCGTGCTGCTGCCGCCGAACGGCGGGAACGGAGCCGACCTCGTGGCGGCGGCCGCCATCGAGACGCAGGTGGCGGAGGTCGTACGCCATCAGCTTGGGCTGACCTACGCGGTGGACGTCGAACTCACTCCGATCGGGGATCGCTGGATCGACCTGGTGGTGAGCATCGAGCCGGGCCCTGAGGGCACGATCGAGGCGTCACGCACCTGTGCCGCCGTGGTGCGCCGGATCCTCGCCGACGGGATCGACGACGCCCACTGGCGGCTTGCGCAGGAACGCGTCCGCGACGAGCAGCGCGGCCGGGAAGCGGCCCTCCACCGAGCGCTGTCCGATGCCGTCGACGCGCTCCTGGGATTCGAGGGCGGGCTCGAGATGGCGCGTCTCGAGGCACTAGGGCGGGGCGAGTTCAACACGTACCTGCGCCGGAGCGCGCCGAGCCTGCTGCTGCTGGTGGACGAGCGGGCGCGCAGCGCTCTGATCAGCGACGGGCTGACCGAAATCGGACCAGCCGAGCTGTACACCTCGGCAATACCTTCTGGGGCTGTGTTCCGGCCGCCGCTGTTCGCCCGGGCACTGTTCAAGGATGCGCGCCAGGCGCGCGTGACGTTGACGCGTGATGCGATCTATACCGAGGATGCCGACGGCATCTCGCGCGCCGGTTTCGACGAGATCGTGGCGGTGGCGCGGCTCGGTGAGGATGCGCTCGCGATGGCCGGAGACGGCACCGCCGTCATGGTCGGTCCCGGCGTCTACGCGCGGGGTGAGCGGCTGCGGGACGCCCTCCTGGCCGCGGTTTCTCCCAGTCTGGTGTACGAGGCGTACGACGACGACGACACGCCCGCGGATTGAGTCCGGTGGCTCGCGACTGCTCGCTCCGGCGTCGGAGTGACATCTGGGCTGTCGCGGGGATGCGGTCGCTCGCGGCGCTGTCGGAGAATGAGGGAACCTCGTAGCCGCGGCGCCGAGGTGACGACGACGCGTCCGGCGCTCCCCACCGAGAGGCACCATGGCCAACACCCCGAAGGCTGGCAGGCAACCGCAGGACCCGTACGTGCAGCGCTCGAAGGCGCTTACGTCATCGGTCCAACGGCTGCGTGGCTGGATCGGCTCTGACCCCTCGCGAGCTCCGGAACTCGCCGACGCCCTGGTCGCGCTGACCGCGCACCGGCTGCTCGGCGGCGCGTACGCTGCGGCGGCCACCGACGCCCAGGAGGCGGCGGTGCGTTGCGGGCAACTTCTGACGGCCTCGGGACCGCTCGGGCCGTACACCGCCCTCGGCGACGCGACGAGATACCTGACCGCGATCGTGCACATGGCCGCGATCCAGGCCGCCGTGGGACTGCCGGACGCGGCCGGGCGGACGATGACGTCGTTTCACGACGTCCGCCAACAGCTTGCACATCTGCAGCCGGAATCCGAGCTCGACCCGCGTACCCGCGCCCTCGCCTTGGTCGTACTGGCCCGGGTCGCGCTGGCCGACGGTGACGTGAGCGGAGCGAACGCTGCCGCGGATGCCGCCCTCCAGCAGGTGCACGCTGCGGGGCTCAGCGCTGACGCGGATGCCGCCTATCTGGTGATCGACGTCGAACGGGTGGCCGCAGCCGCGCGCTGGGCTGCAGGCGTCCCGGAGTCGGCACTCGCCTTCGGGTACGCGGCCCGCGCCCGGTACGACGAGGTCGTCGACGAGCGTTTGGCGCAGGCTGCCCGGCTCAGTCCCGCGGTCGTCGAGCGCCTCGCGGCGCCCCTTGACCTGGTCTACGGCGAGCTTGCCGACCGGCTCGGCTCGTCCGATCACGTTGCGCTCGCGCTCACCTCGAGGCGGCAACTCGTCGCGTCCCTGGAGCCGGCCGCGCGGCGCCTCGGCGATGACGGGCGTCGGCGGCTCGCCGTCGCGTGGGCAGAACTGGCCTCCCAGCTGGCCGCAGAAGAACGGGCCACGGAAGCCGCCGCGGCTCTGGCGGAGGCGCAAGCCCTCGGCTTCGAAGGAGCCGCACCTGAACGCAGTCGCCACCCAGCGCCCGCTCGCGCTACCTGGGCGCCTTTCCCAGCCGTCGATCGGCTTGGGCCCGATAGTTCGGAACCTGTGCTCGCCGGGTTGGAGGCGAGCCGTCTGAACGCGCTTCGAGCGTGGTTGGCGTCGGCGGGACCGGCGGCGCGGGAATCGGAAGCGGCGCTCGCCGCGGCGGCGCGTGCGCGAGCGGAAGTACAGCGTGTGGCTGAGGAGCAGGCCCAAGTCGCGGCGGCCGAGGAGGCCCAGCGGCAGGCCGCGGAGGCGGCAGAGGCCGCGCGGCTGGAAGAGCTGCGCCAGGCGGAAGCCGCGGAGGCGGAGAGGCTCGAACGCCGTCGTCGTCGCGAGGAACGCATCGAGGCCCATCGGCTCGAGGTCGAACGCCGCGAGGCCGAGGAGTCTGCGTCGCACCGCGATCGTGAGGCTGCGGCGCGCGCCCGCGGCGAGGATGTGTGGTCGGTGTTTGACGAGCCTGCAGACGAGGAGGCGAACGCAGAGACAGCTGAGGCGGAGCGTGCCGAGGCTGAGCGTTTGGCGGCGGAGCGGGCCGAGGTGGAGCGGTTGGCTGCGGAGGTTGCTGAGCGGGAGTGGTTGGAGGCTGAGCGGCTGGCGGTGGAGGCGGCTGAGACGGAACGTGCCGAGGCCGCTCGTGTCGAAGCGGAACGCGCCGAGGCGGCTCGCCTGGAGGCTGAGCGTGCGGCGGCTGAGCAGGCTGAGGTGGAGCGGCTGGAAGCAGAAGCGGCTGAGGCAGAACGCGCCGAGGCTGCTCGTCTGGAGGCCGAGCGTGCCGAGGTGGAGCGGTTGGCTGCGGAGGTTGCTGAGCGGGAGTGGTTGGAGGCTGAGCGGCTGGCTGCTGAGCAGGCTGAGGTGGAGCGTGCCGAGGCGGCCCGCGCGGAGGCGGAGCGGATGGCTGCGGAGGCGGCTGAAGCGGCCCGTGCCGAGGCGGCGCGGGTCGAGGCTGAGCAGTTGGCTGCGGAGGCGGCTGAGGCGGAGCGTGCTGAGGCGGCTCGTGTCGAAGCGGAACGCGTCGAGGCGGCTCGCCTGGAGGCTGAGCGTGCGGCGGCTGAGCAGGCTGAGGTGGAGCGGCTGGAAGCAGAAGCGGCTGAAGCACAACACGCCGAGGCTGCTCGTCTGGAGGCGGAGCGTGCCGCGGGCGAGCGGTTGGCTGCGGAGGTTGCTGAGCGGGAGTGGTTGGAGGCTGAGCGGCTGGCGGTGGAGGCTGCCGAGGCGGCTCGCCTGGAGGCCGAGCGTCGGGCGGCTGAGCAGGCTGAGGTGGAGCGGCTGGAAGCAGAGGCGGCTGAGGCAGAACGCGCCGAAGCGGCTCGTCCGGAGGCCGAGCGTGCTGCGGCTGAGCGTTTGGCTGCGGACGTTGCTGAGCGCGCCGAGGTCGAGCGCGCTGAGGCGCCGGCCGATCCTCCTACCGAGCCCCCGGCTCAAGACGGGCAGCGCGCCCGGCAGGAGTACGACGAGCTCGTTGTTGTGCGTCAGGCATGGCTCGATGCGCGGGATCGAGGCGAGCGGAAGGCCGCCCGCGCCGCCCTGGAGCGCTACGTCGAGGTGCTCCGGCCCAAGGCGGAGGCTGATCTTGCCCTCTATGGGCCGGCTCTCATCGACGCGCTTGAGGCGTTGTCTAGCGCCCGGTTCCGCTCCGGTGACGTGTTCGGCTCTCGCGCGCCCGGCCGCGAGGCCAAAGCTCTCGGCAAATTGTTGGGCCGCTGACGCTGGCCCAGCCCTGAGCAGGCTGAGGTGGAGCGTGCCGAGGCGGCCCGCGCGGAGGCGGAGCGGATGGCTGCGGAGGTTGAAGCGGGCCCGTGCCGAGGCGGCGCGGGTCGAGGCTGAGCAGTTGGCTGCGGAGGCGGCTGAGGCGGAGCGTGCCGAGGCCGCTCGTGTCGAAGCGGAACGCGTGAGGCGGCTCGCCTGGAGGCTGAGCGTGCGGCGGCTGAGCAGGCTGAGGTGGAGCGGCTGGAAGCCGGGCTGCGGTCTGAGGCAGAACGCGCCGAGGCTGCTCGCTGGAGGCCGGCGGGGCGCGAGCGTCGCGGCGGCGGTTGGCTGCGGAGGTTGCTGCGCAGGCTGAGCGGCTGGCGGTGGAGGCGGCTGAGACGGAACGTGCCGAGGCTGGCTGAAGGCGGCTGAGAACGCGCCGAAGCGGCTCGTCTGGAGGCCGAGCGTGCTGAGCGGCTGAGCGTCGAGCGCGCTGACGTCGAGCGCGCCGAGGTCGAGCGCGCTGAGGCGCCGGCCGATCCTCCTACCGAGCCCCCGGCTCAAGACGGGCAGCGCGCCCGGCAGGAGTACGACGAGCTCGTTGTTGTGCGTCAGGCATGGCTCGATGCGCGGGATCGAGGCGAGCGGAAGGCCGCCCGCGCCGCCCTGGAGCGCTACGTCGAGGTGCTCCGGCCCAAGGCTGAGGCTGATCTTGCCCTCTATGGGCCGGCTCTCATCGACGCGCTTGAGGCGTTGTCTAGCGCCCGGTTCCGCTCCGGTGACGTGTTCGGCTCTCGCGCGCCCGGCCGCGAGGCCAAAGCTCTCGGCAAATTGTTGGGCCGCTGACGCTGGCCCAGCCGGGAGCGCCTAGGCCACATCCAGGGTTGCTTGAACACCGGTGAAGGCGGCAACGACCAGCATGCTGATCGCGAAGGCGCGACCGAGCATCCGCGGATCGAGTCGGCCGCTGATGCGCCCGCCGACGGAGGCTGCAAGGAGCGCCGTCGCCGTCACCAGTGCGACGGCCGGCCACGATGAGGCCTCCAGCTGAAGGGTGCCCTCGCGTGCCCGGGTGATGAGGGCCGTCGCGCTATTCAAGGCGATCACGAGCAACGAGGTACCGGTTGCGGCCGGCATCCCGAACTTCAGCCACAGCACGAGGGTCGGCACGATGAGGAACCCACCGCCGACGCCAAGCGCCCCCGTCAGGAGGCCGACCGCGGCCGCGGCCAGCACGATGCGCGCCACGCGCTCGCAGGCGCACGTGAAGGGGTGAACGGTGAGCACCGCGGCAGGTTCGCCCGCAGCTCCGCGGGTGGTGGCCTGCGCGCCGCGACTCAGCATGACGATCGCCATGACGGCCATCAGCGCGGCGAATGCCAGCAGGAGGAGGGGGTCAGGGATCCGGGCTCCGATCCGTGAGCCCACGACCGTCCCGCCGGCGCCGATCGCGGCAAAGGCCAACGCATACCCCACCCGGAGATGACCCGCGCGGGCGTGCGAGATCAGAGCCGCCACGGCCGTCACTCCCACGACCACCAGCGAACCGGTGATGGCCGCACGCGGCGTTTCGCCCAGTCCGTACACCATTCCGGGGACCGCCAGGACCGCGCCACCGCCGCCGAGCACACCGAGGGCGAGGCCGACGACGACCCCGATCGACACGGCGCAGACGATCACCGACGGTGCCAGTAGCGCTGAATCAGCGTCGGCCGAGGATGCGTCGCAGGCTGAAGCCCGAGGCTGTCGTCTCGGCGCTGTCGTGCCCCGGGCAGCGCTGAGCTGCCGGGACACCGCGCATCACCGCATCGACATGGCGGCCGCAGCCCGCCCAGGTGGTCTTGCCGCACACAGTGCACGTAGCGGGTCTACACATGCTTCCTCCGTGAGTGGTTGGGGGCAGTCGGTGGGTCTTGGGTCACGCAGCATCGCTGAGGACACCTAGGTCACGCAGTCCGTCCGGGTCGTAGGTGTCGTCCACCACGACGACCGCCCTTCCCGACGCAGAGAGCACCGACCCTGCAATCGACGCCCGATACCCGCTTTGGCAGTGCACCCACACTTCGCCGTCCGGCGCTTCGTCGAGCCTGGTCAGCAGTGCATGGAGGGGGATGTGGGTGACGTCGCTGAGATGGCTTTCGCGGAACTCGTTGTCGCGCCGAACGTCCAGCACGCTGATCTTCCGGTGGTGACGCACGGTAGCGAGATCGGCGAAGCTGGCTCGCGGAAAGGTGCCGGGTCGTCCCGTTGTCCAGTCGGTCGGCTCTCCGATCGCCGTGCCGGCGAGGCCGTCAATGCCGATCTGGGACAGTTCGCGCTGCGCCTCGGCGACGTCGCCAGCCGTCTCCCCGAGCAGGACCAGCGAGGTTTCCCACGGCAGCAGCCAGCCGAGGTAGGTGGCGAATTGGCCGTCGATACCGAAGTTGAGGGAGCCGACGACATGGCCGGCGGCGAACGCGGTACGACTGCGCAGGTCCACCACCCAGCCGCCGGAGGTCAACTGTGCCGCGATGGCGTCGCGGTCCGCGAGTTGTGGTGGCGCCAGGTCGGCGGCATCGGGCCCGCGAAGGTTCTCCGGCCCCATCCTGGAGTAGTACGACGGGTATGCGTCGAGGCCGGCCAAGGTCTGGGCTACCCAGGTCGACTCGTCCAGCTGCAGCGCTGGATTCAACGTCTTCTCCTCGCCGATCGTCGATGAGTCGGTGTTGCCAGTGTCCGCGTCGCTGGAGCAGAAGCTGCCGAACCCGTGCGTTGGCAGCACGAGGGCCGCATCACGAACCTGCTGCGCCAGCAGCCGGGCTGAGCCGTACTGGTGGCGGGCCAGAGCTGCGGTGTGCTCCGGACCGAGCAGGTCAGGGCGTCCGGCGCCCCCGTACAGCAGGGATCCGCCCGTGAACACGCCAATCTGCGAAAACTCTTCGTCCTCGTGCCGTCTCGCCTCGAGCAGGAATGCCAGGTGGCTGAACGTGTGGCCGGGGGTGGCCAGCGCCCGCATCCGCATCAGCTCCGAGACCATCACCAGGTCGCCGTTCCGGACCGACGTGCGCGCGAAGGCGACCGGGTCATCGGCGTTGACGTGGTACCGCGCCCCGGTGTGCTGAGCGAGGGCGAAGCCGCCGGTGACGTAGTCGTTGTGGATGTGAGTCTCGAACACGTCCGTGATCGAGACCCCGGCTGACTCCGTGACGGCGAGGACTCGATCGAGATCGCGCTGAGGATCAACGACGAGGGCGACGGTGCCGTCGTGGACGACGTAGCTCCGGTCACCCAACGACGGGGTCTCGACGACCGTGAGGCTCAGGCCACTGGCGTCCAGAGCCGTGCTGCCGACAACGGGGCTGCCCACTCGCTCACTCCTGCTGGCTAGTGCTGGCGGATTGATACCCCGTGGGGTATCTGTACCAGGGACATCATGGTACCCCCTGGGGTATCTTGGTCAAGTCGCCTTCCGCTCGAGGCCTGGATCTATCGAGGAGTCTGTGTGGTCACGCTGTCGCCGGATGAATTCACCCCGGTCGTGAACAGGCTGCGTCGCGCGCAGGGCCAGATTGGCGGCGTGATTCGGCTCATCGAGGAGGGCCGGGACTGCCGTGACGTGGTCACGCAGTTGGCGGCGGTCAATCGCGCACTCGATCGGGCCGGCTTCGCGATTGTCTCGGCCGGCCTGCGCCAGTGCCTGGCCAATCCGGACGGCATCTCCGAAGAAGATCAGGCCATGATGGAAAAGCTCTTTCTTACTCTCGCCTGAACGCCCCAGCGGGGCACTCCCGCTGCAATCCGCATGACTGTCGCGTGACGCGGTGTTGATCACTCGGTGACCGAATGCGAAATCGCTGCGAGCGGATGCGCGTAGATGAGCGTTGGGTAGACGCCAGGTGGTCAAGGAGTGCCGGATCGAGCGGGTCAATTCACCTGAATGGGCTACCGATGCTTCGCGCACGGTGACTTTGCGCGCTTTGCCGCGCGGTGTGCGGAGATCGCGGTGATCTCGTTCTCATCCGGCGACGTGGGCGGCAACCTACGTCCTCGGATGTGCCGACGTCGAGCCGATGCAACGGAGCTTCATCCGAGGGTCGACGAGTCGTCGCGGACGGTTCGCGTCCGGGCACCCCCTCGTACGAGCGCCGAGATATTTGTCGCCATGTTGGCCGCCGCGTCGGCGGGGCGTCATGCGCGCCTGCGACAAACGGAGGCCGAGCGGTCGGGAAAGTCCGACTGCACGGCCACGGAGCGTGTCATGGAGCCATCGCCGCTGCTGTCTCGCCGAACCCTGCTGCGGGGAACCGGCGCTGCCCTTCTCCTTGGATCTGGCCTGGTCGACGTCCACGACGCACCCGCGCTCGCAAAGACCCGGCACAACCCCTTCACGCTCGGCGTCGCGTCCGGAGATCCGCGCCATGACAGCGTCGTGCTGTGGACCCGACTCGCGCCCGACCCCTTCGATCCCGACGGCCACGGCGGGATGTCGACCACGCCGGTCAAGGTGGAGTGGCAGGTCGCCGCCGACCCGCGTTTCCACCGGGTGGTGCGACAAGGGACGGCGCTTGCCGACGTAGCACTGGCGCACTCGGTCCACCCGGAGGTCTGGGGCCTGCAGCCGGACCGCGTCTACTGGTATCGATTTCGGGTGGGGAGCCAGCTGTCCCCGATCGGGCGGACGCGCACCTTTCCCGCTCCCGGAACGTCTCCGCGTGATCTCCGGCTCGCCTTCGCGTCGTGCCCGCGCTGGCACGACGGGTTCTTCACTGCCTACGACCACTTGGCGAAGGAGGACTTGGACTTCGTCCTGCACCTCGGCGACTACATCTACGAGACGGAGATCAAGCACAATGCCCGTCACGCACGGCTCTCGTCGCTGATGCGGAAGGAAGCGGTCAGCCTGCGGAAGTACCGGCTCCGCTACGCGCTCTACAAGTCAGATGCATCGCTCCAGCGCGCCCATGCGCATTTCCCGTGGATCCATACGATCGACGATCACGAAGTGGAGAACGATTGGGCCGCCGACATCTCCCAGCCCGACCACGAACCCGACCGAGACCCGGCTGTATTCCGATCCCGTCGCGCCAGGGCCTACCGCGCCATGTACGAGCACATGCCCTTGAGGCACGCCCAACTGCCGAGAGGCTCCCACGTCCGGTTGCATCGTCGGCTCGCGTACGGCGACCTCGCTGACCTGACCCTGCTCGATACCCGCCAGTACCGGAGCAACCAGCCGTGCGAGGGGATGTACTCCGACCAGTGCGACGCACGCTTCGACCCGGACCAGACCATGCTGGGCGGCAAGCAGAAGGCGTGGCTACTTGATGGTTGGGCCGCGTCAACGGCGCGTTGGCAGCTACTGGGGAATCAGGCCCCGATGGCCCAGACGGACACCTCGGCAGAGCCGGACAGGACGCGGGTCTACCTCGACCCCTGGGACGGGTACGTCGCAGAGCGGAATGAGGTGCTCGGCGAGGCGCGCCGCCGACAGGTGCGCAACCTCGTCGTGCTGACCGGGGACCGGCACGCGAACCACGTCTTCGACCTCAGGGCCGACTACCAGCGCCCCGATTCGGCGCTCGTCGGCACCGAGTTCGTCGGCACCTCGATCACCAGCGACGGCGACGGTGCTGACCTACCAGCGGAGGGGCGCGAATTTCTGGCTGCCAACCCGCACCTCCGCTTCTACAACGGCCAACGCGGATACGTTCGGATGCACATTGACCAGCGAGCCGCCCGCGCGGACTTCCGAGTGATCCCGTACGTCCGTCGACGGTCCGCGCCGGTGCGGACGCGCGCGTCGTACGTGGTCGAGAGCGGCAGGTTGGGCGTGCACGCAGACTGAGCGACGCGCCGCCGGGCGATCGCCTCCACGCCGACGCGCGTGCCCGAGCGACCATGCCGCAGCCAGGGCACTAGCATCAGCCTCAGCCCACCGGAAGGACGCGCCGATGGAGACGACAGCGATCTCGCTGTTCTGGATCGCGGCGTGCGCGGTGGCTGCGCCTCTGCTTGCCGGCCTGGTGCCGCGGCGGCTGCTTCCCGAGGTCGTGCTGCTGCTCGTCTTCGGCGTCCTGGTCGGTCCCCACGTGCTCGGCCTCGCGGAGCTGAACGAGGGCATCGACGTCGTCCGCGAACTCGGGCTGGGCATGCTGTTCCTGCTCGCGGGGTACGAGATCGAGTTGTCCGAACTGGCCGGTCGGGGCGGACGGCGAGCGTTCATCACCTGGCTCGTCTGCTTCGCGATCGCGCTCGGGTTCGTCTTCGTGCTCGGGCTCACCGGACTGGTGGCCGGCGGCACCGCGGTGGCCATCGCCCTCACCTCGACGGCGCTCGGGACGTTGCTCCCGATCCTCAAGGACGGCGGTTTGCTCGGCCAGCCGCTCGGCCGGGCCGTGCTCAACCACGGTGCGGTCGGCGAACTCGGGCCGGTCGTCGCCATGGCACTCCTGCTGAGTACGCGCGGCACCGCGGCGTCCCTGATCGTGTTGATCGTCTTCGCGGCCACGGCGGTCGTCGTGGCCTTCCTGTCCACCCGCGTCAAGCATGGGTCCGGGCTGCACCTGCTCGTCCGGTCCGGGTCGGAGAGCACAGCCCAGACAACCGTGCGCCTGGTCGTCCTCCTGTTGGCGGCCCTCGGCGCCCTTGCCATCGTCTTCGAACTCGACTTGGTGCTGGGGGCCTTCGCAGCGGGATTCATCCTGCGCCGCGTCGTGCCGGCGGGCGACAAGTCGTTGGAGCACAAGCTCGAGGGGCTCGCCTTCGGGATGCTGATCCCGGTCTTCTTCGTCACCTCGGGGATGGCCATCGACCCGCGCGCGGTCGCCGCGGAACCGCTCCTGCTCGTCGGCTTCGTGCTGCTGATCCTGCTCGCCCGGGGGGTCCCCGTCTACCTGGCGAGCCGTCTCGATCGCGCGCCGGAGGACGGTGCGGCGACCTTCTCCAACAGGGACAGCCTTCGCATCGGGCTGCTCGGCGCAACCGGCCTGCCGATCATCGTCGCCGTTACCACGGTCGCCGTGCGAGCGGGACAGATGACCGACGCGCACGCCTCGTTGTTGGTCGCCGGCGGGGCGGTGACAGTGCTGCTGCTTCCGATGGCCGCGATGCTGCTCGCGCACGATCAGACCGGACACGCAGACCCGGCGAAGTCACGGGATTCCGCGCACTGACGACGCCGCGCTACCACCCACGAGCGCGCCAGGCAGCGAGCTGCGGGCGCTCGTGGCCGAGCGTGCTGTCGTCGCCGTGGCCCGGGTAGATCACCGCGGTGTCGTCGAAGCGCCCGAAGACCCTGCTCTCCAGGTCACCCATCAGCGATGCGAAGTCCGTCGCGCTGCGGGTTTTTCCGGGCCCGCCCGGGAACAGGCTGTCACCCGTCAGCAGATGCGCCCGGTCCGGACCCTCGTACAGCAGGGCGATGGACCCAGGGGTGTGGCCGACGAGCCCGATCACCTCCAGGGACTCGTCGCCGAGGGTCAGCCGGTCGGCTGTCCAGACAGCATCAACGTGAACCCCAGCGCCCGCCGCGATGGCCGCAGCGTCCGGAGTTCCGCCGATCGTCGGCGCGCCGGTGTCGCCGGCGACAGCAGCCAGCGCCTGCCAGTGGTCAGCGTGCCGATGGGTCGTGACGATGGCGTCGAGCCGGCCGTCGATCAGACGTAGCAGCCGGTCGACATCGTTGGCCGCGTCCACGAGGAGCTGGGCGCCCGACCGGTGCCGCATCAGGTAGGCGTTGTTGTCCATCGGTCCGACGCTGACCTTGGTCAGCGTCACGGTCGGCGACAGCGGCCGGACCAGTGCCGGAGCGCCGCGGCTGACGTGCCCGATGCCGGTCGGCACGATTCGCCCTCAGAACGCCGGTAGCTGCAGGCCGGGATCGCCGCGGACCGCGTCCGCGCCGAGCCGCCCGGTGAGCCAGCCGAGCAGGCTGGCGGTGGATCCGGCGATCCGGACGCCGCCACCGGACTGGCCGACCTTGATCGTGAAGCCGGCATCCGACACCAGTTCCAGTGCCGGGAACTCCACCCGGACCCTCAGTCGGAATTCGCACCACTCGAGCAGCCACTGGGCGACGGTCTCGTCCAGATCTGCGAACGTGTAGCCGATGTCGAGGTCGACGTGGTGCACCTCGACCTCGAGCAGCCGTGCGAGCGGGAGGAGCCGGGTCGGGACGGCGAAGCCGCCGCGCATCTGCACCGTCGCGTCCCAGCCGCCCTCTCGGTCGAGGCGGTCGAACCCCATCGCCAGCCGTCCGGCGCTGCTGTCCAGGTCCACGTGCAGATCCACGCCGGGGCGACCGGCGCCGTCCTCGATGTCAGCAGTTCGCGACTCGGCGGACGGGTACATCTCGATTCGCTCTCCGGTGCGCGCCCACTCCACGAGCCGAGTCATCCCGTCCGCGTTGCGGGCGATGTGGGTAGCGACGTGTCCGCGGCTCCAGCCTGGCAGCAGACTGCTGCCGCGCCAGTCGCTCTCCGCCACCCCGATGGTCTCGGCCAGCAAGCTCTGGGTCGCGTGCCCGAGCAGCTGACGGAGGCTCGCCAGCTCCTCCTCGGGCGAGTTCCGGGCGACGGTGCTCATAGCCTCACGCTATGCCCGCGCGCTGGGCCCGGGCCGGGCACCCGAGCATGGCGCGACCCCGCTGTAGCTCAGTCCTCGACTCGGATGACTTCCTGTCCGTTGTCGATCTCGACGACGCCGCGGCGGAACGGCGCGGGCCGCAGCGCGAGTGACACCAGGCCCGAGCTCGTGGTCGTTGCGTCCACCACGCGGAAACCTGTCGGCAGACCATCGTCGGGAAACAGTCGTTTGCCCGCTCCGAGCACGACGGGGAAGACGACGATCCGGTACTCATCGATCAGCCCCGCGGCGTGCAACGCGTGCACCAGTTGCCCACTGCCGTGTACCTGCAGTTCGTCCCCCGGGCGCTGCTTCAGGTCCGCGATGGCACGCACTGCATCAGCGGAGATGATCGAGGTCGGCGACCAGGCGGCCTCGGACATGGTGGTCGAGACGACGTGTTTCGGCTTGGCGTTGAGCACCGCGGCGACTGTGTCGTCGGGGTCGGTGACCTGAGTCCAGGCTTCGGCCATCATCGCGTAGGTGGTGCGTCCGAAGAGGAACTCACCGACCTTGCCGAACCAGCCGTCCACGATCGCGCCGAACTCCTCGTCGACGAACGGCACCACCCAGCCGCCCTGAGTGAAGCCGCCGGTGGTGTCCTCTTCCGGGCCACCAGGCCCTTGGACGACGCCGTCGAGGCTCACGAACATGTGCACGGTGAGCTGCATCGCTGATCCTTCCGCGGGGAGGGCCTCTGACAGCCTTGCGCACCCCCCGGGAGATCAGCAGGGCGGTCTCGGACGGACGCGTCCGTCTCGAACCGACGCGGGGTGCCCCGGCGCCCTGGCCTGGCTCCGGCGCGGCGGAACTGTCAGAGGGCCCCGCATAGCATGTCCAGCGTGAGCGACCGACTCGTCGTGCGGGGTGCCCGCGAGCACAACCTGCGCAACATCTCGCTGGATCTTCCCCGCGACGCGTTGATCGTGTTCACCGGTCTCTCGGGCTCGGGCAAGTCGAGCCTGGCGTTCGACACGATCTTTGCGGAGGGCCAGCGCCGCTACGTCGAGTCGCTGTCGGCGTATGCACGCCAGTTCCTCGGTCAGATGGACAAGCCGGATGTCGACTTCATCGAGGGGCTGTCGCCGGCGGTCTCGATCGACCAGAAGTCCACCAGTCGCAATCCCCGGTCGACGGTCGGAACCATCACCGAGGTCTACGACTACCTGCGCCTGCTCTACGCGCGGGCCGGTCGACCGCATTGTCCGATCTGCGGTGAGCGGATCAGCCGTCAATCACCGCAGCAGATCGTCGACCGGCTGCTCGCGCTGCCGGAAGGGACGCGGTTTCAGGTCCTCGCACCGGTCGTCCGCGGCCGGAAGGGCGAGTACGCCGAGGTCTTCCGTCAGCTCGCTGCCGATGGCTTCAGCCGGGCCCGGGTGGATGGCGAACTCGTCCAGCTGACCGAGCCGCCGACCCTGGACAAGAAGTACAAGCACTCGATCGACGTGATCGTCGACCGGCTCGCGGTGAAGCCGACGGTGAAGCAGCGGCTGACCGACTCCGTGGAAACGGCGCTCGGGCTTGCTCAGGGCCTCGTCTCGGTGGACTTCGTCGATCTCGATCCGAAGGACCCCGGCCGGGAGCGGCGGTACTCCGAAAAGATGGCGTGCCCGAATGACCACGACATCGCCATCGAGGAACTCGAGCCGCGGCAGTTCTCCTTCAACGGGCCCTGGGGCGCCTGCCCCGAGTGCTCCGGCCTCGGGACGCGAATGGAGGTCGACAGCACTCTCGTTGTACCGGACGAAGAGAAAAGCCTGGCTGAGGGGGCGATCGCTCCCTGGACTTCAGCCCACGTCGCCGACTACTTCAATCGCCTGATCAGCTCGCTCGCCGAGAGCGCCGGATTCTCGACCGAGGTGCCGTGGCACAGGTTGCCGGCGACGGCGCGTCAGCTCCTCCTGCACGGCGTCCCGGGGCAGGTCCACGTCCGCTATCGGAACAGGTACGGCCGCGAGCGCAGCTACAACGCGAGCTACGAGGGCGTCGTCGCCTACATCGAACGCCGGCACGCGGAGGCAGAGACAGACACCTCACGCGAGCGGTTCGCCGGCTACATGCGCGAGGTGCCGTGTCGCACCTGCAAGGGCGCCCGGCTGAAGCCGACGTCGCTGGCGGTCACGCTGGGGGACAAGAACATCGCCGAGGTGTCAGCCATGTCGATCGACGAGGCGGCGACCTTCCTCTCGGCGCTGGAGTTGACCGATCGCGAGCGTCAGATCGCCGACCGGGTGCTGAAGGAGATCAACGAGAGACTCACCTTCCTGCTGGACGTCGGGCTCGACTACCTCTCGCTCAGCCGGCCCAGTGCGACCCTCTCCGGTGGTGAGGCGCAGCGGATCCGGCTGGCCACCCAGATCGGATCCGGCCTGGTTGGAGTCCTCTACGTGCTGGATGAACCGAGCATCGGGCTGCATCAGCGCGACAACCGTCGGCTGATCGAGACCCTGGTGCGACTGCGGAACCTGGGCAACACGCTGATCGTGGTCGAGCACGACGAGGACACCATCCGTACCGCTGACTGGGCAGTCGACATCGGCCCGGGGGCGGGGGAGCACGGCGGGCGGGTGGTGCATTCGGGCACGGTCCCGGAGTTGCTCGCCAACGAGGAGTCACTCACCGGGGCCTACCTGGCCGGGCGCCGCGCGATCCCACTGCCGAGCGTGCGTCGGCCGCGGGTCAAGGGCAGGGCAATCACGGTGCACAACGCGGTCGAGCACAACCTGCGCAACGTCACCGTCAGCTTCCCGCTCGGCCAGTTGATCGCCGTCACCGGAGTCTCCGGCTCGGGCAAGTCGACGCTGGTCAACAGCATCCTGTACACCGCGTTGGCAAAGCGGATCTACAACGCCCGCGACGTTCCCGGACGGCACCGCACCATCAGCGGGGCCGAGCACATCGACAAGATCATCCACGTGGACCAGTCGCCGATCGGTCGTACGCCGCGCTCGAATCCCGCGACGTACACCGGGGTGTTCGACCACATGCGGCGGCTGTTCGCCGAGACGCCTGAGGCGAAGGTGCGTGGCTATCAGCCAGGCCGGTTCTCGTTCAACGTCAAGGGCGGCCGCTGCTTCCTGCCGGACGTCTACGTGCCGTGCGAGGTCTGCCACGGAGCGCGCTACAACCGTGAGACGTTGGAGGTGCACTACAAGGGCAAGAACATCTCCGAAGTGCTCGACATGCCGATTGAGGAGGCGGTCGAGTTCTTCGCCGCCATTCCCGCCATCAACCGGCACCTCCGTACCCTCGTTGAGGTCGGGCTCGGGTACGTCCGGCTGGGCCAGCCCGCGCCCACCCTGTCCGGCGGCGAGGCTCAGCGGGTGAAGCTGGCCAGCGAACTGCAGAAGCGGTCGACCGGACGCACCCTGTACGTCCTGGACGAGCCGACCACAGGGCTGCATTTCGAGGACATCCGCAAGCTCCTGGGTGTCCTCGGGCGGCTCGTCGATGCCGGCAACACGGTGGTGGTGATCGAACACAACCTGGATGTCATCAAGACCGCGGACTGGCTGATCGACATGGGTCCTGAAGGTGGCTCGCGGGGCGGCATGGTTGTAGGTCAGGGGACCCCGGAGCAACTTGCGCGGCACCCGGACTCCTATACGGGGAGCTTCCTCAAGCCCCTTCTGGACGGCCGCGCCGTCCCGGTGGGAGCGCCGCAGCCGGAACTGGTCGCACCCACCGGAGCGACGAAGGCCCGGGGTGCCGGCAGCAACGGACGCGCTGGTGCACGGTCGACGGCGTCGACGGCGACGAAGGTGAGGGCCCGCACCGCGAGCTAGCCGCGTGTGAGGGGCGCCGGCGGATCGTCGTGCCAAGGCACCAGGACTGTCGGCAGCCCCGCCTAGGCTGGCGGGCGTGACGTCCACCCTGCAGCCGCGCTCCGGACCGAGCTATCGGCCCGCGCCGGGATCCGTCCCGGACGAGCCAGGGGTGTACCGGTTCTCGGATGCGACCGGCAGGGTCATCTACGTCGGCAAGGCCAAGAGTCTCCGCTCCCGCCTGAACTCCTACTTCGCCGATCCGGCGTCACTGCTCACCCGCACTCGACAGATGGTCGCCACGGCGACCAAGGTCGACTGGACCGTCGTCCAGACCGAGGTGGAGGCGCTGCAGCTGGAGTACTCCTGGATCAAGGAGTTCGACCCGCGGTTCAACATCAAGTACCGCGACGACAAGTCGTATCCGTGGCTTGCGGTGACCCTCGGTGAGGAGTTCCCGCGGGTGATGGTGGGTCGCGGCGCCAAGCGCAAGGGCACGCGCTACTTCGGTCCCTACTCCCATGCCTGGGCCATCCGGGAGACCGTCGATCTCCTGCTGCGAGTGTTCCCGATGCGCTCGTGCCGAGCCGGGGTCTTCCGCAACCACAAGCAACTCGGGCGGCCCTGCCTGCTCGGATACATCGGCAAGTGCGCCGCGCCCTGCATCGGCCGGGTCTCCGCCGAGGAGCACCGCGCGATCGTCGACGACTTCTGCCAGTTCGTCTCGGGCCAGGCTGCGCCCATGATCAAGAAGCTGGAGCGCGAGATGCGCTCAGCCAGCGATGCGCTGGAGTTCGAGAAGGCCGCCCGCTATCGAGACGATCTGGGCGCGCTGCGCCGCGCGATGGAGCAGAACGCCATCGTCTTCCGCGACGAGACAGATGCCGATGTGATCGCCCTCGCGGAGGATCCGCTCGAGGTCGCCGTGCAGATCTTCCACGTTCGCGGCGGCCGGGTACGCGGCCAGCGAGGATGGGTCGCCGAGCGGGTGGACGAAGGCGGGACCGCCGAACTGGTGGAGCAGTTCCTGCTCCAGCTCTACGCCGACGCCGACCCGGGCACCAGCGATCGCGATGCCGTCCCGAAGGAAATCCTGGTGCCGGTGTTGCCCACGTCATCGGAATCGATGGCGCGCGTGCTCGCCGAGCGTCGCGGTGGCCATGTGTCGATCCGAGTTCCGCAGCGCGGCGACAAGCGCCACCTGATGGAGACGGTCGCGCGCAACGCGAGTGAGACGCTGGTCAAGCACAAGACCACCCGGGCCGGCGACCTGTCGACCCGCAATCGGGCGCTCGAGGAGATTCAGCGCGCGCTGGAGCTCCCTGCCGCACCGTTGCGGATGGAATGTTTTGACATCTCCAACCTGCAGGGGACCGAGGTGGTCGCCTCGATGGTCGTCTTCGAGGACGGTCTGCCTCGCAAGAGCGAGTACCGCCGGTTCGTCATTCGTCAGGTCAGCGGACAGAACGATGTCGCCGCCATGCACGAGGTGATCACCCGGCGATTCAAACGGCTGATCGACGATCGGGAGTCCGCGCGCGGCCCGGGCCCGGCCGACGGCGGCGAAGACGGCCCGATGCTCATCGATCCGCTCACCGGAGCCCCGCGCAAGTTTGCCTACGCGCCCGCGCTCGTCGTCGTCGATGGCGGGCCGCCCCAGGTGGCCGCCGCGCAAGCAGCCATGGATGAGCTTGGCATCGAGGACATTGCGCTCTGCGGCCTGGCAAAGCGGCTGGAGGAGGTCTGGCTCCCAGACGTCGAGGATCCGGTCATCCTGCCGAGGACCAGTGAGGGCCTCTACCTGCTGCAGCGGCTGCGGGACGAGGCGCACCGATTCGCCATCACCCATCACCGCTCGCGGCGGAGCAAGTCGATGGTCGAGTCGGTACTGGATCAGGTGGCTGGCCTCGGCGACGTACGACGCAAGGCACTGCTCGCGAACTTCGGCTCGTTGAAGAAGCTGCGGGCCGCGAGCATCGAGGACATCACCGCGGTTCCCGGCTTCGGGCCACGGTTGGCGACGGCCGTGCTGGAGGCGCTGCAAGCGCAGCCTCAGCCGGAGTCGATCAACACGGCCACGGGCGAGGTGCTTTGATCGGTGTCGGCTTGAAATACTGCTGACATGACCAGCGACGAAACCGCCGATCCGCCCGTCGAGGCCGGCCCGGCGAAGGCACTGCGCGTCGTGGTCGTCACCGGGATGTCCGGCGCAGGCCGTTCCACCGCGGCCAATGCGCTCGAGGACCTCGGCTGGTACGTGGTGGACAACTTGCCGCCGAGTGTGTTGCCGGAGGTCTGCCAGCAGGCGCGCCAGATCGAGGTCGAACGGCTCGCGGTCGTGCTCGATGTGCGGACCCGCGGCTTCTTCGAGCAGCTCCCGGTGATGTTCTCCGATCTGAGCGCGAGCGGCACCATTCCCGAGATCGTCTTCGTCGAGGCAGCTGACGACATCATCGTCAGGCGACAGGAGTCGGCCCGGCGACCGCACCCGCTGCAGGGGGATGGCCGTTTGCTGGACGGTATCGCCCGCGAGCGCGAGACGCTTGCCACCCTGCGGGCGGCGGCAGACCTGGTGATCGACACCTCCTCGCTGAACATTCATCAGCTCGGCTCGCGGATCGCGCATGCCTACGGCGGAGCGAGCGATGACCAGCTGCGCGTGACGGTGCTGTCGTTCGGTTTCAAGAACGGGATCCCGGTCGACGCCGACATGGTGTTCGATGCTCGCTTTCTGCCCAATCCGCACTGGATTCCCGAGCTGCGTCCGCAGACCGGCTTGAGCAAGCCGGTCAGCGACTACGTGCTCGGGCAGCAGGGTGCCGAAGATTTCCTGGCCTCATTGCAGCGGCTGATGGAGGTGGTGGCGGTGGGATACGTCAACGAGGGCAAGAGATTCGCGACGATCGCGATCGGTTGTACCGGAGGCAAGCACCGCAGTACGGCGATGGCGGAGGAACTGGCGCGACGGCTGCGCCGCGGCGGACTGCCGACCACGGTCCTGCATCGCGATCTGGGCAGGGAGTGAGCCTTCACCTGGACGGCGCTCCCGGTGGCGCCGATCCACTCTCGGCACATGCCCGTCGGACGCGCTGGCAGCGTGACCCGCTGCCGAAGGTGGTGGCGTTCGGCGGTGGACACGGTCTCGCTGCGTCCCTCACCGCACTCCGGCGGATCACCGATCAGCTGACCGCAGTTGTGACGGTCGCCGATGACGGCGGCTCGTCCGGGCGGCTCCGAACCGAGTTGCACTGCCTGCCGCCGGGCGACCTCCGGATGGCTCTGGCCGCGCTCTGTGGTGACGACGAATCCGGTCGTGCCTGGGCCGACGTCCTGCAGTACCGGTTCCAGAGTGACGGTCCGCTCGGCTACCACGCGATCGGCAATCTGCTCATCGCAGGCCTCTGGGAGCACCTCGGCGATACGGTCGCTGGGCTCGACATGGTCGCGCGGCTGCTCGGCGCTCGCGGGCGGGTGCTGCCGATGGCCTCGGTCCCGCTGGACATCGAGGCCGAGGTGATCGGCATCGAGGTCGATCATCCAGACGACGTCTCCGTCGTCCGGGGGCAGGCGCAGGTGGCCAAGACCTCCGGCGAGGTGTCTCTGGTCCGACTGATCCCGACCGATCCGCCCGCATGCGCGGAGTCCGTCCAGGCCGTGCTCGACGCCGACTGGCTGATCCTGGGTCCCGGCTCGTGGTTCACCTCGGTGATTCCGCATCTGCTCGTGCCAGACCTGGCCCACGCCGTGCACACCACCCGTGCGCGCAGGATTCTGACCCTCAACCTCGAGCCGGCGGAGGAGACCGCGGGCTTCTCCCCGGCCCGCCATGTCGAACTGCTCGCCGAGCATGCGCCTGACCTCCGCCTGGATGTGGTGCTCGCCGACGACGGCTTTGCGAAGGACGATCCCCACCTCGCGTCGTGGACCCACTCGCTCGGGGCGCGACTCGTCGTCGCCGACCTGGCCGCGCGCGACGGCTCGCCGCGCCACGATCCGCTCCGGCTGGCCTCGGCGTACGCCGAAGTCATGGGGATCTAGCGGCCCGCCGCGGTCGGGCGTCTGCCGCGTCGACGCCGGGACATCGACACCGGCGTGTCGTGGCATCATTCAGCAATGGCCATGACCGCTCAGGTGAAGGCGGAGCTGGCGACCATCAAGGTCACCAAGCCGTGCTGCCGCAAGTCGGAAGTCGCCGCCACGCTGAGGTTTGCCGGGGGCCTTCATCTGGTGAGCGGGAAAATCGTGATCGAGGCCGAACTCGACACCGGGGCAGCAGCCCGTCGGCTGCGCACCGAGATCAGTGAGGTGTTCGGTCACGAGAGCGATCTGGTGATCGTCAATGCGGCCGGGATCCGACGCGGCACGCGGTACGTCGTGCGAGTCATCCGCGATGGTGAGGCATTGGCGCGGCAGACAGGCCTCATCGATTCGCGTGGGCGACCGGCCCGCGGCCTGCCGCCCCAGGTGGTCAGCGGGGGGCTCTGCGACTGCGTTTCGGCCTGGCGTGGCGCCTTCCTCGCGCACGGGTCGCTGACCGAGCCGGGCCGCTCGATGGCACTGGAGGTCACCTGCCCGGGGCCCGAGGCGGCACTGGCGTTGGTCGGGGCTGCCCGCCGGCTGAGCATCCCCGCCAAGGCCCGTGAGGTCCGCAACGTCGACCGGGTGGTCATTCGTGACGGCGACGCGATCGCTGCGTTGCTGACGAGGCTGGGCGCTCACCAGTCGCTCCTCGCCTGGGAGGAGCGCCGGATGCGTCGTGAGGTGCGGGCATCGGCCAACCGGCTCGCCAACTTCGACGATGCGAATCTGCGGCGATCGGCACGTGCCGCGGTGGCTGCCGGCGCCCGCGTCGAGCGCGCGCTCGAACTGCTCGGCGAGGACGTTCCCGAGCACCTCCGAGCTGCCGGTGAACTGCGGATCAAGAACAAGCAGGCGAGCCTGGAGGAATTGGGGCAGCTGCACGACCCGCCACTGACCAAGGACGCGGTCGCGGGGCGGATCCGGCGACTGTTGGCGACGGCAGACAAGCGCGCCGCCGAGCTCGGCGTGCCCAATACCGAGGCGAACCTGACCGCCGACATGCTCGACGAGTGAGCCTCGGGTCGGCCTGAGCTGGCGCTGCGGTGTCGCGGCGGCGAGCCTTGGTCGGGGCAGACCAGCGGCACTCGCGGTCGTAACGGCAAGGTTGCGAGTTGGCTAAGGTGTCTGCTGGCTCGCTGATGTCGGGTCAGTCACTGTTGAAGGAGATCGCTTCATGACCGTACGTGTGGGTATCAACGGGTTTGGTCGTATCGGCCGGAACTTCTACCGCGCACTGCTGACTTCTGGCGCCGACGTCGAGGTCGTCGCCTTCAACGACCTCGGTGACGATGCCACCCAGGCCCACCTGCTGAAGTACGACTCGATCCTCGGTCGGCTCGGGCTCCCGGTTGAGGTCGTGGACGGCGGCATCAAGGTCGGCGACCAGGTGATCAAGTCGTTCGCCGAGCGTGACCCGGCCGCGCTGCCGTGGGGTGAGATCGGCGCCGACGTCGTCATCGAGTCGACCGGATTCTTCACCGACGCGACGAAGGCCAAGGCTCACCTGGACGGTGGCGCCAAGAAGGTCATCATCTCTGCTCCGGCGAAGAACGAAGACGTCACCATCGTGATGGGGGTCAACGACGGCGCCTACGACGCCGCGAACCACCACATCATCTCCAACGCCTCCTGCACCACCAACTGCCTTGCGCCGATGGCGAAGGCGCTGGATGACGGCCTCGGCATCGTCAAGGGTCTGATGACGACGATCCACGCCTACACCCAGGACCAGAACCTGCAGGACGGTCCGCACAAGGATCTCCGGCGCGCGCGCGCCGCCGCACTGAGCATCGTGCCGACCTCCACCGGCGCCGCCAAGGCGATCGGCCTGGTGCTGCCGCAGCTGAAGGGCAAGCTCGACGGGTACGCCCTGCGCGTTCCGACCCCGACCGGCTCGGCCACCGACCTCACCTTCGAGGCTGGCCGGGAGACCAGCGTCGCCGAGGTCAACAGCATCGTCCAGGCCGCGGCCGAGGGTCCGCTGAAGGGCTTCCTCTCCTACGCGACCGACCCGATCGTGTCCGCCGACATCGTCACCGACCCGGCTTCCTGCATCTTCGACTCCGGGCTGACCAAGGTCATCGGCAACCAGGTCAAGGTCGTGGGCTGGTACGACAACGAGTGGGGCTACTCGAACCGCCTGGTCGACCTGGTCGGTCTGGTCGGCGCCGAGCTCTGATCTGTTTCCTGTGTGCCGGTCCCCGCGACCCGCGGGGGCCGGCACGCTCGTCTCGACGGTGCATCGCGGCATCGTGCTGAGAGTGGCGTTCGATGTCGCCCCATTCCGCCAACCCGTACCCGGACTCCTCGCTCCGGGACGCCGAGTAGCGTCAAGCCTGCTGCCGCGCCGGAAGGACCAGCCATGAAGTCTGTCTCTGAGTTGGGGGATCTGCAGGGCCGTACGGTCCTGATCCGTTGTGACCTGAACGTGCCGCTGGACGGCGACACGATCACCGACGACGGCCGGATCCGCGCCTCGCTGCCCACCCTCAACGCCCTCCGCGCCGCCGGCGCCAAGGTCGTCGTACTGGCACACCTCGGCCGTCCGAAGGGCGAGGTGAACCCGAAGTATTCGCTCGCTCCTGCGGCGAAGCGGTTGTCCGAGCTGTTGGGCGCTGAGGTCACGCTGGCCGGTGACGTGGTTGGTTCGTCGGCTCAGGAGACCGTCGCGGGGCTGGCTGACGGCGACGTCGCGCTGCTGGAGAACGTGCGGTACGAGCCGGCAGAGGAGTCGAAGGACGAGGCCGAACGCGGTGCACTCGCGGACAAGTACGCCGCGCTGGGTGAGGTCTTCGTCTCGGACGGATTCGGCGTCGTCCACCGCAAGCAAGCAAGTGTGTACGACCTGGCCAAGCGGCTGCCGAACGCCGCTGGCGGACTGGTGAGGGCCGAGGTTGACGTCCTCAAGAACCTCACCGTCGAGCCCGCCCGCCCGTATGTCGTCGTGCTCGGGGGCGCCAAGGTCTCCGACAAGCTCGCCGTGATCGCGAACCTTCTGACGACGGCGGACACCCTCGTCATCGGGGGCGGGATGGTCTTCACCTTCCTCGCGGCCCAGGGCTACGAGGTCGGCAAGAGCCTGCTGGAAACCGATCAGATCGACACCGTCAAGGGTTACCTCGCCCAGGCCGAAGCCGCCGGCAAGCAGATCGTGCTGCCGACCGACATCGTGGTGGCGCCGGCCTTCGCCGCCGATGCTCCGCCCACGGTCGTCCCGGTCGACGGGATTCCGGCGGACCAGCTGGGCCTGGACATCGGCCCGGAGTCGGCGCAGGCATTCGCCGACGTCATTCGCGGGGCGAAGACCGTGTTCTGGAACGGCCCGATGGGTGTCGCCGAGTGGGAGGCGTTCGCCGGCGGTACCCGCGCGGTGGCCCAGGCTCTCACGGAGGTGGACGGCCTCAGCGTCGTCGGCGGTGGCGACTCTGCTGCGGCCGTGCGTGACCTCGGTTTCGCCGACGACGCGTTCGGCCACATCTCCACCGGTGGCGGTGCCAGCCTGGAGTATCTGGAGGGCAAGACCTTGCCCGGCCTCGCAGTCTTGGATGGAGAGGGCTGAGCATCATGGCGCGTATTCCGCTGATCGCCGGCAACTGGAAGATGAACCTGAACCACGTCGAGGCTGTCGGCTTGGTGCAGAAGCTGGCGTGGACGCTGGACGATCTCAAGCACGATCCGGCCAAGTCCGAGGTGATCGTGCTGCCGCCGTACGTCGACCTGCGAAGCGTGCAGACCGTGATCGAGGGCGACCGGCTCGACCTCGGCTACGGCGCTCAGGACGTGTCCAACTTCGACCAGGGCGCCTTCACCGGCGACATCTCCGCCGAGATGCTGGTGAAGCTGGGCTGCAAGTACGTCGTGGTGGGCCACTCCGAGCGACGCCGGTTCCACGGTGAGGACGACAACATCGTCAACGCCAAGACGATCCGCGCGACCGAGGCCGGGCTCACCCCGATCCTGTGCGTCGGCGAGGGTCTCGCGGTGCGCCAGGAGTTCCGACACGTCCCGGACACGCTGCAACACGTCGAGGGAGCCTTGGCCGGGCTCACCGCCGAGCAGGTCGGGTCGTCCGTCATCGCCTACGAGCCGGTCTGGGCGATCGGCACCGGCCGTGTCGCCACCCCCGACGACGCCGAGGAAGTCTGTGGCGCGATTCGGGAGTGGATCGGACAGCAGCACGGTCCGTCGGTGGCCGAGTCGATCCGCATCCTCTACGGCGGTTCGGTGAACGCCAAGAGCGCTCCTGCCCTCATTGCTCAGCCGAACATCGACGGATGTCTCGTCGGAGCGGCCAGCCTCAAGGTCGACGAGTTCGCAGCGATCGCTCGTTTCTACGCGCACCCGGTCGCCTGAGGATTCCGCTCACCCCCTCGACCGTCCTCAGATTGGACACGGCGAGCAACCGCTCGCGGTGGGTTAGGCTACGTCCGTGCTTGTCGCGCCCTTGATGACCGTGCCGATCATGATTTTTTCGATCGTCTTGGTGATCACCAGTGTCGCGCTGGTGCTGTTCGTCCTGATGCACCGCGGCCGCGGCGGTGGGATGTCCGATCTCTTCGGCGGCGGCATCTCCTCCTCGCTCGGTGGATCATCGGTTGCCGAGCGGAATCTCGATCGGCTGACGGTGATCGTCGGCGTGGTCTGGGCTGCGTCCATCGTTGCCCTCGGCCTGTTGTACAAGCTCAGCGCCTGAGAACACTGCTCGGCGCATCAGATCCTGTCGGTCCGACTCCGAAAGCACGACTGTGGCACAACGACGAGGGGGAGAGTAGACGTGGCTGGTGGAAGCGCCATCCGTGGCAGCCGTGTTGGGGCTGGCCCCATGGGCGAGGCCGAGCGTGGCGAAGCCGCCCCGCGACTCTATGTCTCCTACTACTGCGCGCATGGGCATGAGACCCGTCCGGCGTTCGCGGCCGACGCGGCCGTCCCCGAGGCGTGGGATTGCCCACGCTGTGGTCTGCCGGCAAACCTGGACTCGTTGAACCCGCCGCCGCCGCCGCGGATCGAGCCCTACAAGACGCACCTCGCCTACGTGAAGGAGCGGCGCTCCGACAAGGAAGCGGCCGAGATCCTCACGGAGGCGCTGCAGGCTCTTCGTGCGCGTCGCGCGCGCGGCGAAGTCATCTACTGACGGTTCACCACCGCCCGACTCAGGCCCGCCGATCGCCTCGGCGGGCCTGAGTCGTCAGATCACGCGGCCGCTAGATCATCCCGCGCTGAACCAGATCTGACGGGAGCTCACTCGCGGCATCGCGATCCATCAGCCAGATCGTGCGGTCGACGCCAGAGGCGCCCGCAGCGGGCAGCTGGATGGGCCCGGCGCCCAACAGCGCCATCTTGGCCGCGGGAGCCTTGTCGGCTCCGCTGACGATGAACCAGATCTCCCGTGATCGGTTGATCACCGGGAGGGTGAGGCTGATGCGTTCCGGCGGTGGCTTGGGTGAGGACCGGACCGGGATGACGTCGCCCTCGGCGTAGGAGGACGGATGCTCCGGGAAGAGCGACGCGATGTGTCCGTCCGGCCCCATGCCCAGCAGGCAGATGTCGAACGCGGTATCGCCGAGCTCGGTGGCATACGCCTCGGCAGCGGCATCCAATGCCCTCGGCCCGTCACTGGCCGGCATCTCGTGGATGCGCTCCGGACTCAACCCGAGCGGCTCGGTCAGCAGGTCCAACGCCTGCTTGGCGTTTCGGTCCGCATCGTCTGAGGCAACAAATCGCTCATCGCCCCACCACAACTCGACCCGGGCCCAGTCGACGGCCGAGTGACCGCCTTCTGCGGCCAGGCGGTGGTAGGCGCGGGTGGCGATGCGACCGCCGGTGAGGGCGACCTGGGGGACACGGAAGTCGCGCTGGATCTCCGTCAGCCGAGCCATCAGGCGGGCGGCCAGCGCCTCAGCCACATCGTCCGCGCCGGGATGGATCAGTACCTCCGCCCCGCTCGGGGTCATGCCGCTGGTCACATCGCTCACCGTTGAGTCCTCCTTCGCCGTACGCCCGGTTGCCACACCGACCTCGGTCGGTCCTGAATGCTCGAGGTCGGGCCGTTCGCCGACCCGACCTCGTGCTGTCGATCCCGCTATGCCACCGCTGGTTTCTTTGCCGCGGTCTTCTTGCTGCTCTTCTTCTTCCCGCCCCGCTTGCCGCCCGAGCCCGGCTTGCTGCTGAAGGCATCGGGCACGAGCTCGGCCAGCGTGCGCTGGAACACGTCGTCGGCGTCCATCCGCCGCAGCTCTTCCGAGATCAGCTCGGTGTAGCCGCGGCGCTTGAGCGCCACCAGGCGTTCCGGTTGGCCGGGCACGGTATACGAGGCGAGCCTTCCGTCGGGGCGGGTGATCGCGATGTCGCCGGCGGACGTCGTCATCCGCACCGCCGTTATGCCTGGCCCTTCGCTGGTCTCGCGGCCTACCTCGACGCGCAGCTTGGCCCCGAGCCAAGCCGCCAGCAGGTCGGCCGACGGGTTGGCGCTCTCCGCCTCCACCACCGCACCCTTGATCGTCGAGGGGAACTGGTCGAGCGCTGCGGCGAGCAGGGCCCGCCACGGCGTCAACCGCGTCCAGCTCAGATCGGTGTCACCCGGTGCGTACTCGCGTGCTCGCTCCTTCAGCGCAGCCAGCGGCCGCGACGCCGTGGATGCGTCGGTCAGCCGCCGCATCGCGAGCTTGCCGAGATCGTCGGCGGCGTGGTTGGACGGCACCTTCCCTGGCCACCAGATCACGACGGGGGAGTCAGGCAGCAGCAGCGGACGGATGACCGAGGCGGGATGGTCGGCGACCTCACCCCGCATCCGAATGACCACCACCTCACCGGGGGTGCCTTCGCCGATCCGGACCTCCGCATTCAGAGATGCTGACTGGCCCTGGCCGGTGACGACCACGAGGATGCGACATGGGTGCTCGCGGCCGGCCTCGATGCCGGCGTCCATCGCCTTCTGAAACTCCGACTCGTCGCCGACGACGATCAGCGTGAGGACCATGCCCTGGGCTGGGCTGCCGGCGCTACGCCGGGCGCGCAGCAGCGCGGACGAGATCTTGGCGGAGGTGGTGTTCTCCAGATTGATGATCATGCCAGCCTCCTGGCAGGGTCGGTGGTCACGCCCGATGTGGTGCACATGGGGCCGATCGCCTCGGCGGGGCGGACAGGGCCGCTCGGCTCGGCCGAGGAGGTGCGGGCGCTCACGGCCGCCTCCAACTGAAGCCGTCGCGCGCCAGCATCTCGTCCGAACCGGCAGGCCCCCAGGAGCCCGGCTCATACGGCTCGGGCTGGTCGCTCCGGCTGGCCCAGTAGTCGAGGATCGGGTCGAGGATCTCCCAGGACAGCTCCACTTCCTCGTGCTGCGGGAAGAGTGGGGGATCCCCGAGCAGCACATCCAGGATGAGCCGTTCGTACGCCTCGGGGGACGACTCGGTGAACGAGCCGCCGTACGCGAAGTCCATGTTGACCTCGCGGATCTCCATCTGCGTGCCCGGCACCTTCGCGCCGAAGCGCAACGTGACACCTTCGTCGGGCTGGATCCGCAGCACGATGGCGTTGTAGCCGAGTTCCTCGGTGTCGGTCTGGGTGAACGGAAGGTGGGGCGCACGCTTGAGCCCGAGCGCCACCTCGGTGACCCGACGAGCCAGCCGCTTCCCGGTGCGCAGATAGAACGGCACTCCAGCCCAGCGACGGTTGTCGATGTCGACCCGGATCGCCGCGTAGGTCTCGGTCTTCGAGTCAGCCGGAATGCGGTCTTCCTCGAGATAGCCACGGACCTTCTCGCCACCCGCCCAGCCGCCTGCGTAGGCGCCGCGCGCGGTGTGCAGGTCCATCCGCTTCGGCGGCCTCGCGGCGGCCAGCACCTTCTGCTTCTCCGCTCGGAGCTGGCTCGCCTCGAACGAGGTCGGCTCCTCCATCGCGGTGAGAGCGAGCAGCTGCAGCAGGTGATTCTGGATCACGTCCCGAGCGATGCCGATGCCGTCGAAGTAGCCAGCTCGGCCACCGATGCCGATGTCTTCGGCCATGGTGATCTGGACGTGGTCGACGTAGTGGTTGTTCCAGACGGGCTCGAACAGCTGATTGGCGAACCGGAACGCCATCATGTTCTGCACGGTCTCTTTGCCGAGGTAGTGGTCGATCCGGAAGACCGAGTGCGCCGGGAACACACTGGAGACGATCCGGTTCAGTTCCTGGGCGCTGGCCAGGTCGTGGCCGAACGGCTTCTCGATCACCACCCGGCTCCAGCGGCCCGGCTGCTCCTCGGCCAGGCCATGGGCGCGTAGCTGATCCACGACCGTCTGGAACAAGCTCGGCGGGATGGAGAGGTAGAAGGCGTGGTTGCCGCCGGTCCCGCGCTCCTCGTCGAGCTCCGCGATCGTCGCGGCCAAGCGGGCGAAGGACTCGTCGTCCCCGATCTGACCCGGAACGAAGCGGATGCCCTCGGAGAGCTGCTTCCACACCTCCTCGCGGAATGGTGTGCGGGCGTGCTCCTTCACCGCGTCGTGCACGATCTTGGCGAAGTCCTGGTGTTCCCAGTCCCGGCGCGCGAACCCGACCAGGGCGAAGCCGGGGGGCAGCAGACCCCGGTTCGCCAGGTCGTAGACGGCCGGCATCAGCTTCTTGGTCGACAGGTCACCAGTGACGCCGAAAATGACGAGAACGCAGGGACCGGCGATTCTGGGTAGTCGCCGGTCCTGCGGCTCTCGAAGTGGATTGGGTCGGTCGGCGGTGATCACGCGGCAGCTCCTCTGTCAGCGGGGGTGTCCTCGTGGCTCAGCCGTCAGCCGGCCTCCGATGTTGGGGCTAGGTCGAGGACTTCGCTGAGTCGAGTGCTCCCTGGACGTCAGCAACCAGGTCGCTCCACGACGCCTCGAACTTCTCGACACCCTCTCGCTCCAACACGTCGACGACGTCGTCGTACGAGATGCCGACCGCGGCAAGGTCGTCCAGCACCTGCTGGGCGTCGCCCTCGGTGCCGCTCACTTTATCGCCCTCGACCTCACCGTGGTCAGCGAAGGCCATCATGGTCTTCTCCGGCATGGTGTTGACCGTGTTGGCGACGATGATGTCGGTGATGTACATCGTGTCGGAGTAGGCGGGATCCTTGACGCCCGTCGATGCCCAGAGCGGACGCTGCCGGTTGGCGCCCTGCGCGGCCAGCGCGGCGAACCGCTCACTGCCGAACTCGTCTTCGTACAGCGCGTAGGCGAGGCGCGCGTTCGCGACAGCCGCCTTGCCCTTGAGCGCCGCCGCCTCCTCGCCGCCGATCTCGTCGAGGCGCTTGTCGATCTCGGTGTCGACGCGCGAGACGAAGAACGAGGCGACCGAGTGGATCTTGCTCAGGTCCTGGCCGTTCGCCGCCGCCTGCTCCAGGCCGCTCATGTACGCGTCGATGACGCCCTTGTAGCGCTCGAGGGAGAAGATCAGCGTGACGTTGACGCTGATGCCTTCGGCGATCACCGCGGTGATGGCCGGGAGGCCGGCCTTCGTGGCGGGGATCTTGATCAGGACGTTGGGCCGGTCGACGATCTTGGCCAGGTCGATGGCCTGCGCGATCGTCGCGTCGGTCTCGTGCGCGAGGTCGGGATCGACCTCGATGGAGACTCGACCGTCGACGCCGTTGCTCGCCGAGAACGTGTCGGTGAACAGGTCGCAGGCGTTGCGCACATCATCGGTGGTGAGTGCCTTGATGGTGTCGTGCACCCCGGCACCGCGAGCGGCCAGCTCGCCGATCTGCTCGTCGTACGCGGTGCCCTTGGACAGCGCGGCCGCGAAGATCGTGGGGTTGGTGGTGACGCCGCTGACCGAGTAGTTGGCGATCAGGTCCGCCAGGTTGCCGGAATTGATCCGGTCCCGGGAGAGATCGTCCAGCCAGATGGAGACACCCGCGTCGGCAAGCGTCTTCAGCCGTTCATTCATGAGGAAATGCTCCTTCGGAATCTCGAAGTCGTCCGTTGCTGGTTTCAGCTGATGCTGTTCGACGGGTGTCCGTCCAGGTCCACCGGTCCGCGTGGCCCCGCAGGCGCGGGGTGGGTCGGTGCCAGGGTGGATTCCGCGTCGGCGATGCTCTCCTTGGCCGCCGCCGCGACGTTCGCCGCGGTGAAGCCGAATTCCTCGAAGAGCTTCGGGCCTGCTGCGCTGGCCCCGTACTGGTTGATGCTGACGATGCGACCGTGGTCACCGACCTCGTCGCGCCAACCGGCGGCGACGCCGGCTTCCACACTGACGCGCGCCTTGATGTGCGGCGGGATCACCGAATCGCGGTAGGCCTGGTCCTGCTCGTCGAACCACTCGCGGCACGGCATGGAGACGACCCGCGCCGAGATGCCCTCGGACGCGAGCAGGTCGTAGGCGCCGTCGGCGCACTGGACCTCAGAGCCGGTGGCGATGAGGATCACATCCGGCTCACCCTCGCTGTCACGGAGGATGTAGCCGCCCTTGGCCACGCCAGAGGTGTCGGCGTAGCCGTCCTCGCCGCGCGGCACGATCGGCAGATTCTGCCGGCTCAGGATGAGCGCGGCCGGCCGATCGGAGTTCTTGAGGATCGCCGCCCAGGCTGCGGCGGTTTCGTTCGCGTCCGACGGGCGCACCACGTCCAGGCCGGGGATGATCCGCAGCGCCGCGACGTGCTCGATCGGCTGGTGGGTCGGGCCGTCCTCGCCGAGACCGATCGAGTCGTGCGTCCAGACGTAGACCACCGGCAACTTCATCAGGGCCGACAGCCGTACGGCGCCGCGCATGTAGTCGCTGAAGGTGAGGAAGGTGCCGCCGTAGGGCCGGGTGCCGCCGTGCGCCTTGATGCCGTTCATGATCGCGCCCATGGCGTGCTCGCGGATGCCGAAGTGCAGCACCCGCCCATAGGGCCCGCCCGGCCAGTGCTTGGTCTGCCGATCCAGCGGGAGGAAGCTCGGCTCGTCGCCCGGCGTGGTGTTGTTCGATTCAGCGAGGTCGGCCGAACCGCCCCACAGCTCAGGCATCTGCGGCGCGATCGCGGTCAGCACCTTGCCCGAGGCGGCGCGGGTGGCCAGGCCCTTCGGGTCGGCCGGCCAGCTCGGCAGGGCGTCTTCCCAGCCCGGGCTGAGCTCGTCGGAGAGGAAGCGGTCGTAGATCGCCTTGCCATCGGGGTTGGCCGCGGCCCAGTCCGCCAGCCCGGCCTCCCACTCGTCCTGAGCAGCCTTGCCGCGCTCGAGAAGCTTCCGCGTGTGGCCGATGACGTCATCGCTGACCTCGAAGCTCTGCTCCGGGTCGAAGCCGAGCAGCTCCTTGGTGGCGGCGATCTCGGCCGCACCCAATGCCGCGCCGTGCGACTTGCCGGTGCCCTTCAGGTTCGGAGCGGGCCAGGCGATGATCGTATTGAGCTGGATGAACGTCGGCTTGTCGGTGACGGTCCGGCCGTCCTCGATCGCGGCCAGCAGCTCGGCGAGGTTCTCGCTGTAGTCGGTGTCCCCGTTGGTCCAGTCGACCGTCTTCACGTCCCAGCCGTACGCGGCGTAGCGCGCCGCGACGTCCTCGGTCAGCGCGATGTTGGTGTCGTCCTCGATCGAGATTCGGTTGCTGTCGTAGATCACGGTGAGGTTGCCCAGGCGCTGGGTGCCGGCGAGTGAGGATGCCTCGGCGGACACACCCTCCTCGATGTCGCCGTCGGAGCAGAGGCAGTAGATCTGATGGTCGAAGAGCGACTCGCCCTCGGCTGCGTCCGGATCGAACAGGCCACGCTCACGGCGGGCCGCCATCGCCATCCCCACGGCGTTCGCGATGCCCTGGCCGAGCGGGCCGGTGGTGATCTCGACACCGGCCGTGTGGCCGTATTCGGGGTGCCCGGGAGTCTTGGAGTTCCACGTGCGCAGGGACTGGATGTCCTCCAGCTCCAAGCCGAAGCCACCGAGGTACAGCTGGATGTAGAGAGTCAGGCTGGAGTGCCCGCACGACAGCACGAAGCGGTCCCGACCCGGCCAGTGCGGGTCTGCCGGGTTGTGTCGCATCACCTTCTGGAACAGCAGGTAGGCCACCGGCGCCAGACTCATGGCGGTACCGGGGTGGCCATTGCCGACCTTCTGGACGGCGTCGGCGGCGAGCAAGCGGACGGTGTCGACGGCGCGCGTGTCGAGGTCGGTCCAACCGTCGGGCACGACTGCGTTGGATGCGAGAGTGTCGGTCACTGTTGGGCGATCCTTCCGAAGGGACTATGCGGGCCTCTTTGCCTGCGGTCACAAGACAGTTGCGAGCCTAGCGAGATGACTCGGCGCGCGATATAGCCTCGCGCGAGAAGACCAGCGAGCGTCGTGGTTTCTGGGTGACTGGCGGGTGAACCCCTGACGAACGGCCGGTCACGGCCTTGTTCGGCTGACGCAATTTGATCATTGACTCGCTGTGCTGGACCGATCGGGCGTGGCTGCCCTTAGACTCACCTTCGGTGATCGTCCGGCGTGGCGGTCCGAGCCGAATTCAGCCGATGACGAGTGAGTGGGGCTTGTGACGAGCATCGACGTACCAGGTCGGGTGGCGGCCGACGACCGCGTGACCCGGGTGGACGTCGAGGGTGTCGGGTCCTACCCGGCCGGCTACCGCGAGCGCTCGGCCTCACCTCGGCGGGCGGCACGCACCCGGTCGCACGCGTGGGACGTCGTCGCTGCCTACATCGGGCTGACGAAGCCGCGGATCATCGAACTGCTCCTCGTCACCACTGTGCCGGCGATGTTCCTCGCCGCTGGTCGGGTACCTCCGCTCAGCCTGATGCTGTCCACGATGGTCGGCGGCATTCTCGCCGCGGGCAGTGCGAATGCCTTCAACTGCGTGCTGGACCGCGACATCGACGAGCGGATGCGACGCACCCGCCGGCGCCCGCTACCGCGGCACGCCGTCGGCCCGCGGGCGGCGACGATCTTCGGCGCCGTCCTCGCGATCGCTGCGACGTTGTGGTTCGGCCTCATGGTCAACTGGCTCTCCGCCGCGTTGGCGCTGGCGGCGAATGCCTTCTATATCGGCGTCTACACGGTGTGGCTGAAGCGGCGTAGCCCGCAGAACATCGTCTGGGGTGGGATCGCCGGCTGCGTACCGCCGCTGATCGGCTGGACCGCTGTCACCGGGTCACTCTCCCCGGTCCCGTTCGTGCTGTTCGCGATCGTCTTCTTCTGGACCCCGCCGCACACCTGGGCGCTGGCGTTCCGGTACCGCGACGACTACGCGGCCGCCGAGGTGCCGATGCTGCCGGTGGTCCGTTCGGCTCCGGTCGTCGCCCGGCAGATCCTGATCTATTCGGTGGTCACCGTGCTGGTCTCGCTGGCGCTCTGGCCCGTTGCCGGCATGGGTTGGCTGTACGTCGCGGTCGCTGCGGCGACGGGTGCGGCGCTGATCTGGGAAGCTGTCCAGTTGCTGCGTCGCGCCGGCCGTGGGCTGACCGATGCGGCGTTGAAGCCGATGCGGCTGTTCCACTGGTCGAACTCGTATCTCGCCCTGGTGTTCGTGGCCGCGGCGATTGACCCGCTGCTGCGCTGACGCCTCGCGTCCGGTCGCACGGACGAACGACGGATTCCCGCGTCAGCGGCGCGAGAGCGAGAAGCTGAGGTTCGCCGCGGCGGCCAAGCCGAGGCAGGCGCCGAGCATGTGCAGGGTGACCAGGCCGATCGGAAGTCCGAGGTGCCACTGCGCGAGTCCGACCCCCGCCTGCAGGAGTTGAGCGGCCACCAGGAGCAGTGCCGCCCGAGAGCGGGTCACGGCGAGACAGACGATGGCGGCGGCGATCGCGAGGTAGGCCGCGTCGGCATGGACGTGCGCCACGATCAGCGTGTTCAAGCCGGTTCGCGGTGACTCCGCGTCGCCTGCGTGCGGCCCGCTTCCTGTCACCACCGTGCCGAGCCACACGGCCACCCACATCGCCACGAAGGCAGTCCGACCGGCGATCAGACCCAGTGGGCGTACCTCGCGCGGCGCGAGGCTGCGGGTCCGGCGGACGAGCCAGACCGCCAGCACGATCAGCACCATCGACAGCAGGAAGTGCAGGGCCACCACGTACGGGTTGAGCTGGGTCAGCACGGTGATCCCGCCGATCACCCCCTGGAAGGGGATGCCGAAGGCGAGCAGGAATGCGACCGCGCGCAGGTCATGGCGCGGCCGTCCCTGGTCCCGGTAGAGGAACGCGCTGATCAGCGTGAGCACCGCTCCGATGATCAGGACGAAGGTGAGCAGCCGGTTGCCGAACTCGATGGCGCCGTGGATTCCGAGCGCCGGATGCGGCACGAAGGCGTCGTCGGTGCAGCGTGGCCAGGTCGGGCAGCCAAGACCGGACCGGGTCAGCCGGACGAGGCCACCGGTCACCACGATCGCGATGTTCATCACCAGCGAGACAACCGCCCAGCGACGCAGCGCATTCGGCCCGCGGACCACCGACAGCAACGCCGAGCGGAGCCCCGGCCGGGCTGGTCCGGGGGGAGCTGTCGGGTGCTCGGCTACGACGTCCATCGGAATCCCTTCCACGCGAGCAACACAGCGGCAACAGCCCAGCCCGTCAGCAGCGCCAAGGGCCAGCCGAGAACGTCGCCGACGGCGGCGGCGCGCACGGTCTCGCCGAGCGCGCCGGTCGGCAGCAGCTGGACGATCGGCTGCGCGGCCGCGGGGTAGCGGTCCACCGGGACGACGAGTCCACCGAGTGCGAGCATGACGACATACACGACGTTGGCCAGCCCCAGAGTCACCTCGGCGCGGAGCCGGCCCGCCATCAGCAGGGCCAGGCCGACGAACGCGGTGGCGGCCAGCACGACGGCGGCGGCGGCGACGATCGCCGATCCGGCGGTGAACGTGGGCTGCCATCCGAGTGCGAGCGCGAGCAGGGTCAGGGTGAGCAGTTGGGCGACGACGACGGCGGCGACGGCGAGCGCCTTTCCGAGCACGAGCCCCGGCCGACCGAGGGGGGTCGCCGCAAGCCGTTCCAGGACGCCGTACCGGCGCTCGAATCCCGTGGAGATCGCGACGGAGGTGAACGCTGTCGACCAGACGGCGAGCGCGAGCACCGACGGCGCCAGCGAGCCGAAGTCGGTCAGCCGGCCAGCCAGGTAGCGCCCGCCGACGAGGATGCCCGCCGGGATGACCAGTGCCAGCAGCACCTGCTCGCCATTGCGGGCCAGCAGCATCGCCTCGGTCCGAGCGTGCCGGATCACCCGTTGCCCTGGCGCTGCGGCTCCCGGCGCAGGTCGCAGGTCGAGCGCGCTCACGAGGCCATCCTCGCGCGGGTGTGCGCCAGGAAGACGCTCTCCAGCGTGAGTCCGTCGCCGGTCAGCTCCGGCACCGTCCCGGACACCGTCACCTTGCCGTCGTCGATGATGAACACCTCGTCGGCGAGGGTCTCCGCCTCGTCCATGGCGTGGGTGGTGAGCAGCGTGGTGACCCCGGCCTGCTTCACCTCATTCAGCAGCTGCCAGGTGGCGCGGCGCGCGTGCGGGTCCATCCCGGCGGTCGGCTCGTCGAGAAAGATGAGTTCGGGGCGGCCGACCAGTGCGCCGGCAAGGTTGACCGCTTGCTGTTGGCCACCGGAGAGCCGGCGGTACGGGGTGCGGGCGAACCCGTCAATGCCCAGCCGACGCATCAGATCGTCGACAGGGAGTGGGTGGGCGTACAAGCTCGCCAGGTAGCGGAGCAATTCCCCGGCCCGGATACCCGACCACGCTCCCGTGCTCTGCGGCATCAAGCCGACGCGTGCCGCGAGTGCCGCAGCGCCGGGCGCCAGGCCGAGCACGCGCAGGGCTCCGCTGTCGGGGCGGATCAGTCCGGTGCAGCAGCGGATCAGCGTGGTCTTCCCGGTGCCGTTCGGCCCCAACACAGCGGTGATGGAGCCCGTCGCGACCGAGAGGCTGAGCCCGTCGAGTGCCGTCCGCGGGCCGAAGCGCACCACCAGGCCCTCGACGACGAGGGCGTCCGCGGGGCTGGCCACCGGGGCAGTCTAGATCGACTTCGCCTGATCAGCTGGCCGATGGACACCCCCTCAGGCGAGCACTGTACGAGCCGCCAGACCGGTGCGGAACACCCCCTGCGGGTCCCATCGCGCCGCGAGGGCGCGGAAGTCTGCCAGCCGTGGATACAGCGACCCCCAGTCGAACCCGGTGCCGAACACCTTGCCCCAGTGCGGACGGGGATCGCACGGTGCCAGCGCGTCCTCGACCAGCCCGATGCAGCGTTCGACCTGCTGCTGGTCGGGCTGCCAGGTGAAGTGGACGCCGAACACATCTGCCTGGTACGCCGAACTCAGCCATTGCTGGTCGGCCGCCACCGTACGAATCTCCGCGCTCTTGATGGTCGGGCCGATCTCCGCCCCGATCCGTCTGAGCGCCCCGATCGCCGCCGGGGCGTGCTCACGTCGCATCAGGTATTCGCTCTGGATCTCCGCCCCGCTGCTCGGGGTGAACTGCATCAGGAAATGCGGAAGGCGGTCGTACCAGGGCCCGGGCTCGCCGAGCTGGGGTGTGCAGTGGACGGGGTCGACCCCTGGGGTGAGGTGCAGCTTCTCGGTGGCCGCGGCTGCGCCGAACAGCACCGGCGGCATACTCCCGCTCTCATCTCCGGTCAGTCGCGTCTTCACCCAGAGCAGATCGGCCTGCTCGCGCGCGAAGTTCGTCAGCACGCTCACGCTGTAGCCGCTGCTGGTGACGTCGTCGAACTGCTCGGCGAGGGCGTCCCACGCCAGCCCGACGTAGACGTCCTGCCGCACCCGGTAGCTCGGCTCAATCGCCAGGGTGACGTCCACGACGGCGCCCAGCGCGCCCAGACTCACCACCGCGCCCGCGAGTTCCGGGGCTGACGAATCGAGCGAGATCACCTCGCCGCTGCCCGTCACCAGGGTCAGTCCGCGTACCGCTGCGGCGAGGGATGGGTTGTGGTCTCCCGATCCGTGGGTGGCCGTGGCGACCGAGCCGGCGACCGAGATGTGCGGCAGCGACGCGAGGTTGCCGAGCGCCCAGCCGGCGCGGTCCAGGGCGAGGGCGAGATCGCGGTAGCGCATCGCGGCCGGGACCGTCGCCGTCCGACGGGCCGAGTCGATGCTGAGCTCGTCGGGCAGGCCGTCGAGGGAGATCAACTCGTGGGCGTCGGCAACGTCGTTGAAGGAGTGTCGGCTGCCGAGGACGTGCAGGCCTCGCCGAGCCATGACCAGCGCCTGCAGTTCGTCTCGCGATCGCGGTCGATGCAGTGCCTGAGCCCGATAGCGGTACGTGCCGCTCCAGGTTGTGCCGGGATGGTTGGCGTCGTTGCCCATGTCAGGATCATCCACCTTCGCGATCCGCGCCGCGTTGCGCGACGGTGCGGCACAGAATGACCCTATGCAGCTGCCCGTGATGCCGCCGGTCGCTCCGATGCTCGCGAAGGCGGTGCCCGCGATCCCCACCGGCGACCTGTCCTACGAGCCCAAGTGGGACGGCTTCCGGTCGATCATCTTCCGGGACGGCGACGAGGTCGAGATCGGCTCCCGCAACGAGCGTCCGATGACCCGGTACTTCCCGGAAGTGGTGGAGGCCGTCAAGCTGAACCTGCCCGAGCGCTGCGTCATCGACGGGGAGATCGTCGTGGTGGTCGGCGACCGGCTGGAGTTCGAGGTGTTGCAGCAGCGCATCCACCCCGCGGCCAGCCGCGTGAGGCTGCTCTCGGAGCAGACTCCGGCGCGGTTCATCGCCTTCGACCTGCTCGCGCTGGACGACGCCGACTACACGACCCGGCCGTTCGCCGAGCGCCGGGTCGCCCTCGAAAGCGCGCTCGCTGCAGCCGAGGCGCCGATCCATCTCACCCCCATCACCCGAGACCATGGCCTCGCCGAGCAGTGGTTCTCCCAGTTCGAGGGAGCGGGGCTGGACGGCGTGGTGGCCAAGCCGCTGACCGGCACGTACCAACCCGACAAGCGGACCATGTTCAAGATCAAGCACCAGCGCACAGCGGACTGTGTGGTGGCCGGCTATCGGGTGCACAAGAACGACGAGGAGAGCATCGGTTCCTTGTTGCTGGGGCTGTACAAGGACGACGGCAGCCTGGCGTCGGTCGGGGTGATCGGCGCGTTCCCGGCGGCCCGCCGGAAGGAGTTGTTCAGCGAGTTGCAGCCGCTGGTGACGACCTTCGACGGCCACCCCTGGGACTGGGCCAAGCTGATGGACGCCGGAGCCACACGCAATCCGCGGAGTTCGGCGTACAGCCGGTGGAACGTCGGCAAGGACCTGTCCTTTGTGCCGCTGCGGCCGGACCTGGTGGTCGAGGTGCGCTACGAGCACATGGAGGGCGACCGGTTCCGGCACACGGCCCAGTTCAACCGCTGGCGACCCGACCGCGACCCGCGCTCGTGCACGTACGCCCAGCTGGAGGAGCCGCTGAGCTACGACCTCGCCGACATCCTCGCGCGGCCGACGTGACACCCCTGCGGGTGACTGACGACCAGATGATGAGGGCCGTCGCGTCACTGTCGGGCGTCGACTTCGGGGTCGTCGAGGTGCGCGACGAGGGTGATCAGCACATGCTGGTCCGATTTTGGATCACCGACGAGCCGGGCACGTTCGGCGTCCGGCTGCCACTGCCGTCGCGGGTCGCGCTCAAGCCGTGGCTCGACAGCATTCCCGAAAGTGCGGCCGATGCGGCGGGGATGCTGGCCGACTTCATCGAGGAGGAGGCCGCGACCGGATGCGCGCAGTGGGGCAGGACCACCGTGCGCGGTGATGATCTGATCTTCGAACTCGCCCCGTACGGATTCCGTCGGGACGACGACGTCGAGCATGCTCGGCTGCTCGACGGCGCCGGGCCAGGCGGCTATTGGGGTCCCCTTCAGGAGAACGACGACACCACGGACACCCGTTCCGGCCGCGGACGCGCACGCCGCGGGCGGCAAACGCTGACCTATTCCGAGGTGGGGGCGACGTCGGGCACCCTGCCGGACGGCTACCGGAGGGTGGAGGTGACGCGCGCGATCGGCGACGGTCCCGAGCGTTTCGAGGTCGCGGCGCGGCGCCTCTTGAGCTGGGAGATGCATCGACGTGCCGGACTGCTCGTGCACGCCGATCGACCACCGACGGCCCAGCGTGACGCGGTCCTCGAGCTACGCCTCGGGCCGTTCCCGGTGACCGCCCCGGTCCGGGTCATCGAGGTCATCCGGGAGCCGATGGTCGCAGGATTCAGCTACGGGACGCTTCCGGGTCACCCAGAGATCGGCGAGGAGCGGTTCCTGGTCAGACTGGGGAAAGACGGGGCCGTCACCGCGGAGATCCGGGCGTTCTCCCGACCGGGCCGGTGGTTCACCCGACTCGGCGCCCCGATCGCCAGGCACCTTCAGGATGCGGTCACCAGGCGATACCTGAACGCCCTCGCCGCGCGCGACCCGGACTAGGGGGACCGGTCGGGATCCCGCTGCGCCAGGTCGGCCCAGTCGGCGCGCTGCCGCTCCCGGTGCCGGCGTTCCGGAGCGGTGACCTCGTCGGTGAGTGAGCGGTCGAGCGCCTCGACCGCTTCGGCGTACCGGCCCGAGCGCGCCAGCAACTCAGCCCGGACGGCGTGCCAGCGCTGACTCGGAGGCACGATCGCGAGTGCGGCCAGTCCGGAGTCGGCGCCATCGCGTTCGGCGACCGCGACGGCCCGGGCGAGGCCGGCTGCCGGGTTGGCTCCGATCGACAGCAGCAGGTCGTACAGCCGGACCACTTCGGCCCAGTCGGTCTCGGCGTAGGTCACCGCGAGGGCGTGCTGCGCGGCGATCGCGGCCTGAAGCTGGTACGTGTCGGCGATGGCGTCGGTGCGCCTCAGCGAGCCCGCCAGCAGCCTGTCCGCCTCGACGATCAGCCCGAGGTCCCAGCGCCGCCGATCCTGGTCGGCCAGGGTGACGACCTCGCCGTCGTCGCCGAGCCGGGCGTACCGCCGGGACTCGGTGAACAGCAGCAGCGCCAGCAGCGCCTGCGGGGTCGCCTCGTCCGGCATCAGCCGGCAGACCAGCCGGGCGAGTCGGATGCCCTCGGCGCAGACGTCCACCTGCGCGAGCGCATCGCCGCCGGCGGGGGCGTGGCCGGCGGTGTACAGCGCGTGGATCACCGCACAGACGGCGGTCAGCCGGGCCGGCAGCTCCGTCTCGTCGGGTACCCGATAGGGGATGTTGGCGGTGGCGATCTTCGTCCGCGTGCGGGTCAGCCGCTTGGCCATCGCTGCCTCGGAGGTGAGCAGCACGGCGGCGATCTGCGGCACCGGCAGCTGACAGAGCACGCGCAGGGCCAGGGCGACCTGGGCGTCGAGCGCCAGGGCCGGATGGCAGCAGGTGAAGATCAGGCGCAGCTGGTCGTCGTCGATCGCCTGGTCGGAAGCGTCGTCAGGGACGCCGGCGAGCAGGTTCATCAACTCGGCCCCTTCCCGCTCCTTGCCGCCGCGCGCCCGTTCCCGGCGCACCATGTCGACGGCCTTGCGGCGCGCAGCGACGATCAACCAGGACCGGGGGTGGTCAGGGACGCCGCTGCGCGGCCAGGCCTCAAGGGCGGCTTCGACCGCCTCCTGCACCGCGTCCTCGGCGAGCGCCCAGTCGCCGGTGGTCCGGACCAGGGTCGCGAGCAACCTCGCGCCCTCGGCCCGGACCACCGCGGCGACCTGCGCGGCGTAGGAGGCGCGCAGGCCGGCGTCAGGACTCGGCACGTCCGAAATCGATCACCGGCCGCACCTCGACGGCCCCGCTCCAGGCCCCCGGGATGTCGGCCGCAATGGCGATCGCGCTGTCCAGATCGGGAGCCTCCAGCAGGTAGAAGCCGGTCAGCGCTTCCTTCGTCTCGGCGTACGGCCCGTCGGCGGTGACGACGTCGCCGCCCTTCGCGCCACGCACCCGGACCACCGTCGCCGTGCTGGTCGGGTAGAGCGCGGCACCGCCACGAATGGCCTCGGCGTGGGTCGTGCCGAATTCGTTGTACTCGACCATCGCGCCGGCGTACTGGGGTTCGGTCCAGTCGACGTCGATGTTGTAGATGAGTGCGGCGTACTGGGTCATCTCGTTCTCCTCGGCATCTGCCCGGGCCAGCTGCCCGGTCTCATCAAGGAGACGAACGGGCGGTGCCTCGGAAGGACAACTCTGCCGTACTCGTCGCCGATGGCGGTTGCGATGCCGTGGAGTCCCGGCGCCTCGGGTCGTTCAGTCGGCGGCGATCGGGGCGACCGTGGCACCCAGCAGCCGGACCAGATCCTCGGGCGCGACCCCGAGATCGAGTCCGCGCCGGCCGCCGCTGACGTAGATCACGTCGAACAGCGTGGCCAGTTCATCGAGCACCGTCACGAGCCGCCGCTTCTGCCCGAACGGGCTGATTCCGCCGCGAACGTATCCGGTGATCCGCTCGGCCGCGGCCGGCGCGCACATCTCGACGTGCTTCGCGCCCAGCGCTCTGCCGACCGCCTTGAGCCCGAGCTTCCCGCTGACCGGCACGATGGCCACCGACTGCTGGCCATCCGCGGTCACCAGCAGCGTCTTGAAGACCTGGTCGGGGTCGAGGCCGAGCTTCGCGGCGGCCTCCAGACCGAAGGCGTGCAGCGAATCGTCGTGTTCGTACTCGTGCACGGTGAACGCCACGCCTGCCGCGCGGAGCACCTGCATCGCCGGAGTCATCGCGACGAGTATGCCCGGCGGCCGTCTATCGTTTCGCCATGGAGCGCGCCGCGACATCCGCCCCGGTCTACTGGCTGGTCCGCCTGACCGCCGTCCTCGTGATTCTCTCGGCGGGCGCCCTGGTGCTGCTGGAGGAACGTGCGCATCGTGCCGGAGCCCACGCCTTCATGTTCCTGCCCTGGAATCTGTTCCTCGCCTGGGTCCCGTTCGTGCTCGCGCTGGGGGCGGCGGCGGTGCACGCCCGCCGCGGGCCGCGTCTGCTGCTCTGGGCGCTCGCCATCGGGTGGCTGCTCTTCCTCCCGAATGCGCCCTACATCCTCACCGACTTCGTTCACCTCGGGCGGCGTGGCGGAGTTCCGCTGTGGTTCGACGCGGCCCTGATCGGGGCGTTTGCGGCTACCGGCCTGCTGCTGGGGCTGGCCTCGCTGCTGATCGTGCACCACATCGTCGAGGAGCGGGCCGGACGAATCCAGGGATGGTTGGTCGCCATCGGGTCCCTTGTGTTGAGCGCCGCCGGAATCTATCTGGGGCGCTTCCCGCGCTTCAATTCCTGGGACGTGCTGACCAATCCCGGCGCCCTCGCCGACGTCGTCCTGAACCGCCTGGCCGACCCGCTCGGGAACCCGTTCCTGCTGCGCTTCGCCGTGCTCCTCTCGCTCATCCTGGTCTCGGCGTACGTCGTCGCCTGGATGTTCGGCCGCGGGCTGGTCGCCCCGGCGGGCGCCCGGCTGGGTGCCCGGCCGCGGCTGCGCGTCCAGCACTGACGCCGCCGACGGCCGGCCTAGCCCAGCCCGACTCCGATCAGTCGGCCGATCCCGTACGTGGCTGCTGCGGCCGCCGTGCCGAGCAGCAGTTGGCGCACGCCTCCGAACCAGGGCGACCGCACCGTCAGTTTGGACACGATCGCTCCGGCCAGGAACAGGCCGACGGCGCTGATGGCGTACACGGCGAGCACCGAGGAGACGCCGAGCAGCAGCGGCAGGATCGGGATCAGTGCGCCGAGCGCGAAGAACGCGAACGACGACACCGCCGCGACGTAGGGGGAGGGGAGATCGTCGGGATCCACCCCGAGTTCCTCCCGGGCGTGCACCCGCCACGCGTGCTCAGGATTGAGGGTGATCTGGCGCGCCACCTCGTGCGCCAACCCCGCCTCGACCCCGTAACCGCGATAGATCTGTGCCAGTTCGGCCGTCTCGCCCTCAGGATTGCGCGCGAGTTCCAGGCGTTCCTTCTCGATCTCCGCAAGGGTGGCTTCGGACTGCGAGGCCACGCTGGTGTACTCACCCACGGCCATCGAGAACGCACCCGCAGCGAGCCCGGCGAAGCCGGTCAGGATCACGGCCGAGACGGAGGCGCCGCCTCCCATCACGCCGGAGACGAGAGCGAAGTTCGACACCAGACCGTCCATCGCTCCGAACACACCGGCGCGCAGCGCGCCTCCCGTCACGTCGCGGTGATGATCCGGCGGTGGCACCCGGGCGTGGGCGGAACGCGACGTACTCTCCGGCGAGGTCATCCAGACTCCTTAGGTGATCGACGGCGGTCGGTCGATGAACCAGCGACGTCGCCGCGATGTTCCAGCCGGCCGCGGGATCGCGGCGCGTCCACGCGTGATGTGACGACGCCCATATGGCGGCTCGCTTGAAGCGTGCGGTCGAATAAGAGCACACTGTCGTTGTGAAAAATGCCGGCCCGGACGTGCTGAGCTCGCGCGCGGTGGGCCAGGCTGCAAGCGTTGTCCCGGCAGGGCCATCCGCCGAGACCGAGGACTCTACGCGGCGTCGAGTGGCGACAGCGATTCTGGAACACGGACCGTGCACGGCGGCCGAGCTGGCCGAGCTGCTGGGGCTGACTCCTGCGGCGATCCGGAGGCACCTGGACGTGCTGCTGGCCCTCGGCCACGTCGAGGCTCGGGAACGGCGTGTGTACGGTGCGCGGGGTCGTGGCAGGCCGGCCAAGGCCTTCACCCTGACCGACGCGGGGCGGGCCCTCTTCTACTCGGCGTACGACCAGCTGGCGATCGACGCGCTCAGCTTCCTGGAGCAGACCGCTGGCCCCGACGCGGTCACCCGATTCGCCGAGCAGCGGGTCGCCGAGGTTGAGCAGCGCTACCGGGAGCGGTTGGCGGCGTCGGACCAGGACGGGACGCCGGCTCAGGCCCTGGCGGCCGCACTGAGCGACTCGGGCTACGTCGCGTCCACCCTGCCCTCGGCGACCGGGGAGCAGCTGTGCCAGCACCACTGCCCGGTCGCGCACGTGGCCGAGCGTTTTCCGCGCTTGTGCGAGGCGGAGACTGCTGCGTTCAGTCGGCTGCTCGGCGTTCACGTCCAACGCCTGGCCACCATCGCCCACGGCGACGGCGTCTGCACGACGCACGTGCCCCACGTACCCACCGAAATCCTCACGCGAACCGAGAGGTCCGAGACATGACGCAGACCACCCAGCCACCCGGCTTCGCCGGTACTGGTCAGACGCAAGACCAGCACCTGGACGCGCTCGGCCGCTACCAGTGGGGCTGGTCGGACGCCGACACCGCAGGTGCGTCGGCCAAGCGCGGCCTGACCGACGAAGTGGTGGCTGACATCTCCCAGCTGAAGAGCGAGCCGGAGTGGATGCTCAATCTCCGGCTCAAGGGCCACCGGTTGTTCCGGCGCAAGCCGATGCCGACCTGGGGTGCCGAGCTCGACGGCATCGACTTCGAGAACATCAAGTACTTCGTGCGCTCCACCGAGAAGCAGGCCACCTCCTGGGATGACCTGCCCGCCGACATCAAGAACACCTACGACAAGCTCGGCATCCCGGAGGCGGAGAAGGCGCGGCTGGTGGCGGGTGTGGCCGCCCAGTATGAGAGCGAAGTGGTCTACCACAAGATCAACGAGGAATTGGAGCGCCAGGGCGTCATCTTCCTGGACACCGATACCGCGCTGAAGGAGCACCCGGAACTGTTCCAGGAGTACTTCGGCACCGTGATCCCGGTGGGGGACAACAAGTTCGCCGCGCTGAACACTGCTGTCTGGTCGGGCGGCTCGTTCATCTACGTGCCGAAGGGCGTGCACGTCGAGATCCCGCTGCAGGCCTACTTCCGGATCAACACCGAGAACATGGGCCAGTTCGAGCGGACACTGATCATCGTCGACGAGGGTGCCTACGTGCACTACGTCGAGGGCTGCACCGCGCCGATCTACTCATCCGACTCGCTGCACAGCGCGGTGGTGGAGATCATCGTGAAGAAGAACGCCCGCTGCCGGTACACGACCATTCAGAACTGGTCGAACAACGTGTACAACCTGGTCACCAAGCGCGCCACCTGCGAGGAGGGCGCCACGATGGAGTGGATCGACGGCAACATCGGCTCCAAGGTGACGATGAAGTACCCGGCGGTCTACCTAATGGGCGAGCACTCGCGAGGCGAGACGCTGTCGATCGCGTTCGCCGGCGAGGGGCAGCATCAGGACGCTGGTTCCAAGATGGTGCACTGCGCGCCGCACACGTCGAGTTCGATCATCTCCAAGTCGGTGGCCCGCGGCGGCGGCCGCACCTCGTACCGCGGCCTGGTCCAGGTTCAGGAGGGCGCCCACCACTCCGCCAGCACGGTGAAGTGTGACGCCCTGCTGGTGGACACGATCAGCCGCTCCGACACCTATCCCTACGTCGACGTCCGCGAGGACGACGTGAAGATGGGCCACGAGGCAACCGTGTCGAAGGTGAGCGACGACCAGCTGTTCTACCTGATGAGCCGCGGTTTGGGTGAGGACGAGGCGATGGCGATGATCGTCAGAGGCTTCGTCGAGCCGATCGCCCGCGAACTGCCGATGGAGTACGCGCTGGAACTGAACCGGCTGATCGAGCTGCAGATGGAAGGTGCGGTCGGCTAGATGACGATCATCGACGATGCCGCCACCCGGGTCGCCGAAGCCGTTGAGACCCCGGTGGCGGTGGCTTCCCACCTGCACCCGGCCGGGTCCTTCGACGTCGAGCACTTCGAGGTGCCGACCGGCCGCGAGGAGATCTGGCGGTTCACTCCGCTGAAGCGCCTGCGCGGGCTGCACACCGACGCACCGCTGGATGGCGGCCGGTTCACCGTCCAGGTGGACGCGCCGCCGGAGATGACCGGTGAGCTGGTCGGTCCCGACCACCCGGCGCGCGGCTCCAGCGGATACGTGCCCAACGATCGGATCGGCGCCCGCGCGTACGCAGCGGCCGCCGAGGCCTTCGTGCTGACGATCCCGGCCGAGACGGTGATCGAGCAGCCGGCAGTGGTCACGCTGACCGGCACCGGAACTGACGTCGCGTCCGCGGGTCACGCCGTGATCGTGGCGGAGCCCTTCAGCCGGGCGACCGTCGTGCTGCGCTACACCGGCTCGGCGACCTACGCGGGCGCCGTGGAGATCGTGGTGGGCGACGGCGCAACGCTCAGCGTGGTGACCATCCAGGACTGGGCCGACGATGCGGTGCACGCGAGCACCCAGCACGCCAAGGTGGGACGCGACGCCACCCTGAAGCATGTAGCGGTGAGCCTGGGTGGCGATCTGGTCCGGATGACCACCTCCGTCGCCTACGACGGACCGGGTGGCGAGGCGGAACTGCTGGGGCTGTACTTCGCCGATGCGGGACAGCATCTGGAGCACCGCTTGTTCGTGGATCACAACGCCCCCAAGACCCGGTCGAACGTGGACTACAAGGGCGCGCTCCAGGGCTCCGGTGCGCACGCCGTGTGGATCGGTGACGTGCTGATCCGGAAGGTCGCCGAGGGGATCACCACCTACGAGTCGAACCGGAACCTGGTTCTTACCGACGGCGCCCGGGCCGACTCGGTGCCGAATCTGGAGATCGAGACTGGGGAGATCCTGGGGGCCGGACACGCTTCCACCACCGGCCGGTTCGACGACGAGCAGCTGTTCTACCTGCGCAGCCGGGGGATTCCAGAGGACGAGGCGCGCCGACTCGTGGTGCATGGCTTCTTCGCCGACATCATCCGCAAGATCGGCGTGCCACAGATCGAGGGCCAGCTGCTGGAGGCGGTCGAGGCCGAACTCGCTGTGACGATCGGGGCCCTGGGGTGAGCTTCCAGCGAGCCTGCGCACTGTCCGAGGTGCGCCCCGAGTCGGCTGTCGCGGTGGAGATCGACGGCAAGGAGGTGGCGGTCGTGAACAGCGGCGGCCGGTTCTACGCCATCGCCGACGAGTGCAGCCACGCCGCCATCCCCTTGTCAGAGGGCGACGTCGAGGACGGGGCGATCGAGTGCTACCTGCACGGCTCCCGCTTCGACCTGCGCACCGGTGAGCCGCTGGGTCTGCCGGCCACCGACCCTGTCCGCGTCTACCGCTGCCGGGTGGTCGGCGACGAGGTCCTGGTCGACCTCAACGCCGCCCCCGATGCCGCTGACTATCAGACCGTGAACGCTGAGGAGCACTGAATGTCCACGCTGGAAATCCGCGATCTGCACGTTTCCGTCGACACCGAGGCCGGGCCCAAAGAGATTCTCAAGGGCGTCGATCTCACCGTGAACAGCGGGGAGACGCACGCCATCATGGGCCCGAACGGCTCCGGCAAGTCGACGCTGGCGTACTCGATCGCCGGTCACCCGAAGTACACAGTGACCTCGGGCACGGTGACGCTGGACGGCGAGGACCTGCTCGCGATGACCGTCGACGAGCGCGCCCGCGCCGGCCTGTTCCTCGCCATGCAGTACCCGGTCGAGGTGCCGGGCGTCTCGGTGGCCAACTTCTTGCGCACCGCCAAGACCGCCGTCGACGGGACCGCGCCGAAGCTGCGTACCTGGGTCAAGGACGTCAACGCGGCGATGCAACGGGTCCAGATGGCACCTGAGTTCGCGCAACGCAGCGTCAACGAGGGCTTTTCCGGTGGAGAGAAGAAGCGGCACGAGATCGTCCAGCTCGAATTGCTGAACCCGCGCTTCGCGATCCTCGACGAGACCGACTCCGGGCTCGACATCGACGCGCTGCGGGTGGTCTCCGAGGGTGTCAACCGGTTCTCCGCGCAAGGGGACCCTGCTGCCGGAGGCAGCCTCTCGGAGGCGCGGGGCGTCTTGCTCATCACCCACTACACGCGGATCCTGCGCTACATCAAGCCGGACTTCGTGCACGTCTTCGTCGGCGGCCGGGTTGCCGAGCAGGGTGGCGCCGAGCTGGCCGAGCGGCTGGAGGCCGAGGGCTACGACCGCTACGTCAAGGCCGCCGCGGCCGCTGGAGCGGAGTAGGACGTGTCAGTCAACGGCGGGGCGGAGTACCCAGCCACCATCGGGATCGAGGTGGCGGAGCTGCCCGACGCGGCCTCGGCGGCGTTGGCGGACGAGCCGATTCCGTACGACGTCGGCGCGATCCGCGGTGACTTCCCGATCCTCGAGCGGTCCGCCGGCCGCTGGCCGCTGGTCTACCTGGACAGCGCGAACACCTCGCAGAAGCCTCGGGTGGTCGTCGAGGCCGTCGAAGACCACTACCTGAACCACAACGCGAACGTGGCGCGGGCGATGCACCTGCTCGGCTCCGAGGCGACCGAAGCCTTCGAGGGCGCCCGCGCGCACCTCGCACGGTTCGTCGGCGCGGCCCGTTCGGACGAGATCGTCTTCACCAAGAACGCGTCCGAGGCGCTCAACCTCTGCGCCCACACGCTCGGTGCGCGGCTCCGGCCCGGCGACGAGATCGTGATCTCGGTGATGGAGCACCACTCCAACATCGTTCCGTGGCAGTTGCTGGCGCAGCGCACCGGAGCGGTGCTGCGCTGGTTCGACGTGACCGACGAGGGGCGGCTCGACCTGGCCAAGGCGGCCGCCGACGGCCTGCTGAACGAGCGGACCCGAATCGTCTCGATCGCCTACGTCTCCAACGTGCTCGGCACGGTGAACCCGGTCAGTGAGATCGCGGCGCTCGCCCACTCGGTCGGCGCGACCGTCGTCCTGGACGCCTCGCAGGCCGTGCCGCAACTGCCGGTGGCGGTGACCGACCTCGGTGCCGACCTGGTCGCGTTCACCGGCCACAAGATGGTCGGGCCGACGGGCATCGGGGTGCTCTGGGGCCGCTACGACCTGTTGGCCGAGTTGCCGCCCTTCCTGGGTGGCGGCGAGATGATCGAGATCGTCACGATGGCGGGCTCGACGTACGCGCCGCCGCCGCACCGCTTCGAGGCCGGCACGCCGCCGATCGCGCAGGCCGTCGGCCTGGCGGCGGCCGCCCAGTACCTCGAAGCGCTCGGTATGGATCAGGTGCACGCGCACGAGCAGGAGATCACCGCGTACGCGCTGGACGGCTTGCGGGACCTGCCCGGAGTACGGATTCTCGGCCCGGACACCGCCGTCGATCGTGGCGGAGCGGTGGCGTTCACCCTGACCGCGCCCGACGGCACGGCCATCCATCCGCACGACGTCAGCCAGCTGCTCGACTCCCGCGGCATCGCTGTCCGGGGCGGCCATCACTGCGCCCGGCCACTGCATGACCGGTTCGGCATCCAGTCCTCGACCCGGGCGTCGTTCTACCTCTACACGACGCGGGCCGAGATCGACGCGCTGCTGGAAGGAATCGGGTACGTCCGGGCGTTCTTCGGGCGTAGCCGGGCGGCTGCGCGGGTAGGAGGAGACCGGTGAACGTCGAGGACATGTACCAGGAGATCATCCTGGATCACTACCGCGAGCGTCACCACAGCGGTCTCCGGGAGCCCTACGAGGCCGAGGTGAAGCACGTCAATCCGACCTGTGGCGATGAGGTGCGGCTCCGTGTGCACCTGGACGGCGACACCGTGGCCGACGTCTCCTACGAGGGACTGGGCTGCTCGATCTCGCAGGCCTCGACGTCGGTGATGAGCGATCTGGTCATCGGCCAGGGCGTTGCACACGGGCTCGAACTGCACGAGGAGTTCCTGGCGATGATGCACGGCAAGGGTCAGGTGGTGCCGGACGAGGATCGCCTCGAGGACGGCATTGCCTTCGCCGGCGTGGCACGTTTTCCGGCCAGGGTGAAGTGCGCCCTGCTCGGCTGGTCGGCGTTCAAGGACGCAGTGCTGACCGCACAGGCCGGCGCCGCCGGGACGGGCGCAGTGGCACCGGCGCATGACGGGGGAGCACCCCGGGACGGAGGGACACGATGACCGACACTCGCGCCGCTGAGCAGCGGCCGTCGGACCTGGTACGCGACCAGCTCCCCGAGGTAGACCTGGATCCCGTGCTGGGAGCCACGCCGACCCTGGCCGACCTCGAGGAGGCGATGAAGGACGTCGTCGACCCCGAGCTGGGGATCAACGTCGTCGACCTCGGGCTCGTGTACGGGATGCACCTCGAGGACGACAACACCCTCACCATCGACATGACCCTGACGTCGGCGGCCTGCCCGCTGACCGACGTGATCGAAGACCAGACCGCCAGCGCCCTGGAGGGGTTGGTGGAGGGCTTCGCCATCAACTGGGTCTGGATGCCGCCGTGGGGGATGGAGAAGATCACCGAGGAAGGTCGCGAGCAGTTGCGCGCCCTCGGCTTCAACGTCTGACACGCCTCGCCGGTTCGGGCATGCGAGCAGCCAGGCGGGCGCTCCGCCGGAGAGCGCGGACGAGCCTGCGACGTGCGCGTGGCCGGATGGTCGCGACGTTGCAGGAGGTGGCCGCGCGTCCGACGTTGGCAGGCCGCGCCGCCCGGCACGTTCGGTCGTGGCAGTGGGCCTCGTCCTGGAAGAGGCTCGACCAGACCGGACGCAGAGCCGATGCAGGCATCCGCGACCTCCTGTTGCTGGCGGCGGACGCCATCGATCCCGGTCAGGTGACGAAGGTCGCCGTGATTGTGGACGACCGGTCGGCGTCGCTCCCGCAGTGGCTGGTCGCGTGGTGGCCGCGGCTCAGCGTCATGTGTCTCGCACCGACCACAGAGCTGTCCGAGCAGGCACGAGGGACGAGTGCCGCCGCGACGGTGCAGGTCGCGGTGGCATCGACGGCGTCGGCTCGCCACGCGGCGCTGATGGCCTTCGGGCGATGCGATCTCATCATCGACGGCGCCGATCGCACCCCTCGGGATCGGTTGGACCTGGTCCGCGACGTCTTCTTTCACCTGCGTCGCGGCGGGCGCTACCTGACCCTCCACGATCCGGCTGGCGACGCGCACCCGGGCGGCTCCCTCGAGGCCCTGGTGGGCGGCGCGGACGCGGTGCGAGAACGGCACGGAGCCGACGCTCCGCTCGCCGCGGCAATCGGTCAGCTGCGGCGCCGCCGGCACGCCGTCAGCTTCGCGAACGGTTCGACCGCCTTGGCCAAGGCGCGGTACTACGAGATCGATCAGGTGCTCGCGCGCCGGCCGTCGATGGGTCGGCTGCTGACCACCCGCGCCGCGCTGGTGCACCGGTCCAAGGCTGTCGTGTCGATGAACCGCGCTGAGCCCCCGTTCCCGCTGGCGCAGGAGTTCGCGGTGCCCGCGCTCGGCATCCGGGCCTATGACCAGGTGCTCTGTGCTCCCCACCAGATCCTGGTGTCGAAGGGGATCCTGCTGCCGGATACGTATCGGCACTACCTGAACCGGAGGTTGACCCATCGGTTCACTGAGGACGTCGGCGAGCGCTTTGCCCGGTATGACCGGAAATCCCGCCCGGCGTCGACACTGCCAGGAGTCCACTTCTATCTCGGCTCGGAGTTCCCTCAGCATTTCGGCCACGTGATGACCGAGCAGCTGTCACGGCTGTGGGCCTGGCCGGAGATCAAGCGCACGTTTCCGGACGCCCGGGCGCTGGTGGACGTCAAGAAGCGCTCGCACGGCTTGACCCAGTACGAACGCGAGATCTTCGCGGCTGCGGGGGTCTCCGAGCAAGACCTGGTGGAGATCAGGGAGCCGGTTCGCGTGCAGCAGCTGATCGCGGCGGCACCGATGTTCGTGAACACCCAGTACGTCCATCCGGACATCGTCGACGTCTGGTCGCGGGCCGGGACGAAGCTGGCGCGGGCGGCGTCCCGCCGGGATCGCTACCCTCGCAAGGTCTTCGTGTCGCGGCGCGGGCACCTGAGCAACCGCCGCTGCACCAACGCTGCCGAGGTCGAGGATTTTTTCGCCGAGCGTGGATTCGCGATCGTCTATCCGGAGGACCACGCGGTCCCGGACCAGGTGAGGCTTTTCCAACAGGCGGAGATCGTCGCCGGTTTTGCCGGCAGCGGACTTTTCACTCTGTGTTTCTGTGCGCCGAAACGGGTGATCGTGATCTGGCCCGACACGTACACCTCGCGAAACGAGTACCTCATCTGCGCCGCTGTCGGTCATCAACTCGACGTGTTCTGGTGTGCTTCCGACGCTGCGCATCCCACCGACGGGTGGGACCTCGCCGTCTACAAGTCCACCTACGCCTTCGACTTCGACCGCGACGGTGCGGCGTTGGCGGACGCGATCGGCGCGGCCTCGTCCTGACGCTGCCCGCGCGTTCGGGCCAGCCCGATGAGTTTGCGCCGGTTCCCGAGTCTGTCCAGGCATCCCGGCTAGCGCCGGGTGCTGCGACCAGCGCCCGCTGGCGCCTGGGACAGACTCTGGGAGGATCACGTCATGGCAGGTACACGCGTTCTCGTCGGCACCCGGAAAGGCGCATTCGTGCTCCGCTCTGACGGCGCTCGCACGGACTGGTCGGTGGACGGGCCGTTCTTCCCCGGCCTGGAGATCTACCACGTCAAGGGATCGCCGCTGAATCCCGAGCGGATCTGGGCGTCGCAGTCCAGCGGCTGGTTCGGCCAGGTGGTGCATCGCTCCGAGGATGGCGGGACGACCTGGGAGACGGTGGGCAACGACTTCGGCTACGACGGCGTACCGGGCCAGCACCAGTGGTACGACGGCTCGCTGCGCGACTGGTCGTTCACCCGGGTCTGGCATTTGGAGCCGTCGCGCCACGATGCCGACACCCTCTACGCGGGGGTGGAGGACGCCGCCCTGTTCAAGTCGACCGATGCCGGCGTGACGTGGGCCGAGGTCTCCGGTCTGCGCAAGCACGACACCGGTCCGCAGTGGCAGCCTGGCGGCGGCGGGATGTGCCTGCACACGATCGTCGAGCACCCCACCGATCCGGAGACCCTGTACGTCGCCATCTCGGCCGCCGGCGCGTTCAAGACCACTGACGGCGGTGAGAGCTGGCGACCGATCAACAAGGGCCTTCGGTCCGGTGAGATTCCCGACGACGATTCCGAGGTCGGGCATTGCGTTCACCGCATCGACCTGCACCCGGCGAGGCCGGACGTGCTCTACATGCAGAAGCACTGGGACGTGATGCGCAGCACCGACGGCGGCGACTCCTGGCACGAGGTGAGCGGGAACCTGCCCAGCGACTTCGGTTTCCCGATCGCCGTGCACGCCCACGAGCCGGAGACCGTCTACGTCGTGCCGATCCTGAGCGACTCCCAGCACTTCCCGCCGGACGGCCGGCTTCGGGTGTACCGCAGCCGCACCGGTGGCAACGAGTGGGAGGCGCTCACCGAGGGATTGCCGCAGCAGCACTGCTACGTCGACGTCCTCCGGGATGCGCTCGCCGTCGACCAGCACGAATCCTGCGGCGTCTACTTCGGGACCACTGGCGGCCAGGTGTACGCCTCGAACGACTCCGGCGACTCGTGGACCGCGATCGTCCGGGACCTGCCACCCGTGCTGTCGGTCGAGGTGCAGACGCTGCCATGACCGGGAGCACCGTCCGGGTCAGGCTGCCGGCGCACCTGCAGGCGCTGGCCAGGGTCCCGGCCGAGGTCGAGGTCGTCGTTGCGGCCGAGGTGACGCAGCGCTCCGTGCTGGACGGGCTGGAAGCTGCCTACCCGATGCTCGGAGGAACGCTGCGTGACCGCGCGACCGCGCGCCGCCGCCCGTTCATCCGCTTCTACGCCTGCGAGCAGGATCTGTCGCACGACGACCCCGATGCGCCGCTGCCGGCCGAGGTCGCCGCTGGTTCGGAGCCGTTCCGGGTGATCGGGGCGATGGCGGGCGGCTGAGCCCGAGAGGCTCGGCAGCGGCCACGTCGGGCATCTCACGAGATTCGGCACCGGGCGTCGGTTTGCCTCCATGCGGAACACTCGGGCGCGTGCTGGTGGTGCGGGATGTGGAAGTGCGCGCAGGAGCCCGGCTGCTGCTCGAACGCGCCTCTTTCCAGGTGGCCGCCGGAGACAAGGTGGGCCTGGTCGGACGCAACGGGGCCGGCAAGACGACCTTGACCAAGATTCTGGCCGGTGAGGCGCAGCCGGCAGCCGGAAGCATCGCTCGCTCGGGTGCCGTCGGGTACCTGCCGCAGGATCCTCGTACCGGCGACCTCGACGTGCTCGCCAAGGACCGCATCCTCTCCGCCCGCGGGCTCGATTCGCTGGTGGAGCGGTTGCGCCGCGCCGAATTGGCGATGGCCGACGATTCGCCCGAGGTGCGCGACAAGGCGATGCGCTCGTACGCGCGCGCGGAGGCTGAACTCGCCGCGGCCGGCGGCTATGCGGCCGAGTCGGAGGCTGCTCGGATCGCCAGCAGCCTGAGCCTTCCCGAGCGCGTCCTGCACCAGCCGATACGCACGCTCTCCGGAGGTCAACGTCGCCGCGTCGAATTGGCCAGGATCTTGTTCTCGGGTGCGCAGACGCTGCTGCTGGACGAGCCGACGAACCACCTCGATGCCGACTCGATCGTCTGGCTGCGCAGCTACCTGGCCAGTCACAACGGCGGCCTGCTGGTGATCAGCCACGACGTCGGCCTGCTGGAGCAGACGGTCAACAAGGTGTTCCACCTCGATGCCAACCGCGCCGAACTCGACATCTACGCGATGGATTGGAAGCGCTATCTCCAGCAGCGCGAGACCGACGAGAAACGGCGTCGGCGGGAGCGGCTGAATGCCGAGCGCAAGGCCGATCAGCTGTTGACGCAAGCCGACAAGATGCGGGCCAAGGCCACCAAAGCGACGGCGGCGCAGAACATGGCCCGGCGCGCCGAGCGATTGCTCGCTGGTATCGAGGGCGAGCGGGCGCACGACAAGGTCGCGCGAATCACCTTCCCCAAGCCCGCTCCGTGTGGCAAGACGCCGCTGACGGCGTCCGACCTGAGCAAGAGCTATGGCTCACTGGAGGTGTTCACGGGCGTCGACCTGGCCATCGATCGCGGCAGCCAGGTCGTCGTCCTCGGTTTGAACGGCGCCGGCAAGACCACCTTGCTCCGCATCCTGGCAGGGCTGGAGGAGTCAGACACCGGGCAGGTGGAGCCCGGGCACGGCCTCAGGCTCGGCTACTACGCGCAGGAGCACGAGACGCTGGAGACCGACCGCTCGGTGCTGGCAAACATGAAGAGCGCGGCGCCTGATCTCAATGACACCGAAGCCCGTCGCGTGCTCGGCACGTTCCTGTTCTCCGGCGACGACGCCGAAAAGCCGGCCGGGGTGCTCTCCGGCGGGGAGAAGACGCGGCTCGCGCTGGCGATGCTGGTCGTCTCCAGCGCCAATGTGCTGCTGCTCGACGAGCCGACGAACAACCTCGATCCGGTGTCTCGCGACCAGGTCCTCGACGCGCTCCGCAGCTATGCGGGAGCGGTCGTCCTGGTCACCCACGACGAGGGGGCCGTCGACGCGCTGGACCCGGATCGGGTGCTGCTGCTTCCGGACGGCGTCGAAGACCTGTGGAGCCCCGAGTACGCCGATCTGATCACGCTCGCCTGAGGTCCACCGGTCTGGGTGACAGCCTGTTGGACAGCACTCCCGAATCCTGCGTGGGAGGTTGCCCGCTCCCGCTCGCTGCGCTGATCATTGAGCGAAAGGTATGTCGTCGTGACCAAGCGTCGCCTTCCGGGCGCCGACTCCAGTTGGTCACCACGGCTCGGATCAGGGAGGCACAGTGGCCAAGACATTGGTGAAGGGTGCGCGGATTACGGGCTCTCAACGCACAGCGTTGGGGACTCAATTCGCCAAGCGCTACGCCGCAGGAGAGAGCATTCGCAAGATCGCCGGAGACACGGGCCGTTCGTACGGCTTCGTGCACGGCGTGCTCAGCGAGTCGGGCGTCGAGCTGAGAGGGCGCGGCGGTGCCACCCGCGGTGCTCGTAAGGGCTCGGTGCGCTCGGTCCGCAGCGTCAAGCGGGCGCCGAAGAAGGTTGCGGTGCCGGAGCGCGCCGCCAGCTGAGGCTGGCCGAAGGCAGTCGCCACCGACGGTGGGGCCTTGTCGTTCGCCGGGCCTCTCGGCGGCGGGGCGGTGTCTGCGCCGCCGGGTAGGCTGCGCTGGCGTTCGCTGAGCGGGGAGTGAGTAGGCCTAGCCACGGGTAGACGGACTGACCCGGCACGCGGCGCCGGGAAGGAATCGTCATGTCCATGATGCGCGGCACCAGCTTCGGGATGATGCGGCGGATGTCGCAGGATCCGGAGGTCGCGCGGCACCGCCTGAGTAAGGGTGTCGTTCTCCGGATTCTCCGGTTCGCCCGGCCCTACCGGTCACTGATCAGTGTCTTCGTCGTCCTGGTGGTGATCACCTCGGCGCTCGCCGTGACCCCGCCACTGCTGTTCAAGCAGATCATCGACGAGGGCGTGCTCAAGGGTGACCGCCAGATCCTGCTCTACCTGGGTCTGGCGGTCGCCGCTGTCGCGGTGCTCCAGGCGGTGCTCGGGATGGTCCAGCGCTGGTGCTCCTCGACGATCGGCGAGGGGCTGATCTTCGACCTCCGCACGCAGGTGTTCGACCATGTGCTGCGGATGCCGGTCGCCTTCTTCACCCGCACCCAGACCGGCAAGCTGGTCTCCCGGCTGAACTCCGACGTGATCGGGGCCCAGCAGGCGTTCACCTCGACGCTCTCCACTGTGCTGTCCAACATCATCAGCCTGGTACTGGTGCTGGGCGCGATGCTCGTCCTCAGCTGGCAGTTGACGCTGGCTGCGCTCGTCCTGCTGCCGGTTTTCCTGGTGCCGGCCAAGATCGTCGGCCGCACGCTCTCGGAACTGACCCGCCGGCAGATGCAGTTGAACGGCGACATGTCGGCGACCATGACGGAGCGGTTCAGCGTCAGCGGTGCGCTGTTGGTCAAGCTGTTCGGCCGCGCGCCCGACGAGCACGAGCGGTTCGCCTCGCGGGCTGGAGCGGTGCGCGACGTGTCGGTCAAGATGGCGATGAACGGCCGGTTCTTCATGGCCTCGCTCGGCCTGGTGGCCGCGCTGGCCACCGCACTCGTGTACGGGGTCGGTGGTTCGCTCGCGATCGACGGAGCGCTGACGGTCGGCACCCTGACAGCCTTGGCGGGCCTGCTGGGCCAGCTGTACGGACCGCTCACCCAGCTGACGAACCTGCGCATCGACGTGATGAGCGCGTTGGTCAGTTTCGATCGGGTCTTCGAGGTGCTCGATCTGCAGCCGATGATCCGAGATGCCGCCGACGCTCAGCCGGTAGACGGCCCGGCATCGGTGGAGTTCGACCAGGTCGGCTTCACCTATCCGAGTGCGGGCGAGGTCTCCCTGGCCAGCCTCGAGTCGATCGCCTCACTCGACCAGCGCCCGAACACCGAGGTGCTGCACGACGTGTCCTTCGTCGTCCCGGCCGGCCGCACGCTGGCGTTGGTGGGGCGTTCAGGCGGCGGCAAGACGACGATGACGCACCTGATCGCCCGCCTGTACGACGCGACTGAGGGGACCGTGCGCGTCGCCGGCTCCGACGTCCGACAGCTCACCCTGGACTCCCTCCGCGACACCGTCGGGTACGTCACCCAGGACGCCCACATGTTCCACGACACGATCGCGGCGAACCTGCGTTACGCCCGGCCCGGGCTCACCGAGGCCGAGATGTGGGAGGCCCTGGAGGCGGCTCAGATCGCCGACCTCGTCCGAGGGCTGCCCGATCACCTGGAGACGGTGGTCGGCGAGCGCGGGTACCGCCTGTCGGGTGGCGAACGGCAACGGCTGGCCATCGCAAGGCTGCTGCTGAAGGCACCGGCAATCGTGGTGCTCGACGAGGCCACTGCGCACCTTGACTCCGAGTCCGAGGTCGCGGTGCAGCGTGCACTCGACCACGCGATGGAGGGCCGGACGAGCATCGTCATCGCCCACCGCCTGTCCACCATCCGCAACGCCGACGAGATCGTCGTGGTCGACAAGGGCCGCATCGTGCAGCGCGGCCAACACGACGAGTTGCTGGCCGCCGGTGGGCTGTACGCGGAGTTGTACCGGACCCAGTTCGCGGGTCCGGCTACGGCGTTCGCTCCGGGCGGCGCCGCCAGGAACTGATCAGGACCGATGCGGTGAGCTGCAGCCGCTCCGGCAGGGCGGCAGACGTCGCCGCCAGCCGATCGCGGTGGAAAGCGGTCGGCCCCATCTGCACCAGTGCATGCGCCAGTGTGGCCGGAGCGTCACGGACCCACTGGAGCTCGGTGCGGTCGGCCAGTGCGAACCCGGAATCGAGCGAGCGGCCGAGCCGATCCTCCTTGTCCGGGTCGATCTCCAGCAGGCGGACGTGCGCGCGGAGTTCGGCCAGGTGGCCTGGGTTGGGCGTGACGGTCACCAACAGTCCGCCGGGCCGGAGCAGGCGAGCCAACTCCACCGCGTTGCGCGGGGCGAACACGCTGATCGCCAGGTCGAACGCCGCCGAGGCGAGCGGCAGGCGGCGCCACGCATCGGCGATCACGGCGCCCAGGCGAGCGTGTGCACGGGCCGCCCGGCGCGCTGCCGCGGTCGAGATGTCCACCGCGACCCCCCGTGCCGTCGGCGCGGCGTCGAGGACGGCCGCGAGGTAGTAGCCGGTGCCGGCGCCCAGGTCGAGGACGTCGCCACCCGCAGCTGTCGGTGCTCGGCCGGCGAGCCCGGCGAGCGCTGACGCGATGGGCGCGTACAGCCCGCTGCTGAGCACCTGGTCGCGGGCGGCCACCATCGGCGCGGTGTCGGCGTGCTTGGGCTGCGGCCCGCCGAGGAGGTTCAGGCAGCCCTGGCGGTTGAGGTCGTAGCTGTGTCCCTGCCCGCATCGGACATGGGACTCGGCGAGGGTCAGTGCCTCGCCGCACGTCGGACAACGGAGGAGGTCGATGACGTCGGCGATCACAGCGTGCGCAGTGCGCCGCCGTCGACCGCGATCACCGACCCGGTGAGGTAGGACGCCGCTGGCGAGAGCACGAAGGCCGCCACCCGGGCGAATTCCTCCGGCCGTCCGTAGCGACGCAGCGGAATCGCCTGCTCGGAGCGTCGGCGTGCGCCCGCAGGGTCGTCGCTGAGCGATTCCAGCTGCCGCGTGCGATCGGTCTCCACCCGACCCGGCATCAAGCCGACGACCCGGGTCCCGCTCGGCCCCACTTCATCGGCCAACTGCTTCACCAGCATCGCCAACCCTGGCCGCAGCCCGTTGGACGGCCCGAGGCCCGGAATGGGCGACTTCACCGAGGTCGACAGCACCCAGGCGAGAGCGGCATCGGCGGCGGTCGCGGCGCGCAGAACGGCTCGGCTGACCCGGATCGCCGGCAGGAACACCGATTCGACGGCTGCCAGCCAGGTCGCGTCGGAGGTGTCGAGCACGCCACCTGCCGGCGGACCGCCGACGCTCACCAGCGCGCCGTCGAGCCGGCCGAACGCACTCAGAGCTCGATCCGCTGCGGCATCGGAGGTGGCCGGATCGGCGAGGTCAGCCGGCAGGGCGACGGCCGCATCGTTGCCCAGCATGGCGACCAGCGCATCGAGCGCCCCGGCTCGGCGGGCCACCACGACCACCCGCGCGCCCTCGGCGACCAGCTGCACCGCGGTGGCGTGGCCGAGCCCACTGCTGGCAGCGGTGACGACGTACACCCGATCGCGCAGACCCAGGTCCATGGGCCCATCCTGACCTAACGCCGGCTCCCGGTGGAGCAGGCTGCGTCAGCGAGCGGCGGACCTGTCGGGCGCGCTCGCCGGCGACCGCGGCACGTCGTCCTGACCGCGTGGCCGGGCGTCGCGAGTGGCCTGCTCGCGCCGCTCGCGCAGGTCGCCTCGCACCAGGACGACGATGCCAGCCGCACCGATTCCGATGAACATGAACCACTGCATCGCGTACCAGAAGTGCGGGCCGTTGGAGAGCTCGGGCACCGGGATGGGTTTCAGGTCGCCTTGCTGTGCCGGTTGGACGCTGAGCAGACCGATATAGCCGTCGGCGACCGGGTACGGCAGGGTGGCCGCGATAGCTGCGGCGTTCACCAGCCTGACGTGCCCGTTCACCGGGGTGGTCGCCGCGGCCCGGCCCTTCTCGCTGCGCCGGACGTGGCCGACGACGACGACGTCGCCGGACGGCGGAGGCGGCGCGAGAGTAGGAATCTGCGCACCGCTGGTCACCGGGACGAGGCCGCGGTCCACCAACACGGCACCGCTAGCGGTCCGAAGCGGGGTGACGACCTCGTATCCGTCGATGTCCCCGGCGGTGCGGTAGCGAACGATGATCTGGTGCTCGGCGTCGAACGTCCCTCGCGCCTCGACCCGCTGCCACTGATCTGCGTCGAGGATCGGGCGGCCGAAGATCTCCTGATAGGGGCGGACAGGCGCCTGCTCGTTCGTTCGCGTACTCGCGTTGCGCTCCTTGCGTTGCGCCAGCCGGTCGAGCTGCCAGGTGCCGAGATTGACGAACGCCACCGCGAGGCCGATCACGAAGAGGACCAGCACGGCCCAGCGGAGCCAGAGTCGTCGCACCGCCCCAGGTTAGGCGCATCCGAGCGGTACGTCGCGCCGCGCTGCCGGTCGGCCGAAGGTCGTCGAAGGGCCGGGTCGACCGCTCAGCGCTGCGGGGGTGACAGCAGCCGGCTCGCAGCTGCCACCGCCTCGGAGAGGGTGGCACCGCGGCCGACCGCGACGCCGACCAGGAACGTGCTCAGCGGCGCCGCGACTCGCTGCACCTCGTGCGCCGCGTCCCGCGCCAGCTCGAGCAGTAGCTGCACCTCGGGTTCGTCGAGCGCGACGTCGGTCAGATCCAGTTCGCCGGCCAAGGTGGCCAGCCAATCCTTCAGCTCCATCGGGTCGGCTCCTCGCGTCGGTGCTGGGGTGGCGGTGTGAGGATGATGGCATGGGCCGAGTGACCCGCACCCGTGCGGTGCTGAAGATCCGCGACGGCTCCGCGGTGCGCCGCACCGATGTGGTCGCGGTGGAGGAGCCGCTGGAGCTCAGGTTTGCCGGCGAGCCGTTCGTGGTGACGATGCGGACGCCTGGCGACGACATCGACCTCGTGCACGGGCTGCTGCACAGCGAAGGGGTGATCGGCCGCCGCGACGACCTGATCGCGGCGCGCTACTGCGTCGGTACTGGGCCGGACGGCCTCAACACCTACAACGTGCTCGACCTGGCGCTCGCACCGACGGCCTCTCCGCCGGCTGCCGAGCGGCGGCGCCAGGTGATCACGAGCAGTGCCTGCGGCATCTGCGGCAGCACCACCATCGAGGACGTCCTGCGCGAGTCGCGGTACGCCGCGGACGAGCAGTTCCGGATTCCGGCCGAGCTGGTGCTCGCTGCCCCCGACCTGCTGAGGTCGCACCAGAAGGCCTTCGACAAGACCGGCGGGCTGCATGCCGCGGGCTTGATCGCCCCCGACGGTCGGGTGCTGTGCGCGCGTGAGGACGTCGGCCGCCACAACGCGGTCGACAAGGTGATCGGGTGGGCGATCCGGGAGTCAGCACCGAGTTCGCTGGCCGCCGAGCTCGCCGACGCCGCCGGACTCGTCCTTGCCGGCTTCGTCCGCGGCGACGGCATGAACCTCTACGCCCACGCCGAGCGGGTCGACGGTACGGCGCGCACATCCCCGCTGGTCAGCCAGCCGTAACCACGGCGAGACGAGGCGAACCTAGACTCGACCCATGTCCGCCGCTCCGCTACCGATGCCGCGCTTCCGCGCGAGCGCGGGCGCGGGCGGGATCGGCTCCAGCCCCGCCGCACCGATACGCCCGGCGCAGCGTCAGTTGGCGGACCGATACGGGCGGGTCGCCACCGATCTGCGAGTGTCGCTGACGGATCGCTGCAACCTGCGCTGCACCTACTGCATGCCCGCCGAGGGCCTGGACTGGATGCCTCGCGAAGAGATGCTCACCGACTCCGAGGTGCTGCGCCTGATCGGGATCGGTGTGGAGCGGCTGGGGATCCGCACCGTCCGGCTGACCGGCGGCGAGCCGCTGCTGCGGGGCGATCTGGAACTGCTGGTGGCCGACATCGCCCGTCTCGACCCGGCTCCGTCGATCGCGCTCACCACCAACGGGATCGGCTTGGCTGCTCGGGCGGACAAGCTCGCCGCGGCCGGACTGACCCGGATCAACATCTCCCTCGACACCCTGGACGCGGAGACGTTCTACCGACTCAGCCGACGGCGTCGGCTGGACGATGTGCTCGCAGGGGTTGCTGCCGCCAAGGCGGCGGGCCTGGATCCGGTCAAGATCAACACCGTGCTGATGCGAGGGGTGAACGACGCCGAGGCGCCCGCGCTGCTCGGCTGGGCGATGCAGCAGGGCGTGCAGCTCCGCTTCATCGAGCAGATGCCGTTGGACGCCCAGCATGCGTGGCAGCGCGAGGAGATGGTCACTGCCGCTGAGATCCGCGCCCTGTTGGCGCAGACGGTCGAGTTGACCGAGGATCCCGACGAGGCGCGCATGCGCGGCAGCGCCCCGGCCGAACTCTTCCGGGTCGTCGGGACCGACCACTCCGTCGGCATCATCGCCGCGGTCAGCAAACCGTTCTGCGGCGCCTGCGACCGGGTGCGGCTGACCGCCGACGGGCAGGTCCGCAACTGTCTGTTCGCCCGCAAGGAGTCCGATCTGCGCACGCCGATGCGGGCGGGCGCCAGCGACGAGGAACTCGCCGACCTCTGGGTGCGCGCGGTGGCCGGCAAGCGGCCCGGCCACGGGATCGACGATCCGAGCTTCCTGCAGCCGGATCGCCCGATGTCGGCGATCGGCGGCTGAGCCGGTCAGTCGGGTCGGCGCTCGCGCGCGCCGCGTCGCCCTGAGGCCCTGAGGCCCTGAGGCCCTGTCGTGACAGCTGTCATGGCCAGCTCATGGCAACGGGCTCATGTCTGATCGGGCCGGCGTGCCCAGACTCGAGTCATGTCACAGACACTGTCTCCCCGTCGAGGCGGGCCACCCGCCCTGGTGCAGCCTGCGGGCTTCGCTGTCGAGCTGCGCGGACTGCGCAAGTCGTTTGGTCCCGTTCGGGCACTCGACGGTATCGATCTCACCGTCGCCCCGGGCGAGGTCGTCGCCGTGCTCGGCCCCAACGGCGCCGGCAAGTCCACCACCACCGAGCTGATCCTCGGCCTCACCGCCCCCGATGGCGGATCAGTGAGCGTCTTCGGCCACGAACCTGCGGTGGCGGTCCGGGCCGGTCTGGTGGGCGCGATGCTGCAGGCCGGCGCCCTGCTGGGTGGTGAGGCACGGGTGATCGACCTACTGGAGCTCATGCACGGCCTGCATGCGCGGCCCCTCCCACTCGCCGACGTGATCGAGCGGGCCCAGGTCACCGGCTTCCTGCGCACTCGGACCGACAAGCTCTCCGGCGGCCAGGCCCAGCGCGTTCGCTTCGCGCTGGCGATCATGCCCGACCCGTCGCTGCTCATCCTGGACGAGCCGACGGTCGGGATGGACGTCGAGATCCGGCGCGAGTTCTGGCGGGCCATGCATGAGGTGGCCGACACCGGGCGGACGGTTCTGTTCGCCACTCACTACCTCGACGAGGCGGATCTGATGGCCGACCGGATCGTCGTGCTCCGCGACGGGCAGATCGTGGCGGACGGAACCGCGGCGCAGATCAAGGGCCTGGTCGCCGGGCGCGTCGTCAGCGTCGCTGCCGACAGCATCGAGGCGGACGTGCTCGCGGGGTTGCCGGCCGTCGTCCACACGCAGGTAGCCGGCGTTCGGATCTTCGCGCACACCACCGACTCCGACGTCACGGTCCGCGCACTGCTGGCCACGGTGCCCGACGCGCGCGACCTGGAGATCACCTCCACCCAGCTCGAGGACGCGTTCCTCGCTCTCACCACCAAGGACTGATGATGACCGCGATCACCCGCACTTCGCCCAGTACCAGCCCGACTCGGGCTGCGTCGGCTCGGACCGCGCGGCGGCTGCCGCCGGCCCTGCACTACACGCTGCACAGCACTGCGCTGACCGCCCGAGTCTTCACCTTCGTGCTGTTCACCGTCGCACTGCCGATGCTGATGTACGTCGTCCTGAGCAAGACCTACGGGGCGGCGGACTACGGCGACGGCCTCAACTGGGCCGCCATCTTGATGGTGTCGATGGCCGCCTACGGATCACTCGGCGCCGCGATGAGCGGCGGTGCCCAGCTCGCGGTCGAGCGCCGTTCGGGCTGGTTCCGGCAGTTGAGCCTCACTGCGCTGCCCCCTCGGTCGTTCCTGTGGGCACGCGCCGCAGTGATCATGCTGCTGGTGCTGCCCGCGCTACTGCTGGTGTTCGCGGCCGGGTTCGTGATCGGCGGGGTCCGGGCGCCGATCGGCGCCTGGATCGTGTCCCTGGGGCTGATGTGGCTCGGCCTCGTCCCGCTGGCGATGGCGGGCATCGTGATCGGTGTGTGGGTCAAGGCCGAAGCGGTCCAGGGTGTGACGACCCTGATGCTGCTCGTGCTGGCGATGCTGGGTGGCCTGTGGTTCCCCGTTCAGATCATGCCGGCCGCCATGCAGCAGGTGGCCCACACCCTGCCCTCGTTCTGGCTTGCCGATCTCGGCCGCTACCCGTTCATCCCGGGCGCCGGCTTCCCCTGGCAGGGGATCGCGGTGGACCTGGCCTGGGTCGCGGGGCTGACCGTCCTCGGCATGCTCGGCTATCGTCGAGCTGCGGGCGCCGTTCGACGAGCACGAGGACTCGCGGGCGGCGCCGTCGGCGTACCGCGGTCCGCGCGCGCGACCCGCGTGGACCCTCGGGCGGGCGCGGCAGAACCTCCTCTGGGTCTACGTGTTCGGCCTCGTCTTCATGGGGTTCGCGGTCATCGAGCTGCTGACGGCGGAGGCTCCGCCGGCCGTCACCGTCCTCGACAGTGTCTCACTGCTGCTGATCGCCGCCTGCTACGTGGCGACGCCCCTGGTCGCCGATGCCGCGTTCGCAGCCCGCTGGGGGATCGCTCTCGGATTGGCTGCCATGGTCCTGTTGAGGGCAGCGTGGGTCGGGTGGGACTTCGCGAACCTCGGCGTCTATCCGGCAGTGGTGTTCGCCGCACTGCTCCCGTGGCGCCAATCCCGCGTGCTGATCCTGGTGTGGAGTGTGGCGCTGATCGGACTCGGCCTCGCCGGCGCGGGCTGGGTCGGAGTGATGATCGGGTGCATCGCGTTCGCCGTTGGCGTCGGCATGGGCGTCGGAATGGAGACCGGCCGGCTCGCGGGGAAGCTCCAGCGCGCCGAACAGCGGGTCGCCACGCTCGCGGTCGCCGCGGAGCGGGAACGGATCGGTCGCGACCTGCACGACATCCTGGGCCACTCGCTGACCGCGATCACCCTGAAGTCCTCACTCGCGGCACGGCTGGCATCGATCGATCCCGGTGCCGCCGAGGCCCAGATGCGTGAGGTGGAGCGGCTCTCCCGCGAGGCGCTCGCCGACGTCAGGGCGACCGCCTCCGGGCTCGCCGACGTACGCGTCGCCTCTGAACTGGCCAGCGCACGATCGATCCTGGTCGCCGCCGGTATCGAGGCCTACCTCCCGGTCTCTGTCGAACCGATGCCTGACGAGGTCAGTCGCCTGTTCGGATACGTCATTCGCGAGGGCCTGACCAACGTGGTCCGGCACAGCGGGGCCACCACCTGCACGATCGACGTGACCAAGGACCGTGTCGTCGTCAGCGACAACGGCCGCGGGCCCGGTGACTGGCTGGACGCCGGGCGCGGCCTCGCCGGGCTCCGCGATCGGCTGGCACTGGCCGGCGGAGTCCTTCGGGTCGACTCGTCCCCGACGGGCGGCACCGTGGTCGAGGCGCGCATCCCGACACGGCCGGGAACTCGGTCAGCAGCGCAGGCGCCAGCGATTCGGGCGGTGGAGTGATCCGCGTCCTCGTCGTCGACGACCAGGCTCTCGTACGGCAGGCTCTGGCAGCTCTACTGCAGTTGGAGGCCGACATCGACGTGGTCGGGCAGGCGGGGGACGCGGCGGAGGCGGTGGCGGCTGCGCGGGAGTGCGACCCGGACGTGGTGTTGATGGACGTCCAGATCCCATCGGCTCCGGGGCTGGAGGACGGCATCGCGGCCGGTCGGCGGATCATCGAGGAGAACCCCCGCCGCAGCGTCATCGTGCTCACCACGTTCGGGCGGCCCGGCTATCTGCGCCGCGCGATGGAGTCTGGCGCGGTCGGCTTCATGGTGAAGGATGCCCCCGCCGCCACCCTGGTGGAGGCCATCCGCCGGGTTCGCCAGGGGCTGCGCGTGGTCGACCCGGAGCTGGCGGCCGCAAGTCTCAGCATGGGTCCGTCGCCCCTGACCGAGCGCGAGGTCGAGGTGCTCCGGGCCTCCGCGGGCGGTCGACCGACTAGCGTGATCGCGTCGGAGCTGTTCCTCAGCGAGGGGACCGTGCGCAACCACCTGTCAGCCGCGATGACCAAGATCGGTGCCCGGTCTCGTGCCGAGGCGCTGCAGATCGCTACCGACAACGGTTGGCTGGACTGAGACAGCGCTCAGTGCTCGCGAGTGGCTCCGATGCCGCTCACGTCGCGGAGAAATCCCCGAGCTGACAGGAAGGCCGACAAGCTGTCCCGATGCTCCGGGCAGGCCAGCCAGTGCTTGCGCCGGTCGGGAGCGTGGATTCGCGGATTGTTCCAGGCCAGGTCGTACGCCGCGTCGGCACGGCAATCACGCGCTGAGCACATCAGCGCGGTCTCTGACGGTGGCGCCGACCCGGAGCCGGACGTCGGGGCAGTCGACTCGAGCGCCTCAGGCGACTCAGGCAACGCGCCGCTCGTGCCCGCTCGCCGCGTCGGTGGCTGCGTGGCTCTCCTGGTCCACGTCGCCGTCGATGACCTCGCCCTCGGCGCCGGTGGTGAGCTGAGGCAGGTCGGACATCGGCGGCGGTGTCGCGCCGGCCTTGAGCCGCCGCTGGTTCGCCTGGTTCGCAAACATCACGGCGATGTACGGGAGCACGACCGCGCAGGCGAACAGCACCCAGCGGACCGCCCCGTGCACGAAGGCCATCGAGATGAAGCACGCGATCCGGAAGCCCATCGTCGCCAGGTACTGGTGGACGCGGTGAGCATGCTCGGCGCTCGCCGCCATCGGGGCGTCGGTGATGACGGTGGTCGGCCCACGCCCGGCCGGACGGCCCACGGACGCTTCGCTGTCCTTCTCGGGCTCGGTCATCGCCACAGCCTACGCCTGCTGGCGGCGCCCGGACGTGCTCGGTAGCGTGACCATGTGCACGCATCCAACGAGTCGGTTCCGGCCGAATCCTCTAGTCCTCACATCACGTCGCGGGTGGTCCTGGTCACGGGCGCGAGCAAGGGAATCGGCTACGGAATCGCCGCGCGGCTGGTGGCTGGAGGCCATCGGGTGGCAGCGACGTACCGCAGCGGAGCGGTGCCGGACGGGGTGCTCGGAGTGCGTTGCGACGTGACCGACCCGGCCCAGGTCGAGGAGGCATTCAAGGCCGTCGAGGCCGAGTTGGGCCCGGTCGAGGTGCTGGTGGCCAACGCCGGCATCACCAGGGACACCCTGTTGATGCGGATGTCGGACGACGACTGGGACGCGGTGCTCGCGACGAATCTCACCGGCGCGTTCCGGGTGGCGCGACGAGCCGCCCGCCCGATGATCCGTGGCAAGTTCGGCAGGATCATCTTCATCTCCTCGGTGGTCGGTCTGATGGGCTCGGCCGGTCAGGTCAACTACGCGGCGTCCAAGTCAGGCCTGGTCGGCATGGCCCGCTCGCTGGCGCGCGAGCTCGGGTCGCGCGGCGTGACCGCGAACGTGGTCGCACCCGGCTTCATCGAGACCGACATGACCGCCGAGCTCGGAGACCAGCTGGTGAAGAAGTACTCCGAGCAGATCCCGCTGGGCCGACTCGGATCGGTGGACGACATTGCCGGCGCGATCGAGTTCCTGGCGGGCGACTCCGCCGGTTACATCACCGGAGCGGTGATTCCGGTGGACGGCGGGCTGGGCATGGGCCACTGATCCGCGCCAGAATGCCGTCGGGCGGGGGCCCGCGGACACACCGCGACGTCGACGGCATCGGCTGCAACACGACAGAAAGGCAGTGAGGGTGGGCATCCTGGAGGGCAAGAAGATCCTGGTGGCGGGCGTCACCCTCGATACCTCGATCGGGTTTCACGTCGCTCGGATCGCCCAGGCCGAGGGCGCCACCGTTGTCGTCTCCAACTTCGGTCGTGCGATGAGCCTGACCCGGCGGGTGATCAAGAAGCTCGACCCCGAGCCACCACTACTCGAGGTCGACGTGACCAGCGAGGAACACCTGGGCCAGCTCGCCGGAGCGCTGGGTGAGCATGTCGACCAGCTCGACGGAATCGTGCATTCGCTGGCCTTCGCTAATCCAGAGACGGCGCTCGGCGGCAAGTTCCTGAGCACTCCCTGGCCCGACGTCGCCACCGCGATGCAGGTGTCGGCCTACTCCTTCACCTCGCTGACCATGGCGTGCCGCCCGCTGCTGGCGCCGTCGGCTTCCGTCGTTGGGCTTACGTTCGACGCCACCGTCTCCTGGCCTGTGTACGACTGGATGGGGGTGGCCAAGGCCGCACTGGAGAGCACCAGCCGCTACCTCGCGCGGTATCTCGGCCCCGCGGGAGTGCGGGTGAATGTCGTGGCCGCCGGTCCGCTCGAGACACTGGCCAAGAAGGCGATCGGCGGAGCCGACGAGTTCAACCAGGTCTGGGGTCAGCGCGCACCGATCGGGTGGGACCCGCGGGACATGGAGCCGACCGCGAAGGCCGTTGTCGCGCTGCTGAGTGACTACTTCCCCAAGACCACCGGCGAGATGATCCACGTCGACGGCGGCCTCCACTCCACGGGCGCCTGAGCCGTGCGGTGACACCGAGCGCGCTGTCGGCCGGGTCGCTGATCGAGTTCCGGCTGCTGGACGGGCCGAACCTCTACTTCCCCAAGCCGGCCGCCAAGGTGACGGTCGACGTACGCGGCGTGCTGGACCTCGTCAGCGCTTCGCAGCGCGGGTCGTGGGACGCCTGGTGCGTCGGATCGCCGAGGTCGGTGGGACCAAGCGGCTCGGTGTCCGGGTGCGGACGAGCGGGGCGGTGAACGAACTCGTCGTGGCGTACCCGTGGCGGAGTTCGGGTCGTGCCGAGGCGTTGGCGTACGGGCTGGCCGCGGTGCTGGACATCGTCGGCGACGGACCGGCGCGGGTCGCAGAGGTGGTCGCCGAGCAGGGTCAGGTGCTGGCGGACGCCCCCGGGGGGCATCGGCCACGGGTCACCCGGCCGACTGTCCCGGTGGTCGCGATCACCGGCACCAACGGCAAGACCACCACCTCGCGGATGATCGGGCACATCGCTCGACAGGCGGGCGTCTCGGTCGGGTGGTCGAGCACCGATGGCGTCTTCTTCAACGGCGAGCTCGTGGAGCCGGGCGACTACTCAGGACCGAGCGGTGCGGCCCGCGTGCTCAGCCAGCCGGGGGTCGAGCTCGCCGTCACCGAGACCGCCAGGGGCGGCATCCTGCGCCGCGGCGTTGGCGTTTCGGTGAACGACGTGTCGGTGGTGACCAACATCAGCGCCGACCACCTCGGGATGGGCGGGATCGACACGCTCGATCAGCTGGCGGAGGTGAAGGCGGTGATCACCACCATCACCAGGCCGGACGGGTGGTGTGTGCTCAACGCCGACGATCCGCGGACGTTCGCGATGCGACTCGGCACCAAGGCCCAGATCTGGGTCTTCACCCTCGACATCGATTCGCCGGCTGGTCGCCGGGTGCTGGATCAGCACGGTCGCGTGACCACCGTGCTCGACGGCTGGGTGGTGGTGCTCGGCATCGGACCGGACCCGCTGCCCGTGGTCGCGATCGTCGACGTCCCGATGACGCTCGCCGGACTGAGTCGGGTCAACGTCGAGAACGTCCTTGCCGCGGCGTCGGCGGCGATGGCGTTGGGGTTCAGTGCCGAGCAGGTCGCCGACGGTCTCGCCACCTTCTTCCCGGCGGAGAACAACCCGGGGCGGATGAACATCTGGACCGTGCCTACTCTCGGCCGAGGTGGCGGGGCGGTCGACGGGGCCGGCGTCACGGTGGTCGTCGACCTCGCGCACAACGAGGCCGGACTGGCGGCGCTGATCGAGATCATGAACGGCTTGCGGCCGCCGGGGAATCGGCTGTTGCTCGGGGTGGGGACCGCGGGGGACCGCAGCGACGAGGTGTTCGTCCGGCTGGGCGAGTTGGCCGCCCTCGGCGCCGACGTGGTGGAGATCGCCCACAAGACCGAGTACCTGCGCGGCCGTACCCCGGCCGAGATCACCGCGCTGATTCGCGAGGGTGCCGCGCACGCCGGCACCGACATCGCAACCGATCACTCGAGCGAGTTGGCCTGTCTGGAGTCGCTCGTCGACCAGGCCGACGACGGCGACGTGGTGGCGGTGATGGCCCACCAGGATCGGCAGCGGCTGGACGAGTGGCTGACCTCCCGGGGCGGAACCCGCGACGACCCGGAGGCGATTCAGGCGAAGGTCCGGCGCGCCTCGGCCGGGTCGGCCGCTCCGCCGGCCGCGGAGGGCTAGGACACAGCGAAGTCGGGATCGCCAACGCCGTCTGAGGGGCCGCTCCCGTCGCGGCGCGCCCCCGGCTGGGCCTGGTGCCCGTACGACTCCAGCTCGGCCATCACCGCGGCATGGCGGTCGACGCAGATCACCACCAGGTCGCCGGCGTTGGCCCGGACCATCGCGTGCCGGGTGGCGGCCAACTCGTCCAGCACCACCTCCACCTGGCGGCAGCGGGCGCCGTCGGCCATGGCTGCGTGGGCGCCCTCGGCGATCAGCGCGGCCACCTCGCCCTCTGCGCGGCCGCGCTTGCTGTCGTCCTCGCGCACGATCAGCACGTCGAAGTGCCGGGCTGCTTCGGCCCCGAGTTCGCGCATGTCGTCGTCACGGCGATCACCGGCGGTCGCGACCACTCCGATCCGGGAGACCCGCCCGAACTCGTTCGCGCTGTCCAGGGCAGTTCCGGTGCGGTCGACGAAGTCGCCGAGCTCGCGCATCGCCGGCACGTTGTGGCAGTAGTCGACGATCACGGTGCGCCCGCCGACGGCGATCTCGTTCAACCGACCCGGGGCCAGGTAGTAGTTGGTGGAGAAGCTGCGCAGGCCCTGGCGGATGTCGTGCAGCGAGGCGCCCGCGGCGAACGCCGCGGCGGCAGCGGCCATCGCGTTCTGCACGTTCATCCGGGCGCGGCCGCCGAACGTCGCCGGCAGCAGGTGCGTCCACGCCAGTTGCATCGCCCGCGGGCCTTGCTTGATGACGATCATGTCGCCGAGATCGCTGTGTTCGAGCACAACCGCCCGACCGCCGCGGCGGCAGTGGTCGTCGACGTACTCGCGGATCTCGCTGCCCGGTTCGGCCATCGTGAACCACGACACCCGACCCGAACAGCGCTTGCGCATCTCGCGGACCAGCGGGTCGTCGGCGTTGAGCACCGCGTACCCGTTCCGCGGAACCGCCTCGACCACCACTGCCTTGACGTCGGCCAGTTGTTCGAGGGTGTCGACGCCGCGCAGGCCCAGGTGGTCGGGTTGGACGTTCAGCACCACGCCGACGTCGTTCCGCTCGTACCCGAGGCCCTCACGCAGAATGCCGCCGCGGGCGACCTCGAACACCGCGAAATCCACCCGCGGGTTCTGCAGCACCATCCGTGCCGATCGAGGCCCGGAGGCGTCCGCGCGGATGATCAACCGCTCGTCCACCACCACGCCGTCGGTGGAGGTCATTCCGACCCGGCGGCCGATCCCCTTGAAGATGTGCGCGATCATCCGCGACGTCGTGGTCTTGCCGTTGGTGCCGGTCACCGCGACGATCGGGATGCGGCTCGGCGTTCCGGGTGGGAAGAGCATGTCGACGACCGGCTTGGCCACGTACTGCGGGTCGCCGAAGGTCGGGTGGGTATGCATCCGGAAGCCGGGGGCCGCGTTCACCTCGCAGATCGCCCCGCCGGTCTCGCGCACCGGCTGGGTGATGTCGGGGGCGATGAAGTCGATGCCGGCGATGTCCAGCCCGATCACCCGAGCCGCTTCTTCGGCGATCTCGATGTTCTCCGGATGCGCCTCCATCGTGCGGTCGATCGAGATGCCGCCGGTCGACATGTTCCCGGTCAGGGTGAGCTTGACCATCGTGTCGGTCGGCGGCACGTCGTCGAGGGCGAAGCCTTGTGCAGCGACCAGATCGAGAGCGGCCTGGTCCACCGCGATCCGGGTCAGCACCTTCTCGTGCCCGACGCCGCGCCGCGGATCGGCGTTGGTGCGCTCCACCAGTTCGGCGATCGTCGAGTGGCCGTCGCCGATCACGTGGGCCGGCACCCGCTCGGCGACCGCAGCGATCTTGCCGTCGACGACCAGGCACCGGTAGTCCCTTCCGGTGACGAACGTCTCGACGATCACGCGGCCGCCGCGGGACTCATCCTTGGCGACCTGGAACGCTGCGCGCACCGCGTCAGGGTCCCTCAGATCGAGCATGACCCCGCGACCGTGGTTCCCGTCGAGAGGTTTCAGCACCACCGGGTAGCCGATCCGGTCGGCCAGTCGGAGCGCGTCGTCGAGGTAGCGCACGGCTTGCGACCGCGGCACCGGCAGGCCCGCGGCGCCGAGCAGCTTCAGCGTCAATTCCTTGTCGGAGGCGATGTCGACCCCGACCGATGAGGTTTGTGAGGTCATCGTGGCGCGGATGCGCTTCTGGTGAACCCCCTGCCCCAACTGCACCAGGGAGGCGCTGTTGAGCCGCAGGTAGGGGATGTCGCGGCTGACGGCCTCCTCGACGATGGCCTGGGTGGACGGCCCGAACGCGGCGCGCTCGCCCCGCACGATGAAGCGCTCCAGTTCGGCCTCGAAGTCGAAGTCGGGGTCGTGGCCGACCAGGTCGTTGACCAGCTTCACCGCAAGTTCGCCGGCGGCCAGGCCGACGACCTCGTCGTAGTAGGCGTAGATCACGTTGTAGCGACCGCGCTCGCCCTTGACCTGGCGGGTCTTGCCGCGGCGCATGTCGTGGCCCACCGCCTGCTGCAGTTGCAGCGCGACGTGCTCGGCGACATGCCCCGCCCAGGTGCCCTCGTGCAGCCGCTCGACGAAGCCGCCGCGGCGGCCGCGGCTGCAGGTGTGCTCGCTCAAGCCGGGCAGCCGCGCCACCAGTGCGTCGGCGAAGCCCGGGATGAGGTTGGTCGGATAGTCCTCGAGCGAGCCGAGGTCGACGATCAACTGGATGGCCGGCTCGTAGTGCCACACGTTCGGGCCTCGATACACCCGGCTGGAGACGATTCTCAGATCGGGCTTCGGACCCCCGGCAGCGCTCTCGGTCACCATGCTCCTCTCGATTCGTGCATCCTCGCACCCGGGCACCGGAGCCGTGCCGACACCTCCTGCCCTGCAGCTGGAGTGGCCCGAGCGATCATCACGCGGCGGCCGGGAGCAGACCGCCGACGCCGGCCGGCGTTCCTGTCGGAACCGAGTCGTACGATCCGCTCATGAGTCGATTCGCCCGCCGAGCCTGGTCGGTCTCCGCGCTCTCCGCCGTCTTCGCGCTCTCCGCGCTGTCCCCGGCGTGGGCTGCCAGCGCCGGTGCTCCGGGCGGTGGCGATCCGTACTTCCCTGGCGCCGGCAACGGCGGCTACGACGTCGGCCACTACGACTTGGAGCTCGACTACAGCCCGAATGGCATCGCCGGTGACCTGAACGCGACGGCGACGATCACCGCGACGGCGACGCAGTCCCTGTCGGCGTTCAATCTCGATCTGCGCGACCTCACCGTGTCGGCCGTCACCGTCAACGGTGCGCCGGCGGCGTTCACGCAGAAGGCGCGCGAGCTGACCATCGAGCCGGCGCGGGTGCTGCGCCGGCACAGCCGGTTCGTGGTTCGGGTCAGCTACGCGGGGCGGACCGGTCAGCCCGAGGACAACACCGGTGCTCTCTACGGGTGGGTTTCCTTCCCGGACGGCGCGCTGGTGGCCAATGAGCCGGATGGCGCCAGCACCTGGTTCCCGGTCAATGACATTCCCACCGACAAGGCGCGATACGACTTCCGCATCACCGTTCCCGAAGGCACGGTGGGCGTCGCGAACGGCGAACTCCTCGGCAGCAGGACCGTCAACGGACGTACGACGTACCGCTGGCGCGCCAAGGATGAGATGGCGAGCTACCTCGCCATGGCAGGCAGCGGCAACTACGCGATGACGACTGGCCGTGCCCAAGGGATTCCGATCCTGAACTTCGTCGACAAGGACCTGACGCCGGCGAACCGCGCCACCACGGAGGCCAGCCTCGCACTCCAGCCGGAGATGCTCCGCTTCTTCTCCCGCACGTTCGGCCGCTATCCCTTCCACTCCTTTGGCGCCGTGGTCGATGACGATTCCGTCGGCTACGCACTGGAGAACCAGACCCGCCCGGTCTACTCCCGCCGGGCGGTGGAGAGCACCGTCGCCCACGAACTCGCCCACCAGTGGTTTGGCGACAAGGTCACGCCTGGCCGCTGGAAGGACATCTGGCTGAATGAGGGGTTTGCGACGTACGCGACCTGGCTGTGGAACGAGCACCGCGGCAAGCTCAGCGTCCAGGAGTCGTTCGACGAGGCGTACAACAACTCCGACGCCGACTGGACCACGGTGATCGCCGACCCCGGAGCCACCGGCCTGTTCAACGAGGCGGTCTACGACCGTGGCGCGATGACCCTGCACGCCATTCGGGTGCAGGTCGGCGACCGGGACTTCTTCCGCATCCTCAAGGCCTGGGCCAGGCACCGCGGCCCGGCATCGACAGCAGGCTTTCAGCGGGTGGCCGAGTCGGTCTCCGGCGAGGACCTGGATGCACTGTTCCAAACCTGGGTCTACCAGGCGGGTCAGCCAGCCAAGCCCTGACCACCGCCCGCGCCGCGCCGCCTCAGGCCGTCAGGCAGACGGCCGGAAGGTCGAACCAGCGCAGCGACTCGAAGTCGGCCGACAGCCCGTCCACCGTGCCGGCCGGCCCTGGGTCACCGCTGCTGGCGGCCTGGCGGACGGCCGCCAGCTGTTCCGCCTCGACCAGGTAGCTGGCGAGTGCTTCGACGCCGACCGGCTCATCGTGGTGTGGATACGCCATCTCGCCGGTTTCGCTGTCGTAGGAGATCTGGTCGAGCCGCAGCGGAGGTTCGACAGGTCCCGAGCGGTGCCGCCACAGCCCGGTCGCCGGATCGAAGCGGTAGTCGGGCAGGAACTGCCAGCCGTGCTCGGCCACGAACTGCACGGCAGCGATGACGTAGTCGACGACAGTCTCGGAGAGGAAGTAGTTCAGGTTGACGCGCACCCAGCCCGGCTTGATGCCTTCGCAGCCGTGGGTGATCTCGCGTTCGAACGCATGCGAGCGGTCGAGGTCGATCCCCAGCAAGCGGTGACCGTACGGGCCGGCACACGAGCAGCCGCCTCTGGACTGGATGCCGAACAGGTCGTTGAGGAGCGCGACGACGAAGTTGTGGTGTAGGTAGCGCCCGTCGCGGCGGACCACGAAGGACACGATGGAGAGCCGGTCGGCTTCCAGGTTGCCGAGGATCTCGATCGTCGGCACCCGCAGCCACGCGGTGACCGCCCGCCGCAGCATCTGGTCCTCACGTTCCCGGATCACGCGCGTCCCGACCGCGCGCTTCAGTTGGAAGACCAGGCCGGCGCGGATCGACTCGATGATGGCCGGGGTCCCGCCCTCCTCCCGGTGTTCGGGTTCGGCGAGGTAGCGATGCTCGCTCGGATTGACGTAGGCGACCGTGCCGCCGCCGGGCACCACCGGGACCCGGTTGCGGAGCAGGGAGCGCCGGATGACCAGCACGCCGGGTGTGCCGGGTCCGCCGACGAACTTGTGCGGCGAGATGAACACGGCGTCCTTGGCGCACCCTGTGTGCTCCACGCAGCCGTTCATCTCGATCTCGACGTAGGGCGCTGCGGCGGCGAAGTCCCAGCACGACAGGGCGCCGTAGCGATGCAGCAGGTCCGCGATCCGGTGCGCGTCCGTCACGATCCCGGTGACGTTCGACGCGGCCGAGAAGGAGCCGATCTTCAGCGGCCGCGTTGCGTAGCGCTGCAGCGCCTGCTCCAGCTCCGCGAGATCAACGTGTCCGTCGTGGTCCTCCGGAATCGTCACGACATCGCAGATCGACTCGCGCCAGCCGAGTTCGTTCGAGTGGTGCTCGAAGGGCCCGATGAAGACGACCGGTCGCTCCGCCGCGGGGATCTGGGCGGAGAACCCGTACCGATCATCCAGGTCGGCGGGGATACGCAGATTGAGCAGGCCGATCAGCTTGTCGATCGCCGCGGTGGATCCGGAGCCGCAGAAGATGACGGCGGAGTCGCGATCGGCGCCGACGGCATCCCGGATGATGCCCCGGGCGTCCTCTCGCAGCCGGGTTGTCTGCAGCCCCGTTCCGCTGGACTCGGTGTGGGTGTTGGCATACCGAGGGAGCACCTCGTCGCGGATGAAGTCCTCGAGGAAGCTGAGCGCCCGCCCGCTTGCGGTGTAGTCGGCGTACGTCACCCGGCGCGGCCCGTACGGACCGTGCATCACCTGGTCATCGCCGATCACCGCGTCCCGGATGCGGCGCAGCAGCGGTGAATCCTCCGCCACACTCCCAACCTACGTCTCCGGCACGGCTGCCTGGCGGAATCCGTGATGTCCACCGGCGGTTCGGTCGAGCTGGCGCTGCTAGGGCTCCGAGCCGTCGTTGACCGCGACGGCGTCGAGTTGGCGGAGCAGGCCGAGATCGTCGGAATTGACCCAGATCGCGCTCACCTTTCCCTCGGTGAGGGTGAGCAGATCGATCGTCCGGACGGCGACATCGCGACCGGTGGGCCGCAGCACGCCGAGCGGGCTGGGGTAGGGGCCATCGTGGCGACCGCGCATCACGAAGGCGATCGCCACCGCATCCGCGGACTCGCTGACCTGGAGAATCTCGGCTTCCAGATCCGACAGCGCTTCCTGCAGGGTCTGCGCCCGCGCCACCAGATCGGCGAGCGGAGTGGTTGCCCCGTTCAGGATCACCGGGTCGGCGTAGAGCTCGGCGAAACGTGCCGGCGCGTCCTCGGTGTCGGCTGGGCTGGTCCAGAGATCGAAGAGCGCCTGCACGCTGAATGCCATGGCACCAGTTTCTGGCCTCACCGCCTCTTGAGCACCATGTGGGTAGATATGTGACCAATTGGTCACCTATTATCGACGCATGGAGGGGATCGGTGGCGACGTGTTCCGGGCTCTCGCCGACCCGACCCGCCGCGGCCTGCTGGACGCGCTGCACGACCGCGACGGGCGGACCGTCGGAGAGCTGTGTGCGGTGGCGCCGGAGCTCACCAGGTTCGCGGTGATGAAGCACCTCCGTGTCCTGGAGGGCGCCAATCTTGTGGTGACCCACAAGGACGGGCGCAGCAAGCGTCACTACCTCAATCCAGTGCCGATCGCCCAGATCGCCCAGCGCTGGATCAGCAAGTACGCCGCGCCCTACGCCGCGGCACTGGTCGATCTCGAAGCCCAGCTCAGTGGGCAGCAGTCAGCCGAGGAGCAGCATGGCCATCACGGCGCACGTCTATCAGATCTACATCGCAGCGACGCCGGCTGAGGTCTGGCGCGCGATCACCGAGTCCGACTGGACACGTCGCTACTTCCACGCGGTGAGCTTCGCTGAGCCGCCGCGACCGGGCGGGCGCTATCTCACGGTCGTGCCGGACGGATCGCCGGCCGTGGAGGGAGTCGTCGAGGAGTGCACGGCGCCCGACGGCGATCGTCCCGGGCGCTTCGTGCACACCTGGCGGGTGCGCTACGACGAGGAACTCGCCGCGGAGCCTCCGAGTCGGGTGGAGTGGACGATCGCCGCTGCCGGCGACGGGCTCACCCGCGTCCGGCTCGTCCACGGCGACCTGGCGAACAGCCCGTTGACCTGGCAGAACGTCCGGACGGGTTGGGTATGGGTGCTCGGCAGCCTGAAATCGGTGCTGGAATCGGGGCACGGCCTGCCGCGCCGCACCGACCATGCTGCGGATGCCGCCGTCGACGGCGATTCCTCCGACGGACAGTGGCATCGCCGACAGGCGGTGGAGGCCAACAACTCCGCATGGGAGCTGTTGGATCGATCGCGGCTGAGCGAAGCGGAGCAGGAGGAGTTGCTCCGCCGGGTGTACGCCGCGGCGTACCACTGGCAGCGCGCGGCAGGCAGGCAGCCGGCGAACGAGGCCCGGGCGTGCTACCTGATCGCCAAAGGACTGCTGGCCTGCGGCCGGCCGGACGCCGCCCTCGCAGCGGCGGAGCGTTGCCTCGAGGTCTGCCGCGAGAACGACCTCGCGGACTTCGACCTGGCGTATGCGCACGAGGCGCGGGCGCGGTCACTCCTCGCGACAGGACGGCAGCAGGAGGCGGCAGCCGCCTGGGCAGCCGCGACGGCCGTCACCATCATGGACCCGGACGACCGCGAGCTGGTCGAGCGAGACTTCGCCGACTATCCCGGCTGAACGCGGCAGGGCCGGGACCGATGCCGTGCTCAGGTGGCGACGCGTCGACGGGCTCGGCTGCGGCGGACGTGCCGCGCGTAGTTGGTGGGGGAGACACCTTCCGCGGCGATGTCTTCGGCCAGCCTGCGCAGGTCGGCCTCCGCGGCGCGTGTTTCCACCACCTCGTGATCGGCGACCGATGTCCGCTGCACCACGAGAGACCGGCTGACCAGGTCGAACACGCTGCCCTCGGGCAACACGTGCACGGTCGCGCCGGAGACGAGCAAGGGGGCGGTGCGCTTGGCGAGGTGGGCGTTGCTGACCACGGAACGCCCGTCGATGACGGTGACGGCCCCGCGTCCGACGACCTCCAGCAGGCTGCCGTCGCGGACGATGGCTGCGGTGTCCTCGTCCACACCGATGCCAAGCAGCGCGGGCGACTGTGCCACCAGCGACAGCAGCCGGCCGTAGCGGTTGCGCTGCTCGAAGTGTTGATCGACCACGACGCCCGGGAGCAGGCCCAACCCTGCCGACAGTTGGCTCATCCGTTGCTTGGGGGTGGAGCCGCCGGCACCGAAGGCGATCATGTGCTCGGCCAGGATGCTCGCACCGGCTGAGGTTCCACCGACGACGGCGCCACGACCGTACGCCGCCCGGATTGCCTCGCCGAACGGTGTTCCGGTGACGAAGGCACTCAGCTTCAACTGGTTGCCACCGGTCATGAAGACGCCGCTGACGTGGGCCAGCGGATCGACGAGCCGGGGCTCTGCCGCCTCGGCCCGACTCTCCGGCCGCAAGGCCAGAACCTCGGCCGCGCCGAGGGAGCCGAAGACGGCGCGGTACACCTCCTCGACCTCGGGTCCCAGTGAGGATGCGGTGGGCACCACCGCGATCACCGCGTCGGCACCGCCAGCAGCGTGGACGAAGGCCCGCAGCACGCTACGGCGCCGAAGCTTGGCTTCCGCGCCGCCGATGGCGAACAACGTTCGCGAGGACCCGGACGGCGTAGGCATGGCCTCAGGATACGGAGCGCTGGAGGTGGCCCTCCTCAGCCGAACCAACTGACGGCCGCGACCAACGCATCGCTGGCGGCGGCGCGCACCCGGCGCAGTTCCGCGGTCCGCCGGTCGGACTCGAAGACCGACAGGCTTGCGCCATCGCTGGTCAGCGCAGCATCGCAGGCAGCCACCAGCGAGAGCGCGCGCAGTGCCGCGGCCTGGCGCCGGGCCGAGTACCCCGGCGCGAGGGTGGCTCGGACGGACCCGCTCGGCCGGGGCCCGGCGGCGACATCGAGCTGAGTCAGGGCGCTCGCCGCTGTCAGGATGGCCTCGCTGAGCATCCGCTCGGCTTCGTACGGGGTGGCCGGCGGCTGCGGCCGGCGCGCCGCGAAGACCTCCCACTGCACAGCCGATCCGACCGTGTGTGGCACCAGTCCGATACCGCCCGAGCTTGCGACGACGGCTTCGCCGCTGTCCAGCGCGGCGCTGTTGAGTGCGGGCGGCCCGCTCAGCGGGGCAAGCACTCCCGGCACCGGCAACGCGAGGAACCACCCCTCGGACTCCGCCCGGATCAGCGCCTCGAGGGCATCGTCGAGCGGCGTGGCCGCGATCGGGTCGAGGCCCAGGACACCGCTCGGATCGACGACGTGGTGGGCGACGTCATCGCCCCTGATCCCGCGTTCGGCCTGCTCCACCCGCTGCTGGCGGTGCAGCAGGGAATTGAGGTTCGCGGTGAGGCGAACGGCGGCCGGCGACTGCACCGGGCCACGGTACGCCAGCGGCTCCAGGTGGCCGCCGAACTGTAGGTTGAAGCCATGGCGGCAGTGGTGGACCTCGCAGGCGTCAGTGTCGTCCGGGGCGGCGCCACGCTGGTCGACGACATCACCTGGCGGGTGGACGAGGCCGACCGCTGGGTGGTCGTTGGGCCGAACGGAGCAGGCAAGACCACCCTGCTGCAGGTGGTGTCGGCCCAGATCCATCCGTCTGCCGGCGTTGCCGGGCTGCTGGGCGAGGTGCTCGGCACGGTGGACGTGTTCGACTTGCGGCCGCGCATCGGTCTGACCTCGGCGGCTCTGGCCGAGCGGATCCCGCGCGGTGAGCGGGTGCACGACGTCGTCGTTTCTGCCTCGTACGCGGTGCTCGGGCGGTGGCGCGAAGCGTACGACGAACTCGACCACGCACGCGCAGACGACCTGCTGGCCGAACTCGGCATCGCGGATCTGGCCGACCGCACCTTCGGCACTTTGAGCGAGGGTGAGCGGAAGCGGGTGCAGATCGCGCGCGCCCTGATGACCGATCCGGAGCTGCTGCTCCTGGACGAGCCGGCAGCCGGCCTCGATCTCGCGGGCCGGGAGGCGCTGGTCCGCACCCTCGGCCAGCTGGCCCAGGATCGGTTTGCGCCTGCCTGCGTGCTGGTCACCCACCACGTCGAGGAGATTCCGCCGGGGATGACCCACGCACTGCTGCTCAAGCGCGGTGCCGTGGTTGCGGCCGGACCACTCAGGGAGACCTTGACCGCGGCCAACCTGAGCACGGCGTTCGAGATGGAATTCGAGCTCACGGAGCGGTACGGGCGCTGGGCGGCCCGGGCCGTTTAGCATCGCTGGCACCATGGAGAGACACAGCAGGAGGAATGCCGGCAGACGGAGGGACCGGTGGAGGTGAACTTGACCGATTGGTTGGGCGACAACGCCTGGGCGATCTGGCTGAGCCTCGCCTTCCTGCTCGGAGTGGCCGAGATCATGTCACTCGATCTCGTGTTGATCATGCTTGCAGCCGGTGCGCTCGCCGGAGCCGGTACGGCGGTGCTGGCACCGGGGCTGTGGTGGCTGCAGATCCTCGTCGCCGCCGTGGTCAGCGTGGGAATGCTGCTGCTGCTCAGGCCGACCCTGATGCGGCGGGTACGCAACATGCCTGGCTACCGGTCGTCGGCAGCCAAGATGGTCGGCAGCACCGGGGTCGCGGTGTCCCAGATCGACCGCAGCGGGGGAGAGATCAAGGTCGACGGCCAGAGCTGGACGGCTCGGCCGTATTCGACCGACATCGTCATCGAGCAGGGCACCGAGGTCGAGGTGTACGAGATCGACGGGGCGATCGCCGTGGTGTACCCGAAGCATCTGGGATTGCCCTGACCGCTCGACGTTGCGGGCCGCGCCGGCAGGTCGGCTCACACCTCAGCCGGGCACCTGCGGGTTCGCCGGCACCAACTGGTGGCGGTGCGCGACGCTGCCTTATCGAAGGAAGGCCACTGTGGATTTCGGCACTCTGATCGTCGTCGTCGCCCTTGCGGTCGGCGTGATCTTCTTCCTGGTGAACGCCATCAAGGTGATCCGCCAGCAACAGGTCGGCGTGGTGGAGCGCCTCGGCAAGTTCAAACGCACCCTCGAACCGGGGCCGCACCTCGTCGTGCCGCTGGTGGACAAGGTCCGATACAACCTCGACATGCGCGAGAGCGTGGTGCCGTTCCCCCCACAGGGCGTCATCACCGAAGACAACCTGATGGTCAACATCGATTCCGTCATCTACTTCCAGGTGATCGATCCGGTCCGCGCGGCGTACGAGGCGCAGGACTACATCCGCGCCATCGAGCAGCTCACCATGACCACCCTGCGCAACATCATCGGCGGGCTCGATCTCGAGCAGACCCTGACCAGTCGCGAGGAGATCAACCAGAAGCTCCGGCTGGTGCTGGACGAGGCGACGGGCAAGTGGGGCATCAAGGTGAACCGGGTCGAGTTGCGGGCGATCGAGCCCCCGGCCACGATCCGGGACGCGATGGAGAAGGGCGCCCGCGCCGAGCGTGACAAGCGCGCCGCGATCCTGATCGCCGAAGGCCAACGCCAGTCGCAGATTCTCGCCGCCGGGGGTGAGAAGGAGGCGGCCATCCTGCGGGCGCAGGGTGATCGCGAAGCGGCCGTGCTCCGCGCGCAGGCCGATCGCCAGGCGCAGATGCTGCGTGCCGAGGGCGAGGCGCAGGCCATCAGCACAGTCTTCGAGGCCATTCACGCCGGCCAGCCCGACCAGGCGCTGCTCGCGTACCAGTACTTGCAGATGTTGCCGAGCCTGGCCAAGGGCGACGCGAACAAGGTGTGGATCGTGCCGAGTGAGCTGAATGACGCCCTCAAAGGTCTCGGCAGCGCGGTCACCTCGGTGACCTCGAGCATCCCGAGCGCGGTGGACGGAGCCTTCAAAACCCCACCGAAGGTGGACGTGCAGGGTGAGATCGCCCAGCAGCGAGCAGAGGAAGAGGCGGCGGCGCGCCGGACAGTGCAGGAGGCCATCGAGTCGGCTCAGCAGCTGGCCCGTCCGGCTTCGTTGCAGATTCGGCCGCGCGCGGACGCACCAGAGCAGCAGCCGGACGCCGATCCGGAACCGCAGGCGTAGAGGCTCCGCGGGTGCAGGCGTAGCCTCCGCGGGTGACCTGGCTTGAGCTGCTCGCACTGCTGGCGGCGGGCGCCGGTGCGGGTCTGATCAACGCCGTCGTGGGCTCCGGCACGCTGATCACGTTCCCGACGCTGCTGGCGTTGGGCGTTCCGCCGGTGCTGGCCAACGTGTCGAACACCGTCGGACTGGCGCCCGGCTCGCTATCGGGAGCGCTGGCGATGCGGCCCGAGCTGTCAGGCCAGCGCGGGCGCATCGTGCGCCTGGGCAGTGCGTCGTTGGTCGGCGGTCTCGCGGGTGCGGGCCTTCTGCTGGTGCTACCGGCCGAGGCCTTCGAGGCGATCGTCCCGGTGCTGATCGCGCTCGGTTGTGTGCTCGTCGTGCTCCAGCCCTGGCTCGCGCGTCGCCTCGGTGCGCGCGCCGGCCGGAACCGGCACGCGTCGACTGCCGGCGCCATCGGGCTGTGGGCAGCGGTTCTGCTGACCGGGGTCTACGGCGGCTACTTCGGCGCGGCGCAGGGCGTGCTGCTGATCGGCGTCCTCGGTATCGGTCTGGCCGAGTCGCTGCCTCGCGTCAATGCACTCAAGAACGTCTTGGCGCTGATCGTGAACGGGGTGGCCGGGGTCCTCTTCGTGATCGTCAGCGAGGTGAATTGGCCAGCCGCACTCGCCATCGCTGTCGGCTCGGTGCTCGGCGCCCAACTCGGCGGGCGGGTGGGACGCCGACTCCCGCCCGTCGTCTACCGAGCCCTCGTAGTGGCAGTCGGGGTCGTGGCGATCGTCGCCCTGCTGCGTGGCTGACTTTGGGGGTGGGCGCAGCCTCGCCTGGCGGTAGCGGGTAGTCGGGCGGGTCAGCGTACGGCCAGCGGGAGAACCTCTGCCCCGGGCAGTGCTGCGACAGCCGCGCCCGGAAGGACGATCTTGCTGGAGCGGATGCCGCTGCCGACGACGATCCATTCGGCTCGCGACACTGCCTCGTCGATCAGGATCGGCCAGTCGTCGGGGAGCCCGATCGGGGTGATCCCGCCGTACTCCATCCCGGTCTGAGCAGTGGCGTCATCCATCCGGGCGAAGGAGATCGATCGGAGTTCCAGGCGACGCCTGATCACCCGGTTGACATCGGCGCGGTCGGTTGCCAGGACGAGGCAGGCGGCGGTGCGGACGAGGTCGGCGCGGCGCCCAGCCACCACCACACAGTTCGCCGATACCGCCGTCGGGACTTGGTAGGCCTCGCAGAACGCGGCGGTGTCGGCGAGATCGGGATCGATCGGCGCGACGAAACACTCGATGCCGAGCGTCTGCACAGCCGCAGCCACGGGCGCGGCGAGCAGGTCGGGATGCTGGGCCGCTGGGTGCCATCCCAGTGATCCGAGGGTGGGGGCGTAGGTCATCGCAGCATCAGCGTACTTACCCCTGCGCAGGCGCCTGCCCAGCCCAGGCTGGCGAAGGTGCCGATGATGAACCGCTCGATCGCTCCGCTCGCCTGGCCGGTCTTGAGTTCCGGATAACGTGCGAATGCCTTGATCGCGACGATCGCCAGCACCCCGTCCGGCCAGCCGGCGAGCACGGTGCCGAGCAGGCCGAGCCGCTCCAGCGCACCGATCCAGGCGCCACCGCGCAGCACAGTCTGCTGAACGCGGGGGGTCGGCTGGCTCGTCGCATCCGCGACCGCCAGGACCGACGTGGTGACGGCGCCGCCGGAGAGGACCGCTGCGGCCGCCGCGACCGCGACGGTGCACCACGTCCACGGCGGCGCGACCGGCGGTGCCGCTGCCGCCAGCGCAGCGGCACCGGCGGTCAGCCCGATCTGTACGACGAGGATCGCGATCCGCCACCCGCGGCGCGCGAAGACCGCAGGTGCACCGCCCGGCCACCAGCTCGGCAGCGTCATCACCACCGCAATCGTCCAGCTGAGGAGCGAGAGAGCGGCGTCCAGGCTCATCCCGCCGCCTTCCCGTCGACAAGGCTCAGCAGCGTGGCCGCGGCCGGGAGGGCGGCCCGTTCCTCCGCCCACAGTGCGGCATGCAAGCGCTGCCCGACTGCCTGCCGGCTGACGCCCAGTCGAGCGCCAATCTCGGCCTGGGTGAGGCCGGTGTCGGCGAGATCGGCGACCTCCCACCCCGACGGCGTGCGCCGAGTCCGCACCGCCGCGACAAGTCGCAGCACCCCTTCGGCGTCGGCGGCCTCCCGTCGCCGGCTCGCGGAGGCGACGACGGCCAGGTGACTCGGTTCTCGCTTCGCCCGCTCGACGGCCTCCCGGGCATGCACGAATGCCGGCCCGCGGGCGGCGCGCACATCTGCCGGGAGCGGCTGTTCGGCATCGCCGATGCCGAGGCCGATGTGCCAGGCTTGGGCTCGCATGAGGGTCAGCATGGCAGTCAGCACCGACAGCGGATCGTCCACGAGACCCTGGAACTCGTCGCCGATCGTGCGCACGAAGGGCAGCCGAGTCGACACCGTGGCCAGGTTGTGCAACGTCTGCTCCAGCAGGTCCGGACTGCTGCGGGAGGCGACCTGGTCAACCGTCAGCACGTAGACCACCTGGCAAGCCTAAGGGCTTGCCCATGATCTAAGCAAGGCTTGAGACTTTCCCGAGGTGCGATGATCATCCCGATCGGCCACGCCGACGACGAACGGTTGAGCGACTACGTGCAGCTTCGAGATGCCAGCCTGCGGCGGCATCTGGAGTCCCAGCGGGGTCTGTTCATCGCCGAGGGTGACAAGGTCATCCGGCGTGCCCTCGACGCTGGCTACCAGCCGCGGTCGTTCCTGCTCGCCCCGCGCTGGCTCGACCCGCTCGCCGAGGTACTCGACAGCCGGCCGGACGTGCCGGTGTACGTCGTCGCCGAGGAACTCGCCGAACGGGTGACCGGATTCCACGTTCACCGCGGAGCGCTGGCATCGGTCCACCGGCAGCAGCGCCACACAGTGCAGGACGTCCTCGCCCAGGACCGACTCGTCGTCCTCGAGGACGTCGTCGACCACACGAACGTCGGGGCGATCCTGCGCTGCGCCGCCGGGCTCGGCTGGGGCGGCGCCCTGCTCTCCCCGAGGGCGGCCGATCCCCTCTACCGCCGCGCCATCAAGGTCAGCATGGGTGCAGTGTTCTCGCTGCCGTGGGCGCGACTGGAGGATTGGCGAGGCGCTCCGGCGCTGCTGTCCGCCGCGGGGTTCACCACTGTCGCGCTGACCCTCGGCGCGGACTCCGTCGACCTCGCGGACCTTGCCGACCGGGTGACGCGTCCGGTCCGCGTGGCGCTGTTGCTCGGCACGGAAGGTGCGGGCTTGAGCGAGCAGTGGACCCGGGAAGCCGAGCTTCGCGCGACGATCCCGATGTTCGCCGGGATCGACTCCTTGAACGTCGCAGCCGCGGCCGCCGTGGCGTGCTACGCGCTCGGGCCAGGGCCAGCATCCGATCGCGGCGTCACCGGCCAGTCGGCGGGGTAGCGATCGGCGGAGTCGGTGTGCGCCGCATAGAGCTTCTTGCGAGCCCGCGCCGACAGCCGGTCGCCGAACACCGTGCCGTTGAGATGGTCGGTCTCGTGCTGCAGGCAGCGTGACAACAGTCCGGTGCCGACGATCTCGACCGCCCGGCCGAGGTGATCGGTGCCGCGGCAGATCGCGTGGTCGGGCCGGCCGAGCTCGATGTAGGCCCCTGGGAGTGAGAGGCACCCCTCGTCCGAGACCTCCAACTTCCGGTCCCGGCCCTCGGGCAGTTCGACCTCGGGGTTGCAGACGACCCCGACATGGCGGACATGCTCGTCGTCGGTGCAGTCGAACACGAAGATGGCCCGATCCACGCCGATCTGGGTCGCGGCCAGGCCGACCCCCTCGGCGGCGTACATGGTGGCGAACATGTCGCGCGCCAGTGACGAGAGTTCCTCGTCGTAGTGAGTCACCGGACGCGTACGGGCGTGCATGACGGGCGTTCCCCAACGCGTGATCGGCCGCACCGTCCCGCCAGCGCGCAGATCTTCCACAGTCAACTCCTCGGACACGCCGGTCACCGTATCGCGTGGCGCGCTTGTCGAGTGGGAACCGCAGGCGGACAGTGAAGGCGTGACTGCGCCGACGGACGAGGCCGACCTGCCGCCTCAGTTCGCCACCGCTGTCAGCGACTTCGTCCGCGACCTGCGCGGCCGCAGAGCCGTCTCGGCCCACACCGTGCGCGCCTACAGCGGCGACCTCGCGTCGCTCTTCCGGCACCTGAACCGGCTGGGCTGCGCCGACCTCACCGGGGTCGACCTCCGCTCGTTGCGCAGTTGGCTTGCCAACCAGCAGACCCGCGGCCACGCCCGCAGCAGTCTGCAGCGCCGTGCCGCCGCCGCCCGCACTTTCTTTGCCTGGGCGCACCGCACCGGACTGGTCGAGTCGGATCCGGCTTCGGGCCTGCGCTCGCCGAAGCTGGTGCGCGCCTTGCCCCCGACCGTGCACCAGACCGATGCGGCCGAGATGCTGGCCGCAGCGACGGCGGCAGCCGCTGAGGGCGGACGGCCGGTGGCGCTGCGGGACGTGGCGATGCTGGAGGTGCTGTACGCCAGCGGAGCGCGGGTCTCCGAGCTCGCCGGCCTGGACCTGGACGACATCGATGTCGCTCGGGACGCTCTCCGCGTGCTCGGGAAGGGCAACAAGGAGCGAACCGTGCCGCTCGGCACCCCCGCGGTGCGCGCGCTCGACAGCTGGCTGCAGACAGGTCGCCCCGAACTGCTCACGGCGGAGTCCGGTGCGGCGGTCTTCCTGGGCGAACGAGGGCGACGCGTCGACCAGCGGGTGGTGCGCCGGGTCGTGCACCGCGCCCTCGCTGCCGTACCCGACGCGCCGGATCTCGGCCCGCACGGGCTGCGGCATGCGATGGCGACTCACCTGCTCGAAGGGGGTGCCGACCTCCGCACTGTGCAGGAGATCCTGGGCCACTCCTCCCTCGCGACCACCCAGATCTACACCCATGTGAGCGACGAGCGGTTGCGCCGTGTGTTCGAGCAGGCTCACCCGCGCGCCTGACCCTGACCCGGGGGCGTTCGTGTCGGCGTCGGTCACAGCACCGTCATCGGATCGACGAGGCGTCCTGCTACCCAGACCATCAGGTGGAGGTGGCAGCCGGTCGAGCTGCCGGTGGAGCCGACGCGACCGATCAGCTGCCCGGCACGGACGCGGTGACCCGGGCGGACCGCGTAGCTGCTGGCGTGGTTGTAGGCGGTGACGAGGCGGTGGCCGCGGACCACGCCGTGGTCGAGGAACAGCCGCTTGCCGTACGCCGGGTGCCGGGTCACGCGAAGGACGCGACCGTCAGCGGGGGCGTGGATGGGGGCGCCGCAGCGAGCTCCGAAGTCGGTGCCGTCGTGCAGCTTCCAGACGTGCCGGATCGGGTGGAAGCGCCGTCCGAACGGGGAGGTCACCGGGCCGGCCACCGGGCGCCGAAGCCCGAATCTGCCCGTCCGTTGGGTGCGGCGCCAAGCCGCGCGTGCCGCAGCGGCTCTCTGGCGTGCCTCCCGGATCACCTGAGCACGGCGATTCGTCGGTACCAAGCGCACTGGTCCGCCCGCGCGCAGCAGATCGAGTGGGTTGCGGTAGCCGCCGGCCTCGCGCAAGCCCCAGTGCAGGCATCGCCTGCTGCAGTGTCCGCCGGCGCCGATGGCACCGATCTGCTCGCCGCGCCAGACCTGCTGCCCACGACTGACCAGCGCCGTGACAGGCTCGTACGTCGTGGAGAACCCACCGCCGTGGTCGATGCTGAGCACCGGGCGGCCACCGACCCGGCCGGCGAACGACACGGTGCCGTCAGCGGCGGCGAGCACCGGATCTCCGGCACGGGCGCCGAGGTCGACGCCGCGATGCCCGGCCAGCCAGCGCTGGGCGGGCGGATCGAAGCCGCGGAGGATCCTGAGCGGACCGACCAGCGGGGCGACCGCGGGCGCTGGCAGCCTCTCGTCGGCGGAGGCGCGATTGCCAGCGCCTGGTACGGGTCCAGCAATGGTCAACGCCAGCCCGCACACCAGCCCGAGCGCGAGCCTGCCCCACCAGGCGCACAGAAACCTCATGCCGGGAAAGTAGGAACCGGCGGGACGAGGCGGGGCTTGGCGCTGGGCGTTGTGGATGGCGCCACCGCAGGCGCCCGGTTGTGGAGGGCGATGCCGCCGTAGACCACCGCGCGTCTGCGCGCCCGTCCACGGAAGCGCAGACCGGCGACAGGCGGGTACACTCGCCCGAGCGGATCCCGTTGGGATCTGACTTCGCATGCCTGCTACCGACCGCCGCCAGCGGTGGTCGGGGCGGACCAGCCGGTCTCGACTCCGGTCGAGCGTGGTCCGTCCGGGCATCAGGCGGCACCGAAGAGTTCGATGCCGAAACAACCGTACGCCGGTGCCTGACGTGTGCCGGCAAGGAAAGGAAGCGGCCATGGCCGTCGTCACTACCCGCCAACTGCTCGAGAGCGGCGTCCACTTCGGGCACCAGACCCGTCGCTGGAACCCGAAGATGAAGCGGTTCATCTTCACCGAGCGCAACGGCATCTACATCATCGACCTGCAGCAGTCGCTGACCTACATCGACCGCGCCTACGCGTTCGTCAAGGACACGGTTTCTCGCGGTGGCCAGGTGATGTTCGTGGGCACCAAGAAGCAGGCTCAGGAAGCGATCGCCGAGCAGGCGACCCGGGTCGGGATGCCTTTCGTCAACCAGCGCTGGCTGGGCGGCATGCTGACCAACTTCCACACCGTCATCAAGCGCATCCAGCGGCTCAAGGAGCTCGAAGGGATGGACTTCGACGACGTCGCTGCGTCCGGCCTGACCAAGAAGGAACTGCTCGGGCTGCGCCGCGAGAAGGAGAAGCTGGAGAAGACCCTCGGCGGCATCCGGGACATGACCAAGACCCCGCAGGCGGTCTGGATCGTCGACACCAAGAAGGAGCACCTCGCCGTCGACGAGGCGCGGAAGCTGCGCATCCCGGTGATCGGCATTCTCGACACCAACTGTGACCCTGACGAGGTCGACTTCGCGATCCCCGGCAACGACGATGCAATCCGCTCGGTCGCGCTGCTGACCCGCGTGCTCGCCGACGCGGTCGCCGAAGGTCTGGTGGCCCGTTCGGGTGGCCAGAGCAGCACGGAGGGCGACGCCTATGCCGAGGTCGAGCCGATGCCCGACTGGGAGCGCGAACTGCTGGGTGCGTCGCAGGAGCCCGCTCCCGCGACCGCGGAGGCCGAACCGGCCGCTGACGCCGCGCCCGTTCCGGTGGACGAGCAGCCGGCTCCGGCCGCCGCCGAGGCGGAGGCCGACGCCGACGCTGCGGACGGCGCTGCCCCGGACGAGCCGGCGAACTGATTCCGCGCAGGATTCGGCCGGGCGCACCGTCCGGCCGAGTCCGCCCCCTGCCCCGATCGGGGCCCGATCAGACGAGGATTGACGAAGAGCATGGCAACGATTTCCGCCGCTGACGTGAAGCGGCTCCGCGACGCCACCGGCGCCGGAATGATGGATTGCAAGAAGGCCTTGACCGAGGCTGACGGCGACTACGACAAGGCTGTCGAGCTGCTCCGCGTGGCCGGTCAGGCGAAGGCCGCCAAGCGTGGCGCCGAGCGCACCGCGAGCAATGGTCTGGTGGCCGCTGGCGGCGGCGCGCTGCTGCAGCTTGGCGCGGAGACCGACTTCGTCGCCAAGAACGAGGAGTTCCAGGCGCTCGCCGCCAGTGCTGTCTCCGCCGCCGCAGCGAGCAAGGCCGACTCGGTGGAGGCCGCGAATGCTGCGGCACTGCCGACCGGCCAGACCGTGGCCGAGGCTGTGGAGCAGCTCGCGGTCAAGATCGGCGAGAAGCTCGAGGTGAGTGCGGCGGCGTACTTCGACGGCCAGACGGTCGTGTACCTGCACCGACGCGCCTCCGACCTGCCCCCTCAGGTGGGCGTGCTGGTGGAGTACGAGGGCGAGAACGAGGATGCCGCCAGGACTGCGGCGATGCAGATCGCTGCGATGAAGCCCCAGTACCTCAGCCGGGACGAGGTGCCGGCGGAGGTCGTGGAGAACGAGCGTCGGATCGCCGAGGCGACTGCCAAGGAGCAGAACAAGCCCCAGCAGGCGTGGCCGAAGATCGTGGAGGGCAGGGTGAACGCCTTTTTCAAGGATGTCGCGCTGCTCGACCAGCTCTCGGTCACCGACAACAAGACCCCGGTCGGCAAGCAACTGGCCGCCGCGGGCGTGACGGTTACGCGGTTCGTCCGCTTCGAGGCCGTCTCGTAGCATGAGGCGTCGGCTGCCGACTCCCTGTTGGCGCCGGGGCGACCCGGCGACCCGCACGAACACCGCGTTCGTGATTCGGACGGGAGTCGGCGCCGAGGCGCCACGGCCCGGCGCCTCGGCCACCGCCGCCCGTTGACGGCAGGAGGAGACACCGAGTGATCGGTCCGTACAAGCGTGTGCTGCTGAAGATGTCCGGCGAGGTGTTCGGCGGCGGCAGGCTCGGTGTCGACCCGGACGTGGTGGCCGGACTCGCGCAGCAGATCGCGGAGGTCGCCGGCCGTGGGGTCGAGGTAGCCGTCGTGGTGGGCGGCGGGAACTTCTTCCGCGGCGCAGAGTTGCAGCAGCGCGGCATGGATCGTGCCCGCGCCGATTACATGGGCATGCTGGGCACGGTGCTGAACTGCCTTGCTCTGCAGGACTTCCTGGAGAAGCTCGGCGTTCAGACCCGGGTTCAGACCGCGATCACGATGGGCCAGGTGGCTGAGCCCTACATCCCTCGCCGGGCCGAGCGGCACCTGCAGAAGGGCCGCGTCGTAATCTTCGGCGCCGGCTCCGGGATGCCCTTCTTCTCCACCGACACGGTCGCCGCCCAACGGGCGTTGGAAATCAGCGCCGAAGTGTTGCTGATGGGCAAGCAGGGAGTCGACGGGGTGTACTCGGCGGACCCCAACACCCATGCGGATGCGGTCAAGTTCGACGAACTGACCTACGACGAGTACTTGGCGCGGGACCTGAAGGTCGCTGACGCGACGGCGATCAGCATGGCCCGCGACTACAAACTGCCCATGATCTTCTTCGGCCTCGACCACGACGGCACCATCGTGCGGGTGGTCGCAGGTGAGAGGATCGGTACCACCGTCCACGCCTGACCGACCCGATTCACGCCTCGGCCGTGGCCTTGGATGCTCACCGCAGGTCCGACCAGCGACGCGTCCGGGGCTGGCCAGCATTCCGCACCAAGGAGCACAAGGACTCGTGATCTCCGATATCAGCCGCGAAGCCGAAGCCAAGATGGCCAACGCGATCGAGTACGCCAAGGAAGAGTTCGCCGCCATTCGCACCGGACGAGCGCACCCGGGCATGTTCGCCAAGATCCACGCCGAGTACTACGGAACGCCGACGCCCCTGCAGCAACTGGCGAGCTTCCAGGTTCCCGACGCGCGAGTCGTGCTCATCACGCCGTACGACCGCAGCTCGATGACCGCGATCGAGAAGGCGATTCGCGACTCCGACCTCGGGGTGAACCCTTCGAACGACGGCAACACCATCCGGCTCACCCTGCCGCAGCTCACCGAGGAGCGCCGCAAGGAGTACATCAAGCTGGCCAAGCACAAGGCCGAGGATGCTCGGATCTCGGTGCGGGCCGCACGGCGTACCGCAAAAGAGGCGCTGGACAAGCTGGTCAAGGACAAGGAAGTCGGCGAGGACGAGGTGGTACGCGCCGAGAAGCTGCTCGATGCCTCGACCAAGAAGCACACCGACGCGATCGACGACCTGCTGAAGCACAAGGAGGCAGAGCTACTCGAGGTCTAGGTCGCATCCAGAGGTCTAGGCTCACATGGTGACCGACACGCCCGCAGCGCCGCCGAGGACGTACGGCCGCGCCGGTCGCAACCTGCCCGCCGCCATCGGCCTGGGGCTGGGTCTCGGTGCGTACACCGTCCTCAGCCTGGTCTACTTCAAGCCTGCGTTCGTCGTCCTGGTCGCCGTCGCGCTCGTGCTCGCCTCGGTGGAGTTGCATCAGGCTCTGCAGAAGAAGGGGATGACCTCGGCGATCGTGCCGATCGTCGGTGGCGGCATCGCGATCCCCATCGGTTCCTACCTCGCCGGACGGCAGCAGCCCGTGGTGTTCTCGACCACCAGCGTGCTGCTCGCGGCCTTGGCCCTGACGGTTTTGGCGAGCCTGGTGTGGCGGATGCCCAAAGGCGCCACCGGCTACGTACGCGATGTCGCTGCCAGCCTGCTGATCATCGGCTATGTGCCGACCCTGGGGTCCTTCGCCGCGCTGATGCTCGCCCAGGAGCACGGCACAGCCCGACTGGTGACGTTCCTGCTGGTGGTGGTGATGAGCGATACCGGCGGCTACGTCGCCGGTGTGCTGTTCGGCCGGCACCCGATGGCTCCGCGGATCAGCCCGAAGAAGTCCTGGGAGGGCCTGGCCGGCTCCTTCGTCTTCGGCATCGCCTCCGGGGTGAGCATGGCGGTGCTGGTGCTCGACGTCCCATTCTGGATCGGCGTTCTGCTCGGCGTCGCCCTGGTGATCGTCGGCACCTGCGGCGACCTGATCGAGTCGCTGATCAAGCGCGACATCGGGATCAAGGACATGAGCTCCTTCCTGCCCGGCCACGGTGGAGTGATGGACCGGCTCGATTCGCTGCTCGTCGGTGCGCCGGTAGCCTGGCTCATCATGTACGTCCTGGTTCCCGGCTGATGGCCGCCGACCGGGCCGCGGCCGCCGTTCCACCAGCAGCCGGAGGGCCAGTTCGACGGCTCCCCCTGGTGCTGGAGCCCGTCCGGCGCGGGCAGCCGCCCCGGCACTGGGCGGACCTGACGCCGACTCAGCGCCGGGAATTCGTCGAGGCGGCCGGCCACCGCGCGTACCGGGCGCGGCAGATTTCCGCGCACTACTTCGAAGGCTTGCGAGACAACGCGGCCGAGTGGACCGACCTGCCCGGCGCCGTGCGGGAGGAGCTCTTCCGCACCTTCATGCCGCAGTTGCTCAACCCCGTCAGCACGCTCACCTGCGACGGCGACACGACAGTCAAGTCGCTCTGGCGGCTCTACGACGGCGCGCTGGTCGAGAGCGTGTTGATGCGGTACCCGGACCGGGTCACCATGTGCGTCTCCAGCCAGGCCGGCTGCGGGATGGCGTGTCCGTTCTGCGCGACCGGTCAGGGCGGTCTGCAGCGGAACATGAGCGTCGCCGAGATCGTCGAGCAGGTCATGGATGGCGAGCGGCGGATGGCGCGGGGTCAGATCCCCGGAGGGGTCGGTCGCGTCAGCAACGTGGTGTTCATGGGGATGGGGGAGCCCCTCGCCAACTACAAGGCGGTGGTCGGGGCGATCCGGCAGTTCGTCACCCCGGCGCCAGACGGTCTCGGGATGAGCGCTCGCGGCATCACCGTCTCCACGGTCGGGCTGGTGCCGCGGATCCAGCAGCTCGCGACGGAGGGCCTGCCGGTCACGCTGGCGTTGTCGCTGCACGCACCCGACGACGAGCTGCGAGACGAGCTGGTGCCGATCAACACCCGATGGAACGTCGACGAGGCGGTGCAGGCCGCCTGGGAGTACGCGCGGGTGACCAAGCGTCGGGTGTCCATCGAGTACATCCTGATCCGGGACGTGAACGACCAGGCGCAGCGGGCCGAGCACTTGGCGCGGGTGCTCCGACGGCGCGGCAGCTGGGGTTGGGTGCACGTCAATCTCATTCCGATGAATCCGACGCCCGGTTCCCGCTGGACGGCCTCGCGGCGTCAGGATGAGCGCGAGTTCGTCCGGCGGCTGGAGGCGCGTGGGGTGCCGGTCACGGTGCGCGACACCCGCGGTCGCGAGATCGACGGGGCCTGCGGCCAACTCGCCGCAACCCGCCGCGACCTCGGCTGAACCCGCCGTCAGCCGCGATCCCGATCGCGGCTGAACGCGCGCGCGAACGGGCACTGGGTACCTGCCAGGATTGGCCCGTGGCCGAACTCGAACCCGCCCTCCGCGAACTCGCCGCCGCCTACGGCGTCGCCACCGAGTACTGGGATTGGAAGCACCGCCACGTCATCGTGGCCCGCTCGACGGTGGTCGCGGTGCTCCGGGCGTTGGGGGTCGACGCCTCGACCCCGGAGGCCACAGCACGCGCCCTGCACCGGCACCAACTTCAACCGTGGACCCGGATGCTGCCGGCCTGTCTGGCTGTTCGCGAGGACCAGGTGGCCAGCGTCGATGTGCACGTCCGGCACGGCAGCGCAGTGTCGGTCTGGATCGAACTGGAGTCGGGCGGCCAGCGCGACGGTCTGCATCAGTGGGAGAACTGGACGCCGCCGCGCGAGGTGGACGGGGCGCTGGTCGGCCAGGCGACGTTCGGGATCCCGACCGACCTGCCGCTGGGCTATCACACGCTGTGGGCCAGCTCGGAGGGCCGCACCGCCTCAATGCCGCTGATCGTCACGCCGAGCTGGCTCGGCATCCCGCAGTCCCTGGGCGAGCGGCGCGCGTGGGGGCTCGCTGCCCAGCTCTACAGCGTCCGGTCGTCGCAGTCCTGGGGGGTCGGTGACCTCACGGATCTGGAGGATCTGGCCGTCTGGTCGGCTGGTCGACATGGCGCTGACTACGTGCTGGTGAATCCGATGCACGCAGCAGAGCCGGTGGTGCCGCTGGAACCGTCGCCCTACTTCCCCTCCAGCCGCCGATTTGCCAACCCGCTGTACCTGCGCCCAGAGCGCATTCAGGAATACGCCACGGCCTCTGAGCAGACCCGCAAGCGGATCGCCGCGCTGCAGGCGGAGTCGGTGCCGAAGGGCAAGGCGAAAAGCCGGATCGACCGCAATCGCTGCTGGAAGGCCAAGCGCAAGGCCCTGAAGATCATCTTCAAGCTCCGCCGGACCCCGGGTCGGGAAGCCTCGTTCGAGGCGTACTGCCGCCGCGAGGGTGCCGGGCTGAGGTCGTTCGCCACCTGGGCGGTGCTGGCCGAGACGTACGGGCCCAAGGTGTCGGACTGGCCGGTCGCGATGCGCGACGCGAGTTCGCGTGCCGTCCGCGAGTTCGCTGCGCAGAATGCGAAGAAGGTTCGTTTCCAGTCGTGGCTGCAGTGGGTGATGGACGAGCAGCTGGGCGCGGCGCAACAGGCGGGTCTGCGGGCGGGGATGGCGCTCGGCATCATGCATGACCTCGCGGTCGGCGTGCACCCCGACGGCGCCGATGCGTGGAGCCTGGCCGAGACGTACGCGAGCGGGATCACCGTCGGGGCGCCACCGGACGCCTACAACCAGACCGGGCAGAACTGGAACCAGCCACCGTGGCGTCCGGACCGCCTGGCCGAGACGGCGTACGCGCCGTTTCGCTCGATGGTGTCGACGGTGCTTCGGCACGCCGGCGGGGTCCGCGTCGACCACGTCATCGGCCTGTTTCGGCTCTGGTGGATTCCGGCCGGCGCGGCCCCGACCGAGGGCACCTACGTCCGCTACGACCATGAGGCACTGGTCGGGATCCTCGCCCTGGAGGCGGCGCGCGCCGGTGCGGTCGTGGTCGGCGAGGATCTCGGCACCGTCGAGCCGTGGGTGCGGGCGTACCTGCGCGACCGCGGCATCCTCGGCACGTCGATCCTGTGGTTCGAGTTCGACTGGGACGGTGACGGCGCCCCACTCGCGCCGGAGAAGTGGCGCGAACTCTGCCTGGCGTCGGTCACCACGCACGACCTGCCACCGTCCGCCGGGTACCTGGCCGGCGACCACGTCCGGCTTCGCGACAAGCTGGGTGTGCTGACTCGGCCATTGGCCGAGGAACTCGAGATCGACGAGTCGGAGAAGCAGGCGTGGCTCGACAATCTCCGCGGCCGAGGCCTGCTCGCCGACGGGGCATCGGTGAGCGAGACGGTCACCGGCCTGCATCGATACCTGACGCTGACCCCGTCCCGCTTGCTCTGCCTGAGCCTCACCGACGCCGTCGGGGATCGCCGGACCCAGAACCAGCCCGGGACGGTGGACGAGTACCCGAACTGGCGGATCCCGCTGAGCGGGCCGAGCGGCGACCCGATCCCGCTCGAGCAGGTGCTGAGCAGTTCGCGGGCCGCCGCGCTCGCCGACGTGATGCGCGGCTGAGCCGCGAGGCTCGGGTCACGCGGCCGCTGAACCCGGCCCGAGCCGATCAGACCGGGTCGCCGGGACTCAGCGAGGCCCGCCGCCGATCACGCCCTTCTCCACTGCCTTGGTGACCGCGTCCGCCTCGGCCTGGGTCAGTGTGCCGTCCTTGACCGCCTGGTCGAGCCGGCTCTTCAAGGCGGCCGCCCGCTCGGCGTTGCGCTCGGTACGCAGGTCCGCCAGCGCGGCCGTCACCTTGGCCTCGTCGATCTTGAGTTCGCCGGCGAGGTACTTCGCCAGCGCCGCGTCCCGCTCGGCGGGATCTGGCCGATCAGCCGGGTCCTGAGGCATCGGACGGTTCTGTTGCCGGAATCCCCGCAGGGCGTCGGCGACCTTGCTCTCCTCGACACCCAGCTTCTCGGCAAGCTTGCCGGCCAGGTCGGCCATCCGAGGCCCGCGGTGGTGGCCCCACCCTCGGCCGTCGGGTCCGGACGTCTGCCCGGAGGTCGGAGTGCTGCCGGGGGTCGGGGTCGGGTCGGCCGAGGCGATTCCCGCCACGCCCAACCCGGCCGCCACGGCGACCGCCCCTGCCGCCACGGCAATTGCGGTTCGCTTCGATGGTGCCACCTGACTCTCCTTCAGATACTGTCGCCGCTGCGTCCTCGACGGTTGTCGAGGCGAGCCTGCGGCTGCTGCGTCGAGCTTCAGCATCATCGTCTGGTCTGGCATCCCGCTGGGCCGAAGCTGGCAGCAACCTGTGAGGTGGCCGCAAGCCGACGGTCCTCAGGGTTCAAACCGGTACCCCATCCCCGGCTCGGTGATCAGGTGCCGCGGGTGTGCAGGTTCGGGCTCGAGCTTGCGGCGCAGGTTCGCCAGGTGGACCCGGAGATAGTTCGTCTCGGTGGTGTACCCCGGTCCCCAGACTTGCTGGAGGAGCTGACGCTGGGTGATCAATCGACCGGGATGGCGGACCAGGATCTCCAGCAGGTGCCACTCGGTCGGGGTGAGTCGCACCTCGCCCCCAGGGGTGATCACCCTGCGCGCCGCAAGGTCGACGGTGAAGTTCGCGGTCGTGACCACCGCCTCGGCCGCGCCCGGGACCGAGCGTCGCACCGCGGCGCGCAGCCGCGCCAGCAACTCGTCCATCCCGAACGGCTTGGTCACGTAGTCGTCGGCGCCGAGGTCGAGGGCCCGGACCTTCGCGCGCTCCTCGTCCCGGGCCGACAGCACCACCACTGGCGCGCGGGTCCAGCCGCGCAGCGCCTCGACGACGGTCAGACCGTCCAGATCGGGCAGCCCCAGGTCGAGCAACACGACGTCAGGGGGGTGGCTGCTGGCCGCCCGCAGGGCCTCGGCGCCACTGGCGGCGGTTGCCACCTCGTACCCCCGGGCCTGCAGCGTGATCTGCAGTGCGCGTAGCAGTTGCCGGTCATCGTCGACGATCAGGATCCGGGTCATCCGGACGCTCGGGTCCGCGGTCACCGCGCCGCCCTCCCGGCTGCCGTCGCCAGCGGCAGCGTGATCACCACGGTGAGCCCGCCGCCGGGAGTCTCGTCCGCGGCGATGCGTCCACCCATCGCCTCGGTGAATCCCTTGGCGATCGCCAGGCCGAGGCCGAGCCCGCCGTGCACGGAGCGATCGTCGCGGCGCCGAAAGGGCTCGAAGATCTCCGTCCGCTCGGCCGCCGGTACGCCCGGTCCACGGTCCACCACGGACAATCGGACCCCGTCGGATCGCCTCGTCGCAGTGACCAGCACGTCCCCGGCAGGTGGGGTCACCGCGACGGCGTTGTTGAGCACGTTGCAGACGACCCGTTCCAGCAGGCCGGGGTCGACGCTGACCAGCGGCAGGTCCTCAGGGACCGCGAACTCGACGCGCACACCCGCCAGCGGAGTTGCCAGCACCGCCTGCGCAACGATCCCGTCCAGCGCTACCGCCCTCGACTCGACGGAGAGCGCTCCGGCTTCCAGTCGGCTGAGCGAGAGCAGATTGTCGATCACGCCGGCAAGTTCGTCCGCGGAGGCCTCGATGGTCGCCAGCAACTCGGCCTGCTGCTCTGCGCTCAGCCGGGCATCGGCCTGTCGCAGGCTGGAGACCGCGAGCTTGACCCCGGCGAGCGGCGTCCGAAGGTCGTGTCCGACCGCTGCCAGCAAGACGGCGCGGATCCGGTCGACTTCGGCGAGTTCGTCCGCGCGGGCTGCTACCGCGGCGATTCGTTGGGTGTGCAGCGTCCGCGCTGCGACGGCAGCCATCCGCTGCAGGGTGCGCCGATCCTCGGCAAAGACCTCCGGCCCCCACGCGACCAGCCGCAGACCCGCTCCGGCGGGCGCGGACAGTCTCGGCCGTGCATCGTCGGCCGGCCCCACCGATGCCACCGCTAGCTCGCCGGCCGGCCCGGATTCCAGCAGGGCGACAGTCGTCATCCCGAAGGTGTTCCTGATGTCGCCGAGCAGACGCTCCAGGCTGTCCGCGGCGACCGGGGCGGCGCCGGCATCGCCGAGCAGCCGCGCCTCGATCTCGCGCCGTGCCGCACGGGCACGCTGTCTGGCGGCCAAGTCCACCGCGACGCTTACCGAACTTGCCACCAGCACGTAGACGGCGAGCGCGACGATGTGTTCCCGACGCTCCACCCGGAAGGTGTGGTACGGCGGCACGAAGAAGAAGTTCACCGCCAGGTCGGCGGCAATTGCTGCGGGCAGGCCGGCGCGGACGCCTCCGATGGCGGCGGCCACGAGCACGGGAACGAGCATCAGCAGGCTCACCTCGGCCAGGTCGACCGCGTCCCGCACCGCCAGCAGAGCGACGGTCAGCAGGGTCACTCCGGCGGCGCCCGCCGCGATCCCGGCGAGCGCTCGCGGGAGGCCGCTGACGTGGCCCGGTGCGGGTGAGCTCACGGCTCAGTTATACGCACCGGGGTGTACGCACCGGCCGGCGCGCCCGGGCTGGCCTGGGCGCTCAGGTGGCCGTGTGCGTCGTCGCCCGGCTCCGGCAGGACGTCGATGCTCTCGGCGAGGTGCCAGGGGACGTTGGTGACCATCACCCCGGATTGGAACAGCAGCCGGGCTTTCAACCGCAGCGCGCTCTGGTTGTGCAGCATGTGCTCCCAGACGCGCCGGACGACGTACTCGGGGATGTAGACGACCACCAGCGCCCGCGGACCCTCCCGCCGCAGGTGGGTGACATAGTCCAGCACCGGTCCCGTCATGTCGCGGTACGGCGCATCGACGACGGTCAGCGGGACCGGGATCTCGCGCTCGGCCCACTCACGCTCCAACTGCCGGGTCGCCTCGGCGTCGGTGGCCACGGTGAGGGCCGTCAGGGTGGAGGGCCGGGTAGCCCGGGCGTACGCGAGTGCCTGCAGCGTCGGCTTGTGCAACTGCGAGACCAACACCACCGCGTGCACGCGGGACGGCACGGCCATGCCGCCCGGGTCCGGCACCAACGCCGCGGCGACCGACCGGTAGTGCCGCTGCACCAGCTTCATGCCCGCGAACACCAGCGGCATCGCGATCACGACCAGGTACGCACCGTGGGTGAACTTGGTGACCAGGACAACGACCAACACCACCCCCGTCAGCAGGGCTCCCGCTCCGTTGATCAGCCGGGCCCGGTGCAACCGGTGCCGTCCAGGTGCCGCTGGGCGCAGCCGGAGCTCAGTGGTCCAGTGCCGCACCATGCCGGCCTGGCTGAGCGTGAAGGAGATGAACACGCCGATGATGTACAGCTGGATGAGGCGGCTGGTCGAGGCGTCGAAGAGCCAGATCAGCGCCCCCGCCAGCCCGGCGAGGATGAGAATCCCATTGCTGAAGACCAGCCGGTCACCGCGGCGTGCGAACTGCCGCGGCAGGTAGCCGTCCCGGCTCAGGATCGACGCGAGCACGGGGAACCCGTTGAAGGCCGTGTTCGCGGCGAGCACGAGGATGGCTGCGGTGAAGGTCTGGACGGCGATGAAGGCTGCGGAGCCATATCCGAAGACTGCGCCGGCGACCTGGGCGATCGCCGTCCGCTGCTGGTAGCCGTCCGGTGCGCCGACCAGCAGTCCGGGGTCGTCGGCGAAGCGCACGTGGCTGAGCAGGGCGAGCGCGGTGATGCCGGCGAACATCCCGATCGTGAGCGTCCCCATGATGGTCAGCGTCGCGGCCGCGTTCGCCGCCTTCGGTGGCTTGAAGTTGGGAACGCCGTTGCTCACCGCCTCGACGCCAGTGAGCGCTGTACAGCCCTGAGCGAACGCGCGTAGGCCGATCAGCACCAGTGCCGGGCCGGCCAGGTCGTGCGACGCAGGCAGCGTGAAGCCGGCGGACTCCGCGACCGGCGGGTTCCCGGCCAGCACCCGCCACAGACCTGCGCCGATCATCAGGAACACGACGCAGACGAAACCGTAGGTCGGCAGGGCGAACAGGCTGCCCGACTCCTTCACCCCGCGGAGGTTGGCCAGCGCCAGCAGCGCCACCAGCCCGACCGCGATCGCGACAGCGTGCGGACGCAGGTCGAGGTAGGCCGAGGTGATCGCGTCGACGCCGGCAGCGACCGAGACCGCGACGGTGAGCACGTAGTCCACCAGCAGGGCGCTGGCGGCCACCAGTGAGACGTTCGGTCCGAGGTTCTGCCGGCTGACCGTGTAGGCGCCGCCGCCGTTCGGGTAGGCGCGGCAGGTCTGCCGGTACGACACGACGACCACCGCGAGCAGCAGAACAACGCACGCCGCCACCCATGGCGTCAGCACCAGTAGGGCGAGACCGCCGAGGCTGAGCGCTCGGAGGATCTCTTCGGTGGCGTAGGCGTTGGACGAGAGCGGGTCGGAGCAGAACACCGGCAGGGCGATCTTCTTGGGCAACAGCGTCTCGCCGATGCGCTCCGAGCGCAGCGGTCGACCGACGAGCAGCCGTTTGGCGACAGCGAACACCAGCTCAGTGAAACCGGGCCGCGGCCGTGCGAGCGGCATCTTGACGCGGCCTTGACGCCGGCGGAGCGATCCCTGATGCCGCCGATACGGAGGGGTTCGGGGCTCGTGGCCGGGGCGCCGCGGAGGCGTGAGCGAGGATGGACCGGTGATGGCAGAGGGCGACCATGTCGGCGGCGCTGCGGGTTCGTCCGAACAGGCGGCGGCGGGCGGGAGCAGCAGCCTGTTCACGGTGCTGATCGCCTTCGCGGCCAACCTCCTGATCGCCATCGCCAAGTCGTTCGCGGCCGCCATGACCTCGTCGGCGTCGATGCTCGCCGAGGCGGCGCACTCCTGGGCCGACACCGGCAACGAGGTGCTGCTGCTCATCGCCGAACGCCGCTCAGATCGCGGCCGGGACCACCGCCACCCGATGGGGTTCGGGCGCGAGGCGTACGTCTGGTCGATGTTCGCCGCGTTCGGGCTGTTCACCGCTGGTGCAGTGGTCTCCATCTGGCACGGCATCCAGGAACTGCGCAGTCCCGAGGAGGCGACCGATTTCGTCGTCGCCTACGTCGTGCTGGGGATCGCCTTCGTGCTCGAAGGGATCTCGTTCGTCCAAGCCGCCCGGCAGGCCCGCCGGGCGGCGGGCCGGCGGGCCCGGGACGTGGTCGGCTTCGTACTGGCGACGTCCAATCCGACCTTGCGGGCGGTGTTCGCCGAGGATGCGGCCGCGCTGATCGGGACGCTGATCGCGGCAACAGGGGTGGCCCTGCACCAGGTCACCGGCTCCGCGGTTCCGGACGCGCTCGGCTCCATCGCGGTCGGGCTGTTGTTGGCGGTGATCGCCATCGTGCTGATCGACCGGAACCGCCGGTTCCTGGTGGGCGAAGCAGTGCGCCCCGAACTGCGCTCGGCCGTGTTGCAGCGGCTGCTCGAGCGAGAGGACATCGAGCGCATCACCTACCTTCACCTGGAATTCGTCGGACCCGCTCGGCTGTACCTGGTGGCTGCTGTCGACATGACCGGCGACGATCCCGAGCACAGCCTCGCCGTCCGGCTGCGGGCGGTGGAGCGCGACCTGGAGCAGCACGAGGCGATCGAGGAAGCGGTGCTGACGCTGGCAACTCCGGACGAGCGGTCCCTGCTCGCGGAGCACTAACCGGGTGGTCGCCGCTCGGTCGGTGGGGTATCGAGGATGATCTGCGCCGCCTCGTCGATAGAGGCGACGCAGTGCACCAGCTGCTGCAGCCCCCGCTGCGTCGCCAGGGTTCGCAGCAGCGGCCAGGCGGGCAGATGAGCGTTCCAGTAGTCGACGTCGACCAGCACCAGTGGCGCCCTCAGCGGCGCGGACGCGGCGTAGTAGTTCTCCGTCATCGCCTGGAAGATCTCCTGCACGGTCCCGGCCGCGCCCGGGAGGTAGACGATCCCGCCGCGACACCGGTGCAGCAGCGTGTCCTCGCGGAGGGCGTTGGCGAAGAACTTGGCCGTCCCGTCGGCGAACAGGTTGCTGGGTTCGTGCCCGTAGAACCATGTGGGGATGCTCAGACTCCGGATCGCCCCGTCGTCGCCGGGCCAGCGGCGGAGCACACCGCGCGCCGCGTCCGCCCAGGCGTCGATGTCGTCATAGCGGGGGACCGCGGCGAGCGCGGCGAGGGCGTCGGGCAAGGCGGCGGCCTGGTGTCCGAGCCGGGCGCCCAGGTTGGCGGCCTCCATCGCGCCCGGCCCGCCGCCGGTGAGGACGAGGCGGCCGGAGCCGGCAAGTCGTGAGCCGAGCTGCGCGGCGGCGGCGTACGCCGGATCGTCGCGGGCCAGGGCGTGCCCGCCCATCACACCGACCACCTGGCTCGCGGGGCGGCTCGCCAGCACATCGTCCAGCGTCTCCCGGATCGAGTGGTCGTGCAGCGCCGCGGCCAGGGTTCCGGTCAGTGCCTTCGCCTCCGATGACCGTGCCCAGCTGTAGATCGCCGCATCCGGACTCGCGGCGTACGGCACACCGCCGTACAGGTCCTCGGGGGTGTACGTCCGTGGCCGGTACGGGTCGAACGGCAGTTCCGGCAGCTGCGGGAAGATCAGCGCTCCCGCCCGCCGCAGCCGCTCCTCGGTCTCGGCCTCCAGCCGGGTGCCGAGGAATACCGCGCCGCGTGCCGGCACCCCGAGCAACCGGTCCGAGCGTCCGGTCATGTCGATTGAGGAGACCACCCAGCCGCGCAGGCTGCGGGCACCCTCGATGTGCTCGTCGAACTGCGCCAGGCTCTCGATTTCGAGCAGGCGGCGGGTCATCGTGCTCGCGATTCTGCCAGTCCGGCCGCGCCGCGCACCGCGGCGTGGACGCAACCAGGCCGCGGACGACATCGCGACGGAGACTCGCTGCGAGAGGGAGCGTGGCTGCCAGACTGAGCGGATGCGCGACGTCGTCATCCTCGGCAGTACCGGCTCCATCGGCACCCAGGCCTTGGACGTCGTGGCGGCCAACCGGGACCGGTTCCGGGTGGTCGGGCTGGCCGCCGGCGGCAGCCAGGTGCCGCTGCTCGCCCGGCAGGTCCTCGACACCGGCGCGGCGACCGTAGCGCTGACTCAGGCGACCGCCGTCCAGGAGCTGCAGCTGGCGCTGTACGCCGAGGTCAGCCGCCGCGGGTGGTCCAGCGGCGACGCCCGGCTGCCGCGGATCCTCGCCGGCCCGGACGCCGCGAGCGACCTGGCGGCACTGCCCTGCGATGTGGTGCTGAACGGCATCACCGGCGCGGCAGGGCTGACCCCGACGCTCTCAGCGCTCCGAGCCGGGCGGGTGCTGGCGCTGGCCAACAAGGAGTCGCTGGTGATCGGCGGCGTGCTGGTCACCTCGGCGGCGGCGCCCGGCCAGATCGTCGCGGTCGACTCCGAGCACTCGGCCTTGGCGCAGTGCCTGCGTGGCGGCCGGGCAGAAGAGGTCGACCGGCTGATTTTGACCGCGAGCGGCGGGCCATTCCGCGGCCGGTCGCGGGAGCAGCTGACCCGGGTGACCCCGGCCGAAGCGCTCGCGCACCCGACCTGGGCGATGGGTCGCGTCGTCACGACGAACTCCGCCACCCTGATCAACAAGGGCCTGGAACTGCTCGAGGCGCACCTGCTCTACGGCGTGGATCTGGATCGGATCGACGTGGTGGTCCACCCGCAGTCGATCGTGCACTCGATGGTGCAGTTCGTCGACGGGTCGACGCTCGCGCAGTGTTCGCCACCGGACATGCGGCTGCCGATCGCGCTCGGGCTGAGCTGGCCGGACCGGCTGGACGCAGTCACCCCGCCCTGCGACTGGACGCGGGCGAGCGAGTGGACCTTCGAGCCGCTGGACGCCACCGCGTTCCCCGCCGTCGAACTGGCGCGCCGGGCCGGCCGGGCCGGTGGCAGCGCGCCCGCCGTCTACAACGCCGCGAACGAGGCCTGCGTGGACGCCTTCCACGCCGGCCGGATCGGCTTCCTGGACATCGTCGACATCGTCTCCGCTGTGGTGGGGGAGCACCTCGCTCCCGAGCCACAGCGACGCGCGGCCGGGGTGTCGGCCGAGGACGTACGCTCGACGCTGGTGGCCAACGACGAGTTGAGCGTTCAGTCGGTGCTCGCCGCCGACGGCTGGGCCCGGGAGCGGGCGACCGAACTCGCACTCGCGGCGACCGCGAACTGATCGGTAGTCCCGGCAAGCGGGCCAGGGAGTCGATCCTCAGGAGGACGTGACAGAGCATGGAACTGCTGGTCTACCTCGGCGGGGCAGCGCTGTTCTTCGTCCTGGTGATGGTCTCGATCGCGCTGCACGAGGTGGGTCACCTCGTGCCCGGGAAGCTGTTCGGCGTGAAGACGACCCAGTACTTCGTCGGCTTCGGCAAGACGCTGTGGTCGCGTCGGTTCGGCGAGACCGAGTACGGGGTGAAGGCCATTCCGCTCGGCGGATACGTGCGTTTCGTCGGGATGTACCCGCCCGACAGGCGGCGGCCGGGCATGGTGCGCGCCGCGCGCACCGGCATCTTCCAGACCATGGCCGACAACGCCCGAGCGGCGGAGTGGGAGACCATCCGCCCCGAAGACGACGGCCGGCTCTTCTATCAGAAGAAGTCCTGGCAGAAGGTCATCATCATGGCCGCCGGGCCGACGATGAACCTGCTGCTGGCGTTCCTCATCCTGCTCGGTGTCAGTGCGACGTACGGCACCTACCGCTCCCAGCTCACGGTCAATCGTGTCCAGGACTGCATCGTCGCCGCGGACGCGACCGATCGCAGCTGCGAGGGGAAGCCGCTCACGCCGGCAGCCCAGTCGGGCATCCGGCCGGGTGACACGGTGCTGGCCTTCAACGGCGTGGAGGTCTCGTCCTGGCGGGACGTCTCGGAGTTGATCCGCGACAACCTCGACCGGGTCGCGGTCGTCACGGTCCAGCGGGACGGTCAGCGGATCGATCTCGCTCCCGTGCACACCGTGATCACCGGCGTTCCGGACCGGTTCGATCCGTCGCGCCGGGTCGCTGCCGGCTTCTTCGGTGTCGAGCCGGCGGTCGCGCGCGAACGAGGTGGGCCCGTCGTCGTCCTCGGCGACATGTGGGAGATGACAGAGCAGACCGCCGTGGCGCTCGCCCGCTTCCCTGCCAAGGTGTACTCCACCGCGTACAACCTGATCACCGGCAAACCGCGGGACGTCTACGGACCGATGAGCATCGTCGGCGCGAGCCGGGCCGCCGGCGAGATCGCCTCGACCGACAAGCTGGATGCCGACGACAAGATCGCCACGATGCTGATCGTGCTCGGCTCGGTCAACCTGTTCGTGGCCTTGTTCAACTTCGTGCCGCTGCTGCCCCTCGACGGCGGTCACATCGCCGGCGCGCTCTACGAGGCGGCGCGGCGCGCACTCGCGAGGCTGCTGCGCCGACCCGATCCGGGCCACGTCGACACGGCGAAGATGTTGCCCGTCGCCTACGTCGTGGGTGCGGTGATCCTGGTCTCGGGCGTGGTGCTCATCCTCGCCGACATCATCGACCCGATCCGGCTGTTCTGACGCCCGCCCGGCCGCCGTCGCTCTACTCGGGCCGGCGGGCGCGAGGCTAGTCTGGGTGACCGGACCGTCCGCGGCACCGCATCGGCGCACCAGTCTGCCGACCAGCCGAGGCCCGGACGGCGACGCTCGCACCGAAGACAAGGATCCTGCCCCGATGAGCATCGACCTGGGCCTGCCTGCCCTGCCGCCGCCGACGCTGGCGCCACGACGTAAGACCCGCAAGATCGCGGTGGGCAAGGTCGCTGTGGGAGGTGACGCCCCGGTCAGTGTGCAGTCGATGACCACCACGCTCACCTCCGACATCAACTCCACGCTGCAGCAGATCGCCGAACTCACCGCGACCGGCTGCGACATCGTCCGGGTGGCGGTGCCCAGCCAGGACGACGCGGATGCGCTGCCGGCCATCGCCACCAAGTCGCAGATCCCGGTGATCGCCGACATCCATTTCCAGCCGAAGTACGTGTTCGCCGCGATCGAGGCGGGGTGCGCGGCGGTGCGGGTCAATCCCGGCAACATCCGGGCCTTCGACGACCAGGTCAAGGAGATCGCCAAGGCCGCGGCCGACCACGGCACCTCGATCCGGATCGGCGTGAACGCGGGGTCGCTGGACAAGCGGTTGCTGGCCAAGCACGGCAAGGCAACGCCCGAGGCGCTGGTCGAGTCGGCACTGTGGGAGGCCAGCCTGTTCGAAGAGCACGGCTTCCGCGACTTCAAGATCAGCGTCAAGCACAACGACCCGGTGGTGATGGTGCGGGCGTACGAGATGTTGAGCGAGGCCTGCGACTACCCGCTGCACCTCGGCGTCACCGAGGCGGGCCCGGCATTCCAGGGCACGATCAAGTCGGCGGTCGCGTTCGGGGCCCTGCTCTCCAAGGGCATCGGCGACACGATCCGGGTCTCGCTGTCGGCGCCTCCGGTGGAGGAGGTCAAGGTCGGGATCAAGATCCTGGAGTCGCTCAACCTGCGCCCGCGCAAGCTGGAGATCGTCTCCTGCCCCTCCTGCGGCCGGGCGCAGGTCGACGTCTACAAACTCGCCGACGAGGTGACCGCGGGCCTGGAGGGTCTCGAGGTGCCGCTGCGGGTGGCGGTGATGGGCTGCGTGGTGAACGGGCCGGGGGAGGCGCGGGAGGCCGACCTGGGTGTAGCGTCCGGAAACGGGAAGGGCCAGATCTTCGTCCACGGTGAGGTGATCAAGACGGTGAAGGAGAGCGACATCGTCGAGACCCTGATCGAGGAGGCGATGCGGTTGGCCGAGTCGATGCCGGCGGGTGACGGCAGCCCACAGGTGAGCGTCGGCTAACCGTGGTCGCGACCCGGACCGAGCGGTCCCAGCTGCGTGACGGCACGGTGCGGATCCTCACCCGCCACGACCTGCCCGCAGCCATCCGGCTGCTCTCGGCGAACCCGATCGAGAATGTCTTCGTCGCCTCCCGGGTGCGCGCGGCCGGGCTCGAGCCGGCAAGCCTGGGCTGCGCGGTGTGGGGCTTCGAGCGGGACGGCGTGCTTCGCTCGCTCTGCCACGCCGGGTCGAATCTGGTCCCCGTCAACGCCGACGAACGCGCGATCCAGGCGTGGATCGAGTTCGCCGGCCCGCAGCGCGTCTGCGCCTCCATGTTCGGCCCTGCGCAGGTCGCGCTGGACCTGTGGCACGGGTTGTCGCGGCGCTGGGGCCGCAGCTGGAGCGAGGTCCGCGAGGTGCGCCCGAGCCAGCCGGTGATGGCGATCTCGGGGGAGCCGGCGGTGGCGTCCGATGTGCGGCTGCAGCGGGTCACACTGGACCGCTGGGACGCCTACACCGAGGCCGCGGTCCAGATGTACACCGAGGAGATCGGCGTCTCACCGCTGCTGGGTAACCCGGCCGGGTACCGCTTCTACGTCCGACAGCTGATCACCTCGGGCCGCGCGTTCGCGATCTTCGACGGGCCCAAGGTGATCTTCAAAGCCGACCTCGGCTCGGTGTCGGGATCGGTCGCGCAACTGCAGGGCGTCTGGCTCGATCCGGAGTTGCGGGGCCGTGGGCTGGCCGCGCCCGCGGTGGCGGCGGTCGTCCGGTTGGCCCGGGCGAATACCCCGACGGTCTCGCTGTACGTGAACGACTACAACATCCCCGCGCGGGCGACGTACGCGCGGGTCGGCTTCCGGCAGGTCGGGGAGTTCGCCACCATCCACTACTGAGTCGCTCCGGAGGCGGCTCGGGCTCAGCGCGCGACGAGGGGTTTCACAGTGCTCGGCCGGACCTGGGGGATCGTTCGTTCGCTCGCCATGTACCACGGCATTCCCGGCCGTCAGCGGCGGATGCGGCGGCTGTACGCGACCTTTCTGGGCTCCGGCGATCTCGGTTTCGACGTCGGCGCGCACGTCGGGAGTCGCGTTCGGGCGTGGCGCGGCTTGGGCGTTCGCGTTGTCGCCGTCGAGCCGCAGCCTGACTGTGTCAGGGTGCTGCGGCTGATCGGTGGGCGCGACCAGCTGGTGAGCATCGAGCCGGTTGCGCTGGGCGCCGCGTCAGGACGCGCGCGCCTGGCTGTCTCCTCGGCGACGCCAACCGTGTCGTCGATGTCGCCCGGGTGGGTCGCCTCTGCCGGGGCTGATCGCCGGTTCTCCCGGGTGCGCTGGGATGCCGAGATCGAGGTCGAGGTGACCACCCTGGATGCGCTGATCGAGCGCTACGGCGAGCCCGCCTTCTGCAAGATCGACGTCGAAGGCTTCGAGGTCGAGGTGCTGGCCGGGCTGACCCGGGCGTTGCCCGCGCTGTCGTTCGAGTACCTGCCCGCGGCGCATCCCCAGGCGCTCGACGCACTGGAGCGGCTCGAACGGCTCGGGTCGTACGCGTACAACTACTCGGCGGTGGAGACGATGCGGTTCGCCAGCGATCAGTGGCTGGATGCGGCCGGCCTGGTCGCGGTGCTCGACCGCGTCCGGCCGGCGGGGCGTTCCGGCGACGTCTACGCCCGTCGCATCGACGGCGCCGGATCGGCTGAGCCAGGGCGCGCCTGACGGGTGGCCTACCGTGGGGCAGGTGCCCAGCCTGCCGCTTCCGCCGCCGCTGTTGTTGGAGTTGAATCTCGCCGAGCCACCGGTCGACCCGGACGTCGACGACCCGCTCGCGCGCTGGTCGGCACGCTCCCGTCGACAGCTGCGCCCGACCGTGCGCGCGCTCTACGAGGCGGGCGCCGATCGGCGGGTGGCCGGCCTGGTGGTGAAGGTGGGTGCCGGCGGCCTCGGCTGGCCGGCGATGCAGGAGTTGCGCCTCGGCATCCAGGCGTTCCGCGAGAGCGGCAAGCCCACGCTGGCCTGGGCGGAGAGTCTCGACGGGCCCGGCGCGCTGGCGGCGTACGTGCTGGCCAGCGCCTGCGAGCAGATCTGGCTGCAACCCGGCGGGGAACTGGGCGCGCTCGGGATCGGGGTGGAGACGACGTTCCTGCGCGGAACGTTGGACAAGCTGGGGGTTCGGCCCGAGTTCGAGCAACGGCGCGAGTACAAGAACGCCCCCGACCTGTTCCAACGCACCGGCTTCACCGAGGCGCATCGGGAGGCAGTCGAGGCGGTCGCTGAGTCCCTCTACGCCGACGCCGTCACCGACATCGCCGGGGCTCGCGGGCTCAGTGCGGAGCGTGTCGCCGAGCTGCTCGACCAGGGCCCGCACACGGCTGCGGCCGCTCGCGAGCATGGTCTGGTGGATCGGCTCGGCTTCCGGGATCAGGTCTGGGACACCGCCCGGAACTGGTCCGTCGAGGAGGCGCAGCTGCTGTTCGCCGACCGCTGGCGCCCCCGCCGACGGCTCCGGAGCCTGCCGCGCCCGTGGCAGCGCGGGCACGTGGCGTTGGTCGACGTGCGCGGAACGATCGCGAGTGGGCGCAGCCGCCGGCTGCCGACCGGCCGCGTCGCCGGCAGCGACACCGTCGCCGCCCAACTGCGGGCAGCTCGAGAGGATCCGCACGCCCGTGCCGTCCTGCTCAGGGTCGACTCGCCGGGCGGATCGGCGGTCGCCTCGGAGGTGATCTGGCGGGAGGTGAGCCGACTCCGGGAGGCGGGTACCCCTGTCGTCGTCTCGATGGGCTCGCTGGCAGCGTCCGGTGGCTACTACGTCGCGTGCGCCGCCGACACGATCCTCGCCCTACCGGCGACGCTGACCGGCTCGATCGGGGTGTTCGGCGGCAAGCTCGTCCTCACCGACCTGCTGGCGCGTATCGGCGTCAGCACCGGCACGGTCCAGCGTGGCGAGCATGCGCTGATGTACTCGGCCAGACGGGGCTTCAGCGCCGGCGAGCGGGACCGCCTGAGCGCACTGATCGATGCCGTCTACGACGATTTCGTCGCCAAGGTGGCGGCAGGTCGCGGCCGGTCCGCCGAGGAGATCGAGGTGCTGGCCCGCGGGCGGGTCTGGACCGGGCGCGCCGCCCTCGCCAACGGTCTGGTCGACCGGCTCGGCGGGATGCGGGAGGCCGCCACGGTTGCGCGCGAACGGGGCGGGCTGCCCTCGACCGCGCCCGTCGTGCCCGCCCTGCGGATCCCGCTCTGGGCCCGGCTGAGCCGACCGCGCAACAGCGACGACCCGAGGGCCTGGGCGCGGGTCGGTGCGTCGGGCGCTGTGCAGGCACTGGCCGATCTGGACCGGGCGATGGCCACCGGCGGCGGGCTGGGGCTCGTCGAGCGCGATCTCGCGCGCCTGCTCGCACCCGCCGGTGACGCAGCCGTCTGGATGCCGCCGATCCGGCTGAGCTGAGCCCGCCGCCGGCGATCACCCGGCCCGCCGGCCGGGGGTCCCCGGCTACGCTGCTCCGGTGATTGCGCGCATGTCGGAACTGTTCCTGCGGACCCTCCGTGAGGACCCTGCCGACGCGGAGGTGCCGAGCCACCGCTGGCTGGTCCGCGCGGGTTACATCCGCCGTGCGGCGCCTGGCATCTACTCCTGGCTCCCCTTGGGGTACCGGGTGCTCCGCAAGGTCGAGCAGATCGTCCGCGAGGAGATGGACGCCATCGGCGCGCAGGAGGTGCATTTCCCGGCACTGCTGCCGAAGGAGCCGTACGAGGCGACCGGCCGGTGGGTGGAGTACGGCGACGGCGTCTTCCGGCTGAAGGACCGCAAGGGCGGCGACTACCTGCTCGGGCCGACGCACGAGGAGATGTTCACGCTGCTGGTCAAAGACCTGTACTCCTCGTACAAGGACCTGCCGCTGTCGCTGTACCAGATCCAGGCGAAGTATCGCGACGAGGCGCGTCCGCGGGCCGGCCTGCTGCGTGGGCGGGAATTCGTCATGAAGGACTCCTACTCCTTCGACGTGGACGACGAGGGGCTGCGCCGCTCGTACCAGGCGCACCGCGAGGCCTACATCCGCGTCTTCGACCGGCTCGGCTTCGACTACGTGATCGTGCAGGCGATGTCGGGTGCGATGGGCGGCTCGGCGAGCGAGGAGTTCCTGGCGGTCGCGGAGAACGGTGAGGACACCTTCGTCCGCTCGCCGGGCGGCTACGCCGCGAACGTCGAGGCGGTGCGGATCACGCCCCCGGCCGCAGTCCCGTACGACGACGCGCCGCCGCCGCAGGTGCGCGACACCCCGGACACTCCGACGATCGAATCGCTGGTCGCCTTCGCGAACCAGAACCATCCCCGCTCGGACCGTCCGTGGCGGGCCGCCGACACGTTGAAGAACGTGGTGCTGATGGTGCGCACCGTCGACGGTCGGCAGGAGCCGCTGGTCATCGGTGTTCCCGGCGACCGTGAGATCGATCCGAAGCGGCTCGCCGCGCAGCTGGAACCGGCCGAGGCAGAGCCGTTCGGTGACGACGACTTCGCCGCGCACCCGGGCCTGGTGAAGGGCTACATCGGTCCGGAGGCTCTGGGCTCGGAGTCCGCCACCGGAATCCGCTATCTGGTCGACCCCCGGGTGGTGCCCGGCACGCGCTGGCTGACCGGGGCGAACCTGCCGGGCAAGCACGTCTTCGACCTGGTCTGCGGACGCGACTTCACCCCGGACGGGGTGATCGAGGCCGCCGAGGTGCGCCCGGGGGACGAGGCCCCCGACGGCTCCGGACCGCTGGAACTCGCCCGTGGCATCGAGATGGGCCACATCTTCCAACTCGGCCGCAAGTACGCCGATGCGCTCGGCCTGAAGGTGCTGGACGCGAACGGCAAGCTGGTCACGGTGACGATGGGTTCCTACGGGATCGGCATCTCGCGTGCCGTTGCCGCCGTCGCCGAGGGCACCTGCGACGAGAAGGGCCTCAGCTGGCCGCGCGCGGTCGCCCCGTACGACGTGCACATCGTCGCGGCCGGCAAGGACGAGACGCTGCTGGCCGCCGCTGCCGAACTCGCCGGTGGGCTCGACGAGGCCGGGTTGGCCGTCCTGCTGGACGACCGGAAGGTCAGCCCGGGGGTGAAGTTCGCCGACTCGGAGATCCTCGGCATGCCGACCATCGTCGTGGTGGGGCGTCGGCTCGCAGACGGATTCGTCGAGGTACGGGACCGGGTGAGTGGGGCACGCCGCGATGTCGCGGTCGCCGACGCCCTGTCCGAGGTGCTCCGGGACGTCCGGGGCGCGGCGCGTAGTTGACCGTCGCCGACCTTCCCGCGCTGACAGTCGCCCTGCTCGTCGGCGCGGCGCTGCTGGCGGGCTGGGTGGACGCCGTCGTGGGCGGCGGCGGGCTGATCCAGTTGCCCGCGCTGCTGATCGGTCTGCCGCCGTCGACGCCGCCTGCGGCGATCCTCGGCACCAACAAGATCTCCTCGGTGTTCGGGACCGTCACGAGTTCGGTCACCTACACCGTCAAGCTCAAACCGGACTGGCGCACCGTCGCTCCGCTCGTGGTCGCGGCCGGGCTGGGTTCTGCGCTGGGTGCTCAGCTCGCGCGCCTCCTGCCGCGGGAGTACTTCACTCCGATCGTGCTCGCTGCGTTAATCGGCGTGGGCCTGTACACGTGGCGGCGACCGGAGCTCGGCCTGGTGTCGCAGCGCAAGCACGACGGCGCCCATCACTACGGCCGGACCGCAGCCATCGGGTTGGGTGTCGGCGCGTACGACGGGTTCCTCGGCCCGGGCACCGGTTCGTTCTTCGTCATCCTGCTCGTCGGCGTACTGGGCTACGGGTTCCTGGAGGCGAGCGGAAAGGCCAAGCTGGCCAACCTGGCCACCAACCTTGCTGCGATCGCGGTGTTTGCGGCGCACGGGTCGGTGCTGTGGTCTCTCGGCCTGATGATGGGCGTCGCGAACATGGTGGGTGGCTTCCTCGGCGCCCGGACCGCCATCAAGCGTGGGAATCGGTTCGTCCGGGTCGTGTTCCTCGTGGTGGTCGGCGGGCTGAGCCTCAAGCTCGGCTACGACCTGATCCGGCAACTGGTCGGCTAGTCCAACTGGTCGGTTGGCCACTGTTGCCCGGCGCTCAGCCGAGCTCGTGGTCCCGCAGGTAGTCAGCGAGCCGCGCGGCCCGGCGCTTGAGCAGGTGGAGCGCGACGACAACGCCGACGAGCCCGATCAGCCCGGACATGCCGCACGCGATCAGCGCCGACACCGCGAACTCCAGGGTGGACAGGCGTTCGCCGGACTCGGCGAAGGCCGTGCCGGCGGCAACGCTCGGCGTCAGCACAATCGTCCCGATCATCGGAACCATCACGAACGGCGCCAGCGCGAGCGTGGCCCACCGCAGTTGCCGACGGACGACCTTGCGCTTCTCCCAGCGCCACAGCAGCGGCCTTCGGTGATAGGGCAGCAGGATGCCGAGCCACGAGGACATCGGGAGCACACAGATCGGCAGTACCAGCAGGACGAGGCAGGTCCACAGCACCGGGCCGGCGGGGTAGGACCGGAATCCGACGATGGCGGCGACGGAAACGCACGGCACGGCCACCACCGATCCAATCGCGACGCTGCGCGCCAGCAGCCATCGCAGGTGGCGTTCGGGACTGGACAGCAGTTCGAGTGAGCGGGTGGTGTCCCACGCGAGGATGTTGGTGGCGGGAGTGTCGGCGATCATCCAGGCGCCGAGGAAGATCGGGAACGCCAGTGGACCGTGCCGACTGAACAGCCAGTCCTCGATCCGCTGTGGCAACAGGAACCAGGCGAGCACGAGCAGGATGCCGTTGCCCACCATGATCGCGGGCATCTCGAAGGGTGGTCGGAAGAGTCGTCGGTACTCCCCGGCGAGTTCGGTGCCGAAGCTGGGTGCGGCGCCGACATGGCCTCCCGCGCCGCTCCGCGGGCTGCTCCCTGTGCCGCTCACGGTGCGGGGAACCCGGGCCAGGTCGCCAACGGCGCCCCCCATCGCCCGGCCAGCGCGACGGAGTTCGCCAGCGTGTCCAGAGCCTGTCTCCGCTCGCGTGTTGTCGACGCAGCGACCAGCCACAGCCCGTAGAACGGCTGGAGCCCGGTCTGGATCTGTCGGATCAGCAGTCCGGAGGTCCGCTCGTCCTTCGGCAGTAGCGGCGGGTCGTACGCGGCGGCTGCGGCCGGCACGGCTGCTGATCGTCTCGTGAGCCAGCCGATCGCCGAGTTCAGCTGGGTGCGCAGCTGGCTGAGTTCCCGCAGCGCGCGTTGCCGTGCGGCTCCCAGGACCTTGAGCTGCCCGATGGCGAGTTGGTACCCGTAGATCGCGGCGTGCAGCTGGCGGACGCGCTCCTGTGCGGCGGCGACATCGCTGAGCACTGTGGTCGCCGTCGGGGCGCCGGCCGACCGAGCCGTCGCCGCGCCCGACGCGCTCCGGGCGTACGCGGCATCGGACACCGCTATCGCTCCCCAGATCAGCGCTTCTCGGCCGGACGCCTGGAGCGCTGCAGCACGGCACTGCTTGGCTGCCTTGGCCTGGTCACGAGCCACTCTGGCCGAGGTGGCGGTCCGCGCGGACGGCGTTGACGGGCTCGTGGGGGCCGGCGCCATCCCGCCGCCCAGCGCGGCGAGTGCCGCGGCGTGCGCGCGATGGGCGTCCCGGAAGAAGCGGAAGCGACGCTGCTCTCGCTTGCTGAGCTTGGCGCCGGCACGGTGCAGCAGGTCCTCGGCCTGAGCCGCAATGCGCTGCTCCGCTTCAACGGCGGCGAGTACCGCGGCGGGTAGTTGGGCGCCGCCCCCGGTGGGGGACGGCCCAACCGGGCCCGCGGTCCGGTTCGGCTCGGGCGTCCCGACCGGGTCGGTGCGTACGGCCGGGTCACTCAGCGTGCAGCCGGCAAGCAGCAGCGGTGTGCTCGCGCCCAGAACCAGCACCTGGCGCCGGGACCAGGACTCAGCCACGCGAGGAACCTATCTCACCTCAAGGCTGACGATCCGACGCCAACCGGCAGCCGACCCGGAGTGCGACGGACTGAACGGGATGCACTGATCTCAGCTGTCCCAGCGGACCGGCGTCACGCTGCTGCTGGCCCAGTCGCGGCGCAGGATCGCGTACCCGACGGCGTCCTCGGGATCGGTTGTCGCCGTCGGCCAGGCCTCGCGGTAGTGCGCCTCCTTGGCGTAGCCGCAGCGCTCGAAGACCCGTCGCATCGCCGCGTTGTCCCGTCGCGTCGTTCCCTCGATGCGTCGGAGCTGGGGGTGGTCCCGGAACACCCTCGCGGTGGCGAGTCGGAGCGCTGCCGAGCCGATACCGCGTCCCCGCTGCGCCTCAGCGAGCCGAAGGTCGAGAGTGGGGGTCGGGTCGCCGACGTCCTCGATGTTCACGAAGCCGACCCGTGAGTGGTCGTCGAGCTCGATCCAGTAGGCGGCGTGGTCGGGCGGGCTGAAATCGCCTCGATCGACCCGAAGGCGGGCCTGCTCCGGAGTGGGGCGGTCGACCAGATGGAACGGGAAGCGATTGGTGCTCAGAAACTCGACCAACGCGTCGGCGTCCGGACCCGGGTCGATCGGTGTCAGCCGGATCAGCACCCGTGCAGCGTATGCGCGGGCCCGGGCTGGCGCAGAGTGGGAGAGACTGGGCGGATGCATCGGACCGGGATAGCAGCGGTGACCGGCTCGAGCGGCGGGATCGGCGGACGCGTCGCGGCCCGGCTGGCCGCCCGCGGGCTGGCGCAGCGGCTGATCGTGCGTGATGCACATCGCGCGCCGCAACTGGCGGATGCCGAGGTGGCGGAGGCGGCCTACGGCCGGACGGACGCAGCCCGGGCCGCTCTGCGGGGCGTGGACACCCTCTTCATGGTGTCGGCGGCGGAGCATCGGGACCGGGTCGCCCAACACCTCGGTTTCGTCGCTGCGGCTGCCGACGCTGGGGTCCAGCACGTGATCTACCTCTCCATCGTCGGTGCTGCGGAGCAGGCGACGTTCACGCTGGCCCGCGACCACTGGCGCACAGAGGAGGAGCTCCGGAGTTCGGGTCTGGCCTACACCTTCCTGCGCGACAACCTCTATGCCGACTTCGTGCCCTTCTTGGTGGCGGAGAGCGGAGACATTCGTGGCCCGGCCGGCTCGGGGCGGGTCGCGCTCGTCGCCCGCGACGATGTCGCCGAGGTGGCCGCAGCGGTGCTGGCGGACCCGGCGCGCTTCCGCGGGGTGACGCTGGACCTGACCGGGCCGTCGGCGCTCGACCTGCACGAGGTGGCCGAGGTCCTGGGTCGACATCTGGGTCGCCCGGTCCGCTACGTGGCCGAGTCGGTGGCAGAGGCGTACGCATCGCGCCGGCACTACGGCGCGCCAGACTGGCAACTCGACGCGTGGGTCAGCACCTATGCCGCCATTGCGGCCGGGGAATTCGCCGCGACGTCCACAGCGGTGCGAGATGTGACCGGTCACGCGCCGCTCTCGCTGGAGCGGGTGCTAGCCGCCCGCTGAGCCGCGGCTCCGTTCCGGGGACGCTCGGCCGCACCGGTCGCCCCTGCCGTGGTGCCGCGACTTCCGGCCCGGTGCGGTGCCTCGGCGGCGGAGTATGCTGCGAACGCGCCGGGTCGGCCGTCCACGTTCGGCGGTAGGGAGCGGGCGCGAATACAACAACTGCGGGGCCTAATCGGATCGAAGGACAGCGTGATGAACCAGACTCAGGTGACGGCCGTGCTGGCGCCGGTTCTGTCGCGTTTCGCCCTCGATCTGGACGCCCTCGAGATCGTCCCGGCCGGCAAGCGTCGGCTGCTCCGGGTGGTCGTGGATGGCGACGGACCTGACGGACGCGGCCCGGTGCTCGATGACCTCGCCGAGGCGAGCAAGGCGGTGTCGATCGCTCTGGACGCATCGGACGTCGTCGGCTCGGCCCCGTACACCCTCGAGCTCACCTCGCGCGGAGTGAGCCGCCCGCTCGAGCTCCCGCGGCACTGGCGTCGCAACGCCGGCCGGCTGGTGAGCGTACGGACCCACGCCGGGGACGAGTGGCTGGGACGGATCGTTGCCACCAGTGAGGACTCCGCGACGTTGGACGTCGCCGGGACGACCCGGGAAGTGGCCTTCGCCGAGGTCGCGAAGGCTGTCGTCCAGGTGGAGTTCACGCGAGCGCCCGCGGCGACCGAGGAGGAGTGACATGGACATCGATATCTCCGTCCTGCGGCTGATGGAGCGCGAGAAGGACCTGCCGTTCGACGTACTCGCCAGCGCCATCGAGGAGGCGTTGCTCACTGCGTACGAGAAGACCGACGGCGCCGTTCCCGGCGCTCGGGTCGAGCTCAATCGCAAGACGGGCCACGTTCGGGTGCTCGCACCGGAGCTGGCCGAGGACGGCTCGGTGATCGGGGAGTACGAGAACACTCCGGAGGGTTTCGGGCGCGTGGCCGCGTCGACCGCGCGCCAGGTGATCATTCAGCGGCTCCGCGACGCCGAGGACGAGCAGAAGTACGGTCACTTCAGCGGCGTCGAGGGAGACATCGTCTCCGGCGTCGTCCAGCAAGGCCACGACAGCCGGACCGTGCTCGTCGACCTGGGCAAGATCGAGGCGATCATGCCGCTCGCGGAGCAGGTGCCGGGGGAGCGGTACGCCCACGGGACTCGACTGCGCGTCTACGTCGTCTCGGTGCGCAAGGAACTCCGTGGCCCGCAGGTCGTGGTCTCACGCACCCACCCCGGGCTGGTGGAGAAGCTGTTCCGGCTGGAGGTGCCCGAGATCGCCGACGGCACGGTCGAGATCAAGGCCGTCGCGCGCGAGGCGGGGCACCGCAGCAAGATCGCGGTGGTCAGCCACAACCGTGACGTCAGCGCGAAGGGAGCCTGCATCGGCCCGATGGGCCAGCGGGTGCGCGCGGTGATGCACGAACTGAACGAAGAGAAGATCGACATCATCGACTGGTCCGCTGACCCGGCCGACTTCGTCGGACACGCGCTCTCGCCCGCGAAGGTGACGTCGGTGACCGTCGTCGACGCGGCGCTGCGGGCCGCCCGGGTCGTGGTTCCCGACTACCAGTTGTCGCTGGCGATCGGCCGCGAGGGGCAGAACGCTCGGTTGGCAGCCCGGCTGACCGGGTGGCGGATCGACATCCGGTCCGACAACGCGCCAGCCGATGCCGAGGCGCCGCCGCGGCGGCGCGCGACCTCCTGACCTCGGTCCGCGTGCCTGCTGGCACGCGTTGACCGCGAAACTCCTGCTGACCAGGCGTTCTTAACGCCAGCGTCACGGCGCACGGTCCCGACTGCAACACGGATGCGGCTCAATGAGCCTCGATCCGCCCAGCGCGTCGACGGACCGTGGGCTCGGTGCGGCGCCGGGGGATGCGCCGGAAGGAGTACCCAATGATCATTTTCGGAGTGGGCCTCAGCGTCCTGGTCGTCCTCGCGGTCGGCATCGTGGTCGCCAAGAAGGTCGACGGTGACTCGCAGAACTACCTCGTCGCCGGCCGCAGGCTCGGCGTCCCGTTGGTTGCCGTTTCGCTGACGGCCTCCGCCGTGGACAGCAACGCCATGGTGGGCAATACCGATCTGAGCGCCTCGTACGGCTTCTGGTCAGGTGCGTCGCTCGCGATCGGACTGGCCGTCTGTCTGCTGCTCGCCGGTCTCTTCCTGGCGCGGCCGATGAACGCGATGAAGTTGTTCACCTTGGCGGACTTCTTCCGTCGCCGGTTCGGGGTGCTCCCGGAGAAGGTCGCCTCGGCGATCATGATCTTCGCTTTCACCATCTTGCTGGCGGGCAATCTGGTGGCCTGCGGGTACCTGATGGAGCGGTTCGCGGGCATCCCGTACGCGTTCGGAGTGGTCCTGGCGGTGCTCCTCGTGCTCGCCTACACGATCGGCGGCGGGCTGTTCTCCGACGCATACACCGCAGTGATCCAGACCACCATCACCGTCATCGCCACCCTGGCGATGCTGATCTGGGTGGCGGTCACCTTCGGCTTCGCCGTGCCCGAGGGCATGGGCCCGTTCGACTTCGAACAGTTGACCACGTCGGCAGCCGGCGCGCCGATCAACTGGGCGACGCTGATCTCGCTCGGCATCGGCGACCTGGTCGCGATCGACTTTATGCAGCGGATCTTCGGCGCCAAGTCTCCGGAGGTCGCCCGGCGGGCTTGTTTCGCGGGCGCCGGCCTGACCCTGGCGGTCGGTGTGGTCTACGCCCTGGTTGCCCTGACCGCGAGCGCGAAGCTGGGTCTCTCCGCGGAGAACGGCCCCGTGCTCTACAGCCTGCTCGGCGACTACGCGCCGCCCGCACTGGCCATCCTGGTCCTGTCCGGCGTCGTCGCGGCTTCCTTCTCTACTGCCTCCGGGGCGATTCTCGCGACCTCAGCGATCGCGGTGCGCAACCTCTTCGGCGTCCGTCGGGTGGTGGCCACGGAAGGCCGCGATCCGCTGCTCACCTGGACGCGGCTCGCGATGCTGCCGATCGTCGGGATCGGCATCTTCCTGGCGCTGCGGGTGAGTCAGACCGGGATCCTGCTGACTCTCGCGTTCGACCTGATGCTGACGTGTCTGGCCGCGCCGCTCATCCTCGGCGTGTTCTGGCGCGCCGGGGGTCCGAGCGCGATGCTCGCCGGCGCGGCCGCCGGGTTGGTGCTGCGGACCGCGTTCCTGGTGCTCACGCCCACCATGTACGGGGTTCCGAACGATCTGCTCTACATCCCGAATTCGCTGGTCACCTCCGCCTTCGACGGCTGGTCGACGATGATCTCGGCCGCTGCCGGTTGGGGCACCTACGCAGTGGTCGCGCTGCTGCACAAGCGGGAGCCCGCCGAGTTGGAGCGGGAGCACGCCGAGAGCGAAGAACTCGCCCGTGAGGAGGCCCAGTTCGCCGGGGCCGGAGCCAGTGCGGGCTGAGCCGGTGCGGGCTGAGCAGGACGGGCGGATCGCCGCCGCGGCGCGGCGCTGAGTTGGCACCTCGCGCTACGGTGATGCGGTGCCGCCGACCCGCATGTGCCTCGGGTGCCGCGAGCGGGGGAACAAAACCGAACTGATCCGGATCGCTGTCGCCCAGGGCATCGTGCTGGTGGACGCCCAGCAGCAGCTGCCAGGACGCGGTGCGTACCTGCACCCGTCGTCACAGTGTCTGCAGGTAGCCGCCCGGAAACGTCCGTGGTCGCGGGCGCTGCGCACAGAGGTGGATGCCGGGGCAGCGGCAGAGGCAATTCGGCGACATCTGGACGCGCTCGCTTAGACGAACGGGCCTGCCAGTGGATAGAGTTCTCGCTGGCCTTCTGGTCTCGACGAGACCGGATCAGTCATCAAGCGTCTGCCTCGTGGCAGGTGCCGAACCAGAAAGTGGGCTCGCGCTCATGACCACTCGATGAGACTCCCTCAATGAGCATTCACAACTAACTGGTCCGGCCATCCAGACCCGGACCTGAGCAAGGAGAGCAGTGCCAAAGGTCCGTGTCTACGAGCTCGCGAAGGAGCTCGGAGTCGACAGCAAGACCGTCCTCACGATGTTGAAGGACATGGGCGAATTCGTTCGCTCCGCCTCGTCCACGGTCGAGGCTCCCGTCGAACGCCGGTTGAAGGAGAAGCTCGGGTCGGGTTCCGCCGCCAAGAAAGCCCCGGCGCCCCGTCCGTCCGCTCCGCCCGCAGCAGCCCGCCCCGCACCCGCAGCAGCGGGCGCGCCGACACAGGGCGAGTCCGCTCCGCGGCCCGCGGCTCCGGTGGCCCGCGACGTAGCCGGTGCTCAGGCGCCGACCGTTCGCCCGATCCCCGGTGCGCGTCCTGGTGCACCCCAGTCCGCACCGTCGACGCCGCAGCGGTCTGCCCCGGCGGCGCCGGCAGCGACCACCCAGGCCCCGTCGACGGCTCAGCCCCCGACGGCTCAGCCCCCGGCATCGCAGCCCCCGACATCTCAGGCCGCCGCAGCGGCACCCGCCGCACCTGCCGCGCCCACCCCGCCGTCCGCCGCGCCCCGCCCCGGGACCGGCTCGGCCACGCCGGGCGCTGCTGCGCCGGGCGCCCCCCGCGGTGCGGCCCCTGGCACTGGTGCGGGCCGTACCCCCACTCCGGGACCTCGCCCGGCCCAGAACGCACAGCCCGACGGCAGGACGGCCGCGCCGCGTCCGGGCGCTCCCCGGGTGCCCGGTCAGGGTGGGGCTGGAGCTCCGGGCGCCCGGCCAGGGCAGCCCGGTCCGCGGCCACGGCCCGGATCGACCGGAGGCCTGCCCGGTGCGGGACAGCCGGGCGGCCAGCGCCGTCAGGGCACTCCGCGTCCTGGCAACAACCCGTTCGCCTCATCGCAGGGCATGGGCCAGGCACGTCCGCCGAGGCCTCAGGCCGACGGCGGCACCGCTGCCCGGCCGGGCATCCCACGCCCGCCGGCAGGTCGTACGCCGGGCGCTGGCGCCCGACCCGGCGTCCCCGGAATGCCGCGCCCGAACCCCGCAATGATGCCGCGACAGGCGTCCGGCGCGTTGGGAGCTCCCGGTGCAGGCCCGCGTGGTCGTGCGGGTGCGCCGGCCGGAGGCCGTGGCCGTCCGGGTGCCCCCGGTGCAGGCGGTGCGCCCGGTCGCGGTGGGCCCGGCGGTGCGCCGGGCGGTCCGCCGCCCAGCGGTCGTGGCGGCCGCGGTGGACGCGGCGGCACCCAGGGCGCGTTCGGTCGCGCCGGTGGGCCGGCCCGCCGTGGACGCAAGTCGAAGAAGCAGCGCAGGCAAGAGTTTGACCAGATGGAGGCGCCGTCGATCGGCGGCGTCCGGGTCAAGCAAGGCGACGGCGGCAAGGTCCGGTTGGCCCGTGGCGCCTCGCTGACCGACCTCGCCGAGAAGATCGGCGTCGACGCGGCGTCGCTCGTGCAGGTCCTGTTCCACCTCGGTGAGATGGTCACCGCGACGCAGTCGGTCAGCGATGACACCTTGCAGGTGCTCGGCACCGAACTCAACTACGACATCGAGGTCGTCTCGCCCGAGGACGAGGACCGCGAGCTGCTCGAGACCTTCGACATCGAGTTCGGTGAGAACGAGGGTGGCGAGGAGGACCTGCGGCCGCGGCCGCCGGTCGTGACGGTGATGGGTCACGTCGACCACGGCAAGACCAAGCTGCTCGACTCGATCCGCAACACCAACGTGGTGGCGCGGGAGGCGGGCGGCATCACCCAGGCCATCGGCGCGTACCAGGTCGCCACCGAGGTCGACGGCGACGAGCGCGAAATCACCTTCATCGACACCCCGGGTCACGAGGCGTTCACCGCCATGCGTGCCCGTGGTGCGAAGTCGACCGACATCGCCGTCCTGGTGGTGGCTGCCGACGACGGTGTGATGCCGCAGACGATCGAGGCACTGAACCACGCACTCGCGGCCGATGTGCCGGTGGTGGTGGCGGTGAACAAGATCGACAAGGTGGGCGCCGACCCGACCAAGGTGCGCGGCCAGCTCACCGAGTACGGCCTGGTGCCGGAGGAGTACGGCGGCGAGTCGATGTTCGTCGACGTCTCCGCGGTGACCGGCGACGGTCTGGACAGCCTGCTGGAAGCGGTCATCCTGACCGCGGACGCGGCGCTGGACCTCCGCGCCAATCCGGAGATGGATGCGCAGGGCGTCGCGATCGAAGCCCATCTGGACAAGGGGCGTGGCCCGGTGGCCACCGTCCTGGTGCAGCGCGGCACGCTCAAGGTCGGCGATTCGATCGTCGCCGGCCCGGCCCACGGTCGCGTCCGAGCGCTGCTCGACGACCACGGCCGCAATGTCGCGGAGGCGCCACCGTCGTTCCCAGTCCAGGTGCTCGGGCTGACCGCAGTACCGGGCGCCGGCGACAGCTTCCTGGTGGTCGAGGACGACCGGATGGCTCGGCAGATCGCCGAGCGCCGGGCGTCGCGGCTGCGGATGGCGGCGCAGGCCGCAAGCACCCGGCGCAAGACGCTCGACCAGCTGTTCGAGCAGCTGGAGAAGGGCGAGACGCAGGAGTTGCGGCTCATCCTCAAGGGCGACGGGGCTGGCTCGGTCGAGGCGCTGGAGGACGCGCTGTCCAAGATCGATGTCGGCGACGAGGTCAGCCTGCGGGTCATCGACCGTGGCGTCGGTGCGATCACCGAGACCAACGTCAGCCTGGCGGCGGCCTCGGATGCGGTCATCATCGGCTTCAACGTCCGGCCGCAGGGCAAGGCGACCGAGCTGGCCGACCGCGAGGGTGTCGACATCCGCTACTACTCGGTGATCTACCAGGCGATCGACGAGATCGAGGCGGCCCTGAAGGGCATGCTCAAGCCGATCTACGAGGAGGTCACCCTCGGTCAGGCGGAGATCCGGCAGGTCTTCCGCTCGTCCAAGGTGGGCATCATCGCCGGCTGTATGGTCATCGACGGGTCCATCCGCCGCAACGCCAAGGCGCGTCTGTTGCGGGAGGGCGTGGTCGTCGCGGACAGCTCGATCGGCTCGCTCCGGCGGGAGAAGGACGACGTCACCGAAGTCCGCGAGGGCTATGAGTGCGGCATGACGCTCGCCAACTACTCCGATATCCGGCTCGGCGACATCATCGAGACCTACGAGATGCGGGAGAAGCCCCGGAGCTGATTCGTCGGGGCGGTCTCGCCCCGATCCAGGACCGGATTTCCGACGTCGTGCAGGACCCGCCCCGCAGCGGCGGGTCCTGTCGTCGTTCGGCCCTGGCCGTTGGTGGGCCTACCCGTGCTGATCATCGGCGGAGCACCGACCCGACGGCGCTACGCCGTACGGCAGAATCGTGGGGTTGACCCGTCCCTGACCGAGGAGGACCGCAATGCCCTCGCCGCGCGTGCTGAAGCTCGCCGACCAGATCAAGGTGATCGTGGCCGAGATGCTGGAACGGCGGATCAAGGATCCCCGGCTCGGATTCGTCACCATCACCGACGTGCGGCTGACCGGCGACAGTCGCGAGGCGACGATCTTCTACACCGTGCTGGGGTCGGAGGCCGAACAGGCCGGCAGCGCGAGCGCGTTGGTGTCGGCGACCGGGTTGCTGCGATCCCAGGTCGGCAAGCAGTTGGGGCTCAAGTTCACCCCCACGCTCGCCTTCGTGCCGGATGCGGTCCCGGAGAACGCACGCCAGATCGACGATCTGCTGCAGCAGGCTCGATCGGTGGACGCCCGGGTGGCTGAGCAGGCCGCGGGTGCGTCCTACGCCGGGGACGCGGACCCGTACCGGCACGACGCGGAGGAAGCCGACTCCGACGACGCTGACGAGCCTGACGGCTCGGGTGATTCGGAGGAGCCTGACGGATCGGGTGATTCGGCTGAGCCGGACGGATCGGGTGATTCGGCTGAGCCGGACGGCTCGGGAGCCGGTCGCGGCGACTTCTGAGCGGTGAACGTGCCGGTGAACGCCACCGTCGGCTCAGGGCTCGTCGTGCTCGACAAGCCTGCCGGCTGGAGCTCTCATCAGGTCGTCGGCCGGATGCGGCGGATCGTCGGCACCCGCAAGGTCGGCCACGCGGGAACATTGGACCCGATGGCGACCGGAGTGCTGATCGTCGGCATCGGCCGGGCGACTCGCCTGCTGGGGCATCTCAGCCGGGCCGACAAGGCCTACGACGCCACCGTGCGGCTGGGGGTCGGCACCGTCACCGACGATGCCGAGGGCGAGGTGGTCAGCACCGCCGGAGCGGCGTCGCTCGACGACGCCACCGTCGACGCGGCGCTGGCACCGCTGCGCGGCGACATCGAGCAGGTGCCGAGTGCGGTGTCCGCAGTCAAGATCGACGGCGTCCGGTCCTACGCCCGCGTCCGGGCGGGCGAGGCGGTGGACCTTCCTGCCCGGCGAGTCACCGTTCAACGGCTGGAGGTCATCAGCCGCCGCCGCGGGTCCGTCGACGGGCTTCCGGTCCTGGACCTCGACATCCAGGTCGACTGCAGCACCGGCACCTACATCCGCGCGATCGCTCGCGATCTCGGTGCGCAGCTCGGGGTCGGCGGCCATCTGACGGCCCTGCGGCGTACCAGGGTGGGCCGGTTCAGCCTTCCCGAGGCCCAGACGATCGAGCAGGCGGCCGCCGAAGTCCACCTGCTGCCGATGGACTCCGTCGCGCCGCGGTGCTTCGCCACGCTGCAGATGGACGCCGCCCAGGAGCGGGCTGTGCGTTTCGGCCAGCGCCTGGAGGGCGTAGAACTGCCGGCGCCGCTCACCGCACTCGTCGGTGCGGACGGGACGTTCCTCGCGCTCTACCGGTCCACTCCGGAAGGCGCTGCCGCCGAAGCGGTGTTCACCGATCCGGTCTCACCGCCGCTGCCATGACCCTCATCGTCACCTCGGCGACCCGGTCGTGAACGGTGCCGCTCGCCCGGGGCAGCCAGGACCGCCGTCGGCCGCGTTGCTGCCGTTCCTGCGGCAGGCCAAGGACTTCGCCGATCGCTACTACCGCGAACCGTTGGACCTCGACGACCTCGCCCGGACGGCGGGCGTTTCGAAGTACCACTTCATCCGCAGTTTTGCCGCTGCATACGGGCAGACACCCGCGCAGTACCTCAGCCACCGCCGGATCGAGCGGGCTCAGGACCTGTTGCGGGCCACCAACCTGACCGTGACCGAGGTGTGCATGCTGGTCGGCTTCAGCAGCCTCGGCTCCTTCAGTGCGAAGTTCCGGGCGCTCGTCGGACTCAGCCCGTCTGAGTACCAGGCATCGTTCGCCGCGACCGGCGCTCCGATGATCCCCGGCTGCTACGTCTTCATGCACGGTCTGAGCGATCGCCGAGCAACTTCGGAGAAGCCTGCGGCCTCCGACCCCGGCTAGCGTCGTCGCTGGGGCCGGGGACCCGGCCGAAGAGGAAGGGATCTCGAGGATGATCACCAATGTCTCGCTGGCAACCGTCTGGGTGACCGACCAGGACGCCGCTCGCGACTTCTACACCGAGAAGCTGGGCTTCGTGCTGGCGACCGATCAAACACTCGGCGACGGTTTCCGCTGGGTCACGGTGAGCCATCCGTCGCAGCCGGAACTGGAACTGACGTTGATGGTGCCCGGTCCGCCGCTGGATCCGGAGACCGCCGACGTCGTGCGTCGCGCGCTCGACAAGGGCAGCCTGGGCGGCGTAGGACTCGCCACCGACGACTGTCGTCGCACCTTCGAGGAGCTCAGTGCCAAGGGCGTCGAATTCGTCCAGGAGCCGGCGGAGCGCCCCTACGGTGTCGAGGCGATCATCCGCGACAACTCGGGAAACTGGCTGGTGATGGTCGAGCGTCGTCAGTTCGGCTGACCGCACCGGATCCCGTGCGCCTCGGCCACCGCCGGGAGGACGTGCCCGCAGGTCCGGACCCGCAGGCCATCCGGGCGCACGGTAGGTAGGGTCTGCTGCGATGAGCGAGAACGCGGGGCGACCGGTGGTCGTCATCGGCAACTTCGACGGCGTCCACCGCGGCCATGTCGCGCTGCTCCGGGCGGCGCGTACGGCAGAGCCTGCAGCGCCGCTGGTCGCGATGACCTTCTGGCCGCACCCGATGTCGGTGGTGCGGCCTGACCAGGTGCCGCCGCTGCTCACGACGCTGGAACGTCGGACTGAGTTGTTGCGCGACGCCGGTGCCGACGAGGTCGTCGTCGTCGAGTTCACCGCGGAACTGGCCGGCTGGAGTCCGGAGCGTTTCGTCGATGCGGTCCTCCGCCCGTTGAACCCGGTCCGCGTGGTGGTGGGGCAGAACTTCCGGTTCGGGTTCCGCGCCGCCGGCGACGTGGACGCTCTCACCCGGCTGGCAGGGTCAGACTTCGCCGTCCAGGCGGTCCCGCTGATCACCGACGGACTGCAGGCCGACTCCTCGACTCTGGTCAGGCACGCGGTCGCCGAGGGCGATTTCGGCCGGGTCCGCGAACTGTGTGACCACCCGTTCCGATTCAGCGGAGTCGTCGTGCGAGGTGATCAACGCGGCCGCGCACTCGGTTTCCCGACCGCGAACGTCCCGGTCGCCGCGGGTATGGCGCTGCCGGCCGACGGGGTCTACGCGGGCTGGGTCCATCGCCTGGACGATCCGGAGCCGGTGCGCTGGCCCGCCGCGATCTCGGTCGGAACGAACCCGACCTTCGACGGCGTCGAGCGCCGGGTCGAGGCGTACGTCCTGGACCGGGACGATCTTGAGCTCTACGGCGTCGAAATCGCCATCGACTTCTATGCCCGGTTGCGTGGCCAGGTGAAGTACGCCGGCGTGCCGGCGCTCGTCGCGCAGATGCGGGCGGACGTGGAGCAGGCCCGCCAGCTGCTCCACGTCGCGTAGGCCGCGCCGTCCGGCGCGCGCCGCGCCGTCCGGCGCGCGCCGCGCCCGGGTCAGTTCCGGCCGGTGCGGATGTTGTCCCTGATGTAGCGGAACGACTGGTCCTTCTGGGCGGCCGCGGTCATCAGCCCGTACGCCGTGTCGGCGGTGGCCTTGCCGGCTGCACCCGACACCGGGTCGACGTAGCCGGGGCCGCGGTAGTGGGCCAGGAACCAGCGCTCGACGATCGTTCCCTGTTCCTCCAGGCCGAACCAGTCCCACGGCTCGCGGTGTTCCACGCCTGGTTCGTAGTCCTCCGACAGTCGTGCCCCGATGGCATCGCCGACGTAGCTGATCGCGGCCGCGTTGTTGTGGTACTGCCAGACATGGGTCAGCTCGTGAATCAGCGTCTGGCCGTAGACCTTCGCGCCGTCGGCGACCCCCCAGGTGCGCAGATCGTTCTTCCACTGCTTCCCCATGCTGAGCACCATCGCGCCGTCGAAGCGCGGGTAGCTGAACGGGCGGTTGCCGCCGCCGATCGCGTCGCAGACCTTGATGGCTGAGCGCGGCGGTAGCGAGCTGCCGAAGACCAGCTTGGCGAACTCGTACTCCTCGGGCCGCAGGTCGCGTTCATCACTCGCAATCTGCGCGGCGCCCTCGGCCGCCAGAGCGAACGCCGAACCCCACGGCCCGGCCAGGAAGAGGGTGCCGGACGCAATTCGCATGCCGCTCGCGAAGCTACCGCCGGTTGCTGCGGTGACCGCCGCGGTGCCACCGACCAGCACCAGGGCCACGTCCGGGGTGGGGATCACCAGCGAGCCGACGATCCACTTGAGCGCGAACTCCAGGGCATCGCCGAAGAAGGCTGCGGTCAGGCTCCGGTAGTTCTTGTCCACCACGAGAGTGCCGCGCTGAAACTCCCAGAACGCCGAGACCGGTACGGGGAACGCGGAGTGGGAGTTGAAGTTGTCCCGCTCGTCGCCCGGGTGAAGGTCGCCGAAGACCTTGCCGGTCTCGGAGAAGGCGACGGCAAGGTTCCCGGAGGTCTTCACCAGGGTGCTGACGAGGTACTGGTAGCTGTCCTGCTTGTCCGCCTTCACGAAGCCGCCGTGGTGCGCCGGCCCGTTGTACGGGATCGAGACGATCACTTCACCGCGGACGCCGGTGGCATTGATCGTCCTCCTGAAGACGACGGGATCGGCGGCGAGGGTGACGTCGTCATGCCGCTTGGGCCGACGGTAGAGGATCCGGCCACCCTGGAACCGCTGCTGGGTCCCGCCCGGGCCCTCGTCATTCCAGTCGGTGCGCGCGCTGACCGGGAACCCGAGGTGACTGCGCTCCCACCCCAAGGCCTCGTAGTGGTCGCGCATCTTCCCGGTCACCTCGACGGCCCCGGTGGCCGCGCTCCAGTAGATCGAGCGGGACTTGCTGGCGGCGACGCGTTTGAAGTGCTGGTAGCGCCCACCGGTCGCCGGCCCCTCGTCGGTGGTCGGATAGGCCCATCCGGAACCGCCCAGCTGGCCGTAGCGATCGAGGATCGCTCCGTACACCGCGTGCGCGCCGGTCTCCTGGTGCCAGACGTAGATGCCGCCGCTGAAGGTCTGGTAGCGGCCGTCGCCGTCGTGCGTCGGCAGTTCGCCGCTGGTCGGGAAACCGACCGGCCCACTCTGCCACCCGGCGGCGGACCAGGCGTTGCGGATCAGTCCGATCACCTCCCAGGCGCCGCTGCCCGCGCTCCAGTAGATCGACTTCTGTGCGCCGGTCGCGACGTCCAGGAAGTGGTTGAAGCGGCCGCCGGGCTTGGCGTCGGACTCGTCGGTGGTCGGGTAGCCGAAGCGGGTGCCGCCGAGAGCCAGGTAGCGGGCAAGGATCGCGCCCAGCACGAAACGTGTCCCGGTCTGCGGGTGCCACACCGCCATCCCGCGTTGGAAGGACTGGAACCGGCCTTGCCCGTCGTGCGTGCTGGCCGGGTCGCCGGTCGGGAAGCCGATCGTCGACCGGTCCTGGCGGTTCACCCAGCCGTCGAAGATCGCCTTCGGCATCCAGTGCGGGCCGGTCGCCGGATGGGTCACGATCGCCTTGACGTAGGCCTGCCTGGGCGGTCCGAAGTACACCACCGACCCGCCGTCGCCGAGCGGACGCAGGCTGGTGCTCTGCCGACCCCACGCGTCACCGCCGAGGCTGGCGTAGTACGTCCCGATCGCGCCGGTGAGCGGGACGATCTCCTCGACGTTTCCCCCGGGGCTGCCACCCGGGCCGATCACGTCGTCTGTCTGCGGGCTGGCGGCTTTGGCGTTCCCGCTGATCTCGATAGGTGCTGCCGTCTTGCTGGACGTTGGTGTGGTCATGCTGCCAAGCGTGTTCTGCTGACGTCGCCCAGACATCGGTAGCGACTACCGAGGAATGGTCGTCGAGCTACCTAGGCGAACCCGGAACCGGCTGGCGGCGCGGAGCCCTGGGGACGATCATCAGGCGGCGCGAAGCGGGCGCCAGGAGCGACGCGGCCGGCGGCCGAACTGGTGCGCGTACTCGCTTGGCGTGCCGAGGGTCTGCGTCGGCGGCAGTCTGGTCGCACTGACGTGGGCCCTGACCGCGCGCAGGGCGTGATTGTGCAGGTCGGCGGCGACACCGCGCTGCTCCAGTTCGACGGCCAGTTCGGCCAGATAGGTCTCGAGCGCGGTGGCCGCACCATGAATGGGCTGGATGGACATCTGAACTCCCCGAGCAATCTGATGGTCTGCCGTGGCGTGATGGCGGCGTTGCGGTGCACGGCACGAGCACAGAGGGATGAGCGAGGAGCCAGATACCCGTGGCAGCGGGACGGGACAGTGCCGATGTGCCCGATGCGGTCCATCTGCTCCAGGAAGGGGCGGGTGGTCAGTCGCGAGTTCGTCCCGGGCGGCGGGTCGCTGGTACATTGGGCGGGCCGTTTGATCGGCCGCGGACATCCAAGAGCTCCTCTCACGCTGAGTGACTGCCCCAAGCCGGGTTCGGGGAGCGCCGCGCAACGGGAAACCGAGAGGAGATTCAGTGTCGATCGACGCTGCCACCAAGAAGACGATCATCGACGAATACGCCACCGCACCAGGCGACACGGGGTCTCCCGAGGTCCAGGTCGCGATCCTGACCAAGCGGATCGCCCACCTCACCGAGCACCTCAAGGAGCACAAGCACGACCACCACAGCCGTCGTGGCCTGATGCTGCTCGTCGGCCAGCGTCGTCGGCTCCTGAACTACGTCGCCAAGAACGACATCGAGCGCTACCGATCCCTGATCGAGCGGCTCGGCCTTCGCCGCTGAGCCCATCGGCCGTCCGGCCGCGTCGACGATGGCGCGGCCTAGGGCGGCCGTAGCCTCGCTTGCGGACAACTGAATCCGACAATCGAAGACCAACCGAAGAACAACCGAATTCCACCGGCCTTGGCCGGTAGACGTTCAACAGCACACATCAACTCATCGATCGCATCACGCCTCTCGTGCGGCGCGGAGTGGGCCTCGGTCCTCGGTAGTGGCTTTCGGGCAGGCACTATGCCGCCCCGCGGGCCTCGATCGAAGACCGACCTCCACCAGCTCGGGGGAGCGAGCGTCGCGGTCTATTTCAGGCCGTGACGTCGTGCGCCGGAAGCCCGGGGCGCGGTGTGTTCCTGACCCGTTCGGCGCCGATGGGCGCCGCAGAAGGGACTCCCGTGGAGGGACCAGACCTGCAGTTCACCGAGGCCGTCATCGACAACGGCGACCTCGGCCGTCACGTCATCCGATTCGAGTCGGGCCTGCTGGCTCGGCAGGCCGCCGGCTCGGCCGCCGTCTACCTCGACGAGGACACCATGGTGCTCTCGGCGACGACGGCCCAGAACAAGCCGCGTGACGCCATCGACTTCTTCCCGCTCACTGTCGACGTCGAGGAGCGGATGTACGCGGTGGGCCGGATCCCCGGCTCGTTCTTCCGCCGCGAAGGCCGCCCGTCCGAGGGCGCCATCCTCACCTGCCGGCTGATCGACCGGCCGCTGCGGCCCTGTTTCGTCAAGGGTCTGCGCAACGAGGTCCAGGTCGTCGTCACCGTGATGGCGCTGAACCCCGACAAGCTGTACGACGTCGTCGCGATCAACGCCGGGTCGTTGTCGACCCAGCTGGCCGGCCTGCCGTTCAGCGGTCCGATCGGCGGCGTCCGGGTGGCGTTGGTCGGCGACCGCTGGGTCGGGTTCCCCGACGTCAGTCAGCTGGAGGAAGCCACATTCGACATGGTCGTTGCGGGTCGGGTCACCGAGACGGGTGAGGTCGCGATCGCCATGGTCGAGGCCGAGTCCACCGAGCGCACCTGGGATCTGGTGAAGTCCGGCCGCACCGCCCCGACCGAGGAGGTCGTTGCGGCGGGCCTCGAAGCGGCCAAGCCGTTCATCAAGGCACTCTGCGACGCGCAGGCCGAACTCGCGGCGCGGTTCCCGAAGCCGACGGCGGAGTTCCCCATCTTCGTCGACTACGCCGACGACGTGTACGCCGCGGTGGCCGACAGTGCCAGTGCCGAACTGGCCGAGGTGATGACCATCGCGGACAAGCAGGCGCGTGACGAGGCGACCGAGGTCCTCAAGGCTCAGTTGCTCGAGCGACTCGCCGGCACCTTCGAGGGTCGCGAGAAGGAAATCAGCGGTGCCTATCGTGCGCTGACGAAGAAGCTGGTGCGGCAGAAGATCCTCCGGGACAAGGTGCGGATCGACGGCCGCGGCGTGGCCGACATCCGGACGCTGTCCGCCGAGATCGGCGTCGTCCCGCGGGTGCACGGCTCCGCGCTCTTCCAGCGTGGCGAGACCCAGATCCTCGGCGTCACCACGCTGAACATGCTGGGCATGGAGCAGAAGCTCGACACCCTGGCGCCGGAGACCACCAAGCGCTACATGCACAACTACAACTTCCCGCCCTACTCCACGGGTGAGACCGGCCGGGTGGGCTCGCCGAAGCGGCGCGAAATCGGTCACGGCGCGCTCGCGGAGCGTGCGCTGGTGCCGGTGCTGCCGACGCGTGAGGAGTTCCCGTACGCGATCCGGCAGGTCTCCGAGGCGCTCGGCTCCAACGGCTCGACCTCGATGGGCTCTGTCTGCGCCTCCACCCTCGCCCTGCTGAACGCCGGTGTGCCGCTGCGCGCGCCGGTCGCCGGCATCGCGATGGGCCTGGTCTCCGACACCGTCGACGGCGAGACGTCGTACGTGGCCCTGACCGACATCCTCGGCGCCGAGGACGCCTTCGGTGACATGGATTTCAAGGTGGCCGGCACCCGGGAGTACATCACCGCGCTGCAGTTGGACACCAAGCTCGACGGGATTCCGGCCTCGGTCCTGGGCCAGGCGCTCACCCAGGCTCGCGACGCGCGGCACACGTTGCTGGACGTGATGAGTGAAGCGATCAGCGAACCTGACGAGATGAGCCAGTACGCCCCGCGGATCATCACGCTGAAGATCCCGGTGGACAAGATCGGCGAGGTGATCGGCCCCAAGGGCAAGGTCATCAACCAGATCCAGGACGACACCGGTGCGGAGATCAGCATCGAGGACGACGGCACCATCTACGTCGGCGCCGATTCGGGCAGCAAGGCTGAGGCAGCCCGGACGATGATCAACGCCATCGCGAACCCGACCATGCCGGAGCGTGGCGAGCGCTACCTCGGTACGGTCGTCAAGATCACTGCGTTCGGTGCGTTCGTCTCGCTGCTGCCCGGCAAGGACGGCCTGCTGCACATCTCCAAGCTGCGTCCGCTGGCCGGCGGGTCGCGGGTGGAGAGCGTCGAGGCTGTGCTGAGCGTCGGCCAGAAGCTTCAGGTCGAGGTCAGTGACATCGACGACCGCGGCAAGCTGTCGCTGGTGCCCGTGGTCGAGGAGCCGGTCTCGGTCTGAGCGGTGGACAGAGTCACCGACCGAGGGTCTGAGTCTCATCCGGCAGCTGTCCCCGGCGTCGATCTCGGCGCCGGGGACGGTGCTGTCCGGCGGAGCGTCCTGCCGCACGGCCTGCGCCTGGTCACCGAGCGGATGGACCACAGCCAGAGCGTGGCGCTCGGGGTGTACGCGCCGGTCGGGTCGCGTCATGAGTCGGCCGTGCTGCACGGTGCGTCGCACTTTCTGGAGCATCTGCTGTTCAAGGGCACCGAGCGCCGGACAGCCGAGCAGATCTCGGCGGCGGTGGAGTCGGTGGGCGGCGATCTGAATGCCTACACCGCCAAGGAGCACACCTGCTTCTACGCCCGGGTGCTGCCCGAGCACGCGAGCCTGGCGATCCAGGTTCTGGTGGACATGCTCGGCGGTTCGCTGATCCGGCCTGCCGACCTCGAGTCCGAGCGCGCGGTGATTCTCGACGAGATCGCGATGCACGATGACGACCCGGCGGAACGGGTGGCTGAGCTGACAACGACAGCACTGCTCGGGCCGGTCGGCCTCGGCCGAGCCGTCATCGGGTCGGCGCAGAGCATCCGCGCCATGAAGCGCGGCCGCGTGGTCCGCCATTGGCGCCGCCACTACCGGCCGTCGCAGCTGGTCGTCGCAGCAGCGGGCGCGCTGGACCACGACGCGCTGCTCGGCGAGTTGGGGTCGCTGGACGAGTTGCCGACCCCCGACGCCAGCGCTGTTGCTGCGGTTGATGAGAGCACTCCCCAGCCGGAACGGGTCGCATCAGGCGGCCCGAGGGTGGTCTTCGAACCCATCCAGTTGGCGCAGACGACGGCGATGCTGGCGTATCGCACCGACGGGATCTTCGACTCCCGCCGGTATCCGCTCGGCCTGCTCGCCCTGATCGTCGGCGGCGGCATGGCATCCCGGCTGTTCGTCGAAGTGCGCGAGCGGCGCGGGCTGACCTACGGGATCGACGCGGGGGAGTCGTCCTACTCTGACGCCGGTCTGTGGAGCGTGGACTGGCATTGCGCGCCCGACCGGCTCGCGCCGATCGTCGGGTTGGTGTGGTCGACGCTGCAGGACGTCGCCAATCAGGGCGTCACCGCCGAGGAACTCGCCCGGGCCAAAGGCCAGATGCGCGGCCAGACCGTGCTCGCGTACGAGAGCCCTTCCAGCCGGATGGGCCGCCTAGGCGTGAATACCGTGCTCGGCGACGAGCGGTCCCTCGTCGATGTCCTGAACGGCTTCGACGCCGTCAGCGGCGAGGAGGTGCGAGCAGCTGCGGCCTCGCTGTTCAGCGCTCCGCCGGTGCTGGGCGTGGTCGGCCCGAACCCGCCGGACGACCGCGTCGTGCGATTGCTGAGCTGACCGCCGGCTCGGTTTGCTTGATCAAGAAGCGCGCGCGGGGCGGCCTGCTCGGGGTAGGTTGACACAGGTCGTCGCGGAAGGGGCCTGATGGCGGAGCGAGTGCGAGTCGGCGTCTTCGGTGCCCGTGGGCGGATGGGCGCCGAGGTCTGCAGGGCGGTAGAAGCTGCTCCGGACCTCGTCCTGGTCGCTCGGCTCGATCTCGGCGACGACAGGTCGGCGGCTGAGCAGGCCGACGTTGTCGTGGATTTCACCCACCCGGACGCCGTGATGGACAACCTGGCTTGGTGCATCGATCACGGCGTGCATGCCGTCGTCGGCACCACCGGCTTCGAGCCCACCCGGCTGGAGCGGCTGCGCGAGCTCCTCGCCGCTCGGCCCGAGGTGGGCGTACTGGTCGCCGCCAACTTCTCGGTCGGCGCCGTGCTGATGATGCGCTTCGCCGAGCTCGCCGCCCCTTTCTACGAGAGCGTCGAGATCATCGAGTTGCACCACCCGCAGAAGGCCGACGCGCCTTCGGGGACGGCCGCCAGCACGGCGCGACGGGTCGCCGCCGCGCGAGCCGCCGCCGGAGTCGGTGCGCCGCCGGACGCCACCAGTACCGGACTGGCCGGCGCGCGCGGCGCCGAGGTCGACGGGATTCATGTTCACGGAGTGCGGTTGCGTGGGCTGGTTGCCCACCAAGAGGTTCTATTCGGCGCGGAGGGTGAGACGTTGACAGTGCGACATGATTCTTTGGACCGGGTCTCCTTCATGCCCGGCGTGATCGCTGCGGTCCGCGCGGTCGCGGACCGACCGGGGCTGACGGTGGGTATCGAGCCGATTCTGGGGATCGGGGCATGACCACCGAGCCGCACGGCGACTCCGGGATCCAAGGCGATCCCGAGGTGCGGGACGAGACCGACGGGCAGGAGCAGACCGAGGTGCTCGGCGAGCCGGAGCCGCCGGCGGAGGGCGACGCTGCGGGTGTGCCCGACCAGCAGAACGACGCTGCCGCCGATGGCCCCGGGGCTCTCGGTGGGTCCGATGACGGTGCCCCCGAGTCCCAAGGAGAACCCGCGCCCCAGGACGAGCCCGAGCCCCAGGGAGAGACCGGGGCACAGGAAGGGACCGCGGTTCTGGACGGAGCGGCGGCGCCTGTCGACGGCGAGGCTTCAGGGGCTGACTCCGAGATGCCCGGTGAGGCAGTCTCTGAAGGTGATGTGGGCTCCGAAGGCGATGCGGGCCCCGAAGGCGATGCGGGCCCCGAAGGCGATGCGGGCTCCGAAGGCGATGCGGGCGCCGTGGACGAGTCCGAGGACTTGGGGACGCCCGCCGGCCTGAGTGAGCCCGAGCCGGAGACCGAACCCCCGGGGGAGCCGGGACCACAGTTCGTCGATCCCGGAGAGGCCGAGCAGCAACGCGATGCGGAGCTGCCAGGCGAACCGGCCTATGCGCCCCCGATTGCGCCGGATCGACCCGCCGACGGGACCCCGGAGTCGACCATGGTCATGCCGCCGGTCGTGTCGCCACCGCCCTCCGAGCCGACACCCGCGGCCAAGCGGCGCGGTCCGGTGGTCGGCGTGATCCTGTTCGTCGTACTGCTGGTGCTGGCTGGTGTCCTGGTTGCCGGCGACCGGTTCGCCGAGCAGCGGGTTGAGCAGCGCGTCGCCGCTGACTTGCAGCGCGAGTTGGGTACTCCGGAGCCGCCGGTGGTCGAGGTGCAGGGAGCCCCGTTCCTGACCCAGGTGGTCGGGGGGTCGATCGGCACGGCGACGGTGGCGGCGGAGAACATCAGCGCGGGTGCAGCCGGGCGGCTGGTGGTGGCCCGAACGGAGTTGACCCTGTCCGACGTCACCAGCGACGACTGGTTCGCGACGATGCGGGTCGGCCATGCCGAGGGCGATGCGCGGATCGACTACGAGGTGCTGCGCTCGGCGGTGGACGTCCCACTGGAGTTCATCGGCGATGGGCGACTGGCCGTGACGCTGAGCACGACGCTGTTCGGCCAGCCACTCACCGCCAGGATCGACGGCGTCCCGACGCTGAATGTGGCTGACCAGACCTTGACGCTCGGAGATCCGCGGATGGTCGTCGCAGGGGTGGACGTGCCTCCCGCGACATCTCAGGCGCTGATCCGGACCTTGGTGCGTCCGGTCGAGATCGGCGAGCTTCCCTTCGGACTGACGGTCGATGCGTTGACCGCGCAGGAGGACGGCCTGCACGCGCACGTCCTCGGCGACGACATTCCGGTCACCCGGTAGAAGGAGGCGGCGCGGGCCGGATCACGCCGGTCCGCGCGGTTCACAGGGCGGTGTGCAGCCGGATCTGGTCTAGGCGCACCGCATCGTCTTCGCTGCCGAGCGCTCGGCTCGCCCCGTCCTCCGACCAACCTGAACTGTTCAGGAGCTGTCGGCGAGGCTCGTCGGCGGCGGCGATCCAGATCTGCGCCCGGCGGAATCCGTCGGCTCGGAGGGTGTCGACGCACGCGTTGAGCAGCCGCGACCCGTGGCCGTTGCGGCGCGCCACCGGGTCGACCACCAGCTGGTCGACCTCGCCGTCAGCCCCGGGCTCCGCGTCATCGTCCTGGCTCGGCACGACACAGGCGTATCCGACCACCCGATTGGCGGTCACGGCGACAAGTACCCGGTAGGCCGCCCCCGGCGGGCGGTTGATGGCTGTCCGCCAGGCCGCAGACATCTGGTCAAGGGTGATCTCGGCGAGCAGTCGCGCAGCCACGGAGGGCTCCAGCTCATCGGCCCACGAGCGCCGCTGCAGCGCCGCGATCTGCTCGGCCTCCGCGGGCCAGGCAAGCCTGACGCTGTCCGGCGGAGTGGCGGCGGTCGTCATGCCTCTCCGCTGGTCGCCGGGTGGGAGGGGGTTCGCTGCATGGAGGCGACCCTAGCCGTCTCGGCCGGGCCCTCCTCGATGTTGGCTCCGCGCAGACCGGCGCGGCTGGCCTCAGCGAGGAGGCCCCGCTGGGTGCCTGTGAGGGACATCACGGCGTGGCGGGTTTGGAAATTCCTTTGTGGTGCGCAATATTTGGAGCGCCTCAGCCTCCCTGAACCCCCGAGCAGGGAGGCTGAGGCTTTTCTGCTCTGCCGCGGGATGTCCGGCGGCACGGCGGTGTGACTCAGGCCACTCGTGTGGATGTAATGTGACTCATCCGAACCGCGATAGCTCTCGTGAAGTGATCACACTGCACTGGTGCGGTGCGGGCGAGTCGCGGGGGCGTCCTTGACGGTCATCGTCGCGGCGATGGGTGAGACGTGGACACAGCAGGCCAATTGGGGCCGGTCGAGCCGAGAGTCGATGAGGTGCTGCCCGAAGATCCGGTGTCGGAGATCATCCAGCGGTCCACCGACCTCTCCGCCTTGCTGCTTGCTGCCGTGGTGGCAGCAGTCGCGATGACGTTGTTCCTGCTCCTGAACTGATCTTGTGGCGACGCCAGGGCGCGGTAGCGACCTGCTGGTGAAGCTGTCCCGGCGGCGCTGTGTACGCTTCGTCACGTGGCAGCGAGCTTGCGACCTCCGCCTCCGCTAGCCAACGACGCGTTGCGCGTCATCCCGCTCGGCGGTCTGGGCGACGTCGGTCGGAACATGACGGTCCTGGAGCACGCCGGCCAGTTGCTCCTGATCGACTGCGGGGTGCTGTTCCCCGACGACGACCATCCCGGCGTCGACCTCATCCTGCCGGGATTCGACGCGATCGCCAGTCGCCTCGACGATGTCGTCGGGCTGGTCCTCACGCACGGCCACGAGGACCACATCGGCGCAGTGCCGTACCTGTTGCGCCAACGTCCCGACATCCCGCTCTTCGGCTCCAAGCTCACGCTCGCTCTAGTCGCCGAGAAGGTCCGCGAGCACCGGCTTCGAGACCTCCGGCAGCAGGTCGTGGCCGACGGTCAACGGCTCAGCGCCGGAATCTTCGAGCTGGAGTTCATCGCCGTCAACCACTCGATCCCCGACGCGCTGGCGGTGGCGGTCCGCACGCCTGCCGGCCTGATCCTGCACACCGGTGACTTCAAGATGGACCAGCTGCCGCTGGACGGCAGGATCACCGACCTGCGTGCGTTCGCGCGGTTGGGCGAGGAGGGGGTCGACCTGTTCATGGTCGACTCCACCAACGCCGAGGTGCCCGGCTTCACCACCCCTGAACGAGACATCAGTCCCGCCCTGGAGCGCGTGTTCGCGCGCAGCCGGCAGCGGGTGATCGTCGCCTGCTTCGCCTCCCACGTCCATCGGGTCCAACAGGTGCTCGACGCGGCCGTCGCGCATGGACGAAAGGTCGTCTACGTCGGCCGCTCCATGCTGCGCAACATGGGGGTCGCGCGAGACCTTGGCTACCTGCATGTCCCAGCGAACACCTTGATCGACCTGCGCGACATCGACCAGTACCGTCCGCAGGACGTCGTGATCATCTCCACCGGGTCGCAAGGCGAGCCGCTGTCGGCGCTGTCCAGGATCGCCAATCGCGAGCACCCGGTGATCGAGCTGCAGCGCGGCGACACCGTGGTGTTGGCGAGTTCGCTCATCCCGGGCAACGAAAGCGCCGTTTATCGCGTGATCAACGGACTGAGTCGACTCGGCGCCCACGTCGTCCACAAGGGCAATGCGCTGGTTCACGTCTCCGGCCATGCCAGCGCAGGCGAACTGCTCTACTGCTACAACCTGGTACGCCCGCGCAACGTCCTCCCGGTCCACGGCGAGGTGCGGCACCTGATGGCGAACGCCGAACTCGCGGTGGCCACCGGGCTGCCCGCCGATCGGGCCATCATCGCCGAGGACGGCGGGGTGGTCGACCTGCGGCGGGGCCGCGCGCGGCTCGTCGGGAAGGTCGACGCGGGCTACATCTTCGTCGATGGCAGCAGCGTCGGGGACATCGCCGAGACTGCACTGACGGACCGGCGCATCCTCGGCGAGGAGGGCTTCATCTCTGTCATCGCGGTGGTGAACACCCATGCCGCGCGCCTTGTCAGCGGCCCGGACATTCATGCCCGCGGGTTCGTCGAGGACGACTCGATCTTCGACGCGGTCCGGCCGATCATCGCCAAGGCGCTCGATGAGGCTCTGGCGGATGGCGTAAATGACGCCTACCGGCTCCAACAGGTGATCAGGCGGAGTCTGGGGAAGTGGGTCAGCGACACGCATCGGCGGCGACCGATGATCGTGCCGGTCGTCATTCCCGCCTGACCACCGCAGACATCGGCAACCGCGGGGGCGTCTGAGCGGACGCCACAACGACCTGCGTCCATCAGGAGGCAGGTCGTCGGTGAGCGTGGGCCACTCCGCGGAGCGGCCGTTCGGACCGGACGCGTAGAGGGCGCCCAGGGCCGGTCAGCAGCCCGGGTCGGTCAGCGAGTGGCCTTGCCGGCCTTGATGCACGCAGTGCAGACGTTCATCCGCTTGGCTGCACCGGACACGCTGGCCCGGACGCGCTGAATATTGGGGTTCCAGCGCCGATTCGTCTTCTTCTTGGACCAGGGCACGTTGTGGCCGAATCCCGGCCCCTTGCCGCACACGTCGCATACCGCAGCCACTGGAGTTCGCTCCCGCTTGATGGTCGAGTTGTCGGCCCGGGCGTCGCCACCCCAGCCTGTCGGTCGTCGCGGTCCCGAACGGACGGGACACGCAGCCGTGCCCGAAGTGGGCAACCGGGAAAGAGTACCCGACGAGCGCGGGCGAGAGCCAATCGCCGCCGGGTCGCCCGGGTAGGGTGACCACGTGTCCGCGCGGGTCGACGAGCCTACCGCCGTCGGGTGGCCGACGGAGATCGTCTGGGCTGCGTCCGACCGGTGGCTTCGGCGGGCGGCCGAGTTGATGGACGCGTCTGCGGAGGCCCTCAACGCGATCAATGTCTTCCCGGTGTCGGACGCCGACACGGGTTCGAACCTGAAGCTGACGCTCGCCGGGATCGCCTCGGCCGTTCCGGAGTTGAGGCGGCAGACGGTGGATGCCGCCGCGCAGGCGGCCATCCTGTCCGCACACGGGAACTCGGGCGCCATCGTCGCCGAAATGGTCAGCAGCGTCTGCCGGCGGCTCCGGCTCGGCTGGCTCGAGGCCCCGGCCGGAGGGGGCGGGCGCCGGGTCGCAGAACTGCTGTCCACCGCCGCCGAGGGCGCCCGCCGCGCAGTCGCGGAGCCGGTGGCCGGCACCATCTTGTCGGTGGCCGACGCCGCGGCTCTCGCGGCCGCAGAGGCAGCCGCCACCGAGGCCCCGATCGGCTCCGCAGGGGCTAGCGAGCGGGAGGCAGGCAGTGCGCTCCGGGTAGCTCAGCGGGCGCAGCAGGCCGCGTACGAGGAGCTTCGCCGCACTCCCGAGCACCTCGAGGTGCTGGCCTCGGCGGGCGTCGTCGACGCCGGAGCGCAGGCGTACTGCCTGCTGCTCGACGTGTTGGTCGAGGTCCTCGGCGGCGCCGGGGCCGAGCCGGTGGTCGCGGCGGCGCCCGCCTGGACCGCCGCCCGCGGTGCGGCTGGAGGCCAGCTGGCCGGACCGGTCGGCGACTACGAGGTGATGTACGCCTTGCGCGGCGCAGAGCCGGGCGACCTGGACGCGCTGCGGCGTGAGCTCTCGGTGATCGGATACAGCGTCGTCATCGTCGGGGACGAGACGCTGGCGCAGGTCCACGTCCACCTGCGGGATGCCGGCGCGGCGGTCGAGGCGGCGCTGCCGCGAGGCACGGTGAGCCAGATCAGGATCACGGCGCTCTCCGTGCAGGCCGCCGCGTCGGTGGACCGGAGCGTGGTCGCCGTCGTGCCCGGTGCCGGGTTGGCTGACACGGTCCGCTCCCTCGGCGGTGAGCCGCTGCTCACCCTGGGCGCACGAGCGACGCTGGAGCAACTGACCGCAACGGTCGCTGAGACCTGCGGCGATCTGGTGATCCTGCCCAATGACATGGAGACCCTCGAGGTGGCGACCCACGTCGCCGGCGGTCTGCGCGCGTCAGGCCGCCGGGTCGCGGTGATTCCGACTGTCGCGCAGGTGCAGGGGCTCGCTGCTCTCGCGGTGCATGAGCCGACGGCGGACTTCGAATCGGCCGTCGTCGCGATGAGCAGAGCGGCAGGTCATGCACGGCACGGCGCGGTGACGGTGGCCGAAGCGGCCGCCATGACGATGGCCGGCCGCTGTCTGCCTGGCGACGTGCTCGGCATCGTCGAAGGTGACTTCGTCGAGATCGGTCACGTTGCGTTGGAGGTCGCCTGGGCGGTGGTGCGACGCCTCACCTCCAGCGGCGGCGACCTGTTGACGGTGGTGACCGGCGCCGGCGCCGAGCACGACCTCGGCGAGCAGCTGGCCCGTCGGGTCGCCCGGCACGCGCCGCACCTGGAGGTCGAGGTGCTGCATGGAGGGCAGCCGCGCTACCTACTGTTGCTGGGGCTGGAGTGAGCGTCGAGGTCGCCAGTCGCTGGCGCACCGACACGTTCGCCAGGCTCGATACCCGGCTGGACGGGGTCCTCGGCGCCCGGACGGCGAAGGAGTTCGAGCCGTTGCGAGTCACCACTGTCGGCGACCTGATGCGCCTGCTGCCGCGGCGCTACTACTCCGGCACCGAGCTCAGTGACCTGTCCCAGTTGCGCGACGGCGAAGAGGTCGCGGTGCTGGCCGAGGTCGTCCAGACCCGCGTCTTCAACCTCGGCGGGGGCCGGTTCGGCGGTCGCAAGCCGCGGCTGGAATCCACCATTACCGACCACCGCGGAACGTTGACCGTCACCTTCTTCGGGGCACCGCGGCTGATCGGCTACTGGGAGAACCAGCTGCAGCCGGGTGCTCGCGGCATCTTCGCCGGCAAGGTCAAGGCGTTCAATGGGGCGCTTCAGCTGGCCCACCCGGACTTCGTGCTGCTGGACGCCGACGGACGGATGGTCGGCGGCGCCGCCCGCAACGAGGCCCTCGCCGCTGCCTCCGGCCAGGCGCTGGTCGGGCTCTACCCGATGACCGGGAAGCTGCGCACCTGGACGATCGCCGCCTGCGCCTCGCTGACGCTGGACTTCCTGAGCGGGATCGACGATCCGCTGCCGGCGTGGGTGCGAGCGGAGACGGGCGTGGTCGGGCTGGAGGAGGCGTTCCGCGCGCTGCACCAGCCGACCAGCCGGCGCGAGATCGACGACGGGCGTCAACGGATGCGGTTCGACGAGGCGTTCGCACTGCAACTCACGATGGCGCGTCGACGAGCGGATTCGGCAGGTCACCGCGCGGTGCCTCGCAGCCGTCGCGACGGGGGACTGCTGACGGCCTTCGACGCGCGGCTGCCCCTGACCTTGACCGCCGGTCAGGCGGCGGTCGGCGAGCAGATCTTCGCCGAACTCGCCGGCGACCGTCCGATGCAGCGGCTGCTGCAGGGCGAGGTCGGATCAGGGAAGACGCTGGTGGCGCTGCGAGCGATGCTGGCGGTCGTCGACGCCGGCGGCCAGGCGGCGCTGCTGGCACCGACCGAGGTGCTGGCCACTCAGCACTACCACTCCATCCGCCGGCTGATGGGCGAGCTTTCCGACGGTGGCACGCTCGCGGCCGCGGATCATGCCACCGGAGTCGAACTGCTGACCGGTTCGATGCCGGCCGCGCGTCGCCGCGACGCACTCGCGCGGATCGCCAACGCCGACGCCGGACTCGTCGTCGGGACCCACGCCCTGCTCAGCTCCGGTGTCCAGTTCGCCGACCTCGGTCTGGTGGTGGTGGACGAGCAGCACCGCTTCGGCGTCGAGCAGCGGGCCGCGCTCAGCGCCAAGGCGGCGACCCGGCCGCATGTGCTGGTGATGACCGCGACGCCGATCCCACGATCGGTGGCGATGACGGTCTTCGGCGACCTGGAGGTCTCGACTCTGCGCGAGATCCCGTCCGGACGTTCGGCCGTCAGCACGGTGGTCGTCGACGCCGCCAGGAATCCGGCCTGGCTGCAGCGCGCCTGGCAGCGCGTCGTCGAGGAGGTCGCCGCGGGGCGGCAGGCCTTCGTCGTCTGTGCGCGGATCTCCACCGACGACGATGCGGTCGGCGCTGCGGACGCCGGTCCGCCCGCCGCAGCGGTGCAGGAGTTGTTCGCCGAGTTGGCCGCAGGCCCGTTCGCCGGGTTACGGGTGGCGGCACTGCACGGACAGTTGCCGGGCGAACAGAAGGACGCGGTGATGGCCGCGTTTGCGGCCGGCGAGACCGACGTCCTGGTCGCGACGACAGTGATCGAGGTCGGCGTCGACGTCCCCAATGCGTCAGTGATGGTGATCTGCGACGCCGACCGCTTCGGCATCTCCCAGTTGCACCAGCTGCGCGGGCGGATCGGGCGGGGCGCGCACCCGGGGCTGTGCCTGCTGGTGACGCAGGCCGTCGAGGGCAGCCCGGCGCGTCTGCGCCTGGACGCGGTGGCGGCCACTCGGGACGGCTTCGCGCTCGCCGAGGTCGATCTCGAGCAGCGTCGGGAAGGGGACGTGCTGGGCGCCAGCCAATCCGGCACCCGATCCAGCTTGAAGCTGCTGCGCGTGCTCGACGATGCGGACCTGATCGGCCGGGCTCGGGACCTGGCTGAGCGCTGCGTGGCCGCTGATCCCGATCAGGCCGATCCAGGCCTTGCCGACATCGTCGGAGCGATGGAATTCGACGCCGCGGGCGACTGGCTGGAGCGCTCGTGATGCCTCGTCTCGCGCTGGGGCGCCGGGGAGTGCGTCGGTGAGCCGGATCGTCGCCGGATCCCGCCGCGGACATCGACTGGCAACGCTTCCGGGCGCGACGACCCGACCGACGACCGACCGGGTTCGGGAAGCGTTGTTCTCAGCGATCGCTGCGTGGGCCGGAACAGGCACCGCCGGTGCCGATTCGGGATTGGCCGGTCGGTCGTTCTGCGATCTCTACGCGGGCTCCGGCGCGGTCGGGCTGGAGGCGGCCAGCCGCGGCGCCGACCGGGTCCTGCTCGTCGAGGCCGACCGGCGAGCGGCGGAGGTGATTCGGCGCAACGCCACGAACCTGGGCCTGGCGGTGGACATCCGGACCGCCCGGGTCGAGCAGCTGCTGGCCCGTTCGGCCCAGGATCCGTTCGACGTGGTGTTCGCCGACCCGCCCTACGAGGTTGCCGCCGAGGTCCTCGACGGGCTGGTGGCCGCAGCCTTGGGTCATCGATGGGTTGCCCCGGGCGGGCTGGTGGTGCTGGAACGCTCGAAGCGAGGGGCTGCGCCGCAGTGGCCGGCGAGCGTGCGCGAGAGCTGGAGTCGCGTCTACGGTGAGTCCGTGTTGTTCTACGGCCTCGTCGCTGACGAGGCGACCTCTCCGGACTGGCGCCGTTCCGAGGGGCCGTCGTGACGCGGGCGGTCTGTCCCGGATCGTTCGACCCGGTGACCTGGGGACACCTCGATGTCATCGGGCGCGCAGCACGGATCGTGGATCAGCTGGTGGTCGCGGTCGGCGGCAACGTTTCCAAGACCGGCCTGTTCACTGCCGCCGAGCGGGTCGAGATGGTGACGGAGCAGTGCCGGCAGTGGCCGAACGTCACGGTCGAGCCGCTGTCCGGCCTCCTGGTGGATTTCTGTCGCCGGCACGAGGCGGCGCTGATCGTCAAAGGGGTGCGAGCGCGGGACATCGGCTACGAGACCCAGATGGCGCACATGAACGCCCACCTCACCGGGGTCGACACGGTCTTCCTCCCGGCTGCGCCTCAGTGGTCCTACGTCTCCTCCACATTGGTGCGCGAGGTGGCCGCGCTGGGTGGCGACATCAGCGGCCTGGTGCCCGATCCCGTCGAGCGCCGGGTGCGCGAGCGGATCGACCGAAGCTGAGCAGGCACGGCGGATTGTGTGAGACGTTAGGCGTCTGGCCGGCTCGCGATGCGCCGGTCCGTTGACGGGCTAGAGGTGGTCGCGCCTCGCCGACGGCAGGCGACGTCACCGGGAATGAGGAGGACACCATGGCAGATCGGCCCACCGCCGAGGAGCGGCTGGCGCGACTGCGCGAGCTGATCCTGCACGCGCGCGCGATGCCGATGTCGGCCTCCTGCGTGGTGAATCGTGGCGACGTGCTCGCCGCCATCGACGAGGTGATCGACAGCCTGCCCCAGGAGATCGCCGAGGCTCAGCTGGTCATCGAGGCGGCGGAGGAGAGGGTCGCCGAGGGCGAGGCGACGGCGGCCAGGATCATCGAGGAGGCACGCCAGCAGGCCGCGGAGGTCGCGGAGAACAGCGAGGTCGTCCAGCAGGCCGAGGAGGCGGCGGCCAAGCTGCGGTCCGACGCCGAGGCTGACGCGGCCGCATTGCGGCACGAGACCGACGTGTACGTCGACGCGCGGCTGGCCGCGTTCGAGTCGGTGCTGCACAAGACCACCAGCCAGGTGCGCACAGCGCGGGCCCGGTTGGCCGAGCGTTCCGGGCTCGACGGCTCGGGTACCGGCAAGGTCGAGGCGCGCTCCGGCTTGACCGTTTGACGTGTGTGCGGGCGCAGCGGTCGCTTGTGTGCGTGCAGGCGCTCGTTCGGTTTGGTCAGCGTCCCGGACGCCGGTAAGGTGAGCGGTCGGCCACGAAGGTGTTCGCGGCCGCACGGCTTGGAAGGACTGCGATGAGCTCGCCGCATCGCCCGCTTGATCATCGATCAGGATTCGTGCTCGACACGCACGACCTGGCTCGTCAGGCGGGTGCGATGAAGGTGGTTCGGACCTCCGTCGAAGCTCCTGCGGATCTGGGCACCGAGGTGGTCGGGGTACCGCCCGGGTCGCCGGTCGAGCTGGATCTCCAGTTGGAATCGGTGGTCGAAGGGGTGCTGGTGACTGGCACGGCGTCCATCAACGTTCGCGGGTCATGCGTTCGGTGCCTGGAGCCGGTCTCGGAGCAATCGGAGATCGACATCCAGGAGCTGTACGTGTATCCCGGGCACGAGGGGGACGACGAAGGCGGCCGGCTCGAGGGAGATTTCATCGATCTCGAACCGCTCCTGCGCGACGGTGTGGTGCTCGACCTCCCGTTCCAACCGCTCTGCCGGGACGACTGTGCAGGGTTGTGCGTGCAGTGTGGCGCGAACCTGAACGACGATCCGGACCACGACCATGACGATCGGCTCGATCCGCGCTGGCACGCACTGGGCCAGTTCGGCGCGGCCGAGGTTGAGGGCGGGCGGGACGGATCTCTAGGATGACTGAGACTTACGGTGTAAGAGACGTCAGGTGCGCTCCGGCGGACCTGCGTCCGCTGGACAAGGAGTGAGACGTGGCCGTTCCCAAGCGGAGAATGTCCCGCAGCAATACCCGCCATCGGCGCTCGCAGTGGAAGGCGTCCCTGCCGACGCTGGTCACCTGCGCCAACCCCGCCTGCCGGGAGAAGCACCTGCCGCACGTGGCCTGCCCGGCCTGCGGCCAGTACGGGCCGCGCGGGTCCCGCCGTCAGGTCCTGTCCTCCTGATCCGAGCTGAGGAGGACACCGTGCGCCTCCCCGCCGGCGAGCTGCTCGACGAACTCGGCGTCAGCGTCGACTCCGAGCTGCTCGAGCGTGCGCTGACCCACCGCTCGTATGCCTACGAGCAGGGCGGCTTGCCGACCAACGAGCGGTTGGAGTTCCTCGGCGACTCCGTCCTCGGCCTGGTCGTGACGGAGCATCTCTTCGTTTCCTACCCCGACCTCTCCGAGGGACAACTGGCGAAGCTTCGAGCCGCAGTGGTGAACTCCCGCGCGCTCGCGGAGGTCGCCCGCGAACTCGACCTCGGGAGCCTGGTGCGGCTGGGGCGGGGTGAGGAGGCCACCGGCGGTCGGGACAAATCCTCGATCCTCGCCGACACGATGGAGGCCGTCATCGGCGCGGTCTTCCTGCAGCACGGAATCGACGCGGCCCGCGGGTTCGTCCACCACCTCTTCGACCCGTTGATGGCCGACGTCGCTACCCGCGGTGCGGGCTTGGACTGGAAGACGAGTCTCCAGGAGATCGCCTCGCTCGCCGGGCTGGGTGTCCCGGTTTATGAGGTCGCCGAGTCCGGGCCCGATCACGCCAAGACCTTCGAGGCCACGGTCGCCATCGACCACCATCGCTACGGACCCGGCTCCGGCCGCAACAAGAAGGAAGCCGAGCAGAACGCGGCGGCGATCGCCTTCGCCGCGCTGCAGCCGGTCGGCCGCGACGTCACCACGAGTCCGCGCTGACCACCGCCAGGCGTGCCTGAGCTTCCGGAGGTCGAGACTGTTCGGCGGGGTCTCGCAGCCGGCATCGACCGGCGGCGGATCTCCGCGGTCCGCGTCCTTCACCCACGTCCCCTCCGCCGCCATCTGGCTGGCCCGGACGACTTCGCTGCCCGCCTGGTCGGGCAGACCTTCGGGACGCCGCGGCGACGCGGAAAGTACCTCTGGCTGCCGCTGCTGGACGGCGACGCCGTGCTCGCGCACCTGGGGATGAGCGGTCAGTTCCGGCTGGACGACGCGGCGGTGCCGCTGGCGCCGAACACGCGGGTGATCTGGTCCTTCGCCGACGGCGGCGCTGAGCTGAGGTTCGTCGACCAGCGGATGTTCGGCGGCCTGTCGCTGTCACCGGGCGGTGCGGAACTGCCTGTCGAGATCGCGCACATCGGCCGCGATCCGTTCGATCCCGAGTTCGACCTCGGTGCGGCCGTGGCCGCTCTGCGCCGCCGCCGAACCGGGATCAAGCGGGCGCTGCTGGACCAGTCGTTGGTGTCCGGCATCGGCAACATCTACGCCGACGAGTCCCTCTGGCAGGCCCGGATGCACTACGCGCGGGCAACCGACACCCTGTCGGCCGGCCAGGCGCGGGGGATCCTGCTGGCGGCGGCCGAGGTCATGCGCGCGGCGCTCGACCAGGGCGGCACCTCGTTCGATGCGCTCTACGTCAACGTGAACGGCTCCAGCGGCTACTTCGACCGGTCGCTTGCGGTGTACGGGCGGGAGGGCCTGCCGTGCCCCCGGTGCGGACGCCCGATCCGTCGCGAGGGCTTCATGAACCGGTCGTCGTTCCGCTGTCCGCGCTGTCAACGGCTGCCCCGGCACACGCGGCTCTGAACGGTCTTCCCGCTCGCCTGCGTGCGCGTCCACTCGCTATCCTCAGACGATCATCACGCGCGCGAAACACTTCGTCTTCGTCCGGCACGCCCACAACTGGAAGCTGCTGCTTCGGTTCGGCCTCGTGGGTGGCAGCGGTGTGCTGGTCAACATGGTCACCATCATCGTGTGCAACAAGCTGGGGCCGGGTCCGCACGGGGTGTTCCTCGATCTCCCGGGCACCGACTTCAACGTCCGCTGGTACCACGTCTACGCGACCATCGCCTTCCTGGTTGCCAACCTGTGGAACTTCCAGCTGAACCGCTGGTGGACGTTCCGCAGTGCGCAGCACGCGAGTTGGATCCGGGAGTACCTGCCCTTCCTGGCGGTCGGGGCGATCGGGCTCGCGGTCAACCTGGGAATCCTCACGGCGCTACTGCACCCGATGTCGCCGGTCGCACTGTCGGAACAGGTCTTCGATGATTCGACGGGCTTCCGGACCCGGCTGTACTGGGCCCAGTTGATCGCGATTGCGATCGTCACGCCGTTGTCCTTCATCGCCAACAAGTTGTGGACGTTTGCTTCGGTTCGTGGCATTCATCGAGCCGGGCGACCCGCCGACGCGGCTACCGAGAGCGAACGGCCTACTCAGTTACAGTGAACGCGCCTTCCCGGCGCCCTGCTCTGCTGCTCCGTCACGCGGTCTGACCAGGGGCGTTGCCAGACCAGGACCCTCGAAAGGTGCGGGTTTGTACCTCAAGAGTCTGACCCTGCGCGGCTTCAAGTCGTTTGCCTCGGCCACCACCTTGAACTTCGAGCCCGGCATCACCTGTGTCGTCGGCCCCAACGGCTCCGGGAAATCCAACGTCGTCGACGCGCTCAGCTGGGTGATGGGGGAGCAGGGCGCGAAATCGCTGCGCGGCGGCAAGATGGAGGACGTCATCTTCGCCGGCACGTCGGGGCGCGCCGCACTGGGCCGGGCCGAGGTGGCGCTGACCATCGACAACACCGACGGTGCGCTGCCGATCGACTACACCGAGGTCACGATCAGCCGGACGATGTTCCGCAACGGCGGCTCGGAGTACGCGATCAACGGTCACCACGCCCGGCTGCTGGACGTCCAGGAGCTGCTCAGCGACTCCGGCATCGGGCGGGAGATGCACGTCATCGTCGGCCAGGGTCAGCTCGACTCGATCCTGCAAGCGACGCCGGAGATCCGCCGTGGCTTCATCGAGGAAGCGGCCGGGGTGCTCAAGCACCGCAAGCGCAAGGAGAAGGCGCTGCGCAAGCTCGAGGCGTGCGAGGGCAACCTGAACCGACTGTCGGATCTGATCAACGAGATCCGTCGGCAGCTCAAGCCGCTGGGTCGGCAGGCGGAGGTGGCGCGGAAGGCAGCCGTGATCCAGGCTGATGTCCGCGACGCGAAGGCGCGGCTGCTCGCCGACGATCTCGTCCAGGCCAGCCTCGCACTCGACGCCGACCTTGCCGACGAGCGTGCGACCGCCCAGCGGCGCGAGCAGGTCGAGGCGGCGCTGGAGCAGGCCCGTGGCGACGAACTGGAGGCCGAGGCTGCGGTCCGGGCCGGACTGCCGCGGCTGACCAGCGCCCAGGACGTCTGGTATTCGCTGGCGGCGCTGCGGGAGCGGGTCGCTGCGACGGCGTCGATCGCGCGGGAGCGGATGCGGCACGCCCACGACGAGCCGGCGGAGACCAGGACCGGCCGGGACCCCGAGCAGCTCGAGCGCGAAGCGGACGCGGTGGCCGCCCAAGAGCGGGAACTTGCCGGCGAGGTGCAGCGGCTCGCGGCGGCCCTGCAGCAGGCGACGACCAAGGTCGCGGAGCGCGAGGACGCACATCGAGCCGAGGAGGCCCGGCTCGCCGCAGTGCTGCGTGCCGCCGCCGACCGGCGGGAAGGTCTGGCGCGGCTGGCCGGCCAGGTGAATTCGCTGCGGAGCCGGCTCGACGCAGCCGACGCCGAACTCGGCCGACTCGACGCCGCCGTCGGCGAGGCGGAACGTCGGGAGGCCGAGGCGACCCGAGCCTTCACCAGCCTGGAGCACCGGATCGCGGGCCTCGACGACGGCGAGTTGGGGCTGGACGCCGACCATGAGTCCGCGGTCGCCGTCCTCGACGAGGTCGCCGTCGAGCGCGAGTCGCTCGGCCGGCGCGAGGCGGCCGCCACCCAGGAGCGCGCCGCGCTGGCGGCGCGGCTGGAGGCGCTCCAGCTTGGTCTGCAACGCAAGGACGCCGGCGCCGCCTTGCTGGCGGCGGGTGACCGGGTGGACGGGTTGCTCGGCACCGTTGCCGCCCTGATCGCGGTCGATTCGGGGTACGAGACCGCGGTGGCGGCCGCGTTGGGTGCAGCCGCCGATGCCGTCGCGGTGGCGGGCGTGGACGTCGCAGTGACGGCCTTCGCCCATCTGAAGACGGCCGACCTCGGCCGCGCCGGGTTGCTGCTGGCCGACACGGCCGCGCAGGAGGATCCGGCCAGCTGGCCGGCGCTGCCGGGCGAGGCTCGCTACGCCGTCGACGCGGTGGACGCGCCGGCGGGGCTGCTCCCCGCGTTGCAGCGCGCACTGCGCAAGGTCGCAGTCGTTGCCGACCTCGATCGGGCCCGAACGCTGGTGACAGCGATGCCTGACGTCGTTGCCGTGACCCGGGACGGCGACGTCCTCGGCGCCCACTTCGCTGCCGGCGGATCGACGGCGCAGGCCAGCTTGATCGAGGTCCAGGCGGCGGTGGCCGAGGCCGAGGCCGGCCTGGCAGCGGCCACGGCGACCTGTGAACGGTTGCGCTTCGAGCACAGCCAGCTCGACCAGCGGCATGCATCGGCCGAGCACACCGTCGAGGTGGCGCTCGCACGGCTGAACGAGTCCGACGCCGCGATGGCTGCACTGGCGGAGCAGTTGGGCCAGCTGAGCGCGAATGCCCGCTCGGCCCGAGCCGAGGCCGACCGGCTGCAGCGCGCTCGGGCCCAGGCTGCTGCCGACCGGGCTCGGGACGAGGCAGGGCTCCGCGAACTCGAGGAGCGGCTGGCGCGTGCGCAGGACTCCACCGACGACGTCGAACCCGACACCGGTGAGCGGGACCGGCTGGCGACGGCCGAACGCGGTGCACGCGACGCCGAGCTGGAGGCCCGGCTGGCGCTGCGCACGGTGGAGGAACGGGCGCGCTCACTCAGCGGCAGGGCGGACGCGCTGCGGCGCACCGCGGCCGCGGAGCGGGCGAGTCGGGAGCGGGCGGCGGCTCGCCGGGCTCGGCTGGCGCGCGAGACGCGGGCCGCAGCCGCCGTCCTTGCTGCGGCCGACATCATCGCCGGACAGGTGGGGGAGGCGCTCGCACTCGCGGCCGCCGACCGTTCCGCGGCCGAGCATGCCAGGAGTGAGGCTGAGGCGGCGCTGGCTGCGGCGCGCTCGTCCTCGCGACAGCTCGGCCAGGAGTTCGAAGCACTCGTCGACGCCGCCCATCGCGAGGAGCTGGCCCGTGCCGAGCAGCGGATGCGGGTCCAGTCGCTGACCGAGAAGGCGGCCGAAGAACTCGGCCTCGACGGTACGACCCTGATGGCGGAGTACGGGCCTGATCGGCCGATCCCGCTGCTCGTCTGGCCGGACGGTTCGGCCGTCACCGAGGACGAGGCGGCGCCTGCGCCGGTGCCCTACGTGCGAGAGCAGCAGGAGCGCCGGCTGCGTACGGCCGAACGTGCGCTGGCCGTGCTCGGCCGGGTCAATCCGCTTGCACTGGAGGAGTTCGCGGCGATGGAGGAGCGGCATCAGTTCCTCGTCACCCAGCTGGAGGACCTGAGGAGCACCCGCCGCGACCTGCTCGACATCATCGTCGAGGTGGACGCACGAGTGGAGCAGGTGTTCGCGGAGGCATATCGCGACGTCGAGGAGGCCTTCTCGCGTGTGTTCGCCCGGCTCTTCCCGGGTGGCGAAGGGCGACTGGTGCTGACCGATCCCGACAGTTGGCTGAGCACCGGAGTCGATGTGGAGGCGCGACCTCCCGGCAAGAAGATCAAACGGCTCTCGCTGCTCTCCGGCGGCGAGCGCTCCCTGGTCGCGGTCGCCTTCCTGGTTGCCTTGTTCATCGCCCGGCCGAGCCCGTTCTACATCCTGGACGAGGTGGAGGCGGCGCTGGACGACACCAACCTGGGTCGGCTGCTGGAGATCTACGAGGAACTGCGTGCGAACAGCCAGCTACTGGTGATCACCCACCAGAAACGCACGATGGAGATCGCGGACGCGCTGTACGGCGTCACGATGCGCGGCGACGGTGTCTCGGCGGTGATCTCGTCCCGGTTGCGCGAGGTGGAGTCGGTCGCCTAGGTCCCGGCCCGACGTGACTTCGGCCGTCCGACGCCTGCGGCTGCGGGCTGCGTGACCAAATCGAAAGCGACGCGCGGGCGGCCGGTTCCCCCGTGCGCGATCGTGGGGCGCTCAGACTGACCCCTGCCGGACACCGTGCCGGCGGAACCGCACGACTGCTGTTCGACAGTTCCTTCCCCGAGTCTGACTCGACTGTCCGAAAGGCATCGCCATGACGACGATCGTCATTGCCATGATCATCATCATGCTGCTCACCGGGTGCACGCTCGCCCTGGTGAGCCTGGGCATGGAGGGCCGCGGCCGCGACCGCCATCCACGGCTGGCTGACAGCGCCGCACGCGCGGCGCTGCACCTGAACGGTGAGGCGGATCCCCCGCGGCGGCTGGTCCGGGTGCTCGAGGCGACGTTGCACCGGTGACGCCCGTTACCGACAGGCGCTCGACGGGCAAGGCGGCGCGTTCCCGACCCTAGGATGAGCCGGTGGACGCATTCACCCTGTGGCTGATCCTCGGCGGCATCATCCTGTCGACGTTCGTCGTCGTCGGGTTTGTCGCGGTCGGCCGGCGGCGCGCGCTGCAGCGCCGGCAACAGGCCGAACTGACCGGTCCGGCGCGCCCTGGGACCTCAGCGGGCGAGCAGGACGGCGGGTCCGCGCCCATCACGGATCGGCCTGTCACGGATCGCGCGGGCGGTGTTCAGACCGACACCCTGCCCTCGCTCGAGCCGCCAGTTCTCGAGCGACCGGAGGCGCCGGAGAGCCGCCTCGTCCGACTGCGCCGGCGCCTCGCCGGGTCCAACAGCAGCCTCAGTCGGGGTCTGCTGATGCTGATCAGCCGCGACCGGCTGGACGAGGACACCTGGGAGGACTTCGAGGACGTCCTGATCACCTCCGACATCGGGGTCGCGCCGGCAACCGAGTTGGTGGCGGCGCTGCGATCACGGCTTCGGGTCGAAGGGGTGGCCAACTCTGCCACCGCCCGTGCCGTGCTGCGCGAGGAGTTGGTCCGGCTGGTCGATCCCGGGATGGATCGCGCGCTGCAGGCCGACCGCGGCGATCAGCCCGCGGTGGTGATGGTGGTGGGTGTGAACGGCACCGGCAAGACGACCACAGTCGGCAAACTGGCCCGGGTGCTGGTCGCGGAGGACAAGGACGTGCTGCTCGGAGCGGCGGACACGTTCCGCGCCGCCGCTGCCGATCAGCTGGAGACGTGGGGGAGTCGCGTCGGCGTGCCCACGGTGCGCGGCTCCGAGGGCGCGGATCCGGCGAGCGTCGCGTACGAGGCCGTCAAGGCGGGAATCGAGCAGGAGGTCGACGTCGTCCTGATCGACACGGCCGGTCGGCTGCACACCAAGACCGGCTTGATGGACGAACTCGGCAAGGTGAAGCGGGTGATCGAGCGTCAGGCGCCGGTGGGCGAGGTGTTGTTGGTGATCGACGCCACCACCGGGCAGAACGGCCTGATCCAGGCACGCATCTTCGCCGAGGTGGTCAAGATCACCGGGATCGTGCTGACGAAGCTGGACGGGTCGGCGAAGGGCGGCATCGTGGTCCAGGTGCAGCGCGAGCTGGGGGTCCCGGTGAAGCTGGTGGGCCTCGGCGAAGGGGTCGATGACCTGGCGCCGTTCGACGCGGAGGTCTTCGTCGACGCCTTGTTGGAGCCCGCGGCGTAGGAGCCCCGGCGCAGGAATCCCGGTAGCCCAGACGTTCAGCCGGTCAACGACGGCGCCAGGGCGTCCTGGTAGCCCGCGAGCGCCTTGTCCGCGACTCCGGCCCAGGTCGATCCGTTGCGCGCGTGCGCCGCCGCTGCGGCGCCCATCTCGTCGGCGCGTCCGGGTGAGCGGAGCACGACCAGCATCGCCTTCGCGATGGCTGCTGCGGATTGCTCGGCGAGCAGTCCTGTCACCCCGTCAGCCACCACGTCGGTCATCGAGCCGACTCGGGTCGCCACGACCGGGCGGCCGAACGTGTAGGCCATGTGCACGCTGCCGGAGATGTTCACCGTCTCGTAGGTGAACATCACCACCCGGTGCCGGGCGAAGAGGTCGGGGACGTCCTCCATCGCGACGTAGCCGGGCATCAGATCGACATTGCCGATGGCACTCGCCCAGGTCTCGATCGCCGGCAGGTCGACGTCCGGCATCACCGGACCAGCGATGGTCAGCCGGGCGTCCGGCAGTTGATCCCTGACGCGCGCGAACGCCTCCAGCAGCAGCGGGATGTTCTTGTACTTGGTCCAGGCGCCGAAGAACAGGGCGTGCGGCGGGGCCGAGGAGGGCGGCCGGGTGTCGTCGGAGGGGAGCACCGAGGAGTAGTCGCCGTGCCCGCACACGACGACGCGCCGCACCTCGGGGAAGTGGCCGACGAGGTCGGCCTTCGGGCCCTCGCCGAGCACCAGCATCAGGTCGGCCGCCTCGTACGCGCGGCGCAGCAGGCTGCTGGTCAGCCGGCCCGACTTCTCGACCGACTGCGACTTGCTGTTCACGTCGTAGGGCAGCGGGTTGTGGGCAACGTCGACGAGCTTGGTCGGCTTGCAGAACCTGCTCGCGGCCACGAACGCGGCGCTGTCGAGCCCGTAGCGAAGCTCGCCGAACTGGGCGATGTCGGGATGGGTCTGCCGCAGGTGCGCCACGACCTGGCGCCACGCCGTCGCCAACCGCAGCGCGCGGACGCCGCGACGCAGCTTGCGGCGGACGCGCGAGCCACCGAGCTGCGCGTTCGGGTGCCAGGTCGACAGGATCGGCAAGATCTCGAAGCCGGCCGTCTGCGAGGCGAGTTCGGGGTCGGGCCCGGTGAGCAGCTGGACCTGATGGCCGGCCTTCGCCAGGGCATCGGCGAACTGAAAGGAGAACTGGAACATCCCCCCGCTGGGGAGGAATTCGACGAGGACGATCCGCATGGCGCCGCCGGACCCCGACTACCGGTGCGCCGAGGCCGGCGAACGGTCCGGGTCGTCCTGATCGGCCGCGGCGTGCGGCTCACCCTCGCTGCTCTCGCTCTCGCTTTCACCGCCGTTGTCGCCGCCGTCGTCGGGGCTGGCATCAGCCGTCTCATCGGTCGGGGCGGCCGTCTCTCCGTCCGCGGCGGAGGCAGCGTCGGGCTCGGAGTCGTCATCCGACTCCTGCGCGGTCTCGCCACGGGCTCGCCGTGCGGCCATGCTCAGGTGGTAGACCGCCTGCTGTACGGCCAGTCCGGCGACCAGGGCGACGGCGATCGCGGCTCCCGCGAGTACGAGCGGCGAGTTGCCCGACGGCTCGGCGGAGCCGGCGGCGTTACCCACGGTCCGGGTGCGATACGGCTTGGACAGCCCGGCCCAGTACTGCGACGACAGCAGGGTGATCTGATCCGCCATCGCCTCCGCGGTCGCGGCCGTCGGTGCTGTCGTGCGGATCAGGATGACCGCGGTGTCGGGCACGACGGTGACCTCGACCGACACCTTCTCCTGCTCGGCCACGCTCAACTGCAGCTCGGCCTCGGCCTGCTGCTCGAACCGGTTGGTGGCCGCCACCTCGGCGAAGGTGGCGACGATCTGGCCGCGGCTGAGCGTCTCGTAGTAGGCGGCCGATGTCGCATCGTCCAGGGACGCGGCAGGCAGCACCACCACCACCGCTTCAGCGGTCCAGCTGCGCTGCTGGGTGAGCGCGTACGCGAGCCCGGCGGCGGCGAGCGCCACCGCGACGACCACCCCGGACACGATGCTGCGCCGCACGATCCGGCGGTCGAGAGTGCGCGTAGCCATGGTCATGGTCTCCCGGTCTGTGAGGGGTTGTCGGTCGGGATGGGTATCGGTTCGACCTCTGCCGGCGCCGCACCGGCGCGCTCCAGCACGTCGGTGTAGACCTCGGCCAGCCGGGCGGACAGCCGCTCGAGACTGTGCCCGGACTCGGCGTGCGCACGGATCGCCGCGCCCATCCGGGCTCGCAGCGCCGGGTCGGTCACCAGCTGCTCGAGCGCGGCTGCCAGCGCCTCGACGTCCCCGGGCTCGACGACCCGCCCGTCGACGCCGTCGCGGACGAGCTGAGGGACCGCGCCGATCGTGGTGCCGATCACCGGCACCCCGCTGGCCATCGCCTCGATGATCGCGATCGGTTGCCCTTCCAGGTAGGACGGCAGCACGAAGACATCGGCCTCGTTCAGTCGTTGCTTGACCTGGTCGCCGTACTCGGCCCCGACCAGCGCCTCGGACAAACCGGCAGCAGCGAACTCGGCCACGATCTCCTGGTACTCGGGTGCTGGCGTCGGGCCCTGGCCGCCCACGACGACCAGGCGCCAGCCGTCCACCCCGCGTTGCCGCAGCAGGTGGGCGGCGCGGGCCAGTTCGACGGTGCCCTTCCGCTTGCAGACGACTCCGACGAACAGCACCGTCGCCGGTTCTCGGTCCACCCGCTCGGGGCGGAACGCCCAGACGTCGACCGAGTTGTCCACCGTCTCCACCGGAGTCCGTCCCGCAAAGCGCCGCATGGCGGCGGTGCCCGCGTCGGACACCGTGCATACCCGGTCCGCCCGACGCAGCGAGCGCAGCGCCAGCCGGTCGCGCCAGCTGTAGTCGGCGAACTCCGGGCGGCCCGCGTTGCCGACGGCGGAATGGACGTGCGCGACCAGCCGGGCCTTGCCCAGGCTGCCCGCGAGGTTGAGCGCCGCAGCGCGCAGTGCGGGCAGCCCCGGATCGGCGACCAGCTGGACGTGCACGATGTCGGCGCTGCGAGCGGCTCGAAACGTCCGCCAGGCGTCCTGCAGAGCAAAGCGCAGGTTGTCGAGCGAGAGCCGCCCACCCTCGCGGTTGGCCACTCTCCCGGTGTTCAGCAACTCCATGGCGAACTGCGCGTTCAGCCCCGGATCCGCGGTGATGGTCTCGGCGAAGGTGGCGATGCCGCCGCGCATCGGCGCTGCTTCCGCCACCACGACGACGCGAGGTCGGTCTCGCTGCGGGTCGATGCTCACCGACGGGCCCGCCGACCAGTTCGCCGCTGCTCGATGACCCGCTCGTAGAGCGAGCGCAGATTCGCCGCCCAGATGCGCGCCTCGAACAGCCGCTCCATCCGCTCGCGACCTGCGGCGCCGAGCTTGCTGCCGAGGTCCGGGTCGTCCAGCAGTCGAAGCATCGCCTCCGCGATTCCGGCCGAATCACCCGGCTGAACCAGCAGCCCCGTCTCGCCATCGGCCACGATGTCGCTGATGCCGCCGACATCGCTGGCGATGACGGGGCGGCCGCAGCCGCCGGCCTCCATCAGCACGGTCGGCAGATTCTCGCCGTAGATCGAGGGCAGGACCACCATCTCCGAGCCGCGCAGCACCTCGGGAATGTCGGACCGCATCCCGGCGAAGACGACGCTGCCGCCCAATCCGAGCGCGCCAACCTCGGCGCGTAGCGCCGCCTCCTCGTTGCCGGAACCGACCAGCAGCAGGCATGCGTCGGGGTGCTTGGCGACCACCGACGGCCAGGCCCGGACGGCATGGATGATGCCTTTGAAGTCGCGCAGCGCCGCCAGCACCGTGACGATCCGCTTGCCGTCGAGACCGAGGTCTTCGGGCAGGGCCGCCAGCGCGCCGTCGGGGGCTGGGGTGAAGTAGTCCAGGTCGACCCCGTTGTGGACGACGCTCCAGCTCGTGGGCACCGGCCCGCGAGGGCGGTACTGGTCCTTGAACGAGTCGAGGGATGCCTGCGAGACGAAGATCGCCCCCTGGCTGCGGGTCGCCACCTCGACCGCGAGTCGCTCCCGGCCGGCCGCACGCCCGTGCAGCGGCCGGTACACGTGGTGGAACGTGCCGACCGCGGGCACCCCGGCGAGTCGCGCTGCGGGGAGTGCCAGCGTCATCGCCATCTCCAGGTGCGCGTGCACGATGTCGACGTCGGAGCGGCGGATCAGGCGTACCAGCCGGGCGAACGCGCGCGGGTCGACGGTCCGCTCAGCCCCCAGGTACTCCGGCACCAGGCCCGCGTCGGCGAGCAGCGGCGCGAGCGTGGAGCGCTCCGCCGAGTAGCCGTGCATGCTGAGCACTCGAACCTCGAGGCCGACGTCGCCGGCCACCCGTCCGAGTTGAGCGATCAAGGTCTCCGCGCCGCCCAGGCGGAATGCGTCGAGCACGGTCAGCACGCGCACTGGCAGGTCCCCTCGATCGACGACACGACAGAGGGAATCGTAATCGCGGGTCCTGTTAAAATTCCCAACCGGGGGATGCGAGAGTACGGACAGAGGCGCTTCGGCTGTCGAAGACAGCCTCGAACGCCACCATCGCCATCGCTGAAGGGGGACCCCATCCAGCCCGCCCGCCACTCCGAGCTCGAGCCGGTGGTGGAGCCACCGGTCGAAGCGGTGGTGGAGGCGGAGGTGGCCGAGCATCGGGCCTCGGATCCGGAGGTGAACCAGGACGCCGGGGGTGCGGCCATCGGCCGGAGCTCCGCCCGAGGTTTCGCCTGGACCACTGTGGCCTGGGGCACCAATCGGATCGTCATCCTCGGCCTGACCCTGGTACTCGCCAGGCTGCTCACGCCGAACGACTTCGGCCTGGTGACGGCGGCGTTGACGGTCGTGGCGATGCTGGACGCGGCGCTCGACCTCGGGATCGGCGCTGCTGTCGTCGCCGAGCAGGAACGCGGTGTGACCGATCGGGTCCGAGCCGCATTCACCCTCAACCTCGCCATCTCCGCCGCCGTCGCGGGGGCAGGGATGGCAGCATCGCCCCTGATCGCGCGCCTGTTCCACGCTCCGGACGACGGCTGGCTGTTTGCTCTGATCTTTCTCTACCCCTTGTTCCGCGGCGCCGGCCAGGTGAGCGACGCGGTGCTCAAGCGCGATCTGCTCTTCCGCCGCCGGACCGCTGTCGACGGCGTCCGCGCCGTGGTCCGGGTGGCGATCTCGATTCCGCTGGCACTGGCCATCGGTGGGCCCGGTTCGATTGCGCTCGGCATCGTCGGCAGCGAGCTGGTCGCGATGGTCGTGCTCTGGTGCCTGGTGCCGATCCGGCCCGCGCTGCGCGTACCGCGAGCGGTCAGCCGCAGTCTGCTCAGTTTCGGCGGCCAGGTGACCGTGATCCGGATCCTCGGCTCCTTTCGCAGCACCTTCGACTACGTGGTCGTCGGCGCGCTGATCAGTGCCACCGCGCTCGGCTTCTATGGCATGGCGTACAAGCTCCCTGAGCTCGGCATCGAGAACGTGCTCTGGATCTTCTCCGCGATCGCGCTGCCGACCTACGCCCGGGCGCGCGCGGCCGGTCACGAGGTGTTGTTGTCGGCGATGCTGCGCGCCACCCGGCTGCTCGCGTTGTACGGGCTCGCGGTCGGCACGGTGCTGGCGGTGGTGGCCCGGGATGCCGTACCGGTGCTGTTCTCGCCCGCCTGGAATGCCGCGATCGTGCCGATGATGCTGATCTCGCTGAGTCTCGGGCTGATGTCCATCGCCTGGGCGAGCGGAGATGTCTTCTCGGCGCTGGGCAAGCCCGGGACGTTGATCCGGCTGGACGTTCCCGCCACCGTGCTGATGGCGGGCGCATTCCTGTACGCCCCTCGGTACGGACTGGTCGGCGTCGCGCTGGTGCACCTGGTGTTCAACGCGCTCTACTGCGTCGCGCGGCTGCTGCTCGTCCGCTCGGTCACCGGTGTGCCGGGTCGGCAGCTGCTCGCAGCGATAGCACCGGCGTTCGCCGTCGCCGGTGTCACGGCCGCGGTGGGATTCGGCGTTCGAGCCCTGGTTCCGGCCGGCCAGCTCAGCTCGCTCGTATTGGTGCTGGTGGCATGTCTGCTGACCGTGGCGGCGGTCTCGCTGGTGGTGGCCCGGAAGTCGCTGCTGGAGGCGGTGCGCGCGGTGCTGCCCGCGCGCGCCGGCCTGGTGGACGAGGGGGAGGGGCACCGCGGATGAGTGCGACGACCCGCGCGGTGCTGGTCACCGCCAGCGAACCGGAGCCGCGCAGCTTCGGCAAACAGGTCGTGATCGGCGGTCTGCTGGACCACCTGTGCCGCCGCCTGGGTGCCGATCAGGTGCATGTCGTGCTGATCGGGCGGGCGGACGCCGACCGCCCGGCCACGCCCTACCGGATCCAGGTGCTGGCCAAGCCGGCCGCGGCTGCGCAGGCGCGAGCAGTGTTCAGCCGCGTGCTGCTGCCGCCGCACTCGGCGCTGCAGGAGGCAGCCCTCTGGTCTGGACACCTGGTCGAGTCGCTGGCGGCCGCCCTCGCCGGCATCGGCGCCGATCTGGAGATCTGGGACACCATGCGGACCGGCCAGTACGTCCGCGCGATCCCCGCCGCGGCCGGCGTCCGCCGTGTGCTCTACGCCGACGACCTCTTCTCCAAGCGATACGCGACGATGCTGGATCGGATCAAGACCGATCCGACTCGCGTCGCCAATCCGCTCGGTGAGTTCGGCAAGGTGCTGCCCGGCCCGGCCAGACGACTCGGCTCCCATCCCGCGTTCTACCGGCCGCTGCTGCGGGTCGAACGTCGGCTGACGGCCCGCTCCGAGGAGGCGGCCCCCGCCCTGTTCGACGCCACGGTGCTGGTCAACCCCGCCGAGACCGCGGAGTTGCGGGCGCGCACCGGGAGTTCCCGCGTGCACACCTTGCTGCCGCTGCTGCGTGAGCCGGACGATCCCGTCCGGCGCTACGACGGTGATCCGACGTTCGTCTTCCTCGGTGGACTCGACTTCCCGCCGAACAGGGACGGGTTGGAGTGGTTTCTGGGCAGCTGCCGCGAGGCGGTGCTGGCCGAGGTGCCCGACTTCCGGCTGCTGCTCGTCGGTCGCGGGTCGGAGAATCCCCCAGCGGCGGCCGCCGCCTGGGGCGATCGAGTCCGGCCGCTCGGCTGGGTCGACGACCTTGACCAGGTGCTCGCCGGGGCGGCCGCGCTGCTCTCGCCGCTCCGCATCGGCAGCGGAATCAAGATCAAGGTGCTGGAGGCGCTGGCGCGCGGGTTGCCGGTCGTGGCGACACCGGCCGGAGTGCTCGGGCTGGACGTTGCCGACCAGGACGGTTGCCTGATCGGAGCCACGCCGGCCGAGTTGGCCGCGCACCTGAGGGCTGCCGCCGAACCGTCCCGCAACGCGGAGCTGTCGGCAGGGGCCGCGGCGAGCTGGCGGCAGCGATATGGGCCGGCGGTGGCCGCCGCGGCCTACGACGAGGTGCTCGGGCTGCCGACGCTGACCGTCGAGGGGTCCCGGGCATGAGTCCGGTGCTGGTGGCCGGAATCGGGATCATCGCACTCGCCGGGGTGGTGCTCGCACTGGTCCAGCCGAGGGTCGCGCTGCTGCTGCTGATCGGCGCCGATGTCACCAACCTGAACGAGGTGATCGCCGACCAGGTCGGCGTCAGCCCGTACCGGCTCGAGCTCGCGCTTGCGCTGCTGGCCGCCCTCGTCCTGGCTGGTCGAGGCCAGTTCCGGCTGCGCTGGTCGCCGGTGCTGCTGGGCGTCGCCGTGCTCTACGCAGGTTTCGCCGCGAGCCTGATCGGCGCCGATGCTCCCGCCGTCTCCACCGCCCTGTTCGCCGAACGCAGCCGCGACCTGCTCTTCCTGCTGGTGGTGCTGGTGCTGGTGCTCTCCACCTCCAGCGCCCGGCAGGTCGCCATGGTGTCGGTGCTCGGCCTGGCCGCGCTGGCCGGGCTGACCGCGGTGCACGAGTTCGTCCTGCACAACCAGGGGGATCTGTTCGGGCTCAGCCGGGTGCCGCTGCAGCGCCAGGACGGCGCGTTCACCGCTCGCCACGCCGGGACGTCCTCAGACGTCAACTTCTGGGCTCGCTCGTTGATCCTCTTCACCCCGTTGGCCATGTCGCTGTGGGCGATCGCCGGTACGAGGCTGGCGCCCGGTCGCTGGCTGGGCGGGCGACTGGAGCGTTGGCTCTGGCTGGGGTGCGTCGCCAGCCTCACCTTGGGCATCTACCTGACCCAGTCACGCGGCGGCTTCATCGCCCTCGCCTGCGCCGTCGCGGTCTGGATGCTGCTCGCTGGGCGCGTCTATCGCCGGGCGCTGCTCGTGGTCGGCGCAGCGGCGGCCATCGCGGTGCCGCTGTCGGGGATCGGCAGCCGGCTTGCCACCCTGGTGGCCGGCTCGGGGACCGCCGACGCCTCGGTCGCCGAGCGCCGGCGGCTGCAGGCAGACGCGCTCCGGATGTTCCTCGACGATCCCGTCAACGGGCACGGCATCGGCAGCTACCCGTCGATCTTCGCGCAGTTCGACCGACTCTCCGACTACTCCAACGGCGTCGACATCGTGGTGGCGGCGCACAACCTCTACCTCGAGCAGGCGGCGGACGGCGGCGTCCTGCTGCTCGTCGCCTGGGGGGTCTTCGGCGGCACCGTCTGGTTCTGCCTCGCCCGCGCCCGCATGCTCGCCCGCGCAGCGGGAGATGCCGAGACCGGATTCCTGGCGCTCGGCATCCTCGCCGGCCTGACCGGCTGGCTGGTGGCGAGCGTCTTCCTGCACCTGTCCGATTTCCGCAGTGTGCTGGTCGCCGCGGCGCTCGCGGCTGCGCTCGATCTGCAGGCGCGTGGTCTGCCGATTCGCACTGGCGGCGCTGGGCGGCCCAGCCGGACTCCGCCTACCCGTCGGGTGCAGGCCGTCGTCGCCGTCGTCGGTGCGCTCAGCCTCGCCGGCTTGGTCGCTGTGGCGGCCGCTCCCGGCCGGTGGCAGGTGACGACCACGATGCCGGTCTTCCCGACCGCGCCTGAGGCCAGCGGCGCGGCGGCGTACCAGCTGGACGTGATCAGCCGTGGCCTGATCGTGCCCACGCTCGTCGCGGCCCTCGACGAGGGTCTGGATCCCGAGGCGGTGACGACCGCTGCAGGTGTCTCCCCAGACGGCCCGGTGACGGTCGAGGTGACTCAGTCGCGACTCGGTGGCGCGCTGCTGGTGAGCGTGACAGCGCCCGACCGGCAGTCGGCGGCCCAGCTGGCGGAGGCGGCTGCACAGCTGGCCGAACAAGCGGTGACCAGGCTCGATCCGCACTACGCGGTGTCCACGGCGGGCTCCGCCACCCGGTCGGTGCCTTCACCTTTGCGCTGGCTGGCGTTACCTTTGGCGGGATTGCTGGCGTGGTCGGGAGCAACGTGGGCGTACTGGATACGCCGACAGCGTGCTCGGCGCACCGCGCCGGCTGGCTCGGGGGAGTCGATGATGCCGTCCTCCGTCTGACCCCTCGTCGGGAGGCACGGCCCGCACCGAGCAGAAGTGAGGGTGGGCGATGGCTGCCGACCGTGTCGTTGTCCGTCGTCCGCTGGCCCTGATCGTCGGCTGCCTGGCTGCCGGCCTCGCCCTGATGACCAGCAGCACCGTCGCCTATGCGACGAGTCGGCCGTTTTCGCCGAAGAGCTCGTTCAACGTGAAGATCCGCTCGCACCCGAAGCTGGATCGGAACTCGGCAGCCATGGTGCGCCGGATCAGCCGGGCGCATCAGGCCAACGCGAATCTGTACGCATTCGGGATCCCGATCTACACGGCACCGGCAGGGACCCCGCGCTACCCCATCCGCTGCGTGATGGAGGGGGTCTGGGGCCCGTGCCCGCTCAGCCGGCAGCCGATGCCGATCCCTGCGTCCGCGCGGCCGAGCACCGGCTCCGACGGGGTACTGGTGGTCATCGACCCCACCACCCGCACCATCGGGGAGTACTGGCAGGCGCGCAAGGACGGATCGGCCTGGTCGGCGTCCTGGGGTGCGGTCAACTATCTCGACGGCTCCGGGTGGGGTGGCGGCTCGACCGGGGCCGGCGCGTCGCGGCTGGCAGGGGTCGTCCGGGTCTCGGAGATCGAGAACCGCTCGATCAAACACGCTCTGGTCGTGCAGACGGACACGCTCTGCGCCGACGTCGTGCGCAAGCCGGCGCTGAAGACCGACGGGACGTCCACCCGGTCCGACTGCCTGCCGGCGGGTGCGCGGATCCAACTCGATCCGAAGATCAAGCTCAGCACGATCAAGGGCATCACCCCGGCCGAGCGTGCAGTAGCCCGGGCGCTGCAGGTCTACGGCGCCTACGTCATCGACCGTGGCGGAGCGCCGCTCAGCGTGAGCTTCGAGCGAGCGCCCGACGCGACCGAGAGCAGCGTGGGGTCGGTCTACCGCGCCGCGGGACTGCGCTGGGACTACGACGGTCTCGACCACATCCCCTGGCATCGGCTCCGCGTGCTGCGCACCTGGAAGGGCTGAGCGCTCCGCACGCCCGCAGTTGGCGGTATAGTTGTACCGTTAACTAATTGGGAGGCTCGTGTGTCGGCCAGCATCTTGTACCCCGACGTCGAGGGTGGCGCCTTCGACGGCTTTCTGACCAGCGAGGCGCATCGGAGCCGGCTGCAGCCCAGCTGGCAGGCCGGCGACGGCCTGATGCCGGCGCTGTACCTCGGCCACGGAGCGCCGCCACTGTTCAACGACCGGCACTGGATCGCCCAGCTCTTCGGCTGGTCGCTCTCGATGCCAAAGCCGACAGCGGTGCTGATCGTCAGCGCGCACTGGGAGTCGGCGCCGCTGGCACTCTCGGCGGCGCAGCCCGCGTCGCTGGTCTACGACTTCGCCGGCTTCGCGCCGCGCTACTTCGCCATGCGGTATGCGACGCCCGATGCTTCGACGTTGGCGGCCCGGGTGCACGCGCTGCTGGCACCGGCCGAGCCGGTGCACCAACATCCCAGTCGCGGCCTCGACCACGGCGCCTGGGTGCCACTGACGGTGATGTACCCGGACGCCGACGTGCCCGTTCTGCAGCTCAGCATGCCGAGCCACGACCCCGACCGGCTGATGCGGATCGGCGAGCGGCTTCGGCCGCTGCGGGAGGAGGGGGTGCTGATTATCGGCTCCGGCTACCTGACTCACGGCCTGCCGTTCCTGTCCCGAGCGAGCTGGATCTCCAACGTGATTCCCGGCTGGTCTGCCGATTTCGACGCCTGGGCGGCGGAGGCGCTGGCGGCGGGGGCGGTCGACACGCTGGCCGACTTCCACCGCGCCCCGGGGATGCCGTACGCGCACCCCACCGTGGACCACTACACGCCGATCTTCGTCACGTTGGGCGCGGCGACTGATCCTGGCGCCCCGCCGACCACCGTCATCGACGACTTCCAACTCGGCCTGGCGAAACGTTCGTTCCAGGTCGACTGACCGATGTGTGCGGTCAGCCCGGGTGTTGGTCGCTCCCGATTGCGCGGCCCAGCACCTTCCCCAGGCTGACCACAGCCGGCGAGCCCGCGTAGTGCCCGAAGTCGGGGATGTCGCCGTATCCGGCTGCGCGATAGAAGGCGATGGCGGCACGCTGCGGAACTCCCGTTTCGAGCACCATCCAGTCCGCTCCTGCCGCGGCGGCAGTCCGTTCGAGGTCCTCCAGTACGCGCCGCGCGAGTCCGCGTCCGCGCGAAGCATCCCGGACGAACATCCGCTTGATCTCGGCGGGCCGTTCAGCCATCGGCGGGCTGCCGGGCCGACGCAGCCGCCACCCTCCCATCGCTACCGGCTCCCCGCCGAGGTAGCCGACCAGGAAGCGGCCATGCGGCGGGGCGAAATCGTCAGCGGTAAACGGGGTGTCGTCCGGTCCGCCGTAGATCTCGACGTAATAGCGCTGAGCCAGTTCGGTCAGGAACGCTGGATCCGGGTGGTCGTAGCGCACCTCTCGCAGGGCCCACTCACCGTCCACGCAGACAGCGTAGGGAGGGGGCCGTGTTGAGTAGGCTGTGGGCGGCCAGCATCCCGTAAGCGAAGGACCCGTCGTGTTCGACACCCTGCAAGACCGTCTGGCAGCCACGTTCAAGAACCTCCGCGGCAAGGGCCGGCTGTCCGAGGCCGACATCGACGCCACCGCGCGCGAGATCCGGATCGCGCTGCTCGAGGCAGACGTCAACCTGGCCGTGGTCAAGGACTTCGTCGCGGCGGTCAAGGAGCGGGCGCGTGCGGAGGAAGTCTCCGGTGCGCTGAATCCGGCGCAGCAGATCATCAAGATCGTCAACGAGGAGCTGATCGCTGTCCTCGGTGGCGAGACGCGCGTGCTGCGGTTCGCCAAGCGGCCGCCGACGGTGATCATGCTGGCGGGTCTGCAAGGCTCCGGCAAGACGACCCTGGCCGGCAAGCTGGCGCTCTGGCTGAAGGGTCAGGGCCATTCGCCGCTGCTCGTGGCCGCCGACCTGCAGCGCCCGAATGCCGTGAACCAGTTGCAGGTGGTCGGCCAGCGGGCCGGCGTGCACGTGTTCGCGCCCCAGCCGGGGAACGGCGTCGGCGACCCGATCCAGGTCGCGCGCGACTCGATGGCGGAGGCGGAGCGTCGACTCTACGACGTCGTCGTGGTGGACACCGCGGGCCGGCTCGGCATCGATGCCGAACTGATGCAGCAGGCTGCGGACATCCGCGACGCGGTGACACCGGACGAGATCTTGTTCGTGGTCGACGCAATGATCGGCCAGGACGCGGTGAACACCGCCAATGCGTTCGCCGACGGCGTCGGCTTCGACGGCGTGGTGCTGACCAAGCTGGACGGCGACGCGCGCGGTGGCGCAGCGCTCTCGATCGCCAGGGTCACCGGCAAGCCGATCATGTTCGCCTCCAACGGCGAATCGCTGCGGGACTTCGACGTCTTCCACCCCGATCGGATGGCAAGCCGCATTCTCGGCATGGGCGACATGCTCACCCTGATCGAGCAGGCGGAGCGAACCTTCGACGCGGAGCAGTCGGCCAAGGCGGCGGCGAAGCTCGCGTCCAAGGGCGGAGGTGAGTTCGGGCTTGCCGACTTCCTGCAGCAGATGCAGATGGTGCGCAAGATGGGCCCGCTGTCCAAGATCTTCGGGATGCTGCCGGGCATCTCGGAGTACAAGGAGCAGATCAACAACATCGACGAGCGCGAGGTGGACCGGCTGGAGGCGATCATCCATTCGATGACGCCCGCCGAGCGGGACAACCCCAAGATCATCGACGGCTCCCGTCGGGCGAGGATCGCGAAGGGTTCCGGCACCTCGGTCGCCGATGTGAACAGCCTGGTCACCCGCTTCTTCGAGGCGCGCAAGATGATGAGTTCGCTGGCCGGTGGACGGATGCCGGGAATCCCGGGGCTGCCAGGCATGCCGGGCGGCAAGCGCCAGCCGGCGCGGTCGGCCAAGAAGAAGCCGGCCCGCGGCGTGTCGGGCAACCCGGCCAAGCGGAATGCCCCCGAGCAACCCGCGCGGGCCGCGGACGGTGCCGCAGCCTTCGGTGCGGGGCAGCTCGACGAGAAAGCGCTGCAGCAGGCGATGGCCGAATTCCAGCTGCCGCCGGAGCTGCGCGGTCGGCTGGACAAGTAGACCGGCGTCGGGAGTCCTGGCTCCGATGACCCCGGCCGATCCGACTCCGCCGCGGTTGCACGTGCGCGGGGTCGTGCTACCCGAGGGCGTCCAGCGCGACATCTGGATCGCCGATGGGGTGGTGCGCACCGAGCCGGTACGGGACGCGGTGACGATTGCCGATGCTGGCTGGTTGCTGCCCGGCTTGGTCGACGCACACTGTCACGTCGGGCTTGAGTCCGCCGGGGCGGTCCCCGCCGAGGTGGCCGAACAGCACGCGCTGCGCGAACGTGCTGCCGGTGCGCTGCTGCTGCGCGACGCGGGCAGTCCGGCAGACACCCGGTGGATCGATGAGCGGGAAGACCTGCCGAAGCTGATCCGGGCGGGCCGGCACATTGCCCGTCCGAAGCGGTACCTGCGCTTCTACGGCGAGGAGGTCGAGCCCGACCAGCTCGTCGCCGAGGTCGAACGGCAGGCGGCCCGGGGTGACGGCTGGGTGAAGCTGGTCGGGGACTGGATCGATCGCGAGGTCGGCGATCTGACCCCGCTCTGGCCGGTCGAGGCGGCGACGCGCGCTATCGCCCGCGCACACGAGTTGGGCTGCCGGGTGACGGCGCACTGCTTCGGAGAGGAGTCGGTTCAAGAGCTCGTCCGGGCGGGCATCGACGGGATCGAACACGGCACCGGGATCGACGCCGACACCATCGCGATGATGGCCGAGCGGCAGGTCGCGTTGGTACCGACGATGCTGCAGCTGGACAACTTCGGGCGCTATGCGCAGGCGGGCGAGCCGAAGTTCCCGGCGTACGCGAAGCACATGCGGGCGCTGTACGCGACGCGGCTGGAGCGCTTCGGGGCGGCGCGGGAGGCAGGCGTGCCGATCTACGCCGGAACCGACGCGGGCGGCTACCTGCCGCACGGTCTGATCGGATCCGAGATCGCGGCGCTGGCCGCGTTCAGCTCGGCCGAGTACGCACTGGGTGCCGGGTCCTGGCGGGCGCGGCGCTGGCTCGGGCATCCGGGCGTGCTGACCGACGGCGTCCCTGCAGACCTGGTCGTTCTCGACGCCGACCCGCGCCGCGACCTGCGTGTGCTGCGGTCGCCGGCACGGGTGATCCTGCGCGGTCGCGTCGTCGGCTGAGTGCCCGCGCTCGGCTCGCCGAGGTCGGTCTCCACCCCGGTGCAGGTGCTGGAGGGAGGGTGCCCTCGCGCCGCCGAGCGGATGATGCGGCGCGAGGGCAAGCAGAGTCGCGCTCAGCCCGCGGCGACGTCGATCCGCAGCGTCGAGGTCCCGGCCCCGGCCGGGGCCTGCACACGGGCCTCCAGCCCGCGTGTGGTGCGGACCAGGTCGGGCGTCACCGCCGCCCCGTTCAAGGTCGCGGACGCGATCGTCGTGCCCACCGGCAGTGTGGCGCCGATGGTCAGGTCGACCGCACCGTCGCGCGTCACCTCGGTGACATAGCTGCGGCCGGCGTGGGAGGTCGCCACATCGACCCAGGTCTCGCCGACGCGGATGTCTGTCGCCGACACGTCCGTCTGGCCGGCCGGCACCTGCGGCACCACCGAGAGCGCTCCACGTCCCATGTCCGGGGAGACGCCCAGCCACTGGTGCACCACCGGCCACAGCACTCCGTACGCACCCCAGGCCTGCATCACCATCGAGCGTTCGGTGAGCTTGCGGTCGATGTTGGCGCCGAAGTCTCCGCCCGGGACGATCTCAGGCATTGCGCCCGGCATCTCCCACAGGCTCGGATCGAGCTGGCTGCGCGCGTTGCCGTGGGTGTAGACGCCCTGCTGCTGCTCGCCGAGGCGCCCGTAGTTGCCCTCGCTGACCGCGGCGATGGCGCTGTTCAGCGTGAAGATGTTGCGCTCGCTCGGCACCTCCGACACCACCGAGTCGCAGCTCGGACCGACGTTGCCGCCCTCGGCCGAGGTCGGTCCGGTGCCGGTGTGATAGAGGCCCAGGTCGCCGGTGAAGCACTCCCGTTCGTGCTGCGCGAGGGTCTCCGGGCCGTGCTCCGCCGAAGCCAGCGGCGCGGACGGCCGATCGGTCAGCTCGGGCAGCACCGCATCGGTCGGGGTGAGCCCGATCCAGTGCCGCTGGAAGACCTTGTCGTCGCCGGGGTCGGCGAGCGAGTCGGCGTAGGAGTGGGTGTCGCCGCCGTACCACCAGGCGTCCTCGAACTTCTCCAGCAGGCCGGTGACCTTGGTCTCGGCCCACTCGGCGGTCGTGTCGTCCCCGGTCGCCTTGGCAAGATCGGCGAGGTCGGCGTAGCCGCGGATGGCGTAGACGGCGTTGTCCAGCTTCTCCTCGCCCATGCCGGGGCGCTCGACGTTGCCCAAGCCCTCGGGCCACCCGTCGCCGTCGGCGTCGATCGAGGCGACCCACTGCATCGCCTTGACACTCGCCGGGTAGAGGTCGGCGAGGAACTCCTGGTCTCCGGTCCAGCGCCAGACCAGCGCCACCGCCGAGGGGAACTTCGCCGACTCGTCGGTGTTGCCGGCGTCGGCGTTGGCGCCGAAGTACACCGCCCCGTCGGGAGTCACCTCGTGCACGATCTTGCCGGTGCCGCCGTTGACGATCTGCGATACGTCGCGCAGCGCGCGCAGGTGGTCCTCGATCGGGCCGAACTGGCCCGCGGCGACCGAGGCGAAGGCGGTGTACTCACCGTCGGTGCCGAACAGCCAGCTGTAGTCGGGCCAGCCGGCGCCGAGCCAGCGCATCGAGTCCAGGGTGCCCGCCGGGGGCGGGTACACGGTGCCCGCACGCACCACCCGCAGCCGGACGTCGTGCGCCCGTTGCACCGATGCCGCCAGCATCTGCTTGGACCAGGCCACGCTTCGGGCCACCAGCGGGTCGCCGTCGGCGGTGACATCGCTGCGCTGGTTCAGCGCCGTGCGTTGCTCGACGAGCGCGTCCAGAGATGCCGCCGGATCCTGCAGCGCCGCGGCCAGTTCGGCGCGGGCGGCGGCCGGGCCGGTGGTAGATCCGCCGACCGCGAACCACACGGTGCGCACCGCGCCGGCCGGCAGCTTCACCCGATAGGTCATCTGACCACCGGCGCCGTTCCCGTACTGGGTGTCGTCGCAGCGATCCGGCTGGGCCGGTGCGTCCGGGCCGGACGCCGGGCAGATCACGGCTGGGTCCTGCGGGCCGCGGAAGTCCGGTCCGGTCCGGCCGTTCAACGGCGCTAGGTCGGAGCCGACCGCGGCAGCCCAGTCGTGTGACTCGCCGTTCGAGGCGGGCGGGGTGCCATGGTCGCGGAAGACGAGGTCTTTGCCCACGATCGCGGCCGTGTCAGCGAGGTTGACCTGCGTCTGGCTCGGCGTCGTCTCGCCCCAGGGATAGGAGCCCATCAGTTCGGAGTGGGCGTCCATCCGCAGCACCACGGTGCGAGGGCGCTCGGACCGCAGGCTCAGGCCGACCACGGCGCCGGCCACGCCGGCGGGGACAAAGTCCGTGCGGCTCGCGGCGACCCCGTCGGTGGTGGGCAGGTCCGTGCGGACGTACCCCCACCCGGACGTCGTCCGGCGGCCTTTGCCGATCCACTTTCCGTCGAAGCCGAACCAGATGCCGTCCAGCAGCTTCAGCTGTGGGGTCCAGAACCCGCCCATCTCGCCGCGGGTGTGGAACCCGGCGGCGGGGTACCGGCCGTCCGCGCTCCCGAGTTCCCAGCCATCCTCGCCGGTGACGACGAACCGCCGGTCGGAGAGTCGCGAGGTCTCACTGAGTTCGGGCGAGCGTGCCAGTGCCGGGTCGACCACGGGTGTCTCCGCAGCGCCGGCAGGGACGGCCGCCGCGGGCGCGAGCAGCGCTACCGATGCCGCGGCAGCGGCCGTCAGCACCTTTCGAAGGGGAAGATTCCCCCGATGACGTCGGTGCATGGCCAGCCTCTCCGTCGGGACCGAGTACTGCAGGGTGAGGGGAAGGAAGGGTGAGGGTAGGAAGGCGTCCCGAAGGAAGCGTGAAGGAAAGGGCGAGGCGGCGGGCCGCGGCGAACACGTCTCGGGCGGTGTGGGGGGCCTCGGGCGACAGATGATTTGGCGGGGACTGGCCACTTCTCGACCAGATGTTCGTGCGCGCGGCCAACGAGAACCTGAATCCTCTCTTTATCGCCAATCGCCTGCGCGGCGCAAGAGGTGGCGGCAAACAATCGTGGCCGGCGGCGAGGCCGCCTGCCTCGTTGGCCGGTCGAGCAAGATGGGGCCATGCGCCGTGCTGCCCGCCTGACCGCGAGCCTCGCGCTTGCGGTCGCGTTCGTGGCCGGACCTGCGGTGGCCTCGGCGGATGGCCGACCGAGTGAGGTGGAGTTCACCCTCGACAGCGCACCGGAGGCTGACGGGACACCGGTCTCGATCGACCTCACACTGGTCACCGCGGACCCGGGCACCGCGCTCCCCGCGATCGTGCTCGCGCACGGATTCGGGGGCACCAAGGCCGACAGTCTCGGCACGGCTCGCGACTTGGCCCGCCGGGGCTATGCGGTCATCGCGTACACCGCCCGCGGCTTCGGTCGCTCGGGCGGACTCATCCACTTGAACGACCCCGACTACGAGGGTGCGGACGTGCGCCGGCTGGTGGACTTCGCTGCTACCCGGCCGGAGATCTCCCGAAGTGGGGACGACCCCCTGATCGGTTTCGCCGGCGTCTCCTACGGTGGCGCGGCGGCCGCACTCGCCGGGGCGTTGGACGACCGGGTCGATGCGATCGCGCCGGCCTTCACCTGGCACAGCCTCACCCAGGCACTGTTTCCGCAGTATCGGGCCGAGGGGGCTGCACAGTCACTGGCAGACGTGCCCGCGACCGAAGCAGGCGTATTCAAGCAACGCTGGGCTGGGCTGTTGTTGTCGTCCGCGTCGGGCAGTCACCCCGACGAAACCGACCCCGACGAAACCGACCCCGACGAGACCGACCCTGACCAGACCGGCCCCGACGAAACCGGGCCTGACAGACCACGCTCTCAGCTGCCGGATCCGCTCTGCGGGCGACTGTCCGCGGCGCTGTGCACCGGGTACCAGCAGGTCGCCGAGGGCGCCCGACCGGGCCCGGCGCTGCTGGCTGCACTGTCCCGCTCCGATCTGGGGCCACTGCTGGGCCGGGTCAGTGCGCCGACCTTGCTGATCCAGGGCGAGAACGACACCCTCTTCCCGCCCGATCAGGCCGACGCGAATCTCCGTGCGCTGCCCGTCGACACACCTGCCCGGCTGATGTGGGTCGTCGGCGGGCACGACGGAGATGCCTCGCCTGCGGAGGTGGTGGACGACCTGGCCGCCTGGTTCGACCGGTACCTGCGCGGCGACGCGAGGGCGGCCGCTCCGGGTTTCTCGGTCGTGGTGCCGCAGACGTCATTGGTCGGCGGGCGCGGGACCCGTGAGCCGGAGGTGCGTGAGGCGACCTATCCGGGCCGGGGTGCCGACGTCGCCGTCCGACGCGTGCGCCTCGCCGGCGCCGAGCAGCGAGTGGTCGCCCCGGCCGGTGGGGTACCGGCGGCACTGACCCAGCTGCCGGGCGTCCCGCTGCCGCTGGACCAGGTCGCGAGCGCCGCCGGCTACGCACTCGCCGTGCTCCCCGGGCAGACGGCGACCTTCACCTCCGCGCCGCTCAGCGAACCACTCGACCTGGTCGGCAGCTCGCGGCTCGATCTGGTCGTGCAGGCGGACACAGACACCGCGACCCTCTTCCTGTCGGTCTGGGACCTCGGCCCAGACGTCGATCGCGAGCAGAACGGCCGGACGGTGCGGGTGCCGAGTACCGCGGTGCTGCCGCAACGGGCGGTGGCGCCGCTGCGACTGGACGGACTGCTGCTGCGGGAGAACACAGCGGTCACGGTCGCACTGCCGGCCGTCGCCCACCGGGTGCCGGTGAATCATCGGCTCCGCGTGGTGATCGCCAGCACCGACCAGGCGTACGCCACGCCGAGCCGGCCGGCGACGTACCGGATCGCTCTCGCCGGAGACGGAACGCTGTCGGTCCCGCAACTCGTGGACGGGTCGACCAGCGCTGACGCGATCCGGCTCCCGGTCGCCCTGCTGGCCAGCGTCGCCGCGCTGGCAGTGCTGGCGGTGGCGACCGCTCTGCTGGCCCGGCGCCGGCGTCGCCTCCCGGCGCCGCGACCCGACCTCGCCACCCGCCCGCTGGTCGTCGAGGGGCTGTCGAAGAGCTATCCCGGGGGAGTCCGCGCCGTGGACGGTGTGTCCTTCGACGTCAGGCCTGGTCAGGTTCTCGGGTTGCTCGGCCCCAATGGAGCCGGCAAGACGACGGCGATGCGGATGGTGGTCGGGCTGATCCGACCGGATGCGGGCGCGGTCTACGTCTACGGCGAGCCGGTGTCGGCGGGTGCCGGGGCGCTCGGCCTGGTCGGGACTTTCATCGAGGGCCCCGGATTCCTGCCGCACCTGACCGGGCTGCGGAACCTGACCGCGTACTGGGAGGCGACCGGTCGCCCGCTCGCGGAGGCCCACCTCGACCAGGCGCTCGACATCGCGGGGCTGGGTGAGCCTCTGCATCGACCCGTCCGCACCTACAGCCAGGGCATGCGGCAGCGGCTCGGTCTCGCGCAGGCGATGCTGGGGCTTCCCCCGCTGCTGTTGCTCGATGAGCCGACCAACGGGCTGGATCCTCCGCAGATCAAGGCGATGCGCGGGGTGCTGGCCGACTACGCGGCTTCCGGTCGGACGGTGGTCATCTCGTCGCATCTGCTCGGCGAGGTGGAGCAGACCTGCAGCCACGTCGTGGTGATGGACCGGGGCCGGGTGGTGCTGACGGGCGCCGTTGCAGATCTCACCCACTCGGCCGGGGTCACACTCGTCCGCCTCAGCGCAGGCAGCGATCTCGGCGCGGCGGAACGCGCCCTGGCCGCTGAGGGGCTGGCCGTGCAGCGTGCCGGGACACAGCTACGCGTCGCCGGCGAAAGGACGCGCGGCGAGGTGGTCGCGCTCCTGGTCGGGGAAGGGTTCGCGGTCGATTCGGTAGCCGGTCACCGGCAGCTGGAAGACGTCTTCCTGGGCTTGGTGGGTTCGGCTCGGCGGGAGGTGCCGCGATGACTGAGCACCCCTCGGCTGACATGGGTCAACAGGCGGCGCCCCCGCGGTTCCCACCGCTGCTGCCGGAGTCCGTGGCTGCAGCCACCCGCGCGCGCGGCTCGGCGTCCGTTGCTCGCCCGCTGCCACTGCGCGCCGAGGTCCGCCGGCAGCTGCGGCGTCGTCGCACAGTGGGGATCGGAGCGGTGCTGACCGCGCTGCCGCTGGTGATCGTGCTGGCGTTCTGGCTCGGCAGCGATTCCGACAGCAGCGGCGGCCAACGCGGGTTCGTCGACCTGGCCCAACTGAGCGGGGCCAACCTCACCGTCTTCACCCTGTTCGCCTCGACCGGATTCCTGCTCGTTGTGGTCGTCGCTCTGGTCGCAGGCGACTCAGTGCCCTCCGAAGCGAGTTGGGCCAGCCTGCGCTACCTCCTCGCGGCACCGGTCCCGCGGGGTCGCTTGCTGCGGCAGAAGGTGCTGGTGGCGGGCCTCACGACGATCGCCGCGCTGGTCTACCTGCCGGCCTGGACGCTGGTGGTGGGCGGTGCAGCGTACGGCTGGGGCCCATACGAAGGGCCGACCGGCGAGCAGATCGGCTGGCCCGCGTTCGCCGGCCGGTTGGCGCTGATCGTCGGCTATCTGGTGCTGGACCTGCTGGTGGTCGGCGCGCTCGCGTTCCTCCTCGGGGTGATCACCGATGCACCGCTGGCTGCGGTCGGAGGGGCGGTACTGGTGATGATTCTCGCCGCCATCCTCGACTCGATCACCGCGTTGGGTCCGATCCGGCAAGCCCTTCCCGGTCACTACGCCTACGCGTGGGCCGACGCGCTGGCACCCCAGGTCGGGTACGGCGACATGATCACCGGGGTGCTCTGGTCTGTGGGGTACGCACTCGTGCTGGTCTGGATCGCAGTCTGGCGATTCCAGCGCAAGGACATCACCAGCTGACCGTCGCCCCCGGCTGCGCGGGTTCGCGACAGCGCGCCGGCTCTGGCAGAATCTTCTGGAATAATGCTTTCGCTTGTGCTGACCGTGCCCTCTCTCGCCGGTCCTCACGGGCCGACCTTCGAGATCATCGCGTGCGTGTTCCCCACCGCGTCAGATGGGATCACCGCTCGTCGGCGGGCTCGCCCGCCACATCCGACACAGGAGTAACCACACACGTGGCTGTCAAGATTCGTCTGAAGCGGCTCGGAAAGATCCGGTCGCCGCACTACCGCATCGTCGTCGCCGATGCCCGCACCAAGCGTGAGGGCCGCGCGATCGAGGAGATCGGCAAGTACCACCCGAAGAACGACCCGTCGCTGATCGAGGTCGACTCGGAGCGCGCCCAGTACTGGCTCTCGGTGGGCGCCCAGCCGACCGACGCCGTCGTTGCGCTGCTGAAGCGCACCGGCGACTGGCAGAAGTTCTCCGGAGACACTTCGCCGTCGGGTGTCACCCCGCAGCCGGTGAAGACCAGCAAGCTGGACGCGTTCAACGCCGCCCTGGCCGAGGCCGGCGGCGAGCCGAGCCGCTCGGCGTCGTCGAGCCGTCGTCCCGCGAAGTCCGCGAGCGCCGGCGATGCGGATGCCGACGCGGCCGCGGCGGCCTCGGAGAGCTGACCATGCTCGCGGAGGCCTTGGAGCACCTGGTGCGCGGGATCGTCACGCATCCCGACGAGGTCAGTGTCCGCGACCGTGACCTCCGGCGTGGACGGCTGCTCGAAGTGCGGGTCAGCCCGGAGGACATCGGCAAGGTGATCGGCCGGTCCGGCCGGACCGCGACGGCGCTGCGCACCGTGATCAGTGCGCTCGCCGGCCGCGAGCAGATCCGGCTGGATTTCGTCGACGTCGACCGGCCGGTCCGGCGCGGTGGCGGAGGCGGGCGGCCTGGCCGACGTCGCTGACCCGGGCACATCGATGACCGGAGAGCCGGTGGCCGAAGCGCCGCGTGAGCTGGTCGTCGTCGGGGTGGTCGGGCGCGCGCACGGGATCCGCGGCGAAGTCAGCGTCGAGTTGCGCACCGATGAGCCGGAGAGACGGTTCGCGGTCGGCCAGCAGCTCGGCGTCGAAGTGGCCCCGTCCGCGGCTCGGCGTGCGGTGCCTACGCTCACCGTCGCTGGCTCCCGTTGGCATCAGGGACGACTGTTGGTGGCGTTCGCGCAGGTGCGCGACCGGACCACGGCCGAGTCGGCGCGTGGGTGGCGGCTGGTGGCGTCGGTCGACCCGAGCGAGCGCCCGGTCGAGGACGACGAGTTTTATGACCGTCAGCTGATCGGCCTGGCCGCCGTCACCGTCGAGGGCCAGCCGGTCGGCACTGTGCGCTCGATCGTTCACCTGCCGGCGCAGGACCTGCTGGAGCTCGACACCGACTCCGGCGTTCGGCTGATCCCGTTCGTGGCCGCCCTGGTCCCGCGAGTGGACCTCCGCGCCGGGCTGGTCGTGATCGACGCCCCGCCGGGGTTGCTGGACGGCGGCGACCCGTCGGATGGCTAGCAGCGCGGTCCGATGAAGATCGACATCGTCTCGATCTTTCCGGCCTACCTCGATCCGCTCCGCCTCTCGCTGGTGGGCAAGGCCCGCGCGAGCGGGCTGATCGATCTGGCGGTCCACGACCTCCGTGATTGGACCCACGACCGGCACCGCACCGTCGACGACACGCCCTATGGGGGCGGCGCCGGGATGGTGATGCGGCCCGAACCGTGGGGCGAGGCCCTTGATGCGCTGGCCGCAGGATCCGCTGCCCCGGTGCTCGTCATACCCACCCCGTCCGGACGGCCGTTCACCCAGGCTGTCGCGGCCGAACTGGCGGCGCAGGAGCATCTGCTGATCGCCTGCGGCCGGTACGAAGGCATCGACGCCCGGGTCGCCGATGACGCCAGGCGGCGCATCCGGGTCAGCGAACTGAGCATCGGCGACTACGTTCTCAACGGCGGCGAGGCGGCGGCGCTGGTCATCGTGGAGTCTGTGGTGCGGCTGCTGCCGGGAGTCCTCGGCAACCCCGAGTCGCTGACCTACGAGTCGTACGCGGTCGAGCACGACGGGCTGCTCGAGGGACCCGTCTACACCAAGCCTCCGTCGTGGCGGGGCCTGGACGTGCCGGAGGTGTTGCTCAGCGGTCATCACGGCAAGGTGGCGGAGTGGCGGCGATCACAGGCGATCGCGCGGACCGCGGCGCACCGCCCCGAACTGGTGCCGCAGCAGCAGCATTCGGTGAGCCTCGAGCGGGCACGAACCGACGACGCGGGGGAGATTCTCACCATCGAGCGCGCGGCCTACCTCAACGAGGGGGTGCTGCACGGGGACCTGTCCATTCCACCGCTCACTGAGACGCTGGCCGAGGTGCAGGCCGCGATCGTCGCCTCGACGGTGCTGGTCGCGCGGCGCGGCGCGCGAGTGGTCGGTTCGGTTCGGGGCGAGTCGCGCGGCGACGCCTGGTACGTCGGGCGGCTGATGGTGGCACCCGATCAGCAGGGTGCCGGCATCGGTCGACTGCTACTCTCCGCCGTCGAAGCCGCCGCGCCGACGACAGCCGCTCGGATCGAGCTGAGCACCGGCGGGAACAGCGCACGGAATCTCGCCTTCTACGCGCGGCGCGGCTATCGGGAGGTCGGTCGAACGGGTGGCCCCGACGAGGTGCCGCTGGTGTGGCTGGCGAAGCCTCGCGACTCGGAGCCGGGCCTGTCCCGGTAACCGTTGACGAACGCGGCGGACGCCGCCGTAGCCGCCGTCAGCTGCGGGGTGCACCCTTGCAGACATGAGCACAGCCACCGAGGAGCCGATGCGGCTGGAGTATCCCGGGACGGCCGTACCGCTGAACCACATCGAGCCCGTCCCGCGCCGGATTCGCGGCTACCTGGGCGGGGAGCTGGTGGTCGACACGGTGGCAGCCCGCTACGTCTGGGAGATCCCGCCCTACCCGCAGTACTACATCCCTCTCGACGACGTCGCGCCCGGCGTGCTGCGTGACGAAGACCATCCCCAGCGGCTGAGCCGGGGCACGGCACGCCTGCACACGGTGCTGGCTGGAGGCGTCGAGCGCCCCTCGGGCGCCCGGGTCTACGGCGATGACGCGCTGCCTGGCGTCGCCGGACACGTCCGATTCGAGTGGTCGGCGCTCGACGCGTGGTTCGAGGAGGAGGAGCAGGTCTTCGTCCACCCGCGCAATCCCTACGCGCGGGTCGATGCCATCCGTTCCAGCCGCCGGATCCGGATCGAGGTGGACGGTGTCGTACTGGCCGAGTCGAGTGCTCCGGTGATCGTCTTCGAGACCGGGCTGCCGCCCCGCTTCTACCTCGACCGATCCTGCGTGCGCTGGGACTACCTGAGCCCGGTGGATACGGTCACCGAGTGCCCGTACAAGGGCGTCACCGGCGGCTACTGGTCGGCCCGGGTGGTGGGTGGTTCCGGCACCGAGACGGTGGTGCCCGAGGTGGCCTGGACGTACACGTTCACGACTCGACAGCTGCTGCCGATTGCCGGCCTGATCGCCTTCTTCGACGAGCGGGTGGACACCTTCCTCGACGGTCGCCGCCTCGTCCGACCCGTCACCCCCTTCACCAGGCGCACGCGCGCCTGAGGCGATGCCACCGGAACGTGGGGAAAAACACCAGTGCCGCAGGTGGGCGTCGTCACGGATCGGGAGGGCCGGGTTCTAGGGTTGCAGCGTGGCCACCCCGACCCTGATCACGGCACCGCGCGCGGTGCGCACCACCGTCGCGATGAAGGCGCTGATGGCGGTCAGCGGTCTGCTGCTGATCGGCTACCTGCTCGCCCACATGTACGGCAACCTCAAGCTGTTCGCCGGGCACGACGCCTTCAACGAGTACGCCGCCCACCTGCGCACCATCGGGGAACCGTTCCTGCCGTACTCCGGTCTTCTCTGGGTGATCCGCGTCGTGCTGGTCGCAGCCGTATTGGCGCACATGGGCTCGGCGTTGCATTTGTGGGCCCGGGCGCGCCGGGCGCGTGGCGGCACCCGCCGCTACGCGTCGACCCGCGGCCGCGGCGGAGTGCAGCGCAGCTACGCCTCGTTCACGCTGCGCTGGGGCGGGCTGGTGATCATCGCGTTCGTCGTGTACCACCTGCTGCACCTCACCTGGAACGTCGTGCACCCGGGCGGCGCGACCCCGGATCCGTACCAGCGGGTCGTCAACGGCTTCGAGATCTGGTGGGTCGTCGCGGCATACACGATCGCACTGGTCGCCGTCGGCTTCCATCTGCGCCACGGCATCTGGAGCGCCTTGACGACCCTCGGCGCGAACACCTCAAGCGTCGCGAGGCGACGGCTGAACCTTCTCGCGTACGCGGTCGCCGGGGTGATCACCGTCGGTTTCCTGCTTCCGCCGTACTCCGTCCTCTTCGGATTGGTGAACTGACATGGCCGACGACCCGACCGGGCGCCCAGGGCGCCGCGCACGGTGGCAGCAGGCGTTGCACCGGCTGCGCGGAAGCGGTGCGGACGCCGCAGCTGCGCTCGGCGAGGTGGCGGCCGAGATCGGCAGCGGGCCGGCGGCGCCGCGCCGCACGTCGGTCGCTGACGCGGGCGGCTTCAACTCCCTGGACGCCGACTCCTTCTACCTCGCGGGCGCCGACATCGCCGACACCAAGGCGCCGACGGTGGAGATCGAACGCCGCTGGGCGGAGCGGCGGTTCAGTGCCCGGTTGGTCAACCCGGCGAATCGGCGGAAGCTGCGGGTAATCATCGTCGGCACCGGCTTGGCCGGCGCTTCGGCTGCTGCCACGCTCGGCGAGGCCGGCTACCAGGTGACGAGCTTCTGCTACCAGGACAGCCCACGCCGCGCGCACTCGATCGCCGCGCAGGGCGGCATCAACGCGGCGAAGAACTACCGCAACGACGGCGACTCGGTGTACCGGTTGTTCTACGACACCGTCAAGGGCGGCGACTTCCGGGCGCGGGAGTCGAATGTCTACCGGCTGGCCGAGGTCAGCGTGAACATCATCGACCAGTGCGTCGCCCAGGGTGTCCCGTTCGCCCGGGAGTACGGCGGCCTGCTGGACAACCGCTCGTTCGGCGGCGTCCAGGTGTCGCGCACCTTCTACGCGCGCGGGCAGACCGGGCAGCAGCTGCTGCTCGGTGCCTATCAGGCGCTGGAGCGCCAGGTTGCGGCCGGTTCTGTCACCGTGCACACCCGGCACGAGATGTTGGAGCTCATCGTCGCCGACGGGCGTGCTCGCGGCGTCGTGATCCGGGACATGGTCAGCGGCGAGATCGAGACCCACTTCGCCGATGCGGTCGTGTTGGCGACCGGCGGCTACGGCAACGTGTTCTTCCTGTCCACCAACGCGATGGGCTGCAACGTCACGGCGACCTGGCGCGCGCACCGCAAGGGTGCCTACTTCGGGAATCCGTGCTACACCCAGATTCACCCGACCTGCATCCCGGTCAGCGGCGAGTACCAGTCCAAGCTGACGTTGATGAGCGAATCGCTGCGCAACGACGGCCGCATCTGGGTGCCGAAGAGTGGCGAGGACAAGCGGGATCCCCGGCAGATTCCCGAGGAGGACCGCGACTACTACCTGGAGCGGATCTACCCCTCCTTCGGCAACCTCGTCCCCCGGGACATCGCGTCGCGGGCGGCCAAGAACGTTTGCGACGAGGGGCGCGGAGTCGGCCCGGGCGGGCTGGGGGTGTACCTCGATTTCGCCGACGCGATCAGGCGGTTGGGGCGGGCGTCGGTGGAGGCCAAGTACGGCAACCTCTTCGACATGTACGCCCAGATCACCGGCGAGAACCCGTACGAGACGCCGATGCGGATCTACCCGGCGGTGCACTACACGATGGGTGGATTGTGGGTCGACTACGACCTGATGTCCTCCATCGATGGGCTGTTCGTCATCGGTGAGGCGAACTTCTCCGATCACGGCGCCAATCGGCTCGGCGCCAGCGCGCTCATGCAAGGCCTGGCCGACGGCTATTTCGTGCTGCCGAACACGATCAACGACTACCTGGCCGACGGGCCGTTCCCGGCCATCGATGCCAGTCACCCGGCAGCCGCAGAGGCGGTCTCCGCCGTGCGCGGACGCATCGACACGTTGCTGTCGATCCAGGGCACGCGGACCGTGGACTCGTTCCACAAAGAGCTTGGCCGGATCATGTGGGACTACTGCGGAATGGAGCGCACCGAAGAAGGCCTGCGCAAGGCGATCAGCCTGATCCGCGATCTGAAGCAGGAATTCTGGGCCGACGTACGGGTGCTGGGCTCCGGCGAAGAACTCAATCAGGCGCTCGAGCGCGCGGGACGAGTCGCAGACTTCTTCGAACTCGGCGAACTCATGTGCATCGATGCGTTGGTGCGCCGCGAATCCTGTGGGGGCCATTTCCGGGCTGAGAGCCAGACCCCTGACGGCGAGGCGCTGCGGCACGACGACGAATACGCGTACGTCTCGGCCTGGGAATTCGGCGGCGAGGGCGGCAAGCCCGTCCTGCACAAGGAGCCGCTGGTCTACGAGTACGTCGCGATGAAACAGCGGAGCTACAAGTGATCGAGAAGGGGGGACGACCCCCCTTGAACCCCCCGCGGCGCGCCGATGACACCTGGGCGCGCGCCGTGATCGAGAAGGGGGGACGACCCCCGTTGAACCCCCCGCGGCGCGCCGATGACACCTGGGCGCGCGCCGTGATCGAGCAGGGGGGGCGACCCCCCGTGGACCCCGCGTGTTGCGCCGAGTGGTCGAGGAGAGTTCGATGAACATCACCGTGCGGGTCTGGCGGCAGGCCGATCGGTATTCCGACGGCAAGCTGGCGATCTACCACGTCGACGACGTCAGTGAGGACATGTCCTTCCTGGAGATGCTCGACGTCCTGAACGAGCGGCTGACGCTGCGCGGTGAGGACCCGATCGCCTTCGACAGCGACTGCCGCGAGGGCATCTGCGGGATGTGCGGCGTCGTGATCAACGGTGTCGCCCACGGCCCGCAGCAGACGACCACGTGCCAATTGCACATGCGCTCCTTCTCCGACGGCGACGTGATCGACGTCGAGCCCTGGCGCTCCGACGCGTTCCCGGTGATCAAGGACCTGGTGGTCGACCGCGGCGCGTTCGACCGGATCATCCAGGCCGGTGGCTTCATCTCGGCTCCGACCGGGAGTGCACCGGACGCCCACGCGGCCCCGGTGCCGAAGGCGGACGCTGACCACGCGTTCGACGCAGCGACCTGCATCGGCTGCGGGGCCTGTGTGGCTGCCTGCCCCAACGGCTCGGCGATGCTGTTCACCGCCGCGAAGGTGACTCACCTGGGCCTGCTCCCGCAGGGTCAGCCCGAGCGGCAGTCGCGTGTGGTCGGCATGGTGTCCCAGCACGACGCGGAGGGCTTCGGCGGCTGCACCAACATCGGGGAGTGCACTGCGGTGTGCCCGAAGGGCATTCCGCTGGAGACCATCTCGCGCCTCAATCGCGACCTGTTGGGCTCGATGCTGAAGGGTCGCTGACGCAGACCGTCAGACCGTCAGGCGTTGCGCCGCGGCGGAGAGCGCCTTGTACTGCGGGTGCGGTGGCAGCCCGAGGTCTTTGTCGCCCTTCGGGTCATAGGCGACGTTGTAATCCATTCCGTGCGCCAAGGTGACGGCGAGCGCGACGCGATCGCCGACCAGCGCGATTCCGGTGCTCTCGAAGTAGGCCGATTCGCTCTTCGACTCGCGCGGGTACCAGACGGCTTCGCTGAAGCCTGCCTTTGCACCCTTCACACCGGTGCGCACGGCGTACCACGACTCGCCCGCGCGGATCGCGGCATCCCCGCGGTCCTCGATTGTCGCTGTGCAGTCGTCGAGCCAGGAGCGGAGAGTCCCGTACGCGGCGGCTGCCGCCTGCGAGGTGTCGAATTGCAGCGCGACGGTATAGACCGTCGGATCTTGCCCGAACGGCTCCTCGCCGGGATTCTTCTCCCCGCCGGCGAGTCGAGCGAGGCGAAAGTTTCGCCGCACCGCCGCTTTCGCAGCAAGTTCCGCCAGTCCCTCGTCCGGCACACAGACGCTGGGGTGATCAGGCTCACGGCCAAGGTCCGGCGCAGTCGCCCGCCACTTCTCCTTGCCCGCCGTGAGCAACTGGGTGGCAGCCACCAGATTGGCGTCGGTCACCGTGCGCGCCGCCGGGGGTGTGCCCGTCGGAGTGGGGTTGCCCACGGTCGGATCGGTCGATGCGCTGGCACTGCCGCTCGGGGATCCGGTCGGTGGCTGGGCGTCGCTCGTACAGCCGGCCAGGGCGAGGCCGGCGGTCAAGGCCACCGCCGCGAGACCTGGGACGACCGCGCGGCGGCGGCTCACTCGCGAGCGGCGCTGGCCCACACTCGACATCGATCGCTCCTCGGTTGGCCGGACACTGATGTGGGTGGGCGCGGCCACCCCGGCGACACGACGCTATCAACGCGCGTGCGGCGGCACCCGGCGGCGCGGCGAGGTCAGTGCGGTCACGACTGGATTTCAGCCCGCCTGCGCCGGTGTGGCACACTTGTCGGCTGTTGCCTGGCCGCGATACCTGCCACTGGGGGTTCGACGCGCGACCAGCTCACATCGCATTCCGCGCCTCCGGCGCATGACCCTGGTGACCTGTGGCACCGGCAAGGACATCCTCATGAGCAAGCTGATCGACGCGGTTGATGCAGCCTCGCTGCGCACCGACATCCCGGCCTTTCGCCCCGGTGACTCCGTCAAGGTGCACGTCAAGGTGGTCGAGGGCAGCCGGTCCCGCATCCAGGTCTTCGCCGGCGTGGTTATCTCGCGGACCGGTGACGGTGTGCGGGAGGCCTTCACTGTGCGCAAGGTCAGCTTCGGTGTCGGCGTCGAGCGCACGTTCCCGCTGCACAGCCCGATCATCGACAAGATCGAGGTCGATCGGCGCGGCGATGTTCGGCGCGCGAAGTTGTACTACCTGCGCGGTCTGCGCGGCAAGGCAGCCAAGATCAAGGAGAAGCGCGACTCGCACTGAGCCGCGAGCCCGTGCCGCCGCGCCGAGTCCGACCTCGCCACCGGGGTGCGCGGCGGGTTCCGCGTGACGGCTCCGGCGATCGCCCGTCCGGGCTGGTGGTGGTCGAATTCGTTGCGCTCGCCGCTGTCGCGGTGGCCGTTGCAGCGCTGCTGCGCATCTTCGTTGTCCAGTTGGTCGTCGTGCCGAGCGACTCCATGGCCCCGACGCTCGCCGCCGGCGACCGCGTCCTCGCCGAAAAGCTGAGCCCGCTTCGTCGTGGGGCGGTGGTGGTCGTCGCTGACCCAGGCGGCTGGGCTGAGGAGCCGAGGACCGAATCCCGGGCGGTGTTCCTGCGACCGCTTGAATGGATCGGCGTGCTGCCGGATGACTCGGCAGATCTGCTGGTTCTGCGAGTGATAGGCCTCCCGGGTGACCAGGTGATGTGCTGCACCGGCGACGGCCGGATCGCCGTCAATGGCCTGCCCTTGAACGAGCAGGGCTATCGCGCGGGTGCTCCGGGAGGGGCCGGCGTCGCAGCGCCGCTGCGCTTCGACGTCGTGGTCCCCGCTGATCGGGTCTTTCTCCTCGGCGACGACCGGATCGCCGCCCGCGACTCGCGGTGCCACCTGGCGGACGTGCGGGCCGGGATGGCGAGGGGTCAGAATGCCTTCGTGCCGATCGAGCAGATCCGCGGCAGGGCTGTCGCCGTCGCCTTGCCATTCGCCCATCGTCGCCTGTTGCCCGTCCCGGCTACGTTTGGCCCCGTCCCCGCTGGGGTCGACCCGTCGACTCGCGCCCAGCTTTCCGTCACACCCAAGGCATCCTGTTGACCACACACGACACTCCGGCGGATCCCGTCCAGGAGTCCACGCCCGGTCCCCGCAAGGGTGGTGCAGGTCGGCAAGTGGCTGCGTTCATCAAGGAGTTGCTGATCGTCGCCCTCGGCGCCGTGCTGGTGTCGTCCCTGCTGAGGGCGTTCGTCGGGCAGATGTTCATCATCCCCTCGCAGTCGATGGAGAACACGCTCTTGGTCGGGGACCGCGTCGTCGTCGAGAAGATCACCTCGGTGGAACGCGGCGACGTGGTGGTGTTCAGCGATCCGGGCGGGTGGTTGGACAGCGAGCCGGTGGCCGAACCGAGCCCATTGGACAGGGTGTTGGAATTCGTAGGTGTGCCGACGCGCAGCACGCCAGGCCACCTGATCAAACGCGTCATCGGGATGCCGGGGGACACGGTCGTCTGCTGCGACGCGGACGGTCGGATCACCGTCAACGGCAAGGCGCTCGACGAGCAGGCCTACCTGTACGGCGAGCCCGACGGCGTCCAGGTCGCCCCCTCCGATGTGGAGTTTCGCGTCGTCGTGCCGAAGGACCACATCTTCGTGATGGGGGACCACCGCGACCTGAGTGCGGACTCGCGCTGCCATCTGTCGGACGTGTCCAGCCAGGGGAGCGGGCAGACCGCCTTCGTTCCGATGCAGAAGGTGGTGGGCCCGGCGTTCGCCATCGCCGCGCCGTTGGACCGGATGGAGAGGTTGCGACGCCCCGCCACGTTCGAGGGTGTGCCCGCGCCGACTGAGCCCGCGCCTGCGGTCGGGGTGATCAAGCCAGAAGGGGTGAGCTGCTGATGACCGCGGTCGCCTCGAGTGTGCGGGTGCGACGCGACAGTGGCCTCTACGGCTACGAGCGCGCCCTGCAGCGCGTGGGACTCGCCCCGGTCGCCGGAGCGGACGAAGCGGGTCGGGGGGCCTGCGCTGGCCCGTTGGTGGCGGCCGCGGCGATCCTCGGCGATTCCCGGTCGCGGCGGATCGAAGGGCTGAGGGACTCGAAACTGCTCACGGCGGCGCAGCGGGAGCGGCTCTACGGCGAGATCACAGCGAAGGCCGTGGCGTGGTCGGTGGTGTCCATCGAGCCGGGCGAGTGCGACCGGCTTGGGATGCACGTGGCGAACGTGATGGCCCTCCGGATGGCGCTGCTGCGCCTGGACGTCGCGCCCGCGTACGTTCTCACCGATGGATTCCCGGTGGACGGTCTCGGTGTCGGAGGCCTCGCGGTCTGGAAAGGTGATCGGGTGGCAGCCTGCGTCGCGGCGGCATCCATCCTCGCCAAGGTGACGCGCGATCGGGTGATGTGCGAACTCGACCGGCGTTTCCCCGAATACGCGTTCGAGGTGCACAAGGGATACTGCACTCCGCTGCACCAGCAGCGGTTGGACGAGTACGGACCGTCTCCGAGCCACCGGATGCGGTTCGCCAACGTGTCGCGCACGGTCAAGGTCCCCTTTTCGGAGAGAGTCAGGGCGTCATGAGCACAGAGGATCTGGAGCAGTACGAGAGCGACTTGGAGCTTCAGCTCTATCGCGAGTACAAGGACGTCGTCGGCATCTTCACCTACGCCGTCGAGACCGAACGGCGCTTCTACCTCTGCAACGCCGTCGACCTGAAGGTCCGTACCGAGGGTGGCGATGTCTACTACGAGGTGTCGATGGCCGACGCCTGGGTCTGGGACATGTACCGTCCGGCCCGCTTCGTCAAGAGCGCCAAAGTGTTGACCTTCCGCGATGTGTCGATCGAGGAGATCGCCCACAGCGACCTCCAGGTTCCGAAGTCGGGCTGAGCCCACTCGCGGCACGGCTCTGGGACGCCTGCTCTGAGCCGTCCACAACCGCGGGGCGTCGACGCGGGCGTCCACAGCTTCGACCGTTGACACGCCAAGCCGACTCGTCGTTCCCATCCTCCTCGCGTGGAGGAGCGAAGTCGTGGCGGCGGCCAGGAGAAGCGACGGTTGGGCGCGCGAGGCGAGGAACTCGCCTGCGCATATCTGCGGGAGCAGGGTCTGCGTGTGCTGGCCCGCAATTGGCGCTGCGGTGTGGGCGAGATCGACATCATCGCAGCCGAGGGTCCGGAGGATCGGCCGACGCTGGTCTTCTGTGAGGTGAAGGCCCGCCGCGGCCTGCGCTTCGGCCATCCGCTGGAGGCGGTGACCTACGCCAAACTGCGGACCCTGCGCCAGTTGGCCGCCATCTGGACCCGCGAGCATGGCATCCGCCCCCGCGGGATCCGGATCGACGCGATTGGGGTCCTGGTCGCGCCGGATCGAGCGCCAGTTGTGACGCACGTGCGAGCGGTCGGCTGATGGCCGCGGCGCGCAGCTACTCCGTCGCACTCGTCGGTCTCGAAGGGCGGGTGGTCGAGGTCGAGGCCGACATCGGCGCCGGCCTGCCACGTACGGTGCTGATCGGCCTCCCGGACAGCGCGCTGTATCAGTCGCGTGACCGCTGCAAGGCTGCGCTCAGCAACTCTGGCCAGGAGTGGCCGATCTCCCTGCTGACGATCAACCTGAGCCCGGCAACCTTGCCCAAGGCCGGCAGCCACTACGACCTTGCGATCGTCGCGGCGGTCCTGGCGGCACAACAGGTCGTGCCAGTGAGCGCGTTGAGCCGGACGGTCTTCCTGGGCGAGCTCGGTCTGGACGGCCGGCTGCGCCCGGTGCGAGGTCTGCTGCCCGCAGCGCTGGCGGCCGAGCGCGCGGGCTTCCGGCGGGTCGTCGTTCCTCTCAGCCAAGCGGGTGAGGCCCGCCTGGTCGAGGGAATCGAGGTCTTCGGGGTGGGATCTGTGGCTCAGCTGGTCGCGCTGCTGCGCGACGAGCCGGTGCCGGATCCACCACCGGTCGAGCACCTCGAGTCGACGCCGTCACCCCGCGCCCGCGACCTCGACCTCGTCGACGTCGTCGGCCAACCCGAAGCGAAATGGGCTTGCGAAGTGGCCGCTGCGGGTCGTCACCACGTCTTCTTCCACGGTCCGCCCGGAGTCGGGAAGACCATGCTCGCCGAGCGTCTCCCCAGTCTGTTGCCCGACTTGGACATCACCGACGCTCTGGACGTGTCCGCCCTCCACTCGCTCGCGGGGTTCGACCTGGCCGACCGGCTGATCACCCGCCCGCCCTACAGCGACCCCCACCACTCCGCCTCGGTCGCCAGCGTGGTCGGCGGTGGCCAGCGGATCGCGAGACCGGGCGCGATCTCGTGTGCCCACAAAGGTGTCCTCTTCCTGGACGAGGCGCCTGAGTTCCCTCAGCAGGTGTTGGAGGCGCTGCGCACCCCACTGGAGTCCGGGTGGATCACCCTCGGCCGCAGTGAGGTTCACGCCCGCTATCCGGCTCGGTTCCAGCTCGTCATGGCGGCGAATCCGTGTCCGTGCGGCCACGCGGCCACTCCCGGCGGCCTGTGCCAGTGCACCCCGCTGAGCATCCGGCGCTACGCCGACAGGGTGTCGGGGCCCATTCGGGACCGGATCGACATCAGCCAGGCCCTGCTTCCGTTGCGCAAGTCCCATCTGCGTGCGGCGGTCTCCTCCGGCGAGCGCTCCGGTGCCATCGCCGCTCGGGTCGCCGAGGCGCGCGAGCGCCAGCGGCGACGGCTGGCCGGGACGGAGTGGGCGACGAACAGCGAAGTGCCGGGCTCGCACCTGCGTAGACGGCTCCCGACTCCGGCGGGAATCGAGGCCGTCGATGAAGCCATGGACCGCGGGCGGCTCAGCGCTCGCGGAGTGGACAAGGTTCTCCGCGTTGCCTGGACCGTCGCGGACCTCGGCGGTCGCGATCGCCCGAGCAGGCAGGATCTGGGCCTCGCGATGGCGATGCGGCGCGGCGAGCAGTCCGCCGTTGCGCACCGGGAGCCGGCGTGACCCGCCGGGACGCGGCGACGCCTGCGCCCGGGCCTGCCCACGACGACACGCGGGGCACCCCCGCAGTGGAGGCGAAACGTGCTCGGCAGCGGCTGGCGTGCGCCGCCGACGCGGGTGACCCGGCGGTGGCCGACCTCGTCGAGAGGCATGGTCCGGTCGACGCGCTGGCGGCCGTCGCCGACGGCGCACTTGGCGCCCAGCTGGTGCAGCGGCTCGGCCAGATGCCTGCCGACCGAGTCGAGGAGCTTGCTGCTAGAGCCCGTGCTCGGTTCGTCGTGCCAGGGGAGCGTGAGTGGCCGACCGGCTTGGCTGACCTGGGGCACGCCGGCTCGGTGCATCGCCGAGGCGGCCCGCCGCTGGGCCTGTGGTTGCGCGGTCCGGGCGACCTCGACGGCTGGAGTCGTCGCTCGGTGGCCGTGGTCGGTTCGCGGGCGGCGTCCAGCTACGGAGCGGGGATCGCGGCCGACCTCGGCGCTGAACTGGCCGAGCAAGGTGTTGCGGTCATCTCAGGCGGAGCGTTCGGCATCGATGCCGCAGCCCATCGAGGAGCGCTGGCCGTGGGCGGCCCGACGATCGGTGTCGTGGCGAACGGTGTCGACGTCGCCTACCCGCAAGGAAACAGCGCGTTGTTCGACCGGCTCGCCTCCGACCAACTGCTCGTGTCGGAGCTTCCACCGGGGTCCCACCCGACCAGGATCCGGTTCCTGGCGCGGAACCGGCTGATCGCGGCGCTGTCCTCGGGGACAGTGGTCGTCGAGGCGGCACTACGGTCCGGCGCTCGCAACACCGCAGGGTGGGCGAGCGCGTGCGGCCGCCCGGTCATGGCTGTACCGGGCCCGCTCACGTCGCGTGGCTCTGCTGGCCCGCATCTGATGATCCGAAGCGGACAAGCGGTGCTTGTCGGCGGCGTCGCCGACGTCATCGAACTGATTTCCCCGGTTGGCTACGGGATCGCTCCGGTTCAACACGGGCCAAGAGCGGCAACGGACGGCCTGGACGACGTCGAGCTCGCGGTGTACGAGGCAGCGTCCGCACGCGAGCGTCGGAGCGCCGCCGAACTCGCGATCGACGCGAGTGTCAGCGTGCCGGCGTGTCTGGCGGCGCTCGGTCGCCTCGAGAGCGCCGGCCTCGTAGATGGCAATGCGACTGGTTGGCTCGCGTTGGTCGCTGGGGCCCGCATCCCATGAGCGATCGGGGCGGGGGGCCCATGGTGGGCCCATGGTGGTGGTGCCCTGGGGGGAGGCGATGTGCCGGGGCAGCTAGCGGGCCCCGCTCAGGAACCGTTTCATCAGGGGGCCGGCGGTCCGCGAGCCGGTCTCGCCGTCGGCGACGAAGACCGCGACAGCGAGGTCGCCCTGAGCAGCGATCATCCAGGCATGGGTCTTGAGCGGCCTCGAACTACCGAACTCCGCGGTTCCTGTCTTGGCAATCACCTGCGGACCTGCCAGTCCGGCGAGTTGTCTGCCACTGCCATCGGTCACGACGGCGCGCATCATCGCCCGGAGGTGCCGTGCTTCGGCTGCGGTGAGCGGAGTTGCGACCGACCGGGCGCGCCGTCCGGCGACCACGTGGGGAACGACGGTGTGGCCCGCGGCCACCGACGCCACAACCGCCGACATCGACAGCGGCGAGGCCTGCACCGTTCCTTGCCCGATCGTGGCCGCGGCCGCTGCGGTCCCCTTCGCGTCGGCAGGCACGGCGCCGAAGAAGGACGCAAAGCCCACGTCGTAGTCGGTACCCAGCCCGAGGGAGCTGGCCGCTCGCACGAGCTCCCCGGGATCGATGGCATCGCGTTCGCCGATGAACGCGGTGTTGCAGGACTGCGCGAGCGCCGTCGTCAACGAGATCGAGCCCAGATTCGTCGACGGATAGTCGCTGTAGTTGCGGAAGCGGCGGCCGTCGACGGTAATCGTCGGCGGACAGGCCACCACAGCGTCTGGCGTCAATCCGGCCCGGAGCAGAGCCAGCGATGTTGCCACCTTGAACGTCGACCCCGGCGCGTAGTGGCCCACGGAGGCGACGGATTGCCCCTTGGCGCCGGGCCCGCTGGCGAGCGCGACGATCGCGCCGGTGGAGGGGCGAATGGCGACCAGCGCGCTCGCTGGCGCGACCCCTGCCAGAGTCCGTTCGGCAAGCGACTGCAGATCGATGTTGAGGGTGGTGGTCAGCGGTTGCCCGGTCACCGCGGCGACCTGATAGAGAGTCCTCACGCCGTCCGGTGTCGGGGCTGCGCTTGGCGGGGTCGGTGTTCCCCCGCGCGGCGGGGCTGCGACGGAAGGGGTCTCGGTTGGCGTCGGGCCGGGAGCTGCCGATGCCTGGGTCCCGAGCGGAACCAACCTGACCTGCACCCCAGGCGTGCCGCGCATCCGGTCGTCGTAGCGTGCCTGGAGGCCGGACACGCCGACCTGGTCCCCGCTGACCACAGTGCCGCCGGACGCGTCGACGATCTCCTTCGTGGCCTCGCCTACGGCGCCGATGAGCGGGCGGGCGAAGTCGCGGTTCGCCGCAAGCATCCTTACATCGGAGATCGACAGGGCTCCCGGGATGGCTCTGATCGCGCTCCCCAGCGGCAGGTTGTCCGCATCCCGACGTACCACGATGGCCTCGACGAAGGCCTCCGGACCGCTCCCACGGACCTTGCCGGCATAGCGTTCCGGATCGATCCCGACCAGGCGGGCGAGCCGGCGCGCGGCGTCCCGAACCGCGCCGTCGTCGGCTCGGCTGGCGGTGAGCTCAGCCTTGTCCAGGCCGATCCGGAACACCGGGCGCTCCATGACGATCGGGGCGCCGTCCTCACCGAGCAGCTCCCCGCGCCGAGGATGGATCCGGTGCTGCGAGAGCCGATGGTGACCATCCAGGTCGGGCTGCACGATCGCTGGCGCCCACTCGGGTTTCCACTGGTCGCCGGTACGCTGCACGGTCGCGCTCGTCTCGTAGGTCCATCCGCCCGGCACCCCCGGAAAGGTCCACGTAAACGAGAGGCGGGCGGTTGCGCGGTCTCCGTTCCGCTCGACCTCGGCGACGCTCACGCGGGGCCGGATCGGGCCCATCCCGCGCACCAACGGGCGCAACTCCTGATCTGCCTGCTCGCCGCTCACGTCGGCGAAGGCGACAGGGCGGAGGTCCAGCCGGCCGAGCGCGGCCGACAGATCCTCGGCAGCAAGGCGTGCGGCGGTGTCTATCGCCGCCGTATCGGTGCAGCCGCCAGCCAACCCGAGCACGGGGAGAAGCGCGAGGGCGAGCGTGGACGCGGAGAGGCGGCGCCGAAGCATCCGGCCATAGTGCCAGCCGGGCGTCATCGTAGTGTCGGGTCGTGGGCCTCTACGCGTCGCAGCCGCGCCGGCTGGTGGGTCAGTTGGTCGCCGACGCCTCGGTCCTCCTCTGGACCGTGGGCTGGGCATTCGCGGCGTTGGCGGTGCATGGCGCGGTCGCTCTGCTGGCAGCACCGGCTCGGCTCACGTCGCGAACGGCAACCCGTCTTGCTGGTGATTTCCGAGATGCAGCGACCGAGGCGGAACGCCTCCCCGCCGTCGGGGCAGACCTCGCGGCGAGCTTCGACGCGGCCGCGCGCACGCTAGGAAGCCTGGTCGCTGCAGCGGAGGACCAGGTGACCAGCATCGAGCGCCTGGCCATCCTGGGCGGCGTGCTGACCTTCCTGATGCCCGTGGCCATCGTGGTGGCCCTCTGGCTACCGCGCCGGGTGCGTTTCTACCGGGAGTCGACGGCATCGCAACGGTTCCTCGACAGCCAGGCCGACCTCGACCTGTTCGCGCTGCGCGCGATGGCCTCACAGCCACTGCACGTCCTGGCAGGGATCAGCGATGACCCTGCGCGTGCCTGGCGCGAACGTGATCAGCGGGTGATCGCTCAACTCGCGGACGTCGAGCTGCGGCGGTCGGGGATGAAGGTCCCGGACCGGTTGCGGCCTGCGCCACCGGTTGGCGAGGTCGGAGGTTCGACAGAGGCGAAGCCGAGTCGGTGACGGGCGGGCGCCTCCGTTCAGCGCCGCCGAAGATCCTGGGCCAGTCTGCGGGCAACTGCTGGCCACTCATCGCGCAGCAGCGAGTACTGCACCGTGTCTCGCCAACTGCCGTCGCGCCGGATCCGATGGTGGCGAAGGACGCCCTCCCGGGTGGCCCCGAGGCGCTCGATCGCCGCCTGCGAGCGGGCGTTGCGAACGTCGGTGTGCCAGACCACGCGCTCGGCCCCGAGTGCATCGAATGCGTGCCCGAGCATCAGCAACTTCGACTCGGTGTTGATCCCCGTCCGCCACCAGGGGCGGCCGATCCAGGTGTGGCCGATCCCGATCGAGCCGGTGCCGGGATCGAGAGCGTAGAACGAGGTGGTCCCGACCAACTGGCCGGTGCTGGTCAACCGCTGGCCGTACGGCACCCGATCGGGATCGGCGAGCGCCCGAGCGATGATCCGAGCGGCAGCTTGGGTATCCGCGGGCGGTGCGTAGGCCAGATGCTCGAGCACCTCTGCCGCGTCCTTCGGCGAACCCAGAGCCACCAGCAAGGCATCCGCGTCTGTCAGCTGGAGCCGCGCCAGGCACAGGCGCTGGCCGCGCAACTCGACGGGTGTGTACCAGTCCATCTGCTCTCCTCTCACACGTTGGCCGTCGCGCGTCCCGCGCAGGAACACATGCAGGCACTCCGCGGGTCGGGTCTACCGAACCGCGAGGCTCGTGGCAACGTCATACACACAGCTCGGTGCGCCGTGGCACCCATGGGCCGGGGGACTCGAGCGTTCTCGATGGTTTGAATCGGTCCATCAGTGGCTAATGAGCACGACGGATCGAGGCTCCCGACGGCAACCAGCCTCGCGGGTCTGATCGGGAAGGCAAGACGGCGGTGGGTGTGACTCGGGGTGATGGGCGATCGGGCAGACCGGTGGTGGCGCGGATGCGGCCGCCGGACGCTCGTGGTTTGTTGGTGCGGATTCGTGGCGCGATGCCCAATCTCCGCCCTGCGGAGCAACGCGTCGCCGCAGCAGTGCTCGCCGATCCTGCGCGGGCGGCTGAGTCGTCGATCACGGTCCTGGCCCGGGAGTGCCGGACGTCGGAGACGACGGTGCTGCGCTTCTGCCGCGCTGTCGGTCTTCCGGGGTACCCAGATCTGCGCCTCGCTCTCGCGCGGGCGGCGCAGTTCGAGGAGGGAGACGAGGTCACCACGGTTGCGGTGAATGCCCAGATCACCGCCGGCGACCCGCTCGGCGACGTGGTGGCCAAGGTGGCCCATGCCGCGGGGCGGAGCGTCAACGACACGGCGTCGACGCTGGATCTCGCAGCCCTGGAGGCCGCCGTGGATACGGTGGCGTCGGCCGGCCGGATCGGGATCTATGGAGTGGGCCCGAGCGCCTTGGCCGGCGCGGACCTGCAGCAGAAGCTCCACAGCATCGGCCGCGCCTGCTTCTTCTGGTCCGATCCGCACGTTGCGCTGACCTCGTCGGCAGTGCTGACCGAAGGCGATGTGGCGATCGGCGTTTCGCACACGGGCACGACAGTCGACACCATCGACGTGCTCGGTCGGGCGCGCGGCCGCGGCGTGCACACGATTGCGATCACCAACCACGAGCGCTCGCCGATCGCTGACGCGGCTGACGTGGTGCTCGTCACCGCCGCGCGCGACACGACGTTCCTGGCTGGGGGAATGGCCAGTCGCGTTGCCCAGCTGGTCTTGATCGAGTGCCTGTTCGCGGCCGTGGCGCAGCGCTCGTTCGAGACGGCGGTCAGCGCCCTCGAGCACGCGGGCGATGCCGTTGCGACCCGGCATGGGCGCCGCGCCTAGTGCCGGTGGTACGCCTCGCGCCAGGTCGGTACGGCCGGTGCGGAGAGCAGCCGCATGCCCGCCTCCCTGGGGGTGCGATCGGCTTTGAGGTTGTTGCACCGGGTGCACGCGGCGACGGTGTTCAGCCAGGTGTTCGGGCCGCCGCGCGACTGAGGCACCAGATGGTCGACGGTGTCGGCCTCGTTCGCGCAGTACGCGCAGCGGTGGCGGTCGCGACGGAGGACCCCGCGCTTGGACCAGGCCGGCGTGCGTGCGTAGAGAAACGTGGTCTTGACGTAGCGGATCAGCCGTAGCACGACAGGCCACGGGTACGGGCCGATGGAATGGCCGGCCCGCGACTCCTCGACCACCGCGACTTTGCGCACCAGCATCCGGACCGCGTGTTGGACCGTAACGGTGTGCAGGGCCGTGTTGTCGGTGTTCAGCACGATGACTCCGGACACCTCGCGACCTCCGTCCCGCGCGCTTGGATCAGGCCTGACCAGGGTGCCCGAGCGCACTCGCGCTGTCATGGGGATTATGCGGCGCGACCCAAGTCGGCTGGCGCCGACAAGCCGTCGGCGCCGCTTCCCAATCCTCTGCGCTGGCGGTGAGTCGCTACTGAGCGGGGCGAGTCCAGACGGCGGTGTCGCGTGGCACCACTCCGTCGTTCAGCGCGGCGCTGGCCAGGATGATCTCTGACCCCTGATCCAGCGTGATGGGTTCTGCCGAGATATTGACCAGGCACTCGAACTGTTCGGTGCGGCGGAACCGGAGGGCCCCCGCAGGCGCATCGAGCCAACGGAACGCGTTCCCGTGGAGGAACGTCGCATGTCGACGGAACCGCAGCGCGCTCCGGTAGACGCTGAAGATGGAGTCAGCGGTTGTCTGCTGAGCCTGCACGGTGAAGCGGCCCCAGCCTTCGGGCTGCGGCAGCCAGGTGCTGACGCCGGTGGGAGAGAACCCGTACGGCGGTTCGTCTCCGATCCACGGGATCGGGACACGGCAGCCGTCGCGCCCACGCACTTCCCCGCCGGTGCGCTTGAACACCGGATCCTGCAGCACTTCCGTCGGCAGGTCGTCGACCTGCGGGAGTCCCAGCTCCTCCCCTTGGTAGATGTAGGCCGTGCCGGGCAATGCCAGCATGAGCAGAGCGGCGGCCTTGGATCGACGGGTGCCGAGTTCGAGATCCACGGATTCCCCGAAGCCGTCGGTGAGGTATCGCGCGCCGGTCGTCTTGCGCCCGTATCGGCTGACCAGCCGCGTCTCGTCGTGGCTGGAGAGCACCCAGGTCGCCGGCGCGTCGACGAGCGCGTAGGTCTCGAGGGTCTCCTGGATGATCTGCGCGATCTCGGCTGCGTCCCACGGGCTCTTCAAGTACGGGAAGTTGAAGGCCGTGTGCATCTCGTCCGGCCGGAGGTAATTGCTGAGTCGCGCTGACGTCCCGACGACGGCCTCGGCCACGAAGACCCGCTCGTCACCGCCGTGTTCGTCGCGGTACTGGTCAGCGATCCGGCGCCAGCGACGGAAGATCTCATGCACTTCGTCGGTGTCCCAGTGAGGATTGTCGACCCACTCGACGGTGACGAATCGGGCCTCAGGGCCGTAGTCGAAATCGGGCAGATCGGGCGCCTTGGCCAGTGCGGGCGCGGCGTCGACCCGCAGCCCGTCGACCCCGCGGTCGAACCAGAAGCGAAGGATGTCGTCGAAGTCCGACAGCACCTGCTCGTTGGTCCAATTGAGGTCGGGCTGCTCGGGTGCGAACAAGTGGAGGTAGTACTGCCCCGGAGAGCCGTCAGCCGTCGGGACACGTTCCCAGGCGGAGCCGCCGAAGCAGCTGATCCAGTTGTTGGGCTCGATGTCGCCGCCGTCCCCGCGGCCATCGCGGAAGATGTACCGGGCGCGTTCAGGTGAGCCGGGCGGGGCAGCCAAAGCGGCTCGGAACCACGCGTGCTCCGATGAGGTGTGGTTGGGCACGACGTCGACAATCACCCGCAGGCCGAGCTCGTGCGCCTCTTGCACCAGCGCGTCGGCCTCCGCCAGGGTGCCGAACATCGGGTGGATGTCGGTGAAGTCGCTGACGTCGTACCCGCCGTCGGCCATCGGGGACGGGTACCACGGCGAAAGCCAGATCCCGTCGACCCCCAGGTCGGCAAGGTAGCCGAGATGCTCGCGAATTCCGGCCAGATCACCGTCGCCGTCCCCGTTGCCGTCCGCGAAGCTGCGCGGGTAGATCTGGTACATCACCGCGCTCCGCCACCATGGGACAGCTGTCGGCGATGGGGATGTGTTCCGCTCGGAGGGATCGGTTGCGCCGCTCATCCGGCATTCCTCGTGATGGTCGCCCACACTGGCGAATCCCCTTCGACTGGGTGCGGTGAAGGATGGAGCAGAGGTGCTCCCAGCCACGGCGCCGCGCCCGAAGGGGCAGTGCAGAAGCCTGCCGCCAGGCTATCGGGCGTGCGTTCAATGTGCAATTGTCCGGACAATTAGAGGAAGCCTGCCTAGAGGTGGTGGAGAGTGTCGGCGAGCTGGCTGAAGGCAACATCACGACGTTGACTCTATCGAATATCTGTTCGATTATGGAGTGGTGTCCACGACCCTCCCCGACCGCAGCCGGATCCGTGAGCTGCAGCGGCGTGTCCAGCGGATGCAAGGCGCAGCGGTCACGCGCACGCTCGCATCGCTTCCTGGCCTGGAGGATCTGGTCAGGCTGAGGACGGGCGGTGCTTACGCCGTCGACAGTCCGAGTCTGGTGCTGGCGCTCCTGGCGGGGCCGTCTCGGGCAGGGGAGTGGACAGCCGTCGTCGGCGCTGACGAGTTGGGACTCGAGGCGGCGGCCGGATTCGGAGTCGATCTGAGTCGGATGGTCATGGTGCCGCGCCCGGGAGAGCACTGGCTCAGCGTCACGGCAGGACTCTTGGAGATCGCGGGTGTCGTCGTGGTGAAGGTGCCGACATCGGTGTCGGAGCACCAGGCTGAGCGACTGCGGGCGCGGCTGCGTCAGAAGGATGCTGCGCTCATCGTGTGGGGGGACTGGCCGCGCGCGGATGCCCGGCTGGCAGTGACGGAGTCGAACTGGCAAGGGCTGGGGCACGGGTTCGGTCACCTGACGGCACGCCGTGTGGTGGTCACGGTGACTCAAGGCGGTCCGGTCAGCCGTGTCAGGCTCTGGCTGCCGAATGCCGAACACCAGGTCGTCGCCGATCGCTCGGTGGCCCTGACAGCGGTTCAGGCCGTTTGAGATGGAGACGACGGTGGCTTCGCCGCATCGCGCTGTCGATTCTGGTAGCACGACGCACTCCTCGGTCGGTGTGGCCTCCGCCGAACTCCCTGGAAGTGCGGATCACCAGTCACGTGAGAGCAGCGGGGGTGGGCGTCAGCTGGTTGTCTGGTGTCCGGATTGGCCTGTGGTCGCCGCCGCCTCGAAGCTCGGCCTGGATGCAGCGACACCGATCGGTGTCGTCGACCACGGGGAAATCTTCGCCGCATCGAGCGTTGCCCGTGTGGAAGGCGTCCGGCGCGGCATGCGCCGCCGTGATGCTGCCGCGCGCTGTCCCGAACTGGTCGTAGTCGATCGGAATGCCGAGAGTGAGATCCGGACATTCGAGGTCGTGTTGTCGGCCCTGGAGGAGATCGCTGCCGGAGTGGCTCCAATCCGGCCTGGGCTCTGCGCCCTGTCGGTACCGGCGCGCTTCTATGGCGGTGAACGGCAGGCTGCTGCCGTCGTTGCCGAGCATCTCGTCGCCGCTGGGGTCTGGGACTGCCGGATCGGTGTCGCCGACGGCCGGTTTGCCGCCGAGCAGGCCGCTCGACAGGCGCCGGCTCAGGACTGCGTACTGGTTCCTGCCGGGGGATCGGCTGAGTATCTCGCCCCACTCTCGATTCGGGTGCTCGATGACGTCGATCTGGTCACTCTGCTGCGCCGGCTGGGTATCGGCACTCTCGGTGCTTTCGCTGAGTTGTCCGCTCGGGACGTGCTGACCCGATTCGGTAGTCGTGGTGCTTGGATCCATCGGCAGTGCAGAGGACGGGACACCCAGCCCGTGGTGTCGCGCCGACCGCCGTTGGAGATCAGCAGAACGGCTCGCTTCTTTCCTGGCCTGGAAACCATCGAGCCCATCGCGTTCAGCAGTCGCGCTGAGGCCGACGCCTGCGTCGCTGAGCTCGCCCGGCACGGTCTGGTCTGCACCGAGGTGCGGATCGAGGTTGCGACTGACGGTGGTTGGACAGGCTCGCGCGTCTGGGCGCATTCCCGTTGGTTCGCTGGAGCTGATCTGGTCGACCGCTTGTATTGGCAGTTGCAGGGCGATCCGGCGCCCGAACCCGTGGTGGAAGTGCGGTTCCTGCCCGAGGCGGTCGAATCCCTCGCCGACCACGGGGAAGGGCTGTGGGGGAGCGCGCGTTCCGAACAGGTCGAGCGTGGTGTCGCCCGGCTGCAGGGGATGCTCGGCCCCGAAGAAGTGCTTGCGCCGACCGTGCAGGGCGGACGCAGCCCTCGCGATCGTCAGCAGCTCAGTCCGTGGGGATCCCGTGCGCCGGATGGGCGTCCGGTGGCGTTGCCCTGGCCGGGCACGATTCCGCCGCCGGCTCCGGCGCGGGTCTTTTCCCAGCCCATCGCGGCACGCGTGCTCGACGGGGAAGGACGACCTGTCACCCTCGACGATCGCGGCCTGGTGAGTTCGACACCCGTCTTCGCCGCCGTAGGCGACGGCGGCGACCTGACCAGGGTGGACGCCTGGGCAGGTCCGTGGCCGATCGAGGAGCTGTGGTGGGACGAGCACCGTGCACGTCGGTTGGCCCGGTTCCAGGTGGTCGGCCGGGATGGGCGTGCATGGTTGATGATCGTCGAGGGCGGTCGATGGTGGACCGAGGCGAGCTATGACTAGCGCTGCGCGCCGGTCGGCCTGGCCAGGCGGGCTGGCGTAGATGGGCTGGAACAACCCGCCGATTCCTTGGCGCGAACTCGAGCGGCGGATGTCCGGGCGTCCACACGCCGACAACTCACCGGAGAATCCCGACGGTGACAGCGCTCCTGGATACAAGCGCAAGCGTCCCGCGTACGCCGCCGACAGCGCCGTGCATCGCCCCTCCGGCCCGGTGACGCCGTACGCCGAACTGCACTGCCACAGCAACTTCAGTTTCTTGGACGGCGTGGACGAGCCGGAGGTGCTGATCGAGGAAGCGGTGCGGTTGGGGCTGGAGGCTCTCGCCATCACTGACCACGACGGCTTCTACGCCGCCTCCCGATTCGCTGAGGCGGCCATGGCCTACGACCTGCGCACCGTCTATGGCGCGGAACTGTCCCTGGGTCTGACCACGCCGCAGAACGGGGTGGCCGATCCCGAAGGCACTCATCTGCTGGTGCTGGCACGCGGGGTGGCCGGGTATCACCGGCTGGCCAGGGCGATCACGGAGGCGCAACTCCGCGGGGATGAGAAGGGGCGTCCGCTCTACCGCCTGGACGAACTTGCTGAGATCGCCGATGGTCACTGGCAGATCCTCACCGGGTGTCGTAAAGGTGCCGTTCGGCAGGCACTCGCCGGCGGCGGTGCGGATGCGGCAGCGGTGGAACTCGATCGCATCACCGCGATGTTCGGCCGACAGAACGTCGCCGTGGAGTTGATCGACCATGGCCAACCCACCGACTCGGTCGTCAACGACGCGCTGGCGAGGCTGGCCGATGACCGCAGCCTCCGACTGATCGCCAGCAACAACGTGCACTACGCCATCCCTGACCACAGCCGGCTCGGTGCTGCCATGGCTGCCGTCCGGGCGCGGCGAAGCCTGACCGACATGGATGGGTGGCTGCCGGGCAGTCCGTCTGCCCACCTGAGGTCGGGAGCGGAGATGAGCCGGATTTTCGCCCGCCATCCCGGTGTCGTGGGGCGCACCCTGGAGATCGCCGCGGAGTGCGCCTTCAATCTCCGGCTGGCCAAGCCGCGGCTTCCCAAGCTCGATGTGCCCGACGGGCATACGCCGATCAGCTGGCTCCGCGAACTGTGCCGGCGGGGGGTGCAGTCGTACTACCCCCGAGAGGTCGGCATTGCGGAGCGTCGGTTGGCGCGCGAACTTGCGGTGATCGAGGAAAAGGACTTCCCGGGCTACTTCCTGATCGTGCACGACATGGTCGCCTTCGCGCGCTCTCGGGGAATCCTGTGTCAGGGGCGCGGATCGGCGGCGAACTCGGTGGTCTGCTACGTGCTCGGTATCACCGCTGTCGACCCGATCCTGTACGACCTCCCGTTCGAGCGCTTTCTCTCCACCACTCGTGACGAGGAACCCGACATCGATGTCGACTTCGACTCCGACCGGCGCGAGGAAGTGATCCAAGAGGTCTACCGGCGCTTCGGTCGGCGCAATGCCGCCCAGGTCGCCAACGTGATCAGCTACCGGCCCAAGTCGGCAGTGCGGGACATGGCGAAAGCGCTCGGCTACTCCACCGGCCAGCAGGATGCGTGGTCCAAGCAGATCGAGTTCTGGGGATCGATTCCCGTCGATGGTGACCACGAAATCCCCGAACCAGTGATCGAACTGGCTGGGATGCTGCTGAAGGCACCGCGGCATCTCGGCATCCACTCCGGTGGCATGGTGTTGACGGAGCGACCCGTCGGTGAGGTGTGCCCGATCGAGCGCGGTCGAATGGATCAGCGCACGGTGCTGCAGTGGGACAAGGACAGTTGCGCCTGGATGGGGCTGGTCAAGTTCGACTTCCTCGGTCTGGGCATCCTGGCAGCGATCCAGTACACCCTCGATCTCGCCGCGCAGCGAGTCGGCGAGGCCTGGACGCTGCACACACTGCCGAAGGAGGAGCCGGGGGTCTACGACATGCTCTGCCGGGCCGACTCGATCGGGGTTTTCCAGGTGGAGAGTCGTGCCCAGGTGGGCACCCTGCCCCGGCTGCAGCCCCGGCGGTTTTACGACCTGGTGGTCGAGATCGCCCTCATCCGGCCAGGCCCGATCCAAGGCGGCGCCGTCCATCCCTACATCCGCCGCGCGACCGGGAAAGAGGAGGTGACCTATCCGCATCCTGAACTCGAGCCGGTGCTGCGGCGCACCCTCGGTGTGCCGCTGTTCCAGGAACAACTGATGCAGATAGCGATGGCGGTTGGCGACTGCACCGGCGATGACGCCGATCTGCTGCGCCGAGCGATGGGATCCAAGCGCGGCGTGGAGAAGATCGACCGGCTACGGGAGAAGCTCTACGTCGGCATGTCGCGGCACGGCATCACCGGCGCTCTGGCCGATGACATCTACGCGCGAATCCAAGCGTTCGCCAACTTCGGCTTCGCCGAGAGTCACTCGATCAGCTTCGCCCTGCTGGTCTACGCCTCGTCCTGGCTCAAACTGCACTATCCCGGGGCCTTCCTGGCCGGGCTGTTGCGGGCACAGCCGATGGGGTTCTACTCACCACAGTCATTGGTCGCCGACGCCCGTCGGCACGGCGTCGAGGTCAAGCGCCCTGACATCGTCTGGTCGGGTGTGGACGCCGATCTGGAGATCCTGGACGGCGTCGTCGCAGCCCCGGGGACGAATGCGACCGGCTTGGACAACTGCCTGCACTCGGTCCAGCCGGCCGCGAGTCGGTTCGACCGAGAGGCCCCAGACCGCACTCTGGAGCACCGCAGAGACGGCCGATTCGCCGTGCGGCTCGGTTTGACCGAGGTGCGTGGGCTGGGGCGGGACACCGCGGAGCGGATCGTGGCCGAGCGGTCGCGGGAGCCATTCGCCTCGATGAACGACGTGGTCAGACGAGCCGGACTGACAGTTGCCCAGACCGAGGCGCTGGCGACGGCGGGCGCGTTCGACTGCTTCGGGTTGACGCGACGGCAAGCGCTGTGGAATGCCGGCTACGCGGACAATGAGCAGACGCTGCCGGGGTCAGCGATCGACGCGGCGCCGCCGCAGCTGCCAGGAATGAGCGAGGTCGACCTCACCTTGGCCGACCTGTCGGCAACTCACATCTCTCCCGACAGGCATCCGGTCCAGCACATCCGCTCGCTGCTGGACGAGCGAGGCATCCTGCCGATCTCGTCGCTCGGTCGAGACCACGCTGACCGACGGATCCGAGTGGCGGGCCTCATCACTCATCGGCAGCGCCCGTCCACCGCCGGGGGCGTCACCTTTCTCAACCTGGAGGACGAGACCGGAATGCTCAATGTGGTCTGCTCGGAGGAGATCTGGCGCCGGTTCGGACGAATCGGGCGCAACGCCGGCGCCATGGTGATTCGCGGCAGGGTGGAGCACTGCGACGGTGTCACCAATCTGATCGCCGAGCGGTTGCAGCCGCTCAGCGGCGTCTACCCACAGGTGCGGGCGGCGCTGCCTGCCGGTCATCGATCCCGGGACTTTCGGTGACCGGGCTTCCACCGAGCATGCGGAGCGCGAGCCACTGCAGGAGCATGATCGTTTTCCCGTCGCGGATCCGGCCGTCCTCGAGCATGGCGAGCGCCTCGGCGGCCGGCAGTTCCAGCACGTCGATGTCTTCGCCGTCGCCGGCCAGGCCACCGCCGAGACTGATCCGATCGCCTCGGCTGTAGGACGCCACGAAACAGAGCACGCGCTCGGTCACCGAGCCGGGGCTCATGTAGGCGTCGTACACCAGTTCCAGACTGCCCACCCTGATGCCGAGTTCCTCCTCGGCTTCGCGGCGGATGGCGGTCTCGGCGTCGTCCTCGTCCAGCAGGCCGGCGGCCACCTCGGTGAGCATCCCGTCGGGGTGGTCGTTCACGTAGGCCGGAAAGCGGAACTGTCGGGTGAGCAGCACGGTGCCGCGCTCGCGGTCGTAGGGCAGGATGGCCGCGCCGTTGCCTCGGTCGTAGGTCTCGCGCTGTTCCCGTGTCCAGGTGCCGTCCCGGCGTCGAAAGTCGAACGTTGTCCGGCGAAGCACGTGCCAGCCGTCCGAGGTCACCTCGACATCCCGCACCACAACATCCGGGTTTCGGTCGAGGCCCCTGCCGACATCGTCCAGCCCGGTCCGTCCGCGGCTATCTGGCCGTGACGATCCGATCCCGCCGCTCATGCGTGGGCCGGCAGGCAGGCCGGGATCTCGTCGAGCGAGAAGTACACCGGAAGCCCGCGCTGCCTGGCGATCGCGACGTCCTGGTCTGCGCCGACGGATCGGCCGGGAAGCCGCAGCACGGCGTCGCATCGGGCGAGCAGCCGTTCAGCGGTCGGGTACAGCACCTCGTCGGCCAGCGGATCACCGATCTCGGCGCCGGCCGACCGCAGCACCGGCAGCGCGACCCACTCGCCGATCATCGGGAGGTGGCCTTTGGCAAAGAGGGGCCAGGCTGCTGCTTCCAGCCGGGCGAGATTGTCCGCCAGGGCGGCGGGATCGTCGCCGGTGCCGCTGCGGAAGGGTCCCGCGATCAGGATCATCTGGGGTTTGGTCGTCATGGTCGGGTACTCTAGCCTGCAGAAACATGCATAAACGAGTGATAGTGCGAAGAAGAATGAGGGGAAGCGTGCATGCTCGCTGCCGAGCGCAAGGAACTCTGGCTCCGGAAGCTGCGATCTGACGGCACGGTGGTCGCCCGCGACGTTGCAGCCGAACTGGGCGTTTCCGAGGACACGATCCGGCGCGACCTGCGGGAGCTGGCGTCCGCTGGGCTGTGTCAGCGTGTGTACGGCGGCGCGGTCCCGGCGTCACCGGCCCTCGCCGACTACCCCGGGCGCGCACAGGTCTCGCCGACGAGCAAGAAGCTGGTTGCTGCCCGCGCCGCGGAACTGATCGAGCCTGGCTCAGTGGTGATTCTCGACGGCGGAACGACCACGCTCGAGGTCGTTCATCACCTGCCCCGCACGCTGCGCTGCACCGTGGTGACCCACAGCCCGACGATCGCGGTGGGCCTGCTGCCGCATGAACAGATCGAGGTCCTGCTGATCGGCGGGCGGCTCTTCCGGCACTCGGCGGTCACCTCCGGGGCGGCCGCGGTCGAGGCCGTGCAGCGCGTGACAGCCGATCTGTTCCTGCTCGGGGTGACCGGAGTTCACCCGGACCATGGCCTGACCACCGGTGACGCTGAAGAGGCGGCGATGAAGCGGACCCTGTCCACACGCGCTGCGGAAACCTACGTCCTGGCGAGCGCCGAAAAGCTGGGTACCGCGTCGCCGCACCAGGTGTTGGCACTCTCGCAGGTTGCCGGCGTTGTCACCGACGGGGCCGACCATCCCGCGCTGGCGGCCTTGATCGAACGGGGTGCCCGGATCCTCGCTCCCTGAAGCCCCGAGCATGACGGGCGCCTACAGGCGAGGATCGACGGGCTCCGATTCCAGCGCCAGCACACCAAAAACCAGTCGATGCACCTGCCAGAGCGGTTCGCGCGCTGCGAATCGCACCAATGCCTCGACGCCGAGCGCGTGCTCACGCAGGGCGAGACTGCGCTTCTTCCCCAGAGAACGCTGGCGGAGCAGCGTGAGGTGCGAGGTGTAGTCGGGCCCGTAGATCAGGCGCAGGTACTCCCTGCCGCGCACCTTGATGCCGGGCTGCACCCGACGGGGCGCCGGGTGCGCCGGCTTGACGACCATGCCCTCTCCGCCCGCGGCGGTGAGATCGGACCACCATCGCGTCGCGTCCGCGCACTGCTCGGCCGAGTGGAGATCCACGAAAAGGTGCCGGGTCGGGGTGAGAAACGGGTCGGTGAGCGACCCGAGATGGTCGAGGTGCCAGCGATGCGACTCGGTCGCTGCGTACGGCCGGCCCTCCGCGGCCAGGATCTGGAACGGCGCCAGGGTGATTCCGTCCAGCCCCGATACGGGCCGGCAGTACTCCGCGTAGGCGTCGCGGTACGCCGCGGCGTTGCTGATCCGCTGAGCCGTGCGCGCACTCAGATCGCTGACGTCGAGTCCGCGCAGGGCAGCCCTCGCCAGCGCATCGGCTGCCACCGGGAGGGCGCTCTCCGCCGCAGCGCCGACGGCCGCGTACTGGTCCTTGATCAGTCCGAGCGCCTTGGCGGACCAGGGCAGCAGTTCGCAGTCCAAGGCGAGCCAGTCGGTTTCCAGGCGGTCGAAGAGCGGCAGCACGGCGTGGTGGAGCCTCGCGATCAACGGAGCGGATGGTGCGAAGAACGGCCGCCCAGTTCGGGTGTACACCATGCCGAGACTGCCGTCGGCGACGCCGAAACGGTGTTCGGCGGCGCCGGCGTCACGCGCCAGGACGGCGACCGCCCGCGACCCCATGTGCTTTTCCTCGCAGACCACCTCGGCGATCCCGGCTGAGCGGTATTCCGCGAAGGCCTCGTCGGGATGCTCGAGAAACCCCTCGCGGGTCGAGGCCGCTGCCGGCGCCATCGTCGGCGGCAGGTAGACCAGCCAGCGGGGGTCGACGGCGAACCGGCTCATCACCTCCAGGGCGGCGGCGGAGTTCTCCGCCGGAATCTTCACGGTGCCGGCCAATCCGGTCTCCAGCCAGCGGTTCCCGATCACGTCGTCGAGCCGCAGGGTCGACGACGCCCGGGTATCGCCGACAGCGAGCGGCCGGGCTGGTGGGTACCACTCGCGCTCGGCCGACACGCTCACCAACTCGCGGCTCGGATAGCGGAGGGCGGTCAACCGGCCGCCGAACACTGCGCCGGTGTCCAAGCAGATCGTGTTGTTCAGCCACTCCGGCTCCGGAACGGGCGTGTGGCCGTAGACGACCATGGCCGCGCCTCGATAGTCGCGCGCCCAGGGGTAGCGGACGGGCAGCCCGTACTCGTCGGTCTCCCCGGTGGTGTCGCCGTACAGCGCGAACGCCCGGACCCGGCTCGACGATCGGCCGTGGTAGGCCTCCTTGAGGCCGGCGTGGGCCACCACGAGTCTCCCGGCGTCGAGCACGTAGTGGCTGATGAGGTGGTCCATGAACGATGCCGCGCGATCGCGGAACTCCTCGGACTCGGTCGCCAGCTGGGCCAGCGATTCGGCGAGGCCATGCTTGGTCTGGACCTTGCTGCCGCGCAGTGCCTTGACCAGTTTCGCCTCGTGGTTGCCGCTGACGCAGAGCGCGGAACCTGACGTCACCATGCCCATCACCAGCCGTAGCACGCCCGGAGTGTCGGGCCCGCGATCCACCAGGTCGCCGACGAAGAGCGCCATCCGGCCGTCCGGATGGCTGGCACCCACCGCAGATCCCGACTCGTCGCGGTCCAGGTTCCAGCCGAGCCGCTCGAGCAGGCCGCGTAGTTCTGGCGCGCAGCCGTGGACGTCGCCGATGATGTCGAACGGGCCGGTCAGGTCGCGGCGGTCGTTCCAGGACCGCTCCCGCTGCACCGTGGCCGCGTCGATCTCGGACTCGCCGTGCAGCACGTGCACCCGGCGGAAGCCCTCCTTGCGGATGCCGCGCAACGAGCGCCTGAGCTCTCGGTGTTGGCGGGCGATGACGGCACCGCCGAAGGTCCGGTCGGCGCGCCGAGCGTTCCGCGCGACAGCGACCGACTCGGCGACGTCCAGCACGACGGCATCCACCAGGACGTCGTGGTCGCGCGCGACGGCGATCAAGGACGCGCGGTCGGCCTGGCGGAGGTTGGTGGCGTCGACGACAGTGAGCAGGCCGCGCCGCAGCCGGATCCCGGCGAGGTGGTGCAGCAGGTCGAAGGCGTCGCTGCTGGCGGACTGATCATTTTCGTCATCGGCGACGAGGCCTCGACAGAAGTCGGACGAGATCACTTCGGTCGGGGCAAAGTGGCGGCGTCCGAACGTGGTCTTGCCGCTGCCGGAAACGCCGATCAGGAGGACCAACCCCAGCTCCGGTAGCCGGACGACTGGCGAGTCGATGTCAGCCACGGTCGAACACCGCCAGCTGCGTCGGCGCGCCCGACTGAGGGTCAGTCGGACCGACGTCGCCGAGCTCGACGCGATATCCGTGGCTGGTGGCCACTGACCGCGTCCAGCCGGCGAACTCGCCTCGGGTCCATTCGAATCGGTGGTCGGGATGCCGCATTCCGGTGAGTCCCTCGTAGTGCTGGTTGTAGTCGGCGTTCGGAGTCGTGACGATGACCGCTCGCGGCCGAGCGACGGAGAAGACTGCGTGTTCGAGGGCAGGCAGCCTCTCCGGATCGACGTGCTCGACCACCTCCATCAGCACGGCTGCGTCGTACCCGGTGAGACGCGCGTCCTCGTAGGTCAGCGCTCCGTGGAGCAGGCTGATCCGCTCCAGCTGCCGCGCCGGGAGGCGCGCCGTCTGGAGCCTCCGCTCGGCGAGCGCGAGCGCCCTGGCGGAGACGTCGACGCCCGCAATCGTGGTGATGCCCGGAACGCCTGCGAGCGCGACCAGGAAGGCCCCCGGGCCGCAGCCGAGATCGATCACCGACTGGGCTCCCAACCGCTGCAACGTCGCAAGGACGGCGTCGTGGCGCTGACGATTCAAGGGCACGCGGCGCTCGGGAAGCTGCGCTACCTCGTCGTCCGGGTCGGGTCCGAGCGACTCGTCGGACGCGTCGTCAAGCTCGGCCAGTCGGGCCAGGGCGGCCCGGGTCAGCCAGGCGCTGCGACCGAGGTAGCGGCGCGCGATCTCTTCACGCTCGGGGTGGCCCGCGAGCCACCCGCCGCCGGAGTGGATCAGCTTGTCCACCTCATCCGGGCCCTGCCAGTAGTGCTTGGACTCGTCGAGCACCGGCAGCAGCACGTGCAACTGGTTCAGCGCGTCGGCAAGTCGCAGCTCGCCCTCGATCCGCAGTGCGACGTAGCGCGAGTCGCCCCAATCGGGGAAGCGTGCGTCCAGCGGCACCGGCGTGGCCGAAACCGACCATCCCAGCGGTTCGAAGATGCGGCCCGCGAAGCGCGCCCCGCCGCGGCACGGCAGGGCCGGGATGTCGATCTGGAGCGGCATCGGAGCGTCCGCGACCTGTTGCCGCGCGTCGCACCGGCCGCTCCTGGCCGTACTGAACACCCGTCCGAGGGCGACGGCGACGAGCGACGACGCGGCGTACGGCCGATCGTTGACGTAGTGGCTGAGACTGAAGTCGGGAACCGCGCGGCTCCGCCGGCGGGCCAGCGTCACCCCGTCCACCTCCACCAGGAAGGCAGCCGTGCATCGGTTCTCCGACGCCTCCGGATAGAAGACGGTGGCGGTGCCGAAGGCCTGCGGGAACGACTGCACCCGGTCGGGATGCTTGTGCAGCAAGAAGCTGAGGTCGGTTGCCGGGCGGCGCGTCGTCGTGATGGTCAACAGCACCCGCGCCATTGTGCCCAGGCCCGTTGCGCGCCGCTCGCCTATTTTGCGCGGAAGTACCGAGCCATCCGGCCGTCCCGGGCCGGTTGCCCGGGAGCCGTGTCTGTCGATCTGTGTCCGAGGGGGGACTTGAACCCCCATGCCCTGCAAAGGGCACTAGCACCTCAAGCTAGCGCGTCTACCTATTCCGCCACCCGGACCTGGTGCGTCGAGCGCCCACAGACTATAGCAACGGCCAGCGGTCCGGCGCCGACAACGAGACGGCCGAACGGAGCGGACACCGGGCACCCCTTCGGTCCAGGGGTGGGACAAGATGAGGCGGTGAACCAGGAGTACGCCCCCGACGCCGAGGTCGTGCAGCTGTGCCGCGACCTGATCCGTATCGACACCTCCAACTTCGGCGCACAGCCGGGGCCGGGCGAGCGCGCAGCCGCCGAGCGCGTCGCCGAACTGCTGGACGAGGTGGGCATCGAGTCCCGCATCTATGAATCCCGCCCCGGGCGTGCGTCGCTGGTGGCCGACTGGGCCCCGGACGGCGTGGATCAGTCAGCCGCACCGCTGCTGGTGCACGGTCACCTCGACGTCGTCCCGGCGCAGGCGACGGACTGGTCGGTGCCGCCGTTCGCCGGGGAGGTCGTCGACGGGTGCGTCTGGGGACGCGGCGCGGTCGACATGAAGGACTTCGACGCGATGGTGCTGAGCGTGATTCGGGCCCGCGCTCGCGCTGGCGCGGCGCCGCGACGCCCGCTCAAGCTCGTCTTCACCGCGGACGAGGAGGCCGGCAGCGTGCTCGGCGCGCAGTTCCTGGTCGACGAGCATCCCGACGAACTCTCCGGGTGCACCGAGGCGATCGGCGAGGTGGGCGGCTTCTCGCTGACGATCCGGGACGATCTGCGGCTCTATCTGATCCAGACTGCCGAGAAGGGGATGGCCTGGCTGGACCTGATTGCTGATGGCAAGGCCGGCCACGGGTCATTCCGGAACGACGCCAACGCTGTCACTGCGCTGGCGAGCGCCGTCGCGAGAATCGGCGCCTACACCTGGCCGGCACGCATCACCGACGCTCAGCGCGCGTTTCTGGCGGGCGTATCGGAGGCGTTCGATATCGAGCTGGATCCGGCCGAGGCCGAGCAGACCCTGGCACGGCTGGGCGGCATCGCGCGGATGGTCGGCGCGACGATGTCCAACACGGCCAATCCGACGATGCTGGCGGCCGGGTACAAGCACAACGTCATCCCCGGCCGAGCGACCGCTGGGATCGATGGGCGGTTCGTGCCGGGCGCGGAGCAGGAGTTCTACGACACCATCGGCGAGCTGATCGGCGACCGGGTCCGCTACGAGGTGGTCACTCGCCAGCCGTCGGTCGAGACCGAGTTCTCCGGTGCGCTGGTCGAGGCGATGCAGGCCTGCCTGGTCGAGGCAGATCCGGGCGCGCGCGCCGTGCCGTATCTGATGAGTGGTGGCACTGACGCCAAGGCCTGGCACCGGCTCGGCATTCAGTGCTTCGGGTTCGCGCCACTCCGGCTGCCGCCGGACCTCGACTTCGCATCGATGTTCCACGGGGTAGACGAGCGGGTGCCGATCGAGTCGTTGGAGTTCGGTGCCCGCGTCCTCGACCGGTTCCTCGACCGCGCCTGAGGGAGTGACCAGCCGCACCTGCTGCGCGGTCGCGGCGCCCGCCCGTAGTCTGTTCGGCGATGGCGATCCGTGGAGTCGAGTACGAGGTCGAGCGCGTGCGGCTCGGCCGTCACCTGTCGCGCAACGCGGTGCGCCAACTGCTCGCCGAGCATGCCGAGTACGGCGGCTGGGAGTTGACCCGGCTGCGCCGCTACCGCGACGGGACTCGCGACGTCTGGATCCGGCGCAAGATCATCCGGATGGTCTCCTGAACGGTGCGCCGACGGCGCAAGGCATGCTGCCAGAGTTGGCTCTCGCGATGACCCGCGGGTCTCAGGGCTGCCGCTCGGTGTTGGGTCCACCGGAGACGTCGTCCAGCGCGGAGGCGATCTCGACCGGCAGCATCTTGTCCTCCACGGCGAGCGCCGGAGCGAGTTGTCCCGCGGTCCGAGCCCCGAGCAGCGGCGCGGTCACCCCGGGAGCGTCGCGGACCCACAGCAGCGCCACCTGGAGTGGGGTGAGATCGAGCCCCTCGGCGGCCCGCGCGACCGCCTCGACGACGCCTTTGCTGCGTGGCTCGAGATACGGCTCCACGAACCACGCGAAGTGTTCGGTCGCCGCGCGCGACCCGCGCGGGGTGCCGTTGCGGTACTGCCCGGTGAGCACGCCGCGGCCGAGCGGGGACCACGGGAAGAAGCCGAGGCCGAAGGCGCGCACCGCAGGCAGCACCTCCATCTCGGCCCGCCGGGCGAGCAGCGAGTACTCCACCTGAGCGCTGACGATCGGCGTTCGACCGGGATAGGCGCGCTGCCAGGTGGCCGCCTGCGCCGTCTGCCAGCCGACGAAGTTCGAGATCCCGGCGTAGCGCGCCATGCCCGAGCGGACCGCGTGGTCCATCGCAGCGAGGGATTCCTCCAGTGGGGTGTCGCCCCAGGCGTGCAGCTGCCAGAGATCGACGTAGTCGGTCTGCAGCCGCCGCAGCGAACCCTCCAGATCCCGCAGGAGGGCACGCCGGGACGTGTCGACGATGCGCTTGCCGTCACGGATCACGAAGCCGGCTTTGGTCGCGATCACCACCTCGTCGCGCACGCCGAGCGTGCTGACCAGTGAGCCGATCAGGCGCTCGGCATCCCCGGCCCCGTACGCCGCAGCCGTGTCGATCAGCGTGCCGCCGGCCTCGTAGAACTGCTCGAGCAGCGACCGGGCGCTGTCGGCGGTGGTGTCGCGTGCCCAGGTCATCGTGCCCAGGCCGAGGCGGGAGACGCGCAACCCACTGCTGCCGACCTGGCGCGTCTCCATGGAACGAGACCCTAGGCCGTCGGGGCACCCGGCTGGGCTGCGGCACGCCTCGCGGTCAGCGGGAGCGGCCCGGAGGCGACCACGGGGCCCGGTGTTACGGTGCCTCGATGCGGCTCGGGCTGAATCTCGGATACCTGGTCGGCCGGGACGACCCGCGCGGTCAACTCCAACTGACTCAGCACGCCGAGGCGCTCGGATTCGAGCTCGTGCTGGCGGCCGAGGCGTACGGGTCCGACAGTCCCACCCTGCTCGCTTGGCTCGCGGGCCAGACGAGCCGGATCGGGATCGCCTCGGCGGTGATGCAGATCCCCGCGCGGACTCCCGCGATGACTGCCATGACGGCGGTCAGCTTGGATCTGCTCAGTGCCGGCCGGTTTCGGCTCGGACTCGGTGTCTCCGGGCCGCAGGTTTCGGAGGGGTGGCATGGGGTCCGGTTCGACCAACCGCTCGCGCGCACCCGCGAGTACGTCGAGATCGTGCGCGCGGCGATGTCTCGGCAGACGCTGGCGTACGAGGGCGCCCACTACCAACTGCCGCTCCCGAACGGGCCCGGCAAGGCGTTGAAGCTGAGTGTCGCTCCGGCGCGTCCCCGACTGCCGATCTACCTGGCCGCGGTGGGGCCTCGCAATCTTCAGCTCGCCGGCGAGGTCGCGGACGGCTGGCTGGCGGTCTTCTTCGCGCCAGAATTCAGCGCCGACCAACTCGGCCGGGTGCAGGCGGGCCGCGAACGGGTCGGGCAGAGCGTCGCCGGCTTCGATGTGGTCGCGACCGTCCCGCTCGTCGTCGGCGCCGACGTCCGCAGCTGCGCCGACGCCGTCCGCCCCTACGCGGCGCTCTACGTCGGTGGGATGGGAAGTCGCGCGCAGAACTTCTACAACGCGCTCGCGGTCAGGATGGGATTCGCGACGGAGGCGGCGACGGTCCAGGACCTATATCTCGGTGGTCGCCCACGCGACGCGATGGCAGCGGTGCCCTTCGAGTTCATCGACTCGACCTCGTTGCTTGGAGATCGGGAGCGGCTGGCCGAGCGGTTGCGTCAGTTCGCCGACGCCGGGGTCAGCACCTGTGCGCTGGTGCCGTACGGAGGGTCGGTGGAGGAGAAGCTGCACGCCTTGACACTGGCCGCCGAGGCGTACGAGGCCGCGGGACTCGGCTGACCGGGCTCGCTCCGTCAGCTCGGCGGCAGCGGCTCCAGCACCCCGGTCAGCAGCAGCACGACGACGACGGCGGCGAGCGCAAGCCGGTAGATGACGAACGGCAGGAAGTTGTGCGTGCTGATGTAGCGCAACAGCCAGGCGATGACGGCGTACCCGATCACGAACGACACAGCGGTCGCGAGAATGATCTGACCCCACGCCGGCTCGATCGGGTCGTTCGCGATATCGGTCAATTTGAAGAGCCCCGACCCGACCACTGCTGGAATCGCGAGCAGGAAGGCGTATTTCGCGGCGGCGACGCGCTGGTATCCCATCGTGAGCCCCGCTGCGATGGTGGCTCCGGAACGGGAGACGCCGGGGATCAGCGCCAGGGACTGGGCCAGCCCGTACAGCAGGCCGTGTCGCCAGGTCAGCGACTCCAGCGGGCGAACGTTCGGCGCGTACCGGTCGGCCAACCCGATCAAGACACCGAACCCGCCGAGCATGGCGACGGTGATCCACAGATTCCGCAGCGTGGAGTCGATCGCGTCCTGGAAGAACAATCCGAGCACGACGATCGGCATCGACCCGATGATGACCAGCCAACCCATCTTGGCGTCCGGGTCGTTGCGCGGGATCCGCCCGACGAGCGCGAGCGACCAGGCGCGGATGATCCGCCAGATGTCCTTGCGGAAGTAGATGATCACCGCCGACTCGGTGCCGAGTTGGTTGATAGCGGTGAACGCCGAGCCCGGATCGTGGCCGCCGAACAGCTGTCCGACGATCGACTGGTGCGCGCTGGACGAGATCGGGAGGAACTCGGTGAGTCCCTGCACAACACCCAGCACGATGGCCTCGAGCCAGCCCACGTTCGCTCCTCCATGGCCGGCTCGGTGCCCGGCGCCGGGTCAACGGTACGGCTCGGCGTACGGCACAGCCTGCCTCGCCACGCAGCGGAATTCCGGTCGCGGCCAGTGCCGCTTCGTGCGGCCACGGGGCGGATGCAGCGCGCCGAGCCCGCCAGGAAGACTGGCGCCGTGACGATTCACCGCGGCGACCCGTTCGCGACGCCGGAACCGGAGCGGAGCCCGTTGCGCCGATTCCGTGGCCGGATGCCGGCGCCCGTGAGCGTCTGGGCGGCCGCCATTCCGGGGCGGCGGCCTGAGACTCCGGGGATCCGGGCCGGTTGGACGCTCTCCTCGTTCCTCGTAGCCGACGGCGAGCCGGCCGAGGTGCTAGGCGTCCTGGACGACGAATCCCCGCTGGCCGACCTGCTGGGCCAGACCTCGACCGTCGCGATCAGCCTGTTGGGTTGGGAGCAGCGTGGGGTGGCCGATGCGTTCGCCCAGGTCGCCCCGGCGCCCGGGGGCCCGTTCACAGTCGGCAGCTGGCTCGACGGGCCGTGGGGCCCGGTGTTGGAGGGGGCTGCAGGCTGGATCGGGGCGCGGTTGACCGACTCCGGCGGTCGCGCCGGCTGGGGGATCCTCGTCCGCGGGGCGGTCGAGCACGTGGAGATCGGGCCCGACCCCGAGGGCGGGCTGCTCAGTCGCGTCCGCGGGCGCTATCGCGCGCTCACTGGGTAGCCTCGCCTCCGTGACCACCGCGGTGCTGGTCCGCCATGGGCGGACGGCTGCCAACCTGGCCGGCGTGCTCGCCGGGCGCGCGCCCGGCGTCCTGCTGGACGATGTCGGGCGACAGCAGGCCGCCGCCGCAGCGGCGCAGTTGGCCGCGGTGCCGTTGCGGGCCGTGGTGACCTCACCGCTCGAGCGGTGCCGACAGACCGCCGAGCAGATCGCGGCAGTGGCCCAACACGCGGTGGCGATCGCCGAGGACGCTGCTCTACTGGAGTGTGGGTACGGGCGCTGGACGGGCCAGTCGCTGCGGGACCTGGCGACCGAAGAACTCTGGACGACGGTGCAGCGCCAACCTTCGGCGGCTCGGTTCCCCGACGGCGAGTCGCTCGCGGAGATGTCGTCCCGGGTGATCGGCGCGGTCCGGTCCTGGGACGCCCGGATGCACGCAGAGCACGGCCCCGACGCGGTCTGGGTGGCCGTCACGCACGGCGACCCGATCAAGGCCGTCTTGGCGGACGCCCTCGGCCTGCATCTCGACGGGTTCCAGCGGATCGTGGTGAACCCGGCCTCGATCTCGGTGATTCGCTATACGCCCGAACGGCCCTATGTGCTGGCGGTGAACCTCGGAGCCGTCGATCTCGGCACCCTGCTGGCGCCGCGGCGGCCTGAAGCCGGCCGGTCGGGTGCCGCTGATGCGCCGGTCGGCGGCGGCCTGGGAAGCGCCGACACCGGCACGACCTGACCTACGCTGTTGCCCATGGCGATACTGGTGCACCGCTACGACTCGCCGGACCGGTTCGTCGCCGGCACGGTCGGCCAGCCGGGGGAGCGGACGTTTTTCCTGCAGGCCCGTGAGGGCAGCCGGATCACCACCGTCGCACTGGAGAAGCAGCAGGTCTCCGTTCTCGCCGAGCACCTGGACCGCGTCCTGGACGAGGTGCTGCGCCGCAGGAGTGGTGCGGGCGTACCTCCCGCCGTCGCGGCACCGAAGGACAACGATCCGCTCGACGTCCCCATCACCGAGGAGTTCCGGGTCGGCACCATGACCATTGCCTGGGATCCGAGCATCGATCGCGTCGTGATCGAACTGTTCGCCAACGTCGACGTCGAGGAGGAGCGGACGGACGAGCCGGAGGTCGAACTGACCGAGGTCGAGGCCGACGAGGTCTTCGTGGTGAAGATCACCGCGTCGTACGCGCGCGAGTTCGTCGCGCGTGCTCAGGCGATCGTCGCCGCAGGGCGTCCCTCCTGCCCCTTCTGCATGCAGCCGATCGACCCTGCCGGTCACATCTGCCCTCGGGCGAACGGCTATCGGCGAGCGTTGTTCGACTGAGCATCGACGAACAGGCGATGTCCTCGCCCAACCACCCACGTCCGGTGGACGACGTGCTGGATCCGGCCCTTGCGAAGGTGCTCGGCAGTGGAGGTCTGACCCTCACCGGCAGGCTGGTGCAGGCGTCCAACGCCACCTTCCTGGCGAGGATCGAGACGGCGACCGGCGACCGTTCCTGCGTCTACAAGCCGGTCGTCGGGGAGCGGCCGCTGTGGGACTTCCCCGACGGGACCCTCGGTCGGCGGGAGGTCGCGGCCTACGTGGTGTCCCGGGTCGGTGGCTTCGACTGCGTCCCGGTCACCGTGCTCGGCGACGGTCCGCTCGGGCCCGGCTCCATTCAGGCGTGGGTCGAGGAGGACGAGGACGCGAGCCGGGAACTGGTCACGGTGGTGGCGGCCGACGCGGCCCCTGCGCCCGGCTGGTTCCCCGTCGTCGAAGGCGTCGATGCGGCAGACCGACCCGTCGCCGTCGTGCACGCCGACGTGGCCGCGCTGCGGATGCTGGCGGTCCTCGATGTGGTGATCAACAACGCCGATCGCAAGGGCGGCCACATCCTTGGTCGCAGTGGCCGGGTATTCGGCGTTGACCACGGCGTCTGCTTTCACAGCGACTACAAGCTGCGCACCCTCCTGTGGGGGTGGGCCGGCCGGCCACTGGAGGAGCGCGAACGCGCCGCGGTGGCGAAGGCCCGCTCGGAGGCGCCTGCGGTACTCGAAGCCCTGCTGGCCGCGGAGGAAATCGATGCGTTCGGCGTCCGCGCAGACGCCCTGCTGCGGGAGGGACTGCTGCCGAGCCCACGGGGGGAGTGGCCGGCGATTCCGTGGCCGCCCTTCTAGGCCATCCGCCGGCTGGCTGCGAGCACCAGCGTGCGCGCAGGCGCGCATAGGGTGACGGCCATGCAGCCCTGGAGTTCGCACACCCCACCGGTGCTGGCCCGTCCGGCGCGGACGGCGCGGATCCGCGCGTTCGACACCGCGCGCGGCGAACTCGTCCCGATCGGCCCGGACTCCGGAGAGGCACGGCTCTACGTCTGCGGCATCACGCCGTACGACGCGACCCACCTCGGGCATGCCAACACCTACGTGGCCTTCGACCTGCTCAATCGGGCGTGGCGTGATGCCGGCCTCACCGTGCGCTACGTCCAGAACGTCACGGACGTCGACGACCCCCTGCTCGAGCGCGCCGAGCAGACCGGCGACGACTGGCGCACCCTTGCCCGTCGCGAGACCGAGCGGTTCGCCGACGACATGGCGGCGCTCAACGTGCTCGCTCCGGATGCGTACGTCGGCGCGGTCGAGGCGATCCCGCTGGTGGTCGATCTCGTTCAGCGGCTCGACGCCGCCGGCGCGGTCTACCCGGTGCAGGATGCGACCCACCCCGACCTCTACTTCGCTCGGTCGACCGACACCCAGTTCGGATCGCTCGCCCACCTCGACGAGGATGCCGCGATCGCCGTGTTCGGGGAGCGGGGCGGCGATCCCGCCCGACCGGGCAAGCAGTCCCCGCTCGACTGCCTGCTGTGGCGGCTGGAGCGTCCTGGCGAGCCGTCGTGGCCGAGCGCCCTCGGCGCGGGTCGCCCTGGCTGGCACATCGAGTGCACCGCAATCGCGTTGGAGTACCTCGGCTCGGAATTCGACGTGCAGGGTGGCGGCAGCGACCTGGCCTTCCCGCACCACGAGATGTGCGCGGCCGAAGCTCGGGTGGCGACGGGGAAGCCGTTCGCCCAGGCCTATCTGCACAGCGGCATGGTCGGTCTCGACGGCGAGAAGATGTCGAAGTCGAGGGGAAACCTGATCTTCGTCTCCCGGCTCCGGGAGGCCGGTGCCGATCCGATGGCCATCCGACTCGCGCTGCTCGACCACCACTACCGCGACGACTGGGAGTGGACCGCCGCGGCGCTGACCGCCGCCGACGAGCGCCTCGACCTGTGGCGCGAGGCGGTGCGGCTGGATGCCGCGCTGGAGGCGACCGATGTCGTCCAGGCGATCCGCACGGCGCTGGCCGACGACCTCGACGCGCCGGCCGCCGTGGCGGCGGTCGATGCGTGGGCGGGGGCGTCCGTCGCGATCGACGGAGACGACACCGACGCGCCCAGTCTGGTGGCTCGCGCCTGCGATGCCCTCCTCGGCGTCCGGCTCTGAGTGGCCCGGGCGCCAGGTGGATTGCGGCGCTATAGTTTCGGCGACGAGTTGACAACTCGCGCGTGTTCCGGGGTCGGTGCAAGTCCGAACCGGCGGTGACAGTCCGCGACCCGACCGCAGCCAGCGGCCGGTTGATGTGGTGAAACTCCACGACCGACGGTGAAAGTCCGGATGGGAGGTACACGCGGCGCACCATCGTGCGGTCTTCGGACCGGCGATGCCGTCTCCACCCCGGCACTCGTGCGACCGGACGAGTGGAGGATCAGATGGATCTCCAAGACCTACTCCTGCGGTTGCTCAGTGCCGAACTCCACATCGGATCCAGCGTCATCCTGTGGCGCGAGATCATCGGTAACGGGTTCGGCCTGGCCAGCGCATTGCTCGGCATGCGGCGCAAGGTCGCCGCGTGGCCGATCGGCATCATCGGCAACGTTCTGCTGTTCACCGTGTTCGTCGGGAGCGCGATCGGCGGGCCCTTCGACACACCACAGAAGCTCGACCTGTGGGGCCAGGCAGGCCGGCAGATCTTCTTCATCGCGGTGAGCATCTACGGCTGGATCCGGTGGTACCAGTTCCGCAAGTCGCATGCCGGCGAGGGTGCCGGCGTTCGTCCGCGCTGGGCGGGACCGCGTGGACTGATCGAGCTGGCGGTCGGCGCGGTCGTGCTCTGGGTCAGTTTCTACTTCGTGCTGCAGGCTCTGCACTCGTGGAATCCGGCAGCGGATTCCTGGATCCTGACCGGGTCGATCCTGGCGACCTACGGGATGGCCCGCGGTTACGTCGAGTTCTGGCTGATCTGGATCGCGGTGGACGCGGTAGGCGTTCCCTTGCTGCTCGCGGCCAAGTACTACCCGTCAGCGATCATGTACATCGTCTACGGGGTGTTCTGTGTGATCGGGTTCGTGTCCTGGCTGCGCATCGAGAGGCGGGAACGGCCATCCGGCGGGGCCCCGATCGACGGCGTCGCCGACCCGGTCGTGGAGACGGTCGGCTGACGCGCCACCGTTGACGCCGGCCCGCCGCCGAGTACGCCGTACACTCTCGGCGGCGGCCGTCGGCGGAGGGCCGTGCGACTCCTGGTCGCCGGACCGCCGAACAGTCTGCGCAGCCTGGCAGCGACCGGAGCCGCCTCGACGAAGGGAGTGGGGTGACTGACGAGCGTTCGCACCCCGAAGCAGCGATGACCACAGCCAAGTCGTTCGAGGGACTGTTCGCCGAGCTGAGCGCAAAGTTGGCAACCCAGGATCCAGCGTCCTCGACGGTCGCGCGCGTCGAGGCTGGGGTTCACGAGATCGGCAAGAAGATCGTCGAGGAGGCGGCCGAGGTATGGATGGCTGCCGAGTACCAGAGCAGGGACGATGCCGCCCTGGAAGTCAGCCAACTGCTCTATCACCTGCAGGTGTTGATGCTGGCGCTGGGTCTTGACCTCGAAGATGTCTACCGGCATCTCTGAGCGGCCGACCTAGGATGACGCCGTGAATCGGACCCGCCCGCTGCTCAAAGTGGCTGTACCCAACAAGGGCGCGCTCTCCGAGCCGGCTGCGGAGATGCTCCGTGAGGCCGGCTACACGCAGCGATCCGATCTGAAGGAGCTCGTGCTGCTGGACGAGGCGAACGGCGTCGAGTTCTTCTACCTGCGGCCTCGCGACATCGCTGTCTACGTCGGCGAGGGGACGCTCGATGTCGGCATCACGGGGCGGGACATGCTGCTCGACTCCGGGGCGAAGGCGGACGAGATCATGCCGCTCGGGTTCGGCCGGAGCAGGTTCCGCTTTGCGGCGCCGGCCGGAAGCGACCTGGCCATCGGAGACCTGTCCGACGCCCGGCTGGCCACCTCGTACCCGGGTTTGGTGGGCTCCTATCTGGCCGAGCGTGGGGTCACGACTCGCCTCATTCCGCTGGACGGCGCCGTCGAGACCGCGATTCGCCTCGGTGTGGCTGACGTGATCGCCGATGTGGTGGAGACCGGGACGACGCTCCGGCAGGCTGGCCTGGAACTGTTCGGCGACCCGATCCTGGAGTCTGAGGCGATCTTGATCCGGCGCGCGGATGCCGGTCCGGCCGCCGGGCTCGAGCTGCTGGAGCGGCGCCTGAACGGCGTCATGATCGCGCGCAACTACGTGATGATGGACTACGACGTCACCGACGACGTTGTCGATGCAGCGTGCCGGATCACCCCCGGTCTGGAGTCACCGACGGTGTCCCCACTGGCGAAGCGGGGGTGGCATGCGGTCCGCGTGATGGTGCCGCGGCGTGATGCGCAGCGCATCATGGACGATCTGTGGGACCTCGGCGCGCGCGCGATCCTCGTCACCGACATTGCCGCCTGCCGGATCTGACGTGTCGGAGCGTTCGGGCGAGGTTCTCGTTCTCCGGCCCGCGCGCCTGCGCCGCTGGGTCGCGTTGTTCACCTCGGCGCTGCTCGTCGCGACGGCGCTCGGGTGGCTCGCCCTGCCAGTCGAGGTGCGGGAGCTGTTCTCGCTCTCCCAGATCCTGACACTGCTGGGAGTGCTGGCGTTTCTGGTGGTGTCGATGGTGGCGCTCGGCTCCAGCTATGTCCGTGCCGACGCCAGCGGACTGGTCATCCGCAACGCCTTCCGCCGACACACGGTTCCGTGGTCGCGGGTGCACAAGATCCTGCTGCGTCGCAACGACTCGTGGGGACTGCTGCTGATGACGCCTGCCGACGGCCGACCGTTCGTCGCCGATATCGACGCCGAGAAGTGTCAGATGATGGGTATCCAGCGTGGGGACGGGGACCGGGCGCGGGCGGCGGTGGACGCGCTCAGGGAGCGCCACCGCCACTACCTCGAGGCGTCCTGAGCCGGACTTGATGCATGGCCCCGGACGTGCGGCCCGGCTGACGACGTTTGCTGACTGGACCTCCGTACCGACTCCAGGGTTTGGCGGCGCGCGCCGATCAGGCCGCGCCGAACCACGATGCGCCGGATCAGGCTGGGGCGGATCAGGCCGGGGCGGGCCGCCCCTTGACCACCGGGAACGCCTTGGCGGGCTGGTTGCCCTCCGTGCCTGAGGGCGCGTAGCTCGGGGCTGGGAACGGCGGCTGGATCCGTGAGGAGTAGACGTCGGTGGCGCCGCTGGCCTCGGAAGCGAAGACCCAGAAGGTCGTGTCCAGGGCCGCCAGGCCGATGTAGTCGCCGACGAAATAGCCGCGGGCCACTGGGGCGGTGCGCATGTTGAAGGCGTCCGGAGTCACCCGCTCCTCGCTCCAGGTCTGCCCGTGGTCGGTCGAGCGGGCGAACCAGACGTCGGTCTCCAGTTCCGGAGTCGCAGAGTCGTTGTTGCGGAAGTCGTAGTACGCGACGCCGATGTTGCCCTCGCCGTCGACCCGGATGGCCGGGTTGAAGGCCTGGGTCTCGTTGTGGCGGCTGATCCGCACCGGCGTCGACCAGGTGAGCCCGCCGTCGTCCGAACTCGAGAAGGCGACCTGGTCTCGCTGGAAGCCGTTGAAGCGCGCATCCTGCCAAACCGCGTAGACCCGTCGGCTGCCAGCGGTCTCGTCTGCGGCGATCTCGGGGATGATGTCCCCGGTTCGCACCGGGGCGCCCGTGTCGGGATCGGTCACGCCGACTGAACCCAGCCGGTCGACGGCGATCGGCTTCGACCAGGTGACTCCCTTGTCCGCGGAGCGGAGGACCGACACGGTGGCCCCCCGGGACTTCTTGCGGTTGTCGTATCGGATCACGTTCGCGATGTTGACCAGGTCCCCGTCGGGCAGGACGACGATCTGGTTGCCGATCGTCTGGTCGTTCTGTCCCGGATCGTAGATCGGCCGCGCCGGCTCCCAGGTCGCACCTCCGTCCGTCGTCCGCGAGAAGTACGCCGCGCCGCGGAAGGCTGCCGTGTTCTCGTACGAACGTCCCTTCGTCCGGGCGTTGGGGAAGATGAGCCGGTCCCAGACCGCGTAGACGTAGTCGGAGTTGGTGGGGTCGGCGGTGATGGACTCCTTGTCGTTGAACACCGCAGGGTTGGTGTCGCGGATCAACGTGATCGGCTCGCTCCAACTCCTTCCCTCGCTGGATGCGGCCGACTTGCTGACCAGCACGGCGTTGTCGAGGTTCTGAGTGTCGTTGAACGACAGGGAGATCTGATGGGCATCGCCGTTCGGAGCGATGCTGACCCACGGATCGGACGCTCGCTCGTACAGGACGTTGCCGGTGCACTGGGTGAACTTGGGGAGCTGTGCGCTCGACAGTTCGGCGTAGCTGCTGCCGCCGTCGGTCGAGACGCTGGCACCGAGGCCACGAGCCCCGCCGGTGGAGTAGCGATCCTGCTGGTACGCCCCGATCAGCGTCGCTCCGAGCGGGTCTCCGCTGTCTCGCGGATCGACGTCGATCCAGGGTTCCACTTCGGCGCCATCGTACAACGTCCCGCTCTGGGGCTGGGTGTTGCAGTGGCCGGAGCCGAACGGGCTTGCGCCGCTGGCCCTGGTTCGTGCCTGGACATCGGCGAGGGCCGGTGTCATTCCCATCGGGAAGACGGCCAGTGCGACGGCCAGGACCTTGACTGAGCGATGCATGCTTCACCTCCGGGGACCCTTTCCCGGATGCTAACTCCGCCGCCGGTGGTCACATGCCCGGGGGCTGACCGCTACTCGATGCCGCGCTTCTTCAGCAGGGCCTCGATCTCGGCGAGCTCCGGATCGTCCTCGACCGCGCTCGGTCGTGGCTGGCGCTTGGCCTGCGCTGGGGCGCCTGCGACGGCAGCCACCTTCGACGGCGCCGCGGCGCTGGTGGTGATGGCCTTCTTTGATGTTGGAGCCGGCGCCCGCCGCGCGATCGTGCCACCGACGACCCACAGGACCACACAGACCCCGAGGAGCGAGAGCCCGACCCACACCGCCGGCGAGAACACGATCCGGGCGGCCCAGCTGCCCACCGCCACGACGGCATTCCAGAGCAGACCCAGCAATCCGGTGAGGTAGAGCGCGATCGGCGCGAGGGCCAATCCCGCCGCCTGCACCACCCGACCGCGACGGCCGCGCCGCCAAGCGACCCCGGTGAGGATCAGGCCGAGCAGGCTGAGGCCCACGCAGAGCGGGAGGAGGACGGTGTCGACGGCGGGCATCTACCCAGGCTGCCACGCGTGCGCGTGACACCGGATCCGGGACAGCACCCGGCACACCCCGAGCCGCGCCTACGGTTGCCGCGTGCACCAAGACCGCAGGCTGGCTCCTTCTCCGTTCCCTGGCGACGACGGACAGGCGTCGCCGATGCTGCGCGGCCTGCTCGAGCGAGCCGATCGTGAACCCTCGGCGGACACGTACCTGCGCGCTGTCGTTGGGCTCTGCGGCGAGCGGGTACTGGTCCCCGTCGTTGCCACCGCCACCCGGCTCGGCGAGGTCGTCGGTGGCTTGGCCTCCGACAAGGAGGCGGAAATGGCGGTGGTGATGCTTCAGCGCGGCGACGGTGAACGGGCCCTGCTCGCGTTCACCGGCTTGGACTCGTTGGCCGCGTGGCAGGACGGGGCGCGCCCGGTCCCGGTCACCCTGGACGCTGCAGCCCAGGCAGCGACCTCGGAGGGCGGGGTCGCGATCGTGGTGGACGTGGCCGGACCGCACCCACTCGTCGTCGACGGAGATCTACTTGGCCGGCTCGCGTCCGGACACCGGCTGGTGGAAGCGAGCAGCGGCGAATTCGGATGGGCGATCGCGGCCGGGGCCGACCGGGAATAGGTGTCGGGCGAGGGTCGTTGCCTAGCGGATCACGCCGCTGTCCGGCCTCTTCGGGGATCGGGCACCGCGTCGGCGGTGATAAGGTAAGCCGACCGATCAGGTGCTTCGTGCACCCGATCCGCAAGCGGAGACCCGATCTCCCACCCGTGTGACGTCTGTCAGCTGCAGGCTGTTGTCGGGTAGGTCGACCACCAGTGGCGCGTTGTCCACCGGTGGTTGTTCTGGGTCTCCTGTGCGCAGGGGACCCTTTTTGGCGTTTCTGGCGCAGGGCTTGCGGGTATGGGTAGGCATCCCGGTCGTGAAGACACACACCCAATGGAGGACATATCAGCACCGAACCGCGAATCAACGATCGAATTCGCGTCCCCGAGGTGCGGCTCGTCGGGCCGAACGGGGAGCAAGTAGGGATCGTGAAGATCGAGACGGCCCTTCAGCTCGCGCGCGATGCGGAGTTGGACCTGGTCGAGGTCGCACCGATGGCGCGCCCGCCTGTGGTCAAGCTCATGGACTACGGGAAGTTCAAGTACGAGAACGATCAGAAGGCTCGCGAGAGTCGTCGCAACCAGAGCAACACCGTGATCAAGGAGATGAAGCTCCGGCCGAAGATCGACAGCCACGACTACGAGACCAAGAAGGGTCACGTCGTGCGCTTCCTCAAGGCCGGTGACAAGGTCAAGATCACGATCATGTTCCGGGGCCGGGAGCAGTCCCGCCCGGAACTGGGTTACAACCTGCTCCGGCGGCTGGCTGAGGACGTCGACGAGTTCGGCTTCATCGAGTCGTCTCCGAAACAGGATGGGCGCAACATGCTCATGATCCTCGGCCCGCATAAGAAGAAGGCCGAGGCTCGTGCGGACGTTCGCGCCGAGCGTGACCGCCGGGCCGCCGCTCGGCTGGCCGACGCCGAAGCGGAGCGGACCGAGCAAGCTGACCGCCGCGCACAGGCCGCGGCCGAGGCAGTACCGCGACGCCGTCGCGGCCCAGCAGACAACCTGGATCCCGACGTCGACCTCAGCTGAGGGATCCGACCACACACCGACGTTCACACGTCCGATGAGAAGTGGAGCTAGACCATGCCCAAGATGAAGACGCATTCCGGAGCCAAGAAGCGTTTCCGGTTCACCGGCACCGGCAAGCTGATGCATCGCAAGGCCGGCAAGATGCACCTGAACGAGCACAAGCCCAGCCGCCGCACCCGTCGGCTGGACGGCGACGCGGTGGTGGCCCCGGGCGACGCGGCCAAGGCCAAGCGGCTGCTCGGCAAGCGCGCCTGAGCTCCCCGAGAACCTCATCGATCCGAAGGAGTAACCGATATGGCACGCGTCAAGCGTTCCGTCAACGCCCACAAGAAGCGGCGCGAGGTCCTCGAGCAGGCTTCTGGCTACCGCGGGCAGCGGTCCCGGCTGTACCGGAAGGCGAAGGAGCAGGTCGCTCACTCGCTGGTCTACGCCTACCGTGACCGCCGCGCTCGCAAGGGCGATTTCCGCAAGTTGTGGATCCAGCGCATCAATGCGGCAGCCCGGGCCGAGGGGATGACCTACAACCGCTTCATCGCCGGCCTGAAGGCCGCCGGGGTTGAGGTGGACCGCAAGATCCTCGCTGACCTGGCCGTCACTGACCAGGCAGCGTTTGCCGCGCTGGTCGACGTGGCGCGCGCGCATTCGGTCGTCGAAGAGTCGACCGACCACGGCACGACCGCTGCCTGACCAGGCTGGAACCGAGCCGGCCGGTTTGCCGCCCGCAGGTCAGGGGCAGCTCCGGTCGGCTCGAAGCCTGCTGAGGCGACGTGACCGCGAGCGGCTCGGCCGGTTCCTCGCCGAGGGTCGGCAGGCGGTCGGCGAGGCGCTCGCCGTCCCTGGGGTGGTCGTTGAGCTGCTGGTTGCGGCGGATGCCCAGGGCCGCCACGGCGACCTGATAGCGCTGGCTGCGCAGCAGCGGTTGCGGGTGTCAGCCGTGCCGTCCGCCGCGCTTGCCGCGCTCAGTGGCACGGTGACGCCCCAGGGTCTCGTCGCGGTGTGCGCCGCGCGTACACCGACGGTGGAATCGGTGTTCGCCTCGCGGCCGCGCCTGGTGGTGTGCTGTGCCCAGGTGCGCGACCCGGGCAACCTGGGCGCCGTGGTTCGCTGCGCGGATGCGTTCGGTGCCGACGCCGTCGTCTCGACCAAGGGTTCAGTCGACCTGTACAACCCGAAGGTCGTGCGTTCGACGACCGGGAGCCTCTTCCACCTCCCCGTCGCGTTGGACGCCGATCTGCGCGAGGTTGTCACGCTCGCTCATCGGGCGGGCCTGCAGGTGCTCGGTGCGGACGCGTCCGCCGCGCACAGCGTGGACGAGCTGGCGGCAGGCGGCGTCCTCGCCGCTCCGACGATGTGGGTGCTCGGCAACGAGGCTTGGGGACTGCCTGACGAGGACCGCGCGCTGGTCGACCGTGTCGTCCGGCTGCCGATGTACGGCCGAGCGGAGAGCCTCAACCTCGCGACAGCCGCCGCGGTACTCCTCTACGCCACGTCCACGGCGCAGCGAGCCGCGCTCGCGGAGAGCCGCGGCTAGGTGTAGGAGCGCAGGACGTTGGTGATGCCGAGGTCGAGTCTGGCAGCGGGTGGCTGGTTCCCGACGGCGGTGTGGGGCCGATGGTAGTTGTAGTGGACGTTCCAGACGGCGATGGCTTGGGCGCGGGCGGCTTCTGAGGCGAAGGGGCGGGCGTAGAGCAGTTCCTCGGCCAAGATCCGCTGGTATCTCTCCACCTTGCCGTTGTGCTGGGGGGTGAACGGCCTGGTCCGTTGGTGTCGGGCGGCGTGGCCGGTGGCCCTGCTGAAGGCATTTGAGCGGTAGCAGGAGCCGTTGTCGGTGACGATCCGGGTGATCATGGTGATGCCGTGCGCGGCGAACCAGGCCCGGGCGCGGGCCCAGAACCCGACAGCGGTGCGGCCGGTCTCATCGGGCAGGGCCTCGGTGTAGGCCAGCCGGGAGAAGCCGTCGATCGCTGAGTGTAGGTAGACGTAGCCGGCACGGACACCCGTGGCCTTGGCGGCGGTCTTGGCGCGGTCGGCTGACCGAGCCTGGTCGCTGTTGCGGCCGTGGCTGCGCCACCCGCCTCCGTCAGGGATCCGGCCGACCTTCTTCACGTCGAGGTGGATCATGTGGCCGCGGTAGCGGGCGGTGATCGTGCCCGGGGCTCGAGCGGTTGCCCGTCGGTGTCGAGCCAGCGTCGCCGGTTCAGCCCTAGCCGGACCAGCCACCGGCCCACCGTCGCGGTGCAGACCCGATGCCCCCGGTCGGTCAGCTCGGGCCGCGATCAGCCGGGCTGACCACTTCTTGTCCCGGCGCAGCCGTTCGATCTCAGCGACCAGGTCCGGATGCAGCGTGGTCGGCTGCCGCCGCGGCGCCGACGACCGCTCCAGCAGGCCCGCCTCGCCCTCGCGGCGGTAGCGGTTCACCCACTTCGACAGGCACTGCCGACTGACGCCGGCCTCGGCCGCGACATGAGCGATCGGACGGTACTGGCAGCGCTGCACCAGCCGGAGCCGACCAGAAGGGGTCAACGGAGCATTACGGTGGGACATGAGGCAGGTCTCCTAGCAGGACGAGTTGGTCGCACTTCTCATCCTCCGCCAGGGGCCTGCCTCCTCAGCCCTACCCCAGCGTCACCAACCTCATGAACCGCAACAGCTAGGCCTCCGCGGGTCCGGTCAGCAAACTCGCTGGGGCTCCGCCTTTGGTGCTTTCTAGACTGTGCTTCGCAGCGCGGCCAGGCCGCGCAACCCCGTGGAGGAGCCAGCGGCTCCCTTGAGAGCTGTGAAGGGATCGCCTTGTCCGGGCCGAACACCAGCTACGACCCCGTTCAGGTCGAGTCCTTGAGTGCCGAGAGTGTCGACGCGATGGTGCTGGCGGCGCTCTCTGCGTTCGACGCGGCGACGTCGTTGGCGGAGCTGAAGCAGGCGCGGTTGGCGCACGCCGCCGACCGATCGCCGATCGCCTTGGCCAACCGCGAGATCGGTGCGCTGCCGCCGCAGGCTCGCAAGGAGGCCGGGATGCGGATCGGCCAGGCGCGGGGCCGGATCAGCAGTGCATTCGCCGCGCGCGAGGAGGAACTCGGACGCGCCGAACTGCAGCGAGCACTGGTCGAGGAGCGCGTCGACGTCACGCTGCCGGTGGCGATCACGCCGACCGGCGCGGTGCACCCGATCACGGCGCTGATGACTCTGATGGAGGACGTGTTCGTCGGGATGGGCTGGGAGGTGGCCGAGGGCCCCGAGCTCGAGGCCGAATGGCTGAACTTCGACGCCTTGAACTTCATCCCCGACCATCCGGCTCGGACGATGCAGGACACACTGTTCGTCGAGCCGGCGGGCGGCGGAGTGGTGCTTCGTACGCACACCTCCCCGGTCCAAGCGCGCACGATGCTGACGCGGCAACTCCCGATTTACGTCGTCTGCCCGGGCCGGGTCTACCGCGCCGACGAGTACGACGCGACCCACCTGCCGGTGTTCCACCAGATCGAGGGACTGGTCGTGGACAAGGGCATCACCCTGGCGCATCTGCGTGGCACGCTCGACCACTTCGCCCAGGCGATGTTCGGCGAAACCCGGACCCGGATGCGGCCGAACTACTTCCCTTTCACCGAACCCTCTGCCGAGGTCGATCTGGAGTGTTTCGTGTGCCACGGGGCCTCGGTCGGCAACCCGGACCAACCGTGCCGCACCTGCAAGAGTGAAGGCTGGATCGAATGGGGTGGCTGCGGAGTGGTCAACCCACGCGTGCTGCGTGCCTGCGGAGTGGATCCGGACGTCTATACGGGCTTCGCGTTCGGGATGGGCGTCGACCGCACGCTCATGTTCCGGAACAACGCCGGCGACATGCGCGACATGATCGAGGGCGACGTCCGCTTCAGCCGGTCGCTGGTGGGGCTGGCTCGATGAGGGCGCCACTGAGCTGGATCCGGGAGTACGCCGCACTTCCCGCGGACCTCGATGGTCGGGGGCTGGCGCGGCAGCTGATCCGCGCAGGTCTGGAGGTGGAGACCGTCGATCGCGCCGGCGCGGACGTCGTCGGCCCGCTCGTCGTGGGCCGGGTGCTCGACTTCGCCGAGGAGCCACAGAAGAACGGCAAGACGATCCGCTGGTGTCAGGTCGATGTCGGGGAGCACAACGGGGCGGGCGGCAGCCGCGGCATCGTCTGCGGGGCGCGCAACTTCGCGGTGGGCGACCTGGTCGTCGTCGCGCTGCCCGGTGCGGTGCTTCCGGGGCCGTTCGCGATCAGCGCCCGGAAGACGTACGGGCATCTCTCCGACGGGATGATCTGCTCGGCCAAGGAGCTGGGCCTCGGCGAGGATCACACCGGCATCCTCGTGCTCGAACCGGGCGGCGGGCTGACACCGGGGAAGGCTGCGGTCGAGGCGCTCCAGCTCCGCGACGACGTGCTCGATATCGCCGTGACCCCGGATCGCGGCTATTGCCTCTCCATCCGCGGGATCGCCCGGGAGTCAGCCCAGGCGCTGGATGCGGCGTTCACCGACCCGGTCGGCGTACCGACGCCGCCGACGTCTGCGGACGGGTACCCCGTGGCGCTGCGTTCCGAGGCATGTGCGCTCTTCGTCGCGTTGACGGTCGAGGATGTCGATGCCACCCGTCCGAGCCCGCGATGGTTGTCCCGTCGGGTTCAGCTGGCAGGGATGCGATCCATCTCGCTTGCCGTGGACATCACCAACTACGTCATGCTCGAGATGGGCCAGCCCATTCACGCCTACGACGCCGATTCCCTCCGTGGGGCGATCGTGGTCCGGCAGGCGGCGCAGGGCGAGCAACTCACCACTCTCGACGATGTCACCCGCTCGCTGCACCCCGACGACCTCGTCATAGCCGACGATTCGGGACCGATCGGCCTCGCCGGCGTGATGGGTGGCGCGAGCACCGAGCTGTCTGCGGGCACTCGGACCGTCGTGATCGAGGCGGCCCACTTCGACGCCATGACGCTGGCGCGCACCTCCCGCCGGCAGAAGCTCTCCTCGGAGGCATCCCGGCGTTTCGAGCGTGGCGTCGATCCGGCGGCGGCATATGCGGCAGCGCATCGCGTGGCGGCACTCCTCGTCGAACTGGCGGGGGGCACTCTGCGTGCCGATGAAACGGTCGCCGGTCAGCTGCCCGATCGACAGCCGACCACGATCGACGCGTCGCTGCCGGCCAGGGTGCTGGGCATCCCGGTCGACCAGCCGAGCGTCGAACGGCTGACGCGTGCCGTCGGAGCCGAGGTGCACGCCGACGGGAGCGCGCTGACACTGGTTCCTCCGAGCTGGCGACCCGATCTCCGGGACCCGTACGACTACGTCGAGGAGGTCGGCCGGCTGATCGGCTTCGACGCCATCGCGCCGGTGGTGCCATCCGCGCCGCCCGGTCGGGGCCTCACCAGGAGCCAGCGCGCCCGCCGTGCGGTGGCTTCCGCACTGTCGTCGTCGGGCTTCGTCGAGGTGCTCAGTTTCCCGTTCGCGTCGGTGGAGGAACTGGACCGTCTCGGGGTCCCGGCGGGGGACGAACGCCGGCGGCTCAACCGCATCGTCAATCCGCTGTCGGAGGCAACGCCGTACCTGCGCAGCACGCTGTTGCCCGGGCTGTTCGCCGCGGTCGCGCGGAACCGCAGTCGCGGTCAGGACGACCTCGCGCTGTTCGAGGCCGGCTCGGTGTTCTTCGCCAACGCCCCCTTGGTCGCTGCGCCGCGGCTGCCGGTGAGCCGGCGGCCCGAGCAGCATGACCTGGAGGCGCTCGACGCAGCGCTCGGGCGCCAGCCTCGGCATCTCGCTGCGGTCCTCACCGGCCAGTGGCTCCCGGCCGGCTGGGCCGGACCGGCAGTACCGGTCAGCTGGTCCCACGCCGTCGCGTTCGTCGAGATCGCCGCTCGTGCCGTCGGAGTGGAGGTCCGTCGGGCAGCAGCCGAGCAGACGCCCTGGCACCCGGGCCGGTGCGCGGAGTTCACCGGGCCGGACGGGAGCGTGGTCGGCTATGCGGGGGAACTGCATCCGCAGGTGGTCGCGGCGTACGGGCTGCCGGCCCGGACGGTAGCTGCCGAAGTGGACCTCGACCTGATGGTGGCCCTGGAAGTCGGGGTCGGCCAGGTGCCGTTCGTGTCCGGCTTCCCGGTGGTGAAGGAAGACGTTGCCCTGGTCGTGGCAGCCGAGGTCCCGGCGGTCGACGTACAAGATGCGCTGCGGGATGGCGCCGGTCCGCTGCTGGAGTCTTTGGCGCTGTTCGACGTGTACAGCGGGCCGCAGGTCGGCGAGGGCAAGAAGTCGCTGGCCTTCGCCCTGCGCTTCCGGGCCCCCGACCGGACGCTGACCGAGCGGGAGGCGGCCGAAGCCAGGGATGCAGCCGTCGCCCTGGCCGCCGAGCGAACAGGCGCGATCCAGCGGATCGAGTGAGGAACAGCGGCCCGGGTGAGAATCAGCGGCCCGAAGAGGAACCAGCGCGGTCGCGGCTCAGCGGTCCTCAGCTAGTCGAGGTCCGCGCATCAGCCCACGCGTTGTCGACGCCTGAGTCCACCGCGTATTGGTCGATCGCGGCGAGTTCATCGTCGCTGAAGTCCAGCCGCGCGACTGCCGCCACGTTGTCCTCGAGCTGTCGGACGCTGCTGGCGCCGACCAAGGTGGAGGTCAGTCGGCTGTCCCGGAGCACCCAGGCCAGGGCCAACTGAGCGAGCGACTGGCCGCGCTCCTGAGCGATGGTATTGAGCGCGCGGACGCGCTCCAGATTCTCCTCGCTGATCAGTGTCTGTTCGAGCGACTTGTCCCGTGCCGCGCGCGAGTCGGACGGCACGCCGGAGAGGTACCGGTTGGTCAGCAGGCCCTGCGCCAGCGCAGTGAAGGCGATGCAGCCGACACCCTCGCGGCCGAGCACATCCAGCAGTCCGCCCTCGATCCAACGATTGAACATCGAGTACGAGGGTTGGTGGATGAGCAGCGGAGTGCCCAGATCGCGCAGGATCGCAGCTGCCTTCGCCGTGTGCTCGGGCGATCCGGGTCAGGCCGGTGGTGATAGAAGATGTCGACGTACTCGATGCCCAACCGGCGCAGCGACTGATCAAGGCTGGCGACCAGGTACTTGCGGGAGCCGCGGTCGCCGTACGGACCGGGCCACATGTCCCAGCCCGCCTTCGAGGAGATCACCAGCTCGTCGCGGTAGGGCGCGAAATCCTCGGCCAGGATGCGGCCGACATTCGTCTCGGCCGCGCCGTACGGGGGGCCGTAGTTGTTCGCCAAGTCGAAGTGCGTGACGCCGAGATCGAATGCGCGGCGCATGACCGCTCGCTGGTTCTCGATCGGCTTGTCGTCGCCGAAGTTGTGCCAGAAGCCGAGTGAGATTGCGGGCAACTCCAGCCCGGATCTCCCGCAGCGACGGTAGGGCTGGATCTCGTAGCGGTCGTCAGCGGCGACGTAGGTCATGCCTAGCACCGTATCGACCGGCCCCCCGGGTACCGGCCCAGACCCCACCCGTCCTCCTCCCTCCACGATCTGGTCCGCACGGAGGATGTGCTGAATGAATTTGCCTTATATGGCATAGTCATGCAGGTGACGTTCAGGGTGGCGGTTGCTGGAGCGACCGGGTACGCGGGGGGAGAGCTGCTCCGTCTGCTGCTCGGGCATCCGCACGTCGAGATCGGCGCGCTGACCGCCGGCAGCAGTGCCGGCAGCCGACTGGGTGACCACCAACCGCATCTGGTACCGCTGGCGGATCGGATCGTCGCCGACACCAGCGCCGATGTGCTCGCTGACCACGATGTCGTCTTCATGGCCTTGCCCCATGGCGCTTCCGGAGCCGTCGCCGCGGGGCTGCACCCAGAGACGCTGGTGGTCGACTGCGGCGCTGACTTCCGCCTCAACGACGCGAATGCCTGGACACGCTTCTACGGAACGCCGCACGCCGGCAGTTGGCCGTACGGGCTGCCAGAACTCCCCGGGCAACGAGAGGTGCTGGGTGGCACTCGCCGGGTGGCGGTACCCGGCTGCTATCCGACGACCGCCACCCTCGCGCTGTTACCAGCACTGACGGCCGGGCTGACGCGAGGCGAGGATGTCGTGATCGTGGCGGCCAGCGGACCTTCCGGGGCCGGTCGTGCGCTCAAGCCGCACCTGCTCGGAGCAGAGTTGATGGGCTCGGCGAGCGCCTACGGAGTCGGTGGCGTCCACAGGCACACCCCAGAACTGCTGCAGAACTTCGCAAGCTGCGGCGTGTCGGCACCTTCGGTCTCGTTCACGCCGGTGCTGGTGCCGATGTCGCGCGGGATTCTTGCTACCTGCACCGCGCCGCTCGCCGAACCGTCGATGACCGCTGACGAGGTGTACGCCTGCTACGCGAGCGCGTTCGCGGACGAGCCCTTCGTTCACCTGCTGCCGCAGGGACAGTGGCCCCAGACGCAGTCGATCCTGGGCTCCAATGCGGTGCATGTTCAGGTCACCGTGGATGCGGCCGCCGGCCGACTCGTCGCGGTCGCCGCACTCGACAATCTCACTAAGGGCACCGCCGGCGGTGCCGTGCAGTGCATGAATCTTGCGCTGGGTCTGCCGGAATCGGCAGGGCTGACCACGATCGGGGTCGCGCCATGACCTCGTGGGAACTCACCCGCCATCCCGGACTGGTCGGGATGGCCCAGCTGGGGCCGCACGCGCCGGTGCCGCGCTGGGCGTTCGACGACGACGCCCCGATCTGCAGCGTCACCCGCACCGACGACGAGTTGTGCGTGATCGGTTCCTACGAGGCGATTCCCGGCTCCGTCACCGCAGTCGGCCCGTTCGTGGCGTTCAGCGTCGACGGGCCTCTCGATCACTCGTTGATCGGTGTGCTCGCCGGCCTGCTGGAGCCGCTGGCGAAGGCAGAGATCTCGATCCTCGCCCAGTCGACCTTCGACACCGACTGGATTCTCATCGCGGCCACCGCTGCGGACCAAGCGGTCCGCGCTTGGAGCGAGGCCGGTCATCGGGTCGACGACGTACCAGAACGGGAGGAGCCATGACCGTCACCAAGCCCGCAGGCTTCGTTGCCGGGGGATTGCCTGCGGGACTGAAGTCGAGCGGTCGCAGCGACCTGGCCCTGGTGGTCAACACCGGGCCGGACCACGCCGCCGCCGGCGTGTTCACCTCCAACCGGGTGCAGGCGGCGCCGGTGCTGTGGACCAAGCAGGCGCTCAGCGACGGTGTCCTGCGCGCCGTCGTGCTCAACTCCGGCGGCGCCAACGCGTGCACCGGCCCGGACGGTTTCGCCGACACCCATCGGACAGCGGAACTGGTGGCCGGCGCGTTGGCGGTCGGGGCCGGTGACGTCGCTGTGTGCTCGACCGGACTGATCGGCGTCCGGCTGCCGATGGAGAAGGTGGCGGCCGGTATCGCCTCGCTGGCGGGCTCCGTGTCGCCCAGCGGCGGCATGGCAGCGGCGGAAGCCATCATGACCACCGACACCGTGCCCAAGGTCGTCAGCCTTCACGACGAGGGGTGGTCGATCGGCGGCATGGCCAAAGGGGCCGGAATGCTCGCCCCGGGTCTCGCGACGATGCTGGTCGTCCTCACCACCGATGCGGTCGTCGACCCGGTCAAGCTGTCCGATCAACTCGCTGAGGCCTGTCGGCTCAGTTTCGACCGAGTCGACAGCGATGGCTGCATGTCCACCAACGACACCGTGCTGCTGTTGAGCAGCGGCGCATCCGGGGTGCGGCCGCGTCCGGCCGATTTCCAGGCGGCCCTGAACGAGGCCTGTCACGATCTGGCCATGCAATTGCTCCGCGACGCGGAGGGGGCGGCGCACGACATCGCCATCACGGTGAAGTACGCAGCGTCCGAGGCCGACGCGCTCGAGGTAGGTCGCGCCGTGGCTCGCAGCAACCTGTTCAAATGCGCAATCTTCGGTCAGGACCCGAACTGGGGCCGCGTCCTCGCCGCCATCGGTACCACTGCGGCCGACTTCGAGCCCGACCGCATCGACGTCGCGTTCAACGGCATCCAGGTCTGCCGGGACGGCGGAATCGGTGACCCGCGCGAACTCGTCGACCTCACGGGTCGGGCGGTATCCGTCGAGGTGAACCTCCGCAACGGCACCCACTCGGCGACCGTCTGGACCAACGACCTGACGTACGACTACGTCCGGGAGAACGCGGAGTACTCGACGTGAGCGAACCGATCTCGTTGGTCGAGAAGGCGTCGATCCTGACCGAGACGCTGCCCTGGCTGGAGACCTACGCGGGCAAGATCGTGGTGATCAAGTACGGCGGCAACGCGATGATCGACGAGGATCTCAAGCGCGCCTTCGCCGAGGACATCGTCTTCATGAAGCGCTGCGGCGTGCACCCCGTCGTCGTTCATGGTGGCGGGCCACAGATCTCGGCGATGCTGAAGCGGCTGAACATCGCCTCCGAGTTCCGTGGCGGACTTCGGGTCACCACTCCGGAAGCCATGGAAGTCGTGCGCATGGTGCTCAGCGGGCAGGTCGGCCGCGACCTCGTCGGCCTGATCAACAGCCACAGCAGCCTCGCGGTGGGGATGTCCGGCGAGGACGGCGGGCTGTTCGTCGCCGAACGGCGCGGAGCCGTCGTCGACGGCGAAGAAGTCGACATCGGGCTCGTGGGCGACGTCGTTGCCGTCCGGACAGAGGCGGTCGAGGGCCTGATCGCCTCTGGCTGGGTCCCGGTGGTGGCCAGCATCGCGCCCGACCGCGACGGCGTCGTCCACAACGTCAACGCCGACACCGCCGCGGCGGCACTCGCGGTCGCGCTGCGGGCTGAGCGGCTGGTCGTACTGACCGATGTCGAGGGGCTCTACCGCGACTGGCCGCACAGCACCGAGGTGATCACCGAGCTCTCGGCTAGCGACCTCCGTTCGATGATGCCCACCCTCGAGTCCGGCATGCTGCCGAAGATGGAGGCATGCCTTCGTGCGGTCGAGGGGGGCCTGACCAGGGCAACCGTCGCGGACGGACGAGTTCCGCATGCGCTGCTGCTGGAGATCTTCACCAACGTCGGGATCGGCACGATGGTCACCCAGGACGGGCTGATCCGGCTCGGGAGCCGCGTCTTCCCGCGGGCCGAGGGAATTCCCGCGCACGAGTACGTCAACGGTGAGTTCGACACGCGGCGGCTGGCAGCGGCCACTCAGCTGCCCTCGCTCGAGGAGCCGTCCTCGTGACCGATCCTGCGACCGCCGAGCTGCCAGCGCTCGCTGCGTCGGCTCCGTCGGAGGTGGTGCTGGCGCAATACCAGCACGCCGTGATGAATACGTTCGGTACGCCGAAGCGAGTCTTCGTCCGAGGCGAAGGGTGCTACCTGTGGGACGCCGACGGCACCCGCTACCTGGACCTGCTGTCCGGTCTCGCCGTCAACGCACTCGGCCACGCGCACCCCGCCGTGCTGTCGGCGATCACCGCGCAACTGGCCACGCTTGGACACGTGTCGAACTTCTTCGCCACCCCGGCGCAGGTGAAACTGGCCGAGCGGCTGACGGCGATGGTCGGTGGCGAGGACCCGCGGGTCTTCTTCACCAACTCGGGCACGGAGGCCAACGAGGCCGCGTTCAAGATCACCAGAATGACCGGCCGGACGCGCATCGTCGCTTGTGAGGGTGCCTTTCATGGTCGCTCGATGGGTGCGCTGGCGATCACCCACAACCCCAGGTACCGGCTGCCGTTCGAGCCGTTGCCGGGCGAGGTGACCTTCGTCCCCTATGGCGACGCGGACGCGCTGGCCACTGCCGTGGACGACTCGGTGGCAGCTGTGGTGCTGGAGCCGATTCAGGGTGAGAACGGCGTGGTCGTCCCGCCCGCCGGCTACCTGGCGCAGGCGCGGAGGATCTGCGACGCGGCCGGTGCGCTGCTGTGGATCGACGAGGTGCAGACCGGGATGGGTCGATGCGGGAGTTGGATCGTGCACGTCGACGAGGGAGTGACGGCAGACGTGGTCACACTCGCCAAAGGACTCGGAAACGGCTTTCCCGTCGGCGCCTGCGTCGCCGCTGGTCCGGCTGCGCGACTGCTCGGACCTGGCAGCCACGGCAGCACCTTCGGCGGCAACCCGGTCGCCGCCATCGCCGGTCTCGCGGTGATCGGGGTGATCGAGCGGGACGGCTTGCTGGAGCGGGCCCGCGTCCTCGGCGAGCGGCTGGCGGACGCCATCACCGGGTCGGGGCATGCGCTGGTCACCGGGGTCCGTGGCCGGGGCCTGCTGCGCGGTGTCACCCTGTCAGCGCCCCTCGCGCCGGCCGTGGCAGACCTTGCACTCGGCGCCGGCTTCATCGTGAACGCACCCCGTCCCGATGTGCTCCGAGTCGCGCCGCCGCTGGTGGTGACGCCCGCCCAGCTCGACACGTTCGTCGCGGCCCTGCCTGGGCTGCTGGATCAGGCCCACCGGGAGGCCGCATGATCGACACAGTGCTGTCGCAGACACCGCGGGTACGCCACTTCCTGACCGACGACGACCTGGCACCCGCGGAGCAGCGAGCCATCCTGGATCTGGCCGACGAGCTGAAAGCCGACCCGTATCGGCGCCGGCCGTTCGCCGGACCGCGGGCGGTGGCGGTGCTCTTCGACAAGGCGTCCACCCGGACGAGGATCTCCTTCGAAGTCGGCATCGCCGAACTCGGCGGCCACCCGATGGTGATGGACACGGCGGTGTCCCAACTTGGCCGCGGTGAGCCGATCGCGGACACGGCACGCGTGCTCGGCCGCAACGTGGCTGCGATCGTCTGGCGAACCTTCGGACAACATCGCCTGCAGGAGATGGCTGACCACGCCGGGGTCCCGGTGATCAACGGTCTGACCGATCAGTACCACCCGTGCCAGGTGCTCGCTGACTTGCAGACCGTCCGCGAGCGCACCGGAACGCTGGCAGGCCTCACCCTGAGCTACGTCGGCGATGGCGCCAACAACATGGCGCACTCCTACCTGCTCGGCGGGGCGATCGCGGGAATGCACGTCCGGGTCGGCACCCCGGAGGGATTCGAGCCGGACCCCGCGGTCGTCGCGCGGGCCGCGCAGCACGCCGCCGCGAGTGGCGGCAGCGTGGCGGTGGTGTCCGACCCGGGCGACGCCGTCGACGGTGCGCACGTCGTCGCGACTGATACCTGGATCTCGATGGGACAGGAGAACGACGGTCTCGATCGGCTCGCCATCTTCTCCCCGTACGCGGTGACCAGCGATCTGCTCCGCCTCGCCGAACCGGACGCGCTGGTGCTGCACTGCTTGCCGGCGTACCGGGGCAAGGAGATCGCTGCCGAGGTGATCGACGGTCCGCAGTCAGTGGTCTGGGACGAGGCGGAGAACCGTCGCCACGTCCAGAAGGCGGTGCTGTGCTACCTCCACGAGCAGTCCGCGGCGGAGCCGGCGAGGTGACGGCGGCCGTGGCCAACGAATCAGTGAGCCCGGGTTCCTCGCAGGCGAGGATGGCGTTCACGTCGAAGGCGGCCCGCCAGGCCCGCATCATCGCCCTGTTGGAGCAGCATCAGGTGCGCTCGCAGAGCGAGCTGTCCGACCTGCTGGGCCGCGATGGCGTTCAGGTGACCCAGGGAACGCTGTCCCGCGATCTGGTCGAGGTCGGGGCGCTGCGGGTACGGGGGTCCGACGGGCATCTGGTGTACGCGGTCCCCGCCGAAGGTGGCGACCGGACACCGCACGTCGGGGAGTTCGCCACCTTCGAAGGGCGCCTGGCGCGGCTGTGTGCTGAGTTGCTGGTTTCGGCCGAGGCCTCGGCGAATCTTGTCGTGCTGCGCACACCGCCCGGGGCGGCGCAGTACTTCGCTTCCGGGATCGACCGGGTGGGCTGGTCGTCGGTCCTCGGCACGATCGCGGGCGACGACACGATCCTGGTGATCACCCGCTCGCCCGGCGGGGGCTCGGCGGTGGCCGAGCGCTTCTGGACCATGAGCCGAACCGGCAAGCCGGTCGGCGAGGACACGAACGACGGGGATGACCCGCTAACTGAGGAAGAGGACTGAGGACGTGAGCGATCGGATTGTGCTGGCCTACTCCGGCGGGCTGGACACCAGCGTCTGCATCGGATGGTTGGCGGAGGAGACCGGCCAGGAGGTCGTCGCGGTGGCCGTCGATGTCGGCCAGGGCGGCGAAGACATGGAGGTGATCCGTCAGCGGGCACTTGCGTGTGGTGCCGTCGAGGCCGTGGTGGTGGATGCCAAGGACGAGTTCGCCGAGGAGTTCTGCCTACCGGCGCTGCGGGCCAATGCGCTGTACATGGACCGCTACCCGCTGGTCAGTGCGCTGTCGCGGCCGCTGATCGTGCGCCACCTCGCGGTTGCGGCGGAGCAGTACGGCGCCACCGTCGTCTCGCACGGCTGTACCGGCAAGGGCAACGACCAGGTGCGGTTCGAGGTCGGCATCGCCAATCTCGCGCCGCACTTGAAAGTCATTGCCCCCGTTCGTGACTACGCCTGGACCAGGGAGAAGGCGATCGCCTACGCCGGCGAGAAGAGCCTGCCGATCGCGACCAGCAAGTCCAGCCCGTACTCGATCGACCAGAACGTGTGGGGTCGCGCCGTCGAGACGGGATTCCTCGAAGACATCTGGAATGCCCCGATCGAGGACGTCTACGACTACACGGACGATCCCTCGGTGCCGCGCGAACCCGACGAGGTCGTGATCACCTTCGAGGCGGGCGTGCCGGTCGCCATCGACGGTCAGCAGGTCTCGGTGCTGGAGGCGATCCAGACCATGAACGCACGGGCAGGTGCGCAGGGCGTCGGCCGGCTGGACATGGTGGAGGACCGGTTGGTCGGGATCAAGAGCCGGGAGGTGTACGAGGCTCCCGGGGCGATCGCACTGATCGCCGCGCACATGGAGCTCGAGAACGTCACCGTCGAGCGCGAGCTCGCTCGCTACAAGCGCGGCGTCGACCAGCGTTGGGGCGAACTGGTCTACGACGGGCAGTGGTTCTCCCCGCTCAAGAGGGCGCTCGATACCTTCATCGACGAGGCACAGAGCTGCGTGTCCGGTGACATCCGGATGGTGCTGCACGGCGGGCGGGCGACGGTGACCGGGCGGCGCAGCCACGCGAGTCTGTACGACTTCAATCTCGCCACGTACGACGAGGGCGACACGTTCGATCAGTCACAGGCACGCGGGTTCATCGAGTTGTTCGGCATGTCGAGCAAGCTCGCGGCGGCGCGTGACGCCGCACTCGCGTGACGGGGCCGGACGCGACACCGGCTCACCAGGGCCGGCTCTGGGGGGGCCGGTTCGCCGGAGGGCCGGCCGAGGCGATGTTCGCGCTCAGCAAGTCCACCCAGTTCGACTGGCGGCTGGCCGGCTACGACCTGGCCGGTTCCCGTGCGCACGCCCGCGCGCTGCATCGCGCTGGACTGCTGACCGCCGACGAACTCAGCAGGATGAGCGCCGGTCTGGACGCGCTCGAGGACGCGGTCGTCTCGCGGCGATTCACCCCGTCCGAGAGCGACGAGGACGTGCACGGTGCGTTGGAGCGCGGCCTGGTCGAGATCGTGGGTGCGGACCTTGGCGGGCGACTGCGTGCGGGTCGCTCCCGGAACGACCAGATCGCCACCCTGATCCGGATGTACTTGCGCGATGCGCTCGCTGAGGTGGGGGAGGGCCTGCTGCAGGTGATCGACGCGCTCCGGTCCCAGGCCGAGCGGCACCTGGGCGTCCCGATGCCGGGCCGCACCCACCTGCAGCACGCTCAGCCGGTGCTGTTGTCGCATCACCTGCTGGCGCACAGCTGGCCACTGGTCCGGGATCGCCAACGAATCTCCGACCTGGATCGACGGTTGGCGGTGAGCCCGTACGGGTCGGCGGCGCTGGCCGGAACCTCGTTGGGCCTCGACCCGGAGGCAGTGGCCGCCGACCTGGGCTTCGTGGGCAGCGTTCCGAACTCGATCGACGGCACCTCGGCGCGCGACCTCGTCGCCGAGGCGGCGTATGTGCTGGCGCAGATCGGCATCGACCTTTCTCGGCTGAGCGAGGACGTCATCCTGTGGGTCACCCACGAGTTCGGCTTCGCGACTCTTGACGATGCCTGGTCGACCGGGTCCAGCATCATGCCGCAGAAGAAGAACCCCGACGTCGCTGAACTCGCCCGCGGCAAGGCTGGCCGGCTGATCGGCAACCTGACCGGTCTGCTCAGCACGTTGAAGGGCCTGCCATTGGCCTACAACCGGGACCTGCAGGAGGACAAGGAACCGGTCTTCGACTCGCTCGACCAGTTGCTGCTCGTGCTGCCCGCCGTGGCTGGCATGGTCGGCACGCTCCGGTTCGATCCGGAGCGAATGGCGTCGCTGGCCCCGCGTGGGTTCTCCCTGGCCACCGATGTCGCCGATTGGCTGGTACGGCGACGAGTCCCCTTCGCCGAGGCGCACGAACTCGCCGGGCACACGGTGCGCTACTGCGAGCGGCGCGGAATCGAACTCTCCGATCTGACGCCGGAGGATCTGCAGGCAATCTCGCCACAACTGACCGCAGAGCTGCTTCAGGTCCTGACCGTGTCCGGTTCCATCGACAGCCGGAACGGGCGGGGTGGAACGGCGAGCGCTCGGGTCGAGGAGCAACTGCGCGAGCTGGCCGCCACGCTCGTGCGCTGACGGGAGCGCCGGCGGGCTCGAAATCAGTGGGTGCGCCGATGCCCAACGCATAGGGTGTCGGGGGCCGGAGGTGACGGTCGGCGCGGACGTAGAGGATAACGGTGATGAGCGCAGTCCTGGACGAGCTGAGATGGCGGGGGCTGCTGGCCAACGCTACCGACGAGGCGGCGCTGGCCGAGCACCTGGCAGCCGGACCCGTCACGTTCTATGTCGGTTTCGACCCGACGGCACCAAGCCTGCACTTCGGCAATCTCGTCCAACTGATGGTGGCCCGTGCGCTGCAGCGGGCGGGTCACAAACCGCTGCTGCTGGTCGGCGGCTCGACCGGCCTGATCGGAGATCCGAAGGCTGCCGGGGAGAGGGCGCTCAACAGCAAGGACACGGTCGCCGGCTGGGTCGCAACCATCCGTCGCCAGGTCGAACGATTCCTCGACTTCTCCGGCCCGAGCGCCGCGAGGGTGGTCAACAACCTCGACTGGACGGGCGGCATGGTCGTCCTGGACTTCCTGCGCGACATCGGCAAACACTTCCCGGTGAACCGGATGCTGGCGCGAGAAGTGGTCAAGGCACGGTTGGACGACGGGATTTCCTACACCGAGTTCTCCTACGTCCTGCTGCAGTCGCTGGACTACCTCGAACTGTTCCGTAGCTACGGCTGCACGCTGCAGTTCGGTGGCAGCGATCAATGGGGCAACATCACCGCTGGCGTGGAGTTGGTCCGGCGATCTGACGGCGGACACGTGCATGCATTGGCGACCCCGCTCTTGACGAAGGCCGACGGCACGAAGTTCGGCAAGACCGAGGGCGGCACTGTCTGGCTCGACCCCGGCATGACGTCCCCGTATGCCTTCCACCAGTACTTCCTGAACGCCGAAGACGCCAAAGTGGTGGAGTACCTCAAGGTCTTCAGCGAACGTGGGCGGGAGGAGATCGACGAACTTGCCCGGTTGACCGAGCAGGAGCCGCAGCGGCGCGCGGCGCAGCGCGTGCTGGCCGACGACATCACCGCGCTGGTGCACTCGCCGGCCGAGCGGGATGCCGCCATATCAGCAGCGTCGGCGCTCTTCGGCCGGTCAGAGCTGCGAGATCTTCCCGAGGCGGTCCTCGCCAGCGTGGTCCGGGAGCTGCAGGGTCCGGAGTTGATCGCTCAGGGCGAACTTCCATCGGTGGTCGAGGTGCTCGAGCGCTCGGGCGTCGTCGCGAGTCGATCGGCGGCGCGACGGGCGATTACCGAGGGCGGCGCGTACGTCAACAACGCCAGAGTCGTCGATCCCGACGGCCGCCTCCAGCGGAGTGACCTCCTGCACGATCGTTATGTGATCGTGCGGCGCGGGCGCCGCACGGTTGGAGCGGCGAGTGTGCTGTGGCGATGAGCCGTCGAGCCCGACTCTGGAGCATGCCATGGCGACGATGTGGTACCCGCGCACTACCAGCTGTGGGGTCGTTGCGACCCGCGACCGCCCCGCGCAGAGGGTGTGACACTCGGCACGTCGCTTCGAGTTGACTCCCACCGCTGCCGGGCGTAATGTTCTCTAGGCCTCGAGGGGGAGGTGCGGGACGCAGCGGGTCACACCGCAGCGGCCGACTCCCAGGGGAACTACTCCGTGACGACGATGCCGAGCATGGTCTGTGACCAAGCTTCGGCGGATGCGGCGCGGGGAAAACGGGAAAGAAAATCCGGATTTGACTCTGGGAAATCGGCCCCGTAAGGTTAATCGAGTTGCCCCAAGCCGGGAAAGAAAGCCCCGGCGCGGTGTGCGCCCGAAGTTTGAGAACTCAACAGCGTGCTTAAAAGTCAATGCACAATAAATAACCCCGTGCCCAGACTTGTCCATCACTGGATGTTTTCTGGGTTCGGATTCCTTTGATTGATTGACAAAGATCCAGCATTGGATCTTGTGTCAGCGATCGAACTAGTTGAGACGGTTCCGCGATGCACCGCATCGCCACCGATAAATTTCAACGGAGAGTTTGATCCTGGCTCAGGACGAACGCTGGCGGCGTGCTTAACACATGCAAGTCGAACGGTAAGGCCCCTTCGGGGGTACACGAGTGGCGAACGGGTGAGTAACACGTGAGCAACCTGCCCTTGACTCCGGGATAACAGCTGGAAACAGCTGCTAATACCGGATACGACCGCTGATGGCATCATCTGGCGGTGGAAAGCTCCGACGGTCAAGGATGGGCTCGCGGCCTATCAGCTTGTTGGTGAGGTAGCGGCTCACCAAGGCTTCGACGGGTAGCCGGCCTGAGAGGGCGACCGGCCACACTGGGACTGAGATACGGCCCAGACTCCTACGGGAGGCAGCAGTGGGGAATATTGCACAATGGGCGAAAGCCTGATGCAGCAACGCCGCGTGCGGGATGACGGCCTTCGGGTTGTAAACCGCTTTCAGTTCCGACGAAGCGCAAGTGACGGTAGGAACAGAAGAAGGACCGGCCAACTACGTGCCAGCAGCCGCGGTGATACGTAGGGTCCGAGCGTTGTCCGGAATTATTGGGCGTAAAGGGCTTGTAGGCGGTCTGTCGCGTCGGAAGTGAAAACTCAGGGCTTAACCCTGAGCCTGCTTCCGATACGGGCAGACTAGAGGGATGCAGGGGAGAATGGAATTCCTGGTGGAGCGGTGGAATGCGCAGATATCAGGAGGAACACCGGTGGCGAAGGCGGTTCTCTGGGCATTTCCTGACGCTGAGAAGCGAAAGCGTGGGGAGCAAACAGGCTTAGATACCCTGGTAGTCCACGCCGTAAACGGTGGGCACTAGGTGTGGGGGACATTCCACGTTCTCCGTGCCGAAGCTAACGCATTAAGTGCCCCGCCTGGGGAGTACGGCCGCAAGGCTAAAACTCAAAGGAATTGACGGGGGCCCGCACAAGCGGCGGAGCATGCGGATTAATTCGATGCAACGCGAAGAACCTTACCTGGGTTTGACATATGCCGGAAAGCTGCAGAGATGTAGCCCCCGCAAGGTCGGTATACAGGTGGTGCATGGCTGTCGTCAGCTCGTGTCGTGAGATGTTGGGTTAAGTCCCGCAACGAGCGCAACCCTCGTCCTATGTTGCCAGCGGGTAATGCCGGGGACTCATAGGAGACTGCCGGGGTCAACTCGGAGGAAGGTGGGGATGACGTCAAGTCATCATGCCCCTTAAGTCCAGGGCTTCACGCATGCTACAATGGCTGGTACAAAGGGCTGCGATATCGCAAGATTGAGCGAATCCCAAAAAGCCAGTCTCAGTTCGGATTGGGGTCTGCAACTCGACCCCATGAAGTCGGAGTCGCTAGTAATCGCAGATCAGCAACGCTGCGGTGAATACGTTCCCGGGCCTTGTACACACCGCCCGTCAAGTCATGAAAGTCGGTAACACCCGAAGCCGGTGGCCCAACCCTTGTGGAGGGAGCCGTCGAAGGTGGGACTGGCGATTAGGACTAAGTCGTAACAAGGTAGCCGTACCGGAAGGTGCGGCTGGATCACCTCCTTTCTAAGGAGCCTTTGGCAGGCATAGCCTGTCCATGCACCTCGGTTCTGGGACGTTCGTTCCCAGTCGAGGTAGGCACCCTAAGTGGAACATTGACCATTAAGCCGCCGGCGTTCGCGCGTCCAGTCAGTACAACCCCCAACGGGGAGTGGAAACTCTGGTCACGCACATCGGTGGCCCAAGCACGCTGTTGGGTCCTGAAGTTTCGGTCGTTCCGCATCTTTTGGCGCGGCACCCGATCTTCCAGCGGACCGGACGTCGATTGCGCTAGTTGCGCGTCGACGCCGGCGCACCGCCCGCATGTTGAGAACTTCACAGTGGACGCGAGCATCTTTGTAGTGATAACAAGCTACTAAGGGCAATCGGTGGATGCCTAGGCACCAAGAGCCGATGAAGGACGTTGTAACCTGCGATAAGCCCCGGGGAGCTGGTAAACGAGCTTCGATCCGGGGATCTCCGAATAGGGAAACCTCGAAAGAAACCGGAGTAATGTCCGGCGACCTCTGCCTGAACACATAGGGCAGTTGGAGGGAACGTGGGGAAGTGAAACATCTCAGTACCCACAGGAAAAGAAAACAACCGTGATTCCGTAAGTAGTGGCGAGCGAACGCGGAACAGGCCAAACCACACGTGTGTGATAGCTGACAGGCGTTGCATGTGCGGTGTTGTGGGGTCGCCCCGACCAAGCTGTCGATTGGTCAAGCAGTCAAAAATGTCATGTGAAGTCGAAGCAACCTGGAAAGTTGCGGCACAGAGGGTAACACCCCCGTAGACGTAAACCTGACACTGCTGGGCGCCACCCCAAGTAACACGGAACCCCTGAAATTCCGTGTGAATCTGGCGGGACCACCCGCTAAGCCTAAATACTCCTTGGTGACCGATAGCGGACTAGTACCGTGAGGGAAAGGTGAAAAGTACCCCGGGAGGGGAGTGAAATAGTACCTGAAACCGATTGCCTACAATCCGTCGGAGCTGCTGCCTTGTGTGGTGGTGACGGCGTGCCTTTTGAAGAATGAGCCTGCGAGTTAGTGGTACGTGGCGAGGTTAACCCGTGTGGGGAAGCCGTAGCGAAAGCAAGTCCGAATAGGGCGACATAGTCGCGTGCTCTAGACCCGAAGCGGAGTGATCTATCCATGGCCAGGGTGAAGCGACGGTAAGACGTCGTGGAGGCCCGAACCCACCAGGGTTGAAAACCTGGGGGATGAGCTGTGGATAGGGGTGAAAGGCCAATCAAACTCCGTGATAGCTGGTTCTCCCCGAAATGCATATAGGTGCAGCGTCACGCGTTTCTTGCCGGAGGTAGAGCACTGGATAGTCTAGGGGGCCCACAAGCTTACCGAAATTAGCCAAACTCCGAATGCCGGCAAGTGAGAGCGTGGCAGTGAGACTGCGGGCGATAAGGTTCGTAGTCGAGAGGGAAACAGCCCAGAACACCAGCTAAGGCCCCCAAGAGATTGCTAAGTGGAAAAGGATGTGGAGTTGCGGAGACAACCAGGAGGTTGGCTTGGAAGCAGCCACCCTTGAAAGAGTGCGTAATAGCTCACTGGTCAAGTGATTCTGCGCCGACAATTTAGCGGGGCTCAAGCAATCCGCCGAAGCTGTGTCATTTACGCGTGTACTAGGCCTTCGTGGTCCAGGTGCGTAGATGGGTAGGGGAGCGTCGTGTGCGCTGTGAAGCGACAGGGTGACCTAGTCGTGGAGAGCACACGAGTGAGAATGCAGGCATGAGTAGCGAATGAGGAGTGAGAAACTCCTCCACCGAAAGACCAAGGGTTCCAGGGTCAAGCTAATCTGCCCTGGGTAAGTCGGGACCTAAGGCGAGGCCGACAGGCGTAGTCGATGGACAACGGGTTGATATTCCCGTACCGGCGCTAGAACGTCCCTGCCGAGGCGAGTAATGCTAAGCACGCGAGTCGTCTCTGGCCTTCGGGTTGGTTTCGATGAGTCTGCAACCCAAACTTGTATTAGGCAAGCTGCGGAGGGACGCAGGAAGGTAGCCCATCCCGGGCGATGGTAGTCCCGGGCTAAGTGTGTAGGGTCAGGCATAGGTAAATCCGTGCCTGGTGAGCCTGAGACATGACGGCTGGTGTGCCTACGGGCGCACGAGTGGGTGATCCTATGCTGCCTAGAAAATCTTCGTAAGCGAGTTCTAGAGCCGCCCGTACCCTAAACCGACTCAGGTGGTCAGGTAGAGAATACCAAGGTGATCGAGAGAACCGTGGTTAAGGAACTCGGCAAAATACCCCCGTAACTTCGGGATAAGGGGGGCCGGACACGTCTATGGATTTACTCCGGACGGCGTTGAAGGCCGCAGAGACCAGGCCCAAGCGACTGTTTACTAAAAACACAGGTCCGTGCCAAGTCGCAAGACGATGTATACGGACTGACGCCTGCCCGGTGCTGGAACGTTAAGGGGAAGTGTTAGGGCAACCGAAGCACTGAACTTAAGCGCCAGTAAACGGCGGTGGTAACTATAACCATCCTAAGGTAGCGAAATTCCTTGTCGGGTAAGTTCCGACCTGCACGAATGGCGTAACGACTTGGGCGCTGTCTCGACCACGGACTCGGCGAAATTGCACTACGAGTAAAGATGCTCGTTACGCGCAGCAGGACGGAAAGACCCCGGGACCTTTACTATAGTTTGGTATTGGTGTTCGGTACAGCTTGTGTAGGATAGGTGGGAGACTGTGAAGCAGCCACGCCAGTGGTTGTGGAGTCATCGTTGAAATACCACTCTGGTTGTTCTGGATATCTAACCTAGGTCCATGATCTGGATCAGGGACAGTGCCTGATGGGTAGTTTGACTGGGGCGGTCGCCTCCCAAAAGGTAACGGAGGCGCCCAAAGGTTCCCTCACCCTGGTTGGCAATCAGGTTTTGAGTGTAAGTGCACAAGGGAGCTTGACTGTGAGAGAGACATCTCGAGCAGGGACGAAAGTCGGGACTAGTGATCTGACGGTGGCACGTGGAAGCGCCGTCACTCAACGGATAAAAGGTACCCCGGGGATAACAGGCTGATCTTGCCCGAGCGTCCATAGCGACGGCATGGTTTGGCACCTCGATGTCGGCTCGTCGCATCCTGGGGCTGGAGTCGGTCCCAAGGGTTGGGCTGTTCGCCCATTAAAGCGGCACGCGAGCTGGGTTTAGAACGTCGTGAGACAGTTCGGTCCCTATCCGCTGCGCGCGTAGGAGTCTTGAGGAGGGCTGTCCTTAGTACGAGAGGACCGGGACGGACGAACCTCTGGTGTGCCAGTTGTCCTGCCAAGGGCACGGCTGGTTGGCTACGTTCGGAAGTGATAACCGCTGAAAGCATCTAAGCGGGAAGCACGCTCCAAGATGAGGGCTCCCACAGGATAACCTGGTAAGGCCCCCAGCAGATCACTGGGTGATAGGTCGGATGTGGAAGTGCAGTAATGCACGGAGCTGACCGATACTAATAGGCCGAGGGCTTGTTTCATACAAAGATGCTACGCGTCCACTGTGCAGTTCCCGAGATACGGTCGGGAGCGGGCCACCTCGACATGTTCGAGGCTGGACCCCCGCTGACATCTCAATAGAGTTTCGGTGATCATGGCGAAAGGGAAACACCCGGCTCCATTCCGAACCCGGAAGTTAAGCCTTTCAGCGCCGATGGTACTGCACGGGGGACCGTGTGGGAGACTAGGACGTCGCCGGACAACACACATTCAGCGGTGACCGCTTTGCGGTCACCGCTGAAGTGTTTTATGGCTTGGTGACAAATGCGACTTCGCAGGTCCGCGACTTCGCAGGTCCGCGACTTCGCAGGTCCGCGACTTCGCAGGTCCGCGACTTCGCAGGTCGGCCGTAGCAGCCGTCAGCCGAAATGCGTCGCGAGTAGTTCGGTGTATTTCGCGGAGAGGGCTGCTGCCGCCTTCTGCTCCGTTGCGGTGGGATCGCGGCGGCTCCGGACGGGAACGCTCCACTCGGGGAGGTCTCCGGTCAAGGCCCACGCAGCTTGGCGGGCGGCGCCGACGGCGACGCTCTCAAACGACTCGGTGACGACGATCGGGAGTCCAAACACTGCCGGCGCGATGTGCTGTACCGCGTCGGACTGAGACGCGCCGCCAGTCAACGTGATCGCCGAGATTTCGCCGGTGTGTTCGCGCAGCACCTGGACGCCATAGGCGAGGCTCGCGAGCACCCCCTCAATCGCTGCGCGTGCGACGTTAGCCGGGGTCATGTTCCGCAAGGTCAGGCCGACGAGTTCGCCGCGCGCCTCGGGAAGTGGTGGAGTGCGTTCGCCCTCCAGGAAGGGCATGAACGTGAGGCCTTCGGCGCCGGCCGGCGCACTCAACGCCAGGGCGCTCAGGTCGGCCAGCGATACGCCCAGGATCTCGGCGGTAGCGACGACGTTGCGTGCGCCGTTGAGGGTGCACACGAGCGGCAAGAATGCGCCGGTTGCATCGGCGAATCCGGCCACGATCCCCGTTGCGTCGTGGGTTTGCTTCGGGCTCCGGGTGAAGGCGGTACCAGAGGTGCCGAGTGACACGACGGCCGCGCCATCGACCAGCGCCAGACCCAGACCACCTGCCATGTTGTCGCCTGTGCCGACGGCTATGGCGATGCCCTCAGGGGTTTCGCCGATCAGCTCGGCAGGACCAGCGACCCGGGGCAGCATGACGGGGTGTCCGAGAGCCTGCTGCACGAGGTCCACCCGGTACTCGCCGGCACTGGCGTCGAAGTAACACGTCCCCGACGCGTCGCCCCGGTCGGTCGTCGGTTCGAACGACCGCCCGCCAATCTGCCAGCTGAGCCAGTCGTGCGGGAGTACCACCCCGGCGGTGCGCTCGGCGTTCTCCGGTTCGGCTCGGGCGAGCCAGCGGAGTTTGCTCACGGTCATCGACGCGACGGGCACCGAGCCGACGGCGTCGGCCCAGGCCTGGGGCCCACCAAGTTCGCCGATCAACTCGCGCGCATCCGGTGCGGAGCGATTGTCGTTCCACAGCAGCGCGTCGCGGACGAGTTCGCCGTCTTCGTCCAGGGCGACCATCCCGTGCTGCTGCCCCCCGACGGCCATCGCGGACACGCCCTCGAGGAGGCCGGGATCGGCAGTGGCCCTGCGGAAGGCCTCCCACCAGGCGTTGGCCGAGACTTCGGTTCCCTCCGGGTGGGGTGCGCGGGCTGTCCGCAGCACCTGACCCGATTCGGCGTCACAGACCACGACCTTGACTGACTGAGTCGAGGAGTCGATCCCCGCGACGAGTGCCATCAGCTACCTCCCATGCTCACGGTGATTCCACGCTCGACGAACGGCTGGAGGGCGTTCTGAGGCGGCCTTCCCGCGACGGCGACCAGATCCACCTGGTCGATCCCGGCAAAGTGGACGAAAGCGGATGCGCCGAGGGTGTCGGCGTCCGCGAGTGCGATCACCTGGGCTGCTGCAACCACGATCGCCTGCGAGACTGCAGCTGCAGCCGGAGTCGCCTCAGTCAGGCCACGGGTGACGCTCACGCCAGCAGGGGAGAGCACGCTGACATCGACGTGCAGGCGCTCCATCTCGTGCACAGCCCAGTCACCCTCCTGCGCTCGGGTCACCGGCGACACAGTGCCGCCGACGTTGTAGACCTCGAGTCGGCTTGCCCGGGACAGCACGACCGCGGCGTCGAGAGAGTTCGTCACGATCGTCAGGCCGTGTGTAGTCGGCGGGGTGGCCACGATGGTGTGCGCGAGCGCAACGGTGAGTGGGCCCGCCCCCAACAAGACAGTGCCCTGGCGGGGCAGTTGATGCCAGATACGTCGAGCCAACTCAACATCGGCGTGGCCTTTCGGCGCAGCAAGTGGCGGCACCGCCAAGGGTCCCGCATCCACCCGCACCGCTCCGCCGTGGACGCGGACGAGCTTGCCGGTGCCCTCGAGAGTGCGGAGGTCCCGCCGGATCGTCTCCTGGGCGACGCCCAACCGGAGGGCGAGATCCACCACGTCGACTCGGCCCTCGGCCGCCAACCATTCGGCAATCGCGGCGTAGCGGGCGGCGGCGTGTCCGTTGTGATTGGTCGTCACCACTCCATCGAATTCGGCCGGCGAGCGGCCTCGTTGACGCTCGCCGGGTCCGGTCACCACAATGCCACCGATTGGTGGGTCTGTGCGTCAAACGGCACGACCTGCCCGTGTCCTGAGCGGATCGGTCGTTCGGAGCGGCGTCCAGGGCGCGTGTGGGCGGGAGTCCGGTCGTTTGGCCAGCCCCGAGGAGCCGCGCTTCGATCTGTTGCGGCAGCGACCCGGCGATGCGCGCTTCGCCGTGTCCGGAGCCTGCTGCCGCCGTCCCCGCGATGGCCGGTCGCTGCTCCGGCGGTCCTCACCCGAACAGCCGCCCGACCAGGGCGAGCGATCGGACGAGCGCGAGTCGTGGCGGCGAGCGTGCCAGGGCTGGAGTTCTCGACAGCTCGCATTTTCGGAGGCTAACTCATGGAAGAATCGCTGTCGCGCGGGCCGTCCTCGCACCGGACGGCCGAGCACCTTCCCGGGAGGTCCGGAGAAACCAGGACGATGCGGCCATGACGATGTACCCGCCCGAGCGGCAGCGAGCGATCACTGATCTGCTGCTGCAGCACGACGGGCGCCGAGCCAGTGTCGCGCAGATCAGCGAGCAGCTTCGCGTCACGACCGAAACGGTGCGGCGAGACCTGGACGTCCTCGAGCGGCGCGGGGTGCTGCGACGTATCCGCGGTGGCGCGGAGCTGATGGACTCGACCCCGTTCGAACAAGCGCTCGCGGCCCGGCACGCGGAGCAGTTCGAGGAGAAGCTGCTGATCGCGCGCCGCGTCGTGGAAGAGCTCCCCGAGGACGGGGTGGTCGTGCTGGACTCGGGCTCGCTCACGTTCGTCTGCGCGCAGGCGATGCCCCGGGACCGCGCGCTCGTCGTCGTCACGAACAATCTGCCCGCGGCGCAGTACCTTGCCGACTACGAGAACCTGCAACTGTTCACGTTGCCGGGCATGATCCGCGGCTTGACGTCCGCGGCGGTGGACGCGTGGACGAGCCGGCGGCTGAGCACGCTGACCGCGGATCTGGCCATCATCGGGGTGAACGGGCTGACCACGTCGCACGGGCTGACCACGACCAACCCGGAGGAGGCGGCGGCCAAGCGTGCGATGTTGCTGGCCGCCCGTCGTCGAGTGGTGCCGGTGATTTCCGGCAAGCTCGGCCGCAACTCCTTCTGTTCGTTCGCGGCTGTCAACGAGGTCGACCTGGTCATCACCGACGCGGGGGCCAACGGGGACTTCGTCCGCGAACTCGGGGCGGCGGGGCCCGAAGTTGCGATCGCCAGTCAGCCCGCGGTCGCGGTGGGCAGAGGGCCGTCCGCGTCGGGCGGGTGAGTTCGTCGCCCCCGCACGGATAGGTGAGGATGAGCGGGTGGCAGACAGCCGACCGCCCAAGGGTCAAGGAAACGGCCGAGGCCGCCGCCCAAGCACCCGCACGAATCCCGACCAGCGCGGCAGCAGCCGGTCGACAGGGGGCGTCCGTCCCAGTGGTTCGGGCGCCGGGAGCAGGCGCGCGGGGAGCGGCGGTTCGGCGGAGCGGAGCAGTCAGAGCGAGGCAGCACGGGGCAAGGTCGACCGGAGACGGACCGATGGTGGCAGCGGTCCTCGTCGCACGGAGCCTCCGACGGCTGGGCGGACTGAGAGCGGGCGGCGCGGCCCCGGCAACGCTGAGCGGACGAGCCCGGCGCGAGACGAACGCACGTCAAGCCGAACGGATGCGGGCAGTGGCTCCCGAAGCGGAGGGTCCCGCAGCAGTGGCTCCCAAGCCAGTGGCTCGCGAAGCGGAGGGTTCCGCGGCGGTGGTTCCCAAACCAGTGGCCCGCGAGGGGGAGGGTCCCGAAGCAGTGGCGCTGGAAGCCGTGAACGGCGTCCGAGTGCGCCGCCGGGATCGGGTGGGTCCCGGGACGAGGGCGGCGGATCGGCGCGGCGAGCGCGAACGGCTACAGCAGCGGAAATCCCCGGTGGCGCGGCGTCGCCCCGCGCTGCCCGCCCGGGGCTCGAGCGGCGGGCGGACGAGCCGGCGATTCCGGCCGACGTTGACGTGCGCCAGCTGGACCGAGCGGTACGCGCCGAACTGCGCGGCCTCCCGAAGGACCTGGCGGAGATCGTCGGGCGACACCTGGTAGCGGCCGGACAGCTTGTCGACGATGACCCCGTGCTGGCGCTTGCGCACGCGGAAGCGGCGCGGCGACGGGCCGCGCGGCTGCCGATCGTGCGCGAGGCTGCGGCCGAGACGGCGTACGCCGCGGAGCGATGGGACGTTGCGCTGAGCGAGTATCGAGCGCTTCGACGAATGACCGGCACTGACGACTACCTGCCGGTGATGGCCGACTGCGAGCGCGCGCTCGGGCGCCCTCATCAGGCTCTCAAGCTCGCACGCGAGGCGGCACACCTGACTCTGGCGCCCGCGCTCGCGATCGAGATGACCATCGTCGAGGCCGGTGCCCGGCACGACCTCGGGCAGGACGCCGAGGGCCGCCGGCTGTTGGCCAAAGCCGTCGACACTGTGGTGGAGCGGCCCGGGCTGGCGCCTGCCGTCGCTCGCCTGCGCTACGCCTACGCGGACGCCCTGATCGCTGCGGGCGATCGACCGGGCGCGCGCCGATGGTTCGCCGCCGCCGCACACGTCGATGTCGACGGCGAGACGGACGCCCAGCAACGCGTTGACGAACTGGACGGCTTGTCGATCGAGTTCGACGAGGCCGCCGACGCTGAGCCCGAGGGCGACTCGTGAGTCGAACCGAGCCAGGCGCAGTGATCGACGAGTACGACGCGGCGCTGTTCGATCTCGACGGCGTCGTCTATCTCGGCCCGATCGCCGTCGTCGGGGCAGCCGAGGGGATCGGCGCGCTTCGCCGCCGCGGCGTCCGCGTGGGGTTTGTCACCAACAACGCGGCTCGGCCACCGGATGCGGTCGCTGAGCACCTCGTCGAGCTCGGCATTCCAGCGACCGGCGCAGACGTCGTCACCTCGGCGCAGGCAGCGGCTGACCTCGTCCGGCATCGGTTCGGAACGGGCGCGCGGGTCCTCGTGGTCGGTGGTGAGGGCGTCACAGCCGCCGTCGCAGAAGCGGGACTGGTCGGGGTGCGTTCGGCGGACGATGCGCCGGTCGCGGTCGTCCAGGGATGGGGATTCAGGCTCGCCTGGCAGGATCTCAACGAGGCCGCGATCGCCATCCACCGCGGTGCGCACTGGGTTGCGACCAACACCGACCCCACACGCCCGACCGACCGGGGCCTGGTGCCCGGGAACGGTGCCGCCGTGGCTGCGGTGCGGACGGCTGTCGAGGTCGACCCCGAGGTGGCCGGGAAGCCCTTCCGGCCGCTCCTCGACGAGGCCGTGCAGCGCCTCGGGGCCCGACGGGCGGTGTTCGTCGGTGATCGGTTGGACACCGACATCGCCGGGGCCGTCCGGGCGGGCCTCGACAGCATGCTCGTCCTCTCCGGATCGCACGGTGCCGCCGACCTGCTCGCGGCGGCTGCCGACGAACGGCCGACGTATGTCGGACGCGACCTCAGGGCGTTGACCGAGCCCGCGATGCAGGTGGACCTGCACGACGATGCGGCGACCTGCGGCGATGCCGCGGCGCGGATCGAGGACCGACGACTCGTCGTCGATGCGAACGCCGGCTCGGCTGTCGCGGGGATCTGGGCGGCGTCACAGCTGGCTTGGCGTGCGGCTGATCGTGGCCAGCCGCTGGACCTTGGGCCTGCACTCGACTGGTGGCGCGCGCTCAGCGCCTGAGGTGTCCCGCGCGCGCTGCGGAGTCCCCGGGGAGAGCTGCGATAGCGTGACCGTACCCGCCAGGCCAGAGCGTTCCCGCTGGTCGGAGCGGGCACGGCGACATCATCGACGATCGCGCGGAAGGTAGTGGCATGTCAGACGCGCTGCAGAACTATCTGAACCTCGTCGGCGGCCTGACCAGGGCCACCCGCGAACGGGCGACGGCGGTCGCCCGCGCCCTGCTCGCGCAAGCGGGCCTGACCGACGTCGCCAATGACGCCTCGGAGCGGGTGGCCAAGCTCGCCGAGGAGATCATGAATGCAGGCCGCGCCAACCGCGAGCTCTTGCAGCAGCTGGTCGCCGCCGAGGTCGAACGGGTGGTCGGCAGACTCGGGCTGGCGCGCGCCGAGGATGTGACGGCTCTCGCCAGCGAGGTGGCGGAACTCCGGAGCCGGTTGGAGCGTGCCGGCGCCGATGCGGCGGCCGGGGCTCCACCCACGGGCCGTCGCCCCGCGAAGACCAGCCGCACCCGGCCCGCGCCCGCTGCGGCAGCTGGTGAGTCGGCGACGCCGAGCGAGGGAGACACCGAGGCGGCAGCCCGCAAGGCGACCACCTCGACCCGCCCAACGCGATCGCCGCGGTCATCCTCGACAGCCAAGCGACCGGCCCGAAAGACCTCCGGCACCCAGTCGTCCGCCGCAGCCGATCCTGCTGCGGACGCGTGAGCGAACCGCACCCCGCGGACAGTGCAGCGGGCGCCCCGGGCATCGGGACCGAGAGCGGTGATCCACTCGTCGACGAAGCGCTGCGTGACCTGGGCGGGCTGGACCAGCTGTCGGCGGCCGAACGTCTGGACCGGCTGACCCGAGCGCACCAGCGGGTCCAGGACGCGCTGGATCGCCAAGGCGATGACGAGGCCTGAGCCACGTCAACGCCCGAACGCCTCGACATCCTCCTGGTCCGCCAGGGGCTTGCTGCATCTCGAAGTCGCGCCCGCCGGCTGATCGACGCCGGTCGGGTCACCGTCAACGGTTCGGTCGCGGGCCGGCCCGCGATGACCGTCAGCGCCGCCGACGAGATCCGGACGACGCCCGACCCCTACGTCTCACGGGCGGCGTACAAGCTGCTCGGCGCCCTGGACGACCTGGCGATCGGCGTGTGCACGCGTGCTCTCGACGCCGGTGCGTCGACCGGCGGGTTCACCCAGGTGCTGCTCGAGCGTGGCTGGAACCGGGTGTACGCGGTCGATGTCGGGCACGGTCAACTGCACCAGTCGCTGCGCGAGGACGCGCGGGTGCGGGTGCGGGAAGGGCTCAACCTCCGCGACCTCACCCTTGCCGATGTGGACGGCCAACCCGTCGATCTGGTCGTCGGTGACGTCTCCTTCATCTCCATGACGTTGCTGATCCCGCCGCTGACGGAGGTCGTGTCCTCGGCCGGCAGCATGCTGCTGCTGGTGAAGCCTCAGTTTGAGGTCGGTCGCGGGCGACTCGGCAAGAACGGCGTGGTGCGGGACCCGGATCTACACGAGCACGCGCTTGCCTCGGTCGCTGCCGCGGCGGGTGAAGCGGGGTGGACGGTGAGAGGCCGGGCCGCCAGTCGGCTGGACGGCGAGTCCGGCAACCGAGAGTTCTTCCTGCACCTCGTGCGCTGACGGTCGCCGGACCGAACGGCTGCATCGTCGTCGGTGCCCACACCTATGCTGTCGCAGGTGACCGAGGCCTCCGATCCGTCGGCCGTAGCCGGGCCGTCCGACGTCCCAGACGAGCGGCGCATCGCGGTGTTGACCCACGCGGGCCGACCGGTGGCAGTGCGGGCCCTCACTCTGCTGGTCGAGGGCTTGGTTGCGGCGGGCATCACCCCTGTACTTCCGGGGGACGACCTGCGGGCACTGGACGCGGAACTGGCCAGCGCCGCGCGCGCGATCGAGAAGCCGATCACGGAGGCCGACGGCGTCGAGCTGATGGTCGTGCTCGGCGGGGACGGCACGATCCTGCGGGCGGCCGAGTGGGTGCTCGAGGCGGGCCTTCCGTTGCTCGGGGTCAATCTCGGACACATCGGCTTTCTGGCCGAGGCCGAGTCTTCCGAGATCACCTCGCTGGTTTCCCGGATCGTCGCACGCTCGTACACGGTGGAGGAGCGGTCCACCATCGACATCACGCTGCGCGACTGCAGCAGTCACGATCCGGTCTGGTCCTCGTTCGCCATCAATGAAGTGTCAGTCGAAAAGGCCGCCAGGGAGCGAATGCTGGAGGTTCTGGTCGAAATCGACGGCAGACCCCTCTCGCGCTGGGCCTGTGACGGCATGTTGGTCTCGACCCCAACAGGGTCCACGGCGTACGCGTTCTCCGCAGGCGGCCCGGTGATCTGGCCTGGGGTTGACGCCCTGCTGGTCGTTCCGCTGAGCGCGCACGCTCTGTTCGCCCGGCCGCTGGTACTCGGCCCGGATTCCCGCGTGGTGGTCGAGGTGATCGAGGCGTCGCAGACCTACGGTGTGGTCTGGTGCGACGGACGCAGGTCGATCGACCTGAAGGCCGGGATGGAGATCGAGGTCACCCGGGGCCGCCACCGGCTGCGGCTCGCGCGGCTTTCGGAGGCGCCGTTCACCGATCGCCTGGTGCACAAGTTCGGTCTTCGGGTCGAAGGGTGGCGGGGCGCTGCCGAAGCCGTGGCGGTGGAGCCTGCGTGATCACCGAACTGCGGATCGCCGACCTGGGCGTGATCAAGGAGGCGACGCTCGCACCGGCAGCGGGGTTCACGGTGGTCACCGGCGAAACCGGCGCCGGGAAGACGATGATCGTCACAAGTCTGGAGCTGCTGCTCGGGGCACGTTCCGAGGCACGGATGGTCCGCAGCGGAGCTGAGCGCGCGCGGGTTGAGTGCCGCCTCGAGTCTGCGGACGCCGAGCTCGCTTCCGAGGTGGAGGCCGCCGGGGGTGGGTTCGACGACGGAGAGTTGTTGATGTCCCGGCACGTCACGGCAGCCGGACGATCCCGCGCGTACGTCGGCGGATCGCAGGTGCCGGTCAACGTCTGCGCCTCGTTCGCGGAGCGGCTGGTCGCCGTGCACGGCCAGTCCGAGCAGGTCAGACTGGCCGAACTCGACCGCCAACGGGAACTGCTCGACGACTTCGCCGGCGAGCAGTTTGCCGATCTCGCCGCACGATACCGAGACACGTTTGCCCAGCGGCGCAGCGCTGTCGCCGAGCTGGCGGACCTGCGCGGGGCGGCCCAGGCGCGGGCTCGGGAGATCGACCTGCTCCGCTTCGGTCTGGACGAGATCGCGGCGGTAGCTCCCGAAGCAGCGGAGGATGTCACGCTCGCTGCCGAGGCGCGACGGCTGGAATCGGCAGACGACCTCCGGCAGGCCGCGCTCGGCGCACTCGCCCAGCTCGCCGGGGTGGACGACAGCGCCGGTGGCGCGCTCAGCGCACTCGCCCAGGCGCGTCGGACGCTCGAGCGTGCCGGGGAGGACACGCTGGCTCGACTCGGCGGCCGGGTGGGCGAGGCGACGTACCTGATCACGGATGTGGCCTCCGAGCTCGCGCACTACCTCGATGACCTGGACGCCGACCCGGGCCGGCTGGAGTGGCTGGCCGCTCGGCGCGCGGCGCTGTCGTCCCTCTGCCGCAAGTACGGGGAGGACATCGATGCGGTCATCGCCTGGTCGGGGCAGGCGACCGAGCGGCTCGTCGATTTGTCCGCCAGCGACGACAGGATCGACGCGCTGACGCATCGGATCGAGCAGCTCGACCCAGTGCTGGAGGATCTGGCCGGCCAGCTCAGCACGCTCCGCGCGGCAGCAGCTGCGGCCTTCTCGACGGCAGCCGCCCCCGAGCTGGCCGCGCTCGCCATGCCGCAGGCGCGGCTGACCTTCCAGCTGACCCGGGTAGCGGCTGGACCGCACGGGCAGGATCGCGTCGAGTTGCTGTTTGCCGCCAACCTCGGCACAGAACCTCGAAGTTTGGGCAAGGTGGCCTCCGGTGGTGAGCTGTCCCGCGTTCGACTGGCGCTGGAGGTGGTTCTGGCCAGGGGCCGGACCGGCACGACGCTCGTGTTCGACGAGGTCGACGCCGGCATCGGCGGACGGGTCGCGGTAGAGGTCGGGCGGCGGCTCGCCCAGCTGGCCCGGACCCGCCAGGTGCTCGCGGTCACCCACCTGGCCCAGGTGGCCGCGTTCGCCGAGCGGCACTACGTCGTCGTGAAGTCCGACGACGGCGCCGTGACGACCAGCGGGCTGCAGTTGCTGGACGACAGCGACCGCGCCGCCGAACTCGCCAGGATGATGGCTGGTCTGGAGACCAGCGAGACCTCGCTGGCGCATGCCGACGAGCTGTTGCAACTCGCCAGCGGCGTGCGCAAGCCCTGACCGGACCGGTGTTCGACACGGGCACCGGAGGCGCCTCGCATGCAAGGATGTCTGCGACATGCGACTCCCCGGGCTCCTTCGCAAACGCAGGCAACCCACCGAGATCGGTGGTGTGGTGCGTCTGGATCGCCGCACCAAAACGCTGACGAAGCGGCTGCAGCCAGGTGAGGTGGCGGTCATCCACCACAGTGACCTCGATCGGGTCAGCGCTGAGGCGTTGGTCGCTGCCGGTGTGTCCGCGGTGCTGAACGCGGTGCCGTCGGTGTCCGGCAGGTACCCCAACCTCGGGCCCGGCATCTTGCTGGAGGCGGGTATCCCGCTGATCGACGATGTGGGTGAGCATGTCTTCGCCCGGCTGCACGAGGGCGACCGAGTCAGTATCGACGGCGGGAACGTGCTGGACGCGAACGGTCTGGTGGCCGCGACCGGCACCGTCTACACCACCGAGATCCTCGACCGGCAACTCGAGTACGCCCGGGAAGGTTTGTCGGATCAGATCGAGGCCTTCGCCGACAACACCATGACCTATCTCCGGGAGGAGAAGGAACTGCTCCTGGAGGGTGTCGGCGTACCGGACGTGACGACCGCCATCGACGGCAGGCACGTGCTGATTGTGGTGCGCGGCTACGACTATCGCAGCGACCTGGAGGTGCTGCGGCCCTACATCTCCGAGTACCGCCCACTCCTGGTCGGGGTCGACGGCGGCGCCGACGCGCTGATCGAGGCCGGCTACCGCCCCGACATGATCATCGGCGACATGGACTCATGCTCCGACGACACCCTGCGGTGCGGGGCCGAACTCGTCGTCCACGCGTACCACGACGGGCGCGCTCCCGGTCTGGAGCGCATCCACGGGCTCGGCCTCGACGCTGTCGTCTTCCCGGCGTTGGGCACCAGCGAGGACGCGGCGATGCTGCTTGCCGACTCCAAGGGTGCTCAGTTGCTCGTCGCCGTCGGGACCCACGCATCGCTGGTGGAGTTTCTCGACAAGGGCCGGGCGGGGATGGCGTCCACCTTTCTGACCCGGCTTCGGGTCGGGCCGAAGCTGGTGGACGCAAAGGGCGTGTCGCGGATCTACCGGAGTCAGATCCGCACCTGGCAACTGGTGCTGCTGGTGCTGTCGGGGCTGCTGGCCCTGTTCACTGCGCTGCTCTTCACCGATGTCGGGTGGGCGCTGGGAAGCGTCGTCACCGCGCGGATCCGGGATGCCCTGTACTGGATCAGGAGTCTGTTCACGTGATCAACTTCCGCTACCACATCGTCTCGCTGATGGCGGTCTTCATCGCGTTGTCGGTCGGGATCGCTGTCGGCGTCTCGCTCAGTCCGTCGGTCTCCCGGGGTTTGATCGACCAGGCCGCGCAGGATCGCAAACAACTCACCGACCTGCGCGCCGAACTGGAGCGCCGCAAAGCGCTGGACAGCTATCGCGAGGCGTACGAGCAGCGGGCCGGCCAGGTGCTCACCGCCGGAGTGCTGGACGGCTCCCGAGTCGTGCTGGTCTCGATGCCCGACGCACCGCGGGACGTCGTCCAATCGATCAATGCCGCGGTCACCCAGGCCGGCGGCTCGGTGGTCGGCGACGTCCGGGTCAGCGCAGGCGTCTTCGATCCGGAGCAGGCCGACGAGGTCAAGGCGGCGTTGGCGCCGTACTCCGAACAACTGCAACTGACCGATGCGATGTCGCCCGCGACGATGACCGGGCTCGCCGTCGGGAGGGCGGTGGCCACCCGGGGCAGCGCCGAGCGCGATGCGTTGGCCGTCCAGCTCGGCGATGCGCTGGTCAGCGCCGGGTTGGTCGCACTGAGCAAGGACGTCAGCGCGCAGGCCGAACTGGCCATCGTGGTCGCGGCGCCGTCGCCGGACGTACGGCCGCCCGCCGAGTCGCTGGTCGCCCACGTGCAGTTCGACCTGGGGCTGAAGCTGCACGCAGCCGTGGTCGTCGCGGGCCCGAACAGCGAGGCGATCGAGGGCACCGATGTGCTGCAGATCCGCAACGATCCCACCGCGGTCGACCAGCTGAGCACCGTGGATGTCGCCGATCTCGGCAGTGGCGTCACCACGTCGGTGCTCGCAGGCAAGGAGCAACTCCTCGGCCGGATCGGCCGGCACTACGGGGCTCTCACCAACGCCGACGCGCCGGCCCCCGACCTCCCGGTCCGATGACCCCACGCCAGGTACTGATCTCGGCCGGAGCGGCGGCCGCAGCCGCCGGATTCTCGGCTGCAGCCTGTCGCTGGGCAGCGGACCGGCTGCCACCGCCGGCCGCCCTGGCAGACCCGGCTGCCGGGAGCGGCGGTCGCTGGCTGCGTCGCAATCACGCAGGCGCCCCGGTCACGTTGCTGGAGGGACCGGCAGCGGTTGGTGGCATCCTCGCCGGCGCCGCTGTCCTCGCCACCGCAACGCCCCGGCTGGCGGGCGCCGTGGCCGCGGCCGCCCTCGGCTCGGGTGCGGTCGGGGCGTTCGACGACCTGTACGGAAGTGCGCAGGCGCGCGGGTTTCGTGGCCACCTGCGCGCGCTACGGGCGGGCACCGTCACGAGCGGGATGGTGAAGATCGTGGGGGTGGGCCTCTCGTCGCTCGCCGCCGCCGCCATCCTCGCCTCGGAGCGCGGTGGGCCGACCGGCCGGCGGTTGCTCGAGGTCGGGGTCGACACCGCCGTGACTGCCGGTATGGCGAACCTGGCGAACCTCTTCGATCTCCGCCCGGGTCGCAGCGGCAAGGTGATTCTGCTGGTGGCCCTGCCCTTCGCTACGTCCGGTGCTGCCCCCGCCTTCGGGTCGGCCCTCGGTGCGCTACCGACCGATCTGGCGGCACGGTCGATGTTGGGGGACTGCGGCGCCAACGCACTCGGGGCCGCTGCGGCGACAGCAATGGTCGGGCGGGTTCCCCTCGCCGGCCGGCTTGCTGCGCTCGTCGCGGTGGTCGCGCTCAATCTGGCCAGCGAACGGGTCAGCTTCACCGCGGTCATCGAGCGGGTGCGGCTGCTGCGCTGGCTGGACGGGTTGGGTCGCATGCCCGCGTCGACCGGCGCCGCCGAGGGCGCGTGAAGCCGGGGACCGGCTCGGTCGTGCTCGGCCTGGCCGGGCTGACGCTGGCGTCGCGGCTGCTCGGCTTCGGTCGCTCGCTGGTCTTCTCCAAGACGGTCGGTGACACCTGCCTCGGCGACGTGTACAACGCCGCGAACGCACTGCCCAACGTCCTGTTCGAGGTCGTGGCAGGCGGGGTGCTGGCTGGCGTCGTCGTGCCGGTGGTGGCCCGTCACGTCGCAGCGGGCCGGACCGAGCACACATCGCGCACGGTGTCGGCGCTGATCACCTGGACGCTGCTGGCTCTGACGCCGGCGGGGGTGGCGGCATTCGCCGGCGCCGGGGCGTATGCCTCCGCGTTCGCCAAAGCCGACTGCGCCGGTAGTGCAGAGGTCCTGGCGGCGCTGCTGCTGACCTTCCTGCCGCAGATCTGGCTCTACGGGCTGGCGGTGGTCAGCGCAGGCGCCCTTCAGGCTCATCATCGCTTCGTCGCTGCGGCACTGGCCCCGCTGCTGTCCAGCGTCGTCGTCATCTCGGCCTACCTGGGATACGCGGCGCTCGCCCCGCGTACCGCTGGGACTGACCTCGACCAGCTCACCCGCGGCTCGCTCGCCGCGCTCGGCTGGGGGACCACGCTCGGCGTGCTCGCGCTCGCCGTCACCACCGCGGTGCCGCTCGCCCGGAGCGGCCTCGCACTTCGTCCGCGGCTCCGGTTCGCCGAAGGTGATCGGGCGGTGATTCTCTCCCTCGGCCTCGCGGGCCTGGTCGGACTCGTGCTCCAGCAGGCGAGCGTGCTGGTGGTGAACTGGTCAGCGCAGCAGACAGCCGATCCGGGCGCGCTGACCCGCTTCACCTGGGCCAACGCGATCTACCTGCTGCCGTACGCGGTGCTCGCCGCACCCCTGCTGCAGCTGGCCTTCCCGCGCTTGGCGTCCGCTGCCGAGCGCGGACCGCAGCAGGTCTCGGAGGTGCTCGGCGAGGTCGTGCCGACGCTGCTCGCGGCGGCCTGGCTCGGCTCGGCGCTGCTGGTCGCGACCGCCGTTCCGGTGGCTCGGGTGTTCGTGCTCGGACCTGGGTCCGGCAACGCCGCAGCGTTGGCGGCGCCGATCGCGGCGTTCGCCCCAGCCGTGGTGGGCTTCGCGATGCTCGGCCTCGCCTCCCGAGCCTTGCTGGCTCAACACCGTGCCCGGCCTGCCGGGGCGGCGACCGCTGTCGCCTGGGGGGTCGTCATCGGCGGCGCCCTCGCCGTCCGGCAGCTGTTCCCGGCGGCATGGCTCGTCCCAGGGCTTGCGGCGAGCGTCTCACTGGGCATGATCAGCGGCGCGGTGATCGGCTGGATCGGGCTGCACCGGGACCTGGACACGCCGCCACACCTCACTCGGCCGGCGCTGGTCTCGGTCGCGGCTGCGGTGCCGGCTGCAGTGTGCGGTGGGGCAGTCGGGTCACTGTTCGGCGATGCGCCGTTGGTGATCGCCGTCCTCGGTGCGATGGCTGCCGCCGCGCTGTGTGCGGTCGTCTTCCTGGGCGTGCTGCGCCTGGTCTCACCAGAGCTGGTGAGCCGACTCGTGCAGCTCCGGCGCCGGTCGGTTCCGGTCGGTCCGGCAGCAGGCGACGAGGGGTGAGCGTGCGGATCGCCTACGTCCTCACCGCCACCGTCGGTGGCATCGGTCGCCACGTCGGGTCGTTGGCGCCGCGCGTGGCCGCCGCTGGCCACCACGTCGTCGTCTACTGCCCGAAGGCGACTGCGGCCGCGCAGGGGTTCGCCGCGCGTGGCATCGAGGTCAGGCCGCTCGCGGCGTTGGCGACTGCACGCGCTGATCTCTGGCACGCCCACGGACTCAAGGCGGGCGCGGTGGCGCTGCCGTCGTCGCGTGTTCGACGCGGACCGCTGGTGGTGAGCTGGCACAACGCGCTCCTCCCGGGGGCGCCGCTCCGTGCCCGGTTGCTGCAACGCCTCGTCGCTCGAAGCGCCGACCTGACCTTGGCGGCGAGCACCGACCTGGCGGCCGCCGCCCGATCCAGCGGTGCCCGTCGGGTGCGGCTCGGCCCGGTGGCTGCGCCGGCCATGAGCGCACCGCTGGTCGGCCGTGCCGCGATGCGGGGGCAACTGGGAGTCACCGATCGGCAGACGGTCGCCTTGACGGTGGGGCGGCTCGCGCCGCAGAAGAACCTAGGCATGCTGCTCGACGTCGCGGCGAGATTCCGCGACCGCGACGACCTGGTGTTCCTGGTCGCCGGCGAGGGCCCGGAACGGGCGGCACTGGCCTCGCGGATCGCGGTCGAGAAGCTGCCCGTCCGGCTGCTCGGGGCGCGCTCCGACGTCGCAGACCTGACTGCGGCGGCTGACGTCGCCATGCTCACCTCGACCTGGGAGGCGCGCGCGCTGGTTGCCCAGGAAGCCTTGCTGGCAGGGCTTCCGCTGATCAGCACCGACGTCGGCGGAATCCGCGAACTGGTCGGTGACGCGGCGATCCTGGTGGGCGCAGGTGACGTCTCCGCCGCCGCGGAAGCCGTCGACTCCCTCGCCGCCGATCCGGGACTGCGACTGCGACTTGCCGAGGCGGGTCAGCGGCAGGCCGAGCTTTGGCCGGACGAGGACGACGTGGCCGCCGAGCTGATCAGCATCTACACCGAGCTGGTCCCTCCGACCGGCTAGCTGGCGCGGTGGTCCGGGCCGGGCGCCGCCGGCTCAGCGTCGCGGGCACGGGCTCGCAGTGCCTGGATCACCCCGGCCATGTCGTCGGCGCCATGGCCGAGAGCGATCGCTTCGGCGAACAGCGCGTTGCTGACGTCGAGGGTGGGGGTTGCCGCCCCGGAGAGACGCGCCTCCGCGGCGACCAACGTCGCGTTGTAGGACACATCTCGGACCGACGCCTGCACCGAGTAGTCCTCGGCCACGAGCTTCGCCGCCTTCGCCGCAGCGACCGAGCTGGCCATCGGACCTGCCTCGATCACTGCCTGCAGCAGGGTCCGGTCCAGGCCGTGCTGTTCAGCGAAGTGGAAGGCCTCCGCTAGGCCGCTGACCATCGTGATCAGGTAGAGGTTGACGGCGAGCTTCAGGCGCAACGCGCTCGGGACTGCCCCGCAGACGAAGCTGCGTCGACCCAGCGGGCCCAGCAGCGGGGCGACCGATTCGACGACGGCGCGCTCGCCGGCCACCATCACGACGAGTTCGCCGCGCTCAGCAGGCACACGGGAGCCCGACACCGGCGCCTCGACATACTGCCCGCCCGCTGCGGCGATGTCGTCGGCCAGCGCACGCGAGTACGCCGGCGTCGTGGTGCCGAACTGGATCACCGTGCGATCTCGCACCAGGCTGTCGAAGTCCAGGGTGTGCCGCGCCAGGACCGCGTCGCTGACGTCGCCGTCCGCGAGCATGGTGGCCACCACGGGTGCACGCGCGAAGACCTCTGCCGGGCTTTCGGCAACCTCGGCCCCGAGCCGCCCCAGCGCCTCGGCGGCGCGCGACGACCTGTTCCACACGACCAACCGCACTCCCGCGTGGACCAGGTTCGCGGCCATCGGCTCACCCATCACCCCCAGGCCGAGGAAGCCGAGCGTGTAGCGGGACAGGTCGGCACCGGGCGCGGCGGAATCGGCGGACACGGTGCAACCGTCGCGATTCGGTCGGCCCTGGACAAGCGCCCTTTCTGCCAGTCAGCGCACGCGTCGTGCCGTCGGGCCGCCGATCTCGCGTGTCCGGCGCTCGCGCAGGATGCGGAGATGAACCGCCGCCCAGGTGCGGAACGGGCTCCAGTGGGTCGCCACCTCCTCGATCGCGGCACCGGGTCCGTAGCGCTCGGCGATCTCGGCGACGAGTCGGGCCTCGTGCCGGGCCACTCCGTCGGGATGGTTGGCGCCGCGCAGCACGACCAACTCGGCAGCAAACGGGCCGAGGCCCTTGATCTGCTGGACGACCCGGACGGCCTCCTCGGCATCCAGCGCTCGGAGCCCGGTCGCGTCGAGCACGCCGTCCAGCGTCGCCTCCGCGACGGCTCGGACGTACTCCGGCTTGCGGCCGGGGAGGTCCAGATCGGCGGTCAGCAACCTCGTGGGGGCAGGGAATGCGCCGCCGATCCCCAGCTCGGCGATCAGCTCCCGCCGGAGGCGCGCCGCCTGCCTGATCTGGATGCGTTGAGACAGCACGGACCACACCGCCGCCTCGTACGGGGAATGGAACCCGCAGGGGCGCAGACCGGGCAGCTCGCGCTGCGCGGCGGCAATCACCGGGTCCCGGGCGCCGACGTCGGGCCATCGGGTCGCGTCGACATCCAGGCTGAGGAACCGGGCGGTCTGCCGGATGGCGGCCTCGAGGTCGCCGCTGCCGGTGACGGCGAGGTCAGCCAGCTCGCCGCGCTGGTGGATGACGACGGTCGCGATACTCCAGTCCTGCTCGACCAGGAACGTGGTGTCCAGGCCCCCAGCGTCGGCACCGGCGGGCAGTGCCGCAGGCGCGAACCCTTCCCAGAAGGCTCGGCTGGTGGCGAGCGACCACGGTCCGCGGACCGTGAGTGTCTCGGTGAGGGTGCGGTCTTGACGGTCCGCTGCTGGATCGGTTGTCACCCGGGTGACGGTAGGTGCCGGCACTGACAGCCGGGCCGCGAACGCACTCGAGGGCGGATCGGCGGCGGGTCGGGTGCTCGTTGCCGACGCTCCGGCCAGGTCATTCGTTCGGGCGAGCGGGCAGCACGTAGGCTGGAGGCCCGTGGGACCGCGGACGAAGTTCACCAAACATCTGTTTGTGACCGGCGGGGTCGCTTCCTCGCTCGGCAAGGGATTGACGGCCTCCAGCCTGGGCAGCTTGCTCGTGGCGCGCGGTCTGAGCGTGTCGATGCAGAAGCTCGACCCGTACCTGAATGTCGATCCGGGCACGATGAACCCGTTCCAGCACGGCGAGGTCTTCGTCACCGAGGACGGGGCCGAGACCGATCTGGACGTCGGCCACTACGAGCGCTTCCTTGACCGCGACCTGTCCGCCGAGGCGAACGTCACCACGGGCAAGGTCTACTCCAGCGTGATCGCCAAGGAGCGCCGCGGCGACTACCTGGGCGACACGGTCCAGGTGATCCCGCACATCACCAACGAGATCAAGGACTCGATGCTCGCGATGGGCGGGCCCGACGTCGACGTGGTGATCCACGAGATCGGTGGCACTGTCGGCGACATCGAGTCGCTGCCCTTCCTCGAGGCGGCCCGCCAGGTGCGGCACGACGTCGGCCGGGAGAACGTCTTCTTCCTGCACGTCTCCCTGGTGCCCTACATCGGCCCGAGCGGGGAGCTGAAGACCAAGCCGACCCAGCACTCGGTGGCCGCACTGCGCCAGGTCGGCATCCAGCCCGACGCCGTCGTGTGCCGCTCCGACCGCGACATTCCCGAGGGCGTGAAGCGCAAGATCTCGCTGATGTGCGACGTGGACGAGCAAGCGGTGGTCGCCGCGATCGACGCGCCGAGCATCTACGACATCCCGAAGGTGCTGCACTCCGAGGGCCTGGACGCGTACGTGGTGCGTCGCCTCGATCTGCGCTTCCGCGACGTCGACTGGACCGTGTGGAACGACCTGCTCGACCGGGTTCATCATCCGAAGGAGGAGGTCGCCATCGCACTGGTCGGCAAGTACGTCGACCTCCCGGACGCGTACCTCTCGGTCTGCGAGGCGCTGCGTGCGGGCGGCTTCGCCAACCACGCGAGGGTGGTGATCCGCTGGGTCGCTTCGGACGACTGTGAGTCGCACGAAGGCGCTGCGCGCATTCTGAGCGACGTCGACGGCGTCGTCATCCCCGGTGGCTTCGGCATCCGCGGTGTGGAAGGCAAGCTTGGTGCGATCCAGTTCGCGCGGGAGAACCAGATCCCCGTCCTCGGGCTCTGCCTCGGCCTGCAGTGCATGGTGATCGAAGTCGCGCGGAACCTGGCCGGTCTCGACGGGGCGGGCAGCAGCGAGTTCGACCCGGAGACACCGCACCCGGTGATCGCGACCATGGCTGAGCAGGTGGCGATCGTCGAGGGCGGGGGCGACCTCGGCGGGTCGATGCGACTCGGCTCGTACCCTGCGGAGTTGCTGGCCGGCTCGCTGGTTGCGAAGCGCTACGGGCAAGCCCGAGTCGCGGAGCGGCACCGGCACCGGTATGAGGTGAACAATGCCTACCGTGGCCGGCTGGAGGAGGCCGGGCTGGTGGTCAGCGGGACCTCACCCGACTCTCGCCTGGTCGAGTTCATCGAACTCCCCACCGAGATCCACCCCTACTTCGTCGCGACCCAGGCGCACCCCGAACTGAAGTCTCGGCCGACCCGTCCGCACCCGCTCTTCGTCGGCCTGGTGGAAGCGGCTCTGGATCGGCGTCGGTCCACCCGGCTTCCGGTCGACGACGACCGACGGTGACAGGCATGATCTGTCCGTGCTGATTCTCGACGCCGCCGACCTGCGCGACCAACCGCTCTCCTGGCCGGTCACCGGCAGCGCGACATTGGCCCGGGGCGCGATCACCAGCTACGTGGTCGATCAGGTCCAGACACCCGACGGCGACTCGATGGCACGGGAGTACCTGCGCCATCCGGGTGCGGTCGGCATCATCGCCCTGGACGACCAGGGACGGGTGGCGCTGGTCCGGCAGTACCGCCACGCGGTGCGGCACCGCCTGATCGAGCCACCCGCCGGCCTGCTCGACGTCGACGGCGAGGAGTACCTGCTCGGCGCGCAGCGGGAACTCGCCGAGGAGGTGGGGCTGGCAGCCGGGCGCTGGGCGTTGCTGGTCGACTTCTTCACCACTCCCGGGATCATCGGCGAGGCGCTGCGCGTCTTCTTGGCTCGAGACCTCAGCCCCGTGGATGCGCCCGAAGGGTTCCTCAAGGAGGGCGAGGAGGCGCACATGGACATCGTCTGGGCAGATCTGGACGACCTCGTGTCAGCGGTCCTCGACGGGCGGCTGCACAACCCCACGCTGGTCGTCGGCGTGCTCGCGGCGTGGACCGCGCGGCAGCGGGACGGCTTCGCCTCGCTGCGTGCGGCCGACGCTGACTGGCCGGCGCGCGAGTCGCTGCTGCAATCGGTTCCCACGCCGGACGCCTGAGGACTCATGCATCCACGCCACTGGATCGACATCGGTCCGGCCCAGCTGGCGTACGGATGTGCCGCCTGCTGGTCCCGCCGCGACCCCGAGGCGGAGGCGGCGTCGTTGCTCGCAGCGTGTGGGCTCGCGGACCGCGGACTGGCCAGCCTTGCGGTGCGTTCTGCCTGGGATCTGCTGCTCAGCGTGGTGGACTGGCCGGCGGGCAGCGAGGTGATCGTGTCGGCCGTCGGGCACCCGGACATGGTCGCGCTGATCGAGTGGCACGGGTACGTCGCTGTCCCGGTCGACATCGACCTGGAAACCCTGCTGCCGCTGCCTGATGCGTTGGCCACTGCGGTATCCGAGCGGACCCGGGCGGTGCTGATCGTCCAGCTGTTCGGGGGACGCGGCGACCTCGGGGCGGTGGCCGCGTTCGCCCGAGCCCACGACCTGCTGCTGGTGGAGGACGCCGCGCAGGCATTCGCCGGAGTCGACTCGTTCGCGCCGGATGCGACACCGGCCGACGTCACGCTGGTGAGCTTCGGGATGATCAAGACCGCCACCGCTGGCGGCGGCGCGCTCACCGTCGTCAACGACCCCGCCCTGCTGGAGCGGATGCGGACGGTCCAAGCCGGCTGGCCCGTGCAACCCACGCTGCAGTACGCCGGTCGGCTGTTTCGATTGGCGGCGATGCTCGTGCTGGGTCGGCCGGCGCTGCTCGGGGCGGTCTTCCGCGTGTGTCGTTGGCGCAGCATCGATCCGGACCGGTGGGTCGGGGCGATCGGGCGGAGCTACGGCGGGGATCGAGACCGGATCCTCGCGGCGCTGCGGCGTCGGCCCTCCGCGCCCCTGCTGGCCCTGCTCAGGCGACGCGTCGAGCGCTTCGATCGGGACCGGCTGGCGCGCCGGGCTCGCGCCGGCGAATCGCTCGCCGCAGCGCTGCCGCCGGCCGTGGATCACCCGGGCCGGCGCCAGGGGCGGCGCACCCACTGGATCTTCCCGGTGGTCGTCAGCGCACCGGTTGACCTGGTGGCGCGGCTGCGCACGGTCGGCGTCGACGCCGCGAGCGCCACCAGCAATCTCGCCACGGCAGGAGGCCACACCCCGCAGGCCTCGGCGTTGCTGGCGGGCGTCGTCTACCTCCCGGCGTATCCGGAGCTTCCCGCCTCCGTCCGCGCCCAGCTCCGCTCCGCGCTGGCAGCATCGACAGCCGCCACCTCGCGTTCGGCGTCGCCGTCCTGACGGGCCTGATCTTCGGCTGCCTCGGCGCCGCCACCTTCGCGACGGACCCGACGGGCATCCCGTTCCGCGGCTGACCGGCCGGCGGCTCCTCCCCGAGGAGGAGGCCAGCTCGTCCCCGAGCAGGTCGTGGCGCCGGCGTTGCCGTTCTAGCGTCATGTCGCAGAACGAAGGAGCCACCATGCACGAGAGGACGCCCGAGCCCGTTGTCGCCAGGGGAGCATTCACCGCGGAGCTCGACCCACCCGACCGGGTCAGCGGGACACCGGCGACCCGCGGCGGCCGCCGCGCACGGCGAATCGGCTGGATTGCGGTCGTCGTGCTGTCGACCGCCGTGGTGGGGTACGCGGGCATGTTGATCGCCTCCGCGTTCCGGCTGGTGCCCGATGTGGTCGCCGCCAACCGCTTCCCGAGCGCACTCGGACTTCGGATCCATATCGTCGGGGCCAGCCTCGCGATGCTGGTGGGGCCGTGGCAATTCGTGCGGCCGCTCCGCCGCCGCTGGCCACGCGTGCATCGGGTGCTCGGCTGGACGTACGTCATCGCCGTGTTCGTCGGAAGCCTCGCCGGCGGCGCAATTGCGCTGTTCAGCGCGTCGGGTCTGGTGGCCGGTGTCGGGTTCTTCTGCCTCGCGATCGCGTCGCTGCTGACAACGGGAGTCGCGTTCGGCGCTGCGCTGCGCGGCGACTACCTGCAGCATCAGCGCTGGATGCTGCGCTCGTTCGCGCTGCTCTTCTCCGGAGTCATGTTGCGGGTGCTTCAGGCGCTCGCCGCGTCCGTCGGGATCGCCTTCTCCGACAGCTATCCGGTGGTCGCATGGCTGTGTTGGGTGCCGAATCTGGTGGTTGTCCAGCTGCTGGTGCGACGAGCCCGTGGCGCTGCCGACTTCTGACCGACACCGGCTGGAACCCGCGAGAACCGACGCGCAAGGTCGGTTCGCCGCGCCCCCGAGCCTCCTCGATGATCGCGGATCGTGCGGGCGCTATCGTTCGCGCCATGAAGATCGGCGTCCCGTCGGAGGTCAAGAATCACGAGTACCGGGTGGCGATCACCCCGGCCGGAGTTCACGAGTTCACCCGGTCCGGCCACGAGGTGCTGGTCCAGTCCGGCGCAGGCGTCGGATCGTCGATCTCCGACGACGAGTTCGCCGCCGCGGGCGCAACCATCGTCCCTGGTCACGACGCTGTCTGGGGCGACGCTGAGCTGATCTTGAAGGTGAAGGAGCCGATCGAGCAGGAGTACGAGCGGATGCGGCCCGGCCAGGTCCTGTTCACCTACCTGCACCTGGCGGCGAGCCGCGCCTGCACCGACGCGCTGCTGGACCGGAAGGTCACCGGGATCGCCTACGAGACCGTGCAGCTCCCCAGCGGCGCGCTCCCGCTGCTGCACCCGATGAGCGAGGTCGCCGGTCGTCTGGCGCCCCAGGTGGGCGCGTACCACCTGATGCGTCAGGGCGGCGGCCGGGGAACCCTGATGGGCGGTGTCTCCGGCGTCTACGCAGCCAAGGTGGTCGTGATCGGGGCAGGCGTCTCCGGCATGAACGCGGCTGCGATCGCGCTGGGCATGCAGGCAGAGGTGCTGCTGCTGGATCGCAATATCGACAAGCTGCGCGAGGCTGACCGGATCTACCAGGGCCACCTGCAGACCGTCGCATCGAACGGGTACGAGGTGGAGCGGGCGGTGCTGGACGCCGATCTGGTCATCGGTGCGGTGCTGGTGCCCGGCGCGAAGGCCCCGACGCTGATCAGCAACGAGCTCGTCTCGCGGATGCGGCCGGGCAGCGTGCTGGTCGACATCGCGATCGACCAGGGCGGCTGCTTCGAGGACAGCCGGCCGACGACCCATGCCGACCCCGTCTACCCGGTGCACAACTCGGTGTTCTACTGCGTGGCCAACATGCCAGGCGCGGTGCCGCACACCTCGACGTACGCGCTGACCAACGTGACGCTGCCGTACGCGCTGAGCCTGGCCAACCACGGCTGGCGGGCTGCGCTTCGCGCCGATCCTGCGCTGGCGTTGGGGCTGAACACCCACGACGGCGGCCTCACCTACGCGCCGGTTGCCGAGGCCCACGGGCTCCCGCTGCGACCGCTGGCGGACGTCCTCGGCTAGTGGCCGGCACGATCGACGGCTTGGTCCAGACCTACCTGGATCACCTGACCGTCGAGCGGGGGATGGCAGCGCACACCGTTGCCGCGTACCGCCGCGATCTCGCTCGCTACTCCCGCTACCTCGCCGATCGCGGTGTCAGCGACCCGGCCGCGGTGACCACCGAGTTGATCGGTGCGTACGGGGCACGGCTGCGCGAGGGCGTCCGCGGCGCGGAGGAGGACGGCTGGAGCGAGCGTCCATTGGCCCCGGCGAGCGTGGCGCGAGCACTGGTCGCCGTTCGGAGTCTGCACCGGTTCGGCCAGGCGGAGGGTGCCAGCGTCGATGATCCTGCCCGCGCCGTGACGCCGCCCAGACCGCCGCGTCGGCTGCCGAAGGCGCTCAGCATCGAGCAGGTCCAGGCGATGCTCGCCGCGCCGGCGACGGATACCCCGCTCGGGCTGCGCGACGCCGCGCTGCTCGAACTGCTGTACGGCGCGGGCCTGCGGGTCTCCGAGGCGATCGAACTCGACGTCGACGACGTCGCCCGACTGGTCCGGGTGCCCGCGGGCGAGCCCTCGCCGGCGCTGCGGGTGTTGGGCAAGGGCAGCAAGGAGCGGCTGGTACCGCTCGGGTCGTACGCCCGGGCAGCCCTGGATGCCTATCTGATCCGCGCTCGGCCAGGGCTGGCGTCGAAGGGATCCGGTACGCCGGCGCTGTTCGTCAACGCTCGCGGCGGCCGCCTCTCCCGGCAGGGTGCCTGGGGAGTCCTGCGCCAGGTAGCCGAGGCTGCGGGCATTGCCGCAGAGGTGTCGCCGCACACGTTGCGGCATTCGTTCGCGACCCACCTGCTGGACGGCGGCGCCGACGTCCGGGTGGTGCAGGAGCTGCTCGGCCACGCCTCGGTCACCACCACGCAGATCTACACGCTGGTGACGATCGACCACCTCCGTGAGGTGTACCTGACGGCGCACCCGCGCGCACGGTGAGGTGGACGGTGCGGCCAGCCCCGCGATCTGGCCGGCTGGGGCGCAGCGTGCGCTGACCAGGCTCGTCGGAGCGATCAGTTAGGCTTCCGCGAGACGCGGCGAGGAGGAGTCAGAGTGCAAGAAGCTGACCAGGGCGAAGCCCGCCCGCTTGCGAGCGCGCCGCCAGCAGCGCAGGCCCCTGGCGTGATCGCCGACATCAACGACGACGCGTGCCTGGATGCCCGGCTGCCCTTCGACGGATCATCGGGCCACCAGGACGTGTTGAGTCCCGAACTCGACCCCACGCCGGAGCAGGTGGCCGCCGCGCGGCCCCCGGCCAACGGCAACGGACGGCCGCGAGGCTCCGGCCCGGAGTTGGGGCCGACCGGCCGGCCCTGGCCGGAGCTGCCCGATCCCGGACCGGTCGCCGGTCACGGTCCGGCGGTGGTGATCGCACTCTGCAACCAGAAGGGCGGGGTCGGCAAGACGACGACCACGATCAACCTCGGCGCCGCCCTGGCGGAGTTCGGTCGGCGCGTGCTGCTGGTCGATTTCGATCCGCAGGGGTCGCTGTCGGTCGGGCTCGGGATCAATCCGCACACGCTGGATCGCAGCGTCTACGACCTGCTGCTCAGCCGCACCGTGACCATCGACGACGTGATCGACGCGAGTGACCTCCCCGGGCTGGACATCCTGCCGAGCAACATCGATCTGTCGGCGGCTGAAGTGCAGCTGGTCTCCGAGGTCGCCCGGGAGCAGACCCTGATGCGGGTGCTGGACCGGGTCCGCGATCGCTATGACGTCATCCTGATCGACTGCGCTCCTTCTCTCGGCCTGCTCACCGTGAACGCGTTGACCGCCGCCGACAAGGTGATCATGCCGCTGGAGTGCGAGTTCTTCGCTCTGCGCGGGATCGCTCTGCTCACCGACACCATCGGCAAGGTGCAGGACCGGCTGAACCCGAAGCTCGAGGTGCTCGGGATCCTCGGCACGATGTACGACCCACGCACGCTGCACAGCCGCGAGGTGCTAGAGCGGGTGGTGGAGGCATTCGGGGACACCGTCTTCCACACCGTGATCAAGCGGACGGTCAAGTTCCCCGAGACCACCGTCGCCGGCGAGCCCATCACCACGTACGCCTCGTCCTCCGCCGGTGCGGAGGCGTACCGGAACCTGGCACGTGAGGTCGTACTCCGATGCCGCGGGTGAGTCTGCCGGGCGCTGCGGAGCTGTTCCGGTCCACTGAGCCTCCGCCGACGGTGCCGACGCGGACCTCGTCGCCGACACCCGGCGAGACCGCCACTGACGACCCCGATGGCCAGCAGGTCGGGCGTACCAGCGGTCGGATTCGGCACGACGAGAAGATCACCGTCTACGTCAGTGCCGACGAACTGGTTGCGCTGGAGCAGGCGCGGCTGACCCTGCGCGCGCGGCACGGGCTCGCCGTCGATCGTGGCCGAATCGTTCGGGAAGCGATCGCAGCGCTGCTCGCCGATCTCGACGATCGGGCTGCCGACTCCGAGCTGGTCCGCCGGCTCTCGGCGTCGTGACCGTGGTGCTGCAGCGGACCGGCAGCCACCCGACGGCGACCGGCGACGACGCGGACGACCATCGCGGGGTCGCTTTCCAGGTACACCTGGACAACTTCGAGGGTCCGTTCGACCTGCTGCTGCAGCTCATCTCACGTCGCCGGCTGGACGTGACCGAGGTGTCGCTCTCCCAGGTGACCGACGAGTTCATCGCCCACATCAAGGCGGCCGGGCCGGCCTGGGACCTGGACCAGACCAGCCAGTTCGTCGTCGTCGCCGCGACGCTGCTCGATCTCAAGGCGGCCCGGCTGATCCCGTCAGGGGAAGTCGAGGATCCCGAGGATCTGGCCCTGCTCGAAGCGCGCGACCTGTTGTTCGCGCGGTTGCTGCAGTACCGGGCGTTCAAGCAGGTGGCGCGCTGGGTCGCTGCCCAGCTGGACGAGCAGGCGCGCCGGTTCGGTCGCGACGCCGGCCCCGAACCTCGCTTCGCCGCGCTGCTACCCGACGTCGTCATCACCACCAGCCCGAGCAGGTTCGCCGAAGTCGCCGCGCGCGCGTTGGCGCCCAAGAAGGCCGACGTCGTCTCGCTGGCCCACCTGCACGCGCCGAAGGTGAGCGTCCGCGAGCAGGCGGCCGAGCTCGTCCATCGCCTCCGGGAGCATCGGGTCGTGACGTTCCGCAGCCTCACCCGGGACGCGCCGGACGTGTTGACCACGGTCGCGCGATTCCTTGCCCTGCTGGAGTTGTACCGGGAGGCGGCAGTGGCGTTCGAACAGCTGACTCCGCTCGGCGAACTGACCGTTCGCTGGACCGGCAGCGACGAGGGGAGCCTCGACATCTCCGATGAGTTCGAGGGCCTGACGCCGGAGCCGACGCCGTGACGGCCGATCTCGGCGCAAGCGTCGAAGCGTTGCTGATGGTCGCCGTGGAGCCGTTGAGCGAGTCTGCGCTCGCGGAGGCGATCGGAGTGCCCGAGCATGAGGTCGTCGCCGCTCTGCACGAGCTCGTGGCCTTCTACGACGAGACCGGGCGGGGGTTCGAACTGCGCAATATCAGCGGCGGCTGGCGCTATTACACCCGTGACGAGCACGCCGAACTCGTCTCGGCGCACGTGCTCGACGGGCAGCACGCGCGGCTCTCCCAGGCGGGATTGGAGACGTTGGCGGTGATTGCGTACAGCCAACCCATTTCCCGATCGCGCGTTGCCGCGGTGCGTGGCGTGAACGTCGACGGAGTGGTGCGGACCCTGCTGACCCGCGGGCTGATCGAGGAGACCGGCCGCGACCCCGAGTCCGGTGCGGTGCTGTTCGGCACCAGCAGCTACTTCCTGGAGCGGATGGGGCTCCGCTCGCTGGACGATCTGCCGCCGCTCGCGCCGCACCTGCCCGACGTCGCCGAACTGGAGGCCGAGCTCGGACAACTCGCCTCAGCCCCGCCGTCCGGGGAAACGACGGCTTCAGGAGCGGATGCGGATGTGCCGCAGGAGGATGGTCTGAATGAGTGAACCGGAGGGCATCCGGTTGCAGAAGGTCCTGGCGGCCGCGGGCGTCGGTTCCCGGCGAGCAGCCGAGTCCCTGATCGCCGAGGGGCGGGTCGAGGTCAACAACCGGCCGGTGACCGAGCAGGGCATGCGGGTGGATCCCGAGAACGACGTGATCAGGGTGGACGGCTCCCGGATTCCGCCGCCCAGGCGGCATCTCTATCTCGTGCTGAACAAGCCGCGCGGCGTCGTGTCGACGATGGACGACCCGGAAGGTCGGCGGAACCTGACCGACCTGCTGGCCGGGCGGGTGCAGGGACGGCGGTCGTCGAACGACCGGCTGTTCCATGTCGGGCGGTTGGACACCGATACCGAGGGTCTGCTGATCCTGACCAACGACGGCGACTTCGCGCATCGGCTCGCGCACCCCTCGTACGAGGTGCCGAAGACCTATCTGGCCGAGGTTGCCGGGGTGATGAGCCGCGACACGCTCAAGAAGCTGCGCCGCGGGGTGACGCTGGACGACGGTCCGGTCCGGCCGAGCAGCGTCACGATCGTCTCCACGGCCGCTGATCGGACGCTCGTGTCGCTGACCCTCCGCGAGGGCCGCAACCGGATCGTGCGCCGTACGATGGAGGCCGTCGGTCACCCGGTGAGGCGGTTGTCCAGGGTCGGGATCGGGCCGGTGCGGTTGGGAAATCTCAAGGTCGGCGACCATCGTGAGCTCAGCCGCGACGAGCTCGGGGCACTGCTCGATCTGATCGGCCGTTGAAAGCGGCAGGTCAACGAGGCGAGGAGGTGGCGTGGACCGCAGGATCTTCGGGCTGGAGACCGAGTACGGCGTCGCCTGCACCTCCGGCGGCACCCGCAGACTGACCCCTGACGAGGTCGCCCGGTACCTGTTCCGCCGGGTGGTGACCTGGGGCCGGAGCAGCAACGTGTTCCTCCGCAACGGGTCGCGGATCTACCTCGACGTTGGCTCGCACCCGGAGTATGCGACGGCGGAGTGTGACGACCTGGTTCAGTTGATCAACCACGATCGGGCCGGTGAGCGCATCCTCGAGGATCTGATCGTCGATGCCGAGCACCGATTGGCGAGCGAGGGCATCAGCGGGGACATCTATCTGTTCAAGAACAACACCGACAGCCACGGCAACTCCTACGGCTGTCACGAGAACTACCTCATCCCCCGGATCGGGGAGTTCGGCAAGATCACCGACGTCCTGGTGCCCTTCCTGGTGTCCCGCCAGCTGATCTGCGGGGCCGGCAAGGTGCTGCACACCGCGCGGGGTGCCGAGTTCAGCGTCAGCCAGCGCGCCGAGCACATCTGGGAGAGCGTCTCCTCGGCTACCACCCGGAGCAGGCCGATCATCAACACGCGGGACGAGCCGCATGCAGACCCCGAGCGGTACCGGCGGCTGCACGTGATCGTGGGCGACTCCAATATGAGTGAGACGACGACGCTGTTGAAGGTCGGCAGCGCGGAGCTCGTGCTCCGGCTGATCGAGGCGGGCGTCCCGATGCGTGACTTCACCCTGGAGAACCCGATCCGGGCGATCCGGGACATGAGCCGCGACCGCACCGGCCAGGTCAAGGTGGCGCTCTCCAACGGGCGCCGGGTCTCGGCGCTGGAGTTGCAGACGGACTACTACGAGAAGGTCTCGGAGTTCGTGGGCCGGGAGGGCCTGCGGACCCGGGTCGTGGAGCGGGTGCTGGACCTGTGGGAACGGGTGCTCCGCGCGGTGGCGGAGGACAAGCTCGCGCTGGTGGACACCGAGATCGACTGGGCGATCAAGCTGCGGCTGCTGGACCGGTACGCGGCCAAGCACCAGTTGAGCTTCGCCGATCCGCGGATCGCACAACTGGACTTGGCGTACCACGACATCCGCCGCGCGCGCGGGGTCTTCTCGCTGCTGGAGGCGCGGGGGATGGCCGCGCGGGTGACCACCGACCCGGCGATCTTCCGGGCGAAGGCGGTGCCGCCGCAGACAACCCGGGCGAAGTTGCGCGGGGACTTCATTCGCGCCGCCCAGGAGGGTCGGCATGACTACACCGTCGACTGGGTGCACCTGAAACTCAACGATCAAGCCCAGCGCACCGTGCTCTGCAAGGACCCTTTCGTCGCCGTGGACGAGCGCGTCGAGCGCCTGATCACCTCGATGCGGGTCGGCGGCTGATCGAGACGCTCGCGCGGCTGTCGGTACGGCAGGACGCCCAGCCGGAGCGGGTAGGGTGCTCCGGTGCGTCTCTCCCGGAAGGCGGCCGCTGCCGCGACGATCAGTGTGTCGTTGCTGCTCGCGGCGTGCGGCAACGACAAGCCCTCGGCATCGGATTCCGCTTCGCCGACCCCGTCCAGCGCTGTCTCTGCCACGCCCACTGCCACCCCGAGCGCCTCGCCCACACCGAAGCCGGTCAAGCCGTCGGACAACCTCGACGACATCACCGTCACCGGGGCGTACGGGAAGGAGCCGACGGTCAAGGTGAAAGCGCCGTGGACGGTCGACAAGACGCGGACCAAGGTCTTGAAGCCGGGCGACGGTCCGGCGCTGGTCGAGAACGATCCGGTCGAGGTCAACTACTACGGCCTGAACGCGCGTACCGGTGAGTCGTTCGACTCCTCCTTCCAACGGGGCGAGTCCGCGACGTTCAGCCTCGACCAGGTGGTGCCTGGTTTCCGCAAGGGCCTCGTCGGTCAGCGTCAGGGCAGTCGGGTGCTGATCGCGATGCCGGGGAGCGATGGGTACGACGCGAGTGGCGGCAATCCGCAGATCGGGGTCCAGGCCGGCGACACGCTGGTGTTCGTCGTCGATATCGTCGCCGCGCCGCTGGAGGGTCCGCAGGGAACTGCGGTGACCCCGAAGGCCGGGTTGCCGAAGGTCACCGACACGCCGAAGGGTCCGGAGATCGCCATTCCGGCGGGCAACCCGCCCACCACTCTGCAGGTGCAGCCGCTGATCAAGGGCCAGGGCGCGAAGGTCGCCGAGAGCGACACGATCACCTTCGACTACCGCTGGGTGCGGTGGAGCGATGGGAAGACGCTGGAACAGACGTACACGACCAAGCCCGCCACGGCCCCGCTGTCCGGGCTGCTGCCCGGAATGGTGAAGGGCCTGACCGGCCAGACGGTCGGCAGCCGAGTGCTCTTGGTGATCCCGCCGAGCGAGGGCTACCCCGACGGCAACGCCACCCCGTCGGTCGCACCCACCGAGACCCTGGTCCTGGTGGTCGACCTGCTCTTCACCCAGGGCCCGGGCTGACCTCCGCCGCAGGCCGGGTCGCGACCCGCCCCGCCGCTGCGGCGGCCAGGAAGTAGCCGGGGTCCTCGGCCAGTCCTCGGCCCATACTCGACAAGCGCAGCGGGGCAGCGGCGAGTGCCTCGGCCAGCCCGTCCAGCGGTACGCGCACGCAGTGATGCCGACCGAGGGCGCCCAGCGCGGGCTCCACCTCGGCGGCGAGGGCCTCCAGTCCCACGCCGGCAAGGTCGGGCACGGCGATCTCGGCGGGGGAGAGCGCCACCCGCCCGTACGCCGTCAGGCTGTGGTGGGAGATGCCGCGGTGGCGCGGACGCGGGTCGGCCCCGGAGATCCTCAGGGTGCCGATCGGTCGTCCGCCGAGGACCGCTGCGGCGTTGATCACCTCCCCGGCACTGACACCGGAAAACCCCCACCGGGTACCTGTTCCGAGGTTGCCGGGGCCTTGCGAGACGACGGCGACGTCGGCCCCGAGAGCGAGTCTCGCCGCGAGCAGCCCGGAGTGCACCGTGACGGCCTCCAGGTCACCGCCGAAGGACTGCCCGACGGTGACCGTCGCCGACAGCAGGCCGGCATCGCGCAGCTGAGCGACGGCGCGGGAGAAGGCGATCGGCAGGGCGCCGTGGTCGGTCATCACGTACACGACCCGGGTACCCGGCCGGTCGTGCGCGATCGCGAGCAGGATCGGGGCGAGGGCCGAGTGCAGGTCGGCGACGACCACCGGAAGCGCGTCCAGGTCATCTGCCTCGGCAAGTTGGCGATGGAATGCGGATCCCTGCTCGTCGGCGCCGGCGACCATCGCCTGCAGGGGCATGTATCGCGCCTTGACCAGGTGGCCGGCCGGCTGTGGCGGCTGGGCCGCAAGTCCGCCGGACGGATCGAGGACAGCGATCACCAGCGCGTACCCGCCGGTGCCGAGTCCGCGTTCGAGTGCGGCCACGTTGAGCAGCACCCGGTCACCGACCCGGGGAGCGGCCATCAGGTCGGTGTAGGCCAACGCGCGGACGGGTGCCTCGGCCGGCCCCGGCTGCCGGGCGACCAGCAATTCCACGGCACCCGGCCAGCTGCCGCGGACCTCGGTGACGACGCCGTCGGACCAGATGATCACGGCAGCGACGATAGACCGTCGATGCCCGGCCCCGCGCCGCCGCCGGCGAGCCGACCGGGGTAGTGCCATGGCTCGCGCCGCAGCCGCTCCGGGGTGAATCCGCTGAGCAGGTCGTGCAGGGTGACCGGCCCCGACTCGGCGAGACCGGCCGACGCGGCGAGGGCTCCGACGACGTCGCGAACGGATCTGCCGGCCCGGCGCAGGTCGGCCAACGTCACCGCTCCGTCGCGCTTGGCGAGGCGCTGTCCGGCTGCGTTCAGCACCAGCGGGACGTGCAGGTAGGTCGGCTGTCGGAGGCCGAGTTGGGTCGCCAGGTAGGCCTGGCTGACGGCCGAGGGGAGCAGATCGTCGCCCCGGACCACCTGGTCGACGCCGCTGTGTCCGTCATCGACGACGACGGCCAGGTGGTACGCCGGCGCCCCGTCGTTGCGGCGGAGCACGATGTCGTCCACCGGCCCGCTGACCTCCCCGTGCAGCGCGTCGCTGATCGTGTGCACCGCTGTCGAGGCGCGCAGCCGCAGGGCCGGGTCACGGGACAATCGCCGCTTCGCCCGCTCGGCGGTGCTCAGCTCGCGACACGTCCCCGGGTAGCGAGCCACCGCGCCGTGCGGCGCGGACACCGCAGCGGCGATCTCCTTTCGGGTGCAGAAGCACTCGAAGGTCTGGTCGATGAGCGACGCCAGCGCGGCCGCGTAGATCTCGGCTCGCTCGGACTGGATCAGCGGCTGGCCGTCGAAGTCGAGACCGAGTGCGGTGAGGTCGGCACGTTGCCGGTCGGCGACTCCTGGTCGCACCCGGCCCGCGTCGAGGTCCTCGATCCGGAGCAGGAAGGCGCGTCCGCTCGAGCGCGCCGCGAGCCAGGCCAGCATCGCCGTGCGCAGGTTCCCCAGGTGCAAGTCGCCGGTGGGGCTCGGCGCGTATCGCCCGGCCCCGCACGGTGTCGGTGTTCGTCGGGGCGAAGGCGACGGCGCGACCTGCGCGGTTCGGCTCCCCGGCACCTCAAGGCTCCCCTGGTACGGTGCTCATCGTCGCATCGCTGAGGAAGTAGATCGCAGAGCATGGCGCCGCGCAAGACCGAGAGGATCCTCAACCTCACCATCTGCCTGCTGGTCTCCGGCAGGTACTTGTCCAAGAGCCGGATCCGGGACGCCGTCGAGGGCTATCACGGCCTCTCCGATGCAGCGTTCGAGCGGACCTTCGAGCGGGACAAGGACGAGCTGCGGGCCCTCGGCGTACCGATCGAGGTCGGCAACTACGACCCCCTCTTCGACGACGAACCGGGCTACCGCATCCTCTCCTCGGAGTTTCAGTTGCCCCCGATCGACCTGGATGCCGAGGAGGCCGCGGTCGTCGGGGTCGCTGCGCGAGTCTGGCAGCACGCCAGCGTTGCCGAGTCGACCACCAGCGCGCTGGCCAAGCTGCGCGCTGCTGGCGTCGAGCCGGACGCGTCGCAGCTGACCACACTGCAGCCGTCGGTGCAGGCCACCGAACCGGCGTTCGAGCCGTTGTGGTCGGCGGTACTGGACCGGACCCGGGTCACCTTCACCTACCGCGACCACACCGTCCGCACTCTCGAGCCATGGGGGATGACGTCGTTCCGCGGGCGCTGGTACGTGATCGGCCGCGACGTCGACCGCAACGCCACCCGGATGTTCCGGCTCTCCCGGATGGTGGATCTCCCGAGGCGGGTGTCGCGCCCGGGCGCGTACGCGGTGCCGGAGGAGGTCGACCTCCGCTCGCTGGCGCGGACGATGGCCCCGCGGGAGCCCACCCGGTCGGCGCTGCTGGCCGTGCGGGCCGGTCGCGCGCAGGCCCTAGTCCGCCGCGGGGCGCCCGCAGCGACCGCAGACCCGTTGCCGGAGGGGTTCGACGTGCACCTGATCCCGTTCGGCGATCTCTACGCGCTGGCGGACGAACTGATGGGCTACGCCGACGATGTCCTGGTGCTGGAGCCGGTGGAGCTCCGCGATCTGGTGTTGTCCGGGCTAGCGGCGGTCGCCGCGTCGGAGCCGGCATGACGTCGCAGGCCCAGGTTCGCCGACTGCTCAGCCTGGTTCCGTACCTCCGCGAGCACGACGGGGTCAGCATGACCGCCACCGCGGCGGCGTTCGGTATCAGCGTCAAGACGCTGCGTGACGATCTCGCCGTGCTCTGGATGTGTGGAATGCCCGGGCTCACGCCGGGCGATCTGATCGACATCGACATGGATGCGGTGGACGGCGAGGGCGTCATCCACCTGAGCAACGCCGACTACCTGACCCGACCGCTGCGGCTGTCGGCGGACGAAGCGCTGGCGCTGGTGTTGGCGTTGCGGACGCTGCGCGAGATCGCCGCGCCGGGCCGTCGCGCCGTCATCGATCGTGCGCTGCGCAAGCTCGACGATGCCGCTGGCCATGTCGCCGCGACCGCCCAGGCGAGCGTGACGGTGGCTGCCGGCCCGGACGACGTTCGCGACCGGATCGAGCAGGGGCTGGAACGGGGCAAGCGGCTCCATCTCACGTACGACGCTCCCGGCGGGGACACCACCCGACGCGACGTCGATCCGTTGCGGGTGTTCGTGCTCGAGGGCTATGCCTATCTCGAGGCGTGGTGCTACCGAGCCGACGCCGTGCGTACGTTCCGGCTCGACCGGATCCCCGCGATCGAGGTCACCGAGGTCGACGCGGTGCCGCACGAGGTCCGACTCAAGGACCTGTCCACCGGATGGTTCGAGGCGCTGCAGGGATCGCCGCTGGTCAGGCTGCGGCTGGGTCCGCGGGCCGCCTGGGTGGCGGAGTACTACCCGACTGAGTCGGTGGCCGACGACGGTGCAGGCGGCCTGATCGTCGAGTTGCGGGTGACCGACCCGGTCTGGCTACGCACCCTGTTGCTGCGATTGCGCGGCGAGGCGGAGGTGCTCGCGCCCGCCGGAGCGGGCGCGGCGGCTGCCCGGGGTGCCAGGCAGGCTCTCGCGCTCTACGCGGAAGCGGGGCTCGCCGCTACTACGGACGCCGGGTAGCGACCGAAGGCTTCGCCGAGCGTTCATCGGCGCGTCGCCGAGGAGGTCGTATCCTGCCGGGGTGTTGTGGGTCTTCGTCTTCGGCGGCATCGCGCTCGTCGGGCTGGTGATGCTGGTGGCCTACGCCGTGTGGCTGATGCACAAGGCGAGCGACCTGATGAGTGAGTTCGGCCAGCTCGGAGCGCGAGCAGGCGAGCTCGCCGACCTGGTGGCCCAGATCCAGCCGCCGGCCGCTGGCGGATCCTCGGCCGCCGGCCCGGCCTTCACCACCACCGCACTGCCGGTGCAGCGGGCGACCGAGCAGGCCGACGTAGGATGACCGAAATGCGGTGCTGTGCGTCGGTGCCGCTGCTGCAGTCGTCATCGACGACGCATTGTCGCTGGAAAGAGGAATGATGACTCCGCTCGTACTCGGCCTGGGCGTACCCGAGCTGTTGATCATCCTGGCTGTCGTGCTACTGCTCTTCGGCGGTTCCCGGCTCGCCGGCCTGGGCAAGAGCACCGGTCGGGCGCTCCGGGAGTTCAAGGAAGAGACCAAGAGCCTCAAGTCGGAGGACGCCGCGGCGGCCCCGGCGACGCCCGCGAAGCCAGATCCTGCAGCTCCCGAGGGCACCTCCGAGTGGCCGACCCGTCCTGACGGCAGCACGCCGGGGCCGGCAGGCGGCGACTCCCGCGCCGACCGCTGACCGGAGAGCAGAGATCTCTCCGCTGAACTGACGTGGCCATCACCGTGCCGCGCCGCCGATTTCGGCTGAGCCTGAAGTGGCTGAAGCCGCCCCCCACCCCACCCGACGGCGCGATGACGCTGGTCGAGCACCTGCGCGAACTGCGTTACCGCCTGATCGTGGCGGTGCTGGCGATTGTCGTCGGGATGATCCTCAGCGCGTTCTTCTTTCCGCAGCTGTTCGAGTTGCTCACCAAGCCGTACTTCGCCGGCATCGAGGCGCTCAAGGCGAAGCGTCCCGAGGCCGTCACCAGCTTGGTCACCACCGATCTCGCCGCGCCATTCCTGCTGGCACTCAAGGTGTGCGCTGTGGCCGGAGCTGCAGTGACAGCCCCCATCTGGCTGTATCAACTCTGGGCCTTCATCGTCCCGGGGCTGTATGCGCGGGAGAAGAAGTGGTCGCTGATCTTCCTCGGTGCCGCTACTCCACTCTTTCTCGCTGGGATTGCGACCGCGTATGTCGTGCTGCCGAAGGGCATCTCGGTGCTGTTGAGCTTCACTCAGGCCGGCGTCACCAACCTGCAGGACATCAACACCTACCTCTCCTTCCTGCTGCGATTGATGATCGTCTTCGGCATCGCCTACCTGCTGCCATTGGTCGTCGTCGTGCTGAATCTGACCGGCGTGGTGACGGCGAAACAGCTCGCCTCAGCCCGGAAGTACTTCGTGTTCGGTGCCTTCGTCTTCGGTGCCGTCGCGACCCCCTCGACGGACGTCTTTTCCATGTTGGCCCTGGCACTGCCGATGGCGCTGCTCTTCGTGCTGGCGGAGGTGGTGGCGCACCTCGTTGACCGCCGCCGCGCCAAGCGTGCCAAGACCGCCGGCCTCGATTCGGTGGCCGCGGGCAGCGTCGGGCGCGATCGCGCCCTCCGCGAACTGTCCGAGACCGAGCCGGAGGCATCAGCAGAGCGCGACGATCAGTCGCCGGACTCGGAGTCAGAGTCGGATCCCCCGCGGCGCGGCGAGGAACTGCAATGAGGATCAGGCTTGTGGTCAACCCGTCGGCCGGCAAGGGCCGCGCGCTGGAGTTGCTCCCGGAGGTCGCCGGCACCCTCCGCGACGGCGGCGCCGAGTTGGACGTGCTGCTCAGCCGCGACGTCGCGGAAGCCGAACAGATGGCGCGGTCGGCGATCGGGGATCGGTGCGACGTGCTCGCGGTGATGGGCGGCGACGGGATGATGCATCTCGGCCTGAACACCGCGGCACCCGCCTACCTGGCTGGGCGTTCGGGTACCGCACTCGGGCTGATCCCGGCCGGTACCGGCAACGACCTGTGCCGAGGCCTCGGCCTCGATCCCACCAGTCCGGTCGCCGCTGCCGCGGTGATCGCCGCCGGCCACACCCGGCCCGTGGACCTCACCCGGGTGAACCAGCGCTACGTCGGTGCCGTGCTGGCGACCGGCTTCGACGCCTACGTGAACCGGCGCGCCAACGCGATGACGTGGCCACGCGGAACCGCCCGCTACACCCTCGCCACGCTCGCCGAGCTCCGCGTGTTCAGTCCACTGCGGTACCGGCTCACCCTGAACGGCGAACGACGCGACCAGGAGGCGATGCTGATCGCGATCGGCAACACGGCCTCGTACGGCGGTGGCATGCAGATCTGTCCGTCGGCCGACCCGTACGACGGGGAGCTGGACGTCACGATCATCCATCCGGTCGGCCGGGCGAAGCTGCTCCGGTTGCTGCCGCAGATGTGGTCTGGGCGGTTCGCCCGCGATGGCTGCGTGGAGCAACTGCGGGTGCGTGAAATCACCATCGACGGTCCAGGCTTGGTCGGATTCGGGGACGGCGAGCTGATCGGCGCCACCCCGCTCGCGGTGAGCGTCGTGCCGCGCGCGCTGCCGGTCTTCGTTCCGGGCTAGCGCGATGGCTGCAGCGGAGGAGGAGCGCTTCGACCCGGCCGCGTCGTACGCGCGGTTCCGCGACCAGCAGGCGTCGCCGGCGCTGGCCGCGTTCAGCGCCAGCTACCCGTTCGGGTTCGACGACTTCCAGCGCCAGGCGTGCGCCCAGGTCGAGGCCGGCTCAGGCGTGTTGGTGGCAGCTCCGACCGGATCGGGCAAGACGGTCGTCGGCGAGTTCGCGGTGCACCTGGCCTTGCAGCAGGGCCGCAAGTGCTTCTACACCACGCCCATCAAAGCCCTCTCGAACCAGAAGTACGCCGATCTGGTCCGCCGGCACGGACCCGCGAACGTCGGACTGCTCACCGGTGACTCGTCGGTGAATTCCGAGGCGCCGGTCGTGGTGATGACCACCGAGGTGCTGCGCAACATGATCTACGCCGGCTCGGACACGCTGCTCAACCTCGGCTTCGTGGTGATGGACGAGGTGCACTACCTCGCTGACCGGTTTCGAGGAGCCGTCTGGGAAGAGGTGATGATCGGTCTGGCGCCGTCGATCCAGGTGGTGGCGCTATCGGCGACGGTGAGCAACGCCGAGGAGTTCGGCGACTGGCTCGCCGAGGTGCGCGGCGAGATGGCCGTCGTCGTCTCGGAACGGCGTCCGGTCCCGCTCTTCCAGCACGTCATCGTCGGACGCCGGCTGTACGACCTGTTCGCCGATGAGGCTCCGACCGCGCGGGCATTGCCGGCAGCCGGCAAGGCGGAGGTCAACCCGGCACTCGTCAAGGTCGCTCGCGATGAGGCCAAGTTCGTCCGAGACGACGCCCGGCGCCCACGCGGGTCCAGCGGTCGCGGACGGCGCACCGTGGCGTACGGCAGTGGCGCGTACGGCGGTGCCAGCGCGACCGCCCGATCGGAGAGGGCTCCGCGCTCGGTGCGCGGGTTGAGCCGGCCGGATCTGGTCGACCTCTTGGACGAGGCCGCGTTGCTCCCGGCCATCGTCTTCATCTTTTCTCGGACCGGCTGCGACGCCGCCGTCCGCCAGTTGCTCGCCGCTGGAACGCGACTGACCAGCAGCGCCGAGGAGCAGCGGATTGCTGTGATCCTCAACCGGCACGTAGCAGGGCTCTCCGACGCCGACCTCCGCGCGCTGGACTACCACCGGTTCGCCGAGGCGCTGCTCGGCGGGATCGCGGCACACCATGCCGGGATGCTGCCGGCGTTCAAGGAATGCGTCGAGGAGGCGTTCGTGAACGGCCTGGTCAAGGTCGTGTTTGCCACCGAGACGCTGGCACTCGGGATCAACATGCCGGCACGGTCGGTGGTGCTGGAGAAGCTGGTCAAGTTCAACGGCGAGACGCACGCCGACATCACGCCGGGGGAGTACACCCAGCTCACCGGACGTGCCGGCCGGCGTGGCATCGACGTCGAGGGGCACGCCGTCGTCGTCTGGCAGCCCGGCCTGGATCCGCGGGCGGTCGCCGGATTGGCGTCGCGACGGACCTACCCGCTGCGCTCATCGTTCGCCCCGACGTACAACATGGCGGTGAATCTGGTCGGCAGCGTTGGCAGAGACCGGGCGCGGACCCTGCTGGAGCAGTCGTTTGCGCAGTTCCAGTCCGATCGCTCGGTGGTCGGCCTGGCACGGACCCTGGCGTGCAACGCCGAGTCGGCTGCCGAACTCTGGGCGTCGGCGGCATGTGACCGCGGCGACTTCGCCGAGTACGCGCGCCTGCGCGCCCAGATCGGAGAGCTGGAGGCCGCTGCGGCACGGGATCGCCGCAGCGATCGGCGCGCGGAGGCCGTCCAGGTCCTGAACGCGCTCCGTCCAGGCGACATCGTCCGGGTCCCCGCCGGCAAGAGTCAGGGCTGGGTGGTGGTGATCGAGCCGGCGGATGGCAGCGAGGCACCCCGACCCCTGGTGATGACCATTGATCGCCAGGTCCGGCGGCTCGCCCTCAACGACTTTCCCTCGCCGCCGGTCGTGGCCGGCCGGATGCGGGTCGGCAAACACTTCCACCCGAAGGACGCCGCTGCGCGGCGGACGCTGGCGGCGGCGCTGCGTTCACGAGTGAGTGACCTGGACGCGGGCACGCTCGGACGCCGCGGCGGTCCCGCCGCCGATGCCGAGGCCCAGGCCCTGGTGCTGGAGCTGCGGGAGGCGATGCGACGCCATCCGTGTCACAGCTGTCCGGACCGTGAGGTTCACGCCCGATGGGCCGAACGGGCCCTGCGGCAAGAGCGCGACAGCGCTCATCTCCAGGAGCGGGCATCGAAGCGGACCAACACGATTGCGCGACACTTCGACCGGATCTGCACCGTCCTGGAGTCGCTCGGCTATCTCGCGCCCCCGGACGCTGCCGGAGGCGAGGAAGTGACACCGCACGGGCGCAGGCTCGCGCGTATCTACGCCGATCTCGACCTCGTGACGGCGGAGTGCATCCGGGCCGGTGTCTTCGACGGCCTGACAGCGGCACAGCTCGGCGCGGTGCTCGCGGCCGTGATCTACGAGGCCAGGCGCAGCGACGACGGTGCGCGCAGCCCACGGCTGCCGGATGCCCCGACCAGCGAGGCGCTCACCCAGGTCCGGCGGATCTGGCGGGAGGTGTCGCTGGTGGAACGGGACGCTCGGCTTGATCGGGCCCGCGAGGTGGACCCGGGCTTCAGCGACGTGGCATATGGCTGGGCGTCAGGACGATCGCTGACGGCAGTGCTCGGCGGTACGGATCTCACCGCGGGCGATTTCGTCCGTTGGATCCGCCAGGTCGCCGACTTCGCCGGCCAGGTCGCCGACGCGGCCGGGCCGGGTCAGTTGCGGGAGCGAGCCCGCGAACTCGTCCGGTCCCTGCGCCGCGGCGTCGTGGTCTACTCCCCGGACGAGGACTGAGCCGCCGACCCATCGCGAGCAGCGGAGGCGGCACACCCGGTCAGGACGCCTGGCTCACCGTTGACATGTTGAAGTCGCCTACCCGGATGGGTGGCATCGCCGTCCGCGTGAAGTAGTCGTTCCACTCCCGGCACAGGGTCGGCACGGTCGCGCCGACCTCGGTCACCCGGCCGAGCAGTTCCACCGGTGACTCGTTGAACCTGAAGTTGTTCACCGCGCCCACCACCTGTCCGTCCTCGATCAGGTAGACCCCGTCGCGGGTGAGGCCGGTCAGCAGCAGGCGTTCCGGGTCGACCTCGCGGATGTACCACAGGCAGGTGAGCAGCAGCCCTCGCCGGGTGCGGGCGATCATCTCGTCGAGGGTCGTCGTGCCGCCCGCTGTCATCGCGAGGTTGTCCGGTGGCGGGGTCGGAGCGAGTCCCGTCCTGGCAGCGTGTGCGCGGTTGCGGATCAGCTCGTGCAGCACGCCGTCACGGATCCAGTCGATCCGCTGCAGCGGAGCTCCGCCGTCGAACACCCACGACGATCCGTCGTCGTAGTTGGTGAACGCGACGAACGGCATCGACTCCAGGCCCGGCTCGGCCGGATCTGAGCTGAGCGTGAACGGAAGCTCGGAGAGGCGTTCGTCGATTCGGGTCGCGCCGTCGCCAGCGGAGAAGACGCTGCGGCCGTCCTCGGCGTCCCGGGCACTGGCCGTCCAGTACAGGTAGACCATCAGGTCCGCGACGGCGCCGGGCGGCAGGATCGTCTCGTAGCGACCAGGTGGCAGGTCGATCCGGTTGGCCGCCCATCCCAACCGGGTGCGGAGTTCGGATTGCAGCGCGGCGATGTCGATGTCGGTGAAATCGCGGGTCGCTCGGCCCGTCCACGCCGATGCCGTCCGATCGGCCGACTTGGCGTTGATCTCCACCCGACCGCTCGGCTGGACACCGCGCCTTCGCAGCCCACCGCTGGTGCCGAGGTACGTCGTGGTGACGACGTGTTCGGCAAACCCGAAGAGCAGGTGGTCGTGGCTGCTGGCCTCGGCGAACGCGGCACCCAACGCGGCAGCAAGGTCGGCGAGCACCTCGATGCTGGTGCCTTCCGGCGCGGCCGCCCAGTCGTCGTCATGCGGGTAGTCGGCGACCAGCGGTGCCGCGTCATCGGCGGGCGCTCCCGTCCGGGCCAGGCGTTCCGCCGTGGACACCACAGCAGGCACATCGTCGGCGTCCGCGATCTCCTGGCTGACCGTCCCGGCGGAGGTGCCACCGTCGACCTCAGCGGTCACGGTCAGGGTCAAGGTGCGGCTGGACATCTCGCCGTTGGTGGTCAGCGCGTTGTTGGCCCACCGCAGATTCGCTTCGGTGTGCTCGGTCAGCATGGCCACCGCGGGCAGCGTGCAGGTCGCCAGCGCCAACTCGACCAGTTGCTGGGGAGTGGAGGTCACTGCTGTCCTTCCGCCTGCGTATTGAGCACGTTCACCGCACGGAACAACGCCGCGGGGGAACCGTGCGAGACCGGCGCGACCTGACCGGGCTGGCCCTTGCCGCAGTTGAAAGCGCCGCCGAGCAGGTACGTCTCCGGGCCGCCGACCGCCTCCATCGATCGCCAGAAGTCGGTCGTGGTGGCCTGGTACGCGACGTCCTTCAGCTGGCCGGCCAGCTTTCCGCTCTCGATCCGGTAGAACCGCTGGCCGGTGAACTGGAAGTTGTAGCGCTGCATGTCGATCGACCACGACTTGTCGCCGACGATGTAGATGCCACGCTCGACGCCGGAGATCAGCTCCTCTGTCGATGGTCCCTGGGGCGCCGGCTGCAGCGAGACGTTCGGCATCCGTTGCATCGGGATGTGACCCGGGGAGTCGGCGTAGGCGCACCCGTTCGAGCGGCCGAGGCCCTTCTCGGCGGCCATCTGGCGGTTCAGCTGGTAGCCGACGAGGGTGCCGTCGCGAATGATGTCGAACTGCTGTTGCCCGACGCCCTCATCGTCGTAGCCGATGGTGGCCAGCCCGTGCGGCACCAGCCGGTCGCCGGTCACGTTCATCACCGGGCTGCCGTAGTGCAGGCTCCCGAGCTGGTCGAAAGTGGCGAACGACGTACCCGCGTATGCGGCCTCGTATCCGAGCGCCCGGTCCAGCTCGGTGGCGTGGCCGATCGACTCGTGGATGGTGAGGAAAAGGTTGCTGGGATGGATGACCAGGTCGTAGTGCCCGGCGTCGACGCTCGGCGCCCGGACGTGAGCGTCCAGCAGCTCGGGCAGTTCGGCGATCTCGGCGTCGAAGTCCCAGCCGGTGCCGGTCATGTACTCCCACCCACGCCCCGCCGGCGGCGCGATCGTCCGCATCGTCGCGAAACCGTGGTCGCCGACGCTGACGGCGGTCAACTGCGTCTGGATCCGCACCCGCTGCTGAGTGGTGGTCGTCCCGGCCAGGCTGGCGAAGTACTTGTTCTCGTGGACGTAGGCCAGCGTGGCGTTGGCGTGGCTGACGCCACGACCGGCGAGCAGAGCCTCGTTCAGGCCGAGGATGCGGCCCGTCTTGGTCGCCTCGTCCACCTCGAAGGGGTCGATGTCGTACTCCGACACCCACTGCGCATCGGGGTAGACCTCCTCGTCGGCGAGCTCGACCGACACCGGCGTCAGGGGACGAGAGACGCGGGCCGTCGCAACCGCGCGTTCGGCCAGCTTCGCTGCTGCATCGGCCGTCAACCCGATCCCGGCGGCGAAGCCCCAGACGCCGTCATGGAGCACCCGCACCGACAGGCCGAGCACCTGGCTGTCGCTGGTCGACTCGAGCGCGTGGTCGCGGAAGCTGCGGTACGCCTCGCGTAGCCGCTCCACCCGCAGCTCGGCATGGCTGCACCCCAACTCGCGGGCGCGCGACAGCGCGGCGTCGGTCAGTGGGCCGAGAGGCAGCGCGAGGAAGGTCTCGTCGAGCGCGGGCACGGCGATCAGCCTAGTGAGAAAGGGCGTCCGGAACCGAGCCGGGGGCTCCGCCGCACTAGGCTGGGCGCCGTGCCGGTGGCCGTACGTGTGATCCCGTGCCTGGACGTGCACGCCGGGCGCGTCGTCAAGGGGGTCAACTTCCTCAATCTCCGCGACGCCGGCGATCCTGTCGAGTTGGGCGCGGTCTACGACGCCGAGGGCGCGGATGAGTTGACCTTCCTGGACATCTCGGCATCCGCCGATGGTCGCGAGACCACCCTCGACATCGTTCGGCGTACCGCCGAGACGGTTTTCATCCCCCTCACCGTCGGGGGCGGCGTGGGTGGGGTCGAGGACGTCGACCGGCTGCTCCGGGCGGGAGCGGACAAGGTCGCCATCAACACCGGTGCCATCCGCCGCCCTGCGGTGATCTCGGAGATCACCCGCAGGTTCGGCAATCAGGTGCTGGTGCTCTCCGTCGACGCCCGGCGGGCACCCGGCATGCCGTCAGGATTCGAGGTCACCACCCATGGCGGTCGCACCTCAGCCGGTCTCGACGCGATCGAGTGGGCGCGCCGCGGCGTGGACCTCGGGGTCGGTGAGATCCTGCTCAACTCGATGGACGCCGACGGCACCACCGGCGGCTTCGACCTGGAGATGATCCGGGCCGTCCGAGCCGTCGTCGACGTCCCGCTGATCGCCTCCGGTGGCGCCGGCGCCGTCGAGCACTTCCCGCCCGCGGTGGCCGCCGGGGCGGACGCGGTTCTCGCGGCGACCGTCTTCCACTACGGGACGCTGCGGATCGCCGACGTCAAGGCCGCCATTGCCGACGCCGGCTTCCCGGTGCGGCGACCGCTCGCCAAAGTGCATGACCGCTGATGTGCGAGGACGGCCGGTGAACGAGGCGCGCCGGGTGGCCTGGCTGCCCTACCGCAGCGTCGAGGAGGCCGCGCAGCGACTCGGCGGGCTGCCGGCCGGAATCGTGGTCGACTGCTATCGCGCCGACGGCGACGACTGGCCCGCCTCCCTCCCGCAGGTGGAGTTCTACGTCCTGCCGTACCTCAAGGGAGCCGAGGTGCTGTCGCGGGTGGATGAGATGGCAGGGTTGCGGGTGATCCAGACCCTGACTGCCGGGGTGGAGAACTTCCTGCCGTACGTGCCCGACGGCGTCGCCCTGTGCAATGCCGGGGGCGTGCACGACGCGAGTACCGCGGAGCTCGCTGTCGCTCTGACCCTGGCGAGCGGCCGCCACCTCGACGAGTTCGCTCGGGCCATGCCGTCCGGTGACTGGCGGCCCATCCAGGGTCGCGCTCTTGCCGATCAGCGGGTGCTGATCATCGGCTACGGCCGGATCGGTGCGGCGATCGAGCGCCGCCTTGCCGGGTTCGAGGTCGCCTCGGTGACCCGGGTGGCGCGCAGCGCGAGGCCGGACCCGGTCGTCCATCCGGTGACCCGGCTGCATGACCTCCTTCCGGACGCCGACGTCGCCGTCGTCATCGCGCCCCATACTCCGGAGACCGACCAGCTGATCGGCGCGGAGGAACTCGCGCTGCTGCCGGATGGCGCGCTGCTGGTCAACGTCGCCCGCGGCAGGCTGGTGGACACCGACGCTCTCGCAGACGCCACGCGGCAGGGCCGAATCCGCGCTGCACTGGACGTCACCGATCCGGAGCCGCTGCCGGCCGGGCACCCGCTCTGGTCGACTCCGGGCGTCCTGATCTCGCCCCACGTCGGCGGCGCCAGCTCCGCCTTCTTCCCGCGTGCCGACAGGCTGATCGCGGCCCAGCTTCGGCGGTTCGCCGCCGGTGAGCCCTTGGAGAATCGGATTCGATGAGTAAGCGAAAGCGTCAGAGCGACGAGCCGCCGGGCGCGGAGCCGAGCTGCCTGTTCTGCAAGATCGTGGCGGGTGAGATCCCGTCGCGCCGGATCTACGAGGACGAGCACGCCGTTGCCTTCCTCGACATCGGTGCGTGGCATCGCGGGCACTCCCTGGTCGTCCCGCGCCGGCACGTGCCGGATCTGCTGACCGGAGCTCCTTCGCTTCCCGACATTGCGCCCGCGATCGATGTGGTCGCCCGGATGCTCAAGCACCGGCTGGCGGCCGACGGCGTGAACCTGCTCTCCTCGGCTGGTGCGATCGCGGGCCAGGAGATCTTCCACGCACACGTGCACGTGGTCCCGCGGTACGCCGACGAGCCCGGGCTGGGCATGCTGATCAACCCGGGTGCAACGCCGGAAGGTGAGTTGGACTCGGTGTTCCGTCGAATCCAGGCCGGGGACTGAGCGCGATGGTGGCACGTTCGCCCGAGACCCGGCGGGGGCCGGCGTTGCTGGCGCTGGAGTTCCTGCCTGCCTACCTGGCTGCCCTCGTCGTGCTGCCGTTCGTCATCAAAGGCGGGAATGCCTGGCCTTGGCAGCCGTCGACGATCGACCTGCAGGTCTACGTCTACGCCGTGAAGGACATGCTGGCGGGGCGCGACATCTTCGCCACCACCACGCCGGGGTGGGGCCTGTACTTCATCTATCCGCCGATAGCGGCCATCCTGATGACCCCGCTGGCCTTCGGCCCGTACTGGCTGTGGCAGCTGCTCTGGACAGCCGCCCTGGTCGGCGCGCAACAGTCGGTGCTGCGTCGCTGTGGGGTGCCCCGCGGCTGGAAGCTCGCCCTGATCGGAGTGGCCGTCGTGTTGGCTGTCGAGCCGATCCGGACCACGCTCGGCTACGGGCAGGTCAATACCTTGCTGATGGCGCTGGTGGTCGCCGATCTGCTGCCCGATGCGCCGGGTGAGCGGCGCCGGATCCCGCAGGGCGCGCTGATCGGGTTGGCCGCGGCGATCAAGCTGACCCCGGCGCTCTTCGTGGTGTTCGCCTTCCTGATCGGGAAGCGCCGGGTGGCGATCACCGGCATGATCAGCTTCGCTGTCTTCACCGGCATCGGGGCGGTGCTGCTGAGGGCGGAGACGTTGGCGTTCTTCGGCGGCCTCTCCGGCGGCGACACCCGGACCGCGTCCCCGCTCTACGTCGGCAATCAGTCGCTGCTCGGCGTCTTCTTCCGGCTCGGCGACTCGTCCCGGGCGACAACCCTGATCGGACTCGCGGCTGCAGGCATCGTCGCATTGCTGGCCTGTTTCGTCGCCGCGCATTGGTGGCGTGAGGGGGAAAAGGTCTTCGCGGTGTCGCTGGTCGGGCTCGCGACCTGCCTCGCGTCGCCGCTGTCGTGGACCCACCACTACGTGTGGATCCTGCCGATGGCGGTGGCCGTGCTGACATCCGGCGTGCCGCGCTGGGCGCGCGGGCTGGCGGCCTTCTGGGTGGTGTGGGTCTGTGCCTGTCTGCCGCTGGCCGTGCTCCCGTACGCCGGTGGCATCGAACGCCAGTACAGCCCGCTGCAGAGTCTGGTGGCCAACCTCGGGCCGGCGGTGGGCGTCGTGTTGATCGCGGGGCTCGCGGTTCAGCTGATCCTCGCGCGTCAGGCACGGCTCCAGCCCGCGACCTGAGGGGGCCCGGCGGCTGCCGCGCACACGAGCCGCTGGGGCTGTCTCGGTCGCGATGTCGCTCCGTTGCCGCCGTGGACCCCGGCGTTAGATTGACCGGCATGACCGAGAACGCCGCCCCGTCGCCCGCGTCCGCCCCCGCCGCGAGCGGCGTCGACATCAAGCCTCGGTCCCGGGTCGTCACCGACGGGTTGGAAGCGACGGCGTCGCGGGGGATGCTGCGCGCGGTCGGGATGGGCGACGAGGACTTCGCCAAACCCCAGATCGGCGTCGCGTCGTCGTGGAACGAGATCACCCCGTGCAACCTCTCGCTGGACCGGCTCGCGAAAGCGGTCAAGGACGGGGTGCATGCGGCCGGTGGCTACCCGCTGGAGTTCGGCACCATCTCGGTCTCCGACGGCATCTCGATGGGCCACGAGGGAATGCACTACTCCCTGGTCAGCCGGGAGATCATTGCCGACTCGGTGGAGACGGTGATGTCGGCCGAGCGGATGGACGGGTCGGTCCTGCTCGCTGGCTGCGACAAGAGCCTGCCCGGCATGCTGATGGCCGCCGCTCGCCTCGACCTCGCTGCTGTCTTCCTGTACGCCGGATCGATCATGCCGGGGCGGGTCGGTGACAAGGAGGTCACCATCATCGACGCCTTCGAGGCGGTCGGTGCGTGCGTGCGCGGGCTGATCAGCCGCGAACAGGTCACCGAGATCGAGAAGGCGATCTGCCCCGGTGAGGGTGCCTGCGGGGGCATGTACACCGCCAACACGATGGCCAGTGCCGCCGAGGCGCTCGGCATGAGCCTGCCAGGCTCGGCTGCGCCCCCCGCGGTGGACCGTCGGCGGGACGGGTATGCGCGGCGTAGTGGGATGGCGGTGGTGGAGTTGCTGCGTCGCGGCATCACCGCGCGCGACATCCTGACCAAGGAGGCCTTCGAGAACGCCATCGCGGTCACGATGGCGTTCGGCGGCTCGACGAACGCGGTGCTGCACCTGCTCGCCATCGCCAACGAGGCCGGCGTCGACCTCACCCTCGACGACTTCGTCCGGGTCGGCCGGAAGGTGCCGCATCTGGGCGACCTCAAGCCGTTCGGCCGGTACGTGATGAACGACGTCGATCGGGTCGGTGGTGTGCCGGTGGTGATGCGGGCGCTGCTCGATGCCGGGCTGCTGCACGGCGACTGCCTGACGGTCACGGGCAAGACGATGGCGGAGAACCTCGCCGAGATCGCCCCACCGGACATCGACGGGGTGATCGTGCGCGCACTGGACAACCCGATCCACCCGTCCGGCGGCATCACGATCCTGCACGGTTCGCTGGCCCCCGAGGGTGCGGTGGTGAAGAGCGCGGGCTTCGACACCTCGGTCTGGCGCGGCACCGCGCGGGTTTTCGACGGCGAGCGCGCCGCGATGGACGCGCTGGAGGACGGAACCATCACCTCCGGCGACGTCGTGGTGATCCGCTACGAGGGGCCGAAGGGCGGCCCAGGCATGCGCGAGATGCTGGCGATCACCGCCGCGATCAAGGGCGCCGGACTGGGCAAGGACGTCATGTTGATCACCGACGGGCGGTTCTCCGGCGGCACCACCGGACTCTGCGTCGGCCACATCGCTCCCGAGGCGACCGAAGGTGGGCCGATCGCCCTGGTCCAGGACGGTGATGGCATCGTCCTCGATGTCGCGGGCGGGACGCTGGAGCTGGAGGTGCCGGCCGAGGAACTGGACCGGCGCCGCTCCTCCTGGACCCCGACCGAGCGCCCGGCCCGCCGGGGCGTGCTGGCGAAGTACACCAAGCTGGTGCAGTCGGCCAACGTCGGCGCCGTCTGCAACTGAGATGGCGGAGGCCGGGTGCAGATCGACGACGATGAGCGGCGGGCCCGGCTCGCGCTGCGCCATCGGCTGACACCGGATCGGCGCACCGACGACCTGCCTCAGCTCGCGGACGACCTGGTCGGGCTGCACTCGTCCGACCCGGTCAGCGTCTACCTGTCCGCCATGGCCCGGATGGGATCGCCGTCGATCGAGGCCGTGGACGCGGCGCTCTACGAGCAGCGCGCGCTGATTCGCCACCATGCGATGCGGCGGACCCTCTGGGTGGCCACCCGGGGGGTCGTGCGTGAGATGCATGGCGCGGCGACCCGAAAGCTCGTCGCGCCGGAGCGGCGCCGCACGATCGGGATGCTGGGCAGCAACGGCGTCGCGGCGCCGGAGGCGTGGCTCGACGACGCCCGGCAGCGCGTCCTGGCCGACCTGGCGGAACACGGTCCGAGTACGGCGCGCGAGGTGGGCCAGCGGGTGGCGTCGCTGCGCCACCCGATTCAGCTGGCGCAGGGCAAGCCGTACGCCGGGGTCCAGGGTGCGCACAGTCGGGTGCTCACCCTGCTGGGCTTCGAGGGCCGGATCGTCCGGACGCGGCCGGTCAGCTGGATCACCGGCGCCTATCGGTACGCCTTGGCTGAGGATTGGCTCCCCGGCGGGTTCGCTGCATTGGACGAGCGAGTAGCTGCCGCGGCGCTGGCAGACCGCTGGCTGCGTCGCTTCGGGCCCGCCAGTGCCACGGATCTGCAGTGGTGGATGGGCTGGACGGTGGCGATGACCCGGCGCGCGTTGGCCGACTCCGGTGCGATCGAGGTCGGTCTCACCGACGGGCCGGGCTGGCTGGCTGCCGATGATGAACCGGTGGCTGCGCCAGGGGAGTGGGTCGCACTGCTGCCGGGACTCGACCCGACGACGATGGGCTGGAAGCAACGCGCCTGGTACCTGCCCGAATCCGCTGCGGACGCGTTCGACTCGGTCGGCAACGCCGGCCCGACGATCTGGGTGGATGGTCGCGTCGTCGGAGCCTGGGCGCAGACCCCCGACGGCACGATCGTCGTGCACTACTTCGAGCGTGTCGGGGCGGCGCGACGCCGCGAGGTACGGGCCCGCGCTGACGAGATCGCGGCCTGGGTAGGGGAGACCCGGTTCACGGTGCGCTTCCCCAGTCGCGCGCACTCCCAGCTGCTCGGACGCGTCGGGTACTCCCGCTGACCAGCAGCGCAGGGCTCCTCGCCGCCGGCAAGGTGGTAGGGCGCCCGAGCGTCCTTCCGGATCGCAAGACACACCCTGATCCACTCCAGTGCCTGCGGTGCCCGCAGTTAGGGTGGCGCTGTGCTGCATCAAGGTCTTCTCGTCGTAGTAGTGCGTGTCGGCTGAGTCCGTTCTCACCGACGCGCTCCCTCGTCTGCCATCTGGCGGCGGGGGTTTTTTCTTGGGTCGAAGAGCCCGTATAGCACAGGCGTAACATCCACAGCGAGTCCACTGGTGGGCGAGCAGGGCAAGGAGAATCACATGTCGGGCGACGCGCAGACACGCGACCGAGAAGCTGACCCGATCACTGGCGCACAGGCGCTGGTCCGGTCACTCGAGAACGTCGGAGCCGACGTCGTATTCGGGATCCCTGGCGGTGCGATCCTGCCGGCGTACGACCCGCTCTTCGACTCCGAACGGGTCCGGCACATCCTCGTCCGGCACGAGCAGGGCGCCGGTCACGCGGCTGAGGGCTACGCGGTGGCCACCGGCAAGATCGGCGTCTGCATGGCGACATCGGGGCCGGGCGCGACCAACCTCGTGACGCCGCTCGCCGACGCGCACATGGATTCGGTGCCGATCGTCGCCATCACCGGCCAGGTGGGCAGCGCGGCGATCGGGACGGACGCCTTCCAGGAGGCCGACATCCGCGGCATCACGATGCCGATCACCAAGCACAGTTTCCTGGTCACCAAGCCGCAGGACATCGGCCAGGCCATCGCCTCCGCCTTCCACATCGCCGGTACGGGCCGACCCGGCCCGGTGCTGGTGGACATCACCAAGGACGCGCTACAGGCCAAGGCGCCGTTCGCCTGGCCGCCCACGCTGGACCTACCCGGATACCACCCGGTCACCAAACCCCACGGCAAGCAGATCCGGGAGGCCGTCCGGCTGATCTCGGAGTCTCGGCGGCCGGTGCTCTACGTCGGCGGCGGCGTCGTCAAGGCGGCGGCGTGGGACGAGCTGAAGGAACTCGCCGAACTGACAGGCATTCCGGTGGTCACGACGTTGATGGCGCGTGGGGTCTTCCCCGACAGCCACCCACAGAACCTCGGGATGCCGGGCATGCACGGCACGGTGGCGGCGGTCGGAGGGCTGCAGCGCAGTGACCTGCTGATCGCGTTGGGCACCCGTTTCGACGATCGGGTGACCGGGCAGCTCTCCTCGTTCGCCCCACTGGCGAAGGTCATCCATGCCGACATCGATCCGGCCGAGATCTCCAAGAACCGCGTCGCCGACGTGCCGATCGTGGGCGACTGCAAAGAGGTCATCGCCGAACTGACCGCGCTGCTGCGCAGTGGCGGACGGCTGCCCGAGATCGATGACTGGGTCCGCTACGTGCGGGATCTGAAGCGTCGATACCCGACCGGGTACGACCTGCCGGAGAACGGCGAATTGTCGCCGCAGCAGGTGATCCAGCGGATCGGCGAGATCACCGGCCCCGATGCGTACTACGCCGCGGGCGTCGGCCAGCACCAGATGTGGGCTGCGCACTTCCTGCCGTGGGAGCGTCCCGGCCGGTGGTTGAACTCGGGCGGCCTGGGAACGATGGGGTACTGCGTGCCCGCGGCGATGGGCGCCAAGGTGGGTCGGCCGGACACGGTGGTCTGGGGGATCGACGGCGACGGCTGCTTCCAGATGACCAATCAGGAGCTGGTCACCTGCGCGTTGGAGGGGATCCCGGTGAAGATCGCCGTGATCAACAATCAGAGCCTCGGCATGGTGCGGCAGTGGCAGACGCTGTTCTACCAGGGCCGCTACTCCAACACCGACCTCAAGACGAACCGCATTCCGGACTTCCCCAAGCTCGCCGAGGCGATGGGTTGTGTGGGGCTGCGCGCCGAGGAACCCGACGACGTCGACTCGGTGATCGAGAAG
>JBGAIX010000005.1:0-224956 GCA_044225235.1 Propionibacteriaceae bacterium | reverse complement strand
GATGGCTATCATCTGCGCGGGCCGATTCCTCGGCCGGACGCGATTGGGGCGGTAGCTCAGCCGGTTAGAGCAAGGGACATCTATAATCCCTGGGTCGTGGGTTCGAGCCCCACCCGCCCTACGCCAAGAGACAAGAACCGCCGCCCCGGCAAGTGTGGTGATCCTCCCGCCATCGGAGCCGCGGGGACGGCGGCCCTGCGGTTGGCCTGAGAGGCGCCCGGGCGGCGCCGCAGTCAAGCCGCATTCGTCCTCATCGCTCGATCGAGCGATGTTCTCGCCGCTGGCGGGGGTGAAACTGAGGGCACCCAGTCGTGACCCAGCGGATGTCGCCACTGACACTGCTGAGCGGACCGGACACCCCGCTGGATTGGTAGGAGGACACATGTCAGTCATCATGATCGCGGAGGTGGCGGGCGCTGACGCCACGTTCATCGACGGGATGCGCGCCGCCGGGGTGGTGGAGGCGCTCACGGCATACCCCGGGTTTGTCAGCCACATCAGTGGCGCGGCGGCCAGCGGATATCGCGTCATCGAGGTGTGGGAGTCACGCGAAGCTCACGAGGATTGGGTCGAGAAGGTCATCACTCCGAACATGCCGCCTGACGCACCGCCACCCACCATCGAGTACATCGATCTGCTGATGGCGGTGCCAGAGAGCTGAAGTTGACGGCAGCGACCCATCAAAGTCACCTGAGTCGCTGCTCACCGAGTTTGACGTGTTCGCCTCTTCCCAGCATGGCGGACGCCGCATCAGAAGGATCGCTGCGCGGGAGTCCCTGGCTCGCTTCGCCCGGGCCCGGGGGGCGCGCTACTCGCTCAGGGTGTCCCCGTGACGATGCGCGACCCGCCACTCGCCGGCCTCCCTTCGATACACCTGGGTGACGCGCAAGGCAAGTTGCGCGGTACGCCGTCGACGGAGGCCGACGTTCGCTCGACGGCCACCGTGTAGGCCATGTCGCCCACGTCGTAGCGCCTGCAGATCGACAGCGTAGGCAGTGCAGTCGGAGAAGCTGCGGCCGAGGAAGCCGGCCAGCTCATCGACCCGGTCCAGCCCGAGATCGCATTCGTTCGTCGACCAGAGTGCCCGCCGCGGCTCCGGCGATGCCCACCGGTTCGTTCGTCGACCAGAGGCCCGCCGCGGCTCGGGATCGCCGTTGTGGAGCGCACGCTCCGCCGCGTACAGGGAGGTCCGCGCCAATCAAACTGCCAGGAACCCGTCCACCATTGATCCGTCATCGTCCTCCTGCTCCGCCGGCTCGCTGCCGCCCTTCAGAGATCAGCGCTCACACCCCGCGGCTCAGCTGTCGACGCCTTGCGACGCGGAGCGGTCGACTGGCAGCAGTGCCGCCGACCGTGCCACGCACGCGGGCGTGCTGCATTCCCTTCGACAACGACCCTGTCAGTGATGGACGCGACTCCGCGCCCGTGCCGTCCATCGGTAACACCGTCGACTGCCTAAAATTGACATCGACATCTGATCGACGACGAGACAAGTGCCCATGCCCGAGCCAACCCGTTGCAACACCATCGAGCGCGCGACACCCGACGGGCCGTCGACCATCCAGATCACAGTTCACGACGTCCTCCTCCTGCGAGGCGGAGCAGATCGGGCCCCAAGAGGTCCGCTCCACGCAATCCAGCGCCACCCCTCGATCCCCGGAAGGTCGCCAGCTCGCCGGCAAAATCACCTGGCGTGCGCCCCTCTCATCGACGACGAGACGCAGCGCCCTCCTGGGCTCAGCGCAATGAGGAGACGCCCATGACCGAAATCGACCTCTCAACTTTCCTCGGCGCAAGCCGTCGATCGAGTTGAACAGCTGTCAGCCACACGCGGGCGTCCGTGCTGCGTCTGCCCTGCGAGGGGCTGTGTGCGGGCCCGGCTGCTCGACCGGGTCTCGGTAGCCAACCGCGGCAGGCACACCTGCTCCGGCGGAGCGGCTGCCCGGTCGCCGCGTCCGTCACAGAGCCCGAGCCAACATCGGCGACGGCTGCCCCGGCGAAGCCATCTGACCGACGTGCGAGCCGCCCGGTGAGCACCGCCGAGCGCCTCCGCGAGCGTCGCGTCGGGATCACTCGCGCACAAGGGTGGCGTCGGTCCACGGACGCCAACGCGTCCTCCTCCTGCATCAGCAGTCCAGGATTCCCGGACCACGCAACTGCGCCACCATCTCGAAGGCCGGTAGGTCGCTTCGTCGCCGGCAAAATCGCCTGGCGGTCGGCGAGACGACGAGACGCAGCCTGGCCCTTGTCGACGCCGGGTGGCGGCCCCACCCAGACCTGCGAGGGTGCGTCGTGAGCGCAGACGACGTCCGGCTCGAACGGCTCAGCACGTGCGGAAGGCCGCTGGCAGATGTCCCGCGCGGGCTGGAGCACTCCGAGGGCGCGCCCCTCGTTCGTCGTCGTCCAGCCCCAACGGCCAGGATCTCGGTGAGTTCATCGCATAGCGCTGATCTCCGCGGGCTCCGGCGGCAACTGGAAGCCATCGCCGGGCAGCGATCGGGACTCGCGTTCGCCCGGTGATGCCGATTGGAGTCCGGCTGGCAGGCGCGAGGACTGGCGGCAGTGCGGCACGAGGGTCTGCCGCCCGGTGAGCACGTCAACGGTCAGCCGACTGCGCTCCAACGCCGCTGTGGCCGGGATCAACGAACGACGCTCGGGATCGTCCACGGACTTTCCAGCAGCCGCCAACAACGTCAGGCCGGCGGTTCGCCAGGATCGCCCGGAGCGCAGCCTCGCCCGCAGCGGTCGCTGGTTTCGAGGAGGGCCAGCTGCAGCTGGTCAGACGCAGATGCTGTTCTCCTCCGGCCCTGTCGACAGCCCTCACATCCGCGAGCGAGGTGCACATCCCGTTCCCCCGACCGAGGGGTATGTGCAGATGCCGAGGCGGGATCAGATCTGCGCGGGCTGCTCGAGCGGACCTCGTCGGCTTCCAGTCGCATGGCGACGCGCAGAACTTCGTGCATCGTCTGGTGCGGCAGCGGCTCCATCCTGGAGACTCGCCAGCATTGGACAGCATCGAGCGGCACCACAACGGGTCGGCTGGCACGGCGCTCCTGGTGCGACGGCGGCCTCGAGCACGAGGGTGCAGCTGCTGCCGGTGCCATCTCGATCGACTCGCGAAGGCTCCAACGGCACGCTGTGGCCAAGCTCCACGACGGGATCGCGACCCCGGACTTTCAGCGTGAGTGGTGGGATCGTCAAGCGCACGGTTCGCCCAGCGTACCGGCGCACAGGACTCCAGAGCTAGTTCCGCAGATGCTGCGGCGACGTTCCTGAGACGGAGCTGTATGTGCAGATTCCTCGGCGTGGACCGGCTCGACTGCGCCTGGTGCGTCAGCGGCTCTGCTGGGAACATCCGGATCCCGGCTCGTGAAAGCGCGGGCATTCGGCGCGCGCGCTGCGCTCGCTCGCAACTGCTCAAGCGCGCCGCACAGACCGCATCGGCGTGGATCGGCTCGACTCCGAAGGGTCGCTGGAACGGATCCGGCCTCTTCAGTCGATGCAGGTCGCCACCCCGTCGCGTGAGCGGGGTGGACCAGTACCGGGTTCTGAGGGACGAGATCGACCGCCTGGTCGGGCGGCTGAATGGTGAGTTGGCTGGCATCGGCAGACCCCCGATCACGTACCTGCACACCTCCTATCCACGCGAAGAGATGGCTGCCCTCTACCGGACGGCCGACGTCATGGTGGTCACGCCGTTGCGAGACGGGATGAACCTGGTTGCCAAGGAGTACGTGGCCTGCCGGCAGGGAAACGACGGCGCCTTGGTGCTGAGCGAGTTCGCCGGCGCCGCCCGTGAGCTGCGGCAGGCGTACCTGGTCAATCCCTACGACGTGGACGGACTGAAGGAGCGTCTCTACGAGGCGATGACCGACTCCCCGCGAAACAAGGCCAGACGGATGCGCTTCATGCGCCGTCAGGTGTTCGAGCACGACATCGAGCGTTGGGCGACGTCGTTCCTGCACGACTTGGAGACGATTCCCGGGGCCAACTGAGCATCAGCGGCGACCGCTCGAGTGAGGTGGCTCCCCCGGTTGGACTCGAACCAACAACCTGCCGGTTAACAGCCGGCTGCTCTGCCAATTGAGCTACAGGGGACTGTGCGCCAGCACGTGGCGCGGCTACGTACCTTAGCAGCCGGATCAGCTCAGCCCGTACTCCGCTCGCAGCCGCTCGATTGCCGCGTCTGCGGCGTCGCGCACTCCGTCGGTGCCCCAGGTCAGACCACGGGTGAGCGTCGCGTGCCAGCTGACGGAGCCCGCCGCGGCGAGGTCACGCCGGGCCGTGACGGTGATGCCCCGGTCACCCCGGATCGGCACGAATTCGCGCACCGCGATGCTCGCGGCCACTCGTTCACGGAAGAGTTCGGGCACCCGCGCCGGAGCTGTCAGTTCGACCGACCCCCGCGGAGCAGCGACCGCTGGCGGGCTGACCAGGACCCAGCTGAGCGTCCGCGACTCTGCGTTCCATTCGCCACGCTCGATCTGGTGCCAGCCCAGGTGGGTCCAGGACCCGCCGTCGCCCACGGAGAGGTCGGCGGGACCCCCGATGACGTGGCCGACCGCCGCCTCGGCCCAGGCCAGCACGCGCACCGGACGCCCGATCGCTCGCAAGGAGTCGCTCCAAGCCTGGTGGACCGCGGGCGGCAACCCGCGGCTGCGGGACCACGGCGCCGCTCGACCCGTCCGCTTCACCCCGCCATTCTCCGCTCAACACCGTCGTGCGCCGCGCGTACCGCTGGGTAGGCGTTCCTCAGCGCGGCGAGCGCCGAGCGTTCCAGCTCTCGCACACGACGTGGGGCGACGCCGACGGCACAAGCGACCGCCGCGGTGCTCAATCGCGGGCCCTCCATGCCCACCCGCAGTTCGATCACCCGGCGCGCAGTCGGGTCGAGCATCCCGAGCAGGGTTTCGGCGACGTCGGCTCCGCCGAGCGTCAGCTCCGCGCGGTCGTGGGCAAGGTCCACATCCCCCACCACCTCCAGCGAGACCGGCGGCTGGTGCCCGAGGATCCGGCGGGTCCACGCCTCGTCCCGACCCATCTCTTCCGCGATCTCGGCCAGCCGAGGCTCGCGGCCCAGTCGCTGCGTCAGACGTGCCTGAGCAGCGCGGGTCGCCCGCACCTGCCCGGCCCGACTCGCAGGCATGTTCAGCGCTCCCAACCGGGTGGCCGCAGCGGCGGCGACATACGCCCGGATCCAGAACACCGCGTAGGTCGAGAAGCGGAGACCGCGCGCGTAGTCAAAGCGCTCGACGGCCGCTAGCAATCCAAGGCAGGCCTCTTGGAAGAGATCAGCGGCGGATTCGCCGGAGCGATCCGCGTACTGGGTCGCGACCAGCCGGGCGAGGCCCAGATTGGCCTCGACGAAGGTCCGACGCGCGCGCTGGCCCTCAGCAGCGATCTCGGCGAGTTCCGCCGCGGTCGCTCCGCTCACCGTCACACCATCGGCGAGTGCCGCGCGGGCGAGCACACCGGCCTCCACGGCACGCAGCAGCGCACGAACCTCAGCCGCTGCCAGGCCGGGGCGAGCCCGGCTCTCCCCCGCGGCGACGGACACTGGCTGTGCCGGGCGGCGGCGTTCTCCCTCGCTCGGATACGTCATGCGCGTCACTCTGCCTGCTGGCGGAGCGACTTTTCGCGAGCGGACCTCCGCTGTGGAGACCACGAGCCGGCGAGGTCGGCTGTGGACGAAGGCCGTCAGTCCTGGGCGCCGATGCTGCGTCCGTGCAGTTCCTTTCGGCGTGCCTCCAGCACGACGAGTTCGGAGAACATCTGGTTGTACGCGCGTTGCGACTCCACCGGGTTGGTCCGCTGCAGCCGCGACTTGAGTTCGGAGATGGAACGCATCACCGTCAGCAGGCGCAGGTTCGACGTGTTCGCCACGACGTAGCGCGGAGTCACCTCGCCGTGCAGCGGGAGCGGCTCGACCGCGAGCGCCGCTACCAGCCGTCGAGCAGCGTCGGTCTCGCAGCCCTGGGATACCCGGCGAACCCAGTCGGCCCCGTCGGACGGGCCGGCATCCGACCCCGCGGTGGCCCGCTCGACGGCACGGAAGACGGCTGCGTAGCCGGGGTGGGTGAAGTCGTGTTCGCTGATGCCGTCCCATGGTTGGGGGAACAGCTGGGGGAACTGCACCATCAACTTGCAGGTGGCCCGTTCGGTTGCCAGCAGGCGGTCCTTCGGGTCGGGCAGCACCGGCCGTGGCTCGTCCTGCGGCTCATCGGGCGGCGCGGCGTCGTGCGGCGGGCGATCCGCGCCGTCCCGGGTCGTCGGCCGATTCGCCGCCCGCATCACCTCGGCTCGGACCTCTTCGACGTCCATGCCGAGCAGCCCCGCAAGTTCCCGCGCATACCCGCCGACCAGAGCAGTGTCTCGGATGCTCGCGACCAGCGGCGCCGTCGCACGCAGCGCGGCGACCCGCCCGTCGGCGCGATCCAGATCGTGCTGGGCCAGCAGGTTCGACATCACGAAGCGGTACAGCGGCGTCCGCCGCGCCACCAGCTCCCGGACGGCAGCGTCACCCCTGGTCAGCCTCAGATCGCACGGGTCGAGGCCGGAGGGCTCGACCGCGACGTAGGTCTGGGTGATGAAGTTGCGGTCGCCAGCGAACACCTTGAGCGCCGCTGCCTGACCGGCTTCGTCGCCGTCGAAGGTGAAGATCACCTCGCCGTGGAAGGCGTCGTGGTCTCCCATCAGGCGGCGCAGCAGCCGGGCATGGTCGTCGCCGAACGCGGTGCCGCAGGAGGCGACTGCCGTGTCGACTCCGGCCAGGTGCGCGGCCATCACGTCGGTGTACCCCTCCACCACGACCGCCTGACTCTTCTTGCTGATCGCCGTCCGCGCGAGATCCAGCCCGTAGAGCACGTGCGACTTCTTGTAGAGCGGCGTCTCCGGGGTGTTGATGTATTTCGCCGGCATCCGGTCGTCGTCGAACAGCCGCCGCGCCCCGAAGCCGAGCACCTGCCGGCCGGAGTCCCGGATCGGCCACAGTGCCCTGGCCTGGAAGTAGTCCCAACCGGACTCGCGCGCCAGGCCGGCGGCGATCAGCTCGCGATCGGCGAAGCCGCGGCCGCGCAGGTGGCGGAGCAGCGCCTTTCCCTCGCGAGGCGCGAAGCCGACGCCGAAGCGCTGCGCGGTCTCCCGGTCGAACCCTCGCTCGCTGAGAAACTGCCGCGCGACCACGGCGTCCGGCGAGTCGAGCTGGTCGATGTAGAACTCCTCCGCCGCCCGCAGCGCCTCCGCGAGTCGGGTGCGCAGCCCGGGCTCAGGCCGGGTACCGGGGGCGCCGTCGTCGGTGTAGCGCAGCTGGACGCCCACCCGGTCGGCGAGCCGCTCGACAGCCTCGACGAAGGAGAGATTGTCGATCTTGCGCATGAAGTCGAAGACGTCGCCGCCCTCGCCGCAGGCGCCGAAGCAGTACCAGTACCCACGGGCTGGCGTGACCTGGAAGCTCGGGGTCTTCTCGTCGTGGAACGGGCACAGCCCCTTGAGGGTGGATCCGGTGCGCCGGAGCGCGACGTAGGAGCCGACGATCTCCTCGATCCGCGCCCGGTCACGGATGGTGGCGATGTCCTCCTCGTTCATCCGCCCGGCCACGGCAGGAGTGTATGTGCACCGACGCCGCCGGCCCGGGACGCTACCTTTGGCCAGGTGAGCGCTGCAGGAAGTCCGGACCGGCCACTCTTCGTCTTCGACGGTGACTGCGCGTTCTGTACGACGAGCGCACAGTGGATTGCCGGGCGGTTGGCACGCCGGCCCCGGACTGCCCGCCTGGTCGCGTGGCAGTTCCTGGACCTCGAGGCGCTCGGCACCTCCGCGACGCGGGCGCAGCGGGAGGCTCTCTGGATCACCCCGGACGGAGAGGTGCTGGGCGGCGCCGCGGCATTCGCCGCCTGGTTGCGCCTCGCCGGGGGGCCGTACGGCGTGATCGGCACGATCATGGGGTTGCCGCTGATCAGGACGCTGGCGGCTGCTGTCTATCGGGTCATCGCACGGAACCGGCACCGGATGCCGGGCGGTTCACCCGCGTGCGCGCTGCCGCCGCCGGGCTTTGACCCGTCGAAGCCAGGGACCAAGGCGCTCTAGCGGGGCGAATGCGAGCCAGCACACCGCCGTCGGCAGGAAGTGGATGTAGAGCATCCCGAACGTGAAGGCGTGGAACCCCAGCCAGAACACCGCGGCGAGCAGCAGCGCGCGCCCGCGCAGCCAGAGCACGACGATGGAGCAGATCTCGGCCAGGTAGGAGATCCACTGCATCACGTGCAGGACGCCCGGGTACGGGATGAGGAGTCCGCCGATGGCGTGCGGCCGGCGGATCGAGGCCCAGAGCAGAATCGAGCTCTCCGGCCAACTGGTCAGACTCCAGTCACCGCTCCGCATCTTCGTCAACGCCGACAGGAAATAGGTGGCGACGACGGCGATCTGGATGCAGCGCAGGGCCCAGCCCGACTGGACCGAGAGCGTCGACGATCGCCATCGGCCCGGGATGGCTCCGACGCTCGGCAGCACCCACAACGCCACGACGAGAGCCAAGTGATCGTGGTCGACCTTGCCGTAGCTCATCCCGATGGCTGTCCACCAGGTGAACGCGGCGGCAACCACCCAGCCGGCGAGCCGCGGCAGTCGGTTCGCTGCCGCAACCAGGCAGCCGATCAGGAGCACGACGTAGAGCGCCGTGGTGAGCGGCACGCTGGGCGGGGGCAGATGCAACAGACGCGCCAGGAACAGCGGGCGATAGAGCTCCGGATGGCGGCTCAACGGGATCGGGTCGTTGACGAACGCATGGATGTCGAGCAGGACGAACGCGTACAGGGCGGTCCGGACAAGGGCGGCTCGGGCGTCCGGGACGGCAGGGGCGAACCAGCCGATCAAGCGCTGTGACCAGTGCGGCCGGCGCTCCTCGTTCCGCTGCTCCCCCACCGGGGGCGCGGCCACTGCGGCCTGATCCGTCGTCATCCGCGTTCCCACCGCGCGAGCTCGACGAGTCGGGTCGGACCCCGCCGTCCGCCGACCAGGATGGTGTGGTCCTGGACCAGCCAGACGACCCGCGGCGGCGGCTGATCCGGATGCCTGCGAGCCCAGCCGTCGGCAACGGCCTCCAGCAGGGACGGATCTGCCAGGATCGCCGGGATTCGGGCTTCGACCTCTGCCCGCCCGATCCCCGACTGGCCAGCTCGCAGCGGAAGGTCGAGCCGGCGCCCGTCGGCGAGCAGTCCCTCCACCCGCGTCACAACGATGGAGGAGTCGGGAGCCGGTGAGAAGGCGTACTGCGAGAGCGGACCGAACGGCCACACATCGTCACTCATCCGGACTGACCCGTTCACCAGTAGTCCGATGCCCAGGATCGAGACCGCGAGCCGCCACACCAGACCTCCCGGCGCGATACGGCGGAGCTGCTGCGGCACGGCCCGATTGAACCACGATGACGTCCCTGATCCGCCCCGCAGACACACCCGGTGACCGGCCTCGCGTGCACCGCGCCGCTCTCCGCGTGCAGGACGGATGCCCGCCGCCGGCTCAGCGCGGCCGGTCGATTCCCTGGGGCAGACGCTCCGGCGGCCAGCCCAGGTGGTGCGTCGCCATCTCGAACGCGTATCGGTCGGTCATCCCGGCGACGTAGGCCACGGCGGCCTGCACGGCCGGCTCGGAGCCGGGGCCCACGGGTGGCTGGTCGGGCATCGCTTCCGGGTGGTCCAGGTAGAACCGGACCAGCGCCTGCAACACCGCAACCACCGCCCGCGACTGATCGAGCGATGCCGGCCGGACGTAGATCCGCGCGTAGTTGAAGGCCCGCAACTCCGCCAGCGCCGCCGCCTCGGCCGGCGGCATCCCGACCTCGCCGTGCTCGTCGACCCCACGGGCGACGGCGCGCACGAAGGTCCGCAGCTGTTCCCGCCGAGTGCTGCCGCAGATCTCCGTGACCGCGGTCGGCACCTCGGCTGGATTCACAATGCCCGCGTGGACGGCGTCCTCGAGGTCGTGCGCGCAGTAGGCGATGCGGTCCGCCCAGCTGACGATCTCGCCCTCCACCGTCGCCGGCGCGGGACGCGACCACGAGTGGTTGCGGATGCCGTCCAGGGTCTCCGCGCAGAGATTGAGCGGAGCCAGGACCACGTCGGCGCCCCACGGACCGTGGTCGAACCCGTCCGGCAGGAAGGCGTCGAAAGCGTCCTCGCTGGCGTGCCCGCCGGGCCCGTGCCCGCAGTCGTGGCCGAGTGCGATGGCCTCCGCCAGTGTCGCGTTCACCCCGGCTGCGCGTGCGATCGCCGTCGCCACCTGGGCGACTTCCAACGCGTGGGTCAGCCGCGTGCGCTGGTGGTCGGACGGGTACACGACCACCTGAGTCTTGCCCGCGAGCCGCCGGAACGCCGTCGAGTGGACGATCCGGTCCCGATCCCGCTCGAAGCAGGTCCGCTCGTCGTCCGGCTGCTCCGGGATCGCCCGCAGACCGGCGCCGACGGCGAACGCGGACCCGGGGCGCAGCCGTCCGCGCTCCTCCGCCTCGCGCTGCTCCCGCCGGACCAGGGCACCGGCACCGACGACGGCTCGGGAGGTCTGGTGCGCCCGTACGAGACCGCCGGCAGCGTGTCCGGACATCGTCGTCGCCCACGCGCGAGCGCGCGGGCTGAGCTGATCAGCCACCCGAGATCCAGACCTCCGCGGCGCTCAGGTCCAGGTCGGCGCCCGAGGTGTCGTCCAGCCACCCCTCCGGCAGCGCCACCCGGTCCCGCGGGGCGCCCTGCCGGCCGCGCGGCATGCCCAATTCGGTGGCCGGGAAGGCTGCGTGCCGGTCGAGCCGAGCGAGCAGGCTGTCGAGCTCGTCGAGGGAGGACACCATCGACAGCGCGCGACGGAGCTCACCCCCGACCGGAAAACCCTTGAAGTACCAGGCGATGTGCTTGCGCAACTCGGCGCAGCCGTGCGGCTCGTCGGAGAGTCCGGCCAGCAGCTCCGCGTGCCGACGCAGGGTGTCCGCGACCATACCCAGCGACGGCAGCTGCCTGCCGCCGCGTCCGGTGAACGCGGCAGCGAGGTCGGCGAAGAGCCACGGCCGGCCGAGGCAGCCCCTACCCACCACGACCCCGTCGCACCCGGTCTCGGCCATCATCCTCCGGGCGTCCTCGGCCTCCCAGATGTCCCCGTTGCCGAGCACCGGGATCGCGACGCTCTCCTTCAGCGCGGAAATCGCGTGCCAGTCGGCCTCGCCCGAGTACGCCTGTTGCGCGGTACGTCCGTGCAGCGCGATCGCCGCGCAGCCTGCGTGGACGGCGTCCTCGAGGTCGTGCGCGCAGTAGGCGATGCGGTCCGCCCAGCTGACGATCTCGCCCTCCACCGTCGCCGGCGCGGGACGCGACCACGAGTGGTTGCGGATGCCGTCCAGGGTCTCCGCGCAGAGATTGAGCGGCGCAAGGACCACGTCGGCGCCCCACGGACCGTGGTCGAACCCGTCCGGGAGGAACGCGTCGAAGGCGTCCTCGCTCGCGTGCCCACCCGGCCCGTGCCCGCAGTCGTGGCCCAGCGCTATGGCCTCGGCCAGCGTGACGTTCACTCCGGCCGCGCGCGCGATCGCCGTCGCCACCTGGGCGACTTCCAGCGCATGGGTCAGCCGCGTGCGCTGGTGGTCGGACGGGTACACGACCACCTGAGTCTTGCCCGCCAGCCGCCGGAACGCCGTCGAGTGCACGATGCGGTCGCGATCCCGCTCGAAGCAGGTCCGCTCGTCGTCCGGTTCCTCGGGAATCGCCCGCAGGCCGGCGCCGACGGCGAGCGCGGACCCGGGGCGCAGCCGTCCGCGCTCCTCCGCCTCGCGCTGCTCCCGCCGGACCAGGGCACCGGCACCGACGACGGCTCTGGAGGTCTCATGCGCCCGTACGAGACCGCCGGCAGCGTGTCCGGACATCGTCGTCGCCCACGCGCGAGCGCGCGGGCTGAGCTGATCAGCCACCCGAGATCCCGACCTCCGCGGCGGTCAAGTCGAGGTCGGCGCCCGAGGTGTCGTCCAGCCACCCCTCCGGCAGCGCCACCCGGTCCCGCGGGGCGCCCTGCCGGCCGCGCGGCATGCCCAATTCGGTGACCGGGAATGGGGCGTGCCGGTCCAGCCGAGCGAGCAACCGGTCGAGCTCGTCGAGGGAGGACACCATCGACAGTGCGCGCCGCAGCTCACCACCGACGGGAAAACCCTTGAAGTACCAGGCGATGTGCTTGCGCAACTCGGCGCAGCCGTGCTGCTCGTCGGAGAGTCCGGCCAGTAGCTCGGCATGCCGACGCAGGGTGTCCGCCACGGTTCCCAGGGTCGGCAGCTGTCGGCCGCCTCGTCCGGTGAACGCGGCGGCCAGGTCCGCGAACAGCCACGGCCGGCCGAGGCAGCCCCTACCCACCACGACCCCGTCACACCCGGTCTCGGCCATCATCCTCCGGGCGTCCTTGGCCTCCCAGATGTCCCCGTTGCCGAGCACCGGGATCGCGACGCTCTCCTTCAGCGCGGAAATCGCGTGCCAGTCGGCCTCGCCCGAGTACGCCTGTTGCGCGGTACGTCCGTGCAGCGCGATCGCCGCGCAGCCTGCGTCCTCCGCGATCCGGCCCGCGTCGAGGTGGGTGCTGTGACTGTCGTCGATGCCGATCCGGGTCTTCATCGTCACCGGGACGCCGTACGCCGCCGCCGCCGCGACGGTTGCGCGCAGGATGGCGGCGAGACGATCGCGCTTGTACGGCAGCGCGGCGCCACCGCCCTTGCGCGTCACCTTGGGCACGGGACAGCCGAAGTTGAGGTCGACGTGCGCGACGCCGTGCTCGCCGCAGAGGATGCGGGTGGCCTCGGCCATCACCGACGGATCGACCCCGTAGAGCTGGACCGAGCGCACCCGCTCGCCCGGGTCGAACTGCAGCATCGAGATCGTCTTGCGATCGCCCTCGACCAGGCCGCGCGACGTGATCATCTCGCAGACGAACAGGCCGGCCGGGCGACCGCCGGTGTCACCCGCACCGGCCTCGGCCTGCTCGCGGCAGAGCTGGCGGTACGCCGCATTGGTGATGCCCGCCATCGGCGCGAGCACCACCGGCGTCGCGACCTCGATCGAACCGAGCCGCAGCGGCCCGGTGCGTGACGCTGCGGTCGTCAGCACCCGACCAGGCGGGTGGTGAGGTATTCCCCCACCTTGTCCAGCGACACCCGGTCCTGGCTCATCGTGTCGCGCTCGCGGACCGTGACCGAGTCATCATCCAGAGTGTCGAAGTCGACGGTGACGCAGTACGGGGTGCCGATCTCGTCCTGCCGCCGGTACCGGCGGCCGATCGCCTGGGCATCGTCGAAGTCGACGTTCCAGTTCCGGCGCAGCTGGGTGGCCAGGTCCCGCGCCTTCGGCGACAGGGCCTCGTTCCGCGACAACGGGAGGACCGCAACCTTCACCGGAGCCAGCCGTGGGTCGAGCCGGAGCACTGTCCGCTTGTCGACTCCGCCCTTGGTGTTCGGGGCCTCGTCCTCGGTGTACGACTCGATCAGGAATGCCATCAGCGAACGAGTCAGGCCGGCCGCAGGCTCGATGACGTAGGGGGTGTAGCGCTCCCCGCTGGCCTGGTCGAAGTACGACAGATCGGTCCCGGAGTGCTGGCTGTGGGTCCCGAGGTCGAAGTCGGTGCGGTTGGCGATGCCCTCGAGTTCGCCCCACTCGCTGCCGGCAAAACCGAACCGGTACTCGATGTCGACGGTCCGCTTCGAGTAGTGGGAGAGCTTCTCCTTGGGGTGCTCGAAGTGCCGCAGGTTGTCCGCGGCGATGCCGAGGTCGACGTACCAGCGGGTGCGCTCGTCGATCCAGTACTGGTGCCAGGTCTCGTCGCTTCCCGGCTCGACGAAGAACTCCATCTCCATCTGCTCGAACTCTCGGGTCCGGAAGATGAAGTTGCCCGGAGTGATCTCGTTCCGGAAACTCTTGCCGACCTGGCCGATGCCGAACGGCGGCTTCTTCCGGGTCACCTGGACCACGTTGGCGAAGTTGACGAAGATGCCCTGCGCGGTCTCCGGTCGCAGGTAGTGCAACCCGGTCTCGTCCTCGACCGGGCCCAGGTAGGTCTTCAGCATCATGTTGAAGTCGCGCGGCTCGGTCCATTGGCCACGGGTGCCGCAATTCGGGCACGCGATCTCCTCCGGCCCGCTCGGCTTGCGGTTCTTGCGTGCCTCGAAGTCCTCCTCGAGGTGGTCAGCGCGGAAGCGCTTGTGGCACGAGAGGCATTCGGTCAGCGGGTCGGTGAAGACGCCGACATGGCCAGACGCCACCCAGACCTGGCGCGGGAGGATGACCGACGAGTCGAGGCCGACGACGTCCTCACGCGCGGTCACCACCGCGCGCCACCACTGGCGCTTGATGTTCTCCTTCAGTTCCACGCCCAGCGGCCCGTAGTCCCAGGCCGAGCGGGTGCCGCCGTAGATCTCTCCGGCGGGGAACACGAAACCGCGGCGCTTGCAGAGGCTGATCACGCTGTCGAGGCGGCTGGTCGGGGCCACGCAGAATCTCCAGACTTTCGGCGCCATCCCGGGCTGGGATGGACAGCGCACCAGGCTATCCCGTCCTGTCTGCCGATACCCGGCGTCGTCGTCCGTGGCGGCTCGGCCCGGTTCAGTGCAGGTCGGGATCTTCGTACGCGGTCGGCTCGTCGATCGCGCGGCTGAGCAGGGGGACCAGGCGGAGCTTCGCCTCGTAACCCTGCAGCGCCCGACGGTACGAGCCGACGTCGCGCCACCGGGTGGTCAGCGTCCACAGCTCCCCATCGTCGAGATTGCGAGCGAAATCCGCCGACAGAAACCCATCCCGCCCGGCCAGGAACTCCACCGCTGCCCGACCATCGTCAGGGAAGCCGAGGTCCCCGCCAGGGACCCGAAAGCGTGCGATGACGATCACCGCAACGAGGCTACGCAACGCGCGCAGCGGGCCGCGAGAAATCCGTCACCGAAACCCGTCACAGCTGCGAAACCTAGGCGAAACTTGTCCCACCTAGCGTCGTGATGAACGCCATCCCGCCCAGACCCGAGGAGGCTTCGCAATGATCGACTACGTCGACCCCTTCATCGGGTGCGAGGCGACCGATCTCCCCCAGCCCCAGGGTCTGGCCGCAACGTGGTGGTGGCCCAAGCCGCAGGTCGGAAACACCCACCCCGGTGCGGTCTATCCCTTCGGGATGGTGTCAGCGTGCGCCTACTCGGGCGCGTATCCGACCGGCTACGGCCTGTACCAGCTGAACACCGAAGGCGTACCGCCACGCCTGCACGACTCGAACATCGCGTCCGGTTTCACCCACTTCCAGCAGTCCGGCACAGGCGCCATCCGCAAGTACTACAACTATTTCCGGGTCACCCCGATGCTGGAGTCTCTCGACACCCTCGGGCGGGCCTGGGAGCTCACCGAGGAGCAGGCGGAACCGGGCTACTACGCCGCCACGCTGAGTTCAGGGATTCGCTGCGAGATCACGGTCGGCCCGAAGAGCGCAGTGCATCGCTACACCTTCCCGGCCCACGACGACGCCCGGCTCGTGATCGACTTCTCGATGGGTGGTCTGGCGATCCCGTACGGCACGACGGTGCCGCTGCGTGCTCACCTCGAGTCGATCGAGCCGGGAGTCGCCTGCGCCGAGATCGTCGTCGAGGGCGCCCCGCTCGCCGCTCACGTCGAGTGTGACGCCGGTGACTGGCGCCAGCTGACCTGGTACGACCGCCGGCTGATGCCGGGCGGCACCAGGCTCGACTTCGACCGCATCCGCCCCACCACCCTGCGTCCGTTCGGCCTGATGTGGCGTGGACCGACCAAGGCCGGCCAGGTCATCGAGTTGCGCTTCGGCTTCTCGCTCCGCGGCGTGGAGCGGGCCAAGCGGAACCTGCATGCCGACTGCGGGACGAGCGGGCAGGCGTTCGAGGCGCGCCGATCAAAGACCGCGTCGGTGTGGCGGCAGCATCTCTCCCGCGTTCAGGTCGACAGCAGCAACACGAGCCGCAAGTCGGTCTTCGCCACCGCGCTCTATCACTCGTTGGTGAAGCCGTGCTTCGCGGCGGACGAGAGCCCTTTCTGGCCCAACAACGGTCCCTTCGTCTTCGACATCTGCACGATGTGGGACATCTACCGCACCCAGCTGCCGCTGATCACCGCGCTGTTCCCGGGGCGCGCCGTGGAACTGGCGAACGCGATGCTCAACATCTGCGAAGAAGAAGGCAACCTGCCGATCGGCTACCGGATGGCCAAGGGCGCCGACCGGTTTTCCCGACAGGGCAGCGCGCTCGCGCACACCTTTCTGGCCGATCTCTGCCAGCTCGGCGTCCCGGGCGTCGACTGGGACTGGGCGCTCTGCCACATGGACACCGACCTCCGCCGGGCCTACGGCGAGGAGTACCTGCTGCGCGGCGTCGCGCACCCGATCACCCACACCCTCGACCTGGCACTCGGCTACCACTGCACCGCGAAGGTGGCCCGCTACGTCGGCGACCAGCAGCTCGCACGCCAGTTCGAGGGCCTCGCCAGTCAATGGGTGAATGCATTCGATCCCGACGACGGTCTGCTGGTCGATTCGGCGTACTACGAGGGTGGCAAGTGGAATTACTCGTTCCGGCTGCTGCAGGACATGCAGGCGCGGATCGCTCTCGCCGGAGGGGAACGTCGCTTCACCCGGATGCTGGACGCGTTCTTCGGCTACGGCGCCGATCCCGTCAAGCAGCTGGGCGAGCACCCGAGCGTGGACGAGCTCGCCGCCGGCTACGCGTTGAACCGATTCGAGGGTCTCAACAACGAACCGGACATGGAGGCGCCGTGGGCCTACCACTACGTCGGCCGGCCGGACCGGACCGCCGAGGTGGTTGGCGGCGTGGTCAACAACATGTTCTCAACCGGCCCGGGCGGCCTGCCCGGCAATGACGATTCCGGCGGCATCAGCTCGTGGTACGTGTGGGCCGCTCTCGGCCTGTTCCCCGTGGCTGGGCAGAGCCTCTACTTCGTGAACTCCCCGGCGTTCGCCACGTCGCGGATGCAGATCGCCGATGCCGAACTGGTGGTCGACACGGTCGGGTTCGTCGAACCCGAGCCGGGTGGGCCCACTCAGTACGTGCAGTCGGCCCGGTTCAACGGCGAGCCGTTGGACGCCACATGGATACCGGCGCGCGAGTTGCACCGCGGCGGGCGGCTGGAACTGACCCTCGGGTCGCAGCCGACCGGGTGGGGTACCACTCGTCGACCCCCGTCGGTATCCCTGCCAGGAACCGGCTATCCGGTCGGTTCCGAGGCCGCCCCGCTGCCTGCCGACAACAGCAGCGGCTGAATCCAGTGAGGAGACCACCAATGAGGGTAGGTACGTCGGACCCGTGGACGGCGGGCGACGGGTCAGGCAAGACGCCGATTCGCCGCAGGTTGGTCATCGTCGTGCGCGCGGACCCGGTGATCTGCGGTCATTCCGGCGAGGCCAGGAACCTGGCCGAGGCCGCTCTTCAGCGCGGCTTCAGCGAGGTGCGCATCATCACCTGGCCGATGGAACTGCTGGAGCGGTCCGGACTACCGCTCAAGCCGCTGGAAACGGTGCTGCCCTACAGCGAGGGCATCGAGGTCGAGCGCCCGGCTCCGGTCGGCGACTACAAGGTGCCTGACGGCCGCTACCTGGCGGGAATGACAGGCCGACTTGTCGAGCTGTTCACCGACGGCGTGGAGACCGTCTGCATGTCGCTCTACCTCAGCCCACACACCCTCGCGGTCTCCGACGCGCTCCGGGTGGCGCGCGGCACGGGCCTGCCGGTGCGGGTCACCCACATCGCCGAGGCCGTCACGCCAGTTCGAGGGCCTCGCCAGTCAATGGGTGAATGCATTCGATCCCGACGACGGTCTGCTGGTCGATTCGGCGTACTACGAGGGTGGCAAGTGGAATTACTCGTTCCGGCTGCTGCAGGACATGCAGGCGCGGATCGCTCTCGCCGGAGGGGAACGTCGCTTCACCCGGATGCTGGACGCGTTCTTCGGCTACGGCGCCGATCCCGTCAAGCAGCTGGGCGAGCACCCGAGCGTGGACGAGCTCGCCGCCGGCTACGCGTTGAACCGATTCGAGGGTCTCAACAACGAACCGGACATGGAGGCGCCGTGGGCCTACCACTACGTCGGCCGGCCGGACCGGACCGCCGAGGTGGTTGGCGGCGTGGTCAACAACATGTTCTCCACCGGGCCGGGCGGCCTACCCGGCAATGACGATTCCGGCGGCATCAGCTCGTGGTACGTGTGGGCCGCTCTCGGCCTCTTCCCCGTCGCGGGGCAGAGCCTCTACTTCGTGAACTCCCCGGCGTTCCCGACGTCGCGGATGCAGATCGCCGACGCCGAACTGGTGGTCGACACGGTCGGGTTCGTCGAACCCGAGCCGGGCGGCCCCACTCAGTACGTGCAGTCGGCCCGGTTCAACGGCGAGCCGTTGGACGCCACATGGATACCGGCGCGCGAGTTGCACCGCGGCGGGCGGCTGGAACTGACCCTCGGGTCGCAGCCGACCGGGTGGGGTACCACTCGTCGACCCCCGTCGGTATCCCTGCCAGGAACCGGCTATCCGGTCGGTTCCGAGGCCGCCCCGCTGCCTGCCGACAACAGCAGCGGCTGAATCCAGTGAGGAGACCACCAATGAGGGTAGGTACGTCGGACCCGTGGACGGCGGGCGACGGGTCAGGCAAGACGCCGATTCGCCGCAGGTTGGTCATCGTCGTGCGCGCGGACCCGGTGATCTGCGGTCATTCCGGCGAGGCCAGGAACCTGGCCGAGGCCGCTCTTCAGCGCGGCTTCAGCGAGGTGCGCATCATCACCTGGCCGATGGAACTGCTGGAGCGGTCCGGACTACCGCTCAAGCCGCTGGAAACGGTGCTGCCCTACAGCGAGGGCATCGAGGTCGAGCGCCCGGCTCCGGTCGGCGACTACAAGGTGCCTGACGGCCGCTACCTGGCGGGAATGACAGGCCGACTTGTCGAGCTGTTCACCGACGGCGTGGAGACCGTCTGCATGTCGCTCTACCTCAGCCCACACACCCTCGCGGTCTCCGACGCGCTCCGGGTGGCGCGCGGCACGGGCCTGCCGGTGCGGGTCACCCACATCGCCGAGGCCGTCGGCTCCGATGTGACCAACGTCGTCCGGTCCTGCGTGGTCGAAGGCCGTTACGGCGCCGCGGCGCAGGTGCTCACCGCCTACCTCGAGGCGGACGTTCCGGTCGCGGTCTCGGAGTACACCAAGCAACTGATCGTCTCCGCGGCCGATGACATCGACGCGCTGCACGGCACGCGCTTCGGCCCGCAGTGCCGGGAGCGAGTGGCCATCTCCTATCCGGCGATCAACACAGCGGACTATCTCGCGGCGCTTCCCGGGATGACCGAGACGCTTGCCGCCCGAGACCTGGTCCAGGACGGATACGTGCTGTTCCTGTCCCGACTCGCGAAGGCGAAGGGGGTCGACGACCTGATCGCGGGGTTCGCCGAGTCCGTTGCCTGCAACGACCTCACCCTGGTCATTGCGGGCAACGGCCCCGATGCGGAGAACATGCACGCTGCGGCGGAGGCGTCCTCGGCCGCCGACCGGATCGTCTTCCTGCACGATGTGGGAGATGAGGAGAAGCCGCATCTGATGGCTGGCTGCGCTGCCTTCGTGCTGCCGAGCAAGCCGCGACCGGAATTCGTCGAGACGTTCGGGATCGCGCTGGTGGAAAAAATGCTGGCCGGCGGCGGGCCGGTGATCACCACCGAGACTGGTGGCATCGGCGAGGCGGTGGGCGACACCGCCATGATCGTGCCCGTGGACAGCCCGTCCTCCATCGCAGCGGCGCTGGATCTGGCCGTGACCCTGCCGTTCCACGAGCGGGCGGCGATGGCCGAGCGGGCCCGGGATCATGCGCTCCAGTTCGACCGGATGGTCGTCTTCGACCTGCTGATCGGCCGGCTCGTGCCGGCGAACACGCGCGAACTCAGCCCCATCTGACCCCCCGCTCAGAACGACCACCTGTCCGCTGCCCCAACCGACCGCTGACCCGTCCGCCGGCACGCGCACACGCCGACGGACGGGCCTGGGCGCTCGCTCAGCCGCACCGTGATTCGACAAACCTGTCGCGGCTAGATGAGAATGATTTTCATGTCGTTCTGGACTCGCCCTCTCCTGGCAGGGTCGGCGCTGGCGATCGCCCTCCTCCTCAGCGGGTGCGGGAGCGGAGTGGACTCGGCGCCCGAAGGAGCATCCCGACCGCGCATCGCCGCCGCGTTCTATCCCCTGCAGTACGTCAGCGAACGGGTGGCAGGCGCGCTCGCGGTGGTGGAAGGCCTGACGCCTCCCGGTGCGGAGCCGCACGAGCTCGAACTGTCCGCCCGCCAGGCGGCAGGGTTGAGCGACGCGAGTCTGGTCGTGTACGAGAAGGGCTTCCAGCCGGCTGTCGACCGGGCCGTCGAGCAGGCTTCCGACAGCGGCCAGCAGCACATCCTCGACGTCACCACTCTGGTGCCGCTCCGGCCACTCGCCGAGCAGTCGAACGCGCTCGATCCGCACATCTGGCTCGATCCGAGCCAACTCGCCACCATCGCCGACGGGGTCGCCGCCGAACTGTCCCGGCTCGACCCCGCGAACGCCGAGACCTACGCCGCCAACGCTGCCCAGCTGCACGACGAGCTGCGCGGGTTGGACCAGCACTTCCGCGACGGCCTTGCGCACTGCACGCGGCGCAGCTTCGTCACTACGCACGCGGCCTTCGGGTACCTCGCCCGCCGCTACGGGCTGGAACAGATCGCCATCAGCGGACTGGACCCCGAGCGCGAGCCCTCACCCACCCGGATCGCCGAGGTGCAGCGTGAGGTGCAGGCACGCGGCGTGACCACGATCTTCTACGAGACCCTCGTCTCCCCCGCGGTCGCCCAGACGATCGCCCGGGACCTCGGTCTGCGCACCGATGTCCTCGACCCGGTCGAGGGGATCACCGCGGAGTCGCGCGGCGGGGACTACCGTGCGGTCATGGAGGCGAACCTGACGGCGTTGCGCCAGGCCGGCGCCTGTACGTGAACGGGACCCCCACGCCCGGTGCGGCCCGATTCGGGCCACGCTCGGAACCCGCCGAGCACGAGCGATCCGCGACCGGCGAAGTCGCACTCAGCGCTCGGGACCTGTCGGTGGAGCTCGGCGGACTCCCGGTGCTCCGCGGCATCGACCTGGAGGTGCGGACGGGCGAAGCGGTGGCGCTCCTCGGCGGAAACGGGTCGGGAAAGTCGACCCTGGTGAGAGCCCTGCTCGGCCTCGTACCACTGAAGCGCGGCAGCGCCGAGATCTTCGGTACGCCGGTCCGCTCCTTCCGGAGCTGGTCGCGGGTGGGCTACGTCCCGCAGCGCTCACCGGCGACGCTGGGCGGGGCGAAGGTGAAGGAGGTCGTCGCTCAGGGCCGCCTGGCCCGTCGCCGGCCGTTCCAGCCTCCGACCCGGATGGACCGGACGGCGGTGCGGATTGCCCTGCAGCAGGTCGGCATGGCCGGACGCGCCAATGACGACATCGGCGACTTGTCCGGCGGCCAGCAGCAGCGGGTGCTGATCGCCCGCGCGATCGCCGGCCAACCTGACCTCCTCGTTCTCGACGAGCCGATCGCCGGCGTCGACCTCGAGCAGCAGCGGGTCGTCGCCGATCTCCTCGGTGGACTCCTTGGCGCCGGCGCCACCGTGCTCATCGTGCTGCACGAGACCGGCCCGATCGAGGGCCTGCTGAGTCGAGCCGTGGTGCTGTCCGAAGGCAGAGTGGCCAGACAGGGTTCGCTGGCGGACATGCTGGGCGTGGCCGGGCATCCCGTCGGCGGGCACGAGTTCGGCGAGCCGGACAGCCTGCACCGCCCGTCTGGAAGCGGTCTGAGCGGGACGGTCGAGCGGTGATCGAGCTCTGGTCGTATCCGTTCATGCAACGTGCTCTGCTCGCGGCCTTGCTCACCGGGCTGATGGCGCCTGCGATCGGCAGCTACATCGTTCAGCGCAGACTCAGCCTGCTCGGCGACGGGCTGGGTCACGTAGCGATCGCGGGCGTCGGACTGGCGTTCCTCACCAACACGGCGCCGACACCACTGGCGGTGGCCGTGTGCGTGGCGGGCGCGGTCGCTGTGGAGATCCTGCGTCAGCGGGGCAAGGCCACCGGCGACGTCGGCCTGGCGATCCTCTTCTACGGTGGGCTGGCTGCGGGCGTCTTCATGTCCGGACTCGCCGGCGTCGGCACAGGTGCGCTGTCCCAGTTCCTGTTCGGCTCCCTGACGACGGTCTCCGCGGCAGACCTGCGGCTGGTGGCCGCCCTGGCGGTGGTCGTCCTGGTACCGGCGTTCGGACTTGCCGCGCGGCTGCATGCGGCGGCCACCGACGAGGAATTCGCCCGTACCCAGGGCCTACGGGTGAACTGGTACAACCTGATGGTCGTCGTGCTGGCGGCGGTGACCGTGACGCTCGCGATGCGCACGGTCGGGCTGCTGCTGGTCAGTGCGCTGATGGTGGTGCCGGTCGCCGCGGCGCACAACCTGGTTCGCGGTTTCAGCGCCGCCCTCTACCTGGCCGTCGCGATCGGGGTCGTGGTCTCCGTCGGCGGCGCCGCTGGCGCCTTCTACGCCGACGCGGCACCGGGGGCTTTCATCGTGCTGCTGGCGATCGTGGTCTTCGCGCTCAGCTGGCCCGCTTCGGCGCTGGGCAGGCGACGCCGTGCCCGTTCACTCGAGGTGCCCGTGACCGCCGATGCGCCGCAGCCTGGTACGCATCTGATCACCGAATCCCACCCGCACCAGCACCGCCCCGGTTGCGGCCACCAAGCAGTCCGGCACGGCGACCACACCGACTACGTCCACGAGGGACATCGCCACGCCAGCCACGCCGACCACTACGACGAGCACTAGCTGGGCGTCACCTGATTCGGCACCGCACCGCCGTAGCGGCGGTCGCGTCCCGCGTACAGCTCGAGCGCCCGCCACAGGTCGCGCCGGTCGAAATCGGGCCACAACCGGTCCAGGAAGACCAATTCCGCGTAGGCGCTCTGCCAGACCAGGAAGTTGGACGTTCGCTGCTCGCCGGAAGAGCGGACGAACAGGTCGACGTCGGGGATTCCGGGCTCGTCCAGGAACTGCCGGAACCGGTCCTCCGTGAGCTTCGCCGGGTCGAGCCGCCCCGCAGCGGCCAGTTCGGCGATCCGCCGGGTCGCGTCCACGATCTCGGCGCGGCCGCCGTAGTTCACGCAGAACTGCAGGGTGAGAACGTCGTTGCCGACGGTCCGGCGTTCGGCGTCCTCGAGTTCGCTGATCACGCTCCGCCACAGCCGAGGCCGTCGCCCGGCCCAGCGGACCTGCACCCCCATCGCATCCAACTGGTCCCGGCGGCGGCGGATCACGTCCCGGTTGAACCCCATCAGCCAGCGCACCTCGTCGGGCGATCGGCGCCAGTTCTCGGTCGAGAAGGCGTACGCCGACAGGTAGCGCACCCCGACCTCGATGGCGCCCTCGATCACGTCGAACAGCGACGCCTCGCCGCGGGCGTGGCCCTCGGTCCGCGGCAGGTTGCGCGCCTTCGCCCACCGGCCATTGCCGTCCATCACGATCGCGACGTGCTGTGGCAGACGGTCGACCGGAATGGCGGGAGGTCGGGCGCCGCTGGGGTGAGGGGTCGGGGGGGTCGGCTCGGTTCGGGCCGGCCGGTCCTTCTGTCGCCGCGCGGCCATGTCAGAGCCGCCTCATTCGCATGCGAGGGACAATAGCGAGGTGCCGACCTACCGTGACGAAGCCGTGGTGCTGCGCACGCACAAGCTCGGCGAGGCGGATCGGATCATCACGATGCTCTCCCGTCGGCATGGCAAGGTCCGCGCGGTCGCGAAAGGCGTCCGGCGCACCTCATCGAAGTTCGGCGCCCGGCTGGAGCCGTTCTCCCACGTCGATCTGCAGTTCGCCGTCGGCCGCACCCTCGACGTGGTCGTGCAGGCGGAGTCGCTGGACGCTTTCGGGGAGCCGCTGACCGCCGACTATCGCGCCTACACGGCCGGTCAGGCGATGCTCGAAACGGCGGACCGCCTGGTGTCGGAGGAGTCCGAGCCCGCGGTGCAGCAGTTCCTGCTCCTGGTTGGCGCCCTGCGCGCCCTCAACCACGGGACGTCGGACGGCCGGCGTCCGGCGTCGCTGATCCTGGATTCCTACCTGCTCCGCGCCCTGGCCGTGGCCGGCTGGGCGCCCTCCTTCACCGACTGCGCACGCTGCGGCGTGGCCGGTCCGCACCGAGCGTTCGCGGCCGGTGTCGGTGGCGCCGTCTGCGAGTCCTGCCGTCCACCGGGCGCCGCCCGCCCGGCGCCGGAGACGTTCGCGTTGCTCGGCGCCCTGCTGGAGGGACGCTGGGCCGACACCCGGGACGTCCCCGATCGGGTCGCGCATGAAGCCAGCGGGTTGACCGCCGCCTACCTGACGTGGCACATCGACCGGAACCTGCGTTCGCTGGCCCATGTCGAGCGTTGACCCGCGCTGGCCGGCGCCGGACGAGTCCGCTGGCTTCGCGGCGCCTGCGCCGCGCTCCGTACCCCCGCCGCATCACACGAGCCAGTCGGCCTACACCCTCGCCGGGGTCATGGCGGTGGTGATCGTGCTGCTGATCGCCGCCCACGCGGGGGCCTACTGGGCGCTGCGCGAGGTACGGGGCACCCGGATCGGAGACATCGTCCCGGGGGGATCGGCGGGGAAGCCCGGTCTCGGCGATCCGTACTACCCCAACGCGGGCAACAGCGGCTACGACGTCACGAAGTACCGGATCGAGGTGAACTGGGAGCCGGCGACCGAGACCTTGACCGGGACGACGACGATCGAGGCGATCGCCGGCGAGGACCTGACCAGCTTCTACTACGACCTCGCGCTGACCACGGAGTCGGTCAACGTCGACGGCACCGAGGCGGCATTCGCGCCCGAGGGATTCTCCGACGTGAAGGTCACCCCACGGCAGAAGATCGCTGCCGGAGCCACCTTCACCACCGTCGTTCGCTATGCGGGCAAGCCCGGAGACCGCAGCCAAGGCGACGTCCATCCCTGGTGGCGTACGCAGCAGGAGTGGACCGCTGCCGGTGAACCCGAGAGCTCGACCTGGTGGTTTCCCGGCAACGACCACCCGTCCGATCCGGCCCTGATGGACATCTCGGTGCGGGTTCCGGCCGGCATGGAGGCGATCAGCGTCGGTCGGCTGGAGTCCTCCGACAGCGCCGATGAGCGGGACTTCGACACCTGGCACTGGGTTGCGCGGCAACCGATGGCCAGCTTCCTCAGCATGGTGTCGATCGGCCAGTACGAGGTGCGGCAGGGTGTCGACCAGGGCCTCCCGTACCTCTACGCCGTGTCGGAGCAGCTTCCCGAGGCACAGCGCCGCCGCGCGTTCGCAGCGTTGGAGACCTCGACCTCGCGCATCCGGACGCTCGAACAGCGGTTCGGCCCGTACCCGTTCACCGAGGCCGGCGGCGTGGTGCCCGCCCATCGGCTGTGGTTCGCGGGTCTGGAGACCCAGACCAGGCCGGTCTACGACGCCGGAGCGATCTCCGACGACGGCTTCGCTGACCGGTTGATCACCCACGAGCTCGCGCACATGTGGTTCGGCGACAACGTCACGGTGCGCGAGTGGAACGACATCTTCATCAGTGAGGCCTACGCGTCGTGGGCCGAATGGGCCGTCGATGAGGGCGCAGGCCGGATCGCCGCCAACCGCCGGCTGGACCAGACGTTCGCGGAGGTCCGGGACAACCCCCGCTTCTGGCGGGTGAGCATGATCGATCCCGGCCGCGAGCACCTGTTCGACGCCGTCTACACGCGCGGCCCGATGACCCTGCAAGCCCTGCGGAATGTGATGGGTGACGACGCGTTCGCCCGCCTCAGCCGTGACTGGGCCCAGTCGCCAGGCGCACGCAGCCTCGAAGAGTGGATGTCCGCGGCCCAGCAGGCGTCCACAGTCGACCTGACCTCGTTCTTCCAGGTCTGGATCTTCGGCACCAGCGCGCCCGATCGCACCGCGGACAACGGCTTTCGCTAGTCGCACAGTTGAGGGGGCCCCGACGCACCGCGTCAGGGCCCCCGCTCACGGGATCGCGCGCTTGTGTCAGCGCACGACCCGATTCACGGCCGAGGTAACGGCCTTCAGAGAGGCGGTGACGATGTTGGCGTCCATGCCCACCCCCCACACCACGGTGCTGTCCTCGCCCGAGCCGACCTCGCACTCGACGTAGGCAGCGGCGAGCGCGTCGCCGCCGGACGACAGCGCATGCTCGGTGTAGTCCAGGACCCGGACGCTGTAGCCGAGTCCGGAGATGGCGTCGACGAAGGCCGACACCGGGCCGTTCCCCTCACCCGACAGCGTCATCGCCTGGCCGGCATGGGTGACCTGCGCCGAGACGGTGTCCGGGCCACCGGCTCCGGACGCCGCGGTCACACCGTCCAACTGCAGCGGCCGGTTCGCTTCCAGATACTCGAACTGGAAGATCTCCCACAGCCGCGCCGGGCTGACCTCTCCCCCGCCGCTATCGGTGTGCGCCTGCACCGCACGAGAGAACTCGATCTGCAGCCGACGCGGCAGGTCGAGGTGATGCTCCGACTTCATGATGTAGGCGACGCCGCCCTTGCCGGACTGGCTGTTGACGCGGATCACCGCCTCGTACGTGCGGCCGACGTCGTAGGGGTCGATCGGCAGGTACGGCGCTTCCCACCCGATCTCACGGACGCTGATGCCCTGCGCGTCCGCACGCTTCTCCAGGTCCTCCAGGCCCTTCTTGATCGCGTCCTGGTGAGAACCGGAGAAGGCGGTGTACACCAGATCGCCCGCGTACGGATGGCGCGGGTGAACCGGCAGGTTGGTGCAGTACTCCACTGTCCGACGGATCTCGTCGATGTTGGAGAAGTCGATCTTCGGGTCGATGCCCTGGGAGAACAGATTCATGCCCAACGTGACCAGGTCGACGTTGCCGGTCCGCTCCCCGTGGCCGAACAGACATCCTTCGACCCGGTCCGCGCCAGCCATCATGGCCAGTTCAGTGGCTGCAGTCGCCGTGCCGCGGTCGTTGTGCGGATGCAGCGAGACTGCCACGTGGTCACGATTGCGGACGTGCCGGCTGAACCACTCGATCTGATCGGCGTAGACGTTCGGCGTGGCCATCTCGACGGTGGCGGGCAGATTCAGGATGATCTCGCGGCCAGTGGACGGCTGCCAGACGTCCATCACGGCGTTGCAGACCTCGACCGCGAACTCCATCTCCGTCCCGGTGAAGATCTCCGGCGAGTACTCGTAGCCGAACTCGACGTCACCCAGGTACTGCTCGGCGTACTTCATCACCAGCTCGGTGCCGCGCGTCGCCAGCGCGATGCACTCCGGCCGATCGACGTGGAAGACGACGCGGCGAAACAGGGGCGCAGTCGCGTTGTACATGTGGATGGTGGCGGTCTTCGCACCGACCAGTGACTCAGCGGTGCGCTCGATCAGGTCCTCGCGAGCCTGGGTCAGGACGGAGATGGTGACGTCGTCGGGGACCTTGTCCTGCTCGATCAGCTGGCGGACGAAGTCGAAGTCGGTCTGGCTCGCCGACGGGAAGCCGACTTCGATCTCCTTGTAGCCCATCCGCACCAGCAGTTCGAACATCTTGTGCTTGCGAGCCGGCGTCATCGGATCGATCAAGGCCTGATTGCCGTCACGCAGATCGGTGGACAGCCAGCGGGGCGCCTTGGTGATGACGCTCGACGGCCAGGTGCGGTCCGGCAGATTGATCGGGGTGAACGCGCGGTAGCGCTGGTACGGCATCGGGCTGGGCTGCTGCACAGGCACCGACTGGCGTCGGGTGCCGAACGCTCCGCGCGGGTCAGTTGCCTCAGCGGACGTGGTCTGGTCGGGGGTGGTGTCGGTCATCGTTCCTCGTCGCCTGGTTCCAAGCGGGCCGGTGCACGCTCAGACTCCGCAGCGAGGAGGCCGGCCCTGGGTTAGGCCTCGCTGCGGCAGACGAGGAGGAGCAGCGCGAATTGCCGCTCGGGGATCACCACGCAGTCACCATAACCCTGTAGGTGATATCCGCCAAGCCACATCAGCCGGTGTTGTCGCCGCCGCCGCGCATCACCGCCCCAGCCGACACTGGCAGTACGGAAATCCGCTGGCGCCTGCTGCTGCCTTCACGGCACCCTTGCGACATGCACTTCATCCGCGTCCAGCCCGAGGATCACGCGTCGGTCACCGCGGATGCCGAACTCCTGGAGGCGGCCCGCGCTGTCGACGACCCCGAGTCCTATCCCTTCGTCGCCGAGTTGCTGGCCCGCGAACTCCGGTTCGGGAGCGATCTCGAGCCGAGCGAGCACTACCTGTGCATGCTCGACGATTCGCCGCTGCCGGTCGCGGTCATCGAGATCACCCTGCCCCTGCGCGACAACCTGCATCTGATGACGACCACCGTGACCGTCCATCCGCGTCACCGCGGCGTGGGCCATGGCACCCGGGCCATCCAATGGGTGGTCGAGCGCGCGCGCAGTGAAGGCCGCGACACGATCTGGACCTGGGCCCCGGTGGACGAACCGACCATCGGCGCGTTCCTGATCGCCCGCGGTTTCGCCCCAGCGAGCCGGGACGCGCGTCGCCGGCAGCGACTCGCCGATGTCGACCGCGACGAACTGGAGCGACAGTGGGACGCGGCCCGGGCTGCGTCAGCCGACTACGCGATCGAACGGCATCGGATCCCCGTCTCCGACGATCTCCTCGCCGAACTCGTCGAGGTCACCGCTGCCATCAACGACGCGCCGATGGGCGACCTCACCTTCGAGGACGAGAAGTTCGACGTCCAGCGGGTGCGGGATCTGGAGACCGCCGCTGCCGGCCGGGGCGACGTCGGCTACCGCGTGCTTGCTCGACACCGGGGCACCGGCGACGTCGGCGGCCACACGGTGGTCTTCTGCAACCCGCTCCGGCCAGGCTTCGGCAGCCAGTGGGACACCGCGGTGGCCAAGGCTCATCGCGGCCATCGTCTGGGCACTCTGCTCAAGATCGACATGATGCACTGGCTCGAGGAAGCCGAACCTGAGCTCGAGGTGATCGAGACCTGGAACAACGCGGACAACGCCTTCATGATCCGTGTGAACGAGGCGATCGGCTATCGGCTCTCCCGCATCTACGCGACGTACCAGCTGACCCTTCGGAGCGACCGGTCCGCTGGTTGACGACGGCGGCGGGCGGTCGTTGCCGGCGCGACCTAGTGCGCCAGCGCCGAGGTCTCCCAGCGGCCCTCGTCCAGCAGCCGCAGTCCGCTGCCGTGGAGGGCCTGCAGGGAACTGCGGTGCCCCACGCTGACGATGGTGACCTGCGGAGTACGGGAGCGGATCAGGGCGTACATGGCCTGTTCCATCCCCTCGTCCAACGCGGCGGTGGTCTCGTCGAGGAAGACGAGCGAGGGCCGGGCGAGGGCGATTCGGCCGAAGGCGAGCCGCTGCTGCTCCCCCGGCGACAGCGTCCGCGCCCAGTCGATCTCCTCGTCCAGCCGATCCACCAGGTGGCCGAGCTGCACAGCCTGCAGCACCTCGCGAGCCGGCTCGTCCGCCAGCGCCTCGGCCGGCACAGGGTAGGCCAGCGCACTACGCAGCGTGCCGAGGGGCAGGTACGGCTGCTGCGAGCAGAACATCACCTGCTCGGCGGGCGGCGCCGCGATGGTGCCCTCGACGTGCGGCCACAAACCCGCGAGGCTGCGCAGCAGGGTCGTCTTGCCACTCCCTGACGGGCCTTGCACCAGGAGCGAATCGCCCGGGGCCAGGTCGAGGTCCAGATCGGTGAGCAGCGGCCGCCCGTCGGGCAGGCTGATCGTCAGGTCGTCGATATCGAGCCCGGCCGGGGCCTCCACGGTCGCCGCGACCGGAAGTGCCCGGGCCTGGTCGTTCGAGTCGAGCAGCCCGGTGAGCCGGTTCAGCACCGCCCGGTACGCCGCGAAGTCGTCGTAGGCGTTGCGGAAGTACGACAGCGCGCCGAGCACGTTGCCGAACGCCTGGCCGGACTGGGTCACGTCGCCCAGGGTGATCTGGCCGGCGAAGTAGCGGGGCGCCTGGATGATGACGGCGAAGACCGCCGCGATCTGGTTGACCACGAAGTTGAAGCCGAGGAACTTCAGGTTGCGGAAGACCAGATCCCAGGTGTTCCGGATGACGCGTGCGAAGCGCAGCGCCAGCCCGGCCTGCTCGACGGGCTCACCGTGGTAGAAGGCGATGTTCTCGGAGTTCTCCCGGACGCGCACGAGGGCATACCGGTACGACGCCGTCAGCCGCTCGTTGAGGAAGCTCAGCTTGATCAGCGGGCGGCCGATCCGGAAAGCGATCACCGTGGCGATGATCACGTAGAGGTAGGCGATGAAGACCATCGCCCGCGGGATGGTGACGCCGAGCACCGGCAGCGGGCCGGACAGCCCCCACAGGATCACCGTGAACGAGACCAGGGTGATCATCGACGACACCAGCCCGAGCGCGAGGTCCTGGGAGTCGTTGGCGAAGGAGGTGACGTCCTGCTGGATGCGCTGGTCAGGGTTGTCGATCGGTTCGGCAACGAAGCGACTCCGGTGGTACGCCGCCCCGGCCAGCCAGTCGCCGAGCATCTGATGGTTCAGCCACTGCCGCCAGTGGATGATCTGGGCCTGCGCAAAGTAGAAGTTGAACAGCACCAGCACCAGGTTGATCGTGACGATGATGCTGAAGCGGAGCAGCGATGCCCAGAATTCGCCCTGATCCTGCTCCTGCAACGCCGTGAACGTCGCGTTGCCGTTGTTGGAGAGAACGACATCGATCCTGACCGAGACGACGGTGAACCAGAGCAGCAGGAGCACCGACAGGATCGGGCGCCACTGCAGCCAGCTGCGACGACGCGGGAGGAAGTACTCACCCGACAGCCGCCAGAACTGGCGACCCCACCGCGTCCGCTTCGCGAGTAGCCAGGCGATCAGGGCGAAGGCAATCAGCGTGACGCCGTAGACCTTCACCACCCACCAGAAGCTGGTCAGCCATTCCCGGGACCAGTCGATCGGTTCCACGCGCTCTCCTCGCGATCAGAAGCCGAGCCGGTTCAGGTGCTTGGCATCGCGTTGCCACTCCTTCAGCACCTTCACCCTCAGGTCGAGATACACCGGCGTGCCGAGCAGTGCCTCGATCTGCTGGCGAGCAGCGGCCCCGATCTCGCGCAGCCGGGTACCGCGATGGCCGATCACGATGCCCTTCTGCGAGTCCCGTTCGACGATCATCGAGGCATAGATGTCGAGCAGCGGTCGATCCTCGTCGCGCCCTTCGCGCAGACCCATCTCCTCCACCGCGACCGTGATGGAGTGCGGCAGCTCATCGCGCACACCCTCGAGGGCTGCTTCACGGATGAGTTCGGCGACCAGGGTCTGCTCGGGCTCGTCGGTGACGGTTCCGTCCGGGTACAGCTGCGGGCCCTCCGGCAACAAGCCCACCAAGACACCGCCGAGTACGTCCAACCGGTCCCCGGAAGCTGCCGAAACCGGGACGATCTGGGCCCACACGATTCCCAGTCGTTCCTCGAGACTGCCGATCGCCAGCAGGTGCTCGGCCATCCTGGCCGGACTGACCAGGTCGGACTTGGTCGCGATCGCCACCAATGCGGGCCGGTTCTCCAGCGCCGCCAGCTCCCCGACGAGATAGAGATCGCCCGGACCGATGCGTTGGTTCGCGGGCAGGCAGACCCCCACGACGTCCACCTCGCTCCAGGTGGTCCGGACCACGTCGTTGAGCCGTTCGCCGAGCAGGGTGCGCGGCTTGTGCAGGCCCGGAGTGTCGATCAGCACGAGTTGCGCGTCGGCAGAGTGGACGATCCCGCGCACCGCGTGCCGCGTCGTCTGCGGCTTCGATGAGGCGATGGCGACCTTCTGGCCGACCAGCGCGTTGGTGAGCGTCGACTTCCCCGCGTTCGGGCGGCCGACGAAGCAGGCGAAGCCGGATCTGAAGCTCACGTCCGGGTCACCGACCGCACCACACCACGGGGGTCGACCAGCCAGACCGGGACGTCTGGCCCGCCGAGGTCGCGGACGATCGCGACGTCGCCTGGGTCGAGTTCGGTCGCAGCGCTCGCAACCGCAACGGCCTCCACACCCGGGGCGCCCGAGGAGACGGCCATCGCCACCGCAACGCCCACCGCCGACAGAGTGAGGTGCGGCAGCGCGACTGCGGCACCCCCATAGGTCCGGCCGTCGGTGTCTCGCAGGCACGCCCCACTGGCGGACCCGGCTGCCCGCGCCAGTGCCGAACGCGCCAGCGTGACGATCTTGCGGTCTTCGGGATCGGTGAGTTCGACAGTCACGAGGCGCGCACTTCCGGTTCGCTCGACGTAGGCTTCTCGACCGCCCGCGCGGCGTCACTGGAGTCGTCGTCGCTCTCCGCTTCGTCGGAGACCCTGCTGGCGACGATGGTGCCGATCCGGTTCCGTCGGCCCGTCGCCCGTTCGGCCACCAACTCCAGCCCTCCCCAACGGACCACCGAACCCGCGATCGGCACCTTGTTCAGGGCCTTGGCCATCACCCCGCCGACGGTCTCGACGTCCTCGTCGTCGAGGCGCATCCCGAACAGTTCGCCGAGCTCGTCGATGGCGAGCCGGGAAGAGACGCGGAACCTGCCCTCGCCGAGATCGGTCACATCGGTGTTCTCCTCGTCGTACTCGTCGGTGATCTCCCCGACGATCTCCTCGAGGATGTCCTCGATCGTCGCCATGCCTGCGGTGCCGCCGAACTCGTCGATGACGATGACCATGTGCACGCGCTTGAGCTGCATCTCTTTGAGCAGAGTGTCGACCGGCTTGGAGTCGGGGCAGAAGAGCGGCGTCCGCATCATCGACCCGACCCGTTCGGTGGACTGGGCGTCGGGCTTGTCGTACACGCGCTTGATGACGTCCTTTAGGTACAGCACGCCGACCACGTCGTCGAAGCCGTCCCGGGTTACCGGGATCCGGCTGAAGCCGGAGCGCAGCGCGAGCGAAACAGCCTGGCGCAGCGTCTTGTGCTCCTCGATGAAGACCATGTCGGTGCGCGGAACCATCACCTCGCGGACGATGGTGTTGCCGAGGTCGAAGACCGAGTGGATCATCCGGCGTTCCCCGGACTGGATCACCTCCGACGCCTCGGCGAGATCGACCAGTTCGCGGAGTTCGGCCTCGCTCGCGAATGGCCCGTCGCTGAAGCCCTTGCCGGGGGTCAGTGCGTTTCCGATCATGATCAGGAGTCGCGGGAAGGGGCCGAGCACCCGGGTGATCGCCAGCAGCGGTCCGGCCGCCGCGCAGGCGACCCGATCGGCGTGCTGGCGCCCGAGGGTGCGCGGTGCGACGCCCCAGACGATGTAGGAGACGACGATCATCACCCCGGCAGTGATGGCCCCCGCCCGCCAGGTCACGCTGACCAGGCCGAACACCACGTTGGCGACCAGCACGATGGCCGAGATCTCCAGCCCGGTGCGGACGAATAGCAGCGTGTTCAGATAGCGGGGCGGGTCGTCGACGACCCTCCTCAGCCGGGCAGCACCAGGCTGACCCTCCTCGATCAGCCGGTCCGCGCGGGCCTTGGAGAACGACGACACTGCGCCCTCGGCGGCGGCACTCAGACCGGCCAGCAGGACCAGCGCGAAAGCGATCCCCAGTTGATACCAGTACGAGGCGGTCACGGCGCCGGCCGCCTCCCGCGCCCTGGTGATGCCGCGCGGTCCGGTCGCTGCTCAGCCCAGGCGGCGAGGATCCGGTCTTTGAGGCCGAACATCGCGGCCTTCTCCGCCGGCTCTGCGTGGTCGTACCCGAGCAGGTGCAGCAGCCCGTGCACGAGCAGGTACTCCGCTTCTGAATCGGCGCTGCGGCCGTGCTCGGCCGCCTGCCGACTCGTCACCGCGGGGCACAACACGATGTCGCCGAGCAGGCCCTCAGGTGGGTCCTCGTCGTCGCCCGGGGGGCGCAGCTCGTCCATCGGGAAACTCAGCACGTCGGTCGGACCAGGTTCGCCCATGTAGCGCTCGTGGTACGCGCTCATGGTCTCCTCGTCGACCAGGAGGACCGACAGCTCGGCGAGCGGATGGATGCGCAACTGGTCGAGGGCGAAGGTCGCGAGGCGCGACAGGCCTGCGCTGTCGGCATCCAGTCCGGACTCGTTGCTGATGTCGACGGTCATGGCCTCACCGGGGGTTCCGAGGCGTGTCGCTCGCCTCGAAGTGGTCGTAGGCGGCCACGATGCGTCCGACGAGCTTGTGCCGGACGACATCGTGGTTGGTCAGGTAGCAAAAGGCGATGTCGTCGACCCGGTCCAGGATCCCCTGCACGACACGCAGGCCGCTCCGGGTGCCGCCGGGCAGGTCGACCTGGGTGATGTCACCCGTCACGACGATCTTCGAGCCGAAGCCAAGCCGCGTGAGGAACATCTTCATCTGCTCCATCGAGGTGTTCTGCGCCTCGTCGAGGATGATGAATGCGTCGTTGAGGGTGCGACCCCGCATGTAGGCGAGCGGCGCGACCTCGATGGTGCCAGCGGTGAGCAGCCGCGGGATCGACTCCGGATCGACCATGTCGTGCAGCGCGTCGTAGAGCGGCCGCAGGTACGGGTCGATCTTCTCGTTCAGGGTCCCCGGCAGGAAGCCGAGCCGCTCCCCCGCCTCGACCGCCGGCCGGGTCAGGATGATGCGGTTGACCCGCTTCGCCTGCAGGGCCTGTACGGCCTTGGCCACGGCGAGGTAGGTCTTGCCGGTGCCGGCGGGACCGATACCGAAGACGACGGTGTGCTTGTCGATCGCGTCGACGTAGCGCTTCTGGTTGAGCGTCTTGGGCCGGATCGTGCGGCCACGAGAGGACAGGATGTCGTGCGTCAGGACGTCCGCCGGGCGGGCATCCTCCCGGCTCGCCAGCATCGCGAGCGTGCGCTCCACCGCATCCGCTGTCAGGCCCTGCCCGGTGCGTAGCACGGTGACGAGTTCGGTGACGACCTCTGCGGCAAGGTCGACGGCGGCAGGGCTGCCGCCGAGAGTGATCTCGTTGCCGCGGACGTGGATGGTGGCTGCCAACTCCCGCTCGAGGATGCGCAGGAACTCGTCGCGCGGCCCGAGGATGTTGACCATGTCGACCGAAGCCGGCACCGTGACCCGACGCAACTCCTCGACCGGTCCCCCGGCGGGCGAAGCTGCCGCGGCGCTGATGGCCGCGGCAGGGGTGGCGGAACTGCTGGCCGTGACGTCTGACCTACTCAGGGTTCCTCGCTGACGAATGGGGGAAGTCCGACACCTCATCCTAGATGGGACTTCATCGATGCGCCCGTGACCTGCGGGGACGGGCCCCCGTGCGGAGCGACCTCGGGCTCAGCGCCAGTCGGGAATGATGTGGACGGCCGCCTCTTCGGCACTCGCCCCGGCGCCGTCGATGCCGACATCCTCGCCGACCAGCTCCTTGTCGACGTCGGGCCCGATGCCGCGGTTCGGGTCGACCAGCCGTCCGGCACGGCGCTCGCCGACCTCCCCGTCATCGAGGACCTCGTCCTCCTCGGCGTACGGGTCAGGCTCGGGAATCTCTTCGGCGAGCCGTTGGTCCAGCGTCTCGTGCTCGATCCCGCGCCCGAGTGCGGAGTACCGCTCGGGTGGGGAGTAGCCCTCGTCGAGAACGTCGTCGACCCCACGATCGTCCAGTGAGTCCTCGGGCTGGATCTGGTCCAGCTGCTCGGACTCGTCGGGCACCTCGTTGGCGTACTCACTCATGCCCTCAGCCTGCCACGGCCGGAGCGTCGGCCACGGCCGCGCCGGGTCGTGAGCACACCCGCGTACGCCTAAAATCTCCTCGCGTGACAACCGAACTGCTAGGGGAGACGCGGCCGGCACGTGCCGCAGGTCCCGCCTTCGCCACCCGGCCGAGCGGGACGTATGCGGTGGTCGTCGCCGTGTTCTGCGGCCTGCTGCTGATCTCCAACATTGCGGCCACCAAGACCATCACGGTGATCGATGGCCTGCCCGCGTCGCTCGGCGGGGGAATCTTCACCGACGGTGGCGCCCTGCTGTTTCCGCTCACGTACCTGATCGGCGACGTCTTGGCCGAGGTCTACGGTCTGCGACAGGCGCGGCGAGCGATCTGGGTCGGTTTCGCTCTCGCGGTGCTCGCCTCCTTCACCTTTCTCGCGGTCGGGTCGGCACCGCCTGGGCCGGGGTATGAGAACCAGGACGCGTTCATCGCCGTGCTCGGGTTCTTCCCGCGCATCGTGCTGGCCAGCCTGGCGGGCTACCTCGCCGGCCAGTTCCTGAACGCGTACGTCTTGGTCAAGATCAAGCAGCGAACCAACGAGCGCGGCCTGTGGGCCCGGCTGGTCGGGTCGACGATGGTCGGTGAGCTCGCCGACACCACCTTGTTCTGCCTGATCGCCTTCGTCGGCGTGTTCCCGACCTGGGCCTCGCTGGTGAGCTTCACCATCACGGGCTACATCTACAAGGTCATGGTCGAGGTGATCCTGCTGCCGCTGACCTACACCGTGATTCGGATCATCAAGCAGCACGAGCCGGACTACCGGGCACCGACGGCGGCCGGCGCGTCAGTCGGCCAACTCCGGCTGGTGGCGAGGGTCGACGACTTCGACGCTGCGGTGCGCTTCTACCGCGACGAACTCGGGCTCACCGAGGAGGAGGCCTATCAGGGTGACGGCGGGGCCCGGGTCATCATTCTCGGCGCGGGCCGCGCGACGCTGGAGCTGGCCAACCAGGCTCAGGTCGATCTGATCGACTCCGTCGAGGTAGGCCGCACCGGGGTGAGCCCGCAGTATCGGATCGCGCTCGAGGTCACGGACTCCGCCGCTACCGCCGACCGCCTCGTCGCGGCCGGTGCCGAGCTGGTCGCCGAGCCGACCCGTACCCCGTGGGACTCGCTGAACGCGCGGCTGACCGGGGTGGACGGCAGCCAACTCACGCTGTTCACCGAATTGGACCCGGCGAAACAGAGTCCCGGCGCCGCCGAATAGGCCGCGGCCACGGGTCCGCACCCCTCGCCGTACGCTGGCTGGATCAGGGCCGGACCCAGGAGGCACGATGGCCGTCGTCACGATCCACCTGCTGTCGTCGCTCCCCCCGGCGGAAGCCCTTCGGGTGCTCACCGACTTCAGTCCCCAGCGCTCCGCGGTCTGGCCGGGCATCGACGACGAGCACTTCACCGTGCACGAGGTCGGAGACGGCTGGGCCGACATCACCGAGGGCAACGCCACTACTTGGGAACGCGAGCGGTACAGCTGGCAGCCCGGCCTGGTGACAGCAACCACGACCGACTCCAACGTCTGGGCCACCGGCAGCGGCTGGGAGTACCGGCTCGTCCCTGAGGGCAACGGGACGGCGATCGACGTGAAGCTCACCCGGCACGGCCGGGATCTCAAGGGGATGCTGATCGCCGCGCTGCTCCCGTTCATCGGCCGCTCGGTCGTCACCAAGTCCCTGGTCGGGCCGTTGCAGGCTCAGCCGCGACGCGCGTAGTAGCGGCCGAGCATCTCCGCCCGCAGAGCATCGAAGTCGCCGTTCTCCAGCGACGCGCGGATCTGGTCGACCAAGCGGACGACGAATCGCTCGTTGTGGATCGTGCAAAGGGTCGAAGCCACCATCTCCTTGGCCTTGAAGAGGTGGTGGAGGTACGCACGGGTGTAGTGCTGGCAGGTGTAGCAGTCGCAGCCGTCATCGATGGGGACGAAGGCGCGACGATGCGCTGCCGTGTTCACGTTGAACCGACCGTCCGCGGTGTAGACCGCCGCATTGCGCGCCACCCGGGACGGTGAGACGCAGTCGAAGGTGTCGGCGCCGTTCTCGATCGCGGTGAAGATGTCGTCCGGCTCGGAGATGCCGAGCAGATGGCGCGGCCGGTCCTCGGGGAGCTCCTGGCACACCCAACCGACGATCGTGCCCAGGCTCGCCTTCTCCAGCGCGCCGCCGATGCCGAAACCATCGAAGCCGCGACCGTCGATCCGCAGCGAGGCGAGGCCGCGTGCCGCCTGGCGGCGAAGGTCTTCGTACTGGGCGCCTTGGACGACGCCGAACAGCGCCTGGTACGGGTGGTCGGAGCGCTCGCGGGTCAGCCGGAGATGCGCCGCGAGGCTGCGTTCGGCCCAGGCATGCGTCCGGGCCAGCGAGGCCTCCTGGTACCCGCGGGTGTTCATCAGCGTGGTGCACTCGTCGAACGCGAAGATGATGTCCGCGCCGAGCTGGTGCTGGATCTCCATCGAGAGTTCGGGCGTGAAGCGATGCACCGAACCGTCGCGATGTGAGGTGAACCGGACGCCGTCGTCGTCGACGTGCGCGAGCCGGGTCTTCCCTGCGGCGATCACCTCGTCGTTGGCGACCCCCTCGGTGGACATGGCAAGCACCTTCTTGAAGCCGACTCCGAGCGACATCACCTGGAAGCCACCACTGTCGGTGAAGGTCGGGCCCGGCCAGTTCATGAACGACCCCAGGCCGCCGGCCTGGTCGACGATGTCGGCCCCTGGCTGCAGATAGAGGTGGTACGCGTTGGCCAGCAGAGCCTGCGCGCCGAGGTCGGCCATCGCCTCCGGCAGCACCGCCTTCACCGTTGCCATCGTGCCGACCGCGACGAAGGCCGGCGTCCGGATCGGCCCATGCGGTGTCTGGATCAGGCCGGTCCGGCCGAGTCGGCCGTCGAGCCGAGCGCCGACCTCGAACGCGAAGGCCGGACCACCCTCCGAGAGCCTCACCGAGCCATCAGGCCGGCGACCGCCACAACGCCAGCGGTCGAGGTCCTCAAGACACCGTCGCTGATCCGAACCGCCACGGCACCCGCTTCGGCCAGCGCGTCCAGCTCCTCGGGGGCGATGCCACCCTCCGGCCCCACCACCAGCAGCACGCTGCCGCGCTCGGGCAGTTCGACGTCGGACAGCCAGTCGTCGGCGGACTCGTGTAGCACCAGCGCCAAATCGGACGCCCGGACCATCGCCAGTAGTTCCTCGGTGCCGGCGACCGGTGCCACCTCCGGCACCCAGAGTCGACGCGACTGCTTGGTCGCCTCCCGCGCGGTCGCCCGCCATCGGGCTCCGCCGCGGTCGGCACGTTCGGCGTTCCAGCGCACCACGGAACGCGCGGCCTGCCAGGGCACGATCTCGGCGACACCGACCTCGGTCAGCAGCTCCACAGCCAGCTCGGCCCGCTCCCCCTTCGCCAGCGCCTGCGCAACGACGAACCGCCGCGCCGGCTCTGCGACAGCCAGGAGTTCCACCACCTGAGCGTCGAGGCCGGACTTGGCCACGCCGCTCACGCGGGCGCGCACGGCGCGACCCTGGCCGTCGCCGAGGATCACGATCTCGCCGACGCGGATGCGCCGGACGACTGCGGCGTGTCGGCCCTCGTCGCCGCGGAGACTGACCGACTGCCCCGGGCCGATCCGGTCGTCCAGCCGGTCCAGCAGGAACAGCGGGTCGGTCATCGGCCGCCGCCGACGCTGCGCCCGAACGCGGTCGCTGACGTGGAGTTCACTGGCCGGCGAAGGCGTCCCGCAGCCGGCCGAAGACTCCCCTGCCGTGCTTCTGCACGGTGACCTCGGGACGCGTCTCGCCCCGGAGCTCGGCGAACTGTCGGAGCAACTCGCGCTGCTCGTCGTCGATCCTGCTCGGCGTCTGCACCAGCAGGGTCACCCCTAGCTGACCTCGGCCCGAACCGCGCAGCCGCGGGACGCCTTTGCCCTCTGCGGTCAGCCGGGTGCCCGATTGGGTGCCGGCCGGGACCTGGATGCGCACCGAGCGGGTGGCGGGATCGCTGTCGGCAAGGTCGGCCTCCAACGTCGTCACGACCACCTCGGTGCCGAGGGCCGCCGCAGTCATCGGGATCTTCACGACGACCTCGAGGTCGTCGCCCTCACGGCGGAAGATCTCGTGCGGGGCAACCGCCAGTTCGACGTACAGGTCTCCGGCCGGGCCGCCACCAGGCCCGACCTCGCCGTGGGAGGCGAGGTGGATCCGGTTGCCGGTGCTCACTCCGGCCGGGATCTTGACGTTGATGGTGCGCGCGGATCGCACCCGACCGTCCCCGGAGCACTCGACGCACGGGTCGGGAATCATGCTCCCGTAGCCGCGACAGGTCGGGCACGGCTGGGTGGTGCGGATGTCTCCGATGAACGAGCGCTGCACGTGGGTGACATCGCCCTGACCGTGACAGGTCGCGCAGGTCACCGGCTTGGCGCCGTCGACCGAACCGGACCCGCCACATCGAGGACACAGCACCGCAGTGTCGACGCGGAGCGGCTTCGTGCTGCCGAACGCCGCCTCGGCCAGCTCGAGATCCAGCCGGACCAGGGCGTCCTGGCCCCGGCGCACCCGTGAACGCGGCCCGCGGCTGGACTGCTGACCGAACATCGCGTCGACCAGATTGGTGAAGTCGAAGCCGGCGCCGCCGAATCCGCCGTTGAAGCCGCCGCCCATGCCGCCGCTGCCGAGCGGGTCGCCGCCGCGGTCGTAGAGGTCGCGCTTCTTCGGGTCCTGCAGCACCTCGTAGGCCTCGGCGACCTTCTTGAAGCGCTCGGCCGCATCCGGTTCCTGCGCGACGTCTGGGTGCAGCTTCATCGCCAGCTGGCGGTAGGCCTTCTTGATCTGCTCCGGGCTGGCGTCGCGGGGGACGCCAAGAAGCTGGTAGTAGTCAGAACTCATGGTCGGGTTCTCTTGTCACCCTTCGGAAAGGAAACGGCCCACGTACCGTGCCACGGCACGGACGGAGGCGATGGTTGAGGGGTAGTCCATGCGCGTCGGGCCGACGACGCCGAGGGTCGCGAAGGTGTCGTCGTTGCTGCCGTAGCCACTGGCGACCACCGAACTCGACTGCAGTTCGCGGTACGGGTTCTCCTGGCCGATCCGGACCGTCACCACATCGCCCGCGGTCGCCTCGCCCAGCAGCTTCAACAACACCACCTGCTCCTCGAGCGCTTCGAGCACCGGCTTGACCGTCGTCGCGAACTCGGCCCCGTACCGGGTCAGGTTCGGCATGCCGCCGACCAGCATCCGGCTGGATGCCTCGCTGCTGAGCATCTCGATCAGCATCGCGATCGCTGCCTGACCGAGGTTCTGCAGGGACGGGGGAAGATCCGAGGACAGGCGGCTCAGCCGAATCGCCGCCTGCGAGGACGAATTCCCCACCGCGGCGGCGTTCAGATGCGCCCGGAGCTCGGCGAGCACCTCGTCGTCGTGGTCCGGCAACTCCAACGCACGTTGCTCGATCCGCCCGGTCGAGGTGATCAGGATCAGCAGCGCACGCGTGGTGGACAGCGACACCACCTCCACGTGACGCACGGTGGAGTGGCTGAGCGTCGGGTACTGGACGATGGCGACCTGCTGGGTCACCTGCGCGAGCAGCCGTACCGTCCGCCTGAGCACGTCGTCGAGGTCGATCGCGCCGGAGAGGAAGGACTGGATCGCACGCTGCTCAGCGAGGGAGAGCGGCTTGACGGAGCCGAGACGGTCGACGAACAACCGATAGCCCTTGTCAGTCGGGATTCGACCGGCGCTGGTGTGCGGCTGGGTGATGTACCCCTCCTCCTCCAGCGCGGCCATGTCGTTGCGCACCGTCGCGGGTGAGACGCCGAGGTTGTGGCGGTCCACCAGCGCCTTCGAGCCCACCGGCTCCTGGCTGGAGACGTAGTCGGTGACGATCGCGCGCAGCACTTCCAGCTTGCGGTCGTCCACGGATTTCCTCCTCGGGTGGCAACGCTCCCAGCGTCGGCCTGCCCGGCACCGCCACACGGTCGGACCCGAGGTTGGCACTCGTCCGAACAGAGTGCCAGTCTAGCCTGATGAGTCAGCCCGGCGCCGGTTCCGACGAGCCCCGTCCCGGAGTGCAGAGCCCGGACGACGCGAGCGCCGTCCGATTCGCCGAAGGTGCGTGGCGGCAGCTCGCCGACGGGATCTACATCGCCGTGCTCGAGCCGGAGGCCGTCACCATCGGCCTGGTGACCGGCGCGACCGGTGCGCTGCTGGTCGACACCGGCTCCAGCCCGGCGCAAGGCCGAGCCGTCCGGCGGTCGCTGACCGCGGTGACCGAGGTACCGCTGGTGGCGGTCGCCGTGACGCACTGGCACTACGACCACGCCTTCGGCTTGGCGGCATTCGCCGACCTCCCCAGCATCGGCCACGAGACACTGGCGGACCGGCTCCGCTCGGACGAGGCTCGCCGGGAGGCTGCACGGCTGGGGGTCGACGTGGCCGAACTCACCGTTCCGGCGCGCGGGATCGCGGTCGCGACGGCCATCGATCTCGGCGGACGGCGTGTCGAAATAGCCCACCTGGGGGCGGGACACACCGACGGGGATCTGGTGGTGGTCGTCCCCGATGCGGGCGTGGTGTTTGCCGGCGATCTCGTCGAATCCGCCGACGATCCGTCGATCGGCGCCGATTCGGTCCCGGATCAGTGGCCGCAAACGCTGGACGGTGTGATCGGGCTGATGACCGCGACGACGGTGCTGGTTCCTGGCCACGGGGATCCGGTCCGCCGCGACGAGGTGTTCCGGCAGCGGGGCGAACTCGCCGCGCGGGTGGCCGCGCGCAACGGAGGCCCACCGTCGCCCGAACCCGGTCGCCCGACCCTCCCGCTGGTCTGAGGCTGCTGCTCGTCGGAGTGGGCCCGACGACCTCCGCGTTAGCCTGAGGCCACATCGGGAGCGGCGAGCGTACGCCGACGACGGCGGAGAGCGAGGCGGGCAGGTGGCGCGGGTAACGCTCAAGACACTCGCCGCACACGTCGGCGTCTCCCCCGCGACCGTCTCCAATGCCTACAACCGGCCCGAGCAACTGTCCGCGGATCTCCGCAGACGAATCCTCGCCACCGCCGATGCGCTGGGATACACCGGCCCCGATGCCGCCGGTCGCGCGTTGCGCCGTGGCCGCGCCGACGCTGTGGGAGTGCTCCTCTGCGATCGGCTGTCCTATGCCTTCTCCGATCCGTTCTCCATCGAATTCCTCGCCGGGCTGACCGAGACTCTGGAGCAGCACGTCATCAGCGTGGTGCTGATGCCACTGTCACATCCCGGTTCCGAGGGTGAGGAGCCGGACGTGACGGCTGTGGCGAAGGCGAACATCGACGCCTTGAGCATCCTGTCCCTGATGCCCGACCACCCTGCCGTGTTGCTCGCCAAGGCCCGCGGTCTCCGGCTGGTGCACACCGACATCGTTGACGATCCTGCGGCCAGCTGGGTGGCGATCGATGAGGATCTGGGCGGCCGCTTGATCGGCGGGCACCTCGCCGAACTCGGTCACCGACGCGCCGTCGTGGTCACCGACACCAATCGCCCGGCCGGCTCACCGGCGTATGCCCTCGATGCTGCTGACGTGCGCGCCCTCGACTACGCCGCGCGCATCCGCGGGCTCGAGTCGGCCCTGCCGGAGGGCATCACGTTGCTCAGCGGCGGGCACAACGCCTCGGCGTCAGGGGCGAGCGTGGCGAATTGGCTCGTCGAGCAGCCCGAGCTCCCGACCGCGGTCGCCTGTCTGAGCGACGTCATCGCCCTCGGACTCATGCAGCGGCTCGCCGAGCACGGCGTCGCAGTGCCTGCCGAGGTCTCGGTGACCGGCTTCGACGACATCGCCGCTGCCCGCTCGGCCGGGCTGACCACGGTTCGGCAACCGATGCGCGAGAAGGGCCGGGAGGTGGGCCGGCTGCTCGCCGATCCTGACGCTCAACCCCGACACATCAGGCTGCCGATTGAGTTGGTGGTCCGCTCCAGCGCAGCCGCGCCGCGATCGCGCTGAGCGCGGCGCAGGGAGAGGACGCTCACGTCGCCGGATCGGCACCGTCCTCCGGGGCCGTCGGCCACGGCGTGTCCCAGGCGAGCGCGGCGTCCCGTGTCAACGCGCCGGTGCGCTCGAGCAGCTCCCGCGCGGAGCCCGAGCGCAACAGGGCGAGCTGATCGAGGGGGCCGAGCGGAGCGATCGCAGCGAGCTGCCAGGCCGCTGCCATCGGATCAGCGGCAAGCTCGATCTCGGCCGGCCAGGTCGCGGCCGAAAACTCGCTGGCCAGCGCCAACGTCCTGCGAACCACCGCCTCGACCTCGAGCTTCAGGTCGGTCAGCGAGTCGTCCCAGGTCAGATCGGGCACCGGCTCGATCTCGGCCGACGGATGCGGAGCGTCCGGGAGCCACGCCGACACTCGGAACCGCTCACCCCCCTGCGCCAGCAGACCGACGAATCCTTCCTGGGCGCCGAGTTGGGTGACCTCGGCGATGGTGCCGAAGTCGAAGCGCTGTTCACCGCCGCCCACATCCCGCCCACGTTCGATCAGCACGACGCCGAACGTCGGCGCCCCCGCCTCGAACATGTCGGAGAGCATCATCAGATAGCGCTCCTCGAAGACCCGGAGTCGCAGCGGCATGTGCGGGAACAGCACCGTCCCGAGCGGAAACATCGGCAGCACCGGCACGGGCCAAGCCAACCATGCCGACCGACGACCGGGTGCCGGCGCCGCCGCGTGGCAGCCCTGCCGGATGCGTCGGCAGCCCTAGCCTGCTGCGGTGAGCCCCACGAGCAGGTACGGCAACGACGTCCTCACCCCAGGCTGGCAGCGCGCCGGACGACCCGTCAGCGTCGACCTGAACGTCGCGGTCGGCATGGTCATCGAGGACGTCAGCACCGGATTCTGTGGCGCAGTACTGCGGTGGGAACGCGGCATCGTCGTCCTCGAGGACAGGCGTGGGAAGATCCGCGCCTTCCCGCTCGGCGCCGGCTTCCACTACGAGGGAAAGCCGGTCAGCCTGCGTGCCCCGAGCCGAAACCCCGATCCTCAGCACCGTCGCACGGCGTCGGGGTCGGTCGCGACGCCGGCCGGGCGGGCGAAGGTCGCGCTGCCCAGCCGGATCTACGTGGAGGGCCGGCACGACGCGCAGTTGGTGGAGAAGATCTGGGGAGACGACCTGAGGCACGTCGGTGTTGTCGTCGAGTACCTCGACGGCATCGACGACCTCCCCGGCATCGTTGCGGAGTTCGCTCCTGGGCGTGGCCGCCGGCTCGGGGTCCTGGCGGATCACCTGGTACCGGGCAGCAAGGAATCCCGGATCGCGGCCACAGCAACCCACGGGCCGAGCGGCGAGTTCGTGCAGGTGCTGGGGCATCCGTACGTCGACATCTGGCAAGCCGTGAAGCCGGCCCGGCTCGGCCTCGCGGTGTGGCCGGAGATACCGCGATCCATCGAGTGGAAGCACGGCATCTGCCAGGTGCTCAAACTCCCGCACGCCGATCAGGCCGATATCGCCGCCGCGTGGGGCTACATCCTCGGTCGGGTGCGTGGGTGGCAGGACCTGGAACGTCCGCTCCTCACCGCTGTCGAGCAGCTGATCGACTTCGTCACCCAGGACCACGCGCTCGAGGACTGACGGCTAGTCGAGCAGATCGCGAATCACGGCGTCAGCGAGCAACCGTCCGCGGAGGGTGAGCGTGAGCCGGTCGGGACCGTCGCCAACCATCTCGTCTGCGATCAGGCCGCGGGCCCTCAGCTCCGGTACCCGGCCGCGCTCGGTCGCGGTCAGCACCGCGGGGTCGAGGCCTTCAGACAGGCGCAGCTCCAGCAACACGCGCTCGACCCGCCGCTGCTCGGCGTCGAGCACCTCGCGGGCGTAGCCCGGCGACCGACCGGCACCGAGCCGTTCTGCGTACGCGCGCGGGTGCTTCACGTTCCACCACCGGACACCGCCCACGTGGCTGTGTGCGCCCGGTCCGATCCCCCACCAGTGCGCTGAGCGCCAGTACCCCAGGTTGTGGGCGCACTGGGCCTCGCTCGAGCGGGCCCAATTGCTCACCTCGTAGGCATCCAGGCCGGCGGCCGTCAACCGTTCCTCGGCTGCCAGGTACTTGTCGGCGAGATCGTCGTCATCAGGGAGCGGAAGCTCGCCGCGGCGCACCCGCGTCGCCAGCCGAGTTCCCGGCTCGACGATCAGGGCGTAGGCGCTGATGTGGTCGGGCTCGGCGCCGAGCGCCGCATCGAGGCTCGCCGACCAGTCGTCGTCGGTCTCGCCCGGGGTGCCGTAGATCAGGTCGAGACTGACGTGGTCGAAGCCCGCTGCACGCGCCTCGGCGGCGGCTTCGATCGCCCGGCCGGGGGTGTGCTGACGATCGAGCAGCGCGAGAACGTGCCGTCGCGCGGATTGCATTCCGAAGGACACCCGAGTGAACCCTCCGGCCCGGAGCACTGCCAGGTCCTCCGGGCTGACCGACTCGGGGTTCGACTCGACCGTCACCTCCGCCTCGGGCTGCAACCCAAACCGTTCCCGGATCGCCGCCAGCAGACCGACCAGGTCCGCGGCAGGCAGCACCGTCGGGGTGCCTCCGCCGATGAAGACGGTGGCAACTGCAGGGGCGTCGGGTCCGAGGACGGTGCGAGCGAGGTCGAGCTCGGCCCGCACCGCCGCGAGGTAGCTGGACACACCACTGGCCGCGGAACCCCCGAGTTCGGCAGCCGTGTAGGTGTTGAAGTCGCAGTAGCCGCACCGAGTGCGGCAGAACGGGACATGCAGGTAGATCCCGAGTGGACGGCTGGCGACCGCGGCGCGGGCGCCCACCGGCAGCGCGCCGTCCTCCGGCACGGGCTCACCGGGAGGCAGGGTGGACGGCACCTCGCGAGGTTAGCCCGTGAACGGCGCCGGAGCGGCGATCAGGGCAGCAGCACCAGCTTGCCGCGGACATGGCCGGTCTGGATCAGTTCGTACGCCTCGGCAGCCCGCTCCAATGGGAACGTCTGGATCTTGATCACCAGCTTGCTGTGTTCGAGCAGGTCGGCCGCTTCGGCGAGCGCCTTGACCGGCTCTGCGTCGGTGCTGCCATCGGTCACGATCACTCCGGCGGAGCCGGCGCCGAAGTTGGCGATGCTGACCACGTTCGAGGGCGCCGGCGCCAGGCCGACCAGGACCTCGACCGGGGTCTTGCCCGCTGCATCGAGCACGGCGTGCACCTCTTCGACGGCGTCCAGGACGCGAGCGTCGACCCCTTCCCCGTAGAGCACCGGGATGCCGCCGATCTCCCGCAAGTAGTCGAAGTTGTCCTCACTGGTGGACCCGACCACGGTGATGCCCCGGGCGACGGCGATCTGACTCGCGGTGGACCCGACGCCGCCGGTGGCGCCGTCGATGAACAGCGTCTGGCCGGCTTCGACCTGCAGCAGGCGCAACACCCGCTCGGCCGCCTCGGCCGCGATCGACGCGCCGCCGGCGACAGCCCAGTCCACCGACGCCGGCTTGCGCGCCCACGAGCGCAGCAGCGCGTACTCCGCCTGACCGGAGACCCCAAGCCCGAACACGTCGTCGCCGACGGAGACACCTTCAACTCCCTCGCCGACTTCGTCCACCACCCCCGCGGCCTCGAATCCCGGGATGACGGGCTTGTCGGGTGCGGGTTTCCCGGAGAGGCGGCCGCTCAGCAACTTCCAGTCGATCGGGTTGACCGCCGCGGCGCGGACCTTGATGCGCACCTGCCCTGGACCGGGATGCGGCTCGGCGACGTCGGCGATTCCCAACACCTCGGGGCCGCCGTACGTCGTGTACTGAAGTGCCTTCATTCACCCGCTCCTTCCGACCCGGAGATGCCCGCAGCGGGCTCCTTGGCCAATCCGTGTTCCGGTCGCAGTATTCCGCAGGCGCCATTCCGCACACTGGCGCGTCAGCGGCGCTCGGACTTGACGGCCTCGCCGGTGGACAGCGCGGCGACGAACGCCTCCTGAGGCACCTCGACGCGGCCGACCATCTTCATCCGCTTCTTGCCCTCTTTCTGCTTCTCCAACAGCTTCCGCTTCCGCGTGATGTCGCCGCCGTAGCACTTCGCCAGGACGTCTTTGCGAATCGCGCGGATAGTCTCCCGGGCGATCACCCGAGCGCCGATCGCCGCTTGGATGGGCACCTCGAACTGTTGCCGCGGGATGAGTTCCTTCAACTTGGCAGTCATCTGCACGCCGTAGGCGTACGCCTTGTCCTTGTGCACGATGGCGGAGAAGGCGTCCACCGGATCGCCGTGCAGCAGGATGTCGACCTTGACCAGGTCGGCCGCCTGCTCTCCGGACGGCTCGTAGTCCAGGCTTGCGTACCCACGCGTCCGCGATTTCAGCGCGTCGAAGAAGTCGAAGACGATCTCGGCGAGCGGCAGCGTGTAGCGGATCTCGACCCGATCCTCCGAGAGGTAATCCATTCCCTGCTGCACGCCACGGCGCGCCTGGCAGAGTTCCAGGATCGTGCCGATGTACTCGGCCGGACTCAGAATCGTGGCCTTGACGACCGGCTCGTAGACCTCGGCGATCTTGCCCGACGTCGGATATTCCGACGGGTTGGTGACCAGTTGTTCCTCGCCGCTCTCCAACACGACCCGGTAGACCACGTTCGGCGCCGTCGAGATCAGGTCGAGGTTGAACTCCCGCTCAAGCCGCTCCCGGACGATCTCCATGTGCAGCAGGCCCAGGAAACCGATCCGGAAGCCGAAACCGAGAGCCCCCGAGGTCTCCGGCTCGTAGCTGAGCGCAGCGTCGTTGAGTTGCAGCTTGTCCAACGCCTCGCGCAGTTCAGGATAGTCGGCGCCGTCGATCGGATAGAGGCCGGCGAACACCATCGGGTTGGGGTGCCGGTAGCCGCCGAGCGGTGTGGTCGCAGGCTTGCCCGCGGCGGTCACGGTGTCGCCGACGCGGGACTGCCGAACCTCCTTCACGCCGGTGATGAGGTAGCCCACCTCGCCGACGCCGAGCGCGTCGGTCTTGATCGGCTCCGGCGAGATGACGCCGACCTCGAGCGTCTCGTGGGTCGCCCCGGTCGACATCATCAGCACCCGTTCGCGGTGGGAGAGCTGACCGTCAACCACCCGGACGTAGGTCACCACACCGCGGTAGGTGTCGTAGACGGAGTCGAAGATGAGCGCCCGCGCCGGTCCCGCAGCGTCGCCGCGGGGCGCAGGCACCTGGGCGACGATCGTGTCCAGCAGTTCCGCGACGCCCTCACCGGTCTTCGCAGACACTCGCAGCACGTCGGCCGGATCGCACCCGATGATGTTCGCGAGCTCTGCGGCGTACTTCTCGGGCTGCGCACTTGGGAGGTCGATCTTGTTCAGGACTGGGATCAGATGGAGGTCAGCCTCGAGCGCCAGGTAGAGGTTGGCCAGGGTCTGCGCCTCGATCCCCTGCGCCGCATCGACCAGCAGAACCGCACCCTCGCAAGCAGCCAGGCTGCGCGACACCTCGTAGGTGAAGTCGACGTGCCCGGGGGTGTCGATCATGTTCAGGATGTACGTCCGCGGGCCAGCCTGGGCGCCGGGCGGGGGGTCGAAGGGGGGTCGTCCCCCCTTGTCGGTACCGCTCGTCCACGGCATCCGGACCGCCTGGGACTTGATCGTGATGCCACGTTCGCGCTCGATGTCCATCCGGTCCAGGTACTGAGCGCGCATCGAGCGCTCGTCGACGACCCCGGTCAGCTGGAGCATCCGATCCGCGAGCGTGGACTTGCCGTGGTCGATGTGAGCGATGATGCAGAAGTTGCGCACGATCGCGGGATCGGTCTGGCCGGCGCGCGGCGGCTGCGGACTCAACGTCGCCTTCCGTGGGTCTGAGCGGGCGGCTGCCCGGCGGACCATCATGGCACGGGCGAATGATTTGGGCCGACCTCCGGCCGGCTGCTAATGTGAGCGGTCGCGCCCGCACGCCTCTCCGGCGATCAGCACGAGCCGTGGCGCCACCACCATCGTTGGAACGAAGAACACAGAGGCCTGCCCAGTGGCAAACATCAAGTCCCAGATGAAGCGCAACAAGACGAACGAGAAGGCTCGTCAGCGCAACAAGGCGACCAAGTCGGCGCTGCGTACCGCCGTGCGCCGCTTCCGTGAGGCGGCTGCCGAGGGGGACGCCGCCAAGGCCACCGAGTTGGCGCACGCGGCGTCGCGCGCTCTGGACAAGGCCGCGTCCAAGGGCGTCATCCACAAGAACCAGGCGGCGAACCGCAAGTCGGCCATCGCCTCCAAGGCCGCCGCACTCTCCTGACCTCGTGGTCGAGCGGCCCCGCATCGAGCGGGGCCGCGACACCCCGGAGAGCTGCTACTTCTGTCGTCGCGATCCGGCGACCGCCAGAACCGCCCGCTCCAGCGCGAAGGCCGCGTCGTCAGCAGCGCCCTTGATATCGGCGTCTGCGGCAGCGACTGCCACCAGCGCAGCGGCGAGGCCCTGCTGATCCCAGCCCCTCGCCTGCGCGCGCATGGTTTTCAACTTCCAGGGCGGGACGCCCACCTCGCGGGCGAGATCTGCTTCGCGCAGCCCACTGCCGGCTCCGATCAGCTTGCCCAGACCTCGTACCCCCGAGGCGAGCGCGCTCGTCACCAGCACCGGTGCGACGCCCGTCGCCAGTGCCCAGCGCAGCTGCTCCAGCGCCGGACCGGCTCGTCCGGCAAGCGCAGCATCAGCCACCCCGAAGCTGGTCACCTCGGCCCGGCCACCGAAGTAGCGCCGCACCTGGTCGGCGCTGATCTGGCCGCCCTCGCCGTCAGCGAGCAACTGCTCGACGGCCGCAGCGAGCGCGCGCAGGTCGTGTCCTACCGCGTCGACCAGGGTCTGGGCGGCACCCGCATCGATAGAACCGCGGAGCCGACGAGCCTCGTTCGCGACGAACTGCGGCAGCTCCCAGGCCTTCACCGCCGGCCGCTCGATCACCTCCGCGCCGCCGGCCTTCAGCTTGTCGAGCAAGCCCTTGCCCTTCGCCCCGCCGGGGTGCGTCAGCACCAGTCCGAGATCGGCGGGCACCTCCTTGGCCAAGCCGAGGAGGGCCGCGTGCACGTCGACTGTGAGTGCGGAGATATCGGTGATGACAACACCGCGATGGCTGGAGAACAGCGAGGCCGAGGTGGCTTCGGCGAGGCGCGCTCCGTCGGACTGAGCCGCGTCCACGTGCTCGATGTCGACCCCGGTCGCCTCCGCGCGCATCTGGTCGGCAATCTCGGCGACGGCGCGCTCAACCAACAACTGCTCAGGTCCGACGACCAGCATCACCCGGCCGAACGGTGACTTGCGCGGTGGCACGGTCCTCAGCATGCCAGTGCGCGACGACAACTGGGCGTGGCGCACAGAGATCGCCGCCGGCTCGGCGATGCTGGGGGCTACACAGTTTGGCGAGCACCGACGAGCGGCCCAGCACTGCAGCTCACCCCGCTCTCATCACGTCGCCAGAGGAAAGGAGTCCGGTGTCCGGGGCTTCGCTCGGTACTCTCCGCAAGCGGCTGCGGGGGCGTGGGTCACACGGCGCTCCAGCGGCGTCACATTCGACCCAGGCTCCCTCGGACGTCACTCCGCCAGCCTCCCGGCCCGTCTCTGCGCAGACGATTCCGGGCACCAGCGTCCGACTGATGGGAGAGCTGCGCGTCCTCGACCGTCGAGCGACCGTACGCGACGACACGGTCGCCCTGCTGTTCACCCCGGGCGCGCCGGTCGAGGTTCGCCGGCCCGGCGATCGGCTGGCGCCGAAGCTCACCCCGCTGGCGCCGCTCTCGGAAGTGCTGGTGATGAGCACGGCGCCGGTCGACATCGACGTCACCGTGGATCAGATGACCACGCTGGACAACGCGCGGGTGCACCGCTGCGTCGTCCGGCTGAAGGTGCAACTCGGCGAGCGCGACGGGTACGCCGGGCTGGTCAGCCTGGCGGCCCTGCATGGGACCGACATCGAGGACTTCCTGCTGGACAGGGTGCGCGATGAGGTCACCGACGAGGTCCACGCCGCCATGCGGATGAATCGACTGGCCGACCTCCAACGGCTCGGGGTCCAGCACGTGCTGGCCGACCGCTGGCTGCCCCGCTCGTTCGCGGGCGGCGTCCTGGAACGGCGGAACTTCGCAGTCGTCTCCGTCGGCTGGCCTAATCCGGAATTGGCCCGCCTACTCGAGCGCGCAGCACTCGGCCCGTCTGACGTCCCCCCGGTAGCGGCGCCGAGGTCGACCGCCCTGGAGCTCACGACCGACGTGCGGCTGGCCCGGCTGTGGCGGAAGGAATTGGGTTCTGAGGTGCGCGGAATCGCCGCCTCCGTCATCGACGGCTCGGCCACCGTGCTGGCGGTTGCCGATGCGCAGCCCGGAGCGCACGACGTCGCCCGCCTACGCGCGGTGCTGGCCGAAGCTCTCGCCTGCAACGCCGTGCAGCTGATCCCGATCGTGGCTCACTCGCATGACCGCGTCGTCGACGAGTGGTTCGCCCAGGTCAACCGCACACCAGGCCGCCTTGGCGCTGCGATTCCCAGCAGCGACGGGTCGGTGCTTCGGATCATCGTCAACTCACCCGGCGGCGCGCACCCGGACGCGGCCCGGCTCGCGGTCGGGACTGCGACGGAGCGGGCGGCGCTCCGCGGCGTGCTCCCCTACGACCGGGTCGAATTCGTCGTAGGCGGCGACCTCAGCGAGCCGACAGTGGCCATTCGATGAGTGCGATGAGTCGGGTCGCCTACGCCGACCCGGCCCCGATCTTCCCGACGCTGGACTGGAGTGGGCCAAGTCAGACCCGCCGCGTCATCCCGGCGCGCGAACAACGTCGGACGTTGCGCATTGCAGCGGTCCCGCTCGCGATCGCGCTGGCCGTGCAGGCGGTGTTCTTCACCCAGTACTGGATTCCCGAGGCGGGCTCGGTGCCGGCGCGCGCGTGGTGGCTGGCGCAACTGGCGCCACTCGACTGGACCGCCGTGACGAGCGCCGGGATCCCGCTGGTACCGGGCCAGCACTCGTTCGGCGCCCTCGGCATGACAGTGGTGCTGTGTGGATTCGGCGTGTACTGGTCCTCCCGCACGCGGCACTGGATCGGCCGCTACCTGGTCGGGCTGCCAGCAGCGGTCGGCACCTTGGCCGGGTTGTCGCTCCTCGCCTCCCGTCTGGTGGACGGGACCGTGGGCAGCGCGGCGCTCAGCCTGCTGCTGATGGCCGGCTGGATCTACGCAGCCGGGTACGTCACCGTCGAGGCCTACTTCGACCGTCTCGGCTATCCGCCGGCGAAGACGGGGCGCAATGGGCTCGCGATCCTCGCTGCGTACATCGTGCTCGGACCGGTGCCGACCGCGGTGGGCCGCTGCCTCTTCGCGCCGGAGCTGCGGAACGCGGCAGCGGTGCTGCAGGGCAACTCAAGCGGAAGTCTCCGGCTGGCGGCCCTGCTCGACGCCAGCACGGTGATGTTGTACGTCTGCGGTGTCCTGGTCGGGATCAGCTGCTGGGTCGCCTTCCAGTGGTGGCCCCCACGGACCGATGCCGGCTTCGCGAGTCGAACTCTGCTGTTGGTGGTGATGGTCGCGACCACCAGCATCGTCGCCTGGCCCGTCTCGACCCTCGCAGCGAAGCGCGTCACCGAAATCACGTACTCCAGCCCTGCGGCCCGTGCCGAGACTGGTTGCGGCGCCCGCATCCTGCGACGGCAGGGGCTTGTCAGCGAGAAGGATCCCGCCATCACCGTCGTCGTCAGCGGCCTTCGCTGCACCCGGGTCACGCTCTACAGCGGCTTCCGCCAGATGGCGACCTGGACGCTCCCCGAATCGGCGGCGCCCGTCAAGGGGCGATCCACCGCGGGTGCGCCGCTGACCGAGAAGATCGTCGGGGCGCGCTACGACAACGTGCTGCTGATGGGCACGACCAACCGTCGGGACGACCTGGTCACCTCGCTGACGGCCATCCAGATCTCTGACCAGCGCAAGCTCTGGTCGTACTCGTGCGCCGACCCCGCCACCTTCGGGGTGCGCTTTGCCGGAGTGCCGACCGGGGACGACAACGAGAACGGCCTGATCACGCGGGACGAGACCAAGCCGACCGTGCTGATCCGGTGCGGCGAGCGAGTGCTCCGGTTCGACCCGCGGTACGGGCCGGGCCGCTAGCTCATCCCCTAGTTCCGCGCCGCCAGCTGGGCGACCGCCCGAAGCCGATGGGCGGTGCCAGCCACCGCGGTGTCCCCCTGTGTGTCCGTGCGCAGCACGGTCATCCCGAGCGACTGCGCCAACTTCAAGGTCCGGGGTGCGGGGTGGCCGTAGGAGTTTCGCCGGCCCGCGCTCACCATCGCCACCCGCGCGTGGGTGGCGGCGAAGAACTCCGCATCCTGTCGCGCCGACCCGTGGTGCGGGATCTTCAACACATCAGCCCGCACGTCGCTGCCCGCCCGCAGGATCGCGGCCTGGCCCGCCGGCTCCACGTCGCCGGCGAACAACAACCGCACCCCGGCGACGGTCACCATCAGCACCAGACTGCTGTCGTTCTGTGCTGACGATTCTGGGTCCGATCCGGCAGGCTCGAAGCCCGTTGGGGCGTGAACGGGGCCGATCACGCGAAGGCCGATGGCACCGACTGTCGCGGTGGCGCCGAGCCGCGGGGAGGCAACGGGCACCTGCGACCCGGCGGCTCGCTCAGTCACCTGCCGCGCCTCAGACGCCGGCGCCGCCAGCGGGCTGACCCAGATCTGACCGACCCGGCGATGGGCAAAGACGCCGTCGATGCCCGCCACGTGGTCGGCGTGGAAATGGGTCAGCACCAGCAACGGGACCTCTCGGATACCGAGTTGATCCAGGCAACGTCCCATCTCCACAGGATCGGGACCGGCGTCGAAGACCACGCCGGCATGGTCGGCTGCGCGCACGACCAAGCCGTCGCCCTGGCCAATGTCGCAGGCCACGGCGAGCCAGTCGCGCGGCGGCCAACCCGGAGGCGTGGGCGCGCGCAGCAGCGCGACCAACAGGGCGAGCGCGAGCAGGGCGCTGAGCCATGGCCGGGCCAGCACCGGCGACGCAACCCCGGCTGCGAGCGCCCCGGCGGCGATCAGCCAGAGGACCGCAGCGGGCCCTGCGGGCCAAGACCACGCGGCGCCGGGAAACGACGCCCCGACGTGTGCGACGGTGATGATGAGATGGGCGCAGGCTGCTGCGCCGATCCCAGGCGCGGAGGCCAAGACCGTGCTCAGCAACGACGTCCCCGCGGCCGCGAAGCCGAGGACCGTTGCCGGCCCCACCAGCGGACCCGCCAGCGCGTTCGCGAGCAGGCCGACCACGCTCACCTGACCTGACAGCGCCGCCACCATCGGCATCGTCGCCAACTGCGCGGCGAGTGGCACGGCGACCGCCTCGGCAACGACCCGCGGCAGCCAGCGATTGAGCGTGTCGGCCCAGGGCCGCGAAAGGACGACAATCCCCGCACTGGCCAACACCGACAGCGCGAATCCGGGTGATCGGCTGAGAAACGGGTCGATCAGGACCAGCCCGAGCACGGTGACGGCGAGGTGCCGGATCGCCGATGCCCGGCCGCCGCCGATCAAGGCTGCCAAGGCCACCAGCCCCATCGCCGCCGCACGCAGCACGCTGGGTTCGGTCCTGCACAATCCGACGAAGGCGACGACTGCCAACACCCCGAGGAGCCGCAGGCCGCGCCCGCGGACGCCGAGCCAGCGGCCAGCGGTGAGGAGAAACGCGAGCAACAGGGTCAGATTGGCACCCGAGACGGCGGTGAGGTGCGACAGCCCGGTTGCCCGGAAGTCGTCGGTCAGCGCCGGCTGCAGCCGTGACGTGTCGCCAAGCACGAGTGCCGGCACCAGTGCCCGCGACTCCGCCGATCTCGACGCCACAGACGCCCTCAGCCCGGCCCGCACGCGCTCGACCAGTCGCAGGCCGGCTCCGGGCGGTGCGCGCAGAGCGGGAGTGCCACGGGCTCGCATCACCGCGGCGAACTCGTCGCCGGGGTGGGCAGCCTCCAGCCGCCCGGTGAGGAACACGCGAGTACCGACGGGCAGACGTTGCCAGGCGTCGAGCCCGGTGTTCGCCGTGACGAGGATCGGTGCACGCACCCGCCAGCGGGCTCCACGGCCCTCGACGACGACCGCCGTCGCGCGGACGGTGACGTACGGGCGGCCCGTGCCGTCATTCCGGTGGGCGTCGGCAGCGGTCACCACGTCGGTCGCGACCACCGCCCGCTCGCGCGCCAGGCCACCGATCGGACCCTCTCGCAACGCGGAGGCGCGGAGCGCGCCGCCAGCGGCACCGGCGATCAACGCCACCGCGACCACCAGCAGCACCGGCGAGCGGCGCAGCGCGTAGCCGACCAGGATGACCGTCAACGCAATTGCGGCGCTCCACCATCCGGTCCGAGTCTGCAGCGTCCCGCACCATGCACCCAGCCATGCAGCGCCCGCCGCGGGCACCAGCCGCAGATCGAGCGATACCGGTCGGGGATCCGCCGCCCGGCTGCGGGCGTGCCAGCCTCGAGCCAGGTGCCCGACCGCCCAGCTCCGGATCAGGCCGGCGGCACGCATGGCCGCGGGACCTGCCTTGCCGACGAACGCGGCGCGCTCAGACACGAACGTGCGGCGCGATTCGAGCGAACGTCTTCGGCCCGATCCCGTCAACTTCCTGAAGCTCGTCGACCCGGGTGAACCGCCCGTGCTGGTCGCGCCAGCCCAGGATCGCGGCGGCGGTCACCGGGCCGACTCCTGGCAGTTCCTCCAGCTGGGGCTGGGTTGCGACATTGAGATCGACAACCGGCGAGTCACTTCCCGTGCCGGCCCCCGGCCCCGCTGCCGGTTGACGGTTCGCCGCGCCGGAGCTTCTGACTTCACCGACCGGCCGGTGTCGTGTGCCGATCACCACCTGCTCGCCGTCAGCAACGGGCTGGGCCAGGTTCAGCTGGCCGGGATCCGCTGAGCGACGCAAACCTCCAGCAGCATCGATCGCGTCCTGGACCCGCGCTCCGACCCCGAGCTCGACCAGCCCTGGCTTGCGCACGGCGCCGATCACATGGACCACCAGTTCCCGATCGGTCGCCGCGTGTCCCGAGCCAGGGCTCGACTGGGCCGCTCCTCCCGCGGGCGCGGAGGATTCAGCACCCGCAGAGTCGCGTCGCGGTACTCCTGGCCCACTCGACCCGCCCTCGGTCGCGGGATCGCCGGCGGGGGCCGTGCTCACTGGGGACGCGGTGTCGAGAGCCAGCGCCACCGGGCGGGACCGGAGCAGGGCCCAGCCGGTGATCCCCAGGCCGACCAGCAGCACTGCAACGATGACAGCGGCCTGTCGGCCGCCAAGCCGCACCCGCAGGCCGGGCAGCGGGTCCGAGCGCTGGGGACGCCGCGTGGGCGAATCTTCCGCATCGTCAGCGAGGTCGGCGTGGTCAGGATCAAGGTCGGCAGGGTCGTCAGCGTCGGCAGGGTCCGGCTGACGTGCGGTCGCGCCCGGCGACGCATCATGCTCAATCGGGCGGCTCAACTCCTGGTGCGGACTCCTCGTGCCGCCCCGGACGTCCGTCAGGGCGTCCGTCAGGGCGCGCCGAGCGAGCGGGGTGGGGCGCAACTCCGGCGGGTGGCCGCGCGGATGGCGAGCGGGCACCGACTCGAACGCGCTCCGCAGCCGCTCCAGAGCCGCATCGAGGAGCACCGGGTCGGGTCGAGGCTGTCGCATGCCCGAAAGCTAAGGATCGTCGGAGCGGCCGGTGCACCCGAAGACCGACCTCGGGACGAAGACACGTCGAGGGATGACCTGTGGACGGCGGCTGGAGTCCGGCTCGCGGGTCAGCTCGGCGACACGACGATTCCCAGCGTCCCGGGCCCGACGTGCACCCCGAGCACGGCGCTGACCTCGGAGATCTGGATCGTCGTGTCGCCGACCCGCGGCGCCAGTCGGTGTCGCAGCCGGCGGGCGCCCTGGGCGTTGTCGAGGTGGTGCACGGCGACGTCCACCCGGTCGCTGTTGCCCGCGGCACTCGCCAACGCCGTCAGGCCGAGCTCTTCCAGTCGCGCCCGAGCCTTCGACGCGGTGCGAACACGTTCGTGAGCCCGGATCTCGCCACCCGTCACTGTCAGGATCGGCTTCACCGCCAGCGCCGAGCCGAGCAGAGCGGCGGCGGTGCCGATCCGACCGCCACGACGCAGGTACTCGAGACTGTCCACGCAGAAATAGGTGACCCCAGCGCCGGCCCGCCGGCGCACGATCTGCTCGACCTCCGCGACCGTGGCGCCACCCGCCGCCCACTCGGCTCCGGCGAGGGCGGCGAATCCGACCGCCATCGCGAGGGTCTCGCTGTCGACGACCCGTACCTCGATGCCGGCCGATGCGGCGGCAAGCTCGGCTGCGGCCACCGTGCCGGAGATCTTGCCGCTGAGGTGCACCGACACCACCCCTCCGTATCCCTGATGGAGGAGTTCGCGGTAGACGCCGGCGAAGACGTCCGGGGTAGGTCGAGAGGTCGTCACCCGACGTCCGGAGCGCAGGGCGTCCGCGACCTCGGCCGGCGGAACCTCGGTTTCGGGGCGCGAGACGTCATCGATGACGACCTGCAGTGGCACCACCCTGACACCGGCGCGGGCGGCGACATCGGGGTCGAGGCAGGACGTAGAGTCTGTCACCACCGCGACGCCCGCCATCGGCTCAGCGTAGGACCTGGTGGACGCGGGCGCATGGCACGTCGGCTCGGGGGACGCTGGTGTCGGAAGGAATGGGGAGACGTGAGCGACGCGACCCGACGGGTGTGGCGCGCGGGGCCTTTCACGATGGCTGCCGTGGTCATCTTCGCGTTGGCTTCCGGCGTCGCCATTCCCGTGCTGGGGTATCTGGCCTACCTCAATCAGCGGTCGGCCTGGATCCCCGCAATCTTGGGTGGGCTCACCGCTGTCGCCCTCTTCTACATCTGGCGATTCGGCCTGCACCCGCGGGTGCAGGTCTCGGACCGCTCGATCGAGGTGGTCAACCCCTTCCGGCGGCACGCGTTCGACTGGGACGACATCACGGTGATCGCCCCAGGCGAGAACGGCCTGATCGTCGCGACTGACGACGCTGAGGCAGAGGCGTGGTGCATCCAGAAGTCGAACTTCGCGGCGCGGCGCGGACACCTGACCCGGGCTGACCGGATCGCCGACCAACTGCTGGACATCCTCGACGAGCACGATCCTCCGCTGGAGGACCTGGAGGAGGGATTGCGGATCCGGCGAGTTCGGCCGCACGAGGTGCGCCTGCTGGTCCGACTGGAGCGGGCAGCGTCGGAGTCGGCGCTCTCCGACATCTTCGCGGCTGAGGAACACCCCTACCCCACTGCCGCCGTTGCCGCTCGCTGGCGGCGCCGACTGCGCGATCGGCGCGTGCGCGCGTACCTGCTGGAACGGCGCGGCGAGCCGATCGGCTACGTCGCCTTCGACAAGTCCACTCTGCACCACCTCGGCGTCACCCCGGACTACACCCGCCGAGGGTATGGTTCAGCGCTCCTGGACTTCGCGACGAGCGAGATCTATGCACTCGGGAGCGTGCAGGCGCAGCTCTGGGTCCTCGCCGAGGCGCCGGCCCGAGACTTCTACGCACACAACGGCTGGCAGCAGACGGACGAGGTGAAGCAGTCCGAATACCCGCCCCACCCTGATCTCGTGAAGATGGTGCGGCGCAATCCGGCGGCGGCGCGTCGCGGCCATGCCGTCTAGCCCCGACGGACGGCCCGAAGCGGAGCGACGACGACCGTTGGCAGCAGCGCGACCCCCACTCTTTCGGGGTGGGCGCTGGCTGCTCGCCGTCGGGGTGGCGCTGCTCTTGGTACCCGCGACCGTCAGCACAGGGCTGTACCTCGCGCCACCGACCAGCGACCGCGGGGCGATGCTGACCGCATTCGTGCCGTACGGGCTGCTCGGGTACCCGTCGGCATTGGTGCTGCTCGTCCTGCTCTGGCTGGTCGCGTCCCGCCGCCGCCTGGTGGGACTGACGGCAATTCCGGTCGTTGTCGGCACCGCACTGGCCCTCTGGTGGCAGGCACCGGCCTTCATCCCGGCCCGGCACCAGACCCGAACGCCGCCAATTGCGGTGATGAGCCTGAATGTGAACGACGGACTTGCCGATCCTGCCGCCATCGTTGCGCGCGCCCAGTCCGCGGACCTCGTCGTCCTGGTGGAAACGCAGGGCCCCGATCTGGACGCCCTCGACGCACGCGGCTGGCGGCAGCGCTTCCCGTACGTGATCGGCGACCCTCGCGAGGTGCCGAGCGCCACCACCGTGTTCTCCCGGTTTCCGCTCGTCGCGCCGGCGCCGGTCGGACCCGACCCGTTGCGGCAATGGCGGGTCGACCTCAGTCCGCCTGGGATGGGACCGATCCAGCTCATCGCGGCGCACCCCTGCAACCCCTACTGCAACGGGCGATGGTCGGCGGAGCAGGCTGCGTTGACCGACGCCATCGAACAGGCTCGGACCCGTGGCCCACTGATCGTCGCCGGGGACTTCAACGCGGTCCCGGACCACGCCTCGATGCGGCGGCTGCGCCGGGCCGGCATGCGGGACGCCGCCGATCTCGCCGGCGCGGGCTGGCAACCGACGTGGCCTACCGACCGCCGGTACCCCGCCCTTCTCCCGATTGACCACGTTCTGGTCAGTCCGGAACTCACCGCAACGGCGTTCGGCACCTTCCCGGTGCCCGGCACCGACCACCGCGGCGTGCAGGCGACACTTGCCCGGCGAGGCTGACGCGCTGGCCAGGCGTGCGCCAGCCCCACGCGGCAGGAGTACTAGACCGGAACGATGCTGACCAGCTTGGGCCGGCGGATGATCACCTTTGCCACCGCCCGACCGTTGAGCGCGCGGACGACTCCCGGATCGGCCAGCGCCAGTTCCCGGAGTGCCTGTTCATCCACCTCGGGCGACACCTCCAGCCGCGCTCGAACCTTCCCTTGCACCTGGACCACGCAGGTCACGGTCTCGGCCACCAGCAGGCCGGCCTCGACCTGAGGCCAGCGCGCGTTCGCTACCGAGGGCGTGTGCCCCAGTAGTTCCCACATCTCCTCGGCGACGTACGGCGACACCAGGCTCAGCGCGATCGCAACGACCTCGACCGCCTCGCGGACCGCCGGATCACCACCTCCCGCTCCCGTGTCGATCACCTTGCGGGCCGCATTGACCAGTTCCATCACCCGGGCGACCGCGACGTTGAATCGCTGTCCGTCGATGCTCTGTTCGATCTCGGCCAACAGCCGGTGCGTGTCGCGGCGCAGCGCCGCGTCCCCGAGGGACGGATCGGCGCCGAGGTCACTGGTGACATCGGCCGCCAGCCGATAGGCCCGCTGCAAGAACCGCAGCGACCCTGCCGGCGAGACGTCCGCCCAGTCGATGTCCTCCTCGGGCGGGCCGGCGAAGACGACAGTCAGCCGCACCGCGTCGACACCGAATTGATCGATCTGCGCGCCCAGGTCGACGCCGTTGCCCAGCGACTTGCTCATCGCCTTGCCCTGGTTGATGACCTGTCCCTGATTGAGCAGGCGGCGCATCGGCTCGGCGAAGTCGACCAGGCCCATGTCGTACAGCACCTTGGTGAAGAAACGCATGTACAGCAGGTGCAGGATCGCGTGCTCGACCCCGCCGACGTACTGAGCGACCGGCATCCAGCGGCGCACGTCGTCCGGGTCGAACGGCGCGGTCTCCAGCCCGGGCGAGCAGTAGCGGAAGAAGTACCAGGAAGAGTCGACGAAGGTGTCCATGGTGTCGGTGTCCCGGGTCGCCGGCCCGCCGCACTGCGGGCAGGCCACGTTGACCCACTCGGTGGCCGCCGCCAGCGGCGAGGTGCCCTTGGGGGCGAGATCGGTGCCCTTCATGTAGGGCAGCTTCACGGGCAGCTCATCATCGGGCACCGACACCTCCCCGCATCGTTCGCAGTGCACGATCGGGATCGGGCAGCCCCAGTAGCGCTGCCGGCTCAGCAGCCAGTCCCGCAGCCGGAACGTCGTCGCGCCCTGCCCGACCCCCTGCTCCTCCAGCCTGGCGACGATGGCGGCGATCCCAGCTGCCTTGTCGGTGAGTCCGTCCAACTCGCCCGAGTTCACGTAGCTGCCATCACCCGGAGTAGCGATGCCGGTCTCTGCCGGGTCGGCGGCGCCGGTGTCGACAACCACTCTGACCGGCAGGCCCAGCGCGGCGGCGAAGTCCAGGTCACGCTGATCGTGAGCGGGCACCGCCATGATGGCGCCAGTGCCGTAGTCGGCCAGCACGTAGTCGGCCGCATAGACCGGGATCCGCTCGCCGTTGACCGGGTTGGTCGCGTGCACCCCCAGGAAGACACCCGTCTTCGGCCGCTCGGTGGACTGGCGCTCGATTTCGGTCGCCTTCTGGGTCAGCTCGAGGTAGGCCTCGAACTCCGCCCGCTGCTCCGCGGTGACCAATTCGCTGGCCAGCGCGGCCTCGGGGGCGACCACGAAGAAGGTCGCCCCGTAGAGGGTGTCGGGCCGCGTGGTGAACACCGTCACCGGCTCCGCCCGTCCGTCGATCGCGAAGTCGACGAACGCTCCCTCGCTCCGGCCGATCCAGTTGCGCTGCATCGTCAGCACCCGGTCGGGCCAGCCACCCTCCAGGTCCGCCATGTCGTCCAGCAGGCGCTGGGCGTAGTCGGTGATCTTGAAGTACCACTGCGTCAGCTGGCGCTTGGTGACCACCGACCCGCAGCGCTCGCACAGCCCGGCGACCACCTGCTCGTTCGCCAGCACCGTCTGGTCCTGCGGACACCAGTTGACCCAGCTCGCCTTGCGGTAGGCCAGGCCGCGCTCCCGGAATCGCAGGAAGAGCCACTGAGTCCAGCGGTAGTACTCGGGGTCGGAGGTGTGCAGCCGGGTCGACCAGTCGAAGCTCAGCCCGTAGCGGCGGAACGAGGTCGCTTGCGTCTCGATATTGGCGTACGTCCACTCGGACGGGTGCGCGTCCCGCTGAATTGCCGCATTCTCTGCGGGCAGCCCGAAGGAGTCCCAGCCGATCGGGTGCAGGACGTCGAAGCCCTTCAGCCGCTGGTAGCGCGCGACGACGTCGCCCATCGCGAACGCCTCCGCGTGGCCCATGTGCAGGTCACCCGACGGGTACGGGAACATGTCGAGCACGTAGCGACGCTCGGCAGAGTCGTCGTCGCGCGCAGCGAACGTGCCGTTGGCCTCCCAGAACGCCTGCCAGCGCTGCTGAGCGGTATGCGCGTCGTACCCGGCCCGGACCGGTTCGGTCTGCTCGGTCACTTGTGGTCTCCTCGTCGTCGCGTCACCCGCCCAGCGGGCATGAAAAAACCCCTGCGGCACTCGGCACGAGGGGCTGCGCGCAGGTCTCCCTGCGCGCTAAAGAAGCAAGGTCACGCGATCCATGCCGGTACGTTACCGCACCAGTCCACGACGGGCCTTCGCATCGCGCCCTGTCAGCGCCCGCCGCTGAGCCCGTCGACCGTGCCGGATGGCGCCAACTCGCTGTCGGTGGCGCCCACTACCGTCAGCGTCATGCCGAGACTGAGCCTCGAGGACCTCCGTCTCAGCACGCTGCGACGGCAGTTCCCGGCTCTCGAGAGCACCGACGCCGAGGGCGTGCTCACGCTGTTCAGCCGGCTCGGTCCGATTCAGTCCCAGGTGCCGCGCGCGCCGTTCCTCTTCGCGGCGTCGCGACTTCCGGGTACGAGCCGTCAACTGATCCGTGAGCTCTTCGAGACTCATCGCCTCGTCAAGGGCAGCACGCTGCGCGGAACGGTGCACACGACCGTTGCCGAGCACCATGCGTGGACCGCGGCTGCGGCACGCGAACTCCGGCTGAACCAGCTGGGCCGACTCCCCCTCGGTCGGGCGACCCCCGAGGACGTGCTCACCGAAATCTCTCGATTCGCATCCGGTGGCTGGCGCGCCCGTGCCGACCTCGTGCAGCACGGCCACAGCTGGTTGGCGTCGCAGGGAGCGCCCAGCAGGTCCGACCGCGAGCCCTTCGCCGACTCGCTGATCTGGGGGAATCCTGAGCTGATCAGGCGGCCGCCCGACCAGCGCTGGGAAACGCGTACCGACACGTTGCACCGCCTGGCCAGCGATGTCATCCCACGCTGGGCCGCTGGTGAACGCGCTGCCGGCGCCGACGACGGCGCGACTGCGCCGGTCGAGTCCGCGGCTGCACTGATCCGCACCCATGTCCGCGCGTACGGCCCGGTCACGCGCCATGACCTCAGCTACTTCCTGGGTCTCCGCCTCCGCAGTGTGGATGCCGCACTCGCTCGGCTCGGTGACCAGATCGCGGTGGAGACCGGGCCGGAGGGCGAACCGTTCCTCGATCTGGCCGTCCCACCCGAGGGTGGTTCGGAGGATCCGGGCCTGCGGCTGCTGACCGAGTTCGACGGACTGTTGGTCGGCTATCACGGACGCTGGCGACATCGGCTTCTCGGCGAGGATCAGCTGGCGCGGGTGTGGTCCCGGGTCAATGGCCAGTACCTTCCGGCGGTTCTGTGGCGAGGGCGACTGGTGGCGACCTGGCGCTGGGTCCCCGATGGTGCGCGCGTGGCGCTCGAGGTCCAGATGTTGGCACCCCATCGACCGATCCCCGAGTCGGAGTTCGCGCCAGCCATCGTCGCGGCGGAAGTGGCACTAGGCCTGAGCGTGTCGCAGCTCCGCGTGAGAAGCGACAGTTGACGCCGGACGGCGGCTCAGGCTTTTCGCCGACGGGATGCCGCGGTGGAGATGAGGCGAGCCACGACGTACACCAGGACGGTGTTGATGGCGCCGCCGAGCAGGGTCATCGCGAGTCCGGCGCCGACGCCGTCCGTGGCCGAGGGAGCCAGCGCATCGGCGAGACCGGAGAACAGCAGGATCCACGGCATCGCGAGGATGACGGCGAAAACACCGCCCAGCCCGTCATCGCCGGTAAAGATCAGCACATTCGCCACGACCACCAGTGCGGCAAAGGCGCCAGCGACAACGAGCGGGGTTCGGCTACGCATCTTGTTCCTCCGGCGACATCGAGACTGAGGGCGCGGACGTGGCTGCACTCGTCCCCAAGCGTAGTAATCACCACACGTCGTACGGGCTATGCCGGCCGCCAGCGGCGCGCCGGCCTCCCGTTACGCTGGCCGATGTCAACGATCGCCGGGGACGATCGCCTTTCGACTCACACTCCAAGGAGGGGCGCAGATGGCGTGGCTCGTCACCGGAGGCGCCGGCTACATCGGTGCGCACGTCGCGCGCGCCTTTGCCCACGAGGGCATCGACCCGGTCGTCGTCGACGACCTCTCCAGCGGCCACCGCGCCTTCGTCCCCGACGGAATGGCGTACTACGAGGGCGATGTCGGGGACCGCGCGCTGCTCGATCGAATCTTCGCGGAGCAGCCCATCGACGGGGTCGTGCACCTGGCCGGATACAAGTACGCCGGGGTCTCGGTGCAGCGGCCGCTGCATACGTACACGCAGAACGTCACCGCGATGGTCACCCTGTTGGCGGCGATGGGCGCCGCCGGGGTGCGGCGAATCGTCTTCTCCTCGAGCGCGGCCGTCTACGGCACACCGGACACCGAGTTGGTCACCGAAAGCAGCGCGACGCGGCCGGAATCCCCGTATGGCGAGTCCAAGCTGATCGGCGAATGGATCCTGCGCGACCAGGCACGCGCGACCGCGGGCGAGGCGGGCCTGCTGCACACCTCATTGCGGTACTTCAATGTGGTCGGCTCCGGCCCGCTCGACCTGCGGGACACCAGTCCGCACAACCTCTTCCCGCGCATCTTCGATGCTCTCGTGGCGGGACACGTTCCCGTGATCTTCGGCGACGACTACTCCACACCGGATGGCACCTGTGTCCGCGACTATGTCCATGTCGCCGACCTCGCCACATCGCACGTCGCCGCCGCGCGAGCGTTGTCAGCGGACCGCACTCTGGAGCGGGTCTACAACCTCGGTAGCGGCGACGGCCTCTCCGTGCGCCAAATCATGGACTCGGTCGCACGCGTGACCGGGATCGACTTCCGACCCGAGATCAGGGCCCGGCGTCCGGGCGACCCGGCGCGCATCGTCGCAGCGGGCGACCTCGCCGCACGGGACCTCGGCTGGTCGATGCGCCACTCGGTCGACGACATGGTCGCCTCGGCCTGGGCTGCGCGGAAGCACGCGGAATAGGCGAGGGCGTAGCCTCGCACGGGGTGTCCGTCGCGCGGCAGGGCTGACCCCCGACCTCACACGCGGCCCGTTCACATTCGCCGGGACGAAATTCGTCCGTCACATTCGCTTCACAAATGTCACGTTGCCGTAACCAGCACTGACAGGAGTGCAACACGCCGCGACAAGAGTGTTGGCCAACCACGCGCTTTGGATCCGAGCGCCTTCGTGGCCACTCACACACTCCAGCTCCTTCACCGAAAGAAGCAGCCAATGTCTCCACTCGAACTCGATTCGGGCAACACTGCCTGGATCCTGACCTCAGCGGCGCTGGTGTTGCTGATGACACCGGGCCTCGCGCTCTTCTACGGCGGCATGGTCCGCGCGAAGAGCGTCTTGAACATGATGATGATGAGCTTCGGGGCGCTCGCCTCGATCTCTGTGCTCTGGGTTCTCTGGGGCTACTCGATCTCCTTCGGCAACGACGTCGGCTACGGACTGCTGGGCAACCCCGGGGAATTCTTCGGGCTCAAGGGCCTGATGGAAGACACCGATGCAAGCCTGCCCGCGATGGCCTTCGTGGCCTTCCAGGCCGTTTTCGCGGTGATCACCGTCGCTCTGATCTCGGGCGCCATCGCCGACCGGGCCAAGTTCGGCACCTGGATGATCTTCACGATGATCTGGGGCACGCTTGTCTACTTCCCGGTGGCGCACTGGGTGTTTGACTTCACTCTGACTGACGACGCCGGAGCGGTCACCCACACCGGTGGCTGGATCGCCAATAGCCTCAAGGCGATCGACTTCGCCGGCGGCACCGCCGTGCACATCAACGCCGGTGTCGCGGGTCTGGCTCTCGCCCTGGTGCTGGGACGACGGATCGGCTGGAAGCGTGATCCGATGCGCCCCCACAACCTGACCCTGGTCATGATCGGCGCGGGTCTGCTGTGGTTCGGCTGGTTCGGCTTCAACGCCGGTTCCGCCGTCGCCGCAAACAACACGGCATCGGTCACTTGGGTGAACACCTTCGTCGCCACCGGCGCCGCCTGCATCGGCTGGCTGCTCACCGAGCGCATTCGCGACGGACACGCCACGTCCCTCGGCGCTGCGTCCGGCATCGTGGCAGGCCTGGTTGCGATCACGCCAGCCTGTTCGTCGGTTTCTCCGATCGGCGCGATCATCGTCGGCGTCGTCGCGGGTGTGCTCTGCGCGCTGGCCGTCGGACTGAAGTACAAGCTCAACTACGACGACTCGCTCGACGTGGTCGGTGTGCACCTCGTCGGCGGCCTGTGGGGAACCCTCTCCATCGGGTTCTTCGCCACGGAAGCCGCCCCTGCCAGCGTCAACGGCCTGTTCTACGGTGGCGGCGTCGACCAGCTCTGGCGCCAGGCCGTCGGTGCGTTCGCCGTCCTCGCCTACAGCTTCATCCTGACCCTGATCATCGGCCTCGCCTTGCACAAGACGATCGGCTTCCGGGTGAGCGAGGAAGAGGAACTCGAGGGCGTCGACAACAGCGAGCACGCGGAGACTGGATACGATCTCGGCACTCTCGGCGGCGGGGCCCGCGGGCTCTCGTTCGGCGGTAGCGCCGCACGTCGCGCCGACAGCGACTCCAAGAATGAGGAGGTGACGGCATGAAGCTCGTGACCGCGATCATCAAGCCGCACATGTTGGATGAAGTGAAGACCGCGCTCGAGTCGTTCGGCGTCGAGGGCATGACCGTGAGCGAGGCCAGTGGCTTCGGGCGTCAACGTGGCCACACCGAGGTCTACCGAGGCGCGGAGTACACCGTCGACCTCGTTCCCAAGGTGAGACTTGAGGTGCTGGTGGATGACGAGGATGCCAAAGACATCATCGACGTCCTGGTCAAGAGCGCACGGACCGGCCGCATCGGTGACGGCAAGGTCTGGTCTGTTCCCGTGGACGACATCGTTCGCGTGCGAACCGGGGAGCGCGGGCTGGACGCGCTCTGAAGCGTGACCTGACCAGCGAGCGCCTCAACGTCGCGATCCGGTCTCCGTGGTCTTCCACCGCGGGGCCGGATCGTCGGCGTTTGGTCACTCGCTGCGTGGAGTCAGCCCTGCTCGACCTCTTCACCCGAGCTGTCGCCGACGCGGGCCTGCCTGCGACGGGACTGGCGCTGGCCTCGGTGGGCAGCCTTGCGCGGTCCGAACTCGGGCCGCGCTCCGATGTGGACCTCGTCCTCCTGCACGACGGGCGGGCGGGCACCGCAATCGGCGCGCTCGCGGATAGCCTCTGGTACCCGCTGTGGGACAGTGGCATCCGGCTGGACCACTCGGTCCGGACGCCGATCGAGTGTGCCGAGGTGGCCGGCCGGGAGCTGAGCGCCGGAGTGGGCCTGCTCGACCTCCGCCTGATCGCTGGCGACGGCGACCTCGTGCGGACGGCGCGGACGGGGCTGCTGGACTCCTGGCGGACCAACGCGCGCCGGCGGCTTCCGGAGTTGCTGGCCTCGGTCGACGAACGCGTCGAGACGTTCGGGGACGCGGCGTACCTGCTCGAGCCCGATCTCAAGGAGGCCAGGGGCGGCTTCCGGGACATGACCATGCTCCGAGCGCTGGCGGCGACGTGGCTCACCGACCGACCCCACGAAGGGCTTCGGGACCCGTACGAGCGTCTCCTCGACGTGCGAGACGCGCTGCACGTCACCTCCGGCCGGACGCTGGACCGGTTGTTGGCCAGCGAGGTGGACGAGGTCGCCGAGCTGCTCGGCTACGCCGACCCCGACGCCCTCCACGTCGAGGTCAGCCTGGCGGCGCGACGGATCGGCCACGCGGTAGACATCACGGTCCGCTCAGCGAAGCAGGCGATTCCTCAGCGCCGCGTGCTCAGTTTCGTGAAGAGGGAACGCAAGCCCGAGTACGTGGTCGCCGACCACGGGTTGATCATCCACCAGGGCGAGGTCGGTCTCGGCCGCGACGCCCGACCGACCGATCCGCTGATCGGGCTGCGCGCCGGCGCCCTCGCCGCGCGACGAGGATTGGTGCTCTCCCCCGTCACCGCCGACAACCTCGGGGCCCACGCGCCGGTACTGCCGACGCCGTGGCCGCAGGCCGCCAGGGACGCGTTGCTGGACATGCTCTCTGCCGGCCACAATCTGATCCCGGTCTGGGAAGCCCTCGACCTCGCCGGGTGCGTGACCCGATGGATCCCCTCCTGGGAGCCGGTCCGCGCGCGACCTCAGCACAATCCGATTCACCAGTTCACCGTCGACCGCCACCTGGTGCAGACGGTTGCCGAGATCCAGCGGTTCTTGACCCAGGTGGAGCGTCCCGACCTGCTGCTGCTCGCCGCGCTCTTCCACGACATCGGCAAGCTGCCCGGAGCGGGGGCCAAGCATCCCGCCGTCGGAGCCCCGATCGCCCGCGAGGCGGTGCTCTCCATGGGGCTCATCGACGCCGACGCCGACCTGGTTGAACTGCTAGTGGCGGAGCACCTGACGCTGGTCACCTTGGCGACCACCCGGGACCACGCCGACCCGGCCACCCAGGACGCCCTGGTCAGCTCGGTACAGGGCCGGGCGGACATCCTGGACATGCTGCGGTTCCTGACCGAGGCCGACGCCCGCGCCGCAGGCCCGGCCGCCTGGACTCCGTGGCGAGCGCAGTTGATCAACGGGCTGGCCGAGCGGACCGAGGACATGCTGGTCGACGAGAGTTCCAGGACCGATGTCACCCAGCTGGTGGATCTCGGGATGGCCAGATCGGTCCAGTTGGACGGTCGTCCGCGTATCCGGATGGAGTCACAGCCGGGCGGCCTGCAGCTGGTGATCGCGGCACGTGATCGGCTGGGACTGTTCGGCGACACTGCAGGTCTGCTGGCCTCGCACTCGATTCAGGTGCGTTCCGCCGTGCTGCACACCGTGGAAGGAATCGGGGTCAACACCTGGCGGGTGGATAAGCAGCAGCCACAGGATCTGCCGGATCCGGCGTACCTGGTCAAGCAACTGGAGCGGCTCGAGGGCGGCGACGCCGCCGTCCTCAAGGCGGTGCAGCGGCGCGAGGCGCGCGCGCACAGCAAGGGAGATCTCGCCAGGCCGTTCGCCGACTGGATCCGAGGTGCGAGCGAGTCCGCCGCGGTGATCGAGATCCGCACCACTGATCGCGCAGGCCTGCTCTACGCCCTTGGCCACGCGCTGAGTGCCGCCCGACTCTCGATCCGGTCCGCACACATCAGCACGCTGGCCGGCCAAGCCATCGATACGTTCTACGTGACCGAGGCAGATGGCAGCCCGCCGAGCGACCAACGCAGCGAACAAGCGCTCGCCGTGTTGGCCGGCGCCGCGGGCTGAACCGAGTGGGAGGGCCTCGTGAGGCCCCTAGCCGCCCGCGGCGATCAATGCATCGACCTCAGCCGCGGTCGGCGGTTGCGGGCCTCGGCGGCCACAGACGATCGAGGACGCCGCCGTGCCGCGCCGCAGCGCCGCCTCCAGCGGCAACTCTCGCCCGACCCAGCCGTCGAGGAAGCCCGCCATGAACGTGTCGCCGGCACCCACGGTGTCGACGACGGAGACCGGGAAGCCGGCCGCTCGCGTCACGGCGCCGCCCGACTCGACTGCGGCGACACCCTCTGGTCCGAGAGTGATCACGGCCATCCCGAGCCCGTAGGCCTCGACAAATCCGGCCGCGATCGCGACGGGGTCGCCGACGCTCGATCGGTCCGGTACGGCGGTGGCGCTGCGCGCGAGCAGGGTGACGTCTTCGTCGCTGCCCTTGAAGATCCCCGAACGCTCGCCGACGACGCGCAGCCAGGGCTCGACGCGCCGCCAGTACTCCTCAGGGTCGCGGATCACCGTCGGGCGGACGTTCACGTCGTACGACACGCCGCACTCGAGCGAGCCCACCCACTCCAGCAGCGCCTCGGCGCCTGGGCTGACCACACAGGACAGCGACGCGATGTGCAGCCAGTCACCGGCCCCCAAATCGGGCAGTTCCTCAGGCGTCCAGCCGAAGTTCGCCGTGTCGTTGAAGTGGAACGTGTAGCTCGCGACACCGCGGTCATCCAGGCTGACGACCGCCAGCGAAGTGGCCTGCTCGGACTCGACAGCAAGGTCCAGACTCACCCCGGCTCCATCGATGTGCTGGCGCAACTGCCGGCCGAAGGCGTCGGTCGACAACCGACCGAGGAAGTGCACATCGGCGCCGAGCTTGCCCAGCGCGACGGCGCTGTTCATCGGTCCGCCCGCGGACAACGCCATCCAGTTGGAACGCTGCGACGTGTTGGCCGCATCGTCGGAGGGCACCAGATCGATGAGTGTCTCCCCGCACACCACGAAACGTGTCATATGTCACAACCTAGTGGAGCGCCGGACCGCCCACCAGAAGGGAATGTTCACCCGTCTCGGCGAGCAGGGACTCCCGCCACGGCGTCCAGTGGGAGGGCGAGAGCGCTGCCTCACTGACCCGTTCGAGAAGGCTGCCCATGCTGTACGCCGGCGCCTCCGCCCGGAGCCGCTCGGCGCAGACATTCAGCAACGCGCCATCGCCGGCGATCCACGCCGCGATCCCCAGCAACGCGAGCGGCGCAGCCTGGTGCGGAGGCGGGGCGGCCGCCACGACGGCGTGCCACAGCCGAATGTGCTGCTGAGCCCGGTCTGTGGTGATCGCCAGCCAGGCTCGGTCGCGACGATGGACGTCGGCGACCAGCACCGCCAGCTCGACCAGCGCCGCCTCGTCCAACGCGTTCGGTGAGTCCACACCTGTGCTCAGCAGCCGCGCAAGTCGGGCCTCCGCCCCGCCCTCCGGAGCGCCCTTCGCGGCGCCTTCGACAGCGGCTTCGCTGCCTTCCGCATGGCGCTGACACGCGACCGCTGCCACCTCCTCCAGCCTGGTCCATTCGGCTGCTGCCGGACCGGACACCCACGCCTGGAGTTCGGCCCGCGTCGCGCGGGCGTTCAACCCGGCGTAGACCGCCGCTGCTGCCACTGGATGACTGCGGAGGTCAGGCACCGGCGCCGGGATGGCCTCGAAGCCGTACCGACCCAGAACCGCGCACCGGCCGTCGGACACGGCGAGTGCGACCCGGACCCGCAGGCGACGCAGGGCAGGGACCAGCGATTCCAGCACCGGTTCGCTGGCGTTGGACTCGCTGTAGCCGACCAGGACGAGCTCGTCCGCCCGGTGCTGGCGTGCCAGCGCGCGGATCTCCTCGGCGAGATCGCCGACGGCGCCGCGCTGCGGCAGCTCGTAGCGGGCGGTCAACCGGAGCCGCCCGCGCTCCAGGAGGAGCGCGACCACCGACTCCTCGGGATGGAAGCCAAGGAGGAACGGCACTACAGCGACGATGTCGTGCGGCGCGCGCAGGGTGATCGGCGAGCCGGATTGATCCGCCGTCGGTCGGGAAGCAGGCGTCAGAGGCATGCCCGGAGGATGTGAATCCCAGCCGCGGCGCCGGGCTCCTGAGGGCGACTGTGGACCGGGCGCCCCTTGCAAGCCGCTGTGCAGAACTTTCGGGCAAAGTCGGCTCGACTCGGATCGCCCGCTCGCGTTGGGCGGCAACAGCTACCGTTGGCGGGTGGACGACGGCACGCTGCCGCAGCCGAGCGACGGGATGGGGCCTACCCCGCATGGGCCAGGGTTCGTGCCTGCCGGCTACCCGCGACAGCAGCCGGGGCCGGACTGGCCAGGCGTGCCGAATGCGCGGACCACCGCGCCCCGCGGCCCCGGAGCACCGATCGGTCCCACACGGATCAGTCCCACACCACCCCCTCATCGGCGCACCGCCCGGATCGCCACGGCCGTCGTGGTCGCGATCGTGGTTGCCGTGGTCGTCACCGCCTCGGCCGTCGCCCGCTACGCCGATACCCACATCCCGTCTCCCAGCAGGCCGACCGCTAGTCCGCCGCCGGTCGATCGCGGCGACAGGATCGACTTCACGACTCGCCGCGGGAGTGGACAGCTCATCCTGATCTCGCGCGAGTGGATCGACGGCGACCGAGAGGAGCCGCCAGCCATCAACGGGAGCTACCTGCGGGTCGAGGTGCAGTTGGTCTGCTTTACCGGCGAGGTGGACTACGACCCGTACAACTTCCAGGTCTTCGATCGCAACGGCACCCTCTTCGATCTCGCTGTTGAGGCCGCGGGCGATCCGCTGCTCGACGTCGGCACTCTCGACGAGGGAGAGAGCGTCCGCGGGACAGTGGGGTTCGACATGCCCCGAGGTGAGGCAACCCTGCTGATGAGCGACGACGCCCAGCGCACGGTGACTGCGCTGCGGATCCCCGGATAGGCGGGGTTCTGGGCCGTCGTACGGCTCCGGTTCAGCGCAGTTCCTTCCGGATGACCAGCTTGAGCCCCGACCACACCTCGCTGATCGCGCAGACCTTCACATCGACCAGGCCCGTCGGCAGCGCGACCGCACGGATCACGTCCTCCGTCACGTCGGTCGCAACGCCGCTGGCTCGTTTCGGCCAAGCAACCCAGAACGCGCCGTCCGGAGCGATCGCCGCCGTCACCGCCGGAATCCGCTGCCCCAGCCGGGCCGATCGGGTCACGAACAGCAGCACCAGGTCGCGATGACCGCCGAGCCGTTGACTGATGCGGACGTCGTCCGGCAGCGGACCGAGAAGTTCTTCGACATCGCCGGGAGCGTCAAGCAACGCGAGCGAAGACGCCGCGCGCACGCCCAGCTTCTGCACGACCGTACGCCCCGAATACCCGCTGGTGACCATCGCTCCTCCTCTTTGCACACGCTAGTCGAGCAGGCGCCGCGCACTTCTCCCCGGACACGACGACGGAGTTCGGCTGAACCTGTCTGGCGTGCTTGACTCACTCGGTGACCGACCGCACCGCCCACGAGGACGAGCCTCACGCCGAAGGGCTGGCGAACAGGCTGAATTGGCTGCGCGCAGGGGTGCTCGGCGCCAACGACGGGATCGTCTCGGTGGCGGCCATCGCGGTGGGCGTCGCGGGAGCCACCAACGACCTCGGCCCGATCCTCGCCGCGACGCTGGCCGGCTTGATCGGCGGGGCGATCTCGATGGCACTCGGCGAGTACGTCTCGGTCAGCAGCCAGCGCGACAGCGAGCACGCGCTGATTGCGAAGGAACGCGAGGAACTCGCCACGATGCCCGAGGCGGAACTCGACGAGTTGACCTCGCTGTACGAGGCGAAGGGCCTGAGCCCGCAGACCGCTCGTCAGGTCGCGGAGGAACTCACCGCCCAGGACGCCCTCGGTGCCCATCTCTCCGCCGAACTCAACATCGACCCGGACGACGTGGTGTCGCCGTGGCGGGCGGCGTTCGCCTCGGCCGTCGCTTTCCTCGTCGGTGGCCTGCTCCCGACCCTGGCCATGGTCCTTGCTCCCGCGTCACTCCGGATCGGCTCGACGTTCGGCGCGGTACTGGTAGCGCTCGCCCTGACCGGTGGCCTCGGGGCACGACTCGGCGGAAGTCCGATCACGCGGCCAGTCGTTCGCGTCGTGCTGGGCGGCGCGCTTGCGCTCGTTGCGACGTTCCTGGCGGGACGTGCCTTCGGCACCACGGTCCTGGGCTGAGGAGGCCTATCAACCCCCAAAGCCCGCTGACGAGGGCCGTCCGCTCGCCGACCAGCGGGTGCCGCCGGTCGCGCCGGAGAGTCACGCGACAGCGGGCGCCAGCACCGTCGCCCGGCGTGCGTACCGGCGAGCCCGATCAAGCCACCCGGTGACCTCGCGCTCCTCCCCGCTCGCTCCGGCCACCTCCCAGGCAGTCGATACCGCGTGCACCGCCTGCATCGCCGGATACAGCAGACCCGGGCCATGCGATCGCCGGTAGCCGACCATGAGTTCGTGCACCAGCGGCTGGGGCGACGATTCCCAACGGGGTGCCAGCCAGGTGATCGTGTCGATGGCTGCGGACAGGTCCCACGCCGGGTCGCCGAGGCCGGCCATCGTCGGAGTGGCGAACGACACCTGCAGGCTCGGGGCCGTGTGCACCAGCACGCGGCTCGGCCGGATATCGCCATGCATCCAGTAGCGCTCGCTCCAGCGCTCCCTGACCTCTTGGACCGCTCCCTGCAGCACGGCGTCGGAATCCAGGGCGTCCAGCACGGCCAGCCGGGGCCCGTGCCGAGCGCGCCAGCGGATCGTCGCCGGCAGCTGCCTCGGGTTCAGGACCCAGGGGCGCGGAGCCAGCGGTTGGACGTGGCGCGGCGTCTCGACGTTGTGCAGATCCGCCAGCGCCTCCCCCCAGCTCTGGCACACCCCGGCAAGTGTCGCCAGGCTGCCCCGTTGACCGGTGATGGTGGTGGCGAACTGGGACATCGTTGGAGCCTTTCCCGAACCTGCCTGCTGGCGATGTGGGTACTCGTAGTTGGAGAGCCGAGCCGCCCGAGAGGTGATACGGCGACGCCGCGCGTCATACACGTTTGTGCGCTCGGCAGGCGGCGAGCGCGCCGGACGCGGCGGTCGGAGAGCATCCCGCGTACGCCGTGTCGAGCCTTGGCTAGGCGGGGCACTCTGGAGGCATGTCACTCGCCACGAGTCCCGCCCGCCCGGTCGGCGTCGGGCAGGCAGCAGCCGCGATCGGCACTCTGCTCGCCGGGCTGTGGCTGCTGGAGGCGATCGATCAGCTCAGTGGCAATCGGCTGGACCAATTCGGCATCCATCCGCAGCAGTTGGACGGGCTGCCAGGCATCGTCTCCGCCCCGTTGCTGCACGGCGGCTTCGATCACGTGCTGTCGAACTCCGTGCCCTTCTTCGTCCTCGGCGTGCTGGTGTTGCTCGGTGGGGTGGCGCGCTGGGCGATCGCGTCCCTGGTGTCCGTCGCGACCTCCGGGCTGACGGCGTGGGCACTCACTCCGGCTGACGCGATCGTGCTCGGGGCGAGCGGAGTGATCTTCGGTTGGCTGACGTATCTGCTGGCCCGCGGGCTGTGGACGAGGAGCGGCAAGCAGATTGCGATCGCAGTCGCCGTGCTGATCGTCTACGGAAGCCTGATCTGGGGCGTCCTCCCAGGACAGCCCGGCATCAGCTGGCAAGCTCATCTGGGCGGCGCCGTCGGGGGGGTGCTCGCGGCCTGGCTGCTCCACCGTCAAGGGTCTCGCAGAATCGGGCCCGGCGCCGCACCCGCGGTGATAGCGTCGCCGTGGCGCAAAGATCATCACCGCAGGTGACAGCCATGTTTCGGGATCGACCGAGGGCGGCTGGCGCGGAGCCGAACGGTTCTCGGTAGACGAGCCGATCGGGGTCTGTGCGGACGCATCTGCGGCACGATCTGGCGTCGCGTCGGGGGACGAACACACACTGCCTCACCAGGAGAATTCACGTGCAGTCCTCCATGCCTTCGATGACGTCCCGGCTCGCCCAACCTGGGATGGATCTCAGCACCGCGACACCAGGCCTGATCATCCGAGTATCAAGCGGCGTCGGTGTCGGTCCGACGCGGCTTGCGGCTTTCGACAGCGCACTGATGGCCGCGGGCGTCGCCAACTTCAATCTGATCAGGCTCAGCTCGGTGATCCCTCCGGGTGCGCTGGTGCAGGAGGTGGCTGGCGAGGAGCAGATCGCGGGTACGCACGGCGATGCCCTGTACTGCGTCTACGCGGATGCCTACGCCAGCACCCCAGGAGAGCAGGCGTGGGCAGGGGTGTCCTGGGCAACCTGCACCGACGGCTCTGGGCGAGGCCTCTTCGTCGAACACAGCGCCTCGTCCGAAACCAGCTTGCGCCGTGACCTCAGGGCATCCCTGGAGTCCCTCATCGTCACCCGACCGGACCACTACGAGATCACCGGAACCTCGGTCAGCTCCGCCGAGTGCGTGGACCACCCGGTCTGCGCGCTGTCGATGGCCAGCTATCTGGCCTGTGACTGGGGGCCGTCCCGCTCGCATTCGACGGAGGTCAACTGACCTGCTGCTGAATTCGTCGCCTATTCAAATGAATCTCGACCGGTTGGGTACGGTACTGGCATGTCAGCCACGCGCGTTGCGGTGATCATCGAGGACGACCCCGATATCCGCAATCTGCTCGCGGCGATCCTTGTGCAGGCCGGCTTCGAGTGCCACTCGGTGGCGACCGGACTAGAGGGCATCGAGGAGATCCGGGAGCGGGACCCGATCCTGACCACGCTTGACGTGAGCCTGCCGGGCATCGACGGCTTCGAGGTCGCCCGACGAATCCGCCAGTTCAGTTCGACGTACATCATCATGCTGTCGGCACGCGACGAAGAGATCGACACCTTGATGGGACTGGACGCCGGTGCCGACGACTACCTGACCAAGCCATTCCGGCCGCGCGAGTTGCGAGCGCGCATCGAGGCGATGCTGCGTCGCCGCCGGATGGCCACCCGGGATGCCGTCGAGCCCGAGAACGCCACCGCAGCGAGCGGGACGGTGACCGCGGTCGCCGCCCCTCCCGACACCGACGCCGGACCGGACGAAGGCTGGCTGAGCCACAACGGCCTCCGGCTGAACAGCCAGATGTGGCTCTGCGAGATCGACGGCAAGCCGGTCGAACTGACCCGCAGCGAGTTCGACCTTCTTCTCGCGATCATGCAAGGGGCTCGCAGGGTCATCCCGAAGGACAGCCTGGCGCTGGAGTTGCGGGGCGACTACGCGACCGGTGGCTACGTCAGCGACGCCGATCGCCGCTCGGTTGAGGTCCACATGGCCAACCTGCGCCGGAAGCTGAACGACCCGGTGAGTTCGCCCCGATTCATCGAGACGGTGCGCGGCGTCGGCTACCGACTGGCGGAGCGGCGCTAGTCGTTCTGCTGGCCCACCCGCCGGGCCTCCTCCGCGAGCGCGCGCAGGCTGACCGCGAGTTGAACGCGATCGGTCCGGGGCAGGTCGAGCCGGATCTTTCGCGCGAGCGCACCAAGGGCGGTGGCCTGCGCCATCAGACTCGTCGACTCCAGGCTGCGCAGACTGGTCTCCGCGCCGAAGAGGTCTCCGCGTTCCAGCTGATCGGCGATCCGATCGACCCTGCCGTCTAGGAGCGCGCGGAACTCCGCACGGAAGCCAGCCATCATCGCGTCGTCCTCGGCGAGGTCGTAGCGAGTAGATGCAGCTGAGCCCTCGGCACCGAGGCGCCCCGCCGCCTGAGTCGTGGCGGCGGCGCCAGGGTCGACCACCGGTGCGGGAGTCGCACCCGGACCAGCAGCGGAACCGGCAGTGGTCGGCGCCGGTGGCTCGACGTCCGGGCCTCCCCGACGTACATCAGCTGCGTGCATGGCTCTTCCCCCGGGATACACGTCCGCCGTGCGGGCGAACTGCCAACGCCCGGCCGAACGCGGCCGTGCGCAACCAGCCCAGAATGCCCCCAGTCACTTCACGGCTCATGGTTGTCTGCTCACCTGACGCTCAGCCTTTGCTGAAAGGTCCGCTGCGAGGTGGGTCCGTGGATGCGACGGGATGAGGCGGCCCGGAAACGGGACACCCGTGCCTCCGCACAGCGGAGACACGGGTGCAAATCCCCGAGCGTGAGCGGCCGTGGATCTAGCGGTGGGTGCCCCCCACGCCGCTTCGAGGCGGAACGACGTCCGACTCGCCATCAGCGTGGATGACACTCGCCCGGCCACACCCCGATGTTCTCTCCCCCAAAAAAGAACCGTTCGAGATGAACGCTACTCAAGGGCGATGCCCGTCAGTGGTTGAAAAAACAACCCCTGACAGCACCAGACGCTAGCCGCGAGGCCGTCCAGGTGTCGACACGAGGAGCCGCGTTTGTCCACTTTTGGCCATGTCAAAAAAGCGACAAGCCGCGGCGTCAACTGGCGTCCAGCATGTCCCGCAGTTCCTCGGCGCTCCAGGCCACGTCAGCGAGAGCATCGGCCCCGATCACGGAGCCGAACAACTGCTCCTTGCGTGCCTTCAGCGCCATCACCTTCTGTTCGATGGTGTCGCGGGCGACCAGACGATAGACCATCACGGTGCGCTGCTGGCCGATCCTGTGGGCACGGTCGACCGCCTGCGCCTCAGTGGCGGGATTCCACCACGGATCGAGGACGAAGCAGTAGTCCGCCTCGGTCAGGTTCAACCCGAAGCCACCCGCCTTGAGGCTGATCAAGAACACCGGCACGGAACCGTCGCGGAACCGCGACACCACCCGCTCGCGGCCACGGGTGCTGCCATCGAGATAGGCGTACTCGAGTCCGGCCTGCTCCAGCCGCGTCCGGACTCGCGCCAACAGGCTGGTGAACTGGCTGAAGACGAGGGCCTTGTGGCCTTCGCCGGCGAGTTCGACGAGGTGCTCGAGCAGGACGTCGAGTTTCGCCGCCGGCACGGCTTCGTGCGCCTCGTCGATCAGGGCCGGATCCAGACTCAGCCGGCGGAGCAGCGTCAACGACCGCAGCACCGTGAACCGATTGCGTTCCAGGTCGTCGATCAGGCCGAGGACGCGCTGCCGCTCGCGCTGCAGGTGGGTCTGATAGATCCGCTGGTGGCGCGGGTGCAACTCGATCTCGACTACCTGCTCCTGCTTTGCCGGCAGATCCGCCAGCACAGCCTGCTTGGTCCGTCGCAGCATCAGCGGCTTGATCCGACGCTGCAGCAATCCGAGCCGCTCGGCATCACCGTCGCGTTCGATGGGACGTCGATAGAAGGCCGTGAACCGATCGAGATGAGGAAACAGCCCAGGTGCGGTCAGCGAGAGGATCGCCCACAGATCGGTGAGGCTGTTCTCCAGCGGCGTGCCGGTCACCGCGAGACGGAAAGGCGCCACGATGCGCCGGGCCGCCGCGTGCGTCTTGGACCGGTGATTCTTGACGAATTGGGCCTCATCGAGGATCAACCCTGACCACTCCCGCTCGGCGAACTCGTCGACATCGATGCGCAGGATGGCGTACGAGGTCAGCACGATGTCGGCGTCGAGCCCGTCGCTGCGGTCAGCACCGCGCCGAGCCGCGGAGGAGGTACGGGTGACCACCCTCAGGTGCGGCGCGAAGCGCGCCGCCTCGGTTGCCCAGTTCGAGACGACGCTGGTCGGGGCCACCACCAGGAACGGCGGCGCCGCAGGGCGCAACGCGCGGCTGTGGGTGATCAACGCCAGAGCCTGCAACGTCTTGCCAAGGCCCATGTCGTCGGCCAGCACGCCGCCGAGTTCATGCCCTTCCAAGAAGGCGAGCCACCGGAAACCGTCGAGCTGGTACGGCCGAAGCTCGGCACGGAGCTCAGGCGGCGGCAGCAGGTCGGCCGGAGCACCCGCCGCGAGCCGCGCGGGGTCGAGCGTGCGTACCCGACGGCCCCAAGAGCTCGACTGCTCGATCTGCGCCCCGAGGTCAGCGAGGTCCTCCCACACGCTGGTGTGGAAGCGGCTTACTTCCAGCCCGTCCTGCGGGCGGTCCTGGAGCGCGCGGGACTCCTCGATCAACTCACGCAAGCGATTGAACTCGGGCCGGTCCAGACTGAAGTACACGCCGGTTTCCAGGATCAGCGAGTCCTCACCGGCGGCCAGGGCGACGAAGAGGGGTTCGAACGGCACCGGCTCGCCATCGATCGCGACCGTGAACCGGAGGTCGAACCAGTCCCCGCTGCGGTCCTGCGGCGTGACGTGGGCCGTGATGGCGGGCGGTCCGGAGGCCTCCCTGAAGTCCGGAGATTCTCCCTGCTCGGCGATCCGCACACCAGCTTCGGCCAGCCCCGGCAGGACGTGACGCACAAACGTGACGGCCCGGAGCCCGGTCAACGTCACCGAGGGCGCGGGCAACGCCACCGTGTGGCTCGCTGCGAGCTCGGGCAGCGCATCGTAGGGCAGCGGGAGGGCTCCGAGCAGCCGGTCCTCGGCATCGAGATCGCGCACCCCGAGCAGTTCCCTCGGGCTCGACAACGGATACCGACGCACCTGCTCGGGCGTCGTGCCGCCGCCGAGGTCGTACTCGACCGACCAGTCGAGTCGGATCGCCGGGCCGGGCCGGTGCGCGACGGTGAGGGCCAGTCTCGGCACCACGTGCTCAGGGATGGTGACCGAGCCGTCGCGGGAGGCGATCGCAATACGCTGCCTCAGCTGAGGGAGGTAGTCGGCGAGGAACCGCGCTTCGTCCGCCACCGGCACCGCGATGGTTGCCGAATCCACCACGAGTTGCCGCACCTCCCGCGGCAACGGGTGGTCCAGCCGGATCAGCTGCAGGGACGGCGCGCTCTCGGGGCCGTCGACCACGAAGAGGCCGTGCACCGGGTCGCCGATCACGCCGAGCGTCTCCGCGGCCAGGTCACGCTCGCCGAGGATGATCCTCGGTGCGAGTTCGACGCCCGGCGCCACCCGCCGCAGATCGAGCTCGATGCGCGCCCGATTTTCGGCGATCAGCAGCCCGGTCAGCGGCTTCGCCAAGGTCAACTCCAGACCCGCTTCGGTCGCCTGGTCGAGCAACCCCCAGAGACCGCCGCTGACCGTGCTCAGGGAGAGCCATGCGGTGCGCGGGGCGGAGAACCGAGTCACGCCGGCTGCGGCACGCAACTGGAGCAGCAGCTCACGGTGCTCGGCGCGGTAGGACCGGGAGACGAAGTCGAGGTCGTCCCAGGAGATCCCGGTGCGGACCCAACCGCCGGTGCGCCCGCGCCGGACCGGGCGGATGCGCAGGTCCTGCCGCCCCTGGTAACTCCGGAACGGCGGGACGCGCTCGACATCGAACTCCACCGCGAGCGGTGCTGCTCGCACCTCCCCCGGCTGCACCGAATCCAGCAGCCGCTCGACCGTTCGCTCCCACTGCGGCCGCTCCTCCAGGCCCACCGCCGCGGCAAGGTGCCGAGCCACCACCAACACGGCCCCGGCATGCTTGCAGTCGGTGGCCACCGGGCAGCTGCACTGGCTGCGATGCACGCTGATCGCGCCGACACTCGACCGCGCGAAGTAGACGCTGACCTGGTAGTCGTCGCGATACGTGCCACGGACGCGGCCCGTGATGGTCAAGGTCGCCGGGTCGAACTGGACATCGTGCACGTGGCCGGAGCGGGCCGCGACCATCGCCCGCGCGAATGCCTCGTGGCCGACCAGCGCGATGATCACGTCGTTGGTCAGCAACTGGGCCCAGCTCACCACCACGGCGTCGACACTAGTCCGGGCTGCCGACAGTGGCCGGGTGAACGCCGTCCGCCACGGCTGAGCCGCGGGCTCGGTGCACCCGCGCTCATGTCACGATGCTGCCGCTTCTGACTCGACACGCGACGTCAGGCAGGGAGGGGCGGCTCGGTGATCCAGATGCCCGTTCACGGATGAGCGCCCCGCATCGGTGCGCCGACGTCACCCGCCGGCTGGGCCTGGCGGCCGCCGGCACGGCGCCCGTGACTCGCCAGTGGCTACTGCTGGAGCATCCCGGCCCGTGGTCGGTCGACGCCTTGGAGGGGTCGGGGATCGCGCCGGCGCTTCGTCACGCTGTGCAGAACGCGGCACGGACGTCCGGCACCCGCATTCTGCTGATCCGGCGCCCCGACCGTACCGAGCGCACCCGACCTCGACGCTGGATCCTGACGGGTCCAGGCCGCACGGCGCGCAGCGGCGCCTGGCGCAGCGACAGCGATCTGGCCGAGTTGCCGACGCTGCTCGCGGCCCCGGCGGCGGCGGTCGACGACGACCCGGACGTCACTGGCCCAGGCGGCGATCCGCTGGTACTCGTGTGCACGCACGGCGTCCGCGACACGTGCTGCGCGATTCGCGGTCGCCCGGTCGCGGCTGCGCTCGCCGAACGGTGGCCGGATCTGGTCTGGGAGTGCAGCCACCTGGGCGGACACCGGTTCGCGCCCAACGTCCTCCTGCTGCCCGACGGGTTCTACTACGCGGCCGGAGATGTGGCCTCGGCCATCGCCGCGGTCCAGGGGCATCTCGCTGGTGAGGTCAACGGCGCTCTGCTGCGCGGTCCGGCGCCGCTGGAGCCGGCGGCACAGGCGGCCGCGGTCGAGATCTTCCGCCGGCTTGGTCCGCTGCGCGCCTCCGACGTCCGGCTCGTCGGCGTTGTGGATGACACCGGTTCCGAGCACCGGGACGTGCTCGCCCGATTCGACCTCCGCGGGACCGGTCGCGTCGAGGTGCGCATCCAGGTCGGCGAGCGGCCGCCGGAGTGGTTGAGTTGCGACGCCGCCGGCCCTGCAGTGTCGGCGACCTACCAGGTCCGGCGGTTCGACGTCGGCGCAGGCCGGCAGTAGATATGAGCTGCGTGCACCTGGTCAGGGCCACGACGGCCACCTAGAGTCTGGCCATGGATGCAGCCGCCCTCAAGCAGGCGGGACGGCAACGACGCGAGGATGTGCCGCTCGAGGCGCACGCCGAGTTGAGGCTTGCCCCGGATCGGGATGTCGTCGCCCTGCTCCTCGAGCAGGCGACCACTCGAGTTCCCGACCTGGTCCCGATCCGGCACGGTCGAATGCTCGCTTCGCCATTCGCCTTCTATCGCGGGGCCGCGCTCCCGATGGCGGCCGATCTCGCCGGTACGCCGGACAGCGGCCTGCGAGTGCAGCTGTGCGGGGATGCGCATGTCGCGAACTTCGGCGCGTACGCCTCGCCCGAGCGGCGCTATGTGTTCGATCTGAACGACTTCGACGAGTCGATCCCGGGACCGTTCGAGTGGGACGTCAAGCGGCTGGCCGCCAGCATGGTGGTGGCGGCGCGGGCGAACGGGCTCGGCCGTCGGCGGGCGCGCGAGGCGGCGACCGAATCGGTCCGTGCGTATCGCGAGTGGATGCGCGTGTTCGCGAAACGACCGGTACTCGACGTCTGGTACCTCCAGCAGAACATCGAGGAGGCGGTGCAGAGCCTCCTCCGCGGGCGCCGGACCAACCGCCTCCGCGCCAGTCGCGAAATGCTCGCCGCCGCGGTAGCCCTGTTCGAGAAGGGCCGTGGGCGCACCTCTGCGCAAGCGAGTCGCAAACTCACCTCGATGGTCGACGGGCGACGCAGGATCATCAGCGACCCACCGCTGATCATGCCGATCGAAGAACTCGTCGGGCCCTTTCAGCTCGGCGGTGAGGGTGAGGCTCTGGAGCCGTTCCTGCTGGAGTTGTTCGAGGCGTACCGGTCGACGCTTCGAGCTGATCGACGCGAGCTGCTGAGTCATTTCCAACTCCGCCATATCGCGCACAAGGTCGTCGGCGTCGGCAGCGTCGGCACCCGCGCCTGGATCATGCTGCTCGAGAGCGAGGACTACGGCACTCCACTCCTGCTGCAGGCGAAGCAGGCCCAGGAATCAGCACTCGCTCGGTACTGCGGCCCCTCGGCGTATGAGCACCACGGCGAGCGCGTCGTACGCGGCCAGCACGCCATGCAGGCGGCCAGCGACATCTTTCTCGGCTGGCTGCGCGTTCCCGGCCGCGACGGTGTGCCGCGCGACTACTACATCCGCCAGCTCCGGGACTGGAAGGTCTCCGTCGAGCTCGCGTTGCTGCGGCCGCGCAATCTGCTCGCCTACGGCCGGCTCTGCGGCGGCACGCTCGCCAAGGCTCATGCCAGGCTCGGCGATCGGATCCAGATCGCGGGCTACCTGGGCGGCTCGGATCGGTTCGATCAGGCGGTCGCGGAGTTCGCCGTCGCGTACGCAGATCTGACCGAGCGCGATCACGCCGCCCTCGCCGACGCCGTCGCCGCCGGCCGGGTGGAGGCGGTTCACGGGATGTAGGGCCGCGGGCGAACGCGGCCCGGCCCGGGCGATCGCCGGGCATACTCATCGGGTGTCCGAATCGGCTTCAGGCGACGACCTCGTTGGCGCCGACGCGATTCGGGCCGCGGCTGAACGCATCTCCCGCTATGTGGTGCGCACCCCGACTGTCGCGCTCGATCGGCTGTCCGACGACCTCGGTCTGCCGGTCGTCGGCAAGCTCGAGATGCTGCAGCACACCGGGGCATTCAAGGCACGAGGCGCCTTCAACGCGATGCTGTCGCTCAGTCCTGACCAGCGCGCGGCCGGAGTGGTCGCTGCGTCCGGCGGGAACCACGGGCTCGCGGTCGCGTACGCCGCGCGGACCCTCGGCATCCGCGCGACCGTGGTGATGCCGGGCTCCGCTTCGCTCCGTTCGGTGGCCCAGGCGCGCGCGGACGGCGCGGAGGTGATCGTCGTTGCCACGATCGCCGATGCCTTTGCCGAGACGGAGGCGCTGGTCGCGGCGGGGCGGGCGCTGATTCACCCCTTCGACGATCCGGCGGTGATCTGTGGGCAGGGAACGCTGGCCCTGGAACTCCACACCGACGCTCCCGACATCACCGATGTGGTGGCCTCCATCGGGGGCGGCGGGATGATCTCGGGCGTCGCCGTGGCGCTCAAGGCGGTCAACCCGGCGATCCGGATCTGGGGTGTGGAGACGGTCGGGGCGGACGCGATGGCACAGGCGTTGCGGGCTGGCCGCCCGGTCGCACTGCCCGCCATCACCTCGATCGCCACCACCCTCGGTGCGCCGAGCGTGTCCGAACGCACCTTGGCGCTGGTGGCGTCCCTGGTCGAGGACGTGCTCGTCTGTACCGACGCGGAGGCCGTTGCCGGGATCGACTACTTCGGACGCACCGTGAAGGTCGTCGCCGAACCTGCCACGGGCTGCCTCTGGCCAGCCGTTCAGCGCATCCGGCGGCACCTCCCTGATGGCGCTCGGGTGGCGCTGGTGCTGTGCGGCGGGAACGCGTCGTACGACGACATCGCGACCTGGCGCGCGCGCTACCCGGCGTGACCGATCGCCGGAGCGGCGTCCTGCCGTCCGGCGCGATGCCCGGCCACCGCCGGATCAGGCGTCGTCAGACCGTCGTGCCGCCGTCCGGGTGCGGATCGCTGGCGGGCGCGTCGAGTGTCTTCTTCAACGCGGAGGTCGCCGCGCGGACAGCCGGCTCCACCTGCTTCGGCAGCCGGTGAGCGTTCTCATCGGCCTTTGCGGCCAAGTCCCCGAGACGGTCCTGCACGCGCTCGCTGTGGTAGAGCGCGGTGGCCCGTGCCTTCAGTTCGGCGCGTCGCGCGCGCCCCTTCTCGGTGGCGTAGAAGTACACCACTGCTGCGCCCGCGGCTGCGGCCGCCGCTGTACCTGCCTTCATCGACACTCCCCTCGCGCCGTCGGGGTCGACCGCGCACGGATTGCGCGGCACCCATCCGGGTCGGTTGCCACCGTAGCCAACAACCGCTGCGCGAGGACCAGGCGGCACCTGTCGGTGGACGCGCCCCTAGCTCCTACACCGCGTCCGACGCGGCTTCGGCCGCCCGGGCACGGGTGACCCGGACCGCCAGGATGTGTGTGCACGGGCCGCGGCTACGACCATTGCGCGCGGTCCACGGGCACGTGCACGTCGCGCCTTCTCCTCCTCCCCGGACCCGGTGACGACTGTCGCGGTGCCGTATCTCGGCCGTGTCGGGGTCGAGGAGATACACAGCCCCGGCATCTACCAGTTCAACGGCCCTTACCAACCGCGGATTCAGTCGATGGGCGCCCCTGTCGTCCCAGGGCAGCTCCCGGTGGAAGTACGTCTGCGTCGCGGGATCGAAACCCACCCGGCCTTGGGCCGCGAGCCACGCCAAACCGGCCCGGGTGACCTCCTGCGGCAGCGCGCTCGCGCGAGCCAGCTCACTGAGTTCGACCGGGGCACCGTCGCCGACGATGGCCAGGATGGTCGCAGCGGCCCGTTCTGCCGCCTCGTCGGCGAGTTGGTGCAACAGCCCTCCTTCGCCGGAGAAGCCGCGGTTGGCCACCGGGCTCATCGCCACCGTCAGGAGAGCGGACGGGAGCGCCAGTTGCCAGAGCGAGACGCCAGGGCCGTCAGGGTCCGACGGGCCGTACAGGGTCACCGCGCTGGCGTACCGGAGCATCGGTTCAATGATGCGAAGCCGACTCGGACCGCCTAGCGGGACAGCGCCCTGGGCGACCGAGGAAGCGAGGCGAAGTCCACGTCGCCCCGCCACCACGAACAGCGCCGACGCGGATGAGTCCGCTCGCGGCAAGGCGGAGAGGAACCGCCGCGCTTCGGCGGCGGTGATTGTGATGCGCTCGACGAGCCCTGCGCCGGCAGCCTGCGCCTCGGCGAATCCCCGTACCCAGCGCTGCGGCAGTGGGACCCGCTCCTCCACCACCTGTCGATCGAGCGTGGTCAGGGTGACGGACTCAGCGACCCGGAGGTGCATCGGATCCAGCCCGCGCACCCGACTGAGTGTCTCGCGAGTCGTCGGGGTGAGGTCAATGTTGGTGGTGCCATGTGCCGCCGGCGTGCCCTCGAAACCGTCGGCAGCGAGGTCGTAGCGCGCAGCGACGCCGCAACAGGCGGAGAAGCTCTCGAACCGGAGCGCCTGGGCCGAGACGGTGACAACCGGGTCGGCGGCGAGGATGCGCGCAGCGACCATACCCGGCGGCAGGTAGAACCGGCTCGCCGCAAGTTGGGCCAGGAACAGCAGTGCGGACGCGCAGCTCTCCGACGGGCCGACGAATCCCTCGAACAGCACTGCATCGGCGTCGTCCACCGCCGCCGGCGGTCTCAGCTCGACAGCGAGCGCGGCACGACCGGACACCTGGTCAGTATCGCCCGGCGGTCGGGCGAACGGGCCCCCAACGCGTGATCGCTGTGTGACGCTATCCCGGTGCCCCGACCGAAGGTGATCACCTGGCCCGACCTCGCCGGCATCGACCCGGGAGTCATCGGCGGCCTGGTGTTGGAGCACACCGAGAGCACGCGCGAACGCTTCGCCCGCGACGCCTACCTGGCCCGCCATGGGTCGGCCTCGATCGCCGTCACCGACGCGCTTCGTGCGGCTTCCGAGGGCAAACGCCCGAGATCCCTGACCACCCAGCTGCCCAGCTGGCTGAGCCGCGAGTTGCGTGCCAGGCTCGTCGACACTGAGCGGAGCCCGGTCGACGACACGACGTTCATCGAGGTCCGCATGCTCGAACTCGCGGGCGTGATCGACTTCGAGGTGGACGACGCCTACGTGCTGGCCATGCTCACGGGACTGGTGGCGAACTGGTCCGGGGACCACCACCACCGCACCTTCGGCGATCCCGTGCGCTGGTTCGAGGCGGACCCCGGCCTGATCGACCGCGCGTATTGGCGTGGGTACGAGGTCGAGGGCAACGGGGTCGTCAGCTTCCGGGCGACGAGCGGCCTCGGCGGCACCAACTGGCGCGATGTCACCCTGACCATGGTCGAGCGCGGCATGGTGCCACGCAGCCGTGTGATCACCTCCTGTGTCGAAGCCCTGGACCGGAACTTCGTCCCGGCCGCCTCGCGCTGGTTCACCGGTCTGCTGCAGGCACTGGAGCTCACACCCGAGGAGCTGAGCGCCCTCCAGCCGGCACTTCGCCGCCAGCTGGGGCACCGCGCACCCACCACGCGGACCGCCGCAGTCCGTTGGCTCCGGGAGATCGACCAAGCAGGTTCGCTGGACGACGAAGCCACGGCCGCGGCCCTTGGTGATGCGCTGGTCGGGTCGACCAAGGCCAACGCGATCATCGCGCTGCGGCTGCTGGAGCGGATCCGCCGACGCGAGCCCGGCCTCGATGTCGTCAGCGCAGCGCGGGTCGGGCTCGGGCATCCGGACTCGACCGTCCAGCTCGCCGCCGCGCGGCTGCTGATCGCCGCCGACGCCGCCGACCTGGTGATCGCTGAGCGCGACCTGCTGGAGCCGAGCGTCGTGCGCCAGGTGCTGCCCGCCGTGGATCGGCGGGAGCCGTCGCCACCTCCGCGACCAGCCCATCCGCAGGCGTCGGTCCCGGTGTCGATGCCAGCACGCCAACAGTCGACCGACGACGAGCAGGTCGAGCGGCTGGCACGCCTGCTGGAGTCGACCGACGCTCACGAGGCCGAGCTGGCGTTGCAGTGGCTCGCGCTCCGTCCAGACCCGGCCCTGTACGCCCCACTGGTCAAGCGATCACGCAGTGTTCTCGCGCCCATCGACCGGTATGTGTGGGGATTCGACCAGGTGCCGGCCCAGTTCGCGCACGCGATCCTGGTCGCCCGCGGCGAGGCAGCCCAGCGACCGCATGCCCCGGACGCTCCGATGAGCAACTTCCTGCATGCCCGGTTCAACGAGGTAGCGGCGGTGGTCGCCGGCACTGCCCGTCCGGGCGGGTTGCTCGCCACGCCGACGACCCCGAACGGGTGGCTGGATCCGGAGGCATTCGTGAACCGGCTGGCGACCGCCGACACCGTCCGCCGCCATGACCTGCTGGGCGCACTTCTGCGCCTCGCGCCGGACGGTCGGCGCGCTGCCTTGGCTCGCTGGACCGAGATCGGGTCTGGGCTCGACACCCAACTCCGAGCTGTCGTCGCGCATGCACTCGGCGCGCCCACGGGCCCAGCGCCGACGATCACCGACCCGGCCCTCTGGGTCGCAGCCTCCCGTTCCCGCGCGCCACTCGACGACGACCCGCAACTGATCTCAGCTGGTCTTGACCGCGCAGGCCAGGGCCGAGCGCTCGTCGGGAGCATCGATTTCCGTGTGCATGTCAACCGCCTCGTGTCCCGGCTACGACCGGAGACCACGACCGCCTTCGCCGACTACGGCATCTCCTTCGAACACGGGTCGATCCCACCAAAGGCACCTTTGGTGCGCCGGAGGCGACCCGACGCGGTGGCCGCCACCGATCAACCGACGATCGTGTACAACCGAGTCGCGCGCATGCACTCCGTCCAGGAGCGCATCGAATCCTGGACCACGTGGGCGGCAACCCTGTGGCCACACGACGCCGAGCGCTTCGCGACCGACGCCCTCCACCACACCATGTGGCAGAGGGCGAGCGGTTCTGTCCTGACGTATCAGCTGGCCTGGGACGGGTTGCGTGGCCATCCCGGACGGTTCGGTGTCATCGCGCACACGGTAGTCGCACTTGCGATGTCGGCGAGCTCGGTGGAGGGACGGGTGCGGGCCGCGGAACTCTTCCTCGACCTGGTCCAGCGTGGACGGGCCAGCGTTGCCGACGTCGCGCTGGCACTGCAGAACTCCGTGCCTGCGGCCAAACTCATCCGCTGCGCCGACACGCTGCAGCGAGTCGCCGACGCTGGGCGTCCCGACCTCACGGTCAACCTGTTGACCGCTGCACTTCCCGGGATTCCCACCGCGCAGCACGGCTCGCACGCGCTTGTCGGGCTGCTGCACGAGGAGCAGTTGCGCGCAGGCGGGAGCGTTCACGATCCGGCGCTGCGCCACTACCTGGCCAGCTTCACTGGCACCGGCAAGGCGGCGCGGTCGGCACGCGCCCTGCTGGCGCTGTAGTTGCCGGGGCACCAACCGGCCTGTGCTGCGACGACGGCGCGCCTATCGTCGGGCGCTGCACCGGGTGACACGATCCCGGCATGGGCAGACGACTGCTGATCCTGTCGGCCAGTGTCGGATCCGGACACAACATGGCAGCAGCCGCGCTGGAGGCGCGTTTCGAGACCGACCCACGGGTGGACGTCGTCCGGCGGATCGACGTGCGGGAATCCGTCAACGACGTCTACCGGGCGTTCTACGACGACGCCTACTTCAAGCTGGTCGAGTCGGTGCCCTGGCTGGTCGGCTGGGGGTACGACGTCAACGACCCGCCGTTCAAGCTCGGCAACGCCGCCTCACGATGGGACCGGATCAACACCACGGCTGCGGTCCGGGCGATCAAGAAGTTCCGCCCCGACACCGTGGTGTGCACCCACTTCCTGCCGACGCGGCTGGTCACGTTGATGATCACCCGAGGCGTGCTGGACTGCACGCTCTCCGCGGTGACCACTGACTACGACTTCCAGGGGCTGTGGTTGTCGAGCCCGTTCAATCGGTTCTTCGTCGCCCGCAGCGAAACCGAGGCCTTCATGACCGACATCGGCGTACCTGCCGATCGGCTCACCGTGTCGGGGATCCCGGTCCGCCCGGAGATCGGAACGCAGACCGACCAGAGCGAACTCCGCGCCCGGTTCGGTCTGAGCCCGGAGCTGCCGGTCCTGCTGATCTCGGCCGGGGCGGCCGGTGGGGAGTACACCAAGTCGATCATCCAGCAGACGTTGCGGATGGTGAGCCCCTTCCAGGCGGTCGTCGTCTGCGGTCGCAATGCAGAGCTGAAGCGCGAGGTGAAGCGCCTGGTGAAGCATCGCCGCGATCAATATCAGGTCCTCGGCTACACGACCGAGATGGCCGACCTGATGCGCGCGGCGACCGTCTTCGTCGGGAAGCCCGGCGGGCTGTCCTCGTCCGAGGCGATGGCGGCGGGGCTGCCGATGGTCCTGATCAACCCGATCCCTGGCCAGGAGGACCGCAACAGCGACTACCTGCTCGAGGAAGGTGCGGCGGTCCGCTGCAACTACGAGACGACAGTCGGACACAAGATCGACGGGCTGCTCTCCACACCGGGCAGGATCGAACAGATGGCGGCCAACGCCCGCCGGATCGGCAAGCCTGACGCGGCCGCGACGATCGTGTCGACAGTGCTCGCCGAGGAACGCGCCCCGCTGTGGATCAGCCGGACCGCGCAGCAGTCCATCCTGGACGCCACCAAGGCGGGCATCACCACCGCAGACCTCGGTACGCCGGCACGCACCCGAACCCTGTACGACGCGGCGACAGGCGCGTCCCGAGCTGTGATGACCAACGACCAGCTCGGCTGGCTAGGGCACCTGCGCGAGAACCGATACCCCGGCGACCAACGGCTGACCGTGAGCGCGGCGGACCTCGCCAACCTTCACCGGCAGGGGCGGCATGCCGACACCGACCTCTTGCTGGTGCTGCGTCGCATCCTCGGCGCTCGCGACTCGCTCGCCCTCGACGTGGTCTGAACGCCCGATCCGGGAGATGAGCAGGCGACCTCGCACCCCGATCGCGGGTACGACGCTGCGGGGCACGGACGGATGGCCCGGTGGCACTTAGGATGCTGACGCTGCCGACCCTGGGGAGCGCGGAGAAGAGGGACGACATGACCGACACGGGCACCCGCCCCACGCTGGTGCTGGTGACCGGGGCCGGTCGGAGTGGCACCAGCACGATCGCTGGGGTGCTCGCTCGTCTCGGCTACGCCGTGCCTGAGCCCGTCCTCGCCGCGAACGCCTCCAACCCACGCGGCTTCTACGAGTCCTGGTGGCCGGTGCGCTTCCACCGCAGGCTTATGCGGCGCGCGAATATCGAGCAGACCGACGGGCGGCCGGGTGCGGTCGACTCGATGCGGGAAGCCGTGGACGATCGCGCTCGCGATGAACTGCGGGACTGGCTCACGTCGGTGCTGGACGGGCAGCGGCGGGTCGTCGTCAAGGACCCGCGTGCCGTGTGGATCCCGACGGTGTGGGCCGAGGCAGCACGCGACGTCGGAGCCGATCCAGCCTTAGTGACGATGCTGCGCCATCCGAGCGAGGTGCTGGGCAGCCGCGCGACCTACTACGCGGCCAACCGGCCGTCCATGTCGGCGCGTGAATTCGCCGTGATGAACCTGTGCGGCTGGATCAACGGGAACCTCACGCTCGAGCGACAAACCCGCGACAGCCGGCGCGCGTTCGTCCAGTACGTCGAACTGCTGGCCGATTGGAGACCCGTCGTCACCGGTCTGATCGAAGCGTTGGGGTTGCCCGACGGGCCACTCAGTCCAGCCGACGTCGCCGCTGTCGACTCCTTCGTGGAACCCGATCTCCGTCGTCATGCTGTCGACTGGGGTGATCGTGAACTGCCCGGGGAACTGGTTGACATCGCGGAGCAGGTCTTCACTCAGCTCGACGTGTTGGCGCACCGACAGGGCCACGACGTCGACGCGGAACGGGCGTTGGACGAGACGGCCGCGCGCTACGCGCGGCTCTACAGCGATGCCCAGGCGATCGCGCACGACCACGCGACGGCGCGGGCAGTGGAGGCGGAGGCCCGGGGTCGTCGAGAAGGCCGCAAGATGGCACAACGTGAGTTGCTGACCCCCGCTGCGCCGTCGCCGGACCCCGTGCGGGTCGAGCCCGGGCGGCTCCGCTGGACCCTGCAGGCCCTGCGGCGACCGCGCCTCGCCGTACGGCGCGTGCGCCGGCTGGTCGGCCGGACGGTTCGGCGGGGGTAGGCCCGGCTCAGCGGTCCGGACCCGTTCAGCGCAACAGGCCGTAGGCGTGGCTGGGCCGGACGCGGATCACCACCCGCTGGTCGGCGACCATGGCTCTGCGGTAGTCGTCCCAGTCGGGGTGCTCACCCGAGATACCGCGGTAGACCTCGACCAATTCCTGCACGGCGGCGTCGCCGGGGTCAGCGGCGATCTCTGACAGGTCGGCATCGCCCTCGACCACGGCCCAGGACCAGAAGGTGGTCCCGTCGACCTTGACCGCCGCCCAGGGCCGGCGCCGGAGATTCGCCACCTTGACCCGGTCGGCGGTGGTCGAGATCTTGACCACACCGTCTGGCGCGACCATGTGCAACACGTTGGACAGCTGGGGCTTGCCGTCGCGGCGCAGCGTCGTCAACACCGACTGGTGGGTTGCCCGTACCGCGCCCAGCGCGCGCTCGATCTCCATCCGTTCATTCTCACGCTGCGATTCGCCGCGCGTGGCCGGACCCGCAGGCGAGCACGCTCAGTCGGCCGACTGGTCCCGATCGCACCAGACCCAGGCGGCTCCGGCGGACGCGGCGGCCACCGCCATGACCGACGGCCAGGCACCGATCTTCTTCGCCAACGGGTGCGACGCGCCGAAACCGCCGAGATAGAGGGCGCCCAGCAGGCCTGCGGTCGCCGGCCCGCGCCTCGCCAGCCAGGTCCGGCCCGCGTACGCGCCGCAGACCGCGAGGACAGCGCCACCGAGCGGTCGGATCCCGGATTCCCGTGCGACGACGTACCCGCCGATCAGGCCGAGCGCGGCGATCGGCGCAGTGCGGACGGTAGCGGCAGGCGCGAGAACGGGCATGTCAGGACTCTATGCGGGCAAGCCGGGAGGGTGGAACGAGTCGAGGGCGAGGCGAATGAGGCGGGCCCAGCGGCTTGTCCGATATACCCCCTAGGGGTATATTGAGCGCAACGAATCGGAGGGATCGCCATGGCGACAGGGGCACACCACTCGCACACCACGATGGAGCACGGCGGGACAGATCAGCCTGGCGGTCGTACCGAGCACGATCATCGAGACGCGCACGCCGGCCACCCCCACGCCGGCTCTCGGGACCACGGTGACCACGGGGGCCACCCGGATCACGGGGATCACGTCGCCCAGTTCCGACGCCTCTTCTGGGCGATGCTCGCCGTCGCGGTGCCGACGGTCGCCTTCTCCCCGATGTTCTCCATGCTGAGCGGGTACTCATTGCCCGATTCCGGCGTCGTCGCGTGGATCTCGCCTGCGCTGGGGACCGCGATGTACGTCGTGGGCGGGCGCCCATTCCTGACCGGAGGCGTCGCCGAGCTGCGCAGACTCCAGCCGGGCATGATGCTGCTGATCGCACTGGCCATCACCGTCGCGTTTGTGGCCTCCTGGGGGGCGACGCTCGGCATCCTCGATCACACGCTCGACTTCTGGTGGGAGCTGGCGCTGCTGATCGTCATCATGCTGCTCGGCCACTGGATCGAAATGCGGTCGCTCGCCCGCACCACTTCAGCACTCGACTCGCTGGCGGCACTGCTGCCCGACGAGGCCGAGCGCATCGTCGACGACGGTACCGAGCTGGTCCCGCCTGGGGACCTGGAGATCGGCGACGTGGTCGTGGTGCGCCCGGGCGGCCGGATCCCCGCAGACGGCCGGATTCGATCGGGCGCGGCGAGCATGGACGAGTCGATGATCACCGGGGAGTCCAGGTCGGTCCGTCGCGGTGAGGGCGATCCGGTCGTCGCCGGCACGGTCGCGACCGACTCCGGGCTTCGGGTCGAGATCACCGCCGTGGGCGAGGACACCGCACTCGCCGGCATCCGACGGCTGGTGCGCGACGCACAGAGTTCGTCCTCGCGGGCCCAGCGGATCGCCGACCGCGCGGCAGCTTGGCTGTTCTGGTTCGCCCTCGGCGCCGGACTGATCACCGCCATCGTCTGGTCGCTCTTCGGACTGCCTGACCAGGCCATCGTCCGCACCATCACCGTGCTGGTCATCGCATGTCCCCATGCGCTCGGCCTCGCCATCCCTCTCGTTGTCGCGATCGCCACCGAGCGAGCAGCGCGCGGCGGCGTCCTGGTGAAGGACCGACTGGCGCTCGAGGCGATGCGCAGCGTCGACACCGTGCTGTTCGACAAGACGGGGACGCTGACGAAGGGCCACCCGACCGTGACCGGCATCGCCACCGCCGGGGTCAGCGAGAACGACCTCCTCGCGTTGGCTGCCGGCGTGGAATCCGACTCCGAACATCCGCTCGCGCGCGCCATCACCGCCGCGGCCGGCGAGCGCGGGATCGAGGTGCCGCCCGTCGAGGAGTTCAGCTCCACGCCAGGAGTCGGGGTCACGGGCACCCTTTCCGGGCGCCGGGTCCGTGTGGGCGGGGCGCAGCTACTCGCCGAGGAGCACGCCGACGAGCTGCCGGTCGCCGAGGACTGGCGCGCCGAGGGGGCGATCGTTCTGCACGTCGTCGCCGACGGCGCGGTAGCAGGTGCGCTGCGCCTCGCGGACGAGGTCCGCGCCGAGTCGGCCGCGGCCGTCCGCGCCCTGCGCGACCGCGACATCGATGTCGTCATGATCACCGGCGATGCCGAGGCGGTGGCGCGTTCGGTCGCCCGCGAGCTGGGCATCGGGCGCTACTTCGCCGGAGTTCGCCCCGAGGACAAGTCCGGCAGGGTCCAGCAACTGCAGTCCGAGGGTCGGCGCGTCGCGATGGTCGGCGACGGCGTGAACGATGCCCCCGCGCTCGCCCAGGCTGACGTGGGCATCGCGATCGGGGCAGGTACCGACGTGGCGATCGCCTCGGCCGGGGTCATCCTCGCCAGCGACGATCCGCGGTCGGTGCTGTCGGTCGTCCGGCTGTCCGACGCCAGCTACCGCAAGATGAAGCAGAACCTCTGGTGGGCGGCCGGCTACAACCTGATCGCCGTGCCGCTGGCGGCTGGCGTTCTCGCGCCTGTCGGGCTGGTGCTGCCGATGTCGCTCGGGGCCATCCTGATGTCGCTGTCCACCATCGTCGTCGCGCTGAACGCCCAGCTGCTGCGACGGCTTGATCTCCGGCCGCAGGAGGTCGTCGGAGCGGACGCCTGACCCTGGCGCCGGACCGCTGGCGGGAGCAGACTGGGAGTCGACTCGATCCTCTCGCCGGGAGCTGCGATGCGTAGTCGCCTACCAGTCGTCACCGCCGTGCTGGTCAGTCTCACGGCATGCTCAGTCGTGACTGGTTCCGGCCAGCAGGCCGCCGAAACTCGCGACGTACCTCCATTCAGCGCCGTCGACCTCTCAGGGGTCGGTGCGGTGACCGTGACGATCGGTCGCCGGCCCGAGCTCCGGGTGGAGGCTGACGACAACCTGCTGCCCGCGCTGACCAGCTCGGTGGTCGGCTCCACCTTGGAGCTCGGCACCCGGTCCGGCGTCACCCTGCGTCCGAAGACCCCGATCCGCTATCAGGTGATAGCCACCCAGCTGGCAGCGGTACGCGTGTCGGGATCTGGCAGCGTGCAGGCGGTCGACCTCGACCTCGACCGCATCGAGGTTGCCATCAGCGGATCGGGCGAGGTCCGGCTGGCGGGCATAGCCGCCGAGCAGCGGGTCGTCGTGAGCGGCTCCGGCTCGGGGCGGCTCGTCAAGAAGTAGCTGGTGAGCGCCACGCGGTATCTGACGACGGTCGGAATTTTCTGCGAAAGGTGCATCGCCGTGGGCGCGCGGTGGGAGACTCAGCCATGCGCATCCCTCGCCTGCGGGTGACGCTGATCAGCCTGCTCGTCGTCGCGACACCGGCCGCCCAGGCCGACACTCTGACGATTCCGAGCTCTGCGCTGCTTCCCGACATCATCGAAGAGGTTCCCTCGCACCTGCAGGTCCAGAACGACCACCAGCGCGAGTGGCTGCGCTTCACCACGGTGCACCTGAACGTCGGCGCCGGCAACTTGCAGATCCGCGGCGGCGGCCTGGTCGAGCCGTGCACGATCGACGGAATCGCCTACGACCAGTGCACGATCGCTCAGCAGGAGGTGCTGGACGCGAACGGGACCGTCGTCTACAGCCAGCCTGCCGGTCAGGCGCTGTTCCACCCCGAGCACAACCACTGGCACCAATCTGCGGTCGCGGAGTTCGAATTGCGCAAGACGCTCGAGGGCGCGCCCCTGGCCGCCGGCGTGAAGATCACCTTCTGCTTCGTCGACGTCACCTTCATCGGCAACGCCGGCAAGGAGAAGAAGGACTATCCACGGACGTACTTCGAGTGCAACGGCGACCTGCAAGGCCTGGCTTCACAGTGGGGCGACAGCTACCACCAGTCCACCCCGCTGCAGGAACTGGACATCACCGGCATCGCCGATGGCGAGTACTACCTCACCCACGAAGCCGATCCCGACGACCACTGGGTCGAGTCCGACGAGTCGAACAACTTCACCTGGGTACGGATCGCGATCGACCGCCAGGGCGCCAATCCCAAGGTGACCGAAATCGACCACTCTCCGTGCCTCGTGCCAGCGCAGTGCGGCAGCCGAGGCAATCCCTGACCGGTTGCGCGACAAGCGCGCGGGCCCCGCGGCGGCAGAGATGTCGGGAACCGGCCCAGCCCGAACGGATCCGAGCTGCGCCGTTCACCCGAGCGAGTTCAGCCGCCCGAGCTCACTGCCATAGAGGCTGTACGGCGGAATCGGCTCGTCGAACTCCGGGTTGTAGACCGGTTCGGTGCCGGCTTGGAAGAGGACGATGATGTCTGAGCCGCCGAAGGTGAAGTATCCGAACTCATCTCCTTTGAGCGCTGGGGCGCCGGGGACATGAGTCATGTTCACGCCCGACACCTGGCACATCCCGACCGGGATGACGGCCACGATGCCGACGTTTCCGGCAGGCGACTCAGCAGTGTCGATGGTGAGGATGCCCCGAGCCTGCGCGAACTCGTAGGCGCCCTCCGACGCGTCGTACGCCTGAAACTGCTGCTCGGCGAGTTGCACCTTCAGATACACCTTGCCTCGTACCGGGTAGCACTCCCGGATGGTGCCCGAGACCGGGGTGTGGAACCGGTGGTAGGAGTACGGACCGAGGAAGAAGTGGATGAAGTAGCCGCCCGCGAACGCGTCTGCGTACTCGCTGCCCACCAGCAGGTCGCGCACGTTTGCGTAGGTATGGGTGCCCTTCACGACGATCGGCGGGATGCTCGAGTCGGGCCCGATCCGGTACTGCTCCTTGTAGGTGCAGTCTGCTGGCACCGCGGCCGTCAGATTGCTGTCCGGCGCCGTGATAGGCCGCAGGCCCGGGTTCAGGTCGCGCGCGAAGAACTGGTTGAAGGTGAGCCAGCCGCTGGGGTTGTTCGGTCGGCCGTCGATCATCGAATCCTGGACGCGGTACTTCGGCGAGTCGTCCAGGAACGTCTGCAGCACGGCGTCGTCGAAGGACTCGACAGTGTCGAGGAACTCTCCCCACGCGTCGGCGTAGGCGACCAGCCAGTCGCTGAACCAGTCAATGTCCTGCACCACCTGGCCGTCGGGTCCCACCGGCTGGTCGATCAGCCAGTAGAAATGGCAGAGCCGGTCGTAGACCTCCTGGTGCTCAGTTGTCCCGGGATCGAGCCAGGCGGGATCGGAACTTTCCTGAGGGATCAGGCGAGCAAACTCGATCAGGAAATCCACGTAGTCGGCGAAGCTGATCGGCCACGGCAACGCGGCGAACAGCGCCGGGGCGAGTTGGGTCTCCGCGGCTTCGCGGGCTGCGGCGAGCGAGGCTTCCAGCAGGCCGACGAAGTCCTGGTCGTCGGCGTGTTCGGCGAGCGCGCCCAACTCCGGACGGTATCCGTTCGCTGAGGGCGGTGTTGCGTACGCGGTCATCGGCACTCCCCTGTTCGATCCGCCGTCCGGCGCCACCCCCGCAGACACCGCCTTTGAGTGTGGCGCAGATCACACACCGGTGTCCAGGGCGCCAGCCCGACCCAAGTCCGCGCCGATGTTCATCGCGGACTCACAGGCGGCGCAGCCAGCCTGTCGAGCAGACGACCCGGCCATACTGGGCGGGTGTTCCATCGCCACCCGTTCCTCAGCCTGCTCACCGGCGGCTACCTGGTGTTCTTGGCCTGGGTGACCCTCACACCGCAGGCCTACGCCGCGGAGCACATCGACATCATCTACCGGGTCCTCGCCGCCCTCCATCGGCGTGGCTACCTGATGGAGATCGATGATCGGCGGCTGGAGTTTCTGGCCAACATCGCACTGTTCGTCCCAGTCGGGATGTTCTTGATGCTGCTCTTCGGAACGCGACTGTGGTGGGTGGCGTTGCTCGCCTCTGCAGGCATCACGATGGCTATCGAGACTGCGCAGCGCAGCATCCCCGGTCGGGTGCCGGACGAGCGCGATCTGGTCGCGAACGCCCTTGGCGCCGCCATCGGCGTCGTCCTCGCGTTCCTCCTCACGCTCCCGGCGGCCTTTCGTCGGCGACGCAGGCGGCTGGCGCGGGCCACCCTCGCGGGCGGCTACCCGACGCAGTAGCGCGGACGTGTCACACAACGGGTCCAGCCGGTGTCTTGATGTCGACGCACTGAGACACCCGAGGAGAGTCATGACCGTACGCATTCCCCCGAAGGAGATCACCGGCCTGTACGGCGCGGTGGTGAAGAGGTTCAGCACCCGACTGTTCGGTCACGTCCCCGAGTCACTCGGCGTGATGTGGCATCACCGCCCCGGCCTGCAGGCCGCCATGAGCTTCGGCCAGAAGGTGCAGAAGTGGGACGCATGCGAGGAGAACCTCAAGTCATTCGCCCACATGGCGGTCGCCTCGTACGTCGGGTGCTCCTGGTGCTTGGACTTCAACTACTTCATGGCCTACAACCGGGGCCTTGACCTGGACAAGGCCCGGGAGATCCCACGCTGGCGGGAATCTCAGACCTTCTCCTCGCTGGAGCGGGAGGTGCTGGCCTACGCCGAGGCGATGAGTGGGACGCCGCCGACGACCACCGACGCCATGGTCGCGAGCCTGCTCGACCAGTTGGGTCCGGCTGCGCTGCTGGAGCTGACCAGCGTGATCGGTTTCGCGAACCTGACCACCCGCTCCAACATCGCGCTCGGGATCGAGTCGGAGGGTTTCGCCGCGGCGTGCGAGCTGGCACCGCTCGCCGCTCGGGTCACCGAGAGCCCACGCGCGTGAGCGAAGACCCGTTCGTCACCCATCGCAGCCTGCTCTTCACCGTGGCCTACGAGATGCTCGGCTCGGTCGCCGACGCGGAGGACGTCGTGCAGGAGACCTGGCTGCGCTGGGCAGGGCTCGATCCCAGCGCTCGGAGCGACGTGCTCGATCCACGCGCCTACCTGGTCCGGATCGTCACCCGGCAGTCGCTCAACCGGCTGCGGACCCTCGCTCGCCGCCGCGAGGACTACGTCGGCGAATGGCTTCCCGAGCCGCTGTTGACCACCCCTGACGTCGCAGCAGACGTCGAACTCGCCGACAGCGTGTCCATCGCGATGCTCACCGTGCTGGAGACGCTCAACCCGACCGAGCGGGCGGTCTTCGTGCTCCGGGAGGTGTTCGCCGAGCCGTACGAGGACATCGCGCACGCCGTCGGCAAGACCCCGGCAGCTGTGCGCCAGATCGGCCACCGAGCACGTGAGCACGTCGCGGCGCGGCGACCGCGGATGCACGTCGATCGCGCCGAGCAGCAGGCAGTTGTCGAACGGTTCATGTCGGCCGTCGTCAGCGGCGACGTTCAAGGGCTGCTGGACGTGCTCGCTCCCGATGTCGTGCTGATCGCTGACGGCGGCGGCCTAGCGAAGGCCGCCCGGCGACCGGTGCTGGGCGCGACCAGGGTCATCCAGCTGCTGGCCGGGTTCCCCCGGCTGATGACCGACGCACGGGTCGAGACCGCCTGGGTGAACGGCGCCCCGGCGGCACGGATCACCTCCGAGCGCTACGGCACCATCGTCGTCAGCGTCGCCATCGAGGACGGGCGGATCGCCCGGACGTACGCCATGTTGAATCCGCAGAAGCTCGCCGGGCTGGACCGGGAGGCAACGCTGACGCGCTAGCGCGCCGGCCCAGCCGCCCGCGCTGCACAGGGCTGAGCCCCGGGCGGGGAACGCGGCGTGCACAGTGCGACGCATTCCCTCCCGGGGCCCAGGTTCGTGAGCGGGCTCAGCCGATCATCCGCAGTTGGGCGCCTCCGTCGGGTATCCACCCGGAGTCGGCGTCGTCCGCGACGTCCGCGGCTCCGGCACCGGGCAATTGCCGGCGCGCTTGCCTCGGCGGTCAGCGGGCTTCGCGAGCTTGGCCACGCCCGGCCGCGCCGAACCGATCAACTCGATCTCGGCCACGGACGCCACACCGTGCGCAGTTCCGGTCACAGTGAGTCGGTAGTACCGGTAGGCACCGGGACTGGCGACCGTGAACGGACGAGTCTGCAACCGCCAGTCGAAGGCCTCCCCCGTTCGCGTGTCCACGGTCTTCCACTTGCTGCCGTCCTTGGACCCCTTGAGCGTCCAGCCGGTGGGTGTGCCGGCCTCGCTTCCCGAAGTGAGCGTGTACTGCCGGACCACGTCCGTCGCCGCCGCGAACCGGTAGGTGAAGGCGTCGCCGGTTGCCAGCTCCGTATCGGTGAGAGAGGTGTTGTCGGTGAGCACGCCTGCATCGGCACCCCCGGAGCCCTCCCCGCGGCCCTCGCCGGTGAGGTCCTCGTCCGGCGCGGCGACCGCGTCGCCTCGGGTGATCGAGGGCAACTGGCTGCGGGTGCCCCACGCGGTGGGCTTCGCCCCCATCGTGAACGTGATCGTCCCGCCGTTGGCGATGTCCTTATGGTCGATCCATGCCTGGTTCCGGGACTTGCCGTTCACCGACAATCCGGTGACGTAGATGTTCGTCGCCGAGTTGTTCGGCGCGTTGATCGTCAAGGTCTTCCCGTTGTCGAGGTGCACCGTCATCTTGGTGAAGAGCGGCGACCCGACGGCGTAGTGCCCGTCGGCCATCTGCAGCGGATAGAAGCCCATCGCGCTGAACAACCACCAGGCCGACGTTTCCCCGTTGTCCTCGTCGCCGGCGTACCCCTGGCCGATCTCGCTGCCCGAGTAGAGCCGGGACATGATTTCGCGCACCTTCTCCGCCGTCTTCGCCGGTTGGCCGGCGTAGTCGTACAGGTACGGGATGTGGTGGGACACCTGGTTGCTCATGCCGAGCTGGCCCATCCGTACGTCGCGGGCCTCGAGCATCTCGTGGATCACGCCGCCGTAGCCGCCCGGATGGGTCGCCTCCTCAGGAGTGGCGAAGAAGTCGTCCAGCTTCTTGGCCAGACCTGCGCGGCCGCCGTAGACGTTCGCCAGTCCCTGGCCGTCCTGCGGCGCGTGGAAGGCGAAGTTCCACCCGTCGGTCTCGGTGTAGTCGCCACCCCAGTCCAGTGGGTCGTACTGATCGGGTGTCTTGCTCGGCACGTGATCGGCGTCGAAGCCCTGGAAGAAGCCGACCGCGGGGTCGAACATCTTCACGTAGTTCTGCGCCCGGTTGAGGAAGTAGGCCGCCTCGGTGCGGTACCGGTCGCGGCTCGCCCGGTCGAGCTTCGGCTGATCGGCAAGCTTCTCGGCCATCTTCGCGATGCCGTAGTCATTGATGTACCCCTCCAGCGCCCAGGAGACGCCTTCGTGGACCGAGGTCGGGGTGAAGCCGAGGAAGATCGACTCCTGCAGCCCCTTGCGGCCGACGCTGGAGTTGTCCGGATTTCCGGGCGGGGTGACCGTCGCATTGCGAACGGCAGCCTCGTAGGCGGCACGGACGTCCTTGAGCGGAACCCCCTTGGTGTACGCGTCTGCGAAGGCGATGTCGGAACTGGTCCCCGTCATCAGGTTCGCGTAGCCAGGCGAGGACCAGCGGGCGATCCACCCTCCGTCGCGGTACTGCTGGACGAATCCGTCGACCATCTCCGCCGCCTTGTTCGGCGTGAGCAACGAGTAGGCGGGCCAGGCGGTCCGATAGGTGTCCCAGAACCCGTTGTTGACGTAGATCTTCCCGTCCACGATCGGCGCACCGGTCTGCGTCGGCGTGCTCGGCTCGCCCGGCTTGACCGGGCTCGCGTACTGGTAGCGGGGCTGCGCACGGGTGCCGGTGTTCTCGTACCCGGAGTTCGGGTAGAGGTACATCCGGTAGAGGTTGGAGTAGAGCGTGGTCAACTGCTCCTCAGTGGCTCCCTCGACCTCGACCCGACCGAGGACGTGGTCCCACGCCGACTGCGCGGCGTCGCGCACCTCGCGGAAGGACCGGCCGCGTGGGATCTCCATCGCCAGATTCCGCTTGGCCTGCCGCACGCTGATCAGCGACGTGGCGAGTCGCACGGTGACCGTCCGCGACCCACTGACGTCGAGCTTCACGTAGCGGGTGACGTCAGCACCGCCGCCGCCGGGCAGCGCCCCGCTGTCGGTCACCGGAGCGCTGATGACCCCGTAGACGAACATCCGGGTAGCGCCGTCACGCCCGGCCCTGACGTCGGAATATCCGCTGAACGACCGGGTCGAGGCGTCGACGGTGAGCTTGCCGTCGTTGGTGACGTTGTCGAAGATCAGGTTGGCGTCATCGCCGGGGTAGCTGAACCGCATCGTGGCGGCGTGGTCGGTCGGCGCGATCTCGGCCTTCAGCCCGTTGTCGAAGGTCACTCCGTAGTAGTGGGCCCGAGCGATCTCCCTGTCGTGGCCGAACGGGAGCGCCCGCGCGCTGCGCCTCGCGTCGGGAGTGCCCGCCGCGATCGAGGGCATCACTTGGAAAGTGTTGCGGTCGCCCATCCACGGGCTCGGCTCGTGGCTCGCCGAGAACGCCTCGATCCGGGTGCGGTTGTTGGCGTCGTTGTCGCGGTGGTACTCGTACAACCAGCCGGTGGTCCCGGCGTCGGTCACCGGGGTCCAGAAGTTGAAGCCATGCGGCACCGCGGTGGCCGGGAAGTTGTTGCCGCGGGAGAAGTTGCCGTTCGAATGGGTGCCCCGAGTCGTGATCACGTGATCGGTCGGTCGAGTCGCAACTACCGGGTCGGCCTGGCGGATCACCACGTCATCGATCCAGCCGCCGAAGTCGGCTGGACCGGTCGGGTTGTCGTATCCGACCAGGATCTGGTCGATGGTCTTGCCTGTGGCCACTGTGCCGAGCTCGCTCCGCCGCGGGTTCCACTGGTTGGCGTAGAGCGCCTTGGACGCTCCTTGGTCGCGCGGGCTGAGCCCGAAGCCGAGTTGGTCGACCGCGTCGAGGTCGGAGAGGTAGCTACCGTCGCTGAATCGGAGGTCGACCGCCGCGAAGGTGCTCGGGTAGCGCAGGTCGCGCTTGGTCAGGTCAGGGAAGATTCGGTACGACAGCTCGGTCCGACCGGTCACCGGGATGTCGACGTCGTACACCTTGTCCCAGGCCCGACCTCCGCCGGAGCCGCTGACCTGACCCGCGTACCGGAGGGATTTCAGCCCGGTGAAGCCGACACCGGTCTTGGAGTTGTACGCGGTGGTCGGTCCGGTACCGACCTCGGCCACCATCGGGCCCGATGGCGGCACCGGCGGGCTGCCGTCGGACAGCCGGAACTCAGCGAGTTGGACGATCCCGCCACTCTGGTTCGCCGAGACGTTGAGCCGGAAAGCCGAGTAGGCCGTGCTGTTCGACGGCACCTCGAAGATCTTGGTCTGGAACCGCTGGTCGAAGCTCTGGCCGGTCTGCGTGTCGATCGTCGTCCAGCTGGCGCCGCCGTCGTTCGAGCCCTGCACCTGGAAATCGCGCGGATCCCGCTCAGGCGCGTCGTTGGCGCTGGTCAGGGCGTAGCGCTTGACCACGACCGCCGAACCGAAGTTCACCCGGAGCCAGCCCGAGGAGGCGAAGGTCAGCCATTTGCTGTTCTCGTCCCCGTCCACGGCCTTCGGCGCCGTCTCGTTCGGCGGGTTGTCCGAACTTGCCGTTGCGCCGGTATTGGTCGAGGTGATGTCGCCGGGGATGCCGGTCTGAGCCGGCCCGGTCACACCTGACGACTTGTCGGCGATCGGCTCGTTGAGCCAGGTCGGCGGCGGCTGACTGGACTCGAACGACGTACTGAAGCTGACGTCACCGGGATCGGCGGCCGCGAGCGGGGCGGCGCCGACCGTCCAGGCGGTGGCGACGAGGGCGGTTGTGGCGGTGATCGCCGAGGCGCGTTTGAGAGCAGGGAGAAGCGGCATTGCAGGCTCCTGGGGCGAGGCAGAGTTGCACTTGTCACTACATCGGACTATCTCTAGTCCAGTCAAGAGACAAAAGAAGATCGACAACTGCCAACGACGATCGCGTCGCGCCCTAGATGCCCTTCACTAGGCGCTTTGAATGGCGCCACGGGTTGTATATCGTCGGACAAATCTGCCCGTGGCCGACACTGTTGGGCATCGCGGCCCTCCGAGCGGTTCCCGGCCGGTCGTGGCGCGCCCGGATCCCTCCCGTCCGGGATGGGTGGGCTGATGGTGGACAATTGCCCATGCTTCGCGGCACGAATCAAGTCCGGATCGCAGACTTCAATCAGCGAGTCGTCCTGGACGCAGTCCGCCGGGCGAACGGTGGCATCAGCCGCGTCGAGCTCGGCGACCGCACCGGGCTCGCACGGCAGACGATCTCCAACATCACCCGCCGCCTGATCGACAACGGGCTGGTGCTCGAAGGGACGCCGGTGCCGACGCCACGCGGCAAACCGAGGACCCCGCTGACGGTGGCACCCGACGGCTGCTACGCGATGGGCCTGCACGTCGATCCGGCGCTGTTGACCTTCGTGCTGCTCAACCTCGCCGGCGAGGTGACCGGCTTCAGCCGGGTCCGTCCGCCGGCGGGCATGCCTCCGCAGGAGATCGTCGGCCTGGCGGCCGAGAGCGTGGAGCAGATCGTTCAACGAGCAGGCGCCGACCCCGGCCGCATCCTCGGGCTCGGCGTCGCCGCACCCGGGCCGGTGGACCTGCGGTCCGGCACCCTCGTGGCACCTCCCCAATTGCCGCTGTGGGACGGGTTCCCGCTCCGGGCACGGCTGCACGAAGCGACGGGACTGCCGGTCCTGCTCGACAAGGACGTGACGGCAGCCGCGACTGCGGAGCTGCGCGCGTCCGGTGCGGGGCAGCAGAACTTCGTCTTCCTCTACCTCGGCGCCGGGGTCGGGGCCGGCATCGTGCTCGACAACGCCGTGCTGCGTGGGACGACCAACAACCTCGGTGAGGTGGGCGACCTCCTGGTGGACCCGGACGCCGATGATCTCGGCTGGGGGCGGCCGGGCTCGTTGGCGACGACCTGCCTCCCGCAGGCGCTGGTCGGCCGTGCGCACCTTCGGGGGCTGTTGGCTCGGAGTGCCGAGGAGGACTACGTGGACTGGGATCGGGGCTTCACCGAACTCTGCGAGCTCGCCTACGCGGGTGAGGCGGCGGCCGCGGCGCTGATCGACGAGTCTGCCCGCGGGGTCGCCAGCGCGATCGCCGCCCTGGTGAACCTGCTCGATGTCGACCGGGTCGTCCTCGGCGGGCCGATCTGGTCCCGGCTGAGCAGTCGGTACCTCGCCACCATCCCGGCGATGGTCGCACCCCAACTGGTGTTCCGGCGTCCAGTCACGATCGAGGGATCCGCCGCCGGCGAGGACGTCGCGGCGCAGGGCGCAGCGGCGCTCGTCCTCGATCACGATCTCGCCCCTGAACCGGCCACCTTCGTCCTGGACGGCGGGGCACCTCTCGCACTAAGTCCATCCGTTTGAGTTAAGCTGGACGGCGCTCCAGATCCGTCTCGGCCGCGCGCTTCCGGGAGGTCTGGACCGGGTCCTCCGACCGTCGACAACGGCAGTCGGTGACCGTCGACAACGATGGTCGGCGACGCGCCCGGGCTCAACCACCATCCGTTCAAGCGTGCAGCCCGGAGACCGCAGGAGAAGTCGGATCGCGATGAGTGCTGCTGCCCTCGTGCCAGGACCGCTCGCTCCACCGGCAGTGATCCGCACGCCCCCTCCGCTGGGTGCGCCGCGCTGGGCTCCAGCGGCACAAGCCGGCACCGGCCTGGTGAGTGCCCAGGTCTGGGAGGTGGCCGCGCCACTCGGCAGCGCCGAGCACTGGTTCCCGATCCCGATCGAGCGGGGCCAGGTCCGCCCGAACACCGAGCTGCGCTGGACGGTGCTGCCGGAGGGGACCGACGATCCGGATACGCGCTGGGAATCCTGTGCCATCAGTGTCGATGTGGAGTTCGAGGACGGCGGACGCCTGAGCGATAGCGGAGCGATCGACCAGTACGGCGGAGCGATCGATGCGCGGGCGCAACAGGACTCCCGCCGCCACTGGCCCGACCAATGGAATCTGCGCCGAGTCGACCTCACACCCGCCGTCGGCCGGCAGATCGTCCGGGCCTGGATCGTCCTGCTCGCCTCGACGCGGAGGACGGTTCGCGCCTTCGTCGACGACGTCGCGGTGGGTGCCGCGCGCCCTCGGCCGGCACGCGGTACCCCCTCCGTGTCGACGATCCGGGGCACCCACTCAGGTCGCGATTTCTCCCGCGGCAGCACCGCACCCCTGGTGGGCCTGCCGCACGGCGGTGTCTTTGCGCTTCCGATGACCGACGCCACCAGCCACAGCTGGCCCTACTCCTACGCGGCGCATGGCAACACGGCGCCCCGCCCGGCGCTGCAGGCATTCGCCACCTCGCACCTGCCCAGCCCGTGGATCGGCGATCGGGGCGTCTTCCAGTTGATGCCGAGCCCGTCCCTGCACCCGGACTGCCGCCCCGCAGAGCGAGCACTGGCGTTCGACCGTGGGGATGAGGAGGCTGGCCCGGACCGCTACCGCGTCCGGCTCGAGGGTGGCATCGAGGCCGAACTGACCGCCGCCGACTTCGCGATCGGCCTGCGGCTGCACTACCCCTCCCGCGAAGGCTCGCTGATCCTGGACCACCACGGACGGGTCACCGATCTGGCCCGCTCGCGCCGAGGCAGGGAGTGGTCCCTCAGCCTGCTCCTCGAGGATCGTCCTGGAACGCCTCCGCACTGGCTGGACGTCCGAGTCGCCGGCGTGGTCGAGGATCACGTCAGCTGCACGGCCGGACGGTTGTCAGGCCACCTCATCGTCGCAGCGGACGAGCGCGGCCTGGTGGACGCGCGGGTCGGGCTTTCGACCGTCGACCGTGCCGGAGCCACAGCCCAGCTGCGGCGAGCCGGCAGCGTGGACAGCATGCTCAGCGCAGCCCGGGTCGCCTGGGACGAGCGGCTGGCTACCGTCGAGGTCGGCGGGACGAGCGCGGAGGTCGACATCAGCCTCTATTCCGGTCTCTACCGGACCTTCCTCTACCCGAACCGGTACGCCGAACCGGTTGGGGAGGGCGAGCTGCTGGCCCGCTCCCCGTACTCGCCCGGCGGCATCGCTCGCGGTGCGCTGAGCAGCACACACGGCTTCTGGGACAGCTATCGCACGGCCTGGCCGTTGCTGGCGCTCCTGACGCCCACCGCGGCCGGCTCACTCGCGACCGGCTTCGTTCGCCACGCCGAACTGTCCGGCTGGACGCCGCGATGGAGTGCGCCCGGGGCGGTGGACAGCATGACCGGGACGATGCTCGATGTCGTACTCGCCGACCTCGCGGTCAAGCGCGTCCCCGGGATCGACCTGCACGCCGGGTACGACACCGCGCTGAGGAACGCCACTGTCCCCGCGACCGACGTCCGGTTCGGGCGCACCGGGCTCGCCCACGCGATCTTCCGCGGCTACGTCGACACCGGGGTGGACGAGGGCCTCTGCTGGACCCTCGACAACGCGATCAACGACTGGGGTGCGGCCCAACTCGCCCGGCTCACCCCACGCAGCCCGGACGCGTACGACCCGTGGCACGACTGGTCCGCTGAGGCGGAGTACCTCGCGCGTCGCTCGCTGCACTACCGCAACGTCTTCGATCGCGAGCGTGGATTCTTCATCGGCAGAGACGACTCCGGCGCGTGGCGCACGCCTTTCGACCCCGACGAATGGGGACGCGACTACACCGAGACCAACGCGTGGGGCACCGCGTTCACCGCCCCTCACGACGGCGTCGGTCTGGCCACCCTGCACGGCGGGGAACGGGCCCTCGGCCGGAAGCTCGACAGGTTCTTCGCCCGACCTGAGACGGCCGCGCCGAACCTGGTCGGCCACTACGGGTTCGTCATCCACGAAATGCGCGAGGCACGTGAGGTGCGGATGGGCATGCTCGGCCTCTCCAACCAGCCGGCACACCACATCCCGTTCATGTACATGTTCGCCGGGCGGCACGACGACGCGCACCGGATCGTCCGGGAGTGCCTGGACCGGCTCTTCGTGGGCTCCGACCTCGGCCAGGGATACCCAGGCGATGAGGACAACGGCGAGATGAGCGCCTGGTACGTGTTCGCCAGCATCGGCCTGTACCCGCTCGCGCCGGCGACGGGGAGCTACGTGCTGCTGCCGCCGTCGATCCCGCGGACCACGCTGCGCCCGATCGGTACCGACACCGTCAGCACGATCGCGGTCATCGATCCCGATCCGCGCCGGCGCTTCATCCGCTCGGTCCGAGTCGACGGCGAACCGTGGAACGACATCGCGATACCGCACACGCTGCTCGCCAGCGGGGTCTCGATCGACATCGAGACCGCGGCCGAACCGTGCGGCTGGGCGTCGGACAGCCGTCCCGTCTCGGCGAGCGATCTGCACGGCTACCGCGACACGCTGACCGACCTGACCGACCGGTCGCCGGGGGGAGCTGCGGCGCAGCTCGTTGACGACCGCGGCGACCGAGCGGTCCAGTTCGCGGCTGCCGACTCGGTCGTGATCCCCCTGGTCGAACGACGGCCGGTCAGTCTGGTCACCGTGACCGGGCACGAGCCGGGCAGCTACGCGTTCCGGATCGACCTGCTCGACGCGGCCGCGCGCACGATCGCCACTCGGACCGACGACGACGCGCGCTTCCGCTGGCCCCGCCAGACCCGCGCTTTTCGACTCGATTCGGGCGGCCTGCGGGTGAGCGCGATCCGGCTCACTGCGCTTCGCGACCTCGCCCTCCGACAGATCGAGGCGTTCGCCCGCGACGCGTCGGGTTCCGACTGGGCCGACCTGCCACCTGGCTTCTAAGGAGCATCCATGCACGACGACCTCTCGCTCACCATCGGCCGGGTGGGCCGCGTCCTCCGGGAACGCGTGTGGCCGGCCGTCTACGCCGTCAGCGCACCGTTGACCATCCAGGTGCACGCACTCGAGGGGGAGCCGATCCCGGTGTCGGATGGGCTCGCCCTGGACTTCACCGACCACGTCGTCGGGACGGGCTGGGGACCTGCCTGGGGGACGACCTGGTTCCGGCTGACCGGACCCGTGCCGGACGCCTTCGCGGGGCGACGGGTCGACGCGATCCTGGATCTCGGCTTCGACCCCAACCTCACCGGCTTCCAGTGCGAGGGCCTCGTCTACACGCCCGACGGACGGCCGATCAAGTCGCTGAACCCACGCAACAGCTGGGTCACCGTGACCGACCACGCGACCGGCGGCGAGACCGTCGAGCTGTTCGTCGAGGCGGCCTCCAACCCGACCCTGCTCGGCTACGAGCCGTTCGTCCCGACCGAGGAGGGCGACATCCGCACCTCCGATCCACGACCGCTGTACGTGACCAGGCGGATGGATCTGGCCGTCTTCGACGCCGAGGTCTTCGAGTTGGCTCTCGACCTCGAGGTGCTGCTGGAACTCCAAGCAGAGCTCGGGATGGGACCGCGCCGGATGCAGATCCTGCAGGCCCTGGACAACGCGCTCGATCAGCTGGATCTCCGGGCCATCAGCGGCACCGCCGCGGCGGCCCGGGCTGAGCTCGCCGACGTCCTTGCCCGGCCGGCCGAGCCGAGCGCGCACCGGGTCACCGCGATCGGCCATGCCCACATCGACTCGGCGTGGCTGTGGCCGGTGCGGGAGACGGTGCGCAAGGTCGCACGAACCTCTGCCTCGATGATCTCGCTGCTGGAGTCGGACGAGGACTTCGTGTACGGGATGTCCAGCGCCCAGCAGTACGCGTGGCTGAAGACGTACCGGCCGGAGGTGTACGCCCTGGTCAAGGAGGCTGTCGCTGCCGGGCGCTTCGTACCACTCGGCGGGATGTGGGTCGAGTCGGACACCGTGATGCCGTCCGGCGAGTCGCTGGTCCGCCAGTTCCTCTACGGGCAACGGTTCTTCGAGGAGGAGTTCGGGATCCGCTGCCAAGGGGTGTGGCTGCCGGACAGCTTCGGCTACTCGCCCGCCCTGCCTCAACTCATCCGCCGAGCCGGATTCTCCTGGTTCTTCACCCAGAAGATCTCCTGGAACCAGGTGAACGTCTTTCCGCACCACACCTTTGCCTGGGAGGGCATCGACGGATCGCGGGTGCTGTCCCACTTCCCGTCGATGGATACGTACAACTCCCAGCTGTCCGGGGCCGAACTCGCCAAGGCGTCCCGGCAGTTCCGCGAGTCACGTCGTACCGCGGAGTCCATCGCGCCGGTCGGCTGGGGCGACGGCGGTGGTGGTACCACCCGGGAGATGGCGGGCAAGGCGCGCCGCACGGCCGATCTGGAGGGCAGCCCGCGGGTGCGGTGGGAACTCCCGGACGCCTTCTTCGAGCGTGCCGCCGCCGCGCTTCCCGACCCGCCGGTGTGGGTCGGCGAGCTGTACCTGGAGCTGCATCGCGGGACACTCACCTCCCAGCACCGGACCAAGCAGGGCAACCGCAGGGCCGAGCATCTGCTGGTGGAGGCAGAGCTCTGGGCCGCGACCGCGACCCTGCGCACCGGCGCCGACTACCCGTACGACGCCCTGGACGCGGCGTGGCAGCAGGTGCTGCTGAACCAGTTCCACGACATCCTGCCGGGCACGTCGATCGCCTGGGTTCATCGGGAGGCCGTGGAGCAGTACCAAGGGGTGCTGGGCGCCGCCGACACTCTGATCGACGACGCCCTGGCCGCGCTGTCCGGCCCCGGCGAGCGCACCCTCACCGCGAACGGATCAGCGTTCGACGTCGACGGAGTCGAGCCGGGCGCCGCCCGAACCGCGGCAGCTACGACGGGTGGAGCGGTTTCCGTGACGCCCGAGGCCGGCGGATTCGTGGTGGACAACGGCGTGGTGCGGCTCGTCCTCTCCTCGGAGGGCCTGCTCCGGTCCGCGGTCGACCTGGCGAGCGGCCGGGAGGCGATCGCACCAGGCCGCGACGCCCTGCTGCTGCAGTTGCACCAGGACTTCCCGAACATGTGGGATGCCTGGGACGTCGACCGCTACTACCGCAACCGGGTGCACGACGTTCGCGACGTCGATGCGATGTCGGCTCAGTTGGTCGACGGTGTAGCCACCATCAGCATCCAGCGCCCACTCGGCGCCGCGTCGTCGGTGCGCCAGATCCTGCGGCTCGCGCCCGGCTCCCGTCACCTCGAGATCGAGCAGGAAACCGACTGGCACGAGGTGGAGACCCTGCTGAAGCTCGCCTTCCCGCTGGACCTGAAGGCCGCGCACACCGCGGCCGAGACCCAGTTCGGCTTCCAGCAGCGCGTGACCCACACCAACACGTCATGGGAGGCGGCGAAGTTCGAGACCTCGATGCATCGCTTCGTGTACCTCGAGGAGCCGGGCTTCGGGGTCGCTGTGGTGAACGACTCCAGCTACGGGTACGACGTCAGCCGGGAGACCGCAGGCGACGGCATCGCGACAACCGTGCGGATGTCGCTGCTCCGCTCCCCTCGCTTCCCCGATCCGCGTACCGACCAGGGGCTGCACCGCCATCGCTTCGGCTTGCTGATCGGCACCGACCTCGGAGAGGCGACCCGCCATGGCGCGGTGCTGAACACACCGGTCCGCCGATACCAGGGTGGATCGGCCGTCGAGCCGATCGTCGGGGTGGACGGCCCGGGCGTGGTGCTGTCCAGCGTGAAGCTCGCCGCCGACCGTTCCGGCGACATCGTGGTGCGGCTGTACGAGGCGCTCGGCGCCCGGACAGTCGCAGCTATCCGCTTCGATGTCCCGGTTGCCGAGGTCTGGGGGGTCTCATTGCTCGAGGAGCCGCTGCCGGACTCGGTGCTGGAGTGTCGCGACGGCATCGTCGCGGTGCCGCTGTCGGGCTTCCAGGTGTTCACCGTGCGGGCGCGGCCCGCGGCGCGGTGATCTGGCGTCCGGCTGCCCAGCACCAGGATCACGGCGCGCCAGCTGGGTTCAGCCGGGCGTCGGCAGCCAGCTCCCGCTGATCATCACTGCGACCGGCGCGAGCGCAGCATCCAGTGCGACGAGGTCTGCCCGGCCACCGGCCGTCAGGTCGTGGCCGGTCCAGCCGAGCGCATCGGCGGGGTTCGTCGAGGTCTGCCGGACGGCGGCGAGCAAGGCGTCGTCACCGCCGCCTCCGTACGCCACAGCATTGCGGAACAGTTGATCCATGGTCGCAGTGCTGCCGGCCAGCGCGCCGCCATCGGCGGACCGGGCCACGCCGCTGCGGACCTCGACCGAACCGCCGCCAAGCTGGTAGCGCCCGTCGGGCGCACCGGCGGCCGCCATTGCGTCGGTGACGAGCACTGGCCGACCTGGCGACGTTGAGGCAACCACCCAGCGATAGATCGCGGGGTGGAGGTGGGTCCCGTCAAGCACCAGCTCGACGCTGACCCGATCGTCCTCGATCACGGCGACCACAGGCCCCGGGTCGCGGTGGTGCACCGGTCGCATCGCGTTGAACACGTGGGTGGCGACCCGGGCGCCGGCGTCGATCGCCTGCCGGGTCAGCTCGTACCCGGCATCGGTGTGGCCGACAGCGGCGACGACGCCCGCCCGGGCAGTCCGGCGGATCGCGGCGAGTGCGCCGGCCCGCTCAGGCGCGAAGGTGATCATTCGGACGGCACCTCGACCGGCCCGCAGGGCCGCCTCGACGCCGGCAGGCTCGGGATCGCGGAGGTACTCGGGGCGGTGCGCTCCGCGCCGGGCGCCGGCAAGCCACGGTCCCTCCAGGTGTACGCCTGCGAGCAGGCCTTCGTCGACCGATGCGGAAAGCACCTCGATCGAGCGGACCAGGGCGTCCCGGCTCGCACTGACCAGGCTCGCGAGCATGCGTGTCGTGCCGCGCGACCGATGCAGCGCGACCGCCTGGCGGTTTTCGGCGTCGTCGACCCCGAACGTCCCACCGCCGCCGCCATGCACGTGCAGATCGACGAAGCCGGGGACGACGATGAGCTCCCCGAGGCCGACATCGGCCGGCCGGCCCGGCTGGCCCGCCCCTGCACGCAGCACCGTCGACCCGTCGACCTCCAGCCAACCGGGCCGGAGCAGCGACCCACCGGAGGCGATCACCGAGGCGGTGAGCAGCGTCGTCACAGCGTGCGAGTGACCTTCTGCAAGCCGCGAGGCGAGTCCGGGTCGCCACCGCGTGCCAGCGCGAGCTGGTGGGCAAGTTGCTGGAGAGGAAGAATCTCCAGCAGCGGCGACAGCGCTTCCGGCACGCCCGAGGGCAGCGGGACGCCGACGGCCGCTTGGCGCACGGCGCTGGTGCTGCCGACGCAGAAGACATCGGCGCCCCGTTCGACGACCCGAGGCAGCACGTGGCGCATCGCCTCGCCACCCAGGCCCTCGGCCACCACGGCCAGCACAGGCACCTGCGGCTCGATCATCGCGAGTGGGCCGTGCAGCAGGTCGGCTCCGGAGAAGGCCTGCGCGGACACGTAGCAGGTCTCCATCAGCTTCAGCGCCGCCTCCCGGGCCGTCGCATAGGAGTAGCCACGGGCGGTCGTCACCAGGCGACTCGCGAACCGATATCGCTGAGCGATCTCGGCCACCCGCCGGCCCTCCGGCAGCAGCGCGTCGGCCAGGTCCGGCAGCCTGGCCGTCTCGGTTCCCTGGCCGCCGCGCAGGCGCTCGAGCAGTAGGTAGAGCGCCAGCAGTTGAGCGGTGTACGACTTCGTCGCCGCCACTGCGCGCTCCTCGCCTGCGCGGAGATCGATGTGCGCCTCGGCGACCGCTGCCAGCGCGGAGCCGGGCGTATTGGTGATCGCGAGGGTGAGTGCCCCACAGGCGCGGGCGACTTCCAGCGACCGCACGAGGTCAGGCGACCCACCTGACTGACTCACTCCGATCACCAGGACTCCGCTGAGCTCCGGACGTGCCCCGTAGACGGTCAGCGTCGAGGGCGACACCAGGCCGCAGGGCAGTTGCAACCGGATCTCGGCGACGTACTTGCCATAGAGCGCGGCGTGATCGCTGGTTCCGCGGGCGAGGAACTGGACGAGGCGCGGGCGATACGCGGCAACCATGTCGGCGGCCGCTGACAGGTCACTGTCAGCATCACGAGCCGCCTGCTGCAGCCGTCGCCAGACATCAGGCTGCTCGGCGATCTCCGCCGCCATCTCGCTGCCCGGGAAGGTCAGCCGGGCCATCAGCGGCACCGCCCGCCCACCCAAGCGGACGACCACCGTCGCGACGCCAGATCACTCGCCGCCCGTCCGGGGTACCGCCGTTTCACCAGCCACCTTTTGCCGCGCCGATGAAACTGCCGGCAGGCGGAAGGAGCGGCAGGATCGTTGCCTGGTAGGCGTGGTACACATCGGGCTTGCCCTCCCAGACACGCGCGGACGGCCGATTGTCCGGATCGAGCTCGTGCCACCAGGATCCGCCGGTGTGATCGACGAAGGCGGACTCCACGTACTGCCACCACCGACGGTAGTCGTCCAGGTAGCAGGCCTCCTGCGTCTCCACATACATCGCCCACGCGGCGGCGATCGCCTCAGCAGCCACCCAGTGCATCCGCTCGCGCACGATCGGGTTGTCCTCGAAGTCGGTGGTGTAGACGAACCCGTCCCGACCGTCCGCAGCCCAACCCACCTCCCCTGCTGTCCAGTACAGCGCCCGGGCGTCCTCGATCAGCCACGCCGGCGCCGACGCCCCAGAGGCCACCTTTGCGTGAACGCAGAGCCGCGCCCACTCGAACAGATGACCGATCGTGACGCCGAACGGGCGAAACGGGTGCGCGGGCTCGTCGCGGTTGTAGTTCAGGGTGGCTTGCCAGCTGTGGTCGAAATGCTCGGGCAGTCGCCACTGGTGTGTCCGGGCGAAACCGTGGACGACGCGACGAAGGATGCGAAGCGCCCGCTCGCGCCAGATGGCATCGCCGGTCGCGTCCGCAGCCGCCAGAAAAGCCTCGACGGCGTGCATGTTCGCGTTGGCACCGCGGTAGTCGTCGAGCACCGACCAGTCGCTCGCCCAGACGTCGACGACGAGCCCCGCTGCCTCGTCCCAGAACCGCTGCTCGATGGTCGCCAGCGCCTCGTCGAGCAGGCGCTCGCCCTCCGGCTGCCCCGCCGTGGCCGCACTCGACGCCGCGAGTACGACGAAGGCGTGCGCGTACGCCTCCTTGCTGCCTGCGCGCGCGTCGACGCCATCGACAGCGGAATGCCACCCGCCGTTGACCGCGTCCCTCAGCCGGCCCCGGAGTGCTCGCAGCCCCCAGTCCACGTCCTCGGCGTAGTCGTCGTGCCGCAGCTGCCCGAGCGCGAAGCAATGAGTCATTCGGCAGGTGATCCAGGTCTCGACCGGGCGGCCGGCGACCAGCCGACCGTGCTGGTCGAGCCACCCGTAGCCGCCCGCCGGGTGCCTCGCGCCGCGTGCGAAGGCGAGCAGCCCGGTCGCGGCTCCGACCAGGCGAGAGACATCGCCGGCGGTCAGTCCGGACGGGACCGACGCATGGTGGTTCCGGGGTTCACCCGACATGTCACATCCCCCTCAGCTGTGTGTCTGTGGCGTGCGCGAGGTCGCGCTCGGGGTGCTGCGTGCGAGCCCCGACGCGGGATCGCAGCACGATCGCCGGGCCGCGGCCGCGCTCGGCGGCCTCGGCCAACCACGCGCGATGGAACGCCCCACCCGGCGAGCAGGAGGACCGGTACGTCGGGTCGGTGTCGTCGAGCACCAGCGCCGCCGGATCCTCGTCCGCGGCCGGTGCGCCGGACGCCGCGGGGTCCCCCGCCTGCGCAACCTCGCCGATCATCCGCGCGAACGCTCGGGCCGCCCGTTTCGGCCTGCGATCGGTGGTGAACAGGCCGAGGTCGTACTCCAGTTCCGGGAAGTCGCGGAGCTCGCGTGACACGTCGTGCGAGCACCACCAGGTGATCCCCCACAGGCCACGGACCCCGGCGGCGTTGCGAATGGTCTGTTCGATGAAGCTGACGACATCCCGCGCGGCGACCACGTTGACGGGGGCTCCAACCTCCTGCAGCCACAACGGTCGGTCGTCGTCGACGTGCCAGGCGGCGGCGAGCTGCAACAGATACTCGGCGTGCCGAACGGAGCCGTCGCCGAGACCGCCGAAGGTCTGTGCCGCGCCGTTGAAGACCCACGAATGCACCACGGACAGATCGCCGTACCCCGCTACGTGCTCCGGCCGGAACGGGGAACGATCGTCGTACCAGGCGGCGTCGTCGCAGGCATGGGTGACCACGGCGGCCGAGTCGCTGATGCCCTGACGCGTGGCGGCGATCAGCTGATGCAACCACGCCTGCACGGCGTCCGGAGTGACCTGCTGCCGATCCGGATGCCTGGTGGCGGCGAACTGGTTGACCTCGTTGCCGAGGGTGATCCCGAGCAGGTTGCGCTGGTCCGCCACGCTCACCGCGAGCGCCTCGAGGTAATCGGCGAGCGCCTGCACCACGTCTGGGTCGGTGAACAGTTCGCGACGATGCCAGCTCTGCAGCCACGCCGGGACGAAGTCGAAGCTGGACAGATGCCCCTGCAACGCATCGACATTCACGGCGAGCTCGAACTCCGCGGCAATCTCGACAACCGCTCGGACATCGGCCAACGCCGCCGCGCGAATCAAGCCGCGGTGCGGCTGCACCAACGGCCAGAGCGCGAAGATGCGCACGTGGTCCACGCCCAGCCCGGCGATGTCGTCGAAGTCGCGCCGCACCGCGTCGGGGTCGAAATCCAGCCAGGAATGGAACCAGCCCTGGGACGGTGTGTAGTTGACTCCGAAGCGGAGCGGGCGCGACTCGGCGTGGTCCAGCACGGTGGGCTGCATCACTCAGCCTTTGACTCCGCCCTCTTCGACACCTTTGAAGAAGTAGCGCTGCAGCACGGCGAAGACGATGGCGATCGGGATGAACGCGATCATCGTTCCCGCAGCGATCAGTCGCTGGTCGTTGCTGAAGGTGCCGGAGAGGTACTGAAGGCCGATGGTCAGGGTGAAGTTCTCGGGCGTGGTGAGCACGATCAGTGGCCACAGGAAGTCGTCCCAGGCTCCGATGAACGCGAAGATGGCGATCACCGCGATCGTGCCGCGCACGCTCGGCACGCCGATGTGCCAGAGCCGCTGCCAGGCGTTTGCACCGTCCACGATCGCGGCTTGATCGATCGCCTCGGGAAGCATCCGGAACGCGTTGAACATCAGCAGCACGTTCAGGGCGCCGATCATCCCGGGGAGCGCCACGCCGACCAGGGTGTCGGCCAGTCCGAGATCGCGGACGGTGACGAACTGGGAGACGATCGTCACCTCGCCGGGCAGGACCAGGGTGGAGAGGAAGAGCGCGAGGACGACCTTGCGGCCCCGAAACCGGAGCCGGGCGAGCGCATATCCGGCCAGTGTCGCGAAGACGACGTTCCCGCCGACCACCAGCGCCGCGACCACGAGCGAGTTGGCGATGTAGCGGAAGACCGGAATGGCCTCGGCGACCCGCACGTAGTTCTCCAGCGTCGGCTCCGCCGGCAGCCACTGCGGCGTACTGGTGTAGATGTCCTCCGTGGTGCTCTTCAGCGACGTCGACAGCTGCCACAGGAACGGGCCGATCGTGATGAACAGCACCACGATCAGCAGCAGATAGCGCACCACCTGCTCGGCCACGCCCGCGCCCGACGAACCGCTTCTCCGCTTCCGACCAGGCGCCGGTCGGACACTCGCGACAGCCGCGGCCTGTGGTTTGACATCTTCGGCCTGAACGGTCATGCCTCTCCCCTGTTCAGTCTGGACAGCGCGAGCATCGGGACGAGGGTGACCAGGAAGAGCAGCAGGCTGAGCGCGGACGCGTAGCCCAGGTCACCGTAGAAGCCTCGGGCGTACTGCTGGATGAGCATCACCACCGAGGTGTCCTGGCCGCCCGGCCCGCCCTTGCCGCCGGTCAGCATGAACAGCTCGGAGAAAACCCGGAGGGCCGAAACGCAGGTCAGGATGGCGACCAGCACCATCGTGCCGCGGACCCCCGGGACCGTGACGTGCACGAATCTGCGGATCGTGCCGGCGCCGTCGGTGGCGGCGGCCTCATGCAGGTCCTTGCTGACGTTCCCCAGCGCGGCCAGATAGATGACCATGTAGTAGCCGAGGCCCTTCCAGATCGTGAGGCTGGTCGCGCTGATGATGACGAGCCATCGGTCGGTCAGGAACGGGATCGGCTCGGAGATCACGTGTAACTGCCGAGCCAGGTTGTTCACCAGGCCGCGGTCGTCGAGCAGCCAGGTCCAGATCAGACCGACCACCACCGCCGACGCGATGACCGGTGTGTAGAACGTCGTCCTGAAGAACGCGATGCCCTTCAGCGGCTTTTCCACCAGGACCGCCATCAACAGCGGCAGGATCGTCAGCAGCGGCAGGCAGATCACGGCATAGATCACGCTGTTCAGCAGCGCGTTCCACACCTGCTCGTCGGCGAGCATGTCGACGAAGTTCCGCACTCCGACGAACTCCCCCGCACCCCCGATCGGCTTGGCGTTGGTGAACGACAGCCGGATCGTGTTGAGCGACGGCCAGATACTCAGGCCGAGGAGCCAGATGAGGGCGGGGGCGACCAGCACCCATGGGGTGAACCAGCGGTTCGCGGTCATCGGGTCACTGCCGAGCGAGGAGCTGGTTCAGTTTCTCGACCGCAGTGTCCAACGCCTGCTGGCTCGACACGTCACCCTTGATGGCCAGGGCGATCTGCTGATCGAGGATCGTTCCCATCGCCGGGTTCACCTCGTACGGTGTCAGCGCCTTGGCCGTCTTCAGCGACTCGAAAGCCAGCGTGCGAGCGCGGCTTGAGGTCGTCCCGTCGTCCTTGGCGAAATAGGGATCCTCGGCTGAGGCGACCGTCGAGGGGAAGATGTTGACGAGGTGGGCGAACTCGTTCTGGTTCTCCGCATTGGTCAGCCAGGCCGCGAGCGCAGCCGCGGTAGCGGGGTTCTTGCTGGACTTCGCCACGCTGACGCCCTGCACGTAGAGCGGCGACGTGTTCAGCGCCTTGCTCACCGTGATCTTGCCTTTGAGGCTGGGGTTGTCGCCCTCGAAGTCGGCCAGCGCGGTGGCGCCGCCTGTCGTCCAGGCGACCTTGCCTTGGGTGAACAACTTCGCGTTGCCCTGGTAGTCGCTGTTCAGCACGGTGGCCGGCATGTACCCGTTCTGGTACGCGTCGCGGTACTGGTCGAGCAGCGCGGCCGCCTGCGGGGTGTTGAAGACGAACGACTTGCCGTCGTCGCTGGTGACCGGGATCCCTTCGAGCACGAGGTCCCCGATGCCGGGCTTGCGACTCATCAGGTACTCGTCGGGGCATTTGTCGTGCATGACCTTGGCCTGCGCGAACAGTTCCTGCTGGGTCGCCGGCGGCTTGGCCGCGTCGAGTCCGCAGCCGTCGAGCTTGGTGGCGTTCCAGTAGTTGACGTCGGTGTTCAGGTACCAGGGCACCCCGTACGCGCCATCGACGCCCTTGAACCGGTACGCGTCGATCGCTCCTGCGACGTAGGTCTCGGTGAGCCCGGGGACCGCCTTGGTCACGTCGACGAGCAGACCGCCCTGGGCGAGCGGCAGGGCGAAGTCGGGGGGTAGGTTGATGACGTCCGGCAGGTTGTTCGACGCGGCCTGGGAGAGCACCTTCTCGGAATAGCCGTCGCCGGGCTGATCGACGAGCTTCACCGTGGCGCCGGGGTACTTCTGTTCGAACCCGGTGATGACGCCGTTCAGGTAGTCGGTGAACTTGGGAGTCAGCGACCAGGTCTGCAGGGTCACTTCTCCGGTGATCTCGCTGGCGTCCGGGGTGCTCGCACCCGAGCCACCCGACGATCCGCCACATGCCGTCAACGCGAGCGCGGCAGCCATCAGGGCCGAGCCGAGCAGGATCTTCTTCTTGGTACGCACGGGCACAACTCCTCGTCATCCAGCACGCCGCGATGTGAACTAAACCGGTATAGTTCAGGGGACCCATCCATCGCTTCAGCGGCCCTTTTCTGGGATTCTTCTGAACTTAACCGGTATAGTCAACAGCCCAGAGACGACATCAGGAGGCATCCATGGCCGGCCCCAAACGGGTCACGATCGCCACCATCGCCGAGCGCGCCGGTGTCTCCAAGGGCGCCGTGTCGTTCGCCCTCAACAACCGTCCCGGCGTCAGCGCCGCGACCAGGGCGCGCGTCCAGCAGATAGCCCGGGACCTCAACTGGCGGCCACATCAGGCCGCGCGGACGCTGAGCGGCGCACGGTCAGGCGTCGTCGGGTTCGTCATCAACCGGCCCGCTCGCACCCTGGGCACCGAGGCGTTCTTCGCGGAGCTGGTGGCAGGCATCCAGTCGGGTCTGGAGGCCAGCCGAACCGCGCTGAATCTCATCATCGCCGCCGACCTCGCCCAGGAGTTGGAGACCTACCAGGCGTGGTGGCACAGCCAGCAGGTGGACGCGGTGGTCATGATCGACCCGCGGGTCGTCGACCCTCGGCTCGAACTCGCTGCTTCGCTAGGACTGCCGGTGGTGATGATCGGAAGCCACCCGTCGCCGCCCGGCAGCCCCGCCACGATCTGGATCGACGACCGCCAGGCTGGCGACAAGATGTTCGGCTACCTGCACGCCATCGGCCACCGCCGGATCGCGTACGTGGGTGGGCGCGCGGAGTACGAACACACCATCCTGCGCCGGCAGGCCTTGGAGGCGTGCGCGGCCGAGCGCGGCATGGATGCCGCAGTCACCATCCCCACCGACTTCAGCGCGACCCAAGCGGTCGACGCCGTGCACGAGTTGCTGGCCGACAGGGAACCGCCGACCGCCGTCGTCTTCGACAATGACGTGATGGCAGTCGCTGGACTTGGAGCGGCGCAGGAGATGGGCATCGCGGTTCCGGAGCAGCTGTCGATCGCGACGTTCGACGATTCGGTCCTGGCACGCCTGATCCGCCCGGCCCTGACCGCCCTGGTGCGGGACACGTTCCGACTCGGCGAGCTGGCAGCGCTGACGCTGCTGGACCAGCTCGCCGCACCGACCGTGCTCCCGAGCGTCGAAGGCCCCGCGCTGCGCCTGTCGGTCCGGGCGAGCACCTCACCCCCGCTGGGACGCTGAGCGCTGCAGTCGCGAGCCGGAGGTTTCCGGCCCCGGCAACTGGCCGCGTCCGGACTCCCCGCCAAACGGCACATCGGTGCAGAACAGCCGCGGCCCGGCCGACCCGGTGCCCGGATTCGTCGGCGACGCATGGACCACGACCGAGCTCGCCGTGCCGGGCTCGATCAACCACGGCACGGTTGCGGTGCCGGTACCGTGCCCGGTGCCGTCGGTGGTGAAGTCCAGCCATACCTCCCGGTCAGCCAGCGGCGCGGTCGGGCTGCCGTGCTGGTAGTGCCCACCCGATGCCAGCGGGTCGGCACCGCACGCACTGACGTGGAGATGAGCGCCGAAAGTACGGTCCGCCGGCATCCCGTTCACCCTCAACCGGATCCGGGTCTGCCCCTCCCCCTCCCAGGCGTGCACCTGCGTGTGCACCGCCGCGTAGGCGGGGTCGTGCACAACGGTGGGCCCTCGGCCGTGGTCGACCTGGACCCGAGCCGCCAACGCCGTGCCCGACAGGGCGAGCAGCACGCCTGAGCACGCCGCCACACCGATGGTGATCCTTCGCATCATCGCCTCCTTGGTCAGCGGCCCGGCTTGCTCCAGGACGCTCGTCAGCTGTGTCTCCCGGTACCCCATTCGGTTCACCAGGGCCAGACTCGGAGGTGTCGCGAACCAACCCGGCACGTCGCGGGCACAGGAGGTGTGGTGAGCATGAGCGCGGGCCGGGATGAGGCTCCTGCAGCCCCTTCCGACGCCGACCTGCTGGCAGCCGTCGCGGAGGCCGATCGGGACGCGCTGCGTGATCTGTTCCATCGGCACGAGCCGTGGCTCGCGGCCCGCCTGTCACGACGCTGCTCGGACGTTTCGCTCGTCGACCAGGCAATCCAGGACACCTTCCTGGCCGTGTGGCGCAAGCCCGGCGGCTGGCGCGGACAGGGCGAGGTGGCCGCCTGGTTGTGGGGAATCGCCATCCGATCCCTGCTGCATCAGTTGCGGCCTCGGCTGAGCGTCGCCGAGCGGCTCAGCCGGCTCCGGAGTCCGGAGGCGCTGTCGGCCGAAGAGCACGTGCTCGCGCAGATCGAACACACCGACGTCGGCGCGGCACTGGCGCGGCTCTCGCCGGAGTTGCGGGCGGTCGTCGAAGCCGTCGTGCTCGACGGCCTCAACACACGCGAAGCGGCAGCGCTGCTCGGGATTCCGAGCGGAACCTTGAAGAGTCGGATGAGTCGCGCCCGAATCCAGCTACGGGAGGCACTGCTGTGAACGCCTGGCATGCGAGTCCGGAGAGTCTCTCGGACTACCTGGCCGGGCACGGCAACCCGGTCGTCGCCGCCTCGGTCGAGGCCCATCTGTTGTCCTGCTCGCGCTGCCGCTCTCACCTGGCCGACGCCGCAGCTGCGACCAGCGCGGCAGAGACCGAACGGCGCTGGGTAGCGCTCACGGAACAGGTGGATCGGCTACCGTCGCGCCCCCGGGCGATGCTGGGCGTCGCGACCCGTCCGCTCCGCCGCGCGTGGATCCTCGCCCTCGCAGTCGTTGTCGGGATTCCCGTGGCCTATCGGCTGGTGGTCGGAGACCCGGCGCCGATCGTGTTCCTCGCGCTGGCACCCGTGATCCCGGGACTGGCGGTCGCACTGGCGTACCGGGCCGACACCGACCCTGCCGGTGAGGTGGCACGAGCGACTCCGACGGCGGGGCTTCGGGTGATCTCGCAGCGCGTCCTACTGGTGACCGCCACCGCGCTTCCCGTCCTCATCCTGGCGGCCCTCGCCCTGGGCGGCAGCTGGATCGGGGCCGTGGCGTGGGTGCTGCCGGGGATGGCCTGTGCGGGTCTGGTGCTGGCAGCCGGCACCACCCGGCTCGACCCGAGGGCGGTCGCACTCGCCGCCGGAGGGGTGTGGGCCGGCGCTCTGGCCGCTCGTACGCTCATCGGCGACGTCCCAGCCGCCGTCGTCACTGCCGAGGTGGCTGCTCCGCTCGCCCAGGGCGCCTCGCTGGTGGTGCTGCTGCTGTGCCTCGTGGTGACCGTGGCCCGCCGCGACCACGTCAGCTACCGGCGGTCGGCGTGACCACCGCGATCGACGTCGAGCGACGACACGTCGAGGGCCGCTCGCTGTCGAGGACCTACGGCCGGATCACGGCGGTCGACAATCTGTCGCTGTCGCTGAACGGCGGGCTGGTCGGCCTGCTCGGCCCGAACGGGGCCGGGAAGACCACCCTGCTTCGGATGCTCGCGACGGTGCTCGCCCCGGACACCGGTTCGCTCCGGCTGCTCGGGCTGGACCCCTCATCGCCGCAGCAGCGAGTCGAGATCCGCCGCAACCTCGGCTATCTGCCACAGTCACCGGCCCTCTACCCGGGGTTCACCCCGCTGGAACTGGTGGACTACGTCGCCACCCTGAAGGAGCACACCCAGCGCGCTCGCCGGCAGCAGGAGGTGGTGCGCGCGCTGACGGCAGTCGGTCTCACCGCCGTCATGCACCGCAAGATCCGGACCCTGTCGTCGGGGCAGCACCAGCGGGTCGCGCTGGCAGCCGCGCTGCTCGGCGACCCTGCGCTGCTCGTCCTCGACGAACCAGCGGCCGGCTTGGACCCGGAGCAGCGCATCGAGCTCCGATCGCTCCTCGCCGCGGGCGCCGCTCGCGGGACGGTGGTGCTCTCCACCCACGACACCGCTGAGGTTGCGGCCATCTGCCAGCGGGTGTTGGTGATGCGGGGCGGGCGCGTTCTGTTCGACGGCACCCCGGCAGCGCTACGAGTTCAGGCGGAGGGGATGGTGTGGGAGGACGTCGCTCCGGACCCGTCGGCCCTACGCAGTTGGATGACCGCCGACGGCAGGTACCGGCACCTCGGCGATCCCCCGCCCGGAGCGGCGCGCTGCGCCGCCAGTCTGGACGACGGCTATCTGCTGGTGACTGGCGGGCACCGATGACGCTGACCATCGACGCCGGGACGACCCGCTCGCGAGCGGCCGCCGTCGTGCTCGGGCGAGGCGAGGCGCGACGCCTGCTGGCTCACCCGCTGGTTGCTGCCGGCCTGGCGTTGAGCGGTGTTCTCGGCTGGCTGGCCTTCCACTTCCCCAGCGACTGGTCAGGTGCGCGGTACACCGTCGCGCCGGTACTCCTCGGACCGACCCTGATCGCGATCTCTGTGGCGGTGGCCGGTGCGTTCCACCGTGAGCAGGCGGCGTTCCTGGTGGATCTGCCGATCGGGGAACAGACCAGGTCCGCCGGTCGACTGCTCGGGGCACTGCCGTTGGCGCTGCTGGTCGGGGCGATCGCCACGATCGGTGCCGCGGCCATCCGCGCGCTGGGCGGCTTGGACCTCGGGGACGCGCCGGGACGGACGCTGCACGCACAGTTCAGCGCCGCCGAGGTCCTTCAACAGCCGTGCCTCGCCCTGCTGGCGATCGCCGCGGGCGCGGCAGCCGGGCGCCGACTGCCGAGCTTCGGCAACGCGACGTTGCTGCTGGTTGCCGCATGGTTCCCGGTGGTGTTCGTTGTCTGGGGTTTCCAGGATCGACACATCATTCCGTTCGCGATCATCCAGCAGCAGCCCGTCCTCGTCCCGATCGCGCATCAGCTGGCGGAGCCGGCCCGCTACCCGCCCGAGTGGCTGCTGTCGGCGCCTGGGGAGTTCCAGGACGGCTGGATGCGGCTCGTCAGGTCGGAATCCCTCGCCGCCTGGCACGACGTGTACCTCGTCGGCCTGGCAGTCGCCCTGATCGGACTTGCTTGGCCCCTCCCGCGACGGGCAGGGCTGATGTTGGCGGGCGCCGCCATCGCAACCCTCGGCGTGTCGATGCAGTATCTCGCCCTCCGCTGACCGGTTTCGCACAGCACATCCGCCGGGGTCCGGCGGCTATCGAGCAAGGAGATCAGATGACCACGATGAGAGCAGCCTCATGAGCGCCGTTCAGGCCGCTCACCCCGCGGCCCGCCGACACGGTTCGCTGCTCGCCGATCCAGGTGCGCTGATCCGCCTGACCCTGTTCGGCCTCGCTGTCGGCGCCGGCCTCGGCATCGCGCTGCGCGGCTGGATGCGCCTCATATCGACCGAGCCGGAATTCAGCTGGAGCGGTACCGGATACATCATCGGTGCCTTCACCGTCCTCGGCACGATGGCCGGCCTGGTCACCGCCGGCCGCCGGACCCTACAGGGGTGGCCGCTCTTCGCCCTCCGCGTGTTCGGCATCGTGCTCAGTCTCGGCTGCTTCGTCGGAGCCGGGGCCACGATGGTGCCGACCATCGTGCCGGCGGCACTCGCCTGGGCGCACCCGGCCTGGCGGCGCCCGGTTCGGGTCGGACTGCTGGTGATCAGCGCGGGTGCCGCGATTGCCCTGGTCGCCACGCTGCCCGATCTCAGCCTGGCGCGGCGACTCCTCGCCCTCGTGATCTACCTCGCGCTCGCCGCGGTCGAGGTCGCCCTTGTCGCCCGCCTGTACGCCCCGAGCATGCCGCGCGGGGCGTTCGGGCGCCTCGGTACGCCAGGACCGATCATCGCCGGAACCCTGCTCGTGGCTGCCCTCGCCTTGATGGCCTTGGGGATCGCTCGGCCGTAGGAGTCTCGGGGCTGGGGGCGGGAAAGGCCGAGATTCACGGTTCTGCCATTCGAGACGCCTAGCTGCCGGGGTTTGTCGGCTCGCAGAAACTCCGATGATTCAGGCGTGCCGAAATTCGACGGCCACAATCGGGCCGGCGAGGCCCGCGGGCACGGCGGTGGCGTCACGGCCGGGGTCGAGGCGATGGTGGCGAGAATGCTCGCCGGCTACGTCGCTCTCTCGTGGCTCTCGGAAATTGACGGTGTGGTGCTTCAGGTCGCCGGTGCCCCGTGGTGGTGGAACGCGGTTCTCCTGTCGGCGCTCGCGATTTCGATCGGCGGGCTGGTGATTCGCGCCGCTCGCCAGCGGCCGATTCGAGGATTCGCGGCGGCGCATGCCGGCGTCATTCTCGTCGCCGTCGCGATCGAAATCTGGCTCGGTCCGCCTCGCGCCGACCACGCCCCGTGGCTCTGGGCCGCGACCGGGGTGGCCATCGTCTGCGCTGCCGTGGCTGGCGGGCTCCGCTGGGCGATCGGGTACGGGCTGGCGTTGGCCGTCACCTGGGCGCTGCTGCGCGCGTCGCCGAGCGGCGGAGCGATGGGAACACGGCTGGCAACGTGTGACGGGATCTTCCTCTTCGTCGGCGGCGTCGGCGTTGCCGCGGTCGCCGTCGGAATGATCCGAGCCGCTCGACAAGCGGATGCTCTCGCGGCGGCCGTGATCCGGCGGGAAACCGCCGCAAGCGTCGGAGCCGCGGTCACAGCCGAACGCGATCGCCTCGATCGGATCGTTCACGACGACGTGTTGACCGCCCTTGCCGTTGCCGCAAACGCCGACGACGACGATGACGCCGCCACCACGAGCAGTGTCCGGGCATTGGCGGCGGCGACTCTGCGCCGGATCGACACGATGGCGACAACGACGATCCCCGACGGGGAGATCGCGGGCGGCTTGTGGCTTCAACTCGCCGAGGAAACGGCACGAAACGTCACACCGAGGGTCGACTTCCACTCTGAAATGTCACCATCGTCTGAGTCGGCTACTCTTCCGGCCGCGGTCGTCGAAGCGTTGGTCGCCGCGATGCGGGAAGCCCTCAGAAATGCGATTGCTCACGCCGATGCCAGCCGGATCACGGCGACCTGCACGCTTGAAGGATCGGCGGAGCTCATCGCAGCCCACGTCGTCGTCTGCGACGACGGCATCGGTTTCGAACCGAGCCAGGTCGAGCCTGACCGGCTCGGCATGCGCGCCTCGATGCTGAGCCGGATGACATCGATCGGAGGCGACTGCGCGATCAGCCGTGGCGAGAACGGCGGCACACGGGTCGAGCTGGCATGGCGCGGTACTGCTCGGTACGCCGCCGCTGCTGACCTCGATGACCAGGGCATCCCCGCAGCGGAGCTTCCGGCAGCCTTCCCGAGCGGGCTGATGATCGGCGCGATGTGGCTCACCTTCGCCGCGTGCCTCGGACTCGGGATCGCGAACGCCGACGACGTCGCACGCCCGGTGCCGTGGGCCCTCGGCGTGCTCCCAGCGGCGGCGATGACCTACCTCGTCCTGCACCCCGGCGGCGGGCTCCGCCTCCCGGTGAGATACGCAAACCTCTGCGTGCTGGCTCTCGCACTCACACAGTTCCTGACGATCCCGAGTCTGCCGCGTGACCACTCGATCGGCTGGAGTTGCTGGTGCGGCTACCCGACGACCCTCACCTTGGCCGCGCTCGTCGTCCGCGGCCGGAAGTGGCACGCCCTCGCCGCGCTCGCCGTACTCAGCGGTGCGTATGTCTGGTGGGTCCGAGCCGCCGGCGCAGATCCGCGAACCAGCCTCCCCGGCCTGCTGTTCGGTCCGGTCATCTACACCGTGATCGCCGCCTTGGTGGTGCGCACGCTGAAACGGATCAGCGTCCATGAGGCCGCATTCCGCGCCCGAGATCGTCGAACCGTCGACGAGGCAGCGCGCCGCTACGTCAGCTTCGTGCAGCGGGCACTGTGGGCGGCCGATGTGCGAACGGTGGCAGGCCCGTCCCTCGAGCGCATCGCCGACGGTGACGGACCACTGTCCGACGACGTCAAGGATCAGGCGCGGCGGGCAGAGCGTGCCCTCCGCGAGTCTCTCGTGGCACGACACATGATGAGCGACGAACTCGTGTCAATCACTGACAGCGCACGTCGCCGCGGCATCGACCTGGACTTCGTCGACAGCCGGCACGCCCGACTGCCACCGGAGGTGACACGCACGATTACCCACGGGCTGCGCACGGCTGTCGAATCCTCGAGCGTGAGCCGCATAGTCGTCCGGCTGGCACCGCCCGGCTCACCCGAAAGCGCGACAATCGTCAACGACGACGGCGACATGCTGCTGGTGATGACAGTGAATCCGGACGGGTCTAGCTCGGTCGCCGACATGGGTGGAGCGGCTCCGCCGACGCGTGACACCCCTAGCTGACGGAGGTCACCTCGCCGAGTCGCCGCGGCGTTCTACCACCTAGCGCTGAGCGATTCTGCCACCGAGTCCAGTTCGGTGCCGACGATTGGGGCTTCAGCGCGTGCTGTTGATGGGCTCGGTCCCGGTCGAATCGGAAGCCGGTCCTCGTCGGCATCGCACCGATGCTCGTCAGGCGCCTGATCATCGCAACCATGCCCGGAACTGACCCACACCAGCGGCGGACAGCGAACCGTGGACACCATGTCGGCGATGTTGATGGTCTATGCGAGGGCCGAGAAAAATGGGTGGAGCTTAGGGGATTCGAACCCCTGACCTCTTCCATGCCATGGAAGCGCGCTACCAACTGCGCCAAAGCCCCGGATCGGTGCTGCTCGGACGGCCCTGCCCGAACAGCCTGGACGATATTACAGGCTCAGCCGACGCGGAGCGAACCGCCGCTCAGTCGGTGACCTCAACCCCGGGCGCGATGACGTTGTAGGCCTCAATCCGCCAGTACTGGCCGGAGCGATGCCGGTCGATCGCCACCCAGGCGCAGTTGGACAAGCCGCCCAGCAGCCGCCAGTGCTCGAACGGGAGGTTGACCAGCCGACAGACGCCGACCCGCCCTGCCAGTCCGTGAGTCGCGGCCACCACGGTCGAGCCATCGGGTGCCGACTCCGCGAGTTCGGTCAGCGCCTCGGCCATCCGTTCCGCGACCTCCCGTGGGCTCTCCCCTGTCGGCGATCGCCGGACGTCCTCGCCCGCCGACAGCCGTCGGGCCAGGTCGGGATTGGCTGCGCGCACCTCGTCGCCGACGAGGCCTTCCCATGACCCCACGTGGATCTCGCGGAGCCGGCGATCGGTGCTCACCGAGAGCCCGGTGACCTCCGCCAGCGCGGACGCGGTCTGCGTCGCACGCGAGAGGTCACTCGCCACGATCGCTGACGGCGCGAAATCCGCCAGCGCGAGCGCCGCGTGCTTGGCCTGGACGACCCCGAGCGAGTCGAGCGGGATGTCTGCCTGCCCCTGGAACCGTCCGGTCACGTTCCACTCCGTCCGGCCGTGCCGCCAGACGATGATGCGCGCTGCGGTCATCGCCGCTGATCCACCGTGAGCGCGATCTCCGGACAGTCGCGCCAGAGCCGTTCGAGCGCGTAGAACTCGCGCTCTTCCGGGTGCTGCACGTGGACGACGAGGTCGAGATAGTCGAGCAGGACCCAGCGCTGCTCGCGCTCCCCCTCCCGCCGTGTCGGCTTGGCGTCCAGTGATCGCAGGGCCTCTTCGATGCCGTCCACGACGGCCCCGACCTGGCGTTCGTTGGACGCCGTGACGAGCAGGAACACGTCGGCGATGGCCAACTGCTCGGAGACGTCGTACGCGATGAGGTCGGTGCCCAGCTTGTCGGCAGCAGCGCGCGCGGCGGCCCGGGTCAGTTCGAGCGCATGGGGTGTAGCAGTCACAACAGCTTTCTGGTCGGCGATCCGGAGATCTGGCAGGAGCGCTGACCAGGCTAGCCTGCGCATCCGACACGGGAGGAGCGAAACTCAACCGCGGTAGAGACCGCGCTTGGCGATGTATTGCACGATGCCGTCGGGCACCAGGTACCAGATCGGCTCCTGGCGCTGTACGCGCGACCTGCAGTCGGTCGAGGAGATCGCCAGCGCGGGCACCTCCATCAGCGTGAGTCGGTCGGCCGGGAGCTGCGCCACAACGGGGCTGTCGAGCTCCACGCCTGGCCGCGTACAGCCGACGAAGTGCGCGAGTTCGAAGAGCGTGTCGACCTCGCGCCAACTCAGGATCTGCGCGAGCGCATCGGCACCGGTGATGAAGGCCAGATCGACGTCGCCGCCACGTTCGGCCTTGATGTCGCGCAACGTGTCCACCGTGTACGTCGGCCCGGGCCGATCGATGTCGACGCGGCTGACGGTGAACCGCGGGTTGGACGCGGTCGCAATGACCGTCATCAGGTAGCGGTCCTCACCGGACGACACGTGCCGATGGGACTTCTGCCACGGCTGTCCGGTGGGGACGAAAACGACCTCATCGAGGTCGAAGTGACTGGCCACCTCGCTCGCGGCGACCAAGTGGCCATGATGAATGGGATCGAAGGTGCCGCCCATGACGCCCAGCCGGTAGCGGTCGTGCGGCCCGGTGCGCGGTGGCCGCGCCAATCCGGTATCGCGGTGAGGCCGGGTCACGTGGCTGCCTTGCCAGGTGCTCCGCCGATGATCAGCTGTGCGGGCGACCCTTGCCGATCGACAAGGTCACGAGCAAAAGCGCTAGCAGCAGACCGAATGCGATGAGTCCAAAACCCCACGCGGGGATCGGCAGTTCGCGCGTCACCTCGGTCTCGAGCAGCCTCCATAAGATCATGAGCGCAGCCTAGCGGGAATGGCCGCGCGTGTCGTCGGCCGCGCCTACTTCCTGATCTGGCCCGATCCGGTCACGACGTACTTGGTCGAGGTCATCTCCGGCAGCCCCATCGGGCCGCGAGCATGCAGCTTCTGGGTGGAGATCCCGATCTCTGCACCGAAGCCGAACTCGCCGCCGTCGACGAAGCGACTGGACGCATTCACCAGCACCGCGGCGGCGTCGACCTCTGCGACGAACCGTCGCGCCGAGGTCTCGGAATCGGTGACGATCGTCTCGCTGTGGCCGGTGCTGTAGCGCCGGATGTGGTGCAGCGCAGCGTCGAGCGAGTCGACGATCGACACGGCGAGATCGAGCGACAAGTACTCCCGCGCGAAGTCGGATTCTTCGGCCGGGACGACATCCCCGTACGCCGCGACCCGTGTGTCTCCGTGCACCGTGACCCCGTGCTCCGCGAGCACCTCCAGCGCCGCGGGCAGGAACCGGTCGGCCGCGTCCGCATGCACCAACAGCGTCTCGATCGCGTTGCACACCGACGGCCGCTGGACTTTGGCGTTGACCAGAATGTCCAGCGCCATCGGCTGGTCAGCGCTCGCATCGACGAAGAGGTGGCAGTTGCCGACCCCGGTCTCGATCACCGGCACCTGGCTCGTCCGCACGACGTGGTCGATCAGTCCGGCGCCACCCCGCGGGATGAGGACGTCGACCAGACCGCGCGCCGCCATCAGTTCGTCGGTCACGTCGCGAGGGCCGGGGATCAACTGGATCGCCTCGACCGGCAAGCCACTGTCGGCCAGTCCCGCTTGCAGCGCCTCCACCACGGCAGCGTTCGAGGCCGCCGCCGACGACGAGCCACGCAGCAACGCAGCGTTGCCGGACTTCAGGCAGATGCCACCGGCGTCGGCGGTGACGTTGGGCCGTGCCTCGTAGATGATGCCGACCACACCGAACGGGACCCGGACCTGGCGGACCTGCACACCGTTCGCGTTGGTCCAGCCGCGCACGACGTCGCCCACCGGATCCGGAAGTGACGCTAGCGCCCGGAGCCCGTCCGCCATGCCGGCGATCCGGTCGGGTGTGAGCCGCAGCCGGTCGATCAGCGCCGCTCCGGTGCCGGCTGCCTCGGCCCGTGCGACGTCGGCGGCGTTGGCGTCGAGAATCGCCGTCTCGGCCTTCTCCAGTGCGTCGGCCATCGCCAACAGCGCCGCATCCTTCGTCGCCCGGGTCGCGTTTACGAGTGCGAGGGCTGCGTGCCTCGCCTGCAGGGCCTGCTCCCTCACCGTCACGGCCCCAATTTAGTCCGCCCTCGGCCCGCCTTCCGGTACGACGCTGGGCACGGACGATCAGGCCAGGCGCCGCGGGACATGCACGCTCGCTGTCGAGCGACCCCGATCGTGCAGGCGTCCGCTACTGCTGCGGCGACTCAGTGCGCTGGGGGTCGAAGACCACCAGGGCATCCCGGTGCACCACGGTTCGGTCGTAGCCCGCACCGAGTTCGCGCGCCAAGTCTCGCGTGCTCCGACCCAGCAGCGAGGGCAGTTCCTCAGCGTCGTAGTTGACCAGCCCGCGGGCGATCAGCCGACCATCGGGCCCGACGATGTCGACCGCCTCCCCCGCCGAGAACTGCCCTCGGACGGCCGTGACGCCGGCAGGCAACAGCGACGCGTTCCGCTGGGTCAGCGCACGGACCGCACCTTCGTCCAGTTCGAGGACCCCGCGCGCATCGCTGGCGTGTCGCAGCCACAGCAGGCGGGTCGGGCGGCGTTTGCCGGTCGGATGGAAGTACGTTCCGACACTCTCACCCGCCAGAGCGGCACCCGCGGCACCCGCGCCGGCGAGGACGACCGGAATCGCGGCCGAGGTGGCAATCCGGGCGGCTTCGATCTTGGTCACCATGCCGCCGGTGCCGATCGTCGTGCCGCGCTCCCCCACCTCCACCTCGGTGAGGTCCTCCACGGTGCGGACCTCCTCGATCCGGCGCGAGCCCGGCCGATCAGGGTGCGCGGTGTAGAGCGCGTCGACGTCGCTGAGCAGCACCAGGGCGTCAGCGTGCACCAGGTGAGCGACGAGCGCAGCCAACCGGTCATTGTCACCGAACCGGATCTCGTGGGTGGCGACCGTGTCGTTCTCGTTCACGATCGGCAGCACCCCGAGTTCGAGCAACTTGCCGAGGGTCCGATAGGCGTTGCGGTAGTGACTGTGCCGGGTCACGTCGTCCACCGTCAGCAGCACCTGACCGACCGTGATGCCGCGGTCGGCGAACAGCTGCGTGTAGTGGCCGACCAGGGCACCCTGCCCCACCGACGCGGCCGCCTGCTGGGTGGCCAGATCGCGGGGCCGGGCCTTCAGGCCGAGCGGGGCCAGGCCGGCGGCGATCGCACCAGACGACACCAGCACCAGCTCACGCCCCGCGGTCCTGGCCGCCGCCAGCGTTGCCACCAGGCGAGCGACGCGGTCGGGGTCGAGCCCACCAGCGGCTGTGGTCAGCGACGACGACCCGACCTTCACGACCACCCGGGAAGCGCTCGCGATCGCCTCACGCATCGACGTCCCCCGGCTCGTCGGCGAGGTCGCCGTCCTCGGCGACGTCCCGAGCACGCTGGCGCTCGCGACGGCGAACGACAGCGGGCCGCGGTTCCGCGAACCGCTGGTCCTCACCGCGCCGACTCAAGATCTCCGCTCCGATGTCGATCTGTGGGGCGAAATCGAAGACGACCGCGTCCTCGCCGCCGATCGCGACGGCGTCACCTGCGCGGGCGCCGAGTTCGAGCAGCCGATCCTCGATGCCGACGCGGTTCAGCCGGTCGGCGAGATAGCCGACAGCCTCGGCGTTGCCGAAGTCGGTCTGGCGGACCCAGCGCTCCGGTTTCACTCCCCGCACCCGCCAGAGCTCACCCTCACGGGACACCGAGAAGTCGGGTTGACCACCCACGGGCTCGGGCCTCAGCACGATCCTCGGCGCCGCCGGCGCGGGCGCCTGGGCACGACGCGCTGCGACGAGCTCCGCCATCGCGAACGTCAGCGCTTGCAGTCCGGCGCCGGTCTTCGTCGAGATCTCGAACACCCGGAGCCCACGGGCCGCCAGCTCCGGCACCGCCATCGCGGCGAGTTCCGCGGCATCGGGCACGTCCACCTTGTTCAGGGCGACGAGCCGAGGGCGATCCTCCAAGCCACCATGCGCACGCAACTCGGCTTCGATCACGTCCAGATCGCTGACCGGATCGCGGCCCGGTTCGAAGGTGGCGCAGTCGATCACGTGCACCAGTGCCGCACAGCGCTCGACGTGCCGAAGGAAATCGAAGCCGAGGCCGCGCCCTTCGCTCGCCCCTTCGATCAGTCCCGGGACGTCGGCGACGGTGTAGGTCACCTCGCCTGCGACGACGACGCCGAGATTGGGCACCAGCGTGGTGAACGGATAGTCGGCGATCTTCGGACGAGCGCGCGACATCGCGGCCACCAGGGAGGACTTTCCGGCGCTCGGGAAACCGACCAGGCCGACATCGGCGACGACCTTGAGCTCGAGCGCGACCGTCCGGGTCTCGCCTTCCTCGCCGAGCAACGCGAACCCCGGCGCCTTCCGGGCGGCCGATGCCAGCGCGGCGTTCCCGAGGCCACCCTTGCCACCCTGAGCGACGACGAACTCGGCCCCGTTCTCGGCGAGGTCGGCCAGCAGTTCCCCACTGTCGCGGTCGCTCACCTGGGTGCCTCGAGGCACTGCCAGCACGATGTCGTCACCGCGGGCGCCATTGGCATGATCGCCCCGGCCCGGCTGGCCGTTCGTCGCATGACGGTGGCTCTGACGGTGGTATTCGACCAGGGTCGTCACACCCGGATCGACCCGGAGCACGACGGAGCCGCCGTCGCCGCCGTTGCCTCCGTCCGGCCCGCCGAGCGGCTTGAACTTCTCGCGATGGATGGATGCACAGCCGTGACCGCCGTTCCCGCCAGAGACGTGCAGTGTCACCTGGTCAACAAAGCTGGGGATTGCCACGCTCGTCCACCTCCCTCCGTCGTCGCGGCCGGCATGCGAAGAGGGTGGCCCGAATCGGGCCACCCTCTCTCGGTTTGTCTGTGAGTCTGCGTCAGACCGAGGCGGTGGCCTCGGCCGGCGGGGTCACATTGACCACGCGACGCCCGCGCTTGGTGCCGAACTCGACGTGCCCGGCGACCAGGGCGAACAGCGTGTCGTCGCCGCCGCGGCCGACACCGGTTCCGGGGTGGAAGTGGGTACCGCGCTGGCGCACGATGATCTCGCCGGCGTTGACCAACTGCCCACCGAACCGCTTCACGCCGAGCCGCTGTGAATTCGAGTCACGCCCGTTGCGGGTCGACGATGCACCCTTCTTGTGTGCCATATCGGCCCCTCCTCAGCTCTCGATCCCGGTGACCTTGACCTGGGTGTAGCGCTGGCGATGGCCCTGGCGCTTCCGGTACCCGGTCTTGTTCTTGTACTTGAAGATGCGGATCTTCGGGCCCTTGGTCTCCGCCAGGACCTCGGCGGTCACCGATGCGCTGCCGAGCGCAGAGGCATCGGAGGTGACGGTCTCCCCATCGACCAGCAGCAGCGGCGTCAGGCTCACGCTGGAGCCGACGGCGTCGTCCACCCGGTCGATCTCGAGAACGTCGCCGACGGCGACCTTGTGCTGGCGGCCGCCACTGCGCACGATCGCGTACACGCCTGACCTACTCTCTTCGCTGCTTCGCTGGTGTGTCTTGCTTCGAGGTGTGCCGGTCCGTACCCGTTCGAGGGGCGCACGCAACAGCGGCGCCGAAACACACCGACGGGCAAGATTACGCGGCCGCTGTGGAACGGGTCAAACCGCCACGCCTCGGCTGCCGCTCGGCGGCGTCCTGAGTCGGGCTGACCAGCGGTCGGAGCCGCGGAACGGCGCTGCCACTAGGGTGCTGCCGTGCTGCCCCGCATCTCGGCGACGACCTACCTCGCGCCACTCCGCGAGGGCGGTTCACTGCCAGGTCTGGTGGAAGCCGATGACAGCGGCACCTACGTGGTCAAGTTCACTGCCGCCGGGCAGGGCCCGAAGGCACTGGTCGCGGAGATCGTCGTCGGCGAGTTGGGTCGCACGCTGGGCGTGCTCGTCCCCGACCTCGCACTGATCGATGTCGCCGCCGAGATCGGGCGCCGTGAGCCGGATCACGAGGTGCAATCGCTGATCACCGCAAGTGCGGGCCTCAACCTCGGCATCGACTTCCTGCCCGGGTCCGTCGGCTACGACCGGAGCTTCGAGATCGAGCCGAGTGACGCCGATCGAGTGCTGTGGCTGGACGCGTTCACCGCGAACGTCGACCGCAGCGCCCGCAACACGAACCTGCTGATCTGGCACCGCCGGCTGTGGGCCATCGACCACGGCGCCTGCCTGCGCTTTCACCACGCCTGGGGCGCGGGCCCGCACGCCTTCGCCACGGCGCCGTACCGCTATGACGACCACGTGCTCGCCCGGGCCGGCAGCGCCCGGCGTTGCCACCAGACGCTCGCTCGCGAGGTCACTCCCGAACTGCTCAGTGCGATCCTGGCCGAGGTGCCGGACGCCTGGCTGGAGCCGGACCCGACCCGCCCGGACGCCCGAGCGCCAGCTACCGCTGAGGACGCCCGGGACGCGTACGTGCGCTACCTGATGGCCCGGCTCGGCGCCGCTGACCGGTGGCTGCCATGAGCACGTTTGCGTTCCAGTACGCCGTCCTGCGGGCCGTTCCGCGGGTGGAGCGCGGGGAGTTCGTCAACATCGGCATTGTCCTGTACTGCCAGGAACTCGACTTCCTGCGCGCGGCGATCGTCGTCGACGACGTCCGGCTGCGAGCCCTCGACCCGCAGGTCGACATCGATGCCGTCAGAACCGCCGCCGAAGGCGTGGTCGCGGCCTGCCACGACCCGGTCGGCACTGCCCGAACCAACTCGGGCCTGGCGACCCGATTCGGCATGCTGACCGCGCCGAGGAGCACGGTGGTGCAGCCCTCCCCAGTCCACGCCGGCGTCACAGAAAATCCGGAGCGCACACTGCGCACGCTGCTGACCAAGCTGGTCGCGCCCGCCTCCTGAACCGGACGCACCTGACCCGAAACGGGGCGACGACAGATCAGGCGCCGGCGGCGAGACGATTGCCATCCGATGCCTTTTTGTCCGGTCATAGATCTGCAAGGATGCGGACATGCTCCGGGTTGAGGACATGTACATCTGGGACTCGTGGATGGCCGACGACGGCGATCTCTACCACCTGTTCTTTCTCCAGGCACCGCGCTCCCTCGGCAGCCCTGCCGAGCGGCACATGAATGCCACGGTCGGGCACGCGACGTCGCCGGACTTGGTGACCTGGGACTACCTCGGACGCTGCTTCGGTCCGGCGGACACAGGGTGGGACGACGCGGCGATCTGGACAGGCTCGGTGGTGCGCGATGGCGACGGCTGGCGGATGTTCTACACCGCGGTGAACCATGAGGGCCACCACGTCTACGACCAGCGAATCGGATCCGCGACATCGCAGGACCTGCAGCACTGGACCCGGGTCGGGGACGGTCCATCGCTCGCGCCCGATCCCCGCTGGTACAAGACGCTGGCCCTGGTGCCGCCGCCACACGGGGCAGTCACCCCGCTCGAAGGCAAGAGTGAGACCTGGCGGGATCCCTTGGTCTTCGCCGATCTGGAGGGCGACGGCTACCACGCGCTGATCTGCGCGCGCTCGGCGTTCGCGACCAAGAACGATGACGGCGTCGTCGCCCATGCCCACGGACCTGATCTCGACCACCTCGTCATCGGGCCGCCGCTGTGCGAGCCCGGCAAGGGTTTCGGCCAACTCGAGGTGCTGCAGAACGTCTGCATCGACGGGCGTTGGGTGCTCGTCTTCACCTGCCATCCGCAGGAGATGACCGACGAAGCGAAAGAGCGCCTCGGTGAGTACTGCACCTGGTCGCTGCCCTCGCCCGGGCCGCTCGGCCCGTGGGACATCGGCCTCGCCCGTGGATTCACCGCCGAGCCGGAACTGTTCGCCGCTCCCCTGGTTCAGGCGCGGGACGGCAGCTGGTGCTTCGTCGGCTTTCGCAACACCGAGCCGCGAGGCATCGACTCGTTCCACATCGTCGACCCGATTCCGGTCACGCTGGACGATGCGGGGTACCTCGTCGCCCGGTAGCCACGCAGCTTCACCGACACAGCTGACAGTCGGCACAGGCTCACAGCCGGCACCGACAGGCGCGAGGCTCAGCCAGTTGCGTGCTCGTCTGGGTCAGTACCGTCTTCCGCGGCGGCGAGCAGCTCGGCGCGATGAGCGAGTGTCGTCCGAGACCGGCCGTGGCTGTGGCCGAGTTCGATCTCGGCCGCGTCGATGCGATGCCACGCCGGCAGGTCCAGCGGGTGGATGCCGCGCGCGGCGAGCAGTCGGTCGAGCATCCCGGACCGGCCGTGCGCTGACACCTCACCGTCGTGAACATCGGCGAGAAGGGACGAAACGGTCTCCACCGCGTCCGGCTTGTTGGTGCCGATGATCCCGGTCGGCCCGCGCTTGATCCAGCCGGTGACGTACTCGTTCGGTGAGAACCCACCCTCGCGGATCACCCGGCCCTCCGAATGGGGCACCCTGCCGGTGCGCCCGTCGAACGGGACTCCCGGGAGCGGACGGCCGAGGTAGCCGACCGCTCGCACGACGAGTTCGGCATCGATGGAGACGCCGGGCCCAGCGGCGCTCACCGAACCGTCCGCGTCCAGGATTGTGCGCTCGGTGTGGACGGCCCGCACCCGATCGCTGCCGACGAGTTCGGTGGGCCGGGTCCAGAAGTGGAAGTGGACCCGGCTCGGCGCGCCTCGACTGCCGCGCTCCGCCCACTCCTGCAGGACTGTCAGATTCCGCGCCGCGACCCGGTCGCGCTGCACAATCGCGAGGCTGGACGCATCCAGGATCAGCTCGGCCGGGTCGACCAGAACGTCCACATCGTCCAATTGCCCCAGCTCGCGGAGCTCCTTGGTCGTGAAGTTCGTGTACGCCGGGCCGCGGCGGCCGAGCACGTGCACGTCGGTCACTTGCTTTCGCGCGAGTGAGGCGAGGACCTCGTCCGCCATATCGGTGACCGCGAGTTGCGTCGAGGACTTCACCAGCACACGGGCGACATCGAGCGCGACGTTGCCGATCCCGACGACGACCGCATGCCGAGTGGTAGCGATGAGGTCGGTGATCACCGCCGCCCTGAGCCCGTCCAGCGCTGCCGCGTACCCGTCGGCGCCGGCCGTCCCGGAAGTCCCCGGATCGGGATGGACGTCCGGGTGCCCGCAGTACCAGGCGACGAACTCCGGCGCCGCGATGCTGCCCGCGAGGTCCTCGCCGGGGATTCCCAGCCGCCGATCCGCACCGGCACCGTAGGCGTACACGACAGCATCCACCGCACCGCGGAGCTCGTCGACGCTGATGTCCCGACCCACGGTCACGTCGCCGAAGAACCGCACCCCGGAGCGCTCCAGCGTGCGCTCCAGCGTGTTCCGGATCGATCGGATGGAGGGGTGGTCGGGCGCCACTCCGTAGCGGACAAGACCGAACGGGACGGGGAGACGGTCGATCACTACCACCTCGACGGGGACGTCCGCCTGCTGGCTGAGCGCCTCCGCCGCGTAGATCCCGGACGGCCCGGCACCCACCACGGCGACGACCAAGCTCGGCGGCGGGTCCGCTGCCGTGGGGCCGCCGGCGACGGGATCGGGCCCGTCCCCGTTGACCGCCGCGGTGATCATCGAGTCAGTATGGCCCAGCCGACGCCTGCCAGCCGGGTAGGGCCGAGAGAAGTGGGGCCTCAGCCCACCGGAACCTGGTCGCCCGCTGCTTCGCTCGGCGCCTGCTCGCCCGACTCGTCGCCATCGCCGTCGCCGTCGCGCCTACCGCGGCCGCCGCGCCGATTGCGCGCCGGGCGCCCGGTGCTCGCACCGCTAGGCCTCGGACGCGCCTCGCGCGCGCCGCCGTCGGCCACCTTCTGGTCCTCGACAGGGACGTCGGACAACTCGTAGCCGCGGCCGTGACAATGCGGGCATTCCGTGCTGAAAGCTTCCAGCAGGCCGGTACCGATCCGCTTCCGGGTCATCTGCACCAGGCCGAGACTGGTGACCTCAGACACCTGGTGCCTCGTGCGGTCCCGACCGAGGCACTCGACCAGTCGGCGCAGCAACAGCTCCCGGTTGGCCGGCAGCACCATGTCGATGAAGTCGATGACGATGATGCCGCCGATGTCGCGCAGCCGGAGCTGCCGGACGATCTCCTCGGCGGCCTCGAGGTTGTTGCGGGTGACGGTGGCCTCGAGGTTTCCCCCGGTGCCGGTGAACTTGCCGGTGTTCACGTCGATCACGGTCATCGCTTCGGTCCGGTCGATGATCAGCGACCCGCCTGAGGGCAGGAACACCTTCCGTTCCAGTCCCTTGGCGATCTGTTCATCGAGCCGGAACTCCGCGAACAAGTCGGTGCCCTCCTCGGCCGGCTGCCAGCGGCGCAGCCGGTCCTTCAGGTGCGGCGCCACGTGGCCGACATAGGCCTCGATCGACTCGTAGGCGTCGGTCAGGCCACCGTTCCCGGCGATGATCAGCTCCGAGAAGTCCTCGGTGAAGAGGTCACGCACGATGCGCACGGTCAGGTCGGGCTCGCCGTAGAGCAGTTGCGGCGCGTGCCCAGCGGTGACCTTGCGCTCGATGTCCTCCCACTGCGCCTGCAACCGGTTGACGTCGCGGACGAGCTCGTCTTCACTGGCGCCCTCGGCCGCGGTCCGCACGATCACGCTGGCCGACTCGCCGACCAGGCCGGACAGGATGTCCTTCAGCCGCTTCCGCTCCTGCTCGGGCAGCTTGCGGGAGATCCCGGAGAGGTGTCCGCCGGGCGCGTACACGATGTAGCGGCCGGGGATGGAGACGTGGTTGGTCAGACGTGCACCCTTGGCTCCGACCGGGTCCTTGGTCACCTGGACCAGTACGGTCTGGCCCGACTTGAGCACCTTCTCGACCTTGCGGCTCTGGCCTTCGGCGCCGAACGCGTCCCAGTCGACCTCGCCGGCGTAGAGGACGGCGTTGCGGCCGCGGCCGATGTCGATGAAGGCCGCTTCCATCGACGGCAGCACGTTCTGCACCCGGCCGAGATAGACGTTCCCGATCAGGGACGTCGCCGACTCCCGGTCGACGTAGTGCTCGACGAGGATGTCGTCCTCGATGACGGCGATCTGCGACAGGCCTTCGCGTTGCCGGATCACCATCTTCCGAGCGACGGATTCGCGCCGCGCCAGGAACTCGGCCTCACTGAGGATCGGCGTACGCCGACGACCCGCCTCGCGTCCTTCCCGGCGGCGTTGACGCTTCGCCTCCAGCCGGGTCGAGCCATCGATCCCGGTGACTTCACTGCTGCGCGCTGCGCTGCGACGCGGCTCGCGGACACGCACGACGACCTCGGTCGGGTCATCGGGGGCCGCGACGGCATCCTCACCGCGGCGCCGCCTGCGCCGACGGCGGCGACGCTGACCGTCGCTCTCGTCGGCGCTATCGGCCCTGTCGGCGCTGTCGCTCGCGTCGTTGTCGTCGTCCGACTCTGCACTGCCTTGGTCGGCAGCCGATCCTGGGGTCGGCTCTGCCGCCGGGCCAGCTGACTCCTCGGCGCCCTCGTCGCCGGTTGGCTCCGCTGCACGATCGGAATCACTGCCGGTGCGGCGACGCCGGCGACCTCCACGGCGGCGACGACGTCGCCGGGAGTCACCCGATGTCGCCTCCCCGACGGCCGAGTCCCCCTCCTCAGCGTCGTCGGGCCCCTGATCGGAGTCGCCGCCGTCGGACTCGGCGTCGTCGGACTCGGCGTCGTCGGACTCGGCGTCGTCGGACTCGCCGCCGTCGGACTCGGCGTCGTCCGCTGATCCGCTCGCAGGAGCTTCGCCGTCGGTCGATTCGCCCTCCACGCCAGGCTGATCCTCCTCGGCCGCGGGGGCAGTTCCCTCTTCGGCCGAGTGCTCGCTCTCATCGGCGGTCGGGGCATCCTCGACCACCGGATCGGTGGCGACAGCATCGGCGTCTGCTTCCGCCCCGTCGGCCGGCGCCTGCTCGTCGGCCGGTGCCTGCCCGTCGCCCGGCGCCTGCTCATCGGCCGGTGCCTGCTCATCGGCCGGTGCCTGCTCATCGGCCGGTGCCTGCTCATCGGCCGGCAAGAGATCCGCTGCGGGGACCAGGTCGGTGATGTCGCCTTCGGCGCTTGGTTCGGCAGGCGAGGTGTCCACCGTCGTCGCCTCTCCCGAGATCTCCTGGTCAGACGTCACCTGCTCATTTGCCGCCGACTCCTCGAGCGCCGGTTCCGCCGTGGGCGCGGCTGTCGTCTTCTTGGCAGCCCGCTTCCTCGGTGCGCGGGCTGCCGGCGCACCCTCCGCCGCCTCCGCCGCGGCTGCGTGGGTCCGGCTGGCCGCGGACTTGCGGGGCGCGCGCTTGGCGGGCGCCCGGGTCCCGGCCGCAGCGTCCGGCCCGGCAGCCGCCGAGTCGGGGGAGGACTCAGATGCCGCCTCGGACTCGGCGGCGGTCACCGGCGGTCCGGCCGGACGGGTGGCGGCGCGGCGCCGCCGTGGGGCCGGCGCTGGGTCGGCGATGGGGGCGGGTTGATCGGTGTTCTCGGACGGCTGGCCGTCCAGCTCGGAATCGAGCATCCAGGCTCCTCTGCGGTGCGCACGCGCACCAGGTCGGTCGCGCTCCGGCAGCCAGGGCCGAGCGGCGGAAGCTTGCGGACCGATGCGATGGACGACGCGCTCCCGCGGTCAAATCACAGCGCAGCACGCTGTGGTCGTCGCGGTGGAGCGGCCTGCCCACCAGGATCCGCCACTCGCGTCGCGGATCACCGGGCATCGGGGTTCAGACACAGGACGCGCCCGAACCGCACTGATTATCCCACACCCGCAAAACCTGCTGTGTGGCAGCGATCCAGCGGCGCACCGGGGGCTTCAGGCCCCGGGCGGCGTCACCGCTCCGGTCTCGGTATCGAGCATTCCTTGGACCAGGCGAGTCATCACCGAGCCCTCAGCGACGAAGGTCGGCGTCAGGTGGCCCATCCCCCTCACGACGTCGTCGGGGCGCACCAACGGCACCTGGTGAATCAGCGTCATTTCCAGCGAGCCGTCACCGAGAAGTAGCTCCACCACCGCCCCGCGGGCGTCGAATGAGCGCATCCCGGTCTTGGTCATCCGCTGCACGGCGACCTCCGAGGCGGCCAGGAACGCAGCGACCGCGTCGGCGGCGGTGCCATGGCTGAGGTTGGCGGGCAGGTCCAGCCGCCAGCGCGATCCGGTGAGCGCATCGGCCAAGGCTCCCGGTGGCGACGGGACCACTTCGACGACGTCGAGTCCCGGCGGCAGCGCGTCGTCCAATGCAGCCCGAACCGCCTCGGGATCGCACACCGCAGCAAGTCCGATCTCCAGGTACTCGGCCTCGGACGCTGCCCCCGTCGGGCAGGCGTTCGCATAGGAGATCCGGGGGTGCGGGGAGAAGCCGGAGGTGTACGCCATCGGCACCCCGGCGCGCCGCAGCGCTCGCTCGAAGGCGCGGCCGAAGTCGCGATGACTGGTGAAGCGGGCCCGGCCGCGCTTGGCGTAGCGCACCCGCAGCCGCTGTACCGGCGGCGCCTGCTGGTGCGGCGGCTGGGCAGGACTCACGGCCGCCGACGATACCGCGGCGCGAGCAGCCCTGGGGCGAGCGCTGCTCAGCCGCGGTAGAGGCCCTGCTCGTACTGCTCGCCGTAGTAGGCCGTCAGCGACTCGATGGACTCGTCCGGCCGGTCCAGCGCCTGCGCGAGGTGCGCGCGATCGGGCACCGGGTCGGCCCACGACTCCGGCCTCCAGAGCTGGGAGCGCAGGAACGCCTTGGCGCAGTGGTGGAAGACCTCCTCCACCTCGACCACAAGCGCCAGCACGGGCCGGTGCCCCTTCACTACCAGCGCGTCGAACCACGGGGCGTCGGCGACAAGGCGGGCCCTGCCGTTCACCCGCAGCGTGTCGCCGCGGCCTGGGATGAGGAAGATCAGGCCGACGTGCGGGTTGGCCAGGATGTTGTGGTAGCCGTCCACCCGGCGATTGCCCGGCCGCTCGGCGATCGCGATCGTCGACGCGTCGATCACGTGCACCAGTCGACCCGCCGGATCGCCCTTCGGTGAGACGTCACACCGCCCCTCGGCGTCAGCGGTCGCCAGCAGGCAGAACGGGCTGGCAGCGAGCCAGGCCCGATCCAGGTCGTGAAGTGTGGGACGCACCTTGTTCGCCACTGCTGGCAGCGGCGTGCCGATCAGCGCTTCGAGTTCCTCGACGGTCTCGACTCTGCTTTCGCTCACCGGCCCACGGTAGGCGTCGACCGCGCGGCGATGCACCTCGATATCGCGCTGGCGAGCCGATCAGCGCGCAGTGGGCGGCGCGGCCAGGCCTGGCCCCACCGGCGTCAGCGGCAACAACGAGCGTCCGCTCGGCCCGATCTGGATCGAGGTGTCCATTTGCGGGCAGACGCCGCAGTCATAGCAGGGTGTCCAGCGGCAGTCCTCGACCTCCCGCTCGTCCAGCGCGTCCTGCCAGTCCTCCCACAGCCAGTCCCGGTCCAGGCCTGAATCCAGGTGGTCCCAGGGCAGCACCTCGGCGTAGTCCCGCTCACGCGTGGTGTACCACGCGACGTCGACCCCGGTGCCCGCGAGCGTCTCGTCTGCGCAACGCATCCAGCGCTCGAAGCTGAAGTGCTCGCTCCAGCCGTCGAACCGGCCACCGTCGCGCCAGACCGCCTCGATGACGGCACCGACCCGGCGGTCGCCGCGGCTGAGCAAACCCTCCACCATGCCGGGCTTGCCGTCGTGGTACCGGAAGCCGATCGCCCGGCCGTAGCGCCGATCGTCCCGGATCGAGTCGCGGAGCTTCGCCAGCCGCGCGTCCACCGTCTCGTGATCGCACTGGGCGGCCCACTGGAACGGTGTGTGCGGCTTGGGCACGAACCCGCCGATGCTGACGGTGCAGCGGATGTCCCGCCGGCCGCTGACCTCGCGCCCCGTCGCGATGACCCGCTTGGCGAGATCGCCGATTGCCAGCACGTCCTCGTCGGTCTCGGTCGGCAGGCCACACATGAAGTAGAGCTTCACCTGCCGCCAGCCGTGGCTGTACGCGGCCGCGACGGTGGCGATCAGATCGTCTTCGGTGACCATCTTGTTGATCACCTTGCGCATCCGCTCGGTGCCGCCCTCGGGAGCGAAGGTCAGGCCGGAGCGGCGCCCGTTCCGGGAGAGTTCGTTGGCCAGGTCGATGTTGAAGGCGTCGACTCGCGTACTGGGCAGGGACAGCGAGACGTTGCTGCCGTCGTAGCGGTCGGCCAGTTGGCGGGTGACCTCCCCGATCTCGGAGTGGTCGGCGCTGGACAGGCTGAGCAGGCCGACCTCCTCCAGCCCGGTCGCCTCGATGCCGCCCTGCACCATCGCCCCGATGGTGTCGATGCTCCGCTCCCGCACCGGCCTGGTGATCATCCCGGCCTGGCAGAACCGGCAGCCGCGGGTGCAGCCGCGGAAGATCTCCACCGAATAGCGCTCGTGCACGGTCTCCGCGAGCGGCACCAGTGGCTTCTTCGGGTACGGCCAGGCGTCCAGATCCATCAGGGTGTGCTTGGCCACCCGGTGCGGAACTCCCTCGGCATTCGGGACGACGCGGCGGATCCGGGCGTCCGGCAGGTACTCCACGTCATAGAACCGAGGCACGTAGACGCCACCGGAACGCGCCAATCGGAGCAGCAGCCCGTCCCGACCGCCCGGTCTGCCGTCAGCCTTCCACTCCCGCACGATCGTCGAGATGGCGACCGCGATCTCCTCCCCGTCGCCGAGGACCGCGCCGTCGATGAACTCAGCGATCGGTTCGGGGTTGAACGCAGCGTGCCCGCCGGCAATCACCAGCGGATCGTCCTCGTCGCGCTCTGCGGCATGAATGGCGATCCCGGCCAGATCGAGTGCGTTCAGCATGTTGGTGTAGCCGAGTTCGGTCGCGAAGCTGAACCCGATCAGGTCGAACGCCCGTATCGGGCGGTGGCTGTCCAGGCTGAACTGCGGCAGCCGGTGCTCCCGCATCAAAGCCTCGAGGTCGGGCCAGACGGCGTACGTGCGCTCGGCGAGCACCCAGTCGAGTTCGTTCAACACCTCATAGAGGATGGCGACGCCCTGATTGGGCTGACCCACCTCGTATGCGTCCGGGTACGACAAGCACCAGCGGACGTCGACCGCTTCCCACTCCTTCGCCACCGAGTTGAGCTCGCCGCCGACGTACTGGATCGGCTTGCTCACCCGGGCCAGCAACGGTTCCAGCCGGGGGAAGAGCGACGCCGGGGCGACGTCGACGGAGGCGCTGGTCATGTCTGCTGAGCCTAGTAGCCCGGACCCGGGTTGCCGCTCCCCAGCGGGCTTGGGCAGGCTTGTCCGCATGAGCGCCGAGGACATCCGTGATGCAGTGCTGCAGCGATTCCCCGCCGAGGGCGACGACACCGCCGGCCCGCAGGGAAACGAGTTCGTCGTCTTCAGCAAGCCTGAGCTTGGCCGGCTGACCGGGCCCTCGCTGGCTGCAGCGTGGGACCTGATCTCGACCGCCTTCTCCGAGTACGCCGTGACCGTGCACCGCGCATCGATCATCACCGGCCCCGAACTCGAATCCGCGGGTGCGATGCAACAGCACTACGGCGTCATCAACCAGATCTCTCGGCTGGGCCGGGAGGCGCTCACCGAGGCCGCGGAGGCGCAACTCCAGCAGCAGTACGGCGACGTGCTGGATGGGGCCTATGTGCTCGGCGGACATCAGTTCCTCGAGGCGTACCCGGAGGTCAGCCCGTTCGCCCTGGCGATGCTGTTCTCCAACGCCCAGGTCGGACGGCTCGGCCCGGGGACGTACGCCGGGACGATTCGTGTCGACGGCCAGACGATGGTCATCCTGAACGGCTTCCACCCGCGACAGCTCAGCTTCTTCACCGCCGACGACACAGTCTGCGCGTTCCTGCATTGCAGCAGCGGCACGGATTGGGAGGTGCTGCGGTCGCAGCTGATCGGCGCGACCGACCCGGCCAAGGCAGACCCGGCATCGATCCGGGGCACCCTATACGGCGACCCCGCCGGCTACGGTCTGCAAGCGGTCAACTCGAACTTCAATGGCGTGCACATGTCGGCCGGGCCGTTGGAAGGACTCGCAGAACTGCGCAGGTTCTTCGGCGGTGCGTCACTGACCGACTGGACGTTCGGCCAGGCACTGGCCTCGGCCGGCGCCACCGGCGACGATCTGGAGGCGTTGGTGGCCAACCCGGTGCTCGATGTCGACGGAGAGCGCGGCACGGCGTTCGACCTCACCGAAGGCGTCAACGCCGACGTCGCGGCGCCCTTGCTGGTCGGCGCTGACCGCGTGGCCTAGCGGATGGGGCCAGCCGCCGCGACGCTCAGGTCGCGTTGGCGGTGGGATCGTCGGTCGCTGCCCGACGCTTCGCGTCCAGTTTCTTGCCGAGAACGATCGTCAAGACCCAGAGCGCGAGGAACATCGTGCCGACGACGAACATCGGTGTGGTCAGCAGTCCGAGGCTGACCCCAACCAGTTGCGTCGGCCAACCGACGAGGTACCCGGCCGGCCGCCTCATCAGGGCCGCGGAGACGAGAGCCAGCAGCGCCGCACCGCCACCGGTGAGCAGAGCGACCGGCAGCGGTACGTCGGACACCAGGACCATCACGGGCACCGCGAGCCCGTAGACGATCACCTCGAAGAGCAGGACGGCCAGCGCGACAGGGCGCATCGGGTTGGACGGCGAGAGGGTCAGCACGTCACCACTCCTGGGATTCTTCGCTGTCGTCCTCCTGGCTGAGCGCCGAGGAGGTCTCCGAGCCCACCAGGAGCGTGCGCGCTTCGCCGATCGCCACCACCGAGCCCGTCACGAGGACGCCGGGCGAGCCGACCTGATCGGCCTCCGCCAGAGCGACCGCCCGTTCCAGCGCGTCGTCGAGGCGCGGGACGACGGTGACCCGATCCTCGCCGAACACCTCGGCCGCCAGCGCGCCCAGCTGCTCGGCCGGAAGCCCTCGCGAGGTGGAGGCGACCTGCGTCACGACGACGTGGTTCATCACCTCGTCGAACACCTCGAGCAGGCCGCGCGCGTCCTTGTCGGCCATCACCGCGACGACGCCCACCAGCGGACTGAACGCGAACGCCTCGCTGACTGCCGCGACCGTCGCACGAGCGCCGTGCGGGTTGTGCGCCGCATCCAGCACGACCGCCGGCGAGCGACGGACGAGCTCAAGCCGGCCCGGGAAGCTGACCTGCGCGAAGCCCTCCCGGACCACGTCCGGGTTGAGCGCTTTCATGCCGAGAAACGCCTCGACGGCAGCCAGCGCTTGTGCGGCATTCGCAGCCTGGTGTGCACCATGAAGCGGAAGGAACACCTCATCCACGGGCCCTTCGCTGCCATTCAGCCGGAGCAGCTGACCACCGACGGCGAGCCGCCGATCCAGCACACCGAACTCCAAGCCCTCCCGCTGCGGCAGCGCACCGACCTCGGCACACCGGTGGAGGAGGACGGCGGCTGCCTCCGGCGCCTGGCCGGCCAGGATCGCATGCGCTCCGGGCTTGATGATGCCGGCCTTCTCACCGGCGATCGTGGCGACGTCGCTGCCGAGCAGGTGGGTGTGATCGAGATCGATCGGGGTGATCACCGCGACGTCGCCGTCGGCGATGTTGGTGGCATCCCAGGTGCCGCCGAGCCCGACCTCGATCACAGCGATGTCGACCGGGGCGTCGGCGAAGGCCGCGAGCGCCATCGCCGTAGTGATTTCGAAGAACGTCATCGCGACGCCGTCCAGCTGGCGCTCGTCGACGATCTGGACGTAGGGCTCGATCTCGGCCCAGACCTCGTCGAACCGCTCGTCGGAGATCGGCTCCCCGTCGATGACGATCCGCTCGTTGACAGCCATCAGGTGTGGGCTGGTGAACCGCCCTGTCCGCAGGCCGGCGGCGCGCAACAGGCTTTCGATCATCGCCGTGGTGCTGCCCTTGCCGTTGGTGCCTGCCACGTGGATGACGCGATAGGCATGCTGCGGATCGCCCAGCAACTCGGTGAGCGCACGGATCCGAGCCAAGCTCGGTGCGACTCGATTCTCGGGCCACCGTGCTGTCAACGCGGCCACGACCGCGGCGTGCCGGGATGACGGTTGCGGAAGTGCGCGCTGATCAAGAGCTGGCATGGCCCGGCAAGTGTAGTGCCGACGCGTGCGCCGGCCGGGCGAAAGGCGACTGGCCCCGTCACCAGGAGTCCCTAGACTTCACCTCCGTGACGACGTCCTCCGCTGCCGCGCCCGAGCCCGCCACCGCTGCCCGCGCGCCGCAGGTACCCGAGCGCCCGGCGCTCGAGGGCTTGGAGGACAAGTGGCTGCAGCAGTGGCGCGAGCGCAAGACGTACGCCTTCGTGCGGCCCGAGTCGCGTGCCGAGGTGTACAGCATTGACACGCCCCCGCCGACGGTGTCTGGCTCCCTGCACGTGGGCCACGTCTTCTCCTACACCCACACCGATCTGATCGCGCGGTATCAGCGGATGCGCGGCAAGAGGGTGTTCTACCCGATCGGCTGGGACGACAACGGGTTGCCGACGGAGCGGCGGGTGCAGAACTTCTACGGCGTTCGGTGCGATCCGAGCCTTCCGTTCGATCCCGATTTCAGCCCGCCGGAGAAGCCTGACCCGCGCCGGCAGATCCCGATCAGCCGACCGAACTTCGTCGCCCTGTGCCACGAGTTGACCCACATCGACGAGAAGGCGTTCGAGGAGCTCTGGCTCCGGGTCGGGCTCAGCGTCAACTGGGACGACCTCTACACCACCATCGGTGACGACTCGATCCGGGTATCGCAGCTGGCCTTCCTGCGCAACCTGAGGCGTGGCGAGGCGTACCTCTCCGACGCACCGACGATGTGGGATGTCACCTTCCAAACCGCGGTCGCACAGGCCGAGCTCGAGGCGCGGGACTACCCCGGCCATTACCACCGGGTGGCCTTCCACGGCGCCGATGGCCCCGTCTACATCGAAACCACCCGCCCGGAGCTGATCGCGGCCTGCGTCGCCCTGATCGCGCATCCCGAGGACGAGCGCTACGCCGCGCTGATCGGGACCACGGTCACCAGTCCCGTCTTCGGGGTTCAGCTCCCGGTGCTCGCCCACCCCGCCGCCGAGCCGGACAAGGGCTCCGGTCTGGTCATGTGCTGCACCTTCGGCGATTTGACCGACGTCCTGTGGTGGCGCGAGCTGCAGTTGCCGGCGCGGGTGATCCTCGGCCGCGACGGCCGGATCGTCCGCGATCAGCCGAGCTGGCTGCCCGGTGAGACAGGCTGGGCCGAGCTGGCCGGCAAGACCACCTTCAGCGCACGCGAGGCGATGGTCGCGATGCTCCGTGCCTCCGGCGACCTCGTCGGCGAGCCGACGCCCACCCAGCGCAAGGCGAACTTCTACGAGAAGGGCGACAAGCCGCTGGAGATCGTGTCCACGCGGCAGTGGTACATCCGCAACGGCGGCCGCGACGCCGACCTCAAGCAGGCGATGCTCGCCCGCGGCGCGGAGCTCGGGTGGACGCCGTCCCACATGCGCTACCGCTACGAGAACTGGGTCGGCGGTTTGAACGGCGACTGGCTGATCTCGAGGCAGCGGTTCTTCGGCATCCCCTTCCCGGTGTGGTATCCGCTCGACGCGGAGGGCCAGCCGGACTACGACCACCCGATCGCGGCCGACGAATCCTCGCTGCCCCTCGACCCGAGCACCACCGTTCCCGACGGCTACGGCGAGGAGCAACGAGACCGCCCGGGGGGATTCACCGCCGACCCAGACGTGATGGACACCTGGGCGACGTCATCGCTGACCCCGCACATTGCCTGCGGCTGGGAACGCGACGACGAGCTCTTCGCGGTGACCTTCCCGATGGATCTCAACACCCACGCCCACGAGATCATCCGCACCTGGCTCGTCTCCCGGGTCGTCCGGGCGCACTACGAGAACAACTCGCTGCCCTGGTACCGCTCCATGATCAGCGGCTTCGTGATGGACCCGGACCGCAAGAAGATGAGCAAGTCACACGGCAACGTCGTGGTGCCGACCGAGGTGCTCGACCGGTACGGATCCGACGCCGTTCGGTGGCGGGCGGCAAAAGCCAGGCCGGGCCTGGACTCCCCGTTCGACGAGCGGGAGATGAAGGTCGGCCGACGGCTCGCCCTCAAGGTGCTCAATGCCAGCAAGTTCGTGCTCGGCCTGCCGTCGCTGGCGGGTCCGGAAGCGGTGACCGAGCCGGTCGACCGCTCCCTGCTCGCCCAACTCGCAGCCGTCGTCGCCGAGGCGACCGCCTCGTTCGACGGCTACGACTACACCGGCGCGCTGGAAGTCACCGAGCAGTTCTTCTGGCAGTTCTGCGACGACTACCTGGAGCTGGTGAAGGAACGCGCCTACGCCGACGTCGAGGGCGCGCCGGCCCAGGCCGCGGCAGCGACGCTTTCAGCCCGGGCGACGCTGGCGCTCGCGCTCGACGTGAACCTGCGTCTGCTCGCGCCGATCATGCCGTTCGCCACCGAGGAGGTCTGGTCGTGGTGGCGCGAAGGATCGGTCCATCTGGCCACCTGGCCCACCGCCGACGACGTGCCCGGAGGCGGTGACCCAGCCGTGCTCACGTCGGTCAGCTCGGCTCTGATCGAGATCCGCGGCGCGAAGTCTCAGGCGAAAGTCTCGATGCGGGCCGAGATTGCACGCGCGACGATTTCCGGACCGGCAGCCGCGTTGGACCACCTGCGAGCAGCCGAGGGTGATCTGCGCGCTGTAGGGCGCATCACCGGCCCGATCTCGTGGGCTGAATCCGATGGCCCCGTGGCGGTACAGGTCGAACTCGCCTGACCGCGGTCGCGGAAGCGGTGCTCGTCCGGTCGGAACCTCAGGGATTGGCTCGTCGACGCGGCTGCGTCAGCGCCCGTACCGAGTCGATCACGGCTTGGCGCTGCCGATCGCGCGCGTCGGCCGGCACGTCGGCAGCTGTGCCCTCGACGAGACCGGCCAGCGATATCGCCACGAGAACCGCGAGCAACTCGGCCGCTCCGATTTCGTCGTTCACCGTGCCGCGGCGCTGTGCATCGGCGATCGCCGCGATCTTGCGCTGATTCGCCTCGCGCAGGGCGGGCGGAACGTCGGCGCCGCGCTCCAGCTGATGCCAAAGGGAGAGCCGGAGCAGTTCCGGCCGGGCGAGGTGCCAGTCGAAGAGCGCTACCGCGTAGCCGGGTAGGTCGTCGGCATCGATCGGCGCTTCGTCTAGCGTCAGCCTGATCTGCTCGGCGGCGACCGCGTCGAACAAGCCTTCCTTGTTGGTGAAGTACGCGTAGATCAGCGCCTTGTTGCAGCCGGCCTGGGCAGCGATGCGGTCCACCCGAGCACCGGCGATCCCGTACGCGCTGAACTCGTCCAGCGCAGCGGCGAGCAGCAGCTGCTTGGTGCGCTCGGAGTCCCTGGACATGGACCCATGGTGCCAACTAACGAGTTAGTTGACAAACGGCCACAGCGGAGTCAGACTCGAGCTAAGTAACTGTCTAGTTAGTTAGGATTCGATGGTGGAGACCACGAACACGCACGGCAAGGTCGCGATCGTGACGGGGGCGTCGTCAGGGATCGGCGCCGCGACGGCACGACGACTGAGCACGGGCGGCTATCGGGTCTACGCGGGTGCGCGACGGACCGAGCGGATGGCGGAGCTGGCCGCCTTGGGAATCGTGCCGGTGTCGCTGGACGTGACGGACGACCTGTCAATGGCGGCGCTGGTCGATCGAGTGATGAGCGAGGCTGGACGCATCGACTTGCTGGTCAACAACGCTGGCTACGGCTCGTACGGCGCGGTCGAGGACGTGCCGATCGCTGAGGGGCGGGCACAGCTCGAAGTGAACCTGTTCGGCTTGGCTCGGCTCACTCAGCTGGTGCTGCCGCACATGCGCGCGGCGGGCCGGGGCAAGGTCGTCAACGTCTCTTCGGTGGGTGGCCACTTCGGCGAGCCGCTTGGTGCCTGGTACCACGCCAGCAAGTTCGCGGTCGAAGGCTTCAGCGATTCCCTCCGACTCGAGCTGCGCGACTTCGGGATCGACGTGATCGTCGTCACGCCTGCGGCGATCAAGACCGAATGGGAGAGCATCGCCCTCAAGGGCGCCGAGCGACACTCGGGCGAGGGCGCCTACGCCGACCATGTGCGCGGGATGCGCGCTCTCTACGCGCGTGCCGAGCGGGGGGCAGTGGATCCAACGGTGATCGCGGATGCGATCTGGGCCGCGGTGACCGCCCGCCGGCCGAAGGCACGCTACGTGGCACCGCTCTTCGGTCGAGTCCTGGTCACGGTGCGGCGGGTGCTGCCGGATGCCGCGTTCGATCGGCTGCTCCGTCGGGCCATCCGGCGACTCCGTGCCGCGGAGGAAGCCAACCAGCGGGAGCCGGTCAGTGTCCGGTGACCGCGCTCAGGCGCTCTTCTCCCGACGCTCGCGCTTGGCGAACTTGTCCCGCGGCACAAGCGTCGGCAACACCGAGTCCTTGACGACCTCAGCGGTGATGATGACCTGAGCGACGTCGTCCCGGCTCGGGACGTCGTACATGACGTTGAGCAGCACCTCTTCGAGGATGGCCCGCAGGCCCCGAGCGCCGGTGCCCCGCAAGAGTGCGAGGTCGGCGATCGCCTCGACGGCGTCGGGGGTGAATTCGAGATCGACGCCGTCGAGTTCGAAGAGCTTGCGGAACTGCTTGACCAGCGCGTTCCGCGGCTCGACGAGGATCCGGATCAGCGCATCGCGATCCAGCGGGCTGACCGATGCGATCATCGGCAGCCGCCCGATGAACTCGGGGATCAGGCCGAACTTCACCAGATCCTCCGGCCGTACGTCCTCGAACGGGTCGTCGGACTCCGGGCGCCGGGTCGCGATGTCGTTGTTGAAGCCGAGCGGCCGCTTGCCCACGCGCTGACCGATGATGTGCTCCAGGCCGGCGAAGGCGCCACCGACGATGAACAGCACGTTGGTGGTGTCGATCTGGATGAAGTCCTGGTGTGGATGCTTGCGGCCGCCCTGCGGTGGCACGGAGGCGGACGTGCCTTCCAGGATCTTCAGCAGCGCCTGCTGAACGCCCTCACCGGAGACATCGCGGGTGATCGAGGGGTTCTCACTCTTCCGAGCGATCTTGTCGACCTCGTCGATGTAGATGATGCCGGTCTCGGCCTTCTTGACGTCGAAGTCGGCAGCCTGGATCAGCTTGAGCAGAATGTTCTCGACGTCCTCACCGACATATCCGGCCTCGGTCAGCGCGGTGGCATCGGCGATCGCGAACGGCACGTTCAGCATCTTGGCGAGAGTCTGCGCCAGATACGTCTTGCCACATCCGGTGGGCCCAATCAGCAGGATGTTCGACTTGCTCAGCTCGACGCCATCGTCTTCGGAGCGCCGCCCCGGATTCGCGGCCTGCGCCTGCACCCGCTTGTAGTGGTTGTAGACCGCAACAGCGAGCGCCTTCTTGGCGTTGTTCTGGCCGATGACGTAGCTGTCGAGGAACTGACGGATCTGCTGGGGCTTGGGCAGGTCTTCGAGCAGACCGACCTCGTTGCCCTCGGAAAACTCTTCCTCGATGATCTCGTTGCAGAGGTCGATGCACTCGTCACAGATGTAGACGCCGGGGCCGGCGATCAGCTTCTTGACTTGCTTCTGACTCTTGCCGCAGAACGAGCATTTCAGCAGGTCGCCGCTTTCGCCGATGCGCGCCACACCGCCTCCTCTGTGCCTCGAGCGACAGGCTCGGGGCCTGCTGTCTGCACTGACGTATCGAGTGTCACCGCGTCCATCCGGAACCCGATCCCCACACCCTAACGCGAGGCCTGGCCGATGTGGAGCATATTGGCCAGGCGCCTCGTCGGGCCCGAAACGGGTTCAGCGGCCTGGTCCGGCGGGCGGTGACGTTCCCGCCGGCGGCCACTGCTGCTCAGACTGGAACGGCCTTGAGCGAGGTCAGCACCTCATCGATGAGCCCGTACTCCAGCGCCTGCTCGGCGGTGAGGTACTTGTCCCGCTCGATGTCGTGGCTGATCTCCTCGAGCGACTTGCCGGTGTCGGTCGCCAGCATCTGCTCCATCAAGGAGCGGATGCGCAGGATCTCCTTGGCCTGGATCTCGATGTCGGAGGACTGACCGTAGCCACCCTCGGTGGCGGGCTGATGGATCAGGATCCGGCTGTTGGGAAGTGCGAGCCTCTTGCCCTTGGTGCCTGCGGCCAGGATCACCGCGGCCGCGGAGGCGGCCTGCCCGAGGCACACCGTGCGAACATCGGGCTTGATGTAGCGCATCGTGTCGTAGATCGCCGTCAGCGCGGTGAAAGAGCCGCCTGGTGAATTGATGTAGATCTCGATGTCGCGCTCAGCATCCATCTGCTGGAGGCAGAGCAGCTGCGCCATCACCGCATTTGCGATGTCGTCGGAGATCGGCGTACCGAGGAAGATGATGCGGTCCTCAAAGAGCTTCGTGTACGGGTCGATCCGCCGCATGCCGTACGACGTGCGCTCTTCCCACTGCGGGATGTAGTAGTCCATAGTCGGAGCGAAATCCCGCTGCTCGGCCATGGGCGCGAACTGCTGCGACCGGGCCGCCGGGCTCCCGCCCAGCACGGCGCGCGTATCGAAGGTAGCCATCTGGGTTTCCCTCACCCTCACTGATTCGGAGCTTCGGCGGACGGGATCTGCGCGGCGTGGCTGAACACGTGGTCGATGAACCCGTACTCCTGTGCCTGGACGGCAGTGAACCAGCGGTCGCGGTCGGAATCCGCCTCGATCTGATCCAGCGTCTGCCCGGTGTGATCGGCGATCAGTTTCTGCATCGTGTGCTTGATGTGCAGCGACTGTTCCGCCTGGATGCGGATGTCGCTCGCCGTACCGCCCAGACCGCCCGACGGCTGATGCATCATGATGCGGCTGTGCGGCAGCGCATAGCGCTTGCCCTTCGTTCCGGCACACAACAAGAATTGACCCATCGACGCCGCCAGACCCATCGCCACGGTCGCCACGTCGTTTGAGATCCAGCGCATCGTGTCGTAGATGGCCATCCCGGAGTCGACCGACCCGCCCGGAGAGTTGATGTAGAGGTAGATGTCCTTGTGCGGATCCTCGGCATTCAGCAGCAGCATCTGGGCGCAGATCGCATTCGCGTTCTCGTCCCTGACTTCTGATCCCAGAAAGATGATGCGGTTGCGGAGAAGTGCCTGGTAGACGTTGTCGTCCAACCCCAGCCCGTTGCGGCTGCTCGCCTGCGCGTGCGGTCCGAACGACGGCGATTCGGTCTGAGCGTTCACATCGATGAACCTACCCCGCACGGTCACCGCTAGTGAGAGCTTCGTCTCCCTGTTCGCTGTCGGCGCAGCGTAGGCGAAGCGGCGCTCGGACCCCCTCATCGCGCCCACCCGGAAAGCGACGATGGCCAGATCCGTCGTCTCTGGACGCCGTCTCTGGCCATCGTTCGCCATCGGCCGGGCGATGGGCTCGCTCCCCCGAGACGCCGCCCACGTGCCACAGACCTCTGGTCGATCGGCCGCGCAGCCTCCCCCAACTTGGCGACGCGCAACCCGGATGCCACCAGGTGCCACGGCCGAGCCCTCCCCCAACACTGAGCCGGCCGTACTACCTGGAAGCACTTCGCCGACGTGGTTCTCTCGGCTGAAAAAAATGGTGCCGAGAGAGCCTCACGAGGCCGTCCGGGCGATCTCGGGGGTTGCTCAAGTTCTGCTTAATTGCGCAACGCGGATGCCGAGCTGACGAGCGGCGGCATGCGCCCCGGAGGCCGAGACGACGATGCCCGCCACCTCAGCGAGGGGCGGGCACCGGTACGTCGGCCGGGGCCAGACTCAGGCCGGAGCGGCGGCGGCAGTCTCGTCGTCGACAGCAGCGTCGTCGACAGCAGCGTCATCGGCTGCCTCGTCGGCGAGCGAGCCGTCATCCTTCAGCCGAGCCAGCTCGAGCGCAGCCCCGTCCGAGTCGGTCACGGTCGCGGACTCCACGACGAGCGCCAGCGCCTTGCCGCGCCGAATCTCGACCATGTACTCCTCGATGTGGTGCGGGTGCTCCTTGAGGTGATCTGCCACCTGCTGCGGTGCGACGTTGTCCTGCTGAGCCTTGCGGATGATGTGCTGCGTGAGGTCGGTCTCGTCCACTCCGAGCCCGCGCTCCTCGGCAACCTTGTCCAGCACCATCTGCGCCTTCAGCGCCTCCTCGGCGCGCCCATCGATCTCGGCCCAGAAGTCCTCCTCGCTGCGGCCTTCCTCACTGTCGGTGAGGTACTGCTCCAACGTCAGCCCGGCCTGCGCAAGCTGGGTGCCGATCTGCTCATGGCGTGCGGCGATCTCGGAGGCGAGCAGCTGCTCCGGCACGTCGGCGCCGACCTGGGCGACCAGACTCTCCAGCACCGCGTCACGCGCCTGCGACGCCTGCTCCAACCGCGCCATCCGCGTCAGCCGCTCACGGAGGTCCGCGCGCAACTCCTCGATGGTGTCGAACTCCGACGCCTCCTGCGCGAAGGCGTCGTCGGCCTCGGGCAGTTCAGCCGCCTGCACCTTGCTGACCGTGACCTCGATTTCGGCCGGCTCGTCCTTCAGCGGGCCGCCGACGAGCACCGAGCTGAACGTGGCCGACTCACCGACCGACAGCCCCGTCACCGCCTCGTCCAAGCCGTCCAGCATGGTGCCCGACCCGACCGTGTACTCCAGATCGTCCGCGGTCGCGTCCGCCAGCGGCTCCCCGTCCCGGGTGGCCACCAGGCTGATCGTCACCACGTCACCCTCTGCTGCCGGCCGCTCCACCGTCTCCCGCGAGCCGAACCGCTCGCGAAGAGCCGTCAGCTGGCCTTCGACCAGGTCGTCCGGGACGTCCAGGGCATCGACCGTCGCGGCGAGACTGGCGAAATCGGGCAGCTCGAAGTCTGGCCGGATATCGACCTCAGCGGTGAACTCGATCAGGTCGCCGTCCTCGAGCTTGGTCACCTCGAGGTCGGGCTGAGCCAGCGGGCTGAGCTGGTTCTCCCGCACTGCCGCCCGGTAGAAGGCCTCCCACGAGTCGTTGAACGCCTCCTGAATCACCGCGCCACGGCCGAAGCGCTGGTCGATCACCATCGGGGGGACCTTGCCCCGCCGGAAGCCAGGAATGTTGACCGAACGCGCGATCTGGGCGTACGCCTTGTCCATGCTGGGCTTGAGGTCGGAGAACGGAACTTCGACCGTGATCTTGACCCGCGTCGGGCTCAACTGTTCGACGGTGCTGGGCACGCTGATGACTCCTGGGTTCTTTCGGCAGTGGGCATGACCGGATGCCCGCGGAACGGCTCGCTGAAGAGCACCGGCCATCCTACGGGCCCGGTTAGGGGCGTCCAAACAGCGAACTCGGAAGCGAGCGATGCCCACCTGATGACCATCGCCGATCTCTCCCCTGCCGGCTCCGGACCTAGTCACGACGCCGTTTGCCGCAGCGGCGGCGGCACGCGCATGGGCCCGGTCGGTCAAGCAGCGGCGCAACGTGCCCAGGTGGCCGCGTCCAGACGGTCCGACCCACTCCCCGACCGCGCGGAACGTCGTTGGCGCACCTTCGACTGTGCCCTACACTCAACGCGACGTCTGGGCGTCGGTGCACCTGAAGCCCCGGCAACCGGGGCGTAGCGTAGTGGCTAGCGCGTCTGCTTTGGGAGCAGAAGATCGCAGGTTCGAGTCCTGTCGCCCCGACTCAGCGCCAGCCGCAACGGCTTGCGCAGTCACGCGGGTGTAGCTCAATGGCAGAGCCCCAGCCTTCCAAGCTGGTCATGCGAGTTCGATTCTCGTCACCCGCTCCACACCAGCCCGTCGCCTTCCGTCAAGCCACCGGGCTTCTCCAGGTCGGCCGCGTCGCGCATCTGTTGGCACCCTTCGGCCGTGCTCAGCGACGACGCACGATCCAGAATGCAAGGTCGGCCATTGCCCGGGGAGGCGCGAGCCGGATCAGGACTGCGCTCAGTCGATTCACGCCTCCGTCGACCACAGCGGGGCCCCTCCCCTCCAGGGCCGCGAGCGCGGTGCGGGCCACCTGGGCGGGGGTGCGCTTTCCGCGGCCCGAGCGAGGGTTCATCGGCGTTTGTGTCGGCCCCGGGCTCACCGCCACCACCCGTACACCGCTGGACTTGGTCTCGGCCCACAAGGCCTGGGTGAACGACAGGACGAAGGCCTTCGACGCTGCGTACGCAGCCAGGAGTGGGGCCGGCGTGTAGGCACCCGTGCTCGCGATGTTGATGATCGAGCCGTGCCCGCGCTTGACCATCTCGGCGACGATCATCGTGGTCAGCTCGGTCAGCGCGCCGGCGTTGAGGTCGACCAATCGTCGCAACGTGCCCGGTTGGCTCTCGGCGACCAGCGCGCGCGACGTCAGGCCGGCATTGTTCACCAGCATCTCCACCTCGATGCCCGCCTGCTGCACCGTCGACATCAGCTGCATCGGAGCACCCGGCTCATCCAAGGCAAGCGGGACGGGCAGAACCGACACGCCATGCCGCTCCCGGAGATCCGCGGCGACCGTCTCCAACGCCTCGGCGTTGCGGGCCACGAGCACCAGGTTTGCGCCGTGAGCGGCGAGTTCGTCGGCGATCGCTGCACCGATGCCGCTCGACCCTCCAGTGATCAGGGCGTGGCGTCCCCGCATGGCGGTTGCTGTTGTCATGCCGCCTACCGTAAACATTGACATCAGTGTGAAGGTCAAATCGGCGGGAGCGCCGGAGGAGGCGGACAGCCCATGCGCATCGGCGAGCTCAGCGAAGCCACCGGGGCCAGTACACGAGCGCTCCGCTACTACGAGGAGCAGGGCCTGGTGAGCAGTGAACGACTGCCGAACGGCTACCGCGACTATGGGCCCGAGGCAGTCGAGCGGGTGCAGTTCATCCAGGACCTGCTCGGGGCCGGCCTGTCCTCGAAGGCCCTGCGCGACGTGACGCAGTGCATCAGCGATGCCCACGACCAGGCGCCCTGCACCGACGTGATCGCCCGCGTGCGCCAGGTGCGCGAAGACCTGCTTGATCAGGAACAACGCATCCGGACGCGGCGAGAAATGCTCGACGAATACCTCTCGGGTCAGCGCAGCCCGCGCGGGGGTAGCGAGCGGCCGCGGGCCTCCGCTAGCGATGCATCAGTGCTCCTCGCTGGCCAGCAAGAGCCAGGCGCTCTCGCCGGCATCGTGCCCTTTTCGGGCACCGGTCCTGCCCAGGATCCCGATCTCACGGACCGCGCCGACATCGGCCACGCCCTGGTGCAACTCGCCGTCGCAGACGAACTTTCCCCGGTCGAGGAATCGCACCCGCCCGTGCTCGGGGGACTTGGAATTGTCGAACACCCTCCACGTCAGGCTCCCTGACGCACTGCGGCAGGCGCCCCGCACCACCAGGATCCTCGATCCGACGGCGTATGGACCGACCGCGACCTTGTCCACACCCGGGCGCGCGAACCAGAATCTCGCGACTTCTCCCTCGATCGGTTCTTGAGGCGGCCTCACGACCGCGCCCGGCGTCGCGTCGGGGCTCGTCGTCTGCCGCGGTTCCAGAACGGGCGTGGCCGGCGCCGCAAGTCGGATCGGCTCGGGGCGGGAGCAACTGGCAGCGGCCAGCACGGTGACGGCGAGGACGCTGCCGAGGCACCTGGCAACCGTCATCATGCTCGGCGACCCTACGCCGCGCGCCGGGCCGGCTCGCCAGGTTCCGAACGACTCACGAAAGAGCGGCCGCGACGGTGCCGATCGCTGGACTCCGGACGGCAACCAGTTCCAGACCCTTGACGATCCACGACACCGAGAACGCCGCTCCGGCAATCAACTCCGCAATCAGCACCCCATGCACCGGCAACAGGCCTACGACCACGTGCGCGATCCCGAGCAGGATCGCGCCGACGATCAAGGCCGCGGCGGTCAGATGTACCAGGATCCGTCCGGAGATGCGGCCGCGCATCGGCGGACGTTCCGCGGCCTCATCGTTCGCGAATCCCACGGACAGCAACGCCACGCCGAGAACCAGTACGACTCCGAACACGACGTGCAGCTGCGACACCACCGTTGCGGGTCCGCCGGGGGCCCGCGTCGGGAACAGCGCGAGCCCGACCGCCGCGAGACCCGACACCCAGCTGATCGTGTTGCCCATCGTCCGTGCCCGCGTCGCCATGTAGCCCATCAGACCGACTCCGATCGCGAACAGGCAGCCGACGAACCAATCGCCCCAGGGCGCCGACGCGTAGTAGTAGTCGCTCAGGGCTCCGGGAAGATTCAGGTGCCGGCCATGCCGCAGGTCTCCCCAGAGATCCGCGACGACCAAGACCGCCGGCAGCAACACCGTCACGATGCCGATCAGCAAGCGCGCGAGCAGCAGGGCTCGATGGAGGTCGGGTGAAGCGCGTCGAATGGCCTGCTCCTCTGACGCGCGCGGGCCCAGCGGCGCGACGAGGCGCAGCAGGTTCGCCGTAGGAGTTGTCGATGGCATGGCTGTGTCCTTTCATCAGCCGATGTGCCACTCGGTGTAATACCCGTTCAGACCCCAACATGCTTGCAGCACGGTCAATGCGGCGCGGGGGCGCGCGAGCGCTGGGGCCAGCGCGGCGGTTGGCGAGTTTGCCATCCGAGACGAGGCTCGAGGGGCGAGGATGAAGGCCCGGCCGACCGCAGACAATTTCCGGGTGTCGCGGACTGAGCAGGGACTGAAACCACATCATCGCGATGCAGAGGCTGCAGGAACGGTCACGGCGGGTATTGAATCGATGATCGCCCGCATGTTGGCGGGCTACGTGGCGATCTTCTGGATCTCCGAGTTGGACGGAATGGTTCACCAACTGCGGCTCAGCCCCGCCTGGTGGGACTTTGTGCTTTTGCCGGCGCTCGCGGTGTCTATTGGCGGATTGGTCTGGAACGCGGCCACCCGACGACCGATTGCGGCATTCGCGGGGGGACACGCACTCGTCATCCTCGGAGCGGTCTTCGTCGAGATCTTCGTCGGAACCACCCCTCCGGATGCAGTTCCGTGGCTCTGGCCGATGACCGGAGTCGCCGTCGTGTGCGCCACCGCGGCATGGGGCCTGAGCTGGGCCGCGCTCTACGGCGCGGCCCTCAGCACCGTGTGGATCGTCCTTCGGCTCCTTCCCGAGGGCGGCGCGAAGGCCGTCCCGTTCGCCGTCTCCGACGGACTCTTCATCCTCGTCGGTGGAATCGGGGTTGGGTCGATCGCCGCCGGCATGATCTCCGGGCAGGCCGCGAGGCCGACACTCTGGCGCATCAGGTCGCGCGCAGCGAGACGTCCGCGGCCGTCACGAAGGCATGGTCCGACGAACGCGACCGCCTCGATCGAGTCGTCCACGACGAGGTGCTGACCGCGCTGGCGCTGGCCGCCACTGCCAGCGAGGACACCACCCTCGAGATTCGCCAATTGGCCAGCCGGACTTTGGATCAAGTCGACACCATGGCCGATTCTCGGCTGCCCGGCGGCACTCTCAGCACGGACCTGTGGTGTCAGCTGGCAGAGGCAACCGCTTCTCAGGTGAGCCCCCGGGTGCAATTCGACCGCGCTCCGCTTGGCTTCACTGAGGAGGCCGACTTCCCGGCGACGGTCGTGGAGGCTTTGATCTCCGCGATGCGCGAAGCTCTCCGCAACGCGATTTCACACGCCAGCGCCGACACCGTAAAGGCGAGTTGCTCGCTCCACGCCGGTGCCGACGGTGTGCTCGGCGGGTGGTCGTTTCCGACGACGGCGTGGGATTTGACGCCTCGACGGTGGGGATGGACCGGCTCGGAATCCAGAACTCGCTCGTCGCGCGAATGAACTCCGTCGGTGGGACCTGTGTCATCTCGAGTGCCCCCGGCCACGTNTGCCACTCGGTGTAATACCCGTTCAGACCCCAACATGCTTGCAGCACGGTCAATGCGGCGCGGGGGCGCGCGAGCGCTGGGGCCAGCGCGGCGGTTGGCGAGTTTGCCATCCGAGACGAGGCTCGAGGGGCGAGGATGAAAGCCCGGCCGACCGCAGACAATTTCCGGGTGTCGCGGACTGGGCAGGGACTGAAACCACATCATCGCGATGCAGAGGCTGCAGGAACAGTCACGGCGGGTATTGAATCGATGATCGCCCGCATGTTGGCGGGCTACGTGGCGATCTTCTGGATCTCCGAGTTGGACGGAATGATTCACCAACTACGGCTCAGCCCAGCTTGGTGGGACGTCGTGCTCTTGCCCGCGCTCGCGGTGTCTATTGGCGGATTGGTCCGGAACGCGGCCACCCGACGACCGATTGCGGGATTCGCGGGCGGACACGCGCTCGTCATTCTCGGAGCAGTCTTCGTCGAGATCTTCGTCGGAACCACCCCTCCGGATGCAGTTCCGTGGCTCTGGCCGATGACCGGAGTCGCCGTCGTGTGCGCCACCGCGGCATGGGGCCTGCGCTGGGCCGCGCTATACGGCGCGGCGCTCAGCACCGTGTGGATCGTCCTTCGGCTCCTTCCCGAGGGCGGCGCGAAGGCCGTCCCGTTTGCCGTCTCCGACGGACTCTTCATTCTCGTCGGTGGAATCGGGGTTGGATCGATCGCCGCCGGCATGATTCGCGCAGGCCGCGAGGCAGACAATCTGGCGCACCAGGTCGCGCGCAGCGAGACGTCCGCGGCAGTCACGAAGGCATGGTCCGACGAACGCGACCGCCTCGATCGGCTGGTCCACGACGAGGTGCTGACCGCGCTGGCCCTGGCCGCCAATGCCAGCGAGGACACCACCCTCGAGATTCGCCAATTGGCCAGCCGGACTTTGGATCAAGTCGACACCATGGCCGATTCTCGGCTGCCCGGCGGCACTCTCAGCGCGGACCTGTGGTGTCAGCTGGCAGAGGCAACCGCTTCTCAGGTGAGCCCCCGGGTGCAATTCGACCGCGCTCCGCTTGGCTTCACTGAGGAGGCCGACCTCCCGGCGACGGTCGTGGAGGCTTTGATCTCCGCGATGCGCGAAGCTCTCCGCAACGCGATTTCACACGCCAGCGCCGACACCGTACAGGCGAGTTGCTCGCTCCACGCCGGTGCCGACGGTGTGCTCGCGCGGGTGGTCGTTTCCGACGACGGCGTGGGATTTGACGCCTCGACGGTGGGGATGGACCGGCTCGGAATCCAGAACTCGCTCGTCGCGCGAATGAACTCCGTCGGTGGGACCTGTGTCATCTCGAGTGCCCCCGGCCACGGGACACAGGTCGTGCTTGCCTGGTCGTCGGCTGCGGCCAGCCTGGCCGGAGTACCCACGACCAGCGGAGACGTCGACGCTCCGCAATTTCCAGCGGCGTTCTCGGTGCGCCAGCTGATCGCGACGATGTGGCTGAGCCTTTTCGCATCCTTCGGCATCGCCTTGGCGAACCTGGAAACGGTGACCAACCCCCTACCCTGGCTCGTCTCGCTTGCGACCGCTATCGGTTTCGTCGCGATAGCCGTGCATGTCGGCCCCGCGCTGCGCCTGCGATCACCGGCCGCGACGGCCTGCGTGATTCTGATCGCACTGACGTCAATCCTCGTCATCACGAACGTCGACATGGACCACGCGCTCGGGTGGTCCGCCTGGCACGGCTACATCTCTCAACTCGCCGTCGCCGTCCTCGTGGTCCGTGGTCGCCCCTGGCATGCCACCGCTGGAAGCCTCGCCTTGATCAGCGTCTACGTCTGGCGCGTCATCGCCGCGGGAACCGATCCATTTGCCACCCTGATGCCCTTCGCCCTCGGACCGATCGCCTTCCTGATCATTGCGATCGTCGTCGTGCGCACCCTGCGCACGATCGCTACACAGGAGGCCGCGCTCCGCACCCGTCGTCGGGTCGCGGTCGATGAAGCGGCCCGCCGCTATGTCGGGTTGGTTCAACGAGCGCTCTGGGCGGCCGATGTGCGCGCCGTCGCCGGACCGGCGCTCGAACTCGTCGCATCCGGTGCAGGACCGGTCTCGAACAAGGCGCGCGATCGGGCACAGGTTGCCGAACGGACTCTCCGCGAGGCTCTCGTCGCACGGCACCTGATGAGCGATGAACTGGCCTCCATCACCGACGATGCCCGACGCCGTGGCATCGACCTCGACTTCGTCGACAGCCGCCACGCACAGCTGCCTGCTGAGGTGAAGCGGACGATCACCCTCGGGCTCCGCCAAGCGGTCACCTCATCGGCGGTGACCCGTGTCGTCGTCCGACTCGCACCCGCCGGTTCGCCCGAGAGCGCGACGATCGTCAACGACGACGGCGACGGCCTCCTTGTCATGACCGTGAATCCCGATGGTTCGAGTTCGGTCGCCGATACGCGCAGAGTCACGGAGGCGATCGAGCCTGGTACGCCGTGAGGTGTGGCACTGGCCGCCACACCTGCCCAAGGCTGGACAGATTGTATTGACAGCTCGCGGCCACGCGGCGATACTCACGGGAGCGCTCTCAGGTGCGCTCGCGGCGGCATTCGTCGGCCGCTCTGCCCCGGCATAGCAGCATTCGTGCACCCTTCCGTGGATCAGCAGCGAGGCCTTCCACCGCGAGTTCGACGGCACAGTTCGAGGAAGGAACCGCGGTGCGACCAGTTCGGAAATCACCCCCCACGAGGGAACGTCGAAGTCAAGCAGACCACGTTCCGACTGCTCGGCGAGCTCGACGGCTGATGGCGGGCGCAGCGGCGATCGCCCTGACGGTGGGAATCGCATCAGCCCCACAATTGGCCGTCGCCGAACCTGGGAAGCAGCCATCCAACCCGGCGGCGGGCAAGCAGCAGCCACCCACGCAAGCGCCCGACTTCGGCCCGAACGTCACGATCTTCGACCCCAGCATGCCGACGAGCGAGATCGCTGCGAAGGCGAACGCGATCCACGCGCAGCAGGTCAACAACGAGATGGGTGAGCAGCGGTACAGCCTGCTCTTCCTGCCTGGTACGTACGGCACCGCCGAGCAGCCACTCCAGTTCAAGGTCGGCTACTACACCGACGTCGCCGGCCTGGGGGCCTCGCCGAGTGACGTGACCATCAACGGCAAAGTCGAGGTGTACAACCGCTGCTTCGACGCCGATGGCAACCCCGTCGATGGCGGCGCCTCGTGCTTCGCGCTGAACAACTTCTGGCGGGGGCTGTCGAACGTCACCATCAATGTCAACAGTGCTGGTCAGGACGGCTGCCGAGGCGGCAACAACTTCTGGGCGGTGTCCCAGGCCGTCTCGCTGCGCCGGGTCGACATCAAGGGTGGCGGCCTTACCCTGATGGACTACTGCTCCGGACCCTCGTTCGCCAGTGGCGGATTCATTGCCGACTCGCGCGCCGGGACGGTGATCAACGGCTCGCAGCAGCAGTGGTACACCCGCAACAGCGCGGTCGGCACCTGGACCAACGGAGTCTGGAACCAGGTCTTCAGCGGCGTGACAGGTGCGCCCGACGATGCCGGCTACCCGGACCCGCCCTACACCACCCTGGCCAAGACGCCGGTCAGCCGGGAGAAGCCGTACCTGTTCGTCGACGCCGACGGCAACTACCAGGTCCGGGTGCCCTCGGCGCACACCGAGACCACCGGTATCAGCTGGGACGGCGGGCTGACGCCGGGCCGCACAGTCCCGCTGAGCGACTTCTTCGTCGCTCGCCCGAGCGATTCGGTATCGACCATCAACAACGCGCTGGCGCGTGGCAAGAATCTGCTCCTGACCCCAGGCGTCTACGACATCGGTCACACCATCCGCGTCAAGCGCGCGGACACGGTCGTGCTCGGCATGGGTATCGCCACACTCACCGCAGTGAACGGGGCCATCCCGCTGGAACTCGCCGACCAGCCGGGCATCGTCGTCGCTGGCGTCACGATCGACGCCGGGACCAAGGAGTCGCCGGTCCTCCTGCAGGTCGGCAAGCGCCACGGCAGCTCCGGCCCCGGCGCAACCCAGAAGGACAACCCGACCACGCTGAACGACGTCTACTTCCGCGTCGGCGGCCCGCACATCGGCAAGTCCGACATCGCGATGGAGATCAACAGCGACAACGTACTCGTCGACCACACCTGGGTCTGGCGCGCCGATCACGGCGTCGAGGACTTCGACCCCACGGACGGATTCCTGGGCGACAACCAGCGCTGGAAGACCAACATCGGTCGCAACGGCGTCGTGGTGAACGGCGACGACGTGACGGCCACCGGCCTGTTCGTCGAGCACTTCCAGGAGTACAACACGGTCTGGAACGGCGAGCGCGGACGTGTCGTGCTCTACCAGAACGAGCTGCCGTATGACCCGCCGACCCAGGCCGACTGGACCACGCCGGACGGGACCCTGGGTTGGGCCGCGTACAAGGTCACCGACCAGGTTCAGGCACACCAGCTCTGGGGCGGCGGCGTCTACGTCTACAACCGCAACAACCCGGAGATCGTCACGGAGAACGGCTACGAGGTGCCGAAGCGTCCCGGTGTGGTGTTGACCCACATCATGACGAAGAACCTGAGTGGTCCGGGAACGATCAAGCACGTCGTCAACGGCGTCGGCGGCGCCGTCGACGGAGTGCCGGATCCTGGCGACCCGGACAACTACGAGGATCCGAGCTACGTGGTCCGCTACCCGTAGTCGCTCCTGACGCCGGGCACCGCCCTTTCCGCACCGCCCCTTCCGCGCGCCGTCGAGGGAGGGGCGGTGCCATCTCGCCGTAGCGCCAATCGGCCTGGTCCGTTGCGGCAGCAGCAGCAGTGACCTAGGAAGTACCCATGACCGCGATGCGGGAGGACGTCCCGCCGCATGCCGTGCGACTCGAGTCCGACCAGCTCGATCGGTTCGGCGTGGCGCTCGAGGCTGCTCGCGCGGGGTCGGCCCAACTCGTGCTCTGCGTGGGTGAGCCGGGTAGCGGCAGGACGACGCTGCTACGAGCCCTCGCCGCTGAGGCGGAGCGGCGTGGCGCCCACGTCCGCTGGCCTGCGAGGTGGGAGGGGACGGAATGCCCGGCTGGCTGGTTGGGGCGCCAGATCACCGGGCTCCCCTCGTACGCCGTCGGAGCGGGTCAGGTCGGCGAGGCGCTGCGTCGGTTGGCGGCGACCTCCACCGCGATGCTGGTGCTGGACGACGCTGACCGCCTCGACCTCGCCTCGGCGAACGCTGCCACGGACGCCATTTCCGCGCCGGGGCCGAACCGGCTCATCGTCTGTGCCGCGCTCACCCGGGACACAGTGGAGACCCGTTCCGCGGCTGCGGCGGCGCTCATCCGGGTCTCTGCTGCCACCATCTCTCCTGCCCCGCTGCGACGAGCTGATGTCGTGACCCTCGTCGAGAGTTGTCTCGCAGGGACCGATGACGAGTTCGCCGACGCGGTGCTGGCGCGTTCCGGCGGAAACGCGCTGCTGGCGTCGGAGTTGGTGCGGGACGAAGCGGTGCGCAGGCTGCGCGCTTCGGCAGCGAGCCCCCCGCAGGGCGACCCAGCCACGCTGGCGCCCGACTGGCTGCAGCTGGTCCACGGTCGACTCGCCCGACTGAGCGCGACCGAGCGTGTGGTGGTCGAGACCGCGGCGATCGCCGGCCTCAGGGTCCGCGTCGCCGATCTCTCGGCTGCATCGGAGCTGAGCGTAGGGGCATGCGCCGACGCCGTCGCAAGCGCAATACGCGTCGGTCTGATGGCATCCGACAGCGCAGGGACCGCGACCCTGCGACACGACGCGCTCCGAGCCGCCGTCGCACAAAGCCTGCCCGCGGAGCGTCGGTATGCGCTGTGTCGGCGGCTCGCCGAGTCACTCAGCGGTTCTCCCGGGCCGTTGCCGGCCGTCGACCGGCTTGCCCAGCTCGCGACCTACTGGCGCGGCGCCGCCGCAGCAGGTGCCGGGGCCGAGGCCAGCCGCTGGGCGCAAGCAACGGCCGCCGCGGCGGCGGACGGGCACCGGTACTCCGAGGCAGTCGAGCTGTACGCACTCGCCGTCGAGCACGCCGACCCGCTCAAGACGGTGGAGGGAGCAGAGCTGCAACTGGCGCAGGCTGCTGCAGCGGTCGCCGCCGGCCAGCTCGACGTCGCGCGACAGGCCTGTCGCAACGCGACCGAGACAGCGGCACGGATCGGATCGGCCCGGCTCTCCGCAGCCGCCGCGTTGACGCTGTCCCCGATCGGCGAACCCGGGTGGGACGGCGAGCTGCACCGCTGGTGCACCGATGCCGTCGAGCGCTGGTCGCAGCCGGACCGCACCCGGGTGCAACTACTCGCCCGCCGCGCTCAGGCAGCGACCTACCTGGGCCTGTACGACGAGGCCGACCAGGTCAGCGCCGAGGCGCTCCACCTCGCTGACAGTACCGGTGACGCCGAGGTCATCATCGACGCGCTGACCGCCCGGCAGCTGACCAAGGGCGGACCGTCCGACGCCGCGGAACTCGCCCGGCTCGCCGAGCAGATGGTCGAGCTCGGACGGGTGAGCGGACGCGCCGATGCAGAGATGTGGGGGCGCCTGTGGCGGGTCGACACCCACTTCTTCGCCGGTCGGCTCGATGCCGTTGCCGCAGAACTGCCCGGAATCCAGCGCTGTGCCGAACACTCCGGTGGCCCCTACGGCCACTGGCATCTGCTGCAGACACGAGCTGCGCTGGCACTCGCGCGTGCCGAGTTCTCCGCCGCGCAAGCGCTGCATCGCGACGCACTGCAGCAGCTCGCGGACATCGACCACCCGGCTGTGCACGGTTCCTCTGTCGCGTTCGGCGTCCTGATCGGGCATCACCTCGGCCCCGCAGCCGCGGTGCTCGAGCCGGACGCCTGGGATTTCGGCACCGATCCACGCTGGGCCTTCGGTGCCCATCTCCTTCGAGCCTTCGCCCTGGTCGACGCCGGCCGCGTCGACGAGGCAGCAGCCTCCTACGCGCGCTGCGCGGGCCCACGGCAGTGGCCGTCGCCCCGCCTGGCCGGCCCGATCCTGGCCGCGTACGCCATCCCCGTCGCCACAGCCACCGGCGCGCTCGACGATCTCCCGCTGCTGCGCGAGTGGCTGCTCCCCTACGCCGACGGATTCGCCGCCGCGGGAGGTGGCGGCACGAACTTCCTCGGGCCGGTCTCGCTCTGGATCGGTCGGTGCGACCTGGCGCTCGGTCACTACGACGCCGCCGCCGAGGCGTTCGCCAGCGCCGCAGCCCGCTGTGCCGACGTCGGCGCACCGGGCTTCGGCGTCGAAGCGGCGACCCTGCGAGCCCGCACCCAAGCGGATGCTGGCAGGCCCGCGGAAGCGCGACGGCTGGCCCAAGCGGCCTTGCCTATTGCCCGCGGGCTGGGAATGGCGCCCTGGGTCACGGCACTGGAGACGCTGTCGGGTGGCCCGTCGGGAGCGGAGAGGTTGAGCGCGCGCGAGCGTGAGGTGGCGGCGCTGGTGGCTGCCGGGCTGAGCAACCGCGCGATCGCCGACGAGCTGGTGATCTCCGAGCGGACCGCGCAGAACCACGTGCAGCACATCCTGGTCAAGCTCGGCTTCACAAACCGCGCCCAGATCGCGGCCTGGGCGACGCAACGCCAGTTGCGGTGAGGCGAGACGCGGTGAGTATCCGCGGGAGGAATGAGTACCACGGTGAGCAGTTCAGACGATGCCGCCGGCGCCGGCCGCTGACAGCCTGGAGGGGACGCTCAGGTACAGGAGGCATCGATGACGCGACCCGCTCAATCGCAGGAGAACAGTGCGCTGTGGACAGCGGCCACCACGCGCTACATGGCTGCCAACGGCGTGGACGGCGACGCATGGCGGGCATCGATGGCGGCCACCGAGCCTCTTCGTCGACCCGGTCTGCCCGTACACCTGGCTCGCCGCAGGATGGCTGCAGCGGGTACGCCGTTCGCGCGACGTGACCGTCACCTACCACCCGATGAGTCTGCGGATGCTGAACGAGCATCGAACGATGGATGTCGCGTACCAGCGCAACGTCGATCGGTCGGCCGGGCCCTCGCGGGTCGCGACCGCGGTCTGGAATCGGTATGGGCCGACGGAACTCCGGCGCTGGCACACGGCATTCGGCACCGTCATCTTCGACCACTGGCGCTACCCGAGCGCCCGTGAGTACCGCGCGGCAGCCGTGCGCGCGCTCAAGGCCAGCGGTTTGCCGTCGAGCCTTGCGGACGCGGCCGACGATGCCACGGTGGACGAGCCGCTTCGAGAGAGCCACACCCGCGCGATCGCTCGAGTGGGCAGCGACGGCGGCACCCCGATCGTCCACTTCAATGGGCACGCCTTCTTCGGCCCCGTCCTCAACGAGCCCCCCAGCGAGAAGGAAGGTCTCGCACTGTTCGACGGCCTCGTGCTGGTCTCCCGATGTGACAGCTTCTTCGAGCTCAAACGCACTCGGACCAGCCCACCGCACTTCGCGGCCTCGTCCTCGACGGCAGCCGCTCCGACCGAGACTCAGGAGAAGAACGATGGCCGGTGACGAACTCTGGACGGCGATCGACGCCCAACGGCTCCGGACCGTGGCGTTCCTGCTGGACCTGGATGCCAGCGAGTGGGATCGACCCTCGCTCTGCGACGGCTGGCGGGTGCGGGACGTCGCCGCTCACATGGGCATGCACGGGATGAGCATCGGCGCGATGCTGCCGGCGATGCTCAAGCACCCCGGCAGCTTGAACCACGTCATCCATGCCTCCGCCGTCGACCGGGCGCGATCCCGCTCGACACGGGAACTGATCGACGACATCAACCGCCTCGTGGGCACCCGGACCCACAACGTCGGGGTGACCGACCTCGAAGCACTCGTCGACGTCATCATCCACGGGCAGGACATGGCGATTCCGGTCGGACGGGTCGTCGCGGTCGACGGCGCGGCAGCACGCGCCGCTGCCGACCAGATCTGGGGATACGCCGCTACGGCGCGTGGGCGACGGATGTCGCGCGTGTTCCGGCCGAGCGGGTACGCGCACCACCGACTGACGGCGATCGACGTTGACTGGACCGTCGGCGATGGCCCGGAGATCCGCGGGCCCATCATGGCCCTGGTGCTGGCGATGACGGGCCGGGCTGCCCTGCTCGACCAGCTCAGCGGTCCCGGGGTGGAGCGATTGGCTGCCGCTGTGGGTTCGGCCCAACGCTGAGCGACGCGCTTGGCGCATGCCGACGGCGGCGCGCGAGCAACACGGCCGCCGAGATCAGCGCGCAGCCTGCAGCGACGAGACCGAGCGCCACCCCGAGCGCGGTGTCGAGGAGCTGATAGAGCGCGACGGGCCACATGCTCAGCACCACCAAGCAACCGACGACGGCGAACGCGTACATCTGGTACCGGACGACGCCGATCAGGAGGGCAGCCGCCACCACCGTGGCGACCGCGAGGGCGACGTAGCTGTGTTCGATGGCGAGCAGGGGCACGCCGGCCGCCCAACCGCTGACGCCGGCGAAGGTCCACGCCGCATGCCTCGCGAGCCCCAGGCCGGCGACGACGAACAGCACGCCGACGACGAGGAAGCCGGCCGCGATGACGTAGGCGACGACGTCCTCGTCCGTCGGCTGCCACACGTTCTCGACGAACAGCGGCACCAACGCCATCGCCCCGATCCACGCCGGGACGTAGAAGAGTGCCGACCGCAGGGCGACCGCTCCGCCGGCTGCCGTGGCCACGACCACGGCCGCGGTCACCATCAGGTCTTCGTCCCGCGCGATCTCGAAGTACGCGAAGCCGGCCGCGAAGCAGCCGATGGTGAGCAGTACCTCGGCCAACCCGCGCCGGGTCCGGCTCAGGACGAGCACGGCCCCGCCCAGGGTCGGTACGACGAAAGAGGCGACCGCGAGGCCGATCTTCCCGCTCCGGCTGAGGTCTCCCCAGAGCGTGAAGCCGACAAAGATGAGCGCGCCGAGCACCAGCGCCCCGCCGAGATATCCCAGAACGTCCAGCACCCCGGCTCGCTGGGGGTGGGCCCGCCGAAGCTCAGCCGCTCCGGCACTGGATGCGGACTCGGCTGCGGCGTCGCGCACCCGGTCCGCCTGATCCGACGACAGCACACCCTGATCGAGCAACGCTGCCAGCTCTCGTTCCAGCGGGTCGGGCGCGTCGGCGTCGCGGCCCGCTGCCGGTGCCCGCCCGTCTCGCCCCCGCATCAACGGCGTGCCCACCGCCAGCACGATCGCGACGAGGCCAACCACGACGACCATCACGATCGCGATCATTGCCTATCACCCCTCGCCTGTGGTTTCCGACTCGAACCCATCCTGCGACGGAGGCAGACCGCGCAACCCGGGACCTCAGGCGTCCTGTCAGCGACAAAGGTCCCGGAGCCGGCTCAGCCGGCGGACGTGAAGGTGACCACCACCGCGCGGTTCTTCGGGTTCGAGTCGGGCTTGACCAGCGGCTTCGAGCTGCCGTAGCCCACCACCTTGACGATGTTCTTGGCGGGCACGTCGAGGTCCTTCAACACGGCAGCGATCTCGGTCGCCCGTTGCGTCGACAGGCTCTTGGCGAACGCGTTGTCGTCACCGGACACGCCAGCCGTATGTCCCTCGACGGTGATCTTCGTCGACGAGTCGAGCGTTCCCACGCACTTCTTCAGCTGCGCCTTGGTCGCCTTCTTGTCGATCAGCGTCGGCTGGTCGGAAACGAACAGCGCCGGTGCCGGCAACGTGCAGGTCCGGGTCGAGCCCTCCTCCGCTGAGTCGAACTCGTCGTTGGGATCCGGGATGGGGACCGGAGTGATCGTTCCGGTTCCGGCGCCGGTACCGGTGCCGTCGTAGAACACCACGCGCTTGGCACCGGCAGCCTTCGCGACGCCCTCCCAGACGGCGCGCTGGTATCCGACCTGCAGTTTCGACAGCGGCTCCTGCGCGCCGACTGAGGGCGTCACCACGAAGGTCACCTCACGTCCGCTCAGGTCGGGCAGATCGCCCGCCTTCTTGAGGCCCTTGACGACCGTGACCGGACGGGTATCGAACGCCAACTGGTTGAAATCCAGCGGGCCGACGGTGTCCAGCAGCGGGGAGAAGACCCACACCGGCGCCTTCGCCGGCGATGTGACCGCGGCGAGGCCGGCGAAGGCTGAGCGGCCGTCCGCTGCCGCGGGGTGCTCATTGATGGCCGCGGCCAGCGCGGCAGGCGCCTTCCCGGGATCGCTCGCGACATCGGTTGTGCTGCGCTGGACCGCTGCGTCCCCTCCGACCACGACGTTCTCGACGCCGGACCCCCGTTGGCCCAACGCGGTCCAGCTCGCGGCTACCGGACCCGGCACGACGACCTGGGCCTCGTTGGTCGAGGTGGCGGTGCTGACGACGGTGCCGGCGACCTTCACCTCGGCAGGCGGTGCAGGCGGCTCGGAACCGCCGCCGCCGCTGCAGGCAGCTGACGCCGCCAGCATTGGGACTGCGAGGAGTGCTGAGGCAACTCGTTGTCGAAGACTCATCCATCCAGGCAAGCACGCCCGGCCGGGCTGACCAACTCGTGAGCCTCGAACGTGACGAGCGCCTCGTCAACCCACCGCGGAGGTGTGGCGAGGCTCATGAACCTGTGCCGCGACTGGTTCGGCCTCCCTCGGTCACACTGTCGCCCAGCAACGGCAGCACACACGAGCCGATGACCGCCTGAACCAGTTCCTCGTCCACCTCCCGCCCCTCGACGGCCACCTGGTGGAAGGCGAACCGCGGAAAGATCGCCGCGATGATGCCGACATCGACGTCGGGATCCAACTCGCCGCGCTCTCGGGCCCGTTCCAGCACCCGCACGAACAGAGTTTCGTAGGGGTCGCCGAGCGCGACCTGCGCCGCGCCGCGCAGCTGTGGGTTCCGAACAACCTCGGTGAGGATGACGGCCAGCACGTGTTGCGCCTGCCCCGTGTGCCGGTAGCAGCGCGCGCAGGCGAACAGGTCCCCCGCGAGGCTGCCGACTCCAAGGGTGGTGGCTGGAACGCGATGATGGACTGGTACTTCATCTCGATGCTGACGACCCCGACCCTGGAGAACGTCGGCAACGACCGGTACCCGGATCTCCACCCCACCACCCTGCACGAGTTCGTGGCATCGGCCTACGGGTCGGGGCCGGCGTCCTCCGGAGTTGCAGCAGCGCGACACGAGGAGGAGACCATGCAGGTAGACATCAGCGGCGGGCCGGCATTCGCGATCGGCGACATCATGCTTCCGCCTGGAGGCTCGGTACGGGTGGAGGCAGGCGCGATGGCGATGACCCGCGGCGACATCACGGTCGCCACGTCCACCAGCGGCGGCCTGCTCAAGGGACTGCGCAGGTCGATCGGCGGTGAGAGCTTCTTCGTCAACGACTACTCGTCGCGTACCGGCGGGATGGTCGGCGTGGCCGCCGCGCTTCCCGGCGACATGGCGATGGCACGGCTCGACGGCCGCGGCACGCTGCTGGTGCAGTCGGGGTCGTGGATTGCCTCCGACTCGACGGTCGACGTGGATTCGAGCTGGGGAGGCGGCCGCTCCTTCTTCAGCGGCGAAGGGCTCATCCTGCTCCGCTGCAGCGGCTCTGGCGACCTGCTGATGTCGGCCTACGGAGCGATCCGCTACTACACGCTCGGGCAGGGCGAGCCGATGACCCTCGATACCGGCCACGTCGTCGCGTTCGACGACACGGTCCGCTACGGGGTGCGCAAGGCGGGCAGCTGGAAGTCGACGCTCCTCGGTGGTGAGGGCCTGGTCACCGACTTCGTCGGGCCCGGCCGGGTCTGGATGCAGACCCGCAGCACCGCAGACCTCGTGCAGTGGCTGATCCCGCGGCTACCGCACGACCGGAGCTGACTCGTCAGGCGCGCGCCCAACGGTCCGGGTTCGGCCCAGTGCGGCCGCGTTCGCCCCGGTCCAGCCCGGTCAGCGCGGCCATCTCCTCGGCGGTCAACTCGAAGTCGAAGAGGGCGAAGTTCTCCTCGATCCGCGCCGGGGTCGTCGACTTCGGAAAGACGATGTCGCCGCGCTGCAGATGCCAGCGAAGGGTGACCTGGGCCGGGCTGCGATCCACCCGTGAGGCGATCGCACCGATCACGGGATCGCCGAGCACCTTGCCTTGGGCGATCGGCGACCAAGCCTCGGTGAGGATGCCGTGCTCCTCGCCGTACGCGCGGACCTCGTCGTTGGTGAAGTACGGGTGCGCCTCGATCTGGTTGACCGCCGGGACTGTCTCGGTCTCCTCCGCCAGCCGGCGCAGATGGGCGACCTGGAAGTTCGAGACACCGATCGAGCGCGCCCGACCATCGGCAGCGAACTCCTCCAGCGTGCGCCACGTCGACACGAAGTCCCCGTCGTAGAGCGCCGGGAGCGGCCAGTGGATCAGGAACAGGTCGACGTACTCGAAGCCGAGCGTGGCCAGGGTCTCGTCGAAAGCACGGCGGGCATCGTCCGGGCGGTGAGCGGAGTTGCCCAGCTTGCTCGTCACGAAAACCTCGGAGCGATCGAGCCCGGAGGCTCTGATGCCCTCGCCGACCCCCCGCTCGTTGCGGTACAACTCGGCGGTATCGATGTGTCGGTAGCCGACCTGCAGCGCGGTCCGCACCGCGTCGGCAGTGTCGGCAGGCTTGATCTGGAATACCCCAAAGCCAAGCTGCGGAATCGTCTGGCCGTTGTTCAGGGTCAGGTTCGGTACGGCGGTCACGGTGGCTCCTTTCGCCGTCGGATCTGTCGACGCTACAGCGGTGACGCGCCCGAACGCGCGGTGGTGGGGATCGCCTTGAGCGCCCGTGAGGCCGACTTCGCACGTTCTTCCTCCGGCACGAGCGCCGTCGACAGCACGATCATCGAGTTGGCCGGGATGGAGTGCTTCGTGCCGGCGCGACGCGGTTTGACATCCGCCGGATCCACCTGCCCGGTGGCGCTGTTCAACCGGACCTTCCAGTCGGTGCCATACGCGCGGGCCGGCAAGGTGAACGTGATCGCCTCGCTGTGCGCGTTGAACAGCAACAGGAAGTGATGGTCGACGATCCGCCTGCCGACGTTGTCGTGCTCGGGGATCGCGTCGCCGTTCAGGAAGACCATGATGCTGCGGGCGTAACCGCCCGTCCAGTCGCGGTCGTCCATCTGTGACCCGTCCGGCCGGAGCCACACGATGTCGCCGAGCGCGCTCTGCCCACCGTGCCGAGCCTCGCCCGCGAAGAACCGCCGGCGGCGCAGCACCGGGTGAGCCTTCCGCAGTGCGATCGCGGCGGAGGTGTAATCCCGCAGCGCCCGCTGGTCATCGTCGAGGTCCCAGTCGACCCAGGAGGTCTCGTTGTCCTGGGCGTAGACGTTGTTGTTTCCACGCTGGGTACGCCCGAGTTCGTCGCCATGCGCCAGCATCGGCACGCCTTGGCTGACCATCATGGTGGTGATGAAGTTGCGCTGCTGCTGTAACCGGAGCGCCTTCACCTTGGGGTCGTCGGTCTCGCCCTCGACACCGCAGTTCCATGACCGGTTGTGGCTTTCGCCGTCCCGGCCCCCCTCGCCGTTGGCCTGGTTGTGCTTGGAGTTGTACGAGACCAGGTCGCGCAGCGTGAAACCGTCATGCGCGACCACGAAGTTGATCGACGCGGTCGGACGGCGGTCGGAGTTGGCGTACAGATCACTGGACCCGGTCAGCCTGGACGCGAACTCCGCGAGCGACGCAGGCTCGCCCCGCCAGTAGTCGCGGACAGTGTCGCGGTACTTGCCGTTCCACTCCGTCCACAGCGGCGGGAAGTTCCCGACCTGGTAGCCACCATCGCCGAGGTCCCACGGCTCGGCGATCAGCTTCACCTGGGAGATCACCGGGTCCTGCTGGATGATGTCGAAGAAGGCCGACAGCTTGTCCACCTCGTGGAACTGCCGCGCCAGCGTCGCCGCGAGGTCGAAGCGGAACCCGTCGACGTGCATGTCCAGCACCCAGTAGCGCAGCGAGTCCATGATCAGCTGCAGCACGTGCGGGTTGCGCATCAGCAGTGAGTTACCGGTGCCGGTGGTGTCGTAGTAGTGCTGCTTCGAGCCGTCGACGAGCCGGTAGTACGCGGCGTTGTCGATGCCACGGAACGCCAGCGTCGGGCCGCGCTCGTTGCCCTCCGCGGTGTGGTTGTAGACCACGTCCATGATGACTTCGATGTCGGCGGCGTGGAGTGCCTTCACCATCGCCTTGAACTGCAGGGCCTGCTGGCCGGGCATCGTGCCGGCGGCATAGCCGTTGTGCGGCGCGAGGAACCCGATCGTGTTGTAGCCCCAGTAGTTCGACAGCCCCTGATCGACCAGGTGCGGATCGTTGACGAACTGGTGCACCGGCAGCAGTTCGACGGCGGTGACGCCGAGCGAACTGAGGTACTCCAGCATCGCCGGGTGAGCGAGCCCCATGTAGGTGCCGCGTAGCTCGGCGGGCACCCCCGGGTGCGCCATCGTCAGCCCCTTCACATGGGCCTCGTAGATGACAGTCTCGTGGTACTCGTGGCCGGGCGGCCGATCCTGTCCCCAGTCGAAGTACGGATTGGTGACGATGGAGAGCATCGTGTGCCCGAGCGAGTCAAGGTCGTTGAACGTGTCCGGTGCAGAGAACCGGTACGAGTACAGCGACTCATCGCCGTCGATCTGGCCGTCGATGGCCTTCGCGTACGGATCGAGGAGCAGCTTGGCCGGGTTGCAGCGATGTCCGCTGCGCGGGTCGTAGGGGCCGTAGACCCGGTAGCCGTAGCGCTGCCCGGGGTGGATTCCCGGCAGGTAGGCGTGCCAGACGTAGCCGTCGACCTCGATCAGCTCCACCCGCTCTTCCGAGAGGTCCTCACCGATCAGGCACAGTTCCACCCGCTCGGCGACCTCAGAGAACAGGGCGAAGTTCACGCCCGTACCGTCGAAAGTGGCCCCGAGCGGATATGGCCTGCCGGGCCATCTCTCCATGCCGTCCCCTGCCTCGTCGCCGTTCTCATCGCCAGTGCGCGCATCGACTGGATGCCGAGCCCGGGACCCTTACGCTAGCCGCATAGCGGTGGCGGTGCCCGCGCCGGGGCGCCCGGATCTCACCCTGCAGGGACCGGCGGGTGAGCAGCTGCTCGGGATGTGGTGCGGAATCGGCCGGGTGGAATGCCCCGGCTGCGCCTGAATGCGCGGCTGAACGCGTAGACGGAGGTGTAGCCGACGTCGTGGGCGATCTGTTCGAGGGTGTCGTCTGTGTCTCGGAGGCGACGCGCCGACAGATCGAGGCGCCGCCGGGTCAGGTAGGTCGCGGGTGTCTCCCCGAGGACCGCCGGAAACCGGCGCGACAGAGTCGCACGCGACACAGCGGTTGCGCGGGCCAGCTCCGCCGCCGTCCAAGCACGGCCGGGGTCGGCGTCGATCATGGCCATGGCGGTACTGACGACCGGATCACGCAGGGCATGCAATAGCGAGGCCCCGTGGCTGCCGTCGCGTTCAAGCCAGCTGCGGAGTGCCTGCACCAGCAGGATGTCCACCAGCCGGGCGAGGACCAGCTGGCTGCCCGGTCGGACCGCAGTCAATTCACGTCCGACTAGGCGAACCGTCTCGGCGAGCCCGCTGCCGTCGTCTCGCCCGCGAAGGAGGACCGTCGGCGGCAGCGCCGAGAGCAGCGATGCTGTTGCGGCGGGGTCTTGCGTGTAGTGGGCACAGAGGATCTGGGTCCGCACCTGCCCACGTCCGATCTGAACGGTGCCGTCCCGGTCGATCGTGTAGCCGTCGGAGCGCTCAGCCGACGTGCGCCCGATGGCGTCAAGGTCGCTCGCGAGTGCATGCGCGGCACCGCCCGGCAGGAGCAGCAGGTCACCTGCCACCAGTTGCAGTGGTTCGGATCCCGCGGGCGCGATCCACGCGGTGCCCGCGGTGACCGCGTGGAAGGCGGCCCCGGGCGACTGGGCCGACCACCAGCCCCAATCGGCACCGGCGGCGATCCGCGCACCGAGAACCCCACGCACCGCCTGTGCGTCGATGATTCCGGTGAGTGCGTCCATCAGCTCAGAAGGTAGCAGATGACTCACACGGATATGAAAGTGACGGAAACTGTCATTGAGACGCGCACTCCTGAGCAATAGCGTCATCGCCATGAACATCGAAGGAAGTATCGCCCTCGTCACCGGCGCGAACCGCGGTATCGGCCGGCACTTCGTCCAGCAGCTGCTTCAGCGCGGCGCCGCGAAGGTGTATGCGACAGCCCGCAACCCGCAGAGCATCGACATCTCCGGCGCGTTCCCATTGGCGCTCGACGTCACCGACCCCTCTTCGGTCGCTGCCGTCGCCGCGGTGGCGACCGATCTGACCTTGCTCGTCAACAACGCCGGCGTCACGACCGGGAGCGATCTGGTCGCCGGCGAGCTCGACGCGATCCGTCGGGAGTTCGAGACGAACTTCTACGGTCCGCTCGCGACGATCCGCGCGTTCGCGCCCATCCTGGGTCGCAACGGCGGTGGCGCCATCCTCAACGTGAACTCGCGGATGTCCTGGCTGTCCTACCCCGGCGCCAACGCGTACGCGGCGTCGAAGGCCGCGGCATGGAGCCTGACCAACGGTGTGCGCCTGGAACTGGCCGCGCAGGGCACCCTGGTCACCGGGCTGTACCTCAGCGCCACCGACACCGACATGATGGCCGGCTGGGACATTCCCAAGAATGACCCGGCCGACGTGGTCACGGCGGCCCTCGACGGCCTCCAGGCAGGTGCAACCGAAGTGCTCGCCGACCAGGAGACGCGGGATACCAGGGCCGGCCTCGCCGCCTGACGCAGACGTACCTACGACGCACCGAGGCGCCGGCGACGGAGGCACTCGCCGCTGTCGGTCAGGATCGTTGGGGTGGGCTGGCGGAAGCGCGGGCGTCGGCGCTCCCACCAGCCCAGAGTTGCCAGTCCCTGCTGAGAGGCATGCCACGAAAGCCGGATCGCTTCCCCTCAGGCTGGACACGGCCTGACCTCCCCAGTGTCGTCGGAGTCGCCGCACGCTCCCCTCTCGCGCGCTTCGGGTTGCCTCAGGACTGGCTCAAGATCTGCACAATGAACGGGTGCGATCAGAGGCGACGGTGCTGCACCTCGACCTCGACGCCTTCTTCGCGTCGGTGGAGCAGCGGGACAAGCCATCACTGCGCGGCAAGCCGGTCGTGGTCGGAGGGGTCGGCCCGCGCGGCGTGGTGGCGACCGCGTCGTACGAGGCGCGGCGCTTCGGCGTGAGATCAGCGATGCCGACCCACGAGGCACGCCGTCGCTGCCCGCACGCCGCGTTCCTGTCCGGCAGGTTCGCCGCCTACCGCCGGGCCAGCGGCCAGGTGATGGCGGTCCTGAAGGCGCTGGCGCCGCGGGTCGAGCCGCTCTCGCTGGACGAGGCGTTCGTCGATCTGCGGACGGCGGTCGAGCCCGTTCAGACCGATCCCGAGGCACTGGCCGACCTGATGCGGCAGCTCAAGGACAGGGTGCAGCACGCAACGGGTGGGCTGACGGCGTCAGTCGGGATCTCGACGTCGAAGCTGATGGCCAAACTCGGGAGCGAACTGGGCAAGCCGGACGGCGCGCGGCTGATCGCCCCGGGCGAGGAACTCGCCGTGCTGGCGCCGCTGCCGGTCGACGTCATCCCCGGGGTCGGGCCGGTGACCGCCGAACGGCTACGCACGATCGGTGTCCGGACGGTGGCTGACCTGCGCTCGGCGCCAGTCGGTGAGCTCACCCAGACGGTCGGTCGCACGCACGCGCAGGTACTGATCGAACTCGCCTTCGGCCGCGACAACCGCGAGGTCGAGCCGGAACGCGAAACCAAGTCGATCAGCGTCGAGGACACGTTCGAGGTCGATCTGGTGGATCGCGCGCAGCTGCACGAGCGACTGCGGCGCGACTCGGCGCAGGTCGCTGGGCGCTTGGTGGCGGCAGGCTTGAACGCGCGAACCGTCACCATCAAGGTGCGCATGCACGACTTCAGCACGATCACCCGGTCACGCACGCTGGCCGGCGCCACGGACAACGTCGACATGATCGGTGACCTCGCGACGTCCCTGCTGCACGGTGTGGACACCAGCGGCGGTGTCCGGCTGCTCGGCGTGGGCGTGTCCGGGCTCACCACCACCCTCCAACGCGACCTTTTCGGCGACGACCCGGCCGATCCGGCGCGCCCCGCCACGAGCCTGCCGATCCCGGCCGCGACCGGAGCGGCAGGGCAACTCGGCGATGATCCGCGCGACGCCGCCGGTCCCGCCGGGCTCGACTCAACCAGCGCACGCCCGCGCGACTGGGCTCCAGGGGCGGACGTCTACCACGCCGAGGCCGGGCGAGGTTGGGTGTGGGGCTCGGGACTCGGCAGGGTCACCGTGCGATTCGAGGGCCGCCACACAGGTCCCGGCCCCGTCCGCACGTTCGCGCTGGACGATCCGCACCTCCGTCCGGCCGACCCGGAGTAGCCGGGTAGCGGCAGCAAGGGCTTCCGGGAGCGGGTCTTTTCAGGGGCGGGTCTGTCACGACGCCCGGCCGGGCTGCGCAGCCGCCTCGACCAAACCGACGAAGAGGCCGTGGTCCTCGCCACTCTCCGGATGCCACTGAACGCCGAGCCAGAACTGTCGATCGGGATCCTCGATCGCCTCGACGGTCCCGTCAGCGGCCCGCGCCGTGACTACCAGCCCCGGGTGCGACACCACGGCCTGGTGATGGTGACAACTGACCTGGATCTGGTCGCCGGAGAGTCGATGGACGAGCGAGCCGGCAACCGAACTGATCGAGGTCCACCCGAACGCGGTGTCGGCCGGAGCGTGTTCTTCATGGCCGACCACGTCGGGGACATGCTGCTCGAGCGCGCCCCCCGCTCGCACGGCCATCATCTGCATGCCTCGACAGATCCCCAACGTGGGTGTCCCGAGTGTGTACGCGGCGTCCAGGAGTGCGAGCTCCCAGGCATCCCGCTCCGGCCGCACCCGCCGCGTCCGCGGATGCATGGCCTGCCCGTATCGCTCAGGGTCGATGTCGGCCCCGCCGGTGAGGATCAGCCCGTCGAGCCGCTGCACCACGTCGACGGCCCCGGCGATCTGCGGCGGCAGCAGTACGACGGCGCCCCCCGCGGCTTCCACCGACTGCGCGTAGCTGGCCGGCAAGAGGTCCGCCGGCAGATCCCACACCGTCCATGCCGCCTGGTCGCGGTAGGTGCTGAGCCCGATGAGCGGCCGCGGACGAGACCCCGACTCGTTCATGGGGACCATTATGGGCAGCAGATCGGGCGACGCGTCGGAGGCGTCACCCGGCGATCGTCGACCCGGGGCTACGCCACCCGGAGCCGGCTGGAGATCCAGTCAGCTACCTCGAACGCCCCGGAGGCGAGTTCGGGACGAGGAGTCGGCGGCAATTCGTCCAACTCGACGACGACCCGGGCCACGTCGCGGTGCCCCAGCGCCTGACCCACCCCGAGTCGCTCGGCGAGGGCAATGTTGCCGCGTTCCTGGCGTCCGACCTCATCGAACAGCAGCAGCGGGGCCCCGACCGCTGCTGCCTCGAAGATCGTGGCGGGGCCCGCCTTCGAGAACACCGCCGAACTCGCGCGCATCGGCAGGTTCAGCGAGCCGGAGGCCGGCAAGACTCGGACGTTCTCAAAGCCTGGGCCGACGAAGTAGCTCGCCAGCAGACGATTGGTGCCCGGTGCGACCAGCACCTGGATGCGCCGATCCGCGGTCAGCCGTCGAACGAGCCGGTCCCATTCCTGCAGTCGCCCGCCGCCAGCTCCTCCGCCGGTCACCAGCGCCACCGGCCGCGCCGGGTCAAGATCGAGCGCGGCCCGCGCACCCAGCCGTCCAGGCTCGGTCGCGGCGAAGACGGGATGGCTGGGAAAGGCGATCTCGCGGCAGGCGAACCCTTCCGACCGATGCGCGTCCGCGACGCTCGGTCTGGCCTCGACGACGAAATGCATGTCCGCCTTCTGCGCCAGCCAGGACTGATGAACGGTCACCGGATCGGTGACGACGGTGGCGATCTCGAAACGGTGGCCGGACCGCTCGCGGGCCCGGGTGAACAGTTCCCCCATGTAGAACGGGTTGCAGATCACGACGATGTCGGGCCGGAACTGTGCGATCGCACCCACCAGCCGCCGCCGGGCGATCCCGTCGAGGGCGCGGATCACCCCGCTGCGCGTTGCCGGCTGGTTACTCAAGCCGAACAGGGCGTCGAACGCCGGGCGCCCGTGCCGGCTTGACCGTGCATAGAGATCGGGGGTGCTCCGGAGCAGCGGCACCGAGAACTCCCCGTAGACATCCACGATGTCGGTGCGGACTCCGGGCCCGACCCGGTCGCGCAGTGCCGCCTCGATTGCTCGGGCCGCCGACCTGTGCCCGAATCCGGTGTCGCTCAGCGCAAAGAGGACGTTCACCGTCGTCCCAGGCCCGTTGGGGTCACGCCGACAACCTAGCAAGCAGAATGCCTCGGCCCCCCGACCTCAGCGGTCGCGTCGCCCCGCCGCGTACGGATCACCGAGATCGACGTCCAGCACCGTTCGGGTCGGCGGCAGCAGCGATTGCTCGTGGTAGCAGGTGAAGCGCTCGGCAGCCCCGGCCCCGATCGTGTCGCCGTCGGCGATCACGTCCCCCTCGTCGAACAGATACTCAGCCGTCGAAAAGAGCAACGCCGCCACCTCACCCGCCGAACGGTCCCGGAAATGGCACTGCAGGTCCGGGAGCCCGAACACATGCAGGCCCAGGGTGTCGACCACCAGCGCGTCGTCGGAAACGGCGTACATCCGAACGTTCGCCAGGCCCTGCAGGTCGTCGGTTTCCAGCGCGCCGGGATCGCTGACCCGCTGGCTGTGTGGCCAGCTCACCGCCGCTGGGGTGGTGGCCTGCGCAACCGCGACCGCGACCGCGAGCAGCGCCCGCGCGCGATCCTCCCGGGTCGCTGCGACCGTCGATCCGGCCGGACGACCCAGCTCGGTCACGAGCACACTCGCCGTGCACTGGGGCACGATGTCGGCGGCATCCGGCCAGTCCCAGGTCTGCCCGACCGAGGGAAGGGTCTTGCCGTCCCTTCCCAGCGGGCTGCCGGGCAGGACGGCGATCGGAAGCTCGGCGCCCTCCGCGGTCACCGTCGGCACCAAGCGCAGCCAGCAGTGCCCCGTCCGACAGCGCCGGTGGCTGCCGATACCAGAGCTCGACGAGCAGGGTCGGCGGTGACTCGTCCCCACCGCCGGCGGTGTCGATCTGCTCCGCCATCGCCCACCTCTCCTATGTCGGCGCCGTTGGCCCGCGCCCGCCCCGATCATAGGGAGCGCTACCGACTCAGCCCAGCGGGCCGACGCGGGCCACCCTGCGGTCAACGGAACACACGGGCGATGGCCAGCCAGGCGAGCCCGTCAACCTCGGCGTGACCGCCGCGGGCAGGTGACCGTTTACCCGACCGCGCAGCAGCGAGGATGCGCGACTCGGCCGCCAACGCGAGTTCTGACGCAGTGCAGCCCATGCCGGCGATCATCTCCGCGTCGAACTCGTCGGTTGCCAGCGCCAGCACCACGGCCAGGTGCCCGACCGCGGCTAGCGGCATGGGGCAGACCGGGTCACCGGGCAATCCTGCGCCGAGCCACCACGCGAGAGCGACGAGCGAGTCGCCGATCGATGAGCCGTCCGATGGAGCCGGCGTCGCCGCCGAGGCGACGCGTGCGCGGGTCACCAACTCGAGTTCCAGCCGCGTGCCGATCACACCAGGGTCGGTCGGTCGTGGGAGCAGGCGGATGCGGTCGCGCAAGCCGACCAGATGGGCGAGGACAGCTGTGGCCGGCTGACCCAGCGCCAACAAGCACAGGCACAGGCGGACGCCGGCCAATCCGACACCAGGTACGGCCTCGCTCGTGGTCAGGAACAGCCGGACCGCCGTGTCGGCGAGCTCCGGGTCAGCGCGTCGCTCCGCCTCCCCGACCAGCAACGCAACGCGCAGGGCCGCAGACTCACCAGTCGCCGGCGCCTCGAGCACTGTTGCCGAGATCGCCGCGTTGGCATGCTCGGAGTCCGCGACCACTCCGTCCAGGAGCGCTCGCTGAACGACGAGCGCCTGCGAGACGCCGAGCACACTGCGCCCCGACCGATGTTCAGCCGCGAGCTCCGCCCAAGCGGCATCGGCGGCTTCGCGGATTGCGGCGTGCCAGGGCGGCGCCCAGGTCAGGTCGAGGTGCACCACACCACGCGACCCTCGGATCTCGACCGGATACCGTCCCGGAGCGTCGGCCTCAAGAACCAGCCGCGGACCGTCCGCCTCGGCGGTCACACCCGGCGGCAGGACCAGCGCGCGATCGTCGTCACGGCCAATGGCCGCGGCCTCACCGTGGGCGAGGGTCGTCCGATGAGGCACCAGAGCGGGCAGGCCCGCCCGGACGGCGAGTGCCCCGCGGTGCCACCGCCACCGCCACAGCACCACCGCCCGTCCCCCAGGTCGCAGTCGCAGCGGGCTCAGGTGCACCCCGTCCGCATCGATCGCGGCAACCGAACCCGCCTCGCTCGCGCCGCCGAGAATCAGGCCCGGTCCCCCCGGGCTCGGCACCAGGTACGCCGCAGTCGACCCCGCCGCCAAGCCCCAGGCCGGCTTTCCAGCGGGGGCCCGCCAGCCGATCCGGACGTCGTCCAGCAGCAGATCCTCCGAACTGTCGTTGACGAAGGAATAGCGACTCGTCCAGACCACATCGACCGCCTGCCGGATGGTGATCCGCAGCGGCCCTCCGCCGAGAACCGCTTCCACCTCGTCGACGTCGACGTCGCTGCGAACCAGCGTGAGGGGCAGCCGCACTCCCTGGTGCGTCACGCTGACTGACCCCCCGGTGAGGTAGGCCACCCGCCGGCCTGCGCCGACAGCAGGGTGCCGTCCGGCGCGAATTCCAGCTCGCCCGGCCCGAACGCAAAACAGGCCCTAGGGGTCATCCGCGGCGCTGACAGCGCCCGCACCAGAAGAGGTTGCGGCCTGCCAACACCTCCGTCCGCACGCGCGACCCGCAGACCAGGCACAACTGCCCGGTGCGGCGGTAGACGTAAACCTCTCCGCCGTGGTCGTCCACCCGCGGCGGCCTTCCCATCGCCTCCGGGGTGTGCTCGGGCCGGACGGTGTCGATCCGTCCCGTACTGACCCCGATAGGCATCAGCATGATCAAGTCCTGCCAGATCAGCGACCAGCTTCGCCGGGACAGGTCGGCACCGACGCGGTGCGGATTCACCCGGTTCCGAAACAACACCTCAGCGCGATAGACGTTCCCGATCCCGGAGAGGATCGTCTGATCCATCAGCAGCGCCGCGATCGGCCGACCGGACCGACGGATGCGCCGCCACGCCACCTCTGGATCGGCGTCCGCGCGCAGTGGGTCCGGGCCGAGCAACGCGATCTGTGCGGCAACCTCGGCCGACGTCTGGATGGCGCACAGCTGAGGCCCGCGAAGGTCTGCCGCCGTCTCCCGAGTGGCCACGCGGACCCGCACCTCGCCCCGCGGCGGATCCGGCGGACCAAGCAGGAAGCTGCCGATGAGTCCGAGGTGGACATGCAGCACACGGTCGTCGCCGAAGTCACAGAACAGGTGCTTGCCGTGGGCGCTCGCGCCGAAGAAGTGGGCGCCGTCGATTCGAGCGGCAGACGGGGCGAAGCGGCCTTGCGGACTGGTCACCCGAACCTCCCGCCCAGCAAAGGCGGCTGTCAGATCGAGCGCCAGCCGATGCAGCGTGTGCCCCTCCGGCATGGCCCTCCTCGCGTCGGCGACGCGCGTAACACTTGCGTTGCGATCCCGCCCGCGCTACGGGATGTGGCCTAGCGTTTCAGCCATGACCGGTGCGTCGCCGTCCGGGGGCCGAGCCCAGGGAGCGCACTCCGCGGGAGCAGTCCCCGCACCTCACGCTGCGCCGCCGAGCCCTTCGCATCTCGTCCACCCGACGCCCGGAGCGGACGGGCGTGACCTGTGGCCGCGCGAGTTCGGCCGTGACGGCGTGTCGGGTCTCGTGACGCTCGATCGCGCCATGCGCGCCCGCGACGTGTCCAGGCCGGACGCCGACGACGAGCACATGGCAGCGACGGTCATCGAAGAACTGCTCGCCCGGGTGGACGGCCGCCGGCCGGCGCCTCGGTCACGGCAACGCGACTAAGGCGGACCGCAACCTCTCGGGCGCTCAGGCCCGCGACTTCTCGTAGTCGGCCAGCAGCGCGATGCGTCGCATGTGCCGCGGATCCTGGCTGAACGGGGTGGCCAGGAAGACGCGCGCCATCTCCAGCGCTTCCTCTTGCGTGTGCATCCGCGCACCGATGCCCAGCACGTTGGCGTCGTTGTGCTGACGTCCTAGCTGTGCCGTCTGCACGTTGTACGCCAGCGCCGCCCGCGCACCGTCGACCTTGTTGGCCGCGATCTGCTCACCGTTGCCCGACCCGCCGATGACAATGCACAGCGACCCGGGTTCGGCAACCACCGCTTCCGCTGCCGGGATGCAGAACACCGGGTAGTCGTCCTCAGCGTCGTAGACGTGAGGACCGTGATCGACCACATCGTGGCCCTCCGCGGTCAGCTGCTCGACGAGGTAGGCCTTGAGCTCGAAGCCGGCGTGATCACTGCCGATGTGTACGCGCATGGGAGCACTATTGCAGATCGATCGCGCCCCGACGAGATGCTGCGGATCATGATCAACTCGCGGTCATCGGCCCCTGCCGCCGACTGCTCCAGCAGTGCGTGCGACGACCTCGGAGCGGCTCGTCGACGGGAGGCCAGGCGGCCCGACGTGCCGGCACGCACACCTTCCGGCGACGGGTCGGCGCGACGCCGGACGCGCGAACGCGCCGGACGGGAGAACTAGGCCGCTCGACGCCCCGAGGCGGTGGCGTCGTCGCCAGAGTCGCCCTTCACCATGTTCCCGACCTTGGCGATGGCGAAGACGACGATGAAGACGATCAGCGGGATGCCGGCCAGCAGCCCGAGCACCTGCAGGGCAGTGGGGTCCTCCGCCACCGGCCAACCAGACAGGGTCTCCATTGGCAGGGATAGCACTAACATGCTCCAAGGATCGCTCACGGCCCCTACGTTATCGCCCCGCACCTGCTCCTGGGGAGATCAACATCGGGCTCGAAAAGGGAGGGTTGGTGGCGGGTCAGTCGCACACCGGGACGGTGCCACCACGGCTCGTCTTGGACGGCGACCAGATCGCCCGAGCCTGCGCACGGATGGCCCACCAGATCCTGGAGTCGAATCGCGGCGCCACGAACCTCGTCCTGATGGGCATTCCGACGCGTGGGGTGCTGCTCGCCCGTCGGCTTGCGTCGGCCATGGCCGACGTCGAGCGGGTGGACGTGCCGGTCGGCGAACTCGACGTCACGATGTACCGCGATGACCTCCGCCGCCAGCCGACGCGACCAGTCGGCCGGACGGTGCTTCCGGTCGAAATCGACGGCAGCACCGTGGTGCTGGTCGACGACGTGCTCTATTCCGGCCGCACCGTTCGGGCAGCGCTGGATGCACTCGGTGACCTGGGTCGGCCTCGGGTGGTGCGGCTCGCCGTTCTCGTCGACCGTGGGCACCGGCAGCTGCCGATCCGCGCAGATCACGTCGGCAAGAACATTCCCACCCGCGCCGGCGAGCGCGTCAGCGTGCGGTTGGCCGAGGTGGACGGGGTGACCGAGGTGGCGATCGTCGCAGCCGGGGAAGACGAGGACACCTGATGCGTCACTTGCTGTCAGCGGCCGACGTCGGGATCGCCGAGATCTCCACCATCCTGGACCTGGCCGAGGAGATGTCCGCGGTGCAGGAGCGCCCGGTGAAGAAGCTTCCCGCACTGCGCGGACGCACCGTGGTGAACCTGTTCTTCGAGGACTCGACCAGGACCCGCTCGTCGTTCGAGCTCGCCGGCAAATGGCTGTCGGCCGACGTGATCAACATCTCCGCCAAGGGGTCATCGGTGTCGAAGGGCGAGTCGCTCCGGGACACCGTGTTGACCGTCGCTGCGATGGGCGTCGATGCCCTCGTGATCCGGCACCACGCCTCCGGCGCGCCGTGGCAGACAGCGCGATGGTTCGCCGGGCTCGGCATCGCGGCGCACGTGCTGAACGCCGGCGACGGCACCCACGAGCACCCGACCCAGGCCCTCCTGGATGCCTTCAGCATGCGCCGGCATTTCCGCCGCCAGACGCCGCAGCTCACCGACTTCGCCGGCCGGACGGTGGTCATCGTCGGCGACATCACCCACTCGCGGGTGGCGCGGAGCAACGTCCTGCTGCTACGCACCCTTGGCGCCCAGGTCGTGCTGGTGGCGCCACCGACCCTGCTGCCCGCAGGCGTCAGCAGCTGGCCGGTCGAGGTCTGCACCGACCTGGACGCGGCGTTGCCCGCCGCCGACGTGGTGATGATGCTGCGGGTGCAACGCGAGCGCATGTCGGGCGGCTACTTCCCCACGCCGAAGGAGTACACGGTCGGCTACGGGCTGACCCGGGACCGGCTGGACGCGCTCAAACCCGACGCCGCGATCTGCCACCCGGGCCCAATGAATCGCGGATTGGAAATCTCCGCCGATGCCGCCGACGCCGCGAACTCTCTGGTGCTCGATCAAGTGTCCGCCGGGGTCGCCGTGCGGATGAGCGTCCTCTACCAGCTGCTGGGAGGCACCGAATGACCGACCTGCTGCTGGTCGGCGCGGACGTCGTCGGCGGCGGACGTAGCGACCTCGGCATCCGCGACGGCGCCCTGGTTCCGGCAGCGGATGTCTCGCCGACGGCCGAGCGGATCGACGCCGACGGTCTGGTGGCGCTACCGGGGCTGGTGGACCTGCACACCCACCTGCGGCAACCGGGTCGCGAAGACGCTGAGACGATCGCCACCGGCACCCGAGCGGCCGCTCGCGGCGGCTACACGGCCGTCCTCGCGATGGCCAACCTCACTCCGGTGACCGACACCGCCGAGGCGGCTCAGCACGTCGCCACGCTCGGCGAGCGCGACGGGTCCGCCGAAGTCGTCCCGGTGGGAGCGGTCAGCAAAGGCCTGGCCGGCTCCGAACTGGCTGAGCTGGGCCTGATGGCGAGATCGCCGGCGCGTGTGCGCGTGTTCTCCGACGACGGGCGCTGCGTCGCCGATGCGAGGCTGATGCGACGAGCTCTGGAGTACGTGCGCGCCTTCGACGGCTGCATCGCTCAGCACGCGCAGGACCCGCAGTTGGCGGGACCCGACGCCTGCTGTCACGAGGGTGACATCTCGGGTCGGCTCGGGCTCCCGGGCTGGCCGGCAGCGGCCGAAGCGACGATCGTCGCGCGCGATGTGCACTTGGCCGAACTGACCCGATCCCGCTTGCACGTGTGCCACGTGTCGAGCGCCGAGACGGTCGATGTCCTTCGCTGGGCCAAGGCGCGCGGCATCGGAGTCACCGCGGAGGTCACCCCGCACCACCTGATGCTCACCACGGACGAGGTGCTCGGCTACGACCCGACCTACAAGGTCAATCCGCCGTTGCGGCCCGCTGAGGACGTCGAAGCGGTGCGCGCAGCACTCGCCGACGGCACGATCGACGCGGTGGCGACTGACCATGCCCCGCACGCACGCCACGACAAGGAGCACGCGTTCGCCGAGGCCGCCTTCGGGATGCTCGGTCTGGAGACGGCGCTCGCGGTGGTGCTGGACACGATGGTCTCGACCGGACGCCTGGACTGGCCCCAGGTCGCGATGCGGATGTCCCATGCCCCGGCCCACATCGCTCGGCTGCCCGGGCAGGGTCAGACCCTGGAAGCGGGCCAGCCCGCGAACCTCATGCTGGTCGACCCCAGCGCCCGCGCCGTCGTCGATCGCGATGCCTCGGCCTCGCTGTCGCGAAACAACCCGTGGCACGGCCGCGAGCTGCCCGACCCGGTCGCGCTCACGATCTGGCAGGGCCGGATCACCTACCGTCGCGGCTGAGCTCGTCGGCGGGACGCGGCCGCCGCGGGCCGCGAGTGGAGTTTGTGCGCGGAGACGAACGGGCCAGGGCGACCCCGCCGATGGCCAGCACTCCGCCGAGCGCGGCGACCCCCGACGGCACCTCGCCGAGCAGCAGCCAGCTGAGCACAATCGTCACCGGCGGCACAGCGAAGGTAACCACGCCAAGCCGGCCGGCTGACGACCGACTGAGCGCGTACGCCCAGCTGGTGAAGGCCAGCGCGGTCGGAAAGACGCCGAGATACACCACACCCGCGACGGCCAGCCGCGGCGCGGCACGCACGTCCGCCAGCAGCTGCGGCGCGAACGGCAGGCAGACGAGCGTTCCCACCACACAGGCCAACCAGGTGACCTGGAGCGCCGACAGCCGGCGCAGCACCACCTTCTGAGCGATCATCGCCACGGCGTACGCCGCGGCGCTGACGAGGACGAGGAGCACGCCCACGACGTCGGCCTGACCGGTGCTGCTCGCGATGCCGATCACCACGGTGCCACCGAAGGCGATCAGCCCACCGACGATCAGCCGGGGCGGAAAGCCCTCACCCAGCAGCAGCCCCGCGAGCACGCCGATCACGATCGGTGCCACCTGGATCAGCATCGCCGAGGTGCCGGCATCGACGTGCCGCTCCCCCGCGTTCAGAGCGATGTTGTACGCCGCGTACCAGGCGATGCCGATCAGCACCACCAGCGCCCACTCGCGTCCTGAGAGACGCACCCGGGCCCGCGGCGCGGCGAGCGCGGTGAGGACAAGCGAACCGACGAGCAGCCTGCCCAACGTCAGCGACCCGGCGCCGAAGCTCGTCCCGGCGAACCGGATGACCACGAAGGCCGACGCCCAGGCGAGCAGGGTGAACACCACCGCCGCGACCACGCTCCGGTCCGGACGCGCGGTCGGGCCGCCTGATGTGCTCACCCGGCCACTATCGGCGCCGAGGTCCGACTCGCCAAGCGGCAACGCGACGTCGACCGCGGGAACCTCGCGGACAGGGCTCTCGAGCCGCTTCCACGGATCGCCGCGCCCGCCGGTTCGCGCTCGTGATGCGAGCGCGAGCCGAGCCGCCGGGCCTGATCCCTACGCTGGGCGCATGCCGGATTGGTTCCCCAGCAACCTCGCCGAGTTGGTCGTCTTCGCCCCGTTGCGGATCACTTTCCTGATCCTGCTGGCGATCGTCATCCGGTTGCTGCTGCACCGGTTGATCAAGCGCGCCGTGCAGAGGTCCATCGGCTACGACTTCCAGCTGAAGCTCAAGTTCGCTCAAGCCGTCGTCACCGCGGCGAGCCTGCCGAAGGAGCGCCGGGCGCAGCGCATCGCCGCGCTCGGCTCGCTCGCCAGCAGCGCGATCACCGTGATCATCGTCGTGATCACCACACTGATGGTGCTGGCCGAACTCGGCTTCAACATCACCTCGATCGTCGCCGGCACCTCGGTGGTTGCCGTGACGATCGCGTTCGGCGTCCAGAGCATGGTGAAGGACTTGGTCTCGGGGGTGTTCATGCTCGTCGAGGACCAGCTCGGCGTCGGCGACTACGTCGACATGGACAAGGCGTCGGGCACGGTCGAGGCGATCGGCCTTCGGGTCACCCGGCTCCGCGACGACGCAGGCGGCGTCTGGTACGTGCGCAACGGCGAAGTGCTTCGCGTCGGCAACTGGAGCCAGGGCGGGCCCGGTCGTCCGCCGGTGGAGGAGGAGCCAGCCGAGAGCTGACCGCTCTCAACACCGCCGGCGAGCGACCGATCCCACCCCAACCGACGAGTTACTCGACGAACTCCGCGTCCAGGGTGATCGTGGTGCCGGTCAGCGCCTGCGAGACCGGGCAGTTCTTCTTGGCGTCCTCCGCGGCGGCGATGAACTCCTCCGCGCTGATGCCGGGCACCGAGCCCTTGACGGTCAGCTTGATTCCGGTGATCCCCTGCCCTGGCTGGAAGGTGACGTCTGCCCGGGTGTCCAACGCGGCCGGCGGGTTGCCGGCCTGCGCGAGCCCGTGCGACAGGGCCATCGAGAAGCAGGTGGAGTGGGCCGCGGCAATCAACTCCTCCGGGCTGGTCTTGCCATTGGCCTGCTCGGCACGTGCCGGCCAGCTCACCTCGAAGCTGCCGACTCCGGAGGACACCAGCTCGACCTCCCCCTGACCTTCGAGCAGCGAGCCTTCCCAATGAGCTTCAGCAGTGCGCACCGTTGCCATGAATCATGTCTCCTTGTCGGTCGACGGACCCGACCATCCTGCCAGGCTGGGGCGGCAGTCACCGGCCCCGGTCGGTCTGGCGGCCATGTCGGGACGGACGGCGATCCGTGTCCGCGCGGGCTGGGGAAGAATGGACGCGATGTCCAGCCCCGTGCCCCCGAATGACCCGGACCGACTCCGAACCTTCTACGAGTCGGTCGGCGGCCGCCCGACGTTCGACGCGCTCGTGCGGCGCTTCTACCAGGGCGTCGCCACTGATCCCGAGCTCCGCGCCCTCTACCCGGAGGAGGATCTCGGACCAGCCGAGGAGCGGCTGCGAATGTTCCTCGAGCAGTACTGGGGCGGCCCGACGACGTACAGCGATCAGCGCGGCCACCCTCGGCTACGGATGCGGCACGCGCCGTTTCCTGTCACCCCGCAGATGCGCGACCGGTGGCTGCATCACATGGAGGTTGCGGTCGACGCGCTCCAGCTACCCGTCGCACAGCACCGCGAGCTCTGGGCCTACCTGGAACGCGCCGCCTACTCGATGGTCAACACCTTCGATGAGCCGGCCGGAGCGATCCCAGGCCTGCGACCGCTCTGACGGCGCGTGCGCCCGGCCGACACGAGGCCGAGCGCACGCCGCACGACTCCGAGCGGGTCGGTCCGGGCTCAGCGAGCCGGTGAGGCGTCCGCCTGGATCCGCTCGAGTCCGAGTCGCTGACCGGGCGTGAGCGGCTCGCTGGAGACCACCACGGTCTTCGCCCGAGCGAACACCGTGGTGCCGGAGGGCTCACGAATTTCCGCACCGAGCGTGAACGACCGGTTGCCGATCGCAAGCGAGACGGTGGCGACCTCGTATGGCTCGAGCCGGAAGTCGAGGGGCCGGACGTAGTCGACGTCTTGACGGACCACCATCAACAGCACGCCTTCGGGCCAGTCCGCCCAGTCCCGCACCATCGCGATCCTGGCCTCCTGCACGTAGTCGTAGAACTTCACGTTGTTGGCGTGCGCGTAGGCGTCCATGTCGGACCAGCGCAACAGCAACGGGTAGCGATGCGCGGCGGCGCCGACCTTGCCGGCCGCGAGCCGGCGGAGTGGTTCGTGCCGATCCGTCTCCGCGGCCAACAACGACCGCTCCTCCGGAGTCAGCCGCCGCAAGCCTCCGCCGGCGAGGTCGAACGGGACCAACGCAGTCCGCGCCCGGGCAGCGAGTTCGCCGCCGACCGTCACGTCGTAGCCGATGACGAAGCGGCTCGCCCCGACGTCGTCGACCCACAGATCGATGACGACCTCGCGATCGGCGAACACGACTTCGCGTAGGTACTCGACCTGATGACTGATCACCAACACACCGGCATCGAGCATCCGGGCGAGCGCGGCAGGCCGGGTCAGCAGGAAGTGCACGCGAGCGTCCTGCAGGTAGTCCACAAACGCCCCGTTGTTGACATGCCCCTGAGCGTCCATGTCGCCCCAGCGCAGCGGACAGACGTAGCGGTGACTCACAGCGGTCGATCCTGCCAACCCGCGCAGCCTGCCGTCGGGAGGCGCGACGCTCAGACCTTCTCGTACATCCCGTCGAGCAGGTCCGAATAGCGATTCTCCACGGCCTTGCGCCGGATTTTCAGACTCGGCGTCACTTCGCCCTTGTCCACGGTCAGCTCGGTGGGCAAGATGACGAACTTCTTTATCGTCTCCCAGCGCTCCAGCTGCTGATTCGCCTGGGCGACGTAGCCCTCCATCAGCTCGCGCACCTCCGGGGCCGCCGCGAGCGCGACGGGATCGCCGGTCACCCCGGCGCTCTGCGCCCAGTCGCCGATCGCGTCGGGATCGAGGGTGATCAGGGCGGACACGTACTTGCGACCCTCGCCGTGGACGACCACCTGGCTCACGTACGGACAGACGGCCTTCAGCACCCCTTCGACCTTCTGCGGCGCGACGTACTTGCCACCGGAGGTCTTGACCAGATCCTTCTTCCGGTCGGTGATGCGCAGATACCCCTTCTCGTCCAGCTCGCCGATGTCTCCGGTGGCGAACCAGCCGTCCTGCAGCGCCTCGGCGGTTGCCTCGGGCATGTTGTGGTAGCCGTGCATCACGCCCGGGCTGCGGACGAGGATCTCGCCATCGTCGGCGATCCGCACCTCGGTACCAGGAACGGGCGGGCCGACCGTGCCGAAGCGGGTCGCACGCGGGTTGTTCACGAAGGTCGCCGCGCTGGTCTCGGTCAGACCGTAGCCCTCCAGGATCAGCAGCCCAGCCGCGTAGAACCACTCCTGGACCTCGCGGTTCAGCGCCGCGGATCCGGAGACGAAGAACGCGATCCGGCCGCCCATCCTGGCTTTGATCTTGCTGAAGACCAGGCGGTCGGCAATCGCGTACTGGACGGCGAGCGCCCCGGAAGGCTTGCCACCGGCGAGCCGGATCGGAACGGTCTTGCGGCCGACCGCGAAGGCCCAGTCGAAGATCTTCGCCTTGACGCCGTGCGAGGCGCTCGTGATCACGCGGGCACGCACCTTCTCGAAGATGCGCGGGGCGCCGGCCATGAAGGTCGGCTTCACCACGGCGAGATTGTCGACGATCCGGTCTATGGTGCCGTCGACCGCCGTGGTGAATCCGATCCGGAGCTGGATGGCGATCAACGCCTTACCGAACACGTGGCTCAGCGGGAGCCAGAGGTACTGCAGGTCGTCTGGCGTGATGATGTCGTAGGCCTCGATCGAGACGCCCTCGAAGGTCCAGCAGTCATGCACCAGCCGAACACCCTTCGGGCGGCCGGTGGTGCCGGAGGTGTAGATGAGCGTGGCGAGGTGCTCCGGGCCGACGGCTGCGATCGCCTCGTCAACCGCGTTCGGGTGCTCGGAGAGGTAGCTGGTGCCACGCTGCTGGAGTTCGGCCCAACTCATCACCGTGGGGTGACTGGTCGAGCCGGCGATCTGGACGATGCCCAGCAGATCCGGGAGATCGTCGAGGTGGTCGAGGATCTTCGCCACCTGCTCGCCGTCCTCGGCGAAGACCACCCGGGACGCGGAGTCGGACAGGATGTAGGCGACGTCGTCCTTCTGGGTCGTCGGGTAGACGGTCGTGGTGGCGCCGCCCGCGCACATGATCGCCAGGTCAGCCAGGATCCACTCAATGCGGGTGCCGGAGGCGATCGCGACGCGATCCTCGCGTTGGAGACCGAGCGACAGCAGTCCTGCTGCCAGCGTGTAGGCCTTGTCCTTGGTGTCGAGCCAACTCAGCGATACCCAGCGCTCGCCATCCAGGTAGCGGAACGCTTCTCTTGCACGGGACTTCTCGACCTGCTCGAGCAGCATCGCCCCGACGGAGGCCGGCCGCGCCGCCAGGCCAGGTGTCTCGGTCACACCCTGAGGGTAGCCAAACCTCGGCCCGGTGTGGCGCGGCAGCTGGTAACTCTTTTGCCCCGGAACGGATTTGAGGGGCGGCTGGATGCCGGACAGTGCCCGACGACGAGGCCGTCAGCTCAGCCGTTGCAGGATCACAGCCATTCCCTGACCGCCGCCGACGCACAGCGTCTCCAGCCCGATCTCCTGGTCGCGCACCTGCAGCGCGTTCAGCAACGTCGTCATGATGCGCGCTCCGGTGGCGCCGAAGGGGTGTCCGAGCGCGATCGCGCCGCCATGGACGTTCAGCTTCTCCATCGGCACTCCGAGGTCGTCGGCACTGGCCAGCACCTGGACGGCGAACGCCTCGTTGATCTCCACCAGATCCACGTCGGCCATGGTCATCCCCGCTCGGGCGAGCGCGGCCCGCGTCGCCTCCACCGGACCGAGCCCCATGATCTCCGGACTCAGCGCACTGACTCCGGTGGCCACGATCCGCGCCAGCGGCGCCAACCCGAGGTCCTCCGCCCGGGCGGCGCTGGTGATCACCACTGCCGCGGCACCGTCATTCAGTGGGCAGCAGTTGCCGGCGGTGACTGTTCCGTCAGGCCGGAACGCCGGCTTCAGCGCCGACACCGCCGCCAGGGTGGTGCCGGCTCGCGGACCATCGTCGCGGACGACCACCCGGTCATCCGCCAGTGTCACCGGCGAGATCTCGTGATCGAAGACGCCCGCCGCAATCGCGCGCTCGGCTGCCTGCTGAGACCGGACTCCGAAGGCGTCCTGGTCTGCGCGAGTGATCCCGCGCAGCGTCGCGACGTTCTCCGCCGTCTGTCCCATGGCGATGTAGATGTCGGGCAGCTCACCGTCGGCACGGGGGTCGTGCCACTCGCCGTTGCTGCGCGCCATCTCGACGGTGCGCCGCTCCGCGGTCCCGAACAGCGGGTTGTGGGTGTCGACCGGGTCGACGCCGGCCGAGCCGAAGCTGCGGTACCGGGACACGCACTCGACGCCCGCCGAGACGTACGCAGCGCCCTCGCCGGCGCGGATCGCGTGGAAGGCCATCCGAGCCGTCTGGACGCTCGATGCGCAGAACCGATTGATCGTCGCCGCCGCCACGCCGTCCAGGCCGAGCTGGACTGCGACCCGGCGCGCCACGTTGCCGCCCTGCTCGTCGCGCGGCTCAGCGCACCCGATGTAGATGTCATCCAACGTGCTGGGATCCAGCGCCGGCACGCGTCCGAGCGCGGCACCGATCACGCCGGCAACCAGGTCGTCGGGCCGTACACCGGTCAGCGACCCTTTCCCGGCCCTGCCGATCGGGGTCCGCGTCGCGGCGACCACGACGGCATCGCGCTCGGGCGCAGGCCGGTCTGAGGGGTGCGTCCGCAAGCCCATGGCCCCTCCTCATCGACTCGTTCTCCAGGTTGCCTGGTTACCGGCGAGTAACCCTACGCCGACTATACCCACCGGCGGCCACGCCAGGCGCCGCTGGACGTCCATCGTGCCTGATCAGAGCGCTTTTCGCGGCTCGGCTCCGGGCCCGTCGTTACGACACCATTAAGGCACTGGCAGCGGTCTTTGAACCGTAAACCACTTCCCCTAGGCTCTCGGGTATGCCGTCCAGTGGCGCGGCCCCTCGCTGGCTCGACGCCGAACAACAGCGCATCTGGCGCAGCTACCTGCTCGGCACCTCGCGGTTGCTCGAACGCCTGGATGCTGATCTTCGCCGCTATGGGCTGGACCTGCCCGAATACGAGATCCTCGTCGTGTTATCGGAGTCTCCCGAGCGGAAGCTGCGGATGTCCGACCTGGCGGCCGCGATCCACCTGTCCCGCTCCCGACTCACCCACACGGTGAGCCGGATGGAGAAGGCGGGCCTGGTGACCCGCGGCACCTGCTCCCAGGACCGCCGCGGCGTCTGCGCTGAACTCACCGACAGCGGATTCGCCCTGCTGGTTTCGGCCGCGCCGGACCATGTCGAGGCCGTCCGACGGTATCTCGTCGATGTCGCCACACCCAGGGACTTCGCCGCCGTCGGCCGCGTGTTCAGCGCGGTCAGCAAGGCGGCCGACTCAGCCAAGCCCTAGCCGGGACCGCTGGTTCCGCGTCCGGGATCGGCGCGCCAGCACCGCCGCCCCCGCGGATACGATCGAGCCGATGTCGCCAGAGTCTCTCCCTGCCGCGGTCGGCGAGCTCACCTCCCAGCTGCAGCGGAGGGGGATCGCCGACCTCCTCGATACCAGTGCGCTCTCCAGAGCCCTCTACTCCTCCGACGCCTCGCTCTATCGTGTGCTGCCCCAGGCCGTGGCGCGTCCGCGCACCACCGAGGAGGCGATCACCGTCCTCGATGCTGCTCGGGCGGCAGGCGTCCCGGTGACCAGCCGCGGCGCCGGCACGTCGTGCGCCGGCAACGCGGTCGGGCCCGGGCTGATCCTGGACACCGCCAGGCATCTGACCAGAGTCGAGCAGATCGACCCGGAGACGCGTACGGCGCGGGTGCAGCCGGGGGTGGTCCAGGCGGCGCTGCAGAAGGCCGCAGCGCCGTACGGCCTCCGGTTCGGTCCGGATCCGTCGACCCACAACCGCTGCACGATCGGCGGGATGATCGGCAACAACGCGTGCGGCCCGCGCGCACTCGGATACGGCAAGACTGCCGACAACGTCGTCGCTCTGGATGTCGTGACCGGAGGCGGCGAGCGGCTGCTCCTCGGCCAGGGTGCCGCGGTCGCGGCGTCGCCCACTCTGACGTCGCTGCGCGCACTGGTCGACGCGAACCTCGCCACGATCCGCACCGAGTTCGGCCGCTTCGGCCGCCAGGTGTCCGGCTACAGCCTGGAGCACCTGCTCCCCGAGCGCGGCTTCGACGCCGCGGCCTTCCTCGCCGGCACCGAGGGGACCCTGGCGGTGATCCTCGGGGCGACCGTCCGGTTGGTTGCGGATGCCCCGTACAAGACGATGATCGCGCTCGGCTATCCCACGATGGCCGATGCCGGCGACGCCGCCGCCCGGATCGTCAACCATCGTCCGACGGCGTGCGAGGGCCTCGACCGGCGGATCGTGGACGTCGTACGGCGCAGCAAGGGCGACGACGCCGTCCCCCCGCTGCCCCGTGGCGATGGCTGGATGCTGGTCGAGGTGGTCGGCGAGGATCCGGCTGACGTCGCCGCGCGAGCGGCAGCACTACTCGCCGATGCCGGGGCCTTGGACGGCTTCGTCGTCCGCGACGCCGCCGAAGCCGCCGCCTTGTGGAAGATCCGCGAGGACGGCGCCGGTCTGGCTGGCGTCAGCCTCGCGCGGCCGGCCTACCCCGGCTGGGAGGATGCTGCGGTCCCACCCGCGCGCCTCGGCGACTACCTGCGCGACTTCGACGCCTTGCTGGGCAGCTACGGCTTTGACGGGCTTCCGTACGGGCATTTCGGCGACGGCTGCGTGCACGTCCGGATCGACTTCCCCCTCACCGAGCCTGGCGGCGCTGCGCGCTATCGGGCGTTCGTCGGCGACGCAGCTCGGCTGGTCGCCGGGTACGGCGGGTCGATGTCCGGCGAGCACGGCGACGGACGCGCTCGGTCCGAACTGCTGCCGAGCATGTACTCCCCTGCTGCGATCACCCTGCTCGGCCAGGTCAAGTCGATCTTCGACGCCGATGACCTGCTCAACCCCGGGGTTCTGGTCAATCCGCGGCCGACGGACGCCGACCTCCGCGCAGCGTCGCTGGTAGCCCTGCCGTTGCGCCGAGACGGCCACCGGCTGGAGGCCTTCTCGACCGAGGTGCACCGCTGCAGCGGAGTCGGCAAGTGCCTGGCCGACACCACCGGCGGTCTCGGGGTGATGTGTCCCTCGTACCAGGCGACGCGGGAGGAGAAGGACTCCACCCGGGGCAGGGCCCGCGTGCTCCAGGAGATGGTCAACGGCGGCGCCGTGACCGGAGGCTGGCGCGCCACCGAGGTCCACGATGCACTCGACCTCTGCCTCTCCTGCAAGGGCTGCGCCCGGGACTGCCCGACCGGGATCGACATGGCCAGCTACAAGTCCCAGGTGCTGGACCGCAGCTATCGAGGCAGGCTCAGGCCGCGCAGCCACTACGCCCTCGGCTGGCTTCCGCGGTGGGGCCGACTGATCACGCGTTTCAGGCCACTCGCCGCCCTGGTGAACCTGTCCACCGCTATGCCCGGGTTGCGCGCCGTGGTGCGCTGGTCGGCGGGCGTCGATCAGCGCCGGGCGCTGCCGCGATTCGCCACCGGAGCCGCGCGCGACCGCGTCCAGATCTCGCCGTCGACCGGCACGCCGGTCATCCTCTGGGTCGACTCGTTCTCCGACTGCTTCGCCGGCACCGGCGTCGATGACGCCATCGCGGTGCTCACCGGGGCCGGCTACGCCCCGAGACTGCTGGAGCGCACGGCATGCTGCGGGCTGACCTGGATCTCCACCGGGCAACGCGACGGAGCCCGGCGCCAGCTTCGCGACGCGCTCGACGTCCTGCACCCGTACGTAGCCGCCAAAACGCCGATCGTCGGCCTCGAGCCGTCTTGCCTCGCGGTGTGGCGGAGCGACGCCGCCGAGCTGCTGCCGGACGACGACCGGGTGTCGGAGGTGGCGGCCGGGATCTTCACCCTCGCCGAACTCCTGAACCGCACCCCTGGCTGGACGCCGCCCTCCCTGAGCGGACGTGCGGTGGTCGCCCAGCCGCACTGCCACCACGCGTCGGTGCTCGGGTGGGCCGCCGACGCCGCCTTGCTGGCCGCCACGGGTGCGACGGTCACCACGCTCGGCGGCTGCTGCGGACTCGCCGGCAACTTCGGCGTCGAGAAGGGCCATTACGACGTGTCGGTACAGGTAGCCGAGCACGACCTGCTTCCGGCCGTGCGCGCCCAGCCTGACGCGCTCGTCCTCGCCGACGGGTTCTCCTGCCGGACTCAGCTCGCCGAACTCGCCGGGCGAGAAAGCCTCACGCTCGCCGGACTGCTCCTGCGCGGTCACCCGCAGCCAGCCGTCGAAGGTGCCGACGCGGCACCTTGAGCCGCTCAGGAACCTGAGGCTGGACGTGCGGCGTGCCCGGCACGACCGGCGGTTCGTTCCGCCTGCTTCAGCCGGGCTTCGTAGAGGTGCCGCGTGCCGCCGGCGAGCTGGTCGCGTGCCTCCCGTTCGAGCGCTCGAAACAGCGACCAGTAGCCGTCGTCGTACTCTTCGACGACTTGGAGGTCCACCGTCCCGGCAGCACATTCCGACCGACCAACTCCGCCTGAATCCGATCGGCGAGTTCGGCGTGCCCTGCTTCCCTCAGCGACTCCACCGCCGCACCGAGCTTGATGTCGGCCGAGCCGGTCAACTGATGGAACGCGTAGAGGTGACCTCGGGCCCGTTCGCAGGTTTCGAGCGCCTCGGTCAGCTGCCCGAGTGCGACGACCGCCTGGTCACTGACACCCGCGGGCGTTTCGCGGCCGGGCAGGTCATCAGAAGGGAGATCGTCCATCGGACGACCCTACGAGGGTCCCTGCTGCCTCGCTCGCACCGGTCCGCGGCAGCCCCGAGATCAGCGAGTCAGCCGGCGGTGCGTCGCGCGGTGCGGTCGGGCCGCCTCGGCACCCAGCCGGGCGATCTTGTTCGCCTCGTAGTCGGCGAAGTTGCCCTCGTACCAGAACCACTTCGCCTGATCCTCGTCGTCACCCTCCCACGCGAGGATGTGGGTGGCCACCCGGTCGAGGAACCAGCGGTCGTGCGAGATCACCACGGCGCAGCCGGGGAACTCCAGCAGCGCATCCTCCAGGGACTGCAGCGTCTCGACGTCGAGGTCGTTGGTCGGCTCGTCCAGCAGCAGCAGGTTGCCGCCCATCTTCAAGGTCAGGGCGAGGTTCAACCGGTTGCGCTCACCGCCGGACAGCACGCCCGATGGCTTCTGCTGATCAGGCCCCTTGAAGCCGAACGAGGCGACGTAGGCCCGCGACGGCATCTCGAAATTGGCGACCTTGATGTAGTCCAGGCCCTCCGACACCAGCTCCCAGACGTTCTTCCTCGGATCCAGCCCAGATCGTCCCTGGTCGACGTAGGACACCCGAACGGTCTCCCCCAACCTGAGCTGCCCGCTCTCCGGAGACTCCTCGCCGACGATCATCCGGAACAGCGTCGACTTGCCCACCCCGTTCGGGCCGACCACACCGACGATGCCCGCTCGCGGCAGCGAGAAACCCAAGCCGTCGAACAGTCTGCGGTCGCCGAAGCCCTTGACCAGGGCGCTGACGTCCAGGACGGTGCTCCCGAGCAGCCGAGCCTTGTTCTTGGCCTGGCGGGCCTTCGGGTTGGAGCGCGCCCACTCCAGCTCGCGGGCGAGGATCTTGGCTCGCTTGGCGTCCCGCTTGCCCTCCACCTGCATTCGCGCGCGCTTGGTGTCGAGGTAGGTCGAGTAGTTCCCCTCGTACGGGTGGGTGCGTCCACGGTCCAACTCGAGGATCCACTCGGCGACGTTGTCCAGGAAGTACCGGTCGTGGGTCACCGCCAGCACGGCTCCCGGGTAGCTCTTCAGGTGTCCTTCCAGCCACTGCACGGACTCCGCGTCCAGGTGGTTGGTCGGCTCATCGAGCAGCAGCAGATCCGGCTGCTGCAGCAGCAGCTTGCAGAGCGCCACCCGCCGGCGCTCACCTCCGGAGAGCACGTCGACGCTGGCATCCGGCGGCGGGCAGCGAAGCGCGTCCATCGCCTGCTCCAACTGCGAGTCGATGTCCCACGCGTTGCGGTTGTCCAGTTCGGTTTGCACCTCGCCCATTTCAGCCATCAGCGCGTCGAAGTCGGCATCGGGCTCGCCCATCGCCATCCCGAGTTCATCCAGGCGCGCCTGCAAGGCCTTGATGTCGGCCACGGCTTCCTCGACGTTCTCCAGCACCGTCTTGCCCGGGGTCAGCGGCGGCTCCTGCAGCAGGATGCCGACGGAGGCGTCCTTGGCCAACGCGGCGTCACCGTTGTTCGGCTTCTCCAGGCCGGCCATCAGCTTGAGCAGGGTCGACTTCCCGGTGCCGTTCGGTCCGACGACGCCGATCTTGGCGCCGGGGAAGAACGACAACGTCACGTTGTCCAGCACGAGCTTGTCGCCCAGCGACTTGCGGACGTTGTGCATCGAGAAGATGAACTCAGGCATGGATCAACAACCTTCGAGCGTGGGGTTGGTCGACCGGCTGCGAGACGCCGACCGCGGCGCCCAAGTATGCCAGCCCCCGACCCGCCGCCCCGGTCCGCGCGTACCGCTGGTGAACTGCTCGGCCGACGACCTCAGCCGAGTGCGCGCTGCAACGCCGTTCGCGCCTGGTCGTAGCGGGCCTGCTCGACGCGGACGGGCCCGACGACCAGTTCGGCCGTCACCCGGGCAATCGAGGAGCGGAGACGCTGCCGGGCTCTGACGATCCGCCGCCGCGCCCCGACCTCCACGCCGATGCGGGCAGCTCCGGCGAGGAGCAACCCAGCAAGCACTCCGCCGACCGCCAGCAGCGTCGGGACTGGCACGCCCCGCCACCGCAGGTCCGGCAGGGGCGGCAGCTGCAGGTAGCTCAGCACGAACGCTGAGGACAACCAGACCAGCCCGGCCACCACCGCGATCAGCAACGCCCACTGCACCACCCGCACCGCCCGCCACCATCGCCGACCCTGGTGCATCTCCAGGTCAGTACTGGCCACGGCCCGGTCGACCCGGTCCGGCAGCACCTCCGCAGTCGAACGGGCTGCGCGCTTCACCGCATCGGCCCAGCCACGACTGAGGCCGACGGCAGCCTCGTCGGCCAGGGTGCGGACGGCAGCGTCAACGCGTGCCTGCTGGACGCCGGATGTTGCCGGCAGCGACGAGCGGCCGACATCAGCCGGATCGGTCTGACCGGGCGACGCCTCGACGGCCCGGCGTCGGCCGCCGACTCCAAGCCGATCGAGGTGCAGCCGACGCAGTGGATCGGGCTTGAGCTTCCCCAACCAGGCCAGCATCGGCCAGCCGGTCGCCACCGACCCACGCAACCGCCAGGCGTTGCCGACAGCCTCGGTCACCACGGGAACTCCCGCCGCCGCGGCGACCCCGATGTTCAACGCCTCGACGGCAGCCTTTCCGAGGGGCCGCGACGCCGCCGTCCCCGACGCGGCGGCGAGCGCCTCGGCGGCGACGGTGACGTCGGCGTCGAGCCGCCGGGCCGCGGCTTGCTTGTCGGCGACCTGTTCGGCAAGAGCCGACCGCAGCGCCTGCAGACCCACGCCGGCGGTTGCGGAGACGCCCAGCACGGTCGCCCGGCCGAGCCCTTCTGCAGCGAGCAGCCGACGCAGATCCTGCAAGCACTCGTCGCGCTCCGCGGCCGTCAACCGGTCCACCTGGTTGAGCACCACCAGCATCACGTCCGCGTGACGGGCCAGCGGCCGCAGGTAGCGGTCGTGCAGCGCAGCATCGGCGTACTTCTGTGGATCGACGACCCACACAAGGACATCCACCAACTGCACCAGCCGGTCCACCTCGAGCCGGTGCTCGACCTCCGTCGAATCGTGGTCGGGCAGATCCAGCAGCACCAGGCCATCGAGTTCGGCCGCACCGGGGAGCGTGTGCCGCCGGGGAATCTCCAACCAGTCGAGCAGCGCCTCGGTATCGCCGCCGCCCCAGATCGCCGCCATCGCGCGCGACGTCGTCGGCCGCCGCATCCCCACGGTGGCGAGCTCGGTCCCGCTGAGGGCGTTGAACAGGCTCGACTTGCCGGACCCCGTCGCACCCGCGAGTGCCACCACGGTCGCGGCGCCGGAGAGCGCGAGCCGTCGGTCAGCCTGGCTGACCACGCGCCGAGCTTCGCTGACGCTCGCGTCGTCCACGCGGCCCTGGCACGCTGCGGCTGCCTCACCCAACGCACGAAGCCGGTCGACCACGGTCGAGCGCCGGTCCTTGCGCGACAGGACTCCGAGGCCGGCCATCAGCGCAGGTCCTCGGCGTCGTCCAAGATCTCGGCCTCGACAACCTCGCCCTCGAACTCCTCGTCCGTCCCATCTCCGAGCCCTCTGGACCCGAGGATCACCGCCTCGCCTCCGACAGGACCTGAGATGGCGAGCACTGGTGCCACCGACGGCAGCGCAGCGGGCGGTTCAGCGACCGATCGCGGCAGGCCCGCGCCGCGCGCGTTCTGCACCGAGGCAGCGGCCACCCGGAGCCGCTGAGCCTGCTCTGCCGTGGGCGCTCCCTCGTCGAGCAGCCGATGGAACCGCACCAACTCCCCTGCCATCAGGGCCTGCACCCGCCCGTCGAGCTCCTCCTTGGCCGTCTTCGCGAGTCGCCTGATCGCCTGGTCACCGAAGACCGCCTCGAGCACGCGCTGGGCGAGGATCGCCGTCCCACCGGCAACCCCGACCTCGGCACCAACCAAGCCGCCGGTGTGGGCGAAGACGACGATCATCAAGGCGACACCGACGCCGTTGACGCCGAGCGCGAGGAAGCGGGCACGCGCGCGCTTGGTCATGCCCTCGTCCGCGACGAGGTCGAGGACCGCACCCTGCCAGTCGCGGATTGCCCGCGCCGCCTGCCCACCGAATCCCTCTGACGCCCGGGACAGGTCCGCTGGCGAGCGGGTCAGCAACTCGCGCCCTGCGGCGTTCGCCTGCCAGGCGCCCTCGGCCCGCTCGGCTGCGGCATCCGCTTCCTGTCTGAGCAGCGACTCGACTCCCGACTCCACAGCGACCTGGAGATTACGAGCGCCCATCGGCTCGCCGCGGAAGGTCGACACCACGCGATCGCGGAGCCAGCTGACCTTCTGCTCCAGGGCGCGGAAGAACTCACCCGTACCCACGAACTCATGCCAGCGCGCGAGCACCTCCCCGCGTAGCAGCGTGCCGTCCGCCGTCTGCACCTGAACGGTACGGACAGCCTCGGCGTAGGAGTGGTCTGCCTCAGCACGCAGCTGGGACAGCGCCCCGACCTGGGCGTCGACCGCGGCGGCGAGCCGCGGCGCGTTCGCTGCGAGCGCCCCGATGGCTCCGTCCAGCGTGCGATGCACGACGGCCGCTCGACTCGCCTGATCAGCCGCGAGCGTCGCAAGCCAGCTGCGGACCGGCTGCACCGCGGCGGCCACGCGCCCGTCGAGTTCCTCCTTGGCCGTGTTCGCGAGTCGTCGGATCGCCTGGTCACCGAACACGGCCTCGAGCACGCGCTGGGCAAGGATCGCGGTGCCCCCGGCGACCCCGACCTCGGCACCGACCAAACCGCCGGTATGGGCGAAGACAACGATCATCAAGGCGACACCGACGCCGTTGACGCCGAGCGCGAGGAACCGGGCACGCGCACGCTTGGTCATGCCCTCGTCCGCAACGAGGTCGAGGACCGCACCCTGCCAGTCGCGGATTGCGCGCGCCGCCTGCCCCGCAAAGCTCTCTGACGCTCGGGACAGGTCCGCTGGCGAGCGGGTCAGCAGTTCGCGCCCCGCGGCGTTCGCCTGCCAGGCGCCCTCGGCCCGCTCGGCTGCGGCATCCGCTTCCTGTCTCAGCAGCGACTCGACCCCCGACTCCACGGCGACTTGGAGATTGCGAGCGCCCATCGGCTCGCCGCGGAAGGTCGACACGAGGCGATCGCGCAGCCAGCTGACCTTCTGCTCCAGGGCACGGAAGAACTCACCCGTACCCACGAACTCATGCCAGCGCGCGAGCACCTCCCCGCGCAGCAGCGTGCCGTCCGCCGTCTGCACCTGAACGGTACGGACAGCCTCGGCGTAGGAGTGGTCCGCCTCAGCACGCAGCTGGGACAGCGCCCCGACCTGGGCGTCGACCGCGGCGGCGAGCCGTGGCGCGTTCGCTGCGAGCGCCCCGATGGCTCCGTCCAGCGTGCGATGCACGACGGCCGCTCGACTCGCCTGATCAGCCGCGAGCGTCGCAAGCCAGCTGCGGACCGGCTGCACCGCGGCGGCAGGCAGCAGGCCGTCAGCATCGACGCTCGTCTCCGGAACCGCGAACAGCGGAGAGTCAGCCAGCCCTCGCTCACTCATCAGCTGGCCGAGGTGCGCCGGCACCTCCGCCATGGCACGCGGCGGAACCCGATCCAGCACCACCGCAACTGCGGCGCTCCGATCGGCGGCTGACGCGAGGAAATCCCACGGCACGGCGTCGGCGTAGCGGGCCGCGGAGGTGACGAACAGCCAGAGATCGGCCGCCGCCAGCAGCTGGGCAGCCAACTCACGGTTCTCGGCGACCACGGAGTCGATATCGGGTGCGTCCAGGATGGCCAGGCCGGACGGCATCGAATCGTCCACGACCAACTGCAACGACCGCGCGTCAGCAGACGATCCGGTGGATCGCGCCAACCCCGGCAGGATCCGCTCGTCGGTGAACCAGCGTGCGTCGTTGCTGTGGTGGACCAGCACCGGCGCCCGCGTTGTCGGTCGGATCACCCCAGGCGCGGTCACCCGTCGGCCCAGGAGCGAGTTCACCAGCGTTGACTTGCCTGCGCCGGTCGATCCGCCGACGACCGCGAGCATCGGTGCGTCGATCGTGGCGAGTCGGGGCAGAACGTAGTCGTCCAGCTGACGCACCATCTCCGTGGCGACGCGCTGCTGATCCCGCGATCCGGGCAGCGGGAGGGTCAGGTGCACCGGATCGGTCGCGGCGCGAAGCTCGACCAGGGCAGACTCCAGTGGCGTCTGCTGCCTGGCGGTCATCGGCGACTCCTACTCCCCCGGCGGCTTCCAATTGGGGTCGACCTCCGAGTACTGCGTAGCAGTCTGCCCTAGTGGTACGGCACCTGGCGCACCCGGCGAGGGAAATGTCGCAGGCGCGGGATAGATGCCGCCGATGCCTGCAGGCCCGGGGTAGCTCGGGGGTGGGAAGTCGGCGGTCGGCCGCGGACGACGTCGCAGCGCAGGGTAGGCGGCACGGCCGGTGGGTGTGACGACCGCGGACGGCCTCAGCTGGCGAATGCGGCTGAGCAGAACTCGCTCCCGGAGTAGTCCGGCGTCGTCCACGATCCCGCGCGTGATGGCGTCGCGCAGATATGCCAGCTCAGTCACGGCTCGTTGCAACCGGAGCGTCGCCAAGAACGCGTGCAGGCCGAGGAACGCCGCGTGCCACAGCGCCCGGGTCCGAGTCCGGAGCCGCGCGAACGCCGCCGGGTCGCCGTCGCGCAGCCAGCCGAGCCGCACGTAGTCGGTCAACCGCTGGTTGACCAGCCGGCCCTCGCGCAGCAACTGCCGGACGGCGAACACAGCCACCCCGAGAACCAGTGGCACCGCGACCACGAGGTAGACGAACAGCAGCGTCGGACCCTGCACGAGCGATGCGGTGGTGTTGAAGGACATGTGCAGGAACGCGGCGAGGCAGAAACCCGCCAGCGGAGCGACGACCCGCACCACCTTGCTCTTGGCGCGCACCGCGATGGCGAGGCCGATGCCGGTCATCGCCGTAAAGAGGGGGTGACCGAAAAACGTCATCACGCCGCGCAGCAGGAACAGCTGCTGCAGCGCGTCCTGCGGGCTCACCTCACCGAAGGTCCGCGCGGCGTACCGGTAGACGCGCCCGTAGTAGAGGATGTTCTCGGTGAAGGCGAAAGCCGCCCCGGAGAGCCCAGCCAGGACGATGCCGCTGATCCGGCTCACCCACTGGTAGCGCATCAAGATCACCAGCCAGAACAGCACCGTGGCCTTGGCCGCCTCCTCGACGAACGGGGCCACGTAGATGGCCGCCCGGGCAGCGGTCGCGGGGTCTCCGTCACCGGCGACGCTGAGGTGGCCTGCGGCCCAGGTATTGACCTGGGCCGAGATGAAGGTGGCCACGCATGCTCCCCAACCGAAGGTCATCAGCCAGACCCAGAAGCGCTGCGGACGGAACCGGTCCAGCCAGAGGAACAGAAGGCTGAGCGGGATGGCGGTGAACGCTGCGTACCGAGCTGCAATCGGGACCGCCTCGGTCCCGAGGCCGGGAAGCACCCCGCCAGGCACCTGCTGATCGGGCACGGTCTGGCGGTAGAGGAGCACGAGGAGCGCGGCGTACACACCGAGCATCACCACGGTCAGCCAGAACATCGGGCTCGTCAGCAGGCGCTTCGGGAGCGGGACTGCGGGGTCCGGATCGCTGCGGATGCCGTTGCGCGCGAGGGCCCTGGCCTGCGTCTGCGAGGCGGCTACAGGGGCTGGGACCGGCATGCGCCAAGAATAGATGTGGGCCGGACCGCGGCTGGGAGGGTCGCGGACTACTTCGCGAAGTAGGCCATGAACGGCTCGACCTTGATCAAGAAGTCGCTCGGCCGTCGGGTGTGCAGGTCGTGGCCGCCGTCGAGGGCGACGAACTCCCCGTGGGGAATGCGCTCGGCCAGGGTGCGCATCGCGGCCTGGTCGAGGTGGCTTTGTGTCCCACCGATCACCATCGTGGTGGCGGTGATCCGATCGGCCAGTTCCCACCACTGCCGCGGCGGTGCATTCCGCCAACGGTTCACCGAGGCCTCGGCGCGCCAGTCCCACCGGCCCAGCCAGTGCGGACCGCGCGGTACCCGGCGCGGCGGATGGGCTGGCACCGGCGCCGGAATCTCTTCGAGCACGAGCAGCCGCACCAGGTCGGGGCGGGACGCGGCCAGCTCGTACGCGGTCAGGGCGCCCATCGAGTGCCCGACGACGAGCGCGCCGTAGATGCCCAGCCGCTCCATCAGCCCGACGACATCGCCGCGCATCGCTTCGAAGGAGTAGTCCTCGGCCCAGTCGCTCTCGCCGTGACCACGCGCGTCCGGAGCGATCACGCGGAACCGATCCCCCAGCGCGGTGCCGACATTCCGCCAGCTGTATCCGGTGCTGGTCAGCCCGTGCAACATGAGCACGACCGCACCGTCTGGCCGTCCCCACTCCCGGTAATTGACCGTGGTGCCGCTGGGGAGACGCACCATCGCCATGGCGGAAGGCTATCGAGAATCTGATCAAGTGCAATGGGCCGGAGCCAGTCGCTCTGCGATCATGCTCCGTGACGGCACCGGGTCCACAGCGAGGTAGGCACGGGAGGTGAGATGACGGCGCGGGACGACCACGGCAAGCCGCATCCGATCGGGGCACTGGCGCGGCGACGGAGTCAGGCGTGGGACACCGAGGGCCGCTTTCACCCCGAGTCGCTGCTGCGGGAAGGACGATTCGACTCGACAGCAGTGCTGTTGCTGCGGTGCCTTCGGCCGACCTGGATGCTGTTGATCATCGGCGGGATCGTGGCGGTGACGATCTCGGGAGACTGGGACGGCACCGGTGTCCGGTTCACGTCGGTGCGTACCGTCGTGAACGAATTGCTCTCGCCGCTGGTCGGCATCGTCCTCGGCGTAGTGCTGCACAAGGTCGTCGATTGGCTGGGCTACGCGTTCGCGGTCCCGGTTGCCGACGGGCACTACATGACGCTCTCCGTCCACCGCTCCCGCTGGCGGGGATGGTCCGACCGCGTCCAGCTGACCCGTGCCTATCGGACGCTGCGGTGGACCTGGGCCGTCCAAGAGGTCGCCGTACAGCGGTGCGGGCGGCTCGGCCGCGGGCTGCAGCTGGCCGAGCGGGTGATCAAGACGACGGTCTGGGTCGCCGCGATCTCCGCGATACCGGTATCCGCGATAGGAATCGCGGTGACGCGCTGACGCGCGCGACTACTGCAGTGCCGACGTCAGCCGCATGACATTGTCCAGATACCGCTGCCGCCGTGGGCGCTGCTCCCACGTCTGCAGTCCTAGTTCCTTGCTGATCGCCCGGTAGTGGTCCTCGACCGTGCGAATCGCGGTTACGAACCCCTCCCCGAAACAGAGCAGTGACACCTCGTAGTCGAGCGCGAACGAGCGGATGTCCATGTTGCTGGAGCCGATGACGGCGATGTCGTCGTCGACGCTCATGTGCTTCGCGTGCAGAATCGCCGGTGCTGGATACAGGTAGATCCGGACGCCGCTGGCGAGCAACGCGTAGTAGTACGAGCGCTGGGCGTGATGGACCATGAACTGGTCGCCCTGCTCGCCGACGAAGAGTTCGACGTCAACCCCGCGCTGCGCGGCGGTGGTGATGGCGTACAGCAACGACTCGTCCGGGACGAAGTACGGACTGGTGATCGACAGTCGCCGCTTGGCACCGTAGACGAGGGTGTTGAACAGCCGCAGATTGTTCTCGTGGACGAAACCCGGGCCGCTGGGCAGCACCTGGCAGGCCGTTGTGTCGGCACCGGTCTGGACCGGTGGGCGAACGATTTCGGGACGCAGATCGGTGCCGGTCTCGACGAACCAGTCCGTCGCGAAGACGATGTTCAACGACTCAACCACAGGCCCCTCGACACGCGCCACCAGTTCGTGCCAGCGCCGGCCCGCTCGCTCGTGCTTGGGGTTGTGATAGCTCGGGTGGATCAGATTCTGTGAGCCGGTGTAGCCCAGCACCCCGTCCACCACGAGGATCTTGCGGTGGTTCCGGAGATCTGGTCGACGCCACTCTCCCCGCAGCGGACGGATCGGCAGCATTCGATACCACTCGATCCCGGCCTCGTTCAGCTTCCGCAGCATCGTCTTGTGACCAGGGATCCGGCTGCTCCCGATGTGGTCGAACAGAAGCCGCACCGCGACCCCGCGTTGGACGGCGTCCGCCAGGGCCGCGAACAGCGGCTCGGTCACGTCGTCCCACGCCATGATGTAGAACTCGATGTGCACATTAGCCTGAGCGGACCTGATGTCCTCGGCCATCGCTGCAATCGAGGCGTCGTAGTCCTCAATGAGGTGCACCGAGTTGCCATCCATGCCGGGCAGGCCACCCAACCTCCGGTTCAGCCCGGAAGCAGCGACGACCAGCGCGTTGTCGGCGCCGGTGGTGAGCGCCGGAGCGGACCTCATGCCTTCGTCGATGACTCGCTGCACCGCCTCACGCGTGCGCAGCCGACGCCGGTCCACGTGCTGGTTGCCGATCAGGCCGAAGACCAGCAGTCCGATCCACGGATGGATGAAGATGAGGAGCAGCCACGCCGCCGCCGAGGTCGGGCGGCGATTCTGCGGGATGATGCCGAGCGCGATGATCTTGACGACGAACTCGACGAAGAGCACCAGCAAGGCGACTACAGCAGCTATTTCTTCGGCGGTCACCCGGTCATCCCTTCGCCGACAACGCCTGTCTACGGCGCCGATCTGCTGTCACTCTAAACGAGAGCAGCCCGGCCCCGGCGGATCAGAGCACGATTCACGATCGCTCCGCTGCGGGCGGCAGGGAACAATAGTGCGCCCCCGGTAGGAATCGAACCTACGACCGACAGATTAGAAGGCTGCTGCTCTATCCTCTGAGCTACGGGGGCCGTTCAGGTCGGCTCGTCACCCGGCGCCGACTGTCGATCACTGTATCGCCGCCGTAGGCGGCAGGCGTCTGAGAGTGACGACTCGGCACTGCCCCAACGCTGGGTCACTAGAGTGAGCCCGGTGAAGGAGTTGTTGGTCTGGGTCGACTGCGAGATGACCGGGCTCGACCTGACCGGCGATGCCCTCATCGAGGTCGCTGCCGTGGTCACCGACCCCGATCTGAACGTTCTGGGTGACGGCGTCGACGTGGTCATTCGGCCCGACGACGCCGCGCTGGAGGCGATGAGCGACTTCGTCACCGCCATGCACCGCAGTTCCGGCCTGCTCGATGCCTTGGCTGGCGGAATGAGCATGGCCGATGCCGAGGCTGCGGTGCTGGAGTACGTCCGCTCGTTCGTTCCGGAGGCCCGGAAAGCGCCGCTGGCCGGAAACACCATCGGCACCGATCGCGCATTCCTCGCCCGGGACATGCCCACGCTGGAAGCGCACGTCCACTACCGCAGCGTGGACGTGTCCTCCATCAAGGAGTTGGCGCGCCGCTGGTACCCGAGGGTGTACTACGCCGCGCCGGCAAAGTCCGGGAATCATCGCGCACTGGCCGACGTCAGGGAGTCGATCGAAGAACTGCGCTACTACCGCGACGCGATCTTCGTCCCACAGCCTGGCCCCGACACCGAGACCGCGAAGCAGACCGCCCGTCGCCACCAGGGCGCGCTCACCGGCAGCGTGGTGCAGCCCGCAGTCGAGGAGAACTGATTTCCACCCCCTCCTCGCGGGCCGCTACACTTCACGCTGCCACGGCCTCGTTTGAGGCTGGAGCCGATGGCGTGGTGGGTGTAGCTCAGCTGGTAGAGCACCTGGTTGTGGTCCAGGATGTCGCGGGTTCGAGTCCCGTCACTCACCCCACGCCTGTCCGTCGCCGCGACGTCCTGCGAGGTAGCTGATCTCATGCCGCCAGCCGCCGAACACGCGGAGACCGGGCCGCGGCGCCGCTCGGCGGATCCCCGGCTAGCGGTCGCCACTCTGGCAGGGCGGGCAGCGGCTTTCGCGTCACGGATTTCCGGGCGCGGCTCGGGCGCCTCGATTCGCGGCCGGGTGATGACGACACTGGATCCGGAGGCACTGGCCAAGCTGCTCCGCGGAAGGCGGGTTGCGATGGTCTCCGGGACAAACGGGAAGACCACCACGACCCACTTCCTCGCCGCCGCCGTCCGTGCGTCTGTGGCCCCTGAGACCCGGCGGGTGGTGCACAACGCCGACGGCGCCAATCTGCACTTCGGGATCGCGTCCGCGCTGAGCGAGCAGCCACGATCCGACCTCGCGATCTTGGAAACCGACGAGCGGGTCGTCGCCGACATGATCCGGCTCGGCAAACCCGAGGTGCTGGTGCTGCTGAACTTCAGCCGCGACCAGTTGGACCGGCACCACGAGATCAAGGGACTCGGCCGAAGTTGGCGCAACGCCCTCGCTGCGGCTGGCGAGGATGGGCCGGTGGTGGTGGCCAATGCCGATGAACCGCTGATCGTCTGGGCCGCGCAGACCGCCCGTGAGGTGGTCTGGGTCGACACCGCGACCACCTGGACTCAGGACGCCTCGCTGTGTCCGAACTGCGGGGCCAATCTGATCCGCACCCAACCGGACGCGACCGGCGGCCACGGAGGCGACTGGCACTGTTCGGGCTGCAGCCTGGCGCAGCCTGCGTCGGATCTCCGCGTCGTCGATGGACAGATCGTGGACCGGGCCGGAGTCAGCTGGCGGCCCGATCTGAACGTGCCTGGTGCCTTCAACGTGAGCAATGCGGCGTGTGCGCTTGCCGCAGCGGAGCTGATGGGCGTGGACGTGGCCACTGCACTGGAAGGCATGCGATCGGTATCGTCCCCGGCCGGCCGGTTCGCCACCGCACGTTTCGGCGAGACCCAGGCGCGCCTGTTGTTGGCCAAGAACCCTGCCGGCTGGGCCGAGGCGTTGCCGCTGGTCAGCACCGAGACTGTCGTCCTCGCGATCGATTCGGCCGCAGCCGACGGCCGGGATGTCTCGTGGCTCTGGGATGTCGAGTACGAGCAGCTTGCCGGGCGCACAGTCGTCGCCACGGGTCCGCGGGCCCAGGACCTTGCTGTCCGGCTGAGCTACGCCGATGTCGCGCATCACTGCATCCCCGACCTGGCTGCGGCACTCGCTGGCCATTCCGCGCCGGTGGACGTGGTGGCGACCTACACGCCCTTCCAACGGCTTCGGAAGATGGGCAAGGTCTGATGCCGCCTCTCGTCGATTTCGGCAAGGGCCAACGCGTCGAGGTCGTCCTCGTCTACCAGTCGTTGCTCGGCATCTACGGTGACCGCGGAAACGCCACGGTGCTGGTCAAGCGCCTCGCCTGGCGCGGATTCGATCCCCTGCTGACCGTCGTCGAGCCCGGGGATGCGCTACCGGACTCCGGACAGGTGTACCTGCTTGGCGGCGGCGAGGACGCGGCCCAGGTCTCCGCCGTTCGCGCTCTGCGCGCCGATGGGGGGCTGCACCGGGCAGTTGATCGCGGCGCCGCGGTGTTCGCGGTCTGTGCCGGCTATCAGATCATCGGCCGCTCCTTCACCGTCGGCGAAGACGATCAGGTGATCGACGGGCTGGGGCTACTGGACGTCACCACGACGCGCGGACCTGTTCGAGCGGTCGGCGAGATCCTCACCCGGTGGCGCGGCACCGATGCCACCGGGACCGATGGTTGGTTGACCGGATTCGAGAACCACGGCGGGTACACCGAACTCGGGGCCGGGGTCGAGCCGCTGGCCGATGTCGAGATCGGCGTCGGCAACTGTGGCGACGGCACCGAGGGCGCCATATCCGGCACGGTGATCGGGACCTATCCACACGGCCCCGTGCTCGCCCGGAACCCGGCGCTGGCAGACCACCTTCTCCAACTCGCCCTCGACTGCGAACTGCCGCCGCTTCCGCGTCCGGAGATCGCAGAATTGCGCCGACAGCGGCTCGCTGCCGTGCGCGGCCGACGGCGCTGACGGCACCACGACCGCCCTGCGGACTCCTCCGGCAGAGAAACCGCTTCGTTACCCGTCACATTTGTGCTACCCGCGTACGGATGGCGTAATTAGCCTGGTCGAGTGAGTCACCGGCCGGCGGCGAGCTTCTGCCTGGGCGCGTACTGCGCCCTCGGCATCGTCGATGTGGTCGCCGAGTTGGCCGCACCCCGGCTTGCCGCGCTCATCCCGATCCTGCTGATGCCGCTCTTGGGCGCCTACCTGCTGGCTGCCGCCCCGGACACCCGCCTGGTCCGATTCGTGCTCGTGGCGCTGGGCTTCTCCTGGCTCGGAGACGCCCTCGGGTGGGTCATCGAGCTGAAGGTCGGGCTGTTCCTCGTAGCGCAGATCGCCTACTGCGTCGCCTTCTGGCCGTTCCGACGGTCCGGGATCCTTGCGTCTCCTCGGCGCATCGGCGGCTACGTCCTGCTGGTCGGCCCGTCGCTGGCACTGATGGCGGCCCACTCCGACGGCCTCTGGCTCGCCGTCGCCGTCTACGGCTGCATGCTGTCCTTGATGGTCGCCCTGGCCAGCGGCATGACGTGGATGTCCGGGGTGGGCGCTGCTCTCTTCATGCTCTCCGACCTCGTCGTGGCGTACTACATCCTGGTCCCGACGCCGCGGCTTGCTGGCGCGGTCATCATGGCGACCTATCTGACCGCACAGCTCCTGATCGTCCTCGCCGTCGCGCGCCACGCCCGGCGGGCACCATCGGCAGGCTCGGTGAGTCCTGAGCTCCGCCCGCTCAGCCCGGCTCGCTGACGGTTCTGCGGATCGCCCCTGCGACGTCGCGCCCGAGGCGCTAGCGTTTCCGGGTGTCCGCATCCCGACGCCGTGATGTCGTGGTGGTGGGCGGCGGCCACAACGCCCTAGTGGCGGCCAGCTACCTCGCCCGGGCGGGCCGGAGGGTGTCCATCCTCGAAGCCAGGAGCGTCTTCGGCGGCGCCGTGGCCGGGAGCCAGCCCTTCGCGGGCGTCGACGTCACACTGTCGCGATTCGCCTACCTCGTCTCGCTGCTCCCCGACCGGATCCGCGCGGACCTCGGACTCAACCTGGAACTCCGTTCGCGCACCATGCACAGCTACAGCCCCACGGCCGGGTCCGGTCTGGCCATCTCCCGCACGGATCATCCAGCGACAGCAGCCTCGTTTGCGGCGCTGGCCGGCGGATCCGCCGAGTACGAGCGGTGGCTGCAGTTCCACCAGCAGCTGGCGACCCTCGCCACGGTCGTCGAGCCGACACTGACGGGGCCGCTGCCGAGTGCAGACGCCATCCGACGGCAACTCGGCGACCGGCTCTGGAACGACCTGACTCAGCACCCCATCGGCGCATGGATCGGCCAGACCTTCGACCACGACCTTGTCCGCGGTCTGATCCTGACCGACGCACTGATCGGAACCCTGAGCTCGGCGATGGACCCCACGCTCCGGCAGAACAGGTGCTTCCTGTACCACGTCATCGGCAACGGCACCGGCGAGTGGAAGGTCCCCGTCGGCGGGATGGCAGCCGTGGCCCGGGAGTTCACCCGGGTGGCGACGCAGGCGGGCGCCGACCTCGTGCCGCAGTGCAGGGTGGTCCGGATCGAACCCAGGTCGGCGGATGTGATGCTCGTCGCGCAGGACGGGACCCGTTGGTACGCGGAGCACGTCCTGGCCGGCTGCGCTCCCGCCGAACTGGCGCACCTGCTGGGCGAGCCGGTCACTGACGGTGCGCCTGGCGCCCAGATCAAGGTCAATCTCGTCCTGGACCGGCTGCCCCGACTGGCGTCGGGCGTCGATCCGCGGGTCGGATTCTCGGGCACTCTGCACGTCAATCAGGGCTGGGAGCAGTTGCAGGCCGCCTCTACGTCTGCAGCAGCAGGACGGCTCCCAGTCCCGCTACCGTGCGAGGTGTACTGCCAGACCTTGACCGACCGATCCGTCCTCGGTCCGGTGGCGACCGCCAGAGGCCGCCACGCGCTCACCGTCTTCGGCCTTCAGGCGCCGGCTGAGGCGCTGCCCGCGGACCCCGAGGCGGCTCGCGACGCCGCCGCCGAAGCCGTTCTGGCGTCGCTGAACACCGTCCTCGCTGAGCCGATTGAGTCGTGCCTGTCCACGGACTCCGCTGGCCACCCCTGCCTGGAGGTGCTGACCCCGATGGATCTGGAGCGAGAGCTCCAGATGCCGAAGGGGAACATTTTCCATGGCGATCTGACCTGGCCTTGGTGGGACGGGCCGGACCCGCCACGTACGCCGGCCGAGCGTTGGGGGGTCGAGTCTGGTGTCGACCGCGTGATGCTCTGCGGATCGGGAGCCCGCCGCGGTGGTGCGGTGAGCGGGATCGCCGGTCACAACGCCGCGATGGCCGCGCTCGAGGCAGGTTGGTGAGCGATTTCCTCAGCCACGGCCAGCTTTGCTAGTGTTTCCGTTCGCGCGCCGCTAGCTCAATAGGCAGAGCAGCTGACTCTTAATCAGCGGGTTGGGGGTTCGATTCCCTCGCGGCGCACCCTGTGATGTATGGATCCGCTTGATGTTTGACGTCGGGGTTCCGGTTGATGCTTGTCGGGGTTCCGGTTGATGGTCGACACCGGTTCCGGGTGATCCCGCCCAATCGATCCGACCGCGCCGCAGCGCGGAACTCGTCAGTCACCGGGCCGGGGGCGAGTCAACTGGCACTTGACTTCGGCGTCAGCTCCAGGGAACCGGCCAACTCGCTCCGCCAGATTGATGTCCTGACCGAGTCCCTCACGCAGTTGCGCACCCGGCCCGACGGCGACTTCGCCATCGATGGAGATGCCAGGCCCGAGCCAGCAACAGTCCCTTCGGATCATCCGTCCCGGCAACCGCCCGCTGTGGTCAGTTCGCGGGCGGCACGGGCGTACCGTCGTCGTACAGGTTGTTGGTCCACACGTTCCCCGGCGCATCGGAGTCGAACGACGTGATCGGTCCCCAGTAGCCGCAGACGTAGCCGCGGTTCCCGGCACCCATCTCGCGCCCGCGTTCCCAGATGTTGTTCGTGTACTTGATCGTGTTCGTCTTGCCGGAGAACGGCTTGCCCGACGTAGAGCCGCCGTACGCGCAGTAGCCGCCGGAACCAGCGATGACAAGGTTGTTGTCGATGGTGACCTTCTCCACCGGATCGAAGTCGGGGTACCCGCTGATCGCGGCGGAGCAGCCGGCATCGGGCGGATAGTCGTTGGCATCGCAGGCAATCGTGTTGTGGACCAGCGTCGAGCGCGTGTTCATCCTGATGCCGGACTCGTGGTGGACGCCGGAAGTGTCGTTCCACTGGCCGTGGACGTAGGAGTCCCGCACGGTGCAGTCGCGGTAGCAGTTGATCGATCTGGTTCCCCCGAAGACCTCGACCCGAGTAGCTGTGAAGTCCACGTCGCCAATCCCGGTGCCGGGACCTGCGCCCTGGTCGATCGTCGAGTCGGTGATGGTGAAGGACCCGACGCCTGCCTGCGAGTCCGTGTAGACCGAGCCCTTGATCAGACTGTTCTTGATCACCACATTCCGCGCAAAGACGCGCAGTTCGCAGTTGATCGTCTTTGAGTCGATGACCGTACCGGCGCTCTGGATCAGGCACGAGCCGGTGTATGGCGTCAAGGTGGTCCCGGCGGGCACTCCCGTCGTTGCCTCGTTCGGGAAGCTGCGGCCGAGAACGATCCGCCCACCCTTGGGGGACGATGGCTGCGTCGGGGACGGCGAGGGCTTCGGCGTGGGCGAAGCTGTCGGCTTCGGCGACGCAGTCGGCGAAGCTGTCGGCTTCGGCGACGCGGTGGGAGAAGCTGTCGGCTTCGGCGACGCGGTGGGAGAAGCTGTCGGCTTCGGCGACGCGGTCGGCGGCGCCGATGACGCGTTCGGCACGAAGAGCACGTCGATGAAGTAGTTGGAGGACTCCCAGACCTCAGCCGGCATTGCCAGCTTTGGTCCGTAGCTGTAGACGCCACGCATGCCTGTCAACGAGCGTGACTTCGCGGGCCAGCGGTAGTTCGACACCGCCGCGTATCGAGCCCGGGGCATGTGCACCGCGACCGTGAACACCGCACCCTTGCGCACCCAGATCGCCGTCTTCGGCGACCAGGTCTGCCAGCCGGTCTTGGTTTCCTTGCTGAACGTCCCGGTGATGGCCATCGAACCGTCGTCGGAAAAGAGGCCGGCGGTGTGCTTCCCGGTGTTGCCCGCACGCTTGTAGAAGCGGATACCAGTGATCCGGCCGGTCCGCTCTGCGCGCACCACGGTGCCGACCGTCACCGCCCGAGTGTCTGGGTCGGCGGCGGGCTTGGCTGTGGGGAACAGGGACTCCGTCGCCGCGTCGGCCCTCCGGGCGCCCGCAACGAGAGCCGTCGCCGCGACCACCAGAATGACGAGAAGAAGGACAAGCAGTGCTTTCGCCCCGCCACGTGCCGGCGAAGCGAAGTTGGGAACGGTCATCGTTCTCCCGAGGTCAAGGATCCGCACTCGCGACGTGGCGAGCCGGACCGAGAGATCGGAGACACCGGGCTCCGTCTCTGCCTCAGCGATGAGGCGAGCCCCGAGAAACGACGATGCCCGAGCGGCTCCCTGTGGTTGGAGGCCCCCCGGACACTCAGCGTCGACAGTGTAAGCAGGCACCCGGCGACGCCGTCAAGGACAGCCCGAGAATCTGGACGGAGGCTGTAAGAACCGTCTCACCTGGGCGAATGCCCCATCACGCGCGTGCCGCCATGGTCGCCCAAGACGCGACTGGCGCAGCCGCGAGTATCGCGGCTGCGCCAGTGGCGAGTGGGTTTCGGCGGATGGATACCCCTACTTGACGCCGCCTGCGGTCAGGCCGGCGACGATGCGACGCTGGAAGATCAGCACCGCGATCAGCAGTGGCACGGTCACGATCACACCGGCGGCCATGATGGTGCCGTACGGCGTGTCGAATCCGGTCGTGCCCGTGAACTTGCTGATTGCGACGGTCGCCGTCTGCATCTCCTTGGCCGGCAGGAAGGTCAGCGCGATCAGGAACTCATTCCAGGCACCGATGAACACAATGATGGCCGTCGTGAACACGCCGGGTGCGGCCAGCGGAAGAATCACCTTCCGGAATGCCTGCCCGGGTGTGCACCCGTCCACCATGGCCGCCTGCTCGAGTTCGACTGGCAACTGCCGGAAGAACGCGGTCAGGTTCCAGATCGCCAAGGGCAGCCCGAAGCTGAGGTTCGGGATGATGACGGCCTGGTAGGTGTTGATCCAGTACGGGAACCACGTGAACGGCTCCGCAGAGGAGAACATCTTCAGCAGCGGCACCAGCAACGTCACCTGCGGGAACATCGAGCAGGCGATGATCAGCCCGAGCACCGCGCCTTTGCCACGGAAGTTCAACCGCGCCAAGGCGTACGCCGCCACGATCCCGAACAACAGGGTGAGGATCGTCGTGGTGCCCGAGATGATGATCGAGTTGATCAACGAGCGCCCGAAGTTGTTGTTCCCTGCGAATACCGCCTCGAAGTTCTTCAGGGAGGCAGGGCTCGGAATCAACTCGGTGCTTCGACCCTCGCTCGGGAGTCGCAGCGAGGACACCAGCATCCAGTAGAACGGGATGATGCAGTACAGGACGATGAAGGCCATACCTGTATAGGAGGCAATCACGCCGACCCGTGCCCACGGGCTTCGCTTGGGCTTGGCGAGTTCGGCGACCTCCTCGGCGGTGAGATGCGTTTCCTCGCGAGCTGGAGTTTGCGTGGACATCAGTGCGCACCCCCAACCATCTCCAATGCCGGAGCTGCGGCGCCGCCCTTGGGACTCTTCTTCTTCTTGGGCGGCCGCCCCTCGCCTACCACGTCTGCTCCGAGCAGTTTGATGAACAGATAGGCCACCACGAGGACGTAGATGAAGAGGATGATCGAGTACGCCGCCGCCGGCCCATACCGGGACTGCGACGCCTCTTGATAGGCGAAGACCGACAAGGTCTCGACTCGATACTTGCCCGGTCCCACCATGCCAAACGGCAGGTCGAACATGCGCATCGTGTCGAGGGTTCGGAACAGCACAGCCACAACCAAGGTCGGCTTGACCATCGGAAGCGTCAGCCGGGTGAACTGCTGGATCGCCGATGCGCCGTCGACCTTCGCCGCCTCGTACACCTCGGCGGGAATCGTCTGCAGACCGGCCAGAGTCAGCAGCCCGATGAACGGTGCGGTCTTCCAGGTATCGGCAATCACGACCGCCCAGAACGAGGCGCCCGAGTCGGCCAGCCACAGGATCTGCTTGCCGAGGATCGCATTCAAGATCCCGGCCTCGTCGAAGATCAGCTTCCACATCAGCGCCGACACGATGGTCGGGATCGCCCACGGCACGAGGATGCCGGCGCGGACCACGCCGCGGCCACGGAAGGCCTTGGACATGATGAGCGCCATCGCCACACCGAGGATGGTTTCCAAGATGATGCAAACGATGGTGATGAACGTGGTGTTCAAGAACGCGTTCCAGAATCGGTCCATGGTGCCGTAGCTGCCGACAACCTGGTTCTGGCCCGTGAAGATATTGGTGAAATTCTGCAGTCCTACGAACGACTCCCCTTGGGTGATGAGGCCCGTTGTCGGATCCGGCTTGTCGTTCGCCTGAAAGAAGGATTCACGAATCGACATGATCACCGGGATACCTGCGACCAGCAGGATGACGAATAGGCTCGGCGCCAGCAAGATCGCTGCCAGCCTGCCCTGTCCGTCGCTCAGAGCGTTTTTCTTGTGCTTGTGACCGTCTCCGGCAGCAGTCGGAGAACCCTTCACAGCAGTAGCTGTGGCCATGCTCCTAACCTCCTCCTGATTGCGGGCTCCCGGCGCGACCATCGGGCCGCGCCGGGACCCCGCAGCTGGGTCAACTCAGACGGACTACTGAATCAGTCCCTGGAGCTTCGACTGCAGCTGCTGGAGAGCGGCATTCGGAGCCTGCTGACCCTGGAGCGCGCCATATGCCGCGTCCTGGATCGCCAGCGTGACGTCGCCGTACTTGACGGCCTTCGGTCGAGGCTTGGCGGTCTCGATGGACTTGAGCAGCGTGTCCATGTACGGGTACTTCTTGAGCACATCCGGGTCGGTGTAGAGCGCGGACAGCGTGGGCGCATTGGAACTCGCCAACACGTTCTGCTTCTGGATCTCCGGGGAGGCCCACCACGCGATGAATTCGGCCGCCGTGCCCTTGTTCTTGGCGTACTTGCTGATCGCCCAGTTGTGGCCACCCAGGCTGGAGGTGCCAGGGCCGGTCTCGCCCGGGAGCGGAGCAACTGCGAACTTGCCCACGATGTCGGACGAGCCATCGTCCTTGCTGGCCGCGGCGTAGACGTAGGGCCAGTTGCGGTGGAAGAGCAGCTTGCCGCTCTGGAACGCGCGGCGACCTTCCTCTTCCTGCCAGGTGATGGCGCCCTTCGGAACGGTGCCGTCCTTGAACCAGTTCACCATCCGCTGCAGGCCCTTCTCGGCCTCCGGAGTCGCGACGTTGGGCTTGCCGTCGTCACCGACGATCACGCCACCGGCGCTGTTGACGGCCTCTGAGAAGTTCACCGTCAGGCCCTCATACTTGTTGTACTGGCCGCCGAAGCAATCCATGCCCTTCTGGTCCGGCAGGATCTTGTCGCAGGCGGCCTTCATCTCGTCCCACGTCGTCGGCGGCTGCACACCGGCCTTGTCGAGCAGGTCCTTGCGGTAGTACAGCAAGCCACCATCCGACGAGGTCGGGTAGGCGTAGAGCTTGCCGAAGTAGGTGGCACTGTCCACGGTCGCCGGCAGCATGTCGGCGGTCGGGAACTTGTCCGCCGGCAGCGCGTCCACGATGCCGTTGGCCGCGAACTCTGCAGTCCAGACGACGTCGACGCTCAGAACGGTCATCTTGTCGGACTTGATCTGCGCGTTCTGGATCATCTGCTGGCGCTGGAGATCGGCGCTGTCGGGCAGTTCCTGGAGCGTTGCCTTCTCGTCAGGGTGCTCCTTGTTCCACTGGTCGAGCAGCTTCTGCACGATGCCGGTGGCGGAGGTGTCCTTCCCCTGGACCAGGGTGATCGGACCCTTCTGGCTGTAGCCGGGATCCTCAGCAGCCGAGCTTCCGCCGCCAGCTGGTGTCTCGCTGGAGCCGCCGCCGCAGGCGGCGACGGTCAGGAGAGCGGTGAGAGACGCGGCCGCGATGAGGACGCGGCGCGACGAACGAACGAAAGTCATACACTCCTCACTTCTTTGTCGAGGGACACCCATCCGATGTGTCCTAAGCCACACTAGAGGTTAGTCAGCACAAATGCGCAACATCTCTCACGAAACGTTTAGATTCGTTACTGGCCAGTAGCGCGGCCG